>NZ_JBYCZM010000001.1:0-1319390 GCF_057586235.1 Dyadobacter sp. SRI_021
GTCAGGAATGGTCAGATATTGTCAGTAAATGGTCAGGTATGGTCAAACGTAGAGTCAAATCAGCACCTGACAATACCTGACTACACCTGACAATACCTGACTACACATGGCTACACCTGACTACCACCTGACTACACATGACTACACATGACCACACTGACAATCCCTGGCCATCCGAATTATAGCCTCGCTCCCGCCAGCCTCGTGCCTTCCACACGCGCGCGGATTTTTTCGAAAGCGATCTCCCGGGCGGTTGAAACGTCGTCGGCGAAGGGCGAGAAACCGCAGTCGTCAGTGGAACCGAGCTGATTGAGCGGAATATATTCGGCGGCTTGCAAGAGCAGGTCACGGATTTCCTCCGGCGTTTCGATTCTGGCATTCAGAACATCCGTTACGCCGAGAAATACACGCTGCCCCGGCCTGATATTCTGCCGGACTGATTCCAGAACGGAAACTTTGTCCTTTTCTCCGGCATATTCCAGGTAAAAGTTGCCCGCATTCAATTGAAAAAACAGGGGTAGCAAGTCCTGGTAAGGCACATCGGCGCTGTGGGTCGAATCGTGGTCGCCGCCGGGGCAGGTATGATGCCGATCCGGCTCCGCTCTTCAGCAGTGAAACGATCGAGAACCTGGTTATTAAGCGAAATAAACTGTTGTAAAAGTCCCTGACTGGGATCGAGTTTCAGGGCCAGCCTGGCTTCGGTGAAATCGATCTGTACATTGTAAGCCCGCTCGTCGAGGCATTTGCGGATATCGGCCTCCGCCTGATCGAGCAAATCGGCGATAAACTGGCTTTGCGGGTAACCGTCGATGCCGCCAGCTGGGTATAGCAGGCTCATTGCCGAAGCAGAAATAACGGCTTGCTTGACGGGTAATGCGGTATGTTTACGTGCCTCCCGAAGATAATCTACCGCGAAATTACGGTAACGAAACGGCCCCGATGTCAATACGGGCAGCTGCCTCGTGTGCCCATCCTCAAACGGGATTACTACGCCCCCGCCGTCGAGGTTCAGCAAGCCGTGGATCGGGTACGTGGCGAAACTGGGTTTGCTCTGTTCGCCATCGGAAATGACCGGTGAGCCGGTGCCTTCCAGGGATATGATGGTTTCGCGGGTGGCTTGTGAAAAAAGCCGGGCGAGATCGTCGGAGGAAATTTCTGCCTGGGCATAAGCCTGCATGGCTTGTTGCAGGTAAGCGGGCCGCGGAATACTTCCGATCGGCTCGGTAGGTATAGTTGCCATTTTGAAAGAAATGATACGGTGAATGAATAGGTACACATGTGCACGCAAGCACCGGGGGAATACGAGTACCCCAGCCGTGGCAGTGCATTTCAAAATATGTTATCCGATCATTTCCGGTGGAGGCGTGGCACAGTTCGACACACCGGCCACGGCGATGTGAAATGGTTCCGCAAAAGGGACTGCCGCAGGAGGCAAGTCGATCTCCCCTACCCAATCACTGTAGATATGCGTGCCCGGCAGATAAGTCTTTGCCAGATCCCCAAACGTTTTCAAGACGCTTCCAAGAGGTGTAAGCGGCGTTTTGGCAAGCTGCATTTCCCGCATATGCTCCGACAATTCCGCAAACCGGTGCCAGGCCGACGCTTCTGACTGCAAAGTTTCGCTCCGTTCTGTACTACCAGCCGTTTTACCTGCAAAAAGCACGGCTACCGACCATCCCAGCGAATGGGACAGCAGCAGTACTAACAGACCAAGGCTGGTAACCGTTTTCATAAATAAGAAGATGTACCTTAAATCTACAAGAATACCGCATCATTCGTTGTAGCAATTATTCATTTCATTTAAATCAATTTATAAAAAATCCCATTTCAGGTAGTTCAGTTTGAAAAACTTACCGGATCAAGCTCACAACCGCAAACTAATTCTATACAAAACCTCCATGTATCCAAAAGTGATTAGTGTTAGATTTACTCCGATAAACCCTTTATTCGCTGATCCGCCTTCTGTCGGGACAGACTCCCGTTACTGAACTAATGAAGCTATTCCGTTCCCTCCTGTTTTTGCTGGTGCTGAATGTGGCCCCTGCATTCGCCCAATGGAATCATTTACTTCATAAAACCTACCCCCAGCGCTTCAGAAGCCTGGATACTGTGTACATCAACATTCTCAATATGCGGGATACGACTGCCGCGTTTGCGTCGGTCACTTCACTGAAGGAGTTTGCGATGCGGAATCATGATAGCGACCTGGAACTGGAGGCCGATCTGCTCAAAGCCTATTACCTCACATTTTGGTACAAAAGCCAAAGCACCCGCATTACAACCCTGCTCCAAGACCTTTCAGCCAGGGCTGCCGCACAAAATAATATTCAGATCAATACACGGGCACATAAGGTGCTGGGAGATTACTATTGGGCGGATGCCAAGAACTACGAGCTGGCATTTGAAACTTTTATCAAACAGGAAGCTCTGCTGAACACGGTCAGCAGTGAGGAGCTTCCCGACAAGACTTACCATTTGACGAATATTGCGCATGCCTACCACAATTTTTCGGATTACAAAAAAGCGCTGTCGTTGTTCAGGCAAGTGCTCGCATTGAAAATCAACCCGGATATGCACGCCGGGCACAACTCCGCGCTTTATACGATCGGCGTTATTTATCGCCAGCAGGGTAACCTTGATTCCTCCGATCATTATTTCAGGCGGGTGATCCGCAGGGAGTCGGAGGGCAATTACAAGTTCTGGGCCGCCATTGCGAAGGGCGGATTAGGCGAAAACAGTTATATCCGGGGCGATTATGCGGCCGCCTTACCGCTGCTGCAGGCCAATATCGACGAGGCTGTTGTTCAAAAAGACTTCGGGCTGGCGGCAGAATCGCTCATTACACAAGCCAATATTTACCTGAAAAATAACGCATTCGATAAAGCCGAGCAACTGGCAGTACTTGCACGCAGGTACCTGAGCGACACCTATCCCGATCGTTATCGTCACTTCCAGGACCTCTATCCTATTTTCGTAAAAGTATACGCGGCAAGGGGCAAAGCCGGGCTCGCCGGAGCCTACCTGGACTCCGCATTGTTTGCCCGCGACAGTCTGACCAACAAGTACAATGCCAAACTGATGATGCGCGCCCATCAGAAGATCGAATTGCAAGCGCATCGTTCAGAAATGGAGAAGGCTGATTCAGAGAAAAAACTTAAAATCACCGAACGCAACCTTTCACTCGCATTAATGCTCATCGTAGCGGCTGGTTCAATATATGTATACACCACGCAGCGAAAACGGCACCGCCAGGAGCAGCATTTAAAAGAGCTGAAAATCAAGCAAAAAGAACAAGAGCTTGAAAACGCCGCGTTGCAGCTTAATGAATTTGCCCGTAATATTTCTGAGAAAAGCCGGCAGATCGAAATACTGGAAAACAAACAGGGCCCTAATGCTGAGGCCCTGATGCAACTACGCGAAAGCACGATCCTGACACAGGAGGATTGGGATTATTTCAAAAAACTCTTCGGCAAGGTCCATGGCGATTACCTCCACCGGCTGCGCAAGAAGTTTCCGGACCTTACCCAGGGCGAAATCCGTTTTATCGCGCTGGCTAAACTGGGATTGGGTTACCAGGAAATGTCGGCTACGCTGGGAATCAGCAGCCATGCCGTGCGCACTACCAAATACCGCTTGCTGAAAAAGATCGACGTCCCCGACGACCGTAGTCTGGAAGAGGTAGTAATGCATATCTGACCTATTGGATCGCCACTTTTTGCGTTTGAATGCCTGCGCTCCCCTGCACGCGCAGGAGGTAAATGCCCTTGGTTAGATGCCCGACATGCAATTCCGCCTTTCCGTTCGCGAGTTTGCTGCGGATAACCGCAGTCCCTTGCGCATTCAATAACTCTGCATTACCCGTAAGCTGACCTGCCCCGGTACTTTCAATTTGCAATAGCGCGCCCGCCGGATTAGGGTAAATCCGCATTGGGACCGCATTACGATGCTCCACCGCGACGATGTGGCTGAATGCGAAAGAGCCATCCATGCGATCCGTCGCGCGGTCGATCATTTTCAGACGATAATAATTCAAGCCGGCCATGGGCTCGTGGTCGATTGAATTATAGCGGTGGCCTCCGCTCCCCACAGCAGCGGGCTGCTCCGGCAGAATTTCCCAATGGCGGGCATCTGCGCTGCGGTGAATTTCAAAATGGCTTGTGTTCACTTCCTCCGCAGTCAGCCATTCTAGTTGCGTTGTATTTTCAACCGCTTTGGCCGTAAAACCAACCAGCTTCAAAGGCAGCGGATCGGCATTACTGATAAAAAAACCGCTGAAACCGGTTACGTCGAAACTGATTTCCCACCGGTTCAGGCTCCCATTCCATATAACATCGTTATCCTCGGGGTTAATTGTTGTAATGCCCCCGCTGTATGACCCGGGCTGTCCTGTGGCCGAAGTACCGTGGTACTGGACCACAAGCAGGTTCGCGATGCCCGCACCGTCCGAAGCGGACGCAGGCAGTTTCGAGCCACCGACCGCCAGGTTAAAGGCATCAAACTCCGATTGTTCAAAAAACAGCTTAACTCGTGCAGTAGCATTAGCCGCATTGTCGGATGGCAGGATTTCATAATGACGCTGTACAAATTTGATTGCATTTCCTATGATCACGCCTGCCTCCACGAATGTCTTCGCGTGCACATTTCCGCTCACGGGCGCACCTCCCACAGGCGTGACCTGCGCGATCACGCGACAGCCCGTGGCGACGAAACCGTTGGTAGTCCCGCCGGTGATTGGCTGGAAAACCTGGTCGCCGTTTTGAGATAAACTACTTCCGTCACGGTAGGACTGCAGCTCATAAGCACCCATATCGGTTGCGAGATCAAAAGTACGCGGCCGGGCGGTAATATCGATCGCCGGATCAACCATATTGAACCCGGCATTAATAGCGGGGCTGCAAAGCGAAAGCCGGAGGCCATCGTCGGCGGTCATCCATTTGTTGTCTTCGCCATCCGGATCTGATTGATGAGCAAAAAGAACATCCGAACTCAGGTTACCGGTCCCGGCGTACCCTCCCTGCACCAGGCTGAAAGATACTGCCGGATTGGCAATCTGATCATACATCCCAGCGCCCTCCGAAGCGCCATTGCCCCATATGACGGCATTGACAAAAACGGGGTTTGACAGCAGGAAGTTAAAAACTCCTCCACCCTGCGCCGAAGCAGAGTTGCGGGCAATGGTGCAGTTCAGATAAGTCGCTCCGGTTTTATATGCGTTAAAAACACCTCCGCCGCTGCCGTTGGTGGCTGAGTTATCACTGAAAACACAATTACGAAAACCGGGTGAAATTCCTTCACCGGCCAGGAGTATTCCACCTCCCTGCTCCGCAGTGTTTCCTGTGATTACACAATTGGAAATCACGGCCGAGGAAAGGTACATGACCATCCCGCCACCCTGGGTCGCGGGAATCGAAGCGCCACGTATAGAGGGACTGATACCGACACCATTGCCGTTTCCATCACGGATGATGAAGCCATCCAGCAGTGCAGTGGGACCATTATTGACGGAGACCACCGTGTGATAAGAATTGTCGCTATTGTCACCCACCCCGAGGTTACCCGACAGGATCGTTTGATTGAGGCCCGGATTGCGTTGTGACAATGTCGTTTCATTCCCTGCGAAACCGCCATAGATCGCCAGGTTATCCAGCAGATAAAACGCATTGTGCCGCACCCCAAAAAGAGTGGTATTATAAGGCGTGCCCGTCGGAATGTAAGTGCCGGTTTTTACCCAAATCTCGGTAATTCCCGGGCAACCCGAGGCCGCATTCAGCGCTGCGCTCAGGCTTCCCAGCGCATCGCCCCATCCCGAGCCCTCACCCCATGCGCCCGCCGCGACGTACAGCCGGCCGGCGATCACATTCAGTGCTGCGCTGTTGGAGGTCACTTCGCCGCACGAATTGATTACTTTCACATTAAACTGGTTACCGTGGTCGCCAGGAACGATATGATAGACCGTCAGCGTCGCCGTTTGGGTTCCGCTGTATTTGCTGCCGTCGGACAGCGGCGTATCACCCCGGTACCATTGATACGACGGCGTTTCAAGGCTGCTGGCCGAGACGCTGAATGAAACCGAGGCGGAGCCGGCACAGGTGGTCAATTTGGCAGGATGTGTACCGATAACTGGAGTTGTTCCCGTCTCAATTGTGGTCCGGGCGTTGGCGTCCGTGTTCGTCAGGTAGCCGCCTATTACGTTTACGCTGCCGCTGCCAATGCCGCTGCTGGTGTAAGTAGCCGTTGCTTTTCCATTTGCCTGAATCGAACTTTCCGCTGACGAAATGCTGCCATTCACCGCATTGAAACCAACTGGCAAGCCGATCACGGTGGTCAGGTTACCGACTGGCACTGGGGTTCCGGCAGAGTTATTCAAAAAACTGGCGGCCACTTGGGTCTGGGTTTGCGAAGTCGTGCAAAGAACCGCATTTGTGACAACAGGTTTCAGCACCAACCACGGTCCGGTTGTGAGCGTTCCGCCCCCTACGGTTCCCACTACCCTCGCGGCCTCGCTGCACGATCCCGGCGCTTGCGGGTCCGTATTGCATCCCCACCAGTTATTTGTGGCATTGATAGCTCCGTTACCGAATTTCCGCACAGAGAGCGCTTCCCTGCTCCCCTGCGCGATACTTCCTGAAAAGGCGTTATACTGGATATCCACCGCAAAGCTGCTGAAAATCGAAATAGCACCGCCTTCGCCGCCGCTGGTACTATTCCCCACGTTATTGTTAACAAACCGGTTTTTCTCGATTTTCCCGTAAAATGATGGACTTGCATCGGAATAACTGGCCCTCAGCCCAATAGCTCCGCCCGAGGTCGCGAAAGAAGCTTCTACGGAATTATTGGAGAAAACGCAGTTGGCAATGGTGACGCCTGCCGAAACGGGGGTTGATCCGCTTCCATAATAATCAATAGAAATGGCGCCTCCCGTGCCGTTACCGGACGATACGTCGGCGACCACCCTATTGTTTGTAAACGTACAGTATTCGACGGTCATCGTACCACCTCCCGACATCGCCAAAGCGCCTCCGCCAAGGAAATTGGTCATATTGTTGTCGAATGTGCAATTGGTAATGCTAATGACATTGTTTGGTCCTCCGCAAAGTATTGCTCCTCCCCCGTAGTGATCGGCGGGGTTCTTCCCATTGGTAAATTGAATACCCGAAATCGAAACCTGCACATCTTGTATCGTTCCCGGCGGGTTGATCAGGAAAATACGGTCCTGCATTGTGGTTGTCATGTTGATGATAGTAGAACCAGCTCCGGCACCGACGATCGAGATATTCTGCGCCTGTGACCCAAATACAATCGGCCCCATTGTAAGATTGTAGGTACCTGCCGGAAGGTTAATGGTATGCGGTCCGCCACCCAGGGCATCCGCAGCCAGGATGGCCCCACGCAGCTGGAAAGTGGCAGTACCATCGGTCGTTTGGGTCACGTTGAACGTATCGGCAATCGCCGGAATGTCCAGGATGGCCAAACACCAACCCAGCGCTACGGCTATCCATTGCATTCGTTTGTTAAATAATAGCTTCATTGGAATGTTCAGATAAAAATAAAGAGGAGGGTACGCTGCCGGAAAATGCCCGGCAGCGTGAGCGTTTATGCGATCACCGGATCATCCCCTCGTGAGCAGATCATGAACTCCATTGCCTGATAGGGCATCATATTGCTGTGGGCTTTGTCGTCCCCCATAAGTCCGAATGCCCTGGCATTCATGACCGCTCCATCCCCTTTTTCCTTTGCAAAGCTGTTGGAGGACGGGCGTAGAATTGAATTAACGGCCCACCCGCAATTGTTGGGTTGCTGCGAATTACAAGTCGCACTGGCCAGCGCCCTGTGATTATGCCGCGGAATCTGGTCTTTGGTCAGTTTTACCTCGGATTGGCCGGCCGTCTCTCCCATTTTGTAATGCGTGAGTTCCGGAGGCGTACCACTTGACACCAATGCACGGCCTCGCAAGTCTGGAAGCCGGAATGTCCTGTTTTCCACACCTCCATAGGTATAACCAATAACTTTGAATAAATCGAGATACGCTACGAGTTGCAGCTCCCTACCATCGCATCTTAGCCATACACCTTCATCCACGGATTTGCCAAATGGTCTGATAGCACCGGTAAATTCATTTACCTCCCGGTAACCGCCCTCGGGATGGTCGCCCCTGATTGCAATGCAATAGTTTAGTGGTAAATAAGGCGACATATTATTATGCGCGACGTCGCCGCCTGCATCGCTTAGCGTACCCGGGTGCATCTGATTATCTATGGTCGACACATAACCTACATCCGAGGCCCAAAAGCTGTCTTTAGGCTCGTATGTATCGACCCCCTTGGAACTTGCCACCGCAGAATGACTGTGTGCGGGCATTTCCTCAATGGTAAGGACGTGTTTTTCTTTGCCGGAACGCAGAAAGTCTGGTCGGGGCACTTCTCCATTGGCGATCATCACCTTGCCCCTCAGATCGGGGAGACAAAAATGATCGCCGCTGCCGCCGAACTTGTGCCCTAGCATCTTAAACAAAACGACATTGTTCGCAACAGAGTAGGTCGCTCCATCACATTTGGCCCACCCCTCAGGAGCAAATGGAAAGGAGAATAGTCTGATTTCAGATATATATTGAGACATAAGCATGTAAGTTTGGATGTTTGAAGAGATATCAGGGACGGCTGGGGTACATACCTGTCAATGCAATAATAAATGACACCGCAAACAGCGGCATGCGGTTCTCGTGTCCCTCTCCCTTTCCTTCTGCCTGGATGCTCTCATTGTTCATTTCTATCTTTCCGGGGACCGAATTGTACAAAAACCCCTTCGCGGCGGAAGCGCTCCAGAGTCCGTTCGCAGCATTTGGGAGATTGCTCGTGCTGGAGGTGCTACATGCCACCGGATGTCTGTGCTTGGGCAGATTTTCGGTGGTCAGTTTCACTTTTTCCTCACCGCCCGGTTTGCCCAGGTTGTAACCTGGCCCTTCCCCCAGCGGTATTCTCGACCGCAGATCGGGCAGACGGAACTTGGTGTCGCCGGCACTACGGCCGTAAATAAATCCGATCAATGAAAATAAGGCCTCGTACTCGCTCACTAGCAGCTCCGAACCATCGCAAAGGTGCCAGCCCTGCGGAACACGACTACCGGCAAACGGCCGGATTTCTCCAACGAAACTCTCCATAACGTGAAAGGTTTTTGAATAGGTAAATGATAGAAGATGATTGATATCCGGTTTGGCTCGATGGGTGCCCAAAGGCCGCCCCGGACATTAACAAATAAAGCAACGGATGTCACCGGAGGCCTAAAAAACGGTGTCACAAAAACGTCACAATTATCAAAATGCAGTCACAAAAGCACAAAAACCCGCCCTGAATCATTCCAGGACGGGCTTTGTTGATTATATAAAGAAATTCTGAAAACTATGTCACTCCCCGCAAGGTCACCTTATATACGCGTACTCCCACGCCCCCACACGCTCGACATTATCCTTAAAAACACCCATTTCCCTGACGGCCTTCTCAGCGAAACCAATCAAATCCAATGCCATGTGGAGTGGACACACGGGATTCCGGTTTTGGTATTTCAATTCAAAAGCGCTGTCCATGATTTCGGCGAACCGCTCGTTCCTGCTGAGCTGAGAAATAGCGAGCAAGGCTGGCTCGATCAACAACCCATTCAAGTAAGATTACTACTCGCCGATAATGTAATTACGGATCAGGTAACTGAGCGGACGTTTCTCCTTGCAAAGAATGAGAGCAATGAAATCCGGAAAGCCCTCGAACTGTCAAAAGCCAAAACAATGCCGTCAGGCATGTAATATCGGTACCAACCAAAATATACGTATTCGCGGGAATGCCCCTGGCATGTAACAACAATGCATCGCCTGCGCGTCGCCACGGCATTGTCGTCACATCCCTGACGGGATTTTCGTCCAGCCATAACCCATTCAATTGCTACCAATCTTACATCGCTACGCGATTTTCACCGCATTGGTCATTCCCCGTTCCACGGCGGCTCATTCAATCATTCAGTCATTCACTCATTCAATGATGCTATCATCGCTCCGGCGACCGGTCAATCATTCAAAACTATCTGGCTAATACCCCGGATTCTGCGGCGCCAGGTTCGGATTCACCTGCAACTCTATACGCGGCAACGGCATGAGGTAATCCCTGCCCGCATTGAATGTTTCGTGAGGTTCCAGCGAGTTAGGGCCTTTGAAAACCTTTTCTCCCAGGTTCCGGCGTTTGATATCGTACCAGCGTTTGTATTCGAAGGCCAGTTCGAGGCGACGTTCATCGAGGATCAGGTCGATTAACGCGTCTTTGGCCAGCCCCGCTTTCACATCCTCCGGGAAGGTCGTCTGCCTGCCGGCCCAGTTTCTGGCCCGCGCCCTGATCTGGTTGATATATCCCAGCGCCTCCGCATTCGGCCCGTTCACTTCCACCGACGCCTCGGCGGCTATGAGCAGGATCTCCGCATAGCGCATGGCCGCATAGTTATGATCGGAATAGCGGCCTTCAGAATTGGAATTACCTGCAAAACGTGCATATTTGGCAATATGCGGACGTTTCGTATTCGTAAACTCGGTGTATGGAACGAGCTTGCCGCCAACAAGCAGCGAATCGTCAAAACTCACCTCCTTGCGGTAATCGCGATCATCCCAGGTACTATACACTTTCAGCGACGGCACGATGACACTCCATCCGCTGCGCGGCGCATCGCCTCCGCGCACGCCCGTCATAGGCGCCATAATGTCGTCATTAGCGCCACCGTCACCGGATTTCAGGCCCAGGAAGTCGATGTCGAAAATGTGTTCTTTCATATTCGGGGCTTGCGGTGCCTTGAAGAGGGTTTGAAAATCCGGTTCGAGTGCGTAACCAAACTTGTCCTTGTTGTCGATCACCCATTTCGCTTCGGTGTAAGCCTTCTGATATTGGGCCATCGTAAGATACACCGAGGCCAGGTAAGAAGCTGCCGTACCTTTGGTGGCGCGGCTCCGGACTTCCGACGGTTGCTTGTCCGGCAGCCATTGTTTCGCAAATTCCAGGTCGGCAATGATATTAGTGTAAATCGTAGCAGCAGGCGTTTTGGAAATAGACTTGACGGATTCCGGGTTACTGATAAAATAGTCGATATAAGGAATATCGCCGAACACTTGCACGAGGTGGAAATAGGCGAATGCTCGGATGAAACGGGCCTCCGCCATCAGCGGATTTCCGGTATTTTCGGGCAGGTTGAGCTGCTGCGCACCAAAAATGGCCGCATTCGTGGAGCTGATCACCTGGTACCATACCGGCCAGAACTGATTGACCATGTTATTGTTATCATCCATATTGAAGTCGTTCACCTGCTGGCGTTCGGCCGGCGTACCGCGGTCGCCGATGTCTTCCATATCACTTCGCAGCATGAGCGCCGATACAAACTGACGGCCATAGAGCCTTTCGGTGGCGATCCACCCGTAGGCGCCCATAATGGCCGTTTCCACATCTTTGGAAGTCCTGAACAGGGATTCGGGTGCCAGCAAACCTATCGGCTTTTCGTCGAGGTCCGCGCAGCCCAGCAGCAGCGAAACCGCAGCGGTCAGAAATATTGATTTATTAAATAAGTGCTTCATTTTCATGTCCGTTTAATGCTTAAAAACCCAGGTTCAGGCCGATGGTGTACGATTTCGCGTTCGGGTAGCTGCCGTAGTCGAGGCCGAGGTTGCGGTTACTGTCGGTATTGCCGTCCGACGAATAGTTCACTTCGGGATCGTAGCCTTTGTATTTGGTGAAAGTCAGGATATTCTGGGCACTGGCATAAATGCGCAGCTTGCTGATCCTGAGCTTTTCGAGCACGGGTTTGGGAAAATTATAGCCAACTGCCAGATTTTTCATCCTTATTAAACTGCCGTCCTTAACCCATCGCGTGGACACCCTGCGTGTGCGGCCGACAGCGGCTTTGGGCACGTCTGTATGGGTATGGGTCGGTGTCCAGCGGTCCAATGCCTCGGTTGTCGCATTGTTAATGGCCGACAGCAAATTGAGCTCCATTAAAGTATAGCTCAGCAGGTCGTTGCCTTTCGAAGCCTGGAAGAACACATTGAGGTCAAATCCCTTCCAGCTGAAATCGTTATTCATACCCCAGGTAAATTTCGGGTGCGGATTACCGATAATGGTACGGTCGTCGCTGTTCAACATGCCGTCGGGCTGGCCGGTCAGTTGGCCATTCGAGTCCTTTTTACCATTAATATCCCTGAATTTCTCCCCGCCTGCTACGGTTTCAAAACCACCGCCGGGAATGAAGCTGTCACCTTCCTGGTATACCCCGTCATAAATCCACCCGTAAAAGCTGCCTACCGGGTAACCTTCACGTAGGATCTGCGTCTGACCCATCCCTACCATATGCCCTGGCGCCGAACCGTACAGAATGTCGGTTCCTGCGGGCAGTTTCAGGATTTTATTTCTGTTTAAGGAAAAATTGATGTCGGTGCTCCATTTGAAAGCACCTACCAGGTTGCGGGTATTCAATGTAAACTCAAATCCCTTGTTTTCGACTTCGCCGATATTCTGCAACTGGTTGGTATACCCCGAATATTGCGGCAGCTGCACACTGAAAAGCAGGTCTTTGGTCACGCGGCGATAGTAATCGGCCACGAGGTTAATGCGGTTGTTGAACAAGCTCACATCCGCGCCCACATCGAACTGGTGCGTCGTTTCCCAGGTAAGGTCGTCGTTGGCGACGGTGGTCGGGCGGACCGCATTCACCGGTGTACCATTGATAATCGCGTACACATTCGAGAAACGCGCCATGGTCTGATATGGCTCAATGGCCTGATTACCCGTCAAACCGTAACTCACACGCCACTTCCATTGGCTGATCGCGGAAAAGTTCTGCATGAATGGCTCGCCCGACATTTTCCAGGCAAATGCCCCCGACGGGAACGTAGCCCATTTGTGGTTCTTGCTAAAATTCGAGGAACCGTCCTGGCGAAT
The DNA here is from genome assembly GCF_057586235.1 of Dyadobacter sp. SRI_021. Lineage (NCBI taxonomy): Bacteria > Pseudomonadati > Bacteroidota > Cytophagia > Cytophagales > Spirosomataceae > Dyadobacter > Dyadobacter sp. SRI_021. Next base: position 12,954 of record NZ_JBYCZM010000001.1, read on the forward strand.
ATTGGCCGTGAAAAGGTATTTGTCGGCCAAAGAATACGTCAACCGGGCATAGTAGGATGCCAGCACCCATTCCGTCAACCCCGAATTCGGGCTTTGCCATACCGATGAGCCACCCAGGTTCCAGTAAGAGACGGCGTCTGTGATAAAATTCTGTCCCGAACCTCCCCAGGACTCGCTGGATGACTTCTGGTAGGAATAACCTGCCATCACCGACAAATCGTGCAATGCTCCTATCTTTTTGTTGTAGGTCAAATAATTCTCGTTCAAAAGCAAGGTGCTTTTCGAGCCGTTCACCGTTGCTGCTCCGCCTACATTGCGGCCATCATTCAAAGTCGTGGGCGTGAATGTACCCGTACGGCCGCTATTCGTAGTAGCGCCCAGCGTCACCCTGAATTTCAAGTCTTTGAGAATATTGTATTCCGCATAAAGATTACCCTGGATGCGATCGGCCAGCGACTCGTTTTGCAGCTGCGTCGCAATCGCATATGGGTTATCGATCGGATCGCTGAGGCGCCCCACGGTAAAGCGGCCATTGGCGTCGCGGATAGGCTGGTCGGGCTCGAATTTCAGTGCCGCCGACATCACGCCGGGCGTAAGCCCACCCGATCCCTCCTGGGTACGCGATTGCTGGCGCGACACTCGTTGTGCGAAGAGGTTCAGCCCTAGTTTCAGCCGCTTGGTGGCATTGATATCAATATTACTCGTCACTGAATACCGTTTGTAGCCCGAATTGAGAATAATGCCTTTCTGATCGTAGTAGGCACCCGAGACGTAATATTTCACCGCCTCGCTACCACCCGCTACCGACAACTGGTGGTTCTGAATACCGCCGCGGCGAAAGATCTCATCCTGCCAGTCCGTGTCACCGCCCAGCGGCATGACAGTCGGCCGGGCCTCCTGTATATAGTCAATGAACTGCTTCGCATTCAGCAGATCAAGACGGTTGATTTCCTTTTGGCTCGAAAACGAGGTATTAAAATCGATACGCGGTTTTCCGGAAGTCCCCTTTTTGGTAGTTACCATAATCACGCCGTTGGCGCCGCGTGATCCGTAAATAGCTGTTGCCGAGGCATCTTTCAGGATTTCGATGGATTCGATATCCTCGGGTGGAGGCAATGTACCGCCCACAAACCCATCGACTACGTAAATCGGGTCGCTACTGGCATTGATGGAGGTACCTCCGCGGATCCGTACTTTGAACGACGAGCCGGGTTCGCCGTTGTTGGCCTGAATCTGCACGCCGGCCGCGCGGCCCTGCAATGCCTGAACGGTCCCGAGCGCCGGATAGGCTGTCAGTTCCTGTGACTTCACGGACGCAACCGAACCGGTAATATCGCTTTTCTTGACAGTACCATATCCTACCACGAGCACCTCTTCCAGTGATTTCTCGTCGGTTTTGAGGGCAATGTCAATCTCCGTCCGGCCCCCTGCCTGCACTTCCTGCGGCTCGTAACCTACAAAACTGTAAATCAAGGCAATATCCGAATTATCAACCACCAAGGTGTAGTTCCCGTTAGCGTCCGTGGACGTGCCCGTTTGCGTACCCTTAACCAGGATATTCACGCCCGGCAGAGGCTCCTTACTCTCCGAATCCGTCACGCGGCCCTTGATGGTGATCTCCGCAGCCGCCTGCAAGCCGCTTTTCACCGAAGCCTCCGGCTCCCCCGATCCCCATTTAGGCGTTTCCGACGGGCGTATCACAATATTTTTACCCGAAACTTCATAGGTAAGTCCCAACAGCACCAGAAACTCTTCCAATACCTTGGAAAGCTCCTGATTCGATTGCTGGATAGACACTTTCCTGCCCGATTGGATCAATTTGGAACTGAAAATGAACCGGACGCCGGCTTGCTTTTCGATCTGGTGCAGGACTTTCTTCACTTCCAGGTCCTGGGCTTGCAGGCTGATACGCTTATTGAGCAACTCCTGTGCGCGCACGTCCGCCGCGAACGCGCTCCCGACCAGCCAAACCGACATTACCAATTGCGCGACGCTTATCCGCATAAGAACTAACCATTTACGATGGAACTGTACCGATATTTTCATAAATTTGAACGGTTTTGTTAATTGATACTTGGCAAAATCTTCCTCCTCATCCCATTTGCATGAGATGTGACGGTCTGCTAACCACTGAGGATATCCGGGCCGGCCATGTTGGCGCATGGGCCGGCTTTTTATTTAGTTATTTCTGCACCCTTTTCCTTCCACCACGATCCGCCCGTCGATGCTCTTATAGCTGGCATCTACGGCTTTGCAAATCAGGTCGAGCTTCTCGTAAAGCGACATTTCGGTAAGCGTGGCGGTGATGGGGCACTCGTCCATGACGTTCTTGTCGTAAATAATATCGATACCGTAAGCGCTTTGCAACACGCCGAATACGGCCGAAACCGGTGCTTCGTCGAATTCAAAATTTGGTGCTGCACCAGTCTCCGCAACTACTTCCGGCTCAGGCACGAGGCTTTTAGTGATTTTGACGGTTTTGCGAACAAATACTACCTGCTGATTGGGCTCGATCACCATGCCCGTCAGCTCCCGGGAACTCTGCTTGTCGGCTGCTTCGGGATCTTCCCTCGAAAACACAGCCACCTTGCCGGTCTTCACCGCTACCGAAACCTCTTGCTCATCAGCAAAGGACCTGACCGTAAAACTGGTACCCAAGACTTTGGTTACCAGCTCATTGGCATACACAAAAAAGGGTCTGGAAGGATCTTTGGCAATGTCGAAAAATGCCTTTCCTGAAAGAAAAACTTCCCTGCGCTGTGTTCCGCCGAAACGCGCAGGATAGCTCATCCGGCTTCCCGGATCGAGCATAATACGACTGCCATCTTCAAGGTCGACCGCCAGCGGCTCCGCAGTAGTGTTCACCGTTTCGTGCATTTCCTCGCTCGCCTCGGCCACAAGTTGGTCATAATCGATGACCTTAGGCTGTTGATGACGCAGCCAGAATAGCCAGGCAAATCCGGCCAGCAGCACCAGCATCGCAGCAATGCGCACCGTGCGGCCTGCGTACCAGGACGATTGGCCGTTTTCCGGTTGGTTCATCGCGTCTAGCTTTTCCACGATCCGCTCCACCGCCTTTCGTTTTTCAGGATTTGATAATGAGGCATTTGCCGGCCGGATCGAAAGCACCAACTGCCGGGCGCGCTCCACCATTTCACGCTTGTCGGGATGGGCGGCGAGCCAATTCTGCCAGGCTTCGTTGTCCTCCCGTGTGGGGTTCAACACCCAGTTGCGGAACGACTTATCCCATACAAACTCCCCCAAACTGAAATTGCGGTAACGGTCCATGTTCAAAATTTAGCTTTTCAAACACCATTAGACCGTTTCTGGGGCGGGATACTGTATTTTTCTGATTTTTTTTGAAATTTTTTAAATGAGGCATTTCAGGCTCAAAACGACAGGGCCAGTACGAGTGAAACAATGGCCTTCCAATGCGATTTGATAAACTTGAATGCTTCTTGCAATAAATTGGAAACGGACTGGGGCTGAATGTCCATCACGAGCGCGATCTGTTCACGCTCCATATCATTGTAAAAACGCAGAAAAACGGCTTCCTTTTGCCGTTTGGGAAGTTCATTGAGCATTTTGGCCATCCGGGAAGCCAGCCGCCGGTCATTTTCGGATTCGATCAGTCGGTACTCAACACTGAACTCAATATCGAAAACGATGTCCGATTCATTGTAGTAATCCATGCAATCCATCCGTAAGCGGGAGGCAAGGCGATGCAACCTGCGACGGAGCGAGGCAAGTAAATACGGTTTAGGAGGAATTTCGGGGTTCAATGTACCCCTCTTTTCCCAAACACCGAGAAAAACATCCTGAATGCAATCCTTGATCAGCTCGCGATCGCTGTTGAACTTGGTTCCGTAATGGAAAAGGAGGTCGTACGTACGGTCGATAAGGTGTTCAAAAGCGGTGACATCCCCCACCAGCATTTCCCGCCACAGCTTCTGCTCTTCTTCCAAATCCAGGTCGAGACGGAGTTTCAAACGGGTTAAAGGCTTCATGAAAACGGATGAATTTTAGCCAGGTATGCAGACAAAAAGCAGCCCAGGCTGCATTCTTACTACCATTCCTCACATTTAATCTTAAGACTATTATACCCCTCAACTAACGCTTACAACATACGTTATCTCCCTCCTTACGATTTGAACATCGGCAGCGGGTTGAGTGGATGGCGCAAAAGGTTGGCGCTGATCTTCCGTATCAAAAACCAATGGAATCCTGCATTCGGGAACTTGCGGCGAAGGCGACGAAGCATTTGCGGGTCAGCACCGAATGTAAGCAGGCCAAGCGAGACGTCTGTCCAGTCCGCTTTCCGGAAAGTTTCGACCGTTACCGAAAATGCGCCATGATAAGGCCGGATTTTATGGTGCCAGTAGATCATGGTCGTGATTTCGCTCACGCCGGCGCCTCCTTGCGCGGTATTCAGGTAATGCTCGGCTTGCTCGATGGAAGGCGGAAGGTAGTCGATCGTACGGGCTGTCCAGATGCCGATATCGTGAAACACAGCTGCGATGGCATATTTATGACGGTTAGCAGGGTCGGTATCACGCATCACACAGGTTTCGAAAATCCGGTGAACGTGATTGGCGTACTTTTCAAGGTCTGCGCCGATCTCCTGTTTGAAACGTCCCAGGAGCTCGTCGATAAGCGGTTCGTGGTTTCGCATTGCCCAAATTTTGAGTGAATGCGATAATTTACAGATAATCAAGCCAAAAACATCAATGATGCTTTCCCTGCTGCTACCAGAACCTGATAAGCACCCATCGCCATGGCGTTGTTGTCACAGAACACACCGTCGATACCCGGGTGCGTTCAAATACTCTCGCTACTATTAGTGTCTTAATCGCAACGGTTTGAAAGCGCTCCGGAATGAAAAAAGGCCTGCAAACATCTTATCAAGAATCGGTATAAATCCAAATTTCTATCCCTACGGCACAAAATGCCGGCAAGCCGTTGAATCCGTCCCGGAAGCTGCGTATGTTTGAATGTGCGCTACTAAGAAGGGTTATGGTGAAGCAAAAAGCATATCGAAAACACATACAACTTACTGAATTTCAAATCAAAAGATTATACGAACTCAGCGAGTTCGACGGGATCGATCCGGCCGAGCATGCTATGCGTGCCATTGATGCCTATCTGAAAAGTAAGAAGACCGACTTGCCGCTGAAAGGTCAGGTGCCAATCCGCCCAAAAGTAAAAGATCAAAGCAACGATCCGCAGATCGAAGGTGCGGTTTGGGTGTCGGGAACCGTGAACCAGTACGAGTTTTCGGCATTGATACTGAAAACGCCGGCCAAAACGGCCATGGAAAAAGGCCGCATTTCCAAACTCTCCATCTGGGATCCGGCGGTTAGGAAAGCGACCAACAACTTCATCGGGGCTTGCATCGTCAATTACGACCGCGGCTGGGATATACGCCCGAGCCGTCGCGCGGAAATCTACTACCACCCCGTGAAAGCAATGCTCGACGAATTCATCGCCACGCATTGAGCATGCGCCTAGCCGGGGGCGCCTAGCCGGCCGCGCCTAGCCGGCCGCGCCCAGCCGCTCAATAAAAAGGTGATTTACCCATACATAAGGCAACACTCCGGGTAGCTAATTTGGCAGTATGAAAACAATCACCCTCGTAAGCTGGTGCCTTCTGGGCCTCTACACGGCAATACTCATCGGATTGCTGCTATTTGCCCGGTCGGATTCCTCCGACGACCGCATCGCCAGCGGCTACGTGATCATGCTGTTTATTCCGTTGGGCATTCTGGCGGCGATTAACCTGCTACCATTTCCATTTACACGCATCATGGTGCTGGTACTCAGCGCCGCACCCGCCGTGATGGCCGTGATTATGCTCATCGCCTCGCCGATCATTCAGAAATGGCGCAATGCCAGCTGGGCCGACGAAGACACCGCCCGTGCTAACGGCTCCTATTATTTCAAAGATGCGCCCCGGCAAAAACTCGCCGTAGCTATTGCAGCGCTTAACGCCGAACAACTTAGCACAGACCTCGCCCAGCCTGTGCCAGAGCTCAATCAAAGCGGCCGCGATCAAGTTACGCTGCTCGATTTTGTGGCCTTACAAGGCTTTGAGGCCGATCCGGCCCAACTTATAGCTTGTTTCGACGTGCTTTTAAAAAATGGCGCCCAAATTGATAACGGCGATCCGAAGCATTCCCCCACGCATTTCAGGGTAATCGATTACGACCCTGCCATATTGAAATGGTTCCTCGAACACGGGGCCGATGCGAACGCCCGCGAAGCCGGAACCGGAACACCCATTCTTTTCCAGGCCATCCATCGCGACAGGTCCGATACCACCAGGACAGAGAAAGTCCGGCTGCTGCTCGAACACGGTGCGGATCCCAATATCATCCCGCCGCAACAGGATGAGCGTGTCATTGTCACATCCATGCTCCTGTCCGCAGCGAGCGCCGAAGCCTGGGATATTTGCAATGTCATGCTCGATTACGGAGCTGATCCTCATTACAAAACACAAAGCGGCTGGGATATTTTTCAGGCCGTAGATTATCAATCGAAGCAATTCAAGAGCTGGGGACAAATCCCGCCTTCCGGTTTTACCCGGCTCGCGGAACGTCTGGCGGCAGTCAATGCGAACGGAGATAAAAATACGCGGCAATGAATGCGATAATCGCGGCGAGGGGTCCCAATACGAATGCCGCCGTCATCGTAGCTTCCATCGACTTATCATGGGTATTCGACGACAATTTATGAATCAGAAAATATCCACCCACCGCTGCGACCACATAAGCCGCCACTGCAATAAGCAGGGAAAGAAAGAAAATTTTCATCAGAAGTAAGTTTAGGTTATCCGGAACCCGGCACCTAAATTTACTAATCCACCCACTATCCCACATTGGAAAAATGGTACAACCTGACGACTTTTTATTTGCCGATGTTGAAAAGGTAAACCGGATACCGATCGTCAGAACCGTGCTGGAAGTAATATGCCGCTCGACGGGTATGGGGTTTGCCGGCGTGGCGCGTGTGACAGAAGACCGTTGGGTCGCGTGCAGCGTGCAGGACGAAACAGGCTTCGGGCTGAAACCTGGCGACGAACTAGAAATCGGAACGACGATCTGCAACGAAATCCGCGACAGCGGGCAAGCCGTGGTGATCGATCATGTGGATGAAAATGAATTCTATGCCGGGCACCCTACGCCCCGGATTTATGGTTTCAAAAGCTATATTTCCCTTCCGATCAGGTTAAAGAGCGGGGAGTTTTTCGGGACACTTTTTGCCATCGACCCCAAGCCGAACCAATTGCAAAACCCGCGTGTGATCGGGATGTTTCACCTTTTTGCCGAACTACTGGCCTTTCACCTCGATAGCCTCTCGCTCATGGAGCGCACGCGCACTGCCATGCACGACCTGGCCGCCCAGCTGCTTGTATCGGACGACGAAAACAGGCAATACCGCCATATTTCGAGCCATAATTTGCAGGAACCGCTTCGCAAGCTGCGGGTTTTCAGTGACATGCTGGTGAATGCCACCGATCGCCATGAAGCTGAAAAGGTTAAGGAACTGGCTGTAAAGATCCGCAGCAGCGCCCGGCAATTTTCGATGATGATCAAGGACTTATCCGACTTCTCCGGACTGAACAGCAGCCATGCATTTGCGCATATCGACCTGGATCACGTGCTGGCCGACGTAACCACGCAACTGATGCCGCAGATCGAACGGCGGAACGTTATCGTCGAAACCGACCGCCTGCCTTCCATCATGGCTGTCCCGGAGCAAATGGAGCAGCTCTTTTTTCAGTTGCTCGACAATGCGGTCAAGTTCGCAGGCCACGAAAACCCGCCGCGCATCCGCATTACCGGCCGTGAACTTGCACTGCACGAAATCGATGATCTGCTGCCCGAACCGCTGCAAATGGCTTACCTGGAAATCAGGATAGCGGATAATGGCATCGGAATAGAGGATTCCCAACTGGAAAAAGTGTTCGATACTTTCGCCCGCCTGCCTACCGGCTCATTCAGGCAGGGCGAGGGCGTTGGGCTGGCCTATTGCCGCAAAATCGTGCGGAACCACAAGGGTGTCATCAAAGCAGAAGTCAGTCCCGGAAAGGGCACGACATTTGTAATACTATTGCCATTATCCTATTAACCCATCGGGTCAATTATGAGAATCGCTACTTACAACGTCAATGGGGTCAACGGCAGATTGCCTGTGCTGCTGCGCTGGCTGGCAGAAACCGCGCCCGATATTGTCTGTTTGCAGGAATTGAAGGCACCGCAGGAGAAATTTCCGGAGCAGGCAATTCTGGATGCCGGTTACAAGGCGATCTGGCACGGACAAAAAAGCTGGAACGGTGTAGCAATCCTTTCCAGGAATGAACTTCCCCGTGAAATTCGTCGCACGCTCCCGGGTGACCCGGAAGATGTCCATAGCCGCTACATCGAGGCTGAGATCGGCGGATTGACGATCGGCGGCTTATACCTGCCGAACGGCAACCCGGCCCCAGGCCCGAAATTCGACTACAAACTGCGCTGGTTCGATCGGCTCCATACGCATGCAGAAAGCCTCCTGGCAGCAGATAAGCCTGTACTGCTCACCGGCGACTTCAATGTAATGCCCACCGAGCTGGACGTTTACAAGCCCGAAAGCTGGGTCGACGATGCACTTTTCCGCCCCGAAACCCGTGCGGCATTTGCCAAACTGACCGCTCAGGGCTGGACCGACGCGATCCGGACATTATACCCCAATGAAAAGATCTACACCTTCTGGGATTACTTCCGGAATGCTTTCGCGCGCAACGCCGGCCTGCGCATCGACCACTTCCTGCTCAGCCCGCATCTCGTACCCAGGCTCACAGGCGCGGGTGTGGACAAGCAGGTGCGTGGCTGGGAAAAAACCAGCGACCACGCGCCGGTGTGGATCGAATTGAAAGACTGAAAATTTCAAAAAAACATATATGAAAAAACCTGTAACCCTCTTTGTCCTCCTGGCTGCGTGCTCCTATTCCGCACATTCACAGGCACAAAAAGTATTCAAGATCAAAGCAGGCGAGTACCCCGACAAAGTGATACCCTATGCCGACCGCTATCAACTCAGCCAATTTACAACCGGCAAAGCGGAATTTATCGACGGACGTACTTCTACGGCACGTTTCAACTACAATTACGTCGGCGGACATATTCTTTTTCTCGACGCGAAGCTGGATACGCTGGAAATCATCGACCAGGCAATCCTGAAAAACATTACGATCGGCGAAAAATCCTACCGGTTCGACAAACGCTTCGGATACGCTGAGGTATTAAGCACTTACGGTCGGGCCGCACTGGGTAAACGGGAAGTGCTTGCCAGGATAGGCACCGAGAAAGGCGGGCCCTACGGTATTTCCTACACCGCGTCGTCCGTCACGACCTTCCGTTCCTATTCCAGCGACCAGGCCCAAACCTCCAAAAAGCTCAATACCAATGCAGAAGGTGTATTCACCTACCGCACAGCCCATTATCTGATCGACAACAACAACCGCTTCTATGTCCCTACCACCGGAAGCATCAAAAAACTCTACCCGGCTCACAGGAAGCAGATTGACCAGTACCTCCGGGAAAAGCCGGTTGACTTCGCTAAGGAAGCAGATCTGACGCGGCTGCTTGCTTACTGTGATACATTGATAAAGTAACTATGCCGCAACACTCGGGGAGCTCTCTTGTGTCTATTCGTGTACAAACTTAAACCGCTGATCTATGAGAAAGCTCCTGCCTATTATCATCCTTTTCCTGGTATTCGGCTGCTGGCCTCCTGGTATGGACCCCGACAGAAAGGACGGCAAATTCCTTTCGGACGTCGTTAATCTGGAAGAATTTAATTCTGAGTACGACGATTACAATTCCTCTTTGCCACTTAACAAGCACGGGGATGCATATCTTGTATTTTCTTCGAAACGAGACAGGAAAGACCTCTTAAATCTCGTACACACACGTGCCTATATGGATTATAGCAAGCGATTGAGTCTTAAAAAAGGTTTAAAGCCGACGGTCGGTGTATATTCCCGTGACATTTACAGTGATGTCGGGCAGCTGGTAGACAAGGCAAATGGTAATTTCAATGTGTACGGTCCCAGGCTGATTTCACTTCGTAACGACCTCACCTCTTTTGGCGATGCGGAGGACGATTTGTTTCTGTTCTATGCCGACGATTCCTCGGGTAAAATGGACATTAAATATGCCAAACGCGGCACCTCCGGGGCTGAGCCTGTTAACTATCTCAATTCGCCGGCAAATGACGCCTACCCTAGCTTTTCCTGGATGGGCGACCGCCTGTACTTTTGCTCCGACCGCGGTGGCAACTTCGATATTTACGAAGTGAAAATCCCCCGCAAGGAAACAGAGCACATTACGATAGAAAGCCTCGTAGCACCCGCCCAATACGAGCTGAGAAAAGTCGAAGAGCTTTCCGGCCCGTACAACGACAAATGCCCCTACGTCCAGGACGATATGATGGTTTTCGTTTCCGATCGCCCCGGCGGACAGGGAGGTGAAGACATCTATTATTCCGAATACAAAGACGGCAAATGGTCGGCGCCGATCAATGCCGGACCTCGGATCAATTCGTCCTACAACGAGTACCGTCCTGTCCTTCCCCGTTTGTCGAATTTCAACTACTGGCTGATGCTCTTCTCATCGAACCGCCCGGGTGGCAAAGGAGGATATGACCTATACATGACCGGTCTCAAACGCTTCTGGTAATTCGGATAACAACGACAAGCAATTGCCGTAAAAAGCCGCCATCGCTGCCTGTTGCCAGCGGGGCGGCTTTTTACTTTTATCACGTTGTCATCCAACATAGTCGGAATGTTGAAATTATTTCGCAAATAAATACCACACCAGTGACGATTTCTTGTAGTAAGATTTCAATTTGATATTAGAAGTAATTTCTCGTATTATAATTTACGTATATTTCGCCATGAACCGGACGATATCAGTTAAAACCATCCGTAATTCTCCTGACCCCGCCAGCTACCGCCCTTAACCTGAGCTGATTTATAGAGACTTACTAAAAAGAACTACGTTATGAAAAACCTGGAAATGATCGGTATAGGCCCGATGGAGCGACCGGATGTGGCACTGGCACTGGCGCTCTCAGAAGCCGGAGCTTTCCCAGTAATCCACCTTGGACGAGATCAACAAATCGCTACGAACGCCCTGGGGAAAATGGCTGCCAAAAGCAAAAAGACATTTGGTGTATGTTATTCTGAAAATAGCCCGCTGACGATCACCTTACCCGAACAAGTTAAACTAGTAATTCTACCATATGGTCTGACTTTTCCTAATCCTTCAAATTCTATCCAGGTCATTTTCCAGGTCCACAGCGTAGCCGAAGCAAGAGAGGCAAAAGCAAGCGGTGCAGCGGGCATCATCGCCAAAGGCAATGAAGGGGCCGGTCTGGTGAGCAACGATTCGTCCTTCATTCTGTTTCAACGTATAATGAAGGAGGTTAGCGGTATCCCGGTTTGGGTACAAGGCGGAATAGGCGTCCACAACGCAGCGGCGATTATCGCTCTCGGCGGGCGCGGCGTGGTGCTCGACAGCCAGCTGCTACCTTTCCCGGAATGTTCTGCACCAGCTTCGCTTAAAACGATCAGCGAGAAACTGAACGGCAACGAAACCCGCGTGATCGACTGCTTCCGCGTGCTGGTCCGCCCCAACTCCCCCGCATTACCCGCGCAACCTGTTCGCGGAGATCTGTACCCGTTCCTGCACACACTCGACCTCGACCAGGGTTATATCCCCATGGGACAGGACATTGCCATCGGCACCGACCTTTTTAAACAATACAAGAAGCTTCCGCGACTCGTATTTGCCATCAAAGAGGCCATGTACGGCCATCTGCGGCAAGCCAAACACCTTAATCCGCTGGCGGCGCACAACGCGCTGGCACAAACACTCGGCACACACTACCCTATTGCACAAGGCCCGATGACGCGCGTCAGCGACGTACCTGCGTTCGCCGCAGCCGTCGCCGAAGCCGGCGCGTTACCTTTTGTGGCATTATCGCTCCTGAAAGGCGAAAAGGCCCGCAACCTGATCCGCGAAACCCGCGACCTCGCCGGCGACAAGCCCTGGGGTGTAGGTATCCTCGGTTTTGCAGACGCCGAGCTTCGCGAAGAACAATTAGGCTATATTACCGAAGAGAAGCCGCCCGTCGTGCTCATCGCCGGTGGCCGTCCGTCACAAGCCAAACCACTGGAAAAGCTGGGTATCAAAACATTCCTGCACGTGCCTTCGGCTCCTTTACTTGATATGTTCCTCAAAGAAGGTGCCAAACGGTTCATTTTCGAGGGACGCGAGTGTGGTGGTCACGTGGGACCGCTTTCGAGTTTTGTACTTTGGGAAAAACAGATCAACAGGCTTTTGCAGGAAGAGCAGACCGAGCAACTCGAAGTCTTCTTCGCCGGAGGAATCCATGACGCATTTTCAGCCGCGATGATCTCCGTCATGGCCGCCCCGTTGACTGCCCGCGGCGTCAAAGTCGGCGTTTTGATGGGTACCGCTTATTTGTATACGCAGGAAGCCGTCGCTACGGGCGCTATTCTGCCGCAATTCCAGGCGCAGGCGCTGGCACACACCGAAACCGTCCTGCTCGAAACTGCTCCCGGCCATGAAACCCGTTGCCTGGAATCGCCTTTCGCAGCCGATTTTAATGCGGAAAAAGAGAGAATGGAGCAGGCCGGTCTGGATAAAAAAGAGATCTGGGCAGCGCTCGAAAAGCTCAATGTAGGCCGGCTTCGTATTGCCGCCAAAGGAATTGAGCGCCAGGCCGACAACCTGGTCAAAATAGGAGAAGAAGAGCAAATGAGCCGCGGTATGTACATGATCGGACAGGCTGCTGCGATGCTCGACAAAATAATGACGATGAATGAGTTGCACGAAAATGTTGCAACCGGCAATTACGCATATATCGACCAGGCAAATCTGCCCAAGCCGCCGAGAAGGAAAAAGAAGGCATTGAATGTCGCGATCGTCGGAATGGCCTGTATTTATCCCGGCGCACGCAATATCGAAGAATTCTGGGGTAATATCCTGGCTGGCAAAGACTGGGTGACTGAAGTTCCCGACGACCGCTGGAACAAGGCGTTGTACTACGACCCTACCGTTTCCGACGGCAGCAAATCCCATTCGAAATGGGGCGGTTTTATTCCAAAAATCGATTTCGACCCGGTAGAATTCGGCATCCCGCCGCAATCGCTGGCGGCGATCGACCCTACCCAGCTGCTGAGCTTGCTCGTCGCGAAGCAGGCCCTGGAAAATGCAGGGTACGGTGCGGATGCGAACCGCGATAACGTGTCGGTGATCATCGGTGCGGAAGGCGGTAACGACCTGGCCAACAACTATGGTTTTCGCTCGCTTTTCACTCAGTTTTTCGGAGAAATCCCCAAAGAACTCGACGACGCATTGCCCAAACTGACGGAAGATTCGTTCCCCGGCGTGCTGGCGAACGTCATTTCCGGCCGCATTACCAACCGCCTGAACCTTGGCGGACGCAATTATACTGTTGACGCAGCCTGTGCCTCGTCGTTGGCCGCCATTGATCTGGCTTGCCAGGAACTGATCCTGGGCCGTTCCGAAATGGTCCTGGCCGGCGGCGCCGACCTGCACAACGGTATCAACGACTACCTGATGTTTTCCAGCACGCACGCGCTCTCACGCAAAGGCCGCTGCGCCACATTCGACTCCGAAGCCGATGGTATCGCGCTGGGTGAAGGTGTAGCGATGGTAGTGCTGAAACGCGAAGAGGATGCATTGCGCGATGGCGACACCATTTACGCCGTCATCAAAGGCGTGGGCGGTTCCAGCGACGGCAAGAGCCTGGGTCTCACTGCCCCGCGTAAATCGGGCCAGGTGAAGGCATTGGAACGTGCTTACGACCAGGCGGGTATTTCGCCGGCCGAACTAGGCTTGGTGGAAGCGCACGGCACTGGGACGGTAGTAGGCGACAAAACAGAGCTCAGCGCATTGACCGAAATGATGCTGGCCTCCGGCGCATTGACCAATCAGACGCATTTAGGGTCAGTTAAAACACAAATAGGCCATACCAAATGCGCCGCGGGTCTCGCCGGTCTCATAAAGGCTGCATTGGCAGTGTACCACGGGATCAAGCCACCGACCATTAACCTGAAAACGCCAAACACTTACTATAATCCGGAAACGAGTCCGTTCGCATTCCAAACCAGGCCCGCGCTCTGGACCGACGACCGCCGGGTTGCGGGGATCAGCGCATTCGGTTTCGGAGGGACTAACTTCCATGCTGTGATCGAAAGCGCTTCTGCTAAAAAACCGCGTAAATCGGTAAAGGCCTGGCCTGCTGAAATGCTGGTTTTCCGCGGGGAAATGCTTGCGGAAACGGAAAAACTTTTGAAGGCTGCGCATGATATCCTGGAAAATGAATCGGTTTCTCTGCGGGATGTGGCGAATAGCTTGAACTTGCATAGTGAAAAGCCCGTGCAGATTTGTATTGTGGCTGAAAACCATGCGGATGCGCAGGTCAAGCTGAATGCGGCGCTCTCTTATGCCAGGCAGAGCCTGGCGGCATCGGGGCGGGGCACGAAGGAGACCTTCGCGCCAACCAGTAAGGAGACCTTCGCGCCAGCCGGTTCGGGAGCGAAGGGTATTTACTATACTAATACGACCCCGGGTAAGGTAGCATTCATGTTCCCGGGCCAGGGTAGCCAGCGCGTGGATATGGCGCGCGACTTGTTCGTTGCATTTCCCGCGATGCGGAAGTTGTTGAAGAAACATCCTTCTTACCAGCAGATCATTTTCCCCGACGCTGTTTTCGACGAGCAATCGGCGAAGGCGCAGAAGGAGAAAATCAAGGATACCCGGCTGGCACAACCGTTGCTGGGCGTAGTTGATCTGGCGATAGCAGAATTGCTTAGAGAATTTGGCATACAACCTGATATGGTTGCCGGACATAGCTACGGCGAATTGCCTGCCCTGTGTTTCGCAGGCGTATTTGAAGCCAACCAGCTTGTTCCGCTCAGCGAAAAACGGGCAAAATCTATACTCGACGCGATCGGCGACGATAATGGCGCGATGGTGGCCGTAAACTGCCCAGAAGACGAACTGACGCGCATTGTATCGGAGATCAACCACATTTACCCGGTGAACCACAATTCACCGCGCCAATGGGTACTCGCAGGCACCACGCCGGCAATTGCGGAACTAACCGCGAAACTGACCGAACTGAAAATTTCCTTCCGCCAGCTGGAAGTAGCCTGTGCATTCCACAGCCCGCTTTTGGCAGGTTCGAAAGACCTTTACACAGCGGTATTGAATGAGGTAGCGTTCAGCGAACCTACCCTCACCGTGTGGTCGAATACCACCGCGGCGCCCTATCCCACCTCGCCCGAAGCCATCAAGGAACGCCTGGCCGATCACCTTGTGCGGCCGGTCCGTTTTTCGGAAGAAGTTACACAGATGTACGAAGACGGTGCCCGCGTTTTCGTGGAAGTTGGCCCGGGGAAAGTGCTTACCGGCCTTACCAAATCGATTTTGGGCAAAGAAGAAATTTGTCTCCACACCGAAGACAAAGACCAGCAGGGTATTGTGCAACTACTGCACACCCTGGCTGGCTATGTCGCCACCGGCAGAAATATTGATTTTAACAAACTATTCGAGGACCGCGACGCATGCGTACTGGATCTCGACAAGCCCGAACAGTACCGCAAAAGCATCACGACCTGGCTCGTAGATGGCCAGATGGCTCTTCCCCTGAACGGCAAACTACCCGACCACGGCGCATTACCGGTGACCGCGCCATTGAAACTGGCCGCATTTCAGCAACCTGCCGTCGCCGCCACGGCGGGTAGTAACGAGGCAGAACGCGTCGTTCACGAATATCTTAATAGTGTTAAATACCTCATCCAGGCACAGCGCGACGTGGTACTGGGCTACCTCGGCCAGTCGGTGCCACCTTCAAGGAATATCGAAATTTACGAGCCTCCATTGAGCGGGCTCGCTGCCAATGCGCCTGCTCCTGTACCCATTGTAATTGAGAAAGCCGCAAGGGAAGCACAGCCGGTCGCAACCCATACACCGACCAGAGCGGTTATCGATGTAAAAGCGTTGGTTATGCAGGTTATCAGTGATAAAACCGGTTATCCGCAGGAAATGCTCGGCATGGACATGGACCTGGAAGCCGACCTGAGCATTGATTCCATCAAACGCATGGAGATCATCGGTGAACTGCGCAGGCAGCTGGGCGGTTTCGAAGCCGGGCAGGAAAGCGAAGAAACGGTGATTGAACAGCTGGCAGCCATTAAAACGCTGAATTTGCTGATCAATTGGATTAACGAACATCAGCAACACCCTGCTGTGGCAACCGCGCAGGCAGAAGCTAATGTGCCGTTGAGCAAGCTCTCGGTGACGCAGGACGGGATTATCGAAGAATGGCCGGAAAGTCGTATTAAATCGGTGCTGCTGGAGGCGGTGAGCGCCAAAACCGGCTACCCGCAGGAAATGCTCGGCATGGATATGGACCTGGAAGCTGACCTGAGCATCGACTCGATCAAGCGCATGGAGATCATCGGTGAATTGAAAAACAATATCGACGGGCTGATCCAGATCTATCAGGAGCGTGGCGAGGAACTCGTTGAAAAACTGGCCTCCATTAAAACGCTCAACGGGTTGATCGAATGGCTGTCCGAGGCGTTGGGAGGCGCACAGGATTCCATTCAAAAAGCAGAAAGTTTGAATGTTCCTCCAGTTCCTAAGGCCGCATTGAACGAAAAACTATCACGCCTCCGCTTTGAGCTTACACCTTCGGCGATCCCGCCGCTGAATCCCGCGGTACTGAAAGGCAAACGGTTCGCAGTTACCGACGATGCGGGTGAGGTAGCGGCAGCTGTAAAAACGCTTTTCGAACGGAATGGCGCGGAAGTAGGCATCATTTCACCTGATGATTCGTTGCAAGGTTTCGATGGTTTGATCATCCTCAACATTTTCACTTCCCGCTTGAAACCAACCATTATCGAATCGTTCTCGCTGATTAAAAAACTGGATTTCAGCAAGGTAAAGTGGATTTACACCATCTCCGACACGCAAAGCGCGCTCGATAAGGACACCGACGTGAAGCTCCTTCGCCATTTCCAGGGCTATGCGGGCCTTTTGAAGAGTCTTGACAAAGAATATGAAGAGACCAAATGCCGGCTCGTGAGCTTTACCTCCCAACTTTCGGCAGGTAAAATCGCGGAGATTACGCTAACGGAAATCCTGCATACCGACGAACCTTGCGAGGTGATTTACGAAGGCGATAAGCGGCAGATCATGGAAATGATCCGCTCCGAAATCCAGACCGGCTCCGATCCGGACATTCACCTGGACAGAGAATCGGTGATACTCGCACTCGGTGGCGCGCAAGGCATTACAGCCGAACTGATCGTACGGTTTTCGAAAGATTATCCCTGCAATTATGTACTCGTAGGCCGCTCAGCCGACCCGCGCTCCCGTGCAGACCAGTCGCTGGCGGGTTTGAAAAACAAGGAGGAAATCCGCAAACGCCTCATCGCTTCCGGCGAGTTGAAAACCCCGGCGGAAATCGAGAAGAAGACGGAAGAAATCCATAAAGCGAACCAGATCCTGGGCACCATTTCGGCCCTCGAAGCCAATGGCTCGACGGTAACCTATCATTCCATGGATCTGCGCGATGAAAAAGCGCTGATCGCGATGGTGGAAGGTTTGTACAATCAATATGGCCGGATCGACGGCGTGATCCACGGGGCGGGCTTGCTCGAAGACAAGCTGTTCCATCAGAAAACGCCGGAATCCTTCGAGCGGGTGATGTCCACCAAAGTAACGCCGCTGCGTGTTTTGGCCGAGCATTTGAAAGATGATGTGCAATTCGTGACCCTGTTTTCGAGCGTCGCGTCGGTGTACGGCAGCCGTGGGCAAACCGACTATGCCGCCGCCAACAGCGTGCTCGATAAGTATGCCTGGGAACTGCGCAAGAAGATCAAAGGCAAGGTGACAGCCATTAACTGGGGCCCGTGGAAAGGCACTGGCATGGTGTCGCCATCACTCGAAAGAGAATACGAGCGCCGCGGAATCCCGCTGATCCCGCTCGGCGATGGCATGGAAACATTTGTCAATGAACTGAAATACGGTACCGAAAGCCAGGTACTGATCATGGCCGAATAGTGAGCTAGACGCATTGAACAACATCATGAAAAGAAATGCAGATATAGCCATTATCGGGATGTCGGGTATTTTCCCCGGGGCGGGCGATCTGAACGCCTTCTGGGAAAATATCCGTAGCGGTGTGGACGCCATCGAAACAGTGCCGGAAAGCCGGATGGGCAGCCTGTTTTTTCAGGAAAATGAACAGACATCCGCGGCTGTGGACCGGTTTTACTGCCGCCGTGGCGGATTTATAGACAATTACGCTGAATTCGATCCGATTCAGTTCGGCATCTTACCGCTTGCCGTCGAAGGCACGGAACCTGAGCAGTTGCTTACATTAAGCCTCGCACATAAGGCATTGTTGGATGCCCGCGCATTCAGCGACGGCTGCCGCAGCAACGGCTGCCGCAGCAACGGCGCTAATTTTGCCAAAACAGGCATTATAATAGGTAAGGGCAACTACACAGGCCCGGGCGCTACGCGCGCGATCGAGATCGTGCGTACCGGGCAGCAGATCGTGGAAGTACTGCAAAGCATTTTGCCCGACCTCAAAAGCGAAGATTTAGAAAGGATCAAAAGCGAATTTCAGCAGAAAAAAGGACGTTTTTCGGCGGATACTGCCATGGGATTGATCCCCAACCTAACCGCCTCGCTGGTAGCCAACCGCCTCGACCTGGGTGGCACCGCCTACACACTGGACGCCGCCTGTGCGAGCTCGCTGCTCGCGATCGACCACGCCGTGCAGGAGCTGAACTCCGGTCGGGCCGATATGATGATCGCCGGCGGCGTGCATGCCTGCCAGAATGCGCCTTTCTGGAGCATTTTCCACCAGCTGGGCGCATTGTCCAAAAACCAGCAAATCAGGCCTTTCGACCAACGCGCCGACGGGCTATTGATCGGTGAGGGTTGTGGTTTTGTGGTATTAAAAAGACTTTCCGACGCGATTGCCAACGGCGACCGCATTTATGCTGTGGTCCAGGGCGTGGGCGTATCGAGCGATGGCGCAGGCGCGAGCGTCATGAGCCCCACCGTGCACGGGCAGGTGAAAGCCATCCGTCAGGCATGGGAGATGGCCGGCGTCAGCACCGACCAGATCGGCTACCTCGAAGCACACGGCACCGGCACGCCGCTCGGCGATAAAACGGAGCTGGAAACGCTGGCGACCGTGTTCGGGAATGCGGGTGCCAAGGTGGGTATCGGGTCTGTGAAATCAATGATCGGGCATGCGATGCCTGCGGCCGGTATTGCGGGCGTTATCAAGACTGTTCTTGCATTATATCATGGACAGCTGCCTCCTACCCTGCATTGCGAAGAGCCGGTCGAAGCATTGGCCTATACGCGTTTTGAACCTGTAAAACAACTTACCGACTGGCAGCAATCGGGTTTGCCGCGTTACGCGGGCGTAAATGCTTTCGGCTTTGGCGGGATTAATGCGCATATTGTCCTGGAAGGATGGGACAAAAGTCCTAAAAAAAGCACAAGTAATGTTGTAAATGGTAGCGCAAATGTCGCCGTTCGCGACGAAGTTTTACTTCTCGCGCGCCCCACACACGAAGCGTTGCTCACGGCATTGGAAGCGGGCGACAAAGAAACCGGCTCGGGCAATTACCGGGTAGCCATCTTCGAACCGACGTCCGAGCGCATTGCCAAGGCCATTAAAATAGTTGCCAAAAATAACGTCTGGCGCAACAAGCAGGACATTTGGTACACCAATGGACCTTTGCTCGCCAACGGTGGCAAAACCGCATTCCTCTTCCCCGGCCTCGACGGCCTCGCGGGCGGTGAGATAGACAGCGTGGCGGATTATTTCAATCTGCCCAGATTTGAAGCGAACGAAACCAGCGAAGAGCAATCGGTTTTCAATACGGCCATGAAACTGCTTGAAAAAAGCAGGATACTCGATTCGGCGATTAAGAAACTGGGTGTAAAATCCGACATGAATGCAGGCCACAGCCTGGGCGAATGGCTTGCGGGCCGCTCTTCCGGGTTGGCATCGGAAGCATCGGTTTTACAATTGCTTACCCGGCTGAACCCCGAACTTTTTGAAGTAAAAAACACCAAATTCCTCGCGGTAGGTTGTGGGTATGACCAGCTGAAACCGTGGCTGGAAGACAAGCAGGATATCTATTTGTCCATCGACAACTGTCCGCAGCAGGTAATCCTATGCGGTACCATCGGGGCGGTCGAAGATTTCTCGGCCATCTTGCGTGCGCATCAAATCTTCCATCAACAGCTACCGTTCCAGTCCGGCTTCCACTCACCCTTTGTGAAGGATAAGCTGGACCGGATCCTGGACGGCCTCGAAACCATGGAGTTCCAACCGACCACTATTCCGCTCTGGTCGGCCACTACCCTGGATATTTACCCCGAGTCATACGACGAAATCCGCTCGCTGAGCGTGGAGCACCTGGTGAAACCCGTGCGCTTCCGTGAGCTGATCGACAAGCTGTATGCTGAGGACGTACGCATGTTCATACAGGTCGGTTCCGGCGGGCTGGTAGGGTTCGTGGACGATACGCTGAAAGGCAAGCCATACAGCGCCATCGCCTCGAATGTACCGATCAGGGGCGGCTTGCAACAATTGCAGCGTGTAATGGCGGCATTGTTTGTAGAGGGCAAAAATATCGACCTCGCATTCATGGGGATCGAGACGCAGCAAAATCCGCATCGCAAACCGATGAAGCTTCAACTCGGCTCACCTTTCGTGACTGAGCTGGATTCATTGAAGAAAATTACATTTAGCCAGCCGAAAAAAGAACTGGCACTGGACGATGTGGCGCACCCGGTAATGAAGGCATTATCGGCGAATATGGACGAAATTGCCCTGGTGCAGGCCGAACTCGCGGGGCTGTTCCGCAACCAGTCGGCCGCAGCGCCTGTTGCCCGAACTACCGTTCAACCGTCAGCACGACCAGTAGTTCAGCCCGACGCTTTTAAGCCGCTCATACAAGACATGCGGCCACCCTTCAAAAAGCAGCTCGACATTTCGCTCCAAAACAGTCCCTGGCTGATCGACCATTCGCTCCTCAAACAAAAGCCCAACTGGCACTGCGTGGAGGATATGGACCCGGTGATCCCAATGACGATGATCTTCGAGGTGTTCGGCGACATCGCCCGAGAGCAGGCGCCCGGACTGCGCGTGCAAAAGATCTTGGCCATTAAGGTATTTCAATGGATGAATGTGGTGGAACCCTTCCGCGAGACCGTCACCGGCGAGTGGAAAAGTCCCAACCGTGTTTACCTCGACCTGGACAAATATGCCAATGCCGAAGTACAACTTTCGGAAACGAAAGGCACGCCCGAAACAAATGGTTATGATATCGGCGAGTCGCTCGGCATTACCATTACGCCAGAGCAGATCTACCGGGAAAATATGTTCCACGGCCCTGCCTACCAGGGAATCCGGGAAGTAGTGAGTGTGGCTCAAAACGGCATTACCGGCCTTATTTCCGGTGATGCTGGCAAAGGCTCGCTGCTGGATAATGCAGGGCAACTCTTCGGCCTCTGGCTCCAACTCACACTGACGAAGGACCGCATTGCATTCCCGGTAAAAATCAACGAGGTGGAGTTTTATGGTGAGATGGAAGACCAGGCCGGCGTTTTCGAATGTACCTGCCGCCTTACCGAGCTCACCGACGAAACTGCCACCGCCGATTTCATCCTCAAACGCGACGGGAAAGTATGGTCGATCATCCGTGGCTGGCAGAACCGCCGTCTGGAAATCGACGAGAAGCTCTGGAATGTATCCATGGCACCGTTGCAGAACGTGCTGTCCGACGAAGTGGCGCCCGGGGTGTTCCTTTTCCGCAATGCCTACCAGCGCGTTGTTTCATGGGATTTTATTTTAAAAAGATATTTCAACCAACCCGAAAAACGGCACCAGCGTAGCCTGATACCCAACAAAAAGAAGGAATGGATGATCAGCCGGGTGGCCGCCAAAGATGCCACGCGTATGCTCCTGCTACGCTCGCGCAAGGAGGCGTACTTCCCGATCGAGTTTGAGATACGGTCGGATGAGGTCGGCAAACCGTTCCTCGACGGCCCGATGACGAGGGGCATCCACATTTCACTGGCACACAAGAACCTGGAAGCCGTGGCCATTGCCAGCGAAAAAGGTCCGGTAGGTATTGATATTGAGGAAATACAGCCAAGAAGCGCAGGTTTTACGGAAATCGTGTTCACCGCTGCCGAGCTGGCATTGCTCGACGGCCGCGACCAGGACGAATGGATGACGCGCTGCTGGGTAGCAAAGGAAGCATTCGGCAAAATGCTCGGTAAAGGCCTCATGGGCAATCCCCGGGCCTACCAGATTGAAGAGATCAACGGGGATGCATTGCGCATTCAGGATATATGGATCAATACTATCAAACATTTTAATTACATCATCGGATGGACCAACTGACACAAGACAAGCTGAGCAAAGAGGAGATTTTTGAAACCCTGAACCAATTCATCACCGAGGTGATCGGCGAGGAATTTGTGGAGGAGATGGATATTACGCCTGCCAGTTCATTTACCAAAGACCTTGAAATGGACAGCATCGAAATCGTAGCATTCTCGGAAAAAGTCAAAAATCATTTCGGATCGAATATCGATTTCACCGGCTGGCTGTCGAATATGGATTTGGATGAAATTATCCAGCTGAAACTCGAAGACATCATCACTTATATTCAGGAATGCCAGTAGTCAGCCTGCCGAATGTCCGCCTGCACGTGCAGGAACTGAACCCCGAGGGCGCGGAGACGATCATCATGGTGCACGGGATGTTCAGTAACCTCGCCGTGTATTATTTCAATATCGCTCCCATACTCGCGAAGCATTTCCGCGTGGTGCTGTTCGATATGAAGGGTCACGGCATGAGCGAAAAAGTACCAACCGGCTACGACCTCACTTCAATGACCGACGACCTCCGCGACCTGATGGACATCCTCGGCATCGAAAAGGCGCACCTGGCCGGTTATAGCTACGGCGGATTGGTAGCCTTGAAAATGGCAACCCGCTTTCCGGAGCGCGTAGGCAAACTGGCCATCATCGAAGGCCCCGACCCGAGCGAACAGGAAACGCTCACGATCATCGACACTTACAGCAAGGAGTTTTTGATCCATTACATCGAAAACTTTGCGGATACAACGCGCCTGCTTGCGGGTAAAAGACAATTGGAGAAGAACCACCGGATGTACGAGTTTCTGTTCAATGAAACTTCCATCCGGTCGGATATGGAGGGAGAAAAGGGCTTTTTCAGCGATCCTTTGGTAACAGCAATTCAGCACGAGACGCTATTGATTTATGGAGAAGATTCCAATTGCGTGCCTTCCGGCCGGACGTTGGCTAAGAGAATCCCGAACGCCTCGCTCGTACTGGCTCCCGGCGACCATAATGTGCCCGTACAGCAGCCGGAGGTAATAGGAAAGGAACTCGAGAAATTTCTCGAACCGTCCCCGTTGCCCGTCGCCCGAAATGCCCCGTCGCCATCGCCCGTCGGCTGAAGCCAACGGAAATAGATAAGAGAGAACGCAATCCACAACCCCGGACTTCAGTCCGGGGGAGGTACCATAAAGCAACAACGCTACGGCACCAAACCACCCGTCGGCTAAAGCCAACGGAAATAGATAAGAGATAACGCAATCCATAACCCCGGACTTCAGTCCGGGAACGGTACTAAAAAGCAACAACGCTACGGCACCAAACCACCCAAAAAGACCGATACGATACCGCAAGATGCCCAAATACACCTTTATCGTTCCGCCGCTAACCGGCCACATCAACCCGACGCTCAGCGTTGGCGCGGAGTTACTGGCGCTGGGCCACGAAGTGGCGTGGATCAGCCTCGACGAACAGTTACAGGAAAAACTGCCAACCGGCGGCCAGTTGCTCGTAATCCGCTACAACCAAGATGATTCCGAGAAGCAGGCCAACGCCGAATACCTCGATATTATCACCAAAAAGAACGTCTACGGCATCGAGAGCATTAAGTTTCTCTACGAAGAGGTGCTCGTGCCGCTCAACCGCTACATGTTCGACGGCATTATGCAGTTGCTCCAAAGCTGGCAGCCCGATGTTGTGATCAACGACCACCAGGTATTTGCCGGCGGTATGGCCGCGCATTTGCTCGATATTCCTTACGCGACGTCGGTAACCGCTCCGGCCGCCGTAAAAATGATGGAAGATTTGCCCAAAATTCATGAATGGGAGGTAAAGCAGATCATGGGATTGCAACAGGAACTTGGTATCGAAGGTGACAAATCACTCGCGACCTCCGAATTGCTGACGCTGGTATTTACTTCGAGGGAATTTTTTGGAGAAATGGAGTTGCCGGAATATTACCGTTTCCCCGGCCCGGTGATCAGCAACCGTATTGCCGACATTCCATTCGACTGGGAAAAATTAAAGGCTCAAACCGTTCCCAAAATCCTCATCTCCATAGGCACCACATTCGATCACCAGTTCAAGAAGGACTTCTTTGCCAAAGTGATTGAGGCATTCGGCGGCGAGGAGCTATTGGTAGTGGTGGTTTCCGACGAAACGCTGTTCGAATCGTGGCCTGCCAATTTTCTGGTAAAACATCGCATACCCCAACTCGAACTACTCCCTCACCTGGACGGCGTAGTGTGCCACGCAGGCCATAATACCGTCTCCGAAGCATTATCCAACGGAATACCGCTGGTGGTGATCCCGATCGCGTACGACCAGTCACACGTAGCCGGTCGCGTGGTCGCGAACAGGTGCGGGGTGAGGCTCAATTTCAACCGTTTTAAAGCCCCGCACCTCAAAACCGCGGTCAATGATATTTTAAATGATCCGGGCTACCGACTCGCAGCGCACCGTGTCCAGGCCTCTTTCGAGCAGGCGGGCGGCACCCGCACCGCGGCGCAGTGGCTCGATCAGATACCCGTTAAAGTCTTGCATAATGGCTAGATTCCTCTTTGTAGTACCCCCTTTTTTCGGACATATCAGTCCTACACTCAGCGTTGGAGCAAGCCTCCTCGCCAATGGGCATGACGTAGCATGGACGGGCCTCATCCCCCTGGCCGACAAGCACATTCCCGAGGGCGGCCGCTACATTCTTCCCGAAGAAGAGCTCGCGCCGCACCAGGAAGAAATCGCACGCATCCTGAAACGCCAGGACGACGGTCCGTCCCTCTCCGGCCCCGAAGTGATGAAACTTGCGTTGGAAGAAACCTATATTCCCTTTGCGCGCATTATGTTCCCGGGCGTATCGCGCGTGGCCGACGATTTCCAGCCGGATGTGATCGTGAATGACTGCATTACCTTCGCCGGAGCATTGGTGGCGCATCTCAAAGGCATCCCATGCGTGACCACCACACCCGTGCCGCCGGATGTGATGGGCGATACCGCCCTCTCCGCCCCGAAAATCTTCGAATGGCAACAGAACCTTATCAAAGGCCTGCAGCGCGAGCTCGACATTTATACCGACGAGTTTGTGATCCATTCCCATGAGATGAACATTGTGTTCACTTCCAAGGAGTTTGCCGGCTTCCCTGAGCCCGATCCGCACATGAAATTTGTGGGGCCGGTGAAAGGCAGGCCCAACGATACCCCGTTCGACTGGGAAAGGCTCGAAAAAGCTACTACGCCCAAAGTATTTGTATCGCTGGGCACCTTGCTGGTCGATATCCGCAAGGAATTTTTCATGAAACTGATCGAAGCATTCGGCAACGAGCCGATCACGATCGTGGCGGCCACCGATCCGTCGGTGATTGACGAATGGCCGGAGAACTTTATTGTACAAGGATTTGTGCCTCAGGCCGATATTATCCCAAAAATGGATGCGGTGATCTGCCACGGCGGGTTCAATACCGTGAACGACACGTTCATGAACGGCCTTCCGATGCTCATTACCCCTATTGCTTATGACCATTTTCACACCGCCGCTTTGATCGAAAATGCAGGCTGTGGGATCAAAGTCAGGTACAAGAGGCTGCGTGTGCCCGATGTAAAAAATGCGATGAAGGAACTGCTTGAAAATCCGCAATACCGCAACGCCGCGGAGCATATCCGCGACACGTTCAATGCCGCGGGCGGCAATGCCAGAGCCGTTTCATTACTCGAAGATTTCGCAATCGCCAACCGTGTAACCGAAACCGCGTAACCGATGAAACGAAACCTGCTTTTCCTCGAAAGGGTGCTTTTGGGCGATGGTACCGAGCCGTTTCACGGCGTTTACGCATTGAAAATCAATGGTGTGATCGACCATGCAGAGCTCGTCGGCGCCCTCGCCCGCTTACAGGAGAAGTATGTCATGCTGCGCACTGCTATTGGCATAGACACATTGGGGAGACCTTATTTCCACACCCCGCCAGTGCCCCCTGCGATCCCCCTCAGAATCGTGGACCGAACAGGCGACGAAGACTGGAACAGGGAGACTGTATATGAACTCGGTACCTCGTTTGATATAACCCACGGCCCGCTACTTCGCATTACCTGGATACGTTCAGCAGATGTGTCGGACCTCATTATGGCTTTTCACCATTGCATGTGCGACGGCGGCTCGGGTGTAGCATTGTTGTCCGACCTGCTGGCATTGCTCGATGATCCGCAGGCAGAGATCGGCAAAGCGCCGGCATTCCAAAGCATTCGCGACCTGGTACCGGCCGAAATACTCGACAATGGCCGTAACCGCTTCAAGGCGAAGTTCTCGGCCGCGCTGGTAAACCTGGGACTTTCATTAGGCTCATTGTTTATATCAACCAAAAAGAAACCCGCACCACGTTCTGCCGACTACCTGGTCAACTGGAAGCTCGGCGTAGAGCAATCGAAAGCGCTGTTTACCCATTGTAAAAAAGAAGGCGTGACCGTCAACACGGCTATCGGGCTTGCATTGATGGAGGCTTTCAAGGTGGTAAATGGCCCTGAGGCGCATGGTAAGGCAACCTGCCCGGTGGATATCCGCCGCTACATGCCCGAGGTGAAGCGAGATATGCTGTTCTCTTACGGACTGGCTTTGAATATCAGCCTCCAACAATCCATTGGAGCCGGTTTCTGGGAGAAAGCCAAATCGCTTCAAGCCCACGTTTCCAAACAGATGGCGAAGCTGAACCCCTACGAATTTACGATGATCATGGAGGCATCGCACGGTTCTGTTCATAAGTTACGCCGGTTTCTGACCTATGCCAAAGTGGGCAACGACTTTATGTTTTCCAACATGGGTAAGCTTGACATTCCGGTACAATACCGGAATGTCACGGTTGAAACCATTTACAGCCCCACGGTCATCGGCCCGTTTGCGAATCCCAACACCATCATAACCACCACTTTCAATGGCCAAATGGATTTCTCATTTGTTTCAAATCAGGAATTCCTGCCGCGGGATACTGCCATGCAAATCCGGGAAAAAGCCATGGAAATCCTTTTTGAAACCGTGGCCATACCCCATTCCATGCGCTTATGAAAAGGAGGTTGGGCTTTCTGGAAGCTTCCATGTACGCAGGCGCGGATACGCCCGTGAATGTGGTATTTCCGGTAAAGATAGCCGGAGCGATGGAAGAAGCTGCGTTGATCGGCGCATTGCAGAGAATCCAGCGAAAACACCCTTTCCTGAACGTTACCGTGGAAACCGACGCCAAAGGTATTCCCTGGTATGTAACACCCGGCTCAATATTACCCATTCCGCTGCGGATCGTTGACAGGCTTTCGGAAGAGACCTGGATTGACGAAGCAGAAACGGAATGGAGCGCCCCCTTTAACCAAACCAATTTACCTCTGGCCAGAATTACCTGGGTGCGTTCCGGACAGGTTTCGGAGTTGCTGGCGGTCTGCCACCATTGTATAGGCGACGCCACCTCAGCCATGACCATCATGCGGGAACTGCTCGAATGCCTCGCTGACCCGGCAACCGATCTGCTCCCCTATCCGGCTATTTCACCCGATGCTTTGGTACCCGTGGCTGTCAGACAGAATATCCTCAACAGGCTCGCAGGCAAGGCCATCGCGGGCATTACGCGGGTCTTCCTTCTGGCCGTGACAGGCATGAAAGAAGTGGTAAAAGATCGTTTCTATACCATCCGCTGGAAGCTCAGTGAGGAGGAAACGGCTACTTTGCTTTCCGTTTGTAAAGAGAAAGGCATTCACCTCAACGCCTCGCTGATCCTCGTGTTCATGCGCGCCTTCGAGCGTGCGGGCAATGTGCGCACGAGCGGGAGAATGTTCGCGTCCGTGGATATGCGCCGGTTTTTACCTCAGATTAAAAAAGACCACCTCTTTCCGTTCCCGTCGATGGTAGGCCTCGAAACGCCCAGGGACAAGAACGGATTTCGCGAGCAGGCCAATGCGTTGAAAGCCCGCCTGCATAAACAGCTCGAAAAGACCGATGCCGCACGGTTACTGCTGTTCAGCGAATACCTGGTACCGCTTTATCCGCGCAGCATCAAATATGCGAAAGCCGGAAAGGGCGGTCACGATTTCGCATTCGCTAACATCGGCCGCATTCCGCTGAATGAAACTTATGGGCCGCTCAGGGTCGTTGAAGTGCATTGCCCGCTTTCAAGATTCCCAATGGGAAACCCTTCGAAAGTGTCGGTATCGACGTTCCGCGGGCGTATGGATTTCGCATTTCACTCCGAAGAAAAATATATTGCACGCCAGGATGCCGAATTTATTATCGGCACGGCGATGAAACTGCTCAGAGAGCATTTACTCGAAACTAAACCCCTTACCATCCCGGATTTGAAATGAACAGACAAATGATTGTCGGAGAGCGTATTATGTACGCTGATGGGCTCGCACCCGTGAATTGCGTTTTTACGGCTACTATTGAAGGACATTTTTCCGAACAGCAGGTAGCCAGTGCGCTTGCAAAAATTCAAAATCGGCACCCCCTACTCCGCTCAAATGTCAAAAAAAATAAGACAAATGTCCCGACATTTATCACCAATCCGGATATTCCTCCGATCCCAATTCACATTATTGAACGGACATCCGACATTCAATGGGAAGAAATAAGTCTTTTAGAATGGGAAAGACAGTTTGATCTGACGAAAGGTCCGGCTGCAAGACTCATATGGCTACGATCGGAACAGGTATCAGATATGCTTCTCGTATGCCCGCATTGCGTCTGCGACGGTTCGGGGTTCGTAACCCTCATGCGCGAGCTCCTGCTCTTGCTCGACGGCGCTGAAATGGATCTGGAACCCTACGACGGCTTCCAGTCCGTCAATTCCCTCGTTCCCGCTTCGATCCGCGATAGCCGGATGATCCATTGGAAAGGAAAACTTTTTTCGGCAATGGCAAAAGGCCTTTTTACCATCCTGAATCCCAAACCGGCGCCGCGCACGGGCGACTACTACTTCCTTACCCACACACTCGATAAAGAAACAACCAGCGCATTGGTCAAAAAATGTAAGGCTGAAAAAACGACCGTCCAGGCGGCATTGTGTACTGCCTCATTGATCGCGCACCGGTCGGTAAAGGGAAAAGCTTCACGGAACAAAGTCATCAGCCCCGTGGACATACGGCGGTACCTACCCGCCATCGGCCGAGACCATCTGTTCGCATTCGCCCCGATTGTGGAGCTTTCGCTGACTCAAAAAGATCCACAAAATGACTTCTGGACGGAAACACGGAAAATGAAACAAGCGCTGGTTGAGAAAGCAGAAAGCGTGAATGCAGCCGAAATGATGTTCATCACCGAGTATTTCCACGGCTCCACGGAGGCATTACTCAGACATATGCGCTCTACCAGGGGCAGCCACGACATTACGATCTCCAACATGGGCGTGCTGGATATCCCAGTGAGTTACAATAATTTCCGCGTCCGCGCTATCCACAGCCCGTCCGTGGGGTTCCCCTGGCGCAACCCCAACACCCTGGTCGTGAGCACCTTCGCCGGCAGAATGGATTTCTCCTTCTGCTCGCACGAGAGCTTCCTTCCGATGATCGATGCAGAGAAGATTTGCCGGGAGGCGATGTGGATGTTGCTGGAAGGCACGCAAGTCACCGCCTAGCTAGCCCTATTCCCCTTCAGCAACATTCCCATCGCATCATCCAGCGACCCGGCACGGTTTACTTCACCGGAGTTGACGAAGAAGATTTCGTCGGCATTTTCGATGGTGTTAAGGCGGTGGGCGATGATCACTTGCGTGGTCGATTCGGGGAGCTGTTTCAGGATGTCGCCGAGGAGTTTTTCGGTGACGGTGTCGATGTTGGCGGTGGCTTCGTCGAGGATCAGGAGCTCGGGGCTGCGTAGCACGGCGCGCATGAATGCGATGAGTTGCTTCTGCCCCAGGCTCGTACTGTCGCCGGTTGCCGAAACCTTTGTTTCCAACCCGTCTTCAAACAATGTGAGTATTTCTCCCAGGTTAGCACTGCGGATTACCTGTTCCAGTTTATCATTGGAATAATCTTTCAACTGGTCGTTGCCATAAAGGATATTCTCACGAATGGTGCCGGAAAACAGGAATGGTTCCTGCAAAATGAAACCAATCTTCCGGCTTCTTTCTTCGGGCGTATATGTGCGGATGTCGCGGCCATCAAGCAACACGGTTCCCTGGCGCGGGTCGTACAGGCGCGCGATGAGCGAGGCTGTGGTGGTTTTCCCACCGCCGGTAGGGCCGATCAACGCGTAGGTTTTGCCGCGTTCCAGTTTAAAATTGACCTGATGCAAAATCTCACGGCTGTCATACCCGAAACGGACATCGCGGAATTCCAGCAATGCACCGCCGGCTTCGCGGGTCGTTTCGGGTACAGGTACCAGATCGGTTTCCAATGCCAATATCTGCGAAATACGGTCCCAGCCTGCCATCGCCACCTGAAAACTCGTCCATAACGCCGCCAACTGCCGTAGCGGGTTATAGAAATTGACCGCATAAGCCAGGTAACTCACCAATAACCCCACACTGAACTCACCCATGCTGATCAAGTGAATACCATAGGTAAGCACGACGAGCTGCGCGATATTGGAGAAGAACGAATAGGTGGGCAGGAAAATATTATTGGCCAGGCCGGCACGAATGGCGGTACGATAGTTTTCAAGGTTTGCCAATTGGAAACGCTGCCTGAAATAGTCGCGGCGGTTGAATGCGATCACGACTTTGAAATTGTTCAGGCTTTCCTGGATCTCGGCGCTCAGCGCACCGGTACTTTTGAGGTTTTTGGCATTGGTAGCCTTCACCCAGGGCGAAAGCACGACCGTAAAAATCAGGATCAGCACGGCAGGTGCCAATGCCGCAGCGCCAAGTTTTATATTAATCACCAATAGAAAAATACCGGCACCCAGCATTGTAAAAATACTTCCCACAAACTGCATGAGCGATTGCGAGAAGAACTGGTTCAGCTTGTCGGTATCGTTATTGACACGGGAAATCAAATCGCCAGCTTTGTTCTGGTTGAAAAACGCGACAGGAAGCTGTTGCAATTTGTTGAAAATGGCATTTCTGAGCGTAAACAGCAACCGCTGCCCTACTCCGCCCATCAGCTTGGTCTGGGTATAAGCGGTAGCCAGGCCGAGCAAATACATCGCCAGTAATATCCCCCCAAAAACCAGCAGTCCATCAAATTGCTTCGTCACCACATACTTGTCAATGGCGTGACCGATAAGATATGGGCCAAACAGGTTTACTGCCGTATTCAATGTAATGGCACCCAGCGCCAGGGCCAGGTTACCCCGCTCATGAGCGATCAATTTCAGCAACTTCCTGAGCGCCTTCAACGTGGAGGTTTTCTGCTGCTCTTCCGAAATTTTGTTAAGATCGTAGTTCATAGTTGCTCGTGCTTTGTTGCGAATTGAAAATCTGCACGTATTCCGGACTTGTGAGCATCAGCTCGTCGTGCGTGCCGCAGCCGATCAGCTCGCCCTCCATTAACACCACAATCTGGTCGTAATGCTCGATGGCTGCAATTTTCTGCGTCACGGAAATCAAAGTAATGCCGGGATAATTCCGCTCCACGTTCGCCAGGATTTTCTTTTCGGTGGTATTGTCGACCCGCGCCGTAAAATCGTCGAGCAGGAGTACTTTCGGGTTCATCGCCAATGCACGGGCCAGCATAATGCGCTGCTTCTGCCCGCCGGAAAGGCTCGCCCCGCGTTCGGAGACGATGGTATCCAGGCCGTCGGGCAAGGTTTCGATAAAGGCAGCCAGCTCGGCGGTATCAATCGCTTTCTGTAAAGATTCGTCCGTGACGGTCGTGCTGAATGCGATGTTTTCACGGATGCTCATATTAAAAATGATGCTATCCTGAAAAACAAAACCCACCTGGCGGTGAAACGACTCGCTGTCGTAGTAGTCGATCGGATGACCGTCGAAGGTAATACGGCCCTCCTGTGGCTTGATGAGGCCCGTCAGTAAATAAAGCAGCTGCGTTTTCCCCGCGGCTGTCGGGCCGATTACAGCAATGCGCGAACCTGCATTCACCGAGAAAGTAACGTCCTTCAACGCCGGCTTTTCGCCGTACCGGACCGTCACCTGCTCCAAGCTGACATTCCCGCGCAGCGCCTCGGTAGAAGCACCGCCCGGCACGGGGTCCGCAATATTCAAAACGCCCGAAATCCGCTGGTAGGAAGCGGTGGCCTGGGCAATCACATTGCTCATAAAGCCAATAACCAGGATCGGAAAAATAAGGATACCCAAATAGCTGTTGAATGCCGCGAAACTTCCCAAAGTCATATCGCCTTCGATCACAAAATGCCCTCCGAGGACGAGGATCGTCAGCATGGAAACGTTGGCCGTAAACGTCACCACGGGAATAAGTCCGGCAAACAGGCTCAGAATTGCAAGCCCGAAACCTTTGGCTTTAGTATTCGCTTCCAGGAATTTGGCATATTCCAGCTGCTGGGAATTTACGACCCGAATCAGCGCGGAACCGAGGATACTCTCGTTGATGATCTTGTTCAGCCAGTCGATCACCTCGCGGCTTTGTACAAACAAGGTGCGGACTTTCTTCAGGGTAATGGCAAACATCCCGCCGATAATCGGGATGATAGCAAGTACCGTTAATGCCAGTTTCCAGTTAATGCTCAGCAACAAAACGCTCGCGCCTATAATGAGGAACAATGACGAAACGATCGCCACAATAGCCTGTGACACAAACATTTTGATTGAATCAATGTCGGCAGTAAGATTGGTCAGCAGCTTCGCGGCAGTAGTTTCTTCAATAAATGCGTGGCTTTGTTTGGAGATTTTGTCCGCTAGTTTCGTCCGCAGGTCGCGGGCCACTTTTTCGGAAGCGTAAGTCTGGACAATGCTTTGCAGGTATGCAAAAACAAAAATGAAGATCACCGCGCCGGTGAACTCGGTCAGAATAGCATCGAGGTCGAACTGCTGACGGGTGTAGTCGTCGATCCCGTCAGCCACAAGCTTGGGAAGCCACAGGTTAACCCCATTGCTCAGCAATGCAAACAGGAGGAGCAGGACGATCAACCCCTTGTATGGAGCCAGTAAGCTGAATATGCCGGGCTGCTTGGGCTTTCCCGGATTGGCTTTTTCAGACATATGGGTTTAGCATTAGATACAGCGACAAATATAGCAAGGTATATTTTCGAATCACTCCCGGTCCGGGTGGTTAAATTTTGGTTAAATTTCCGCCCTTCTAAATCCAAACCGCACCTGAATGAAACTTCTGAATCTTTTCTTACTGACGTTATCGGTTACCGCTTCAGCGATGGCTCAAAAAGCCAAATCGTGGCAAAATGCCCTGCCCAACATCATCTACATCTACGCCGACGACCTCGGTTACGGCGAACTCGGCTGCTACGGCCAGCAAAAGATCAAAACGCCTAACCTCGACCGCCTCGCCAAAGAGGGCATTCGTTTCACACAGCATTACACAGGTACGCCCGTGTGCGCGCCTGCGCGTGCCATGCTCATGACGGGCAAGCACGCCGGGCATTCGGCCATTCGCGGAAATTTCGAGCTCGGTACCTTCCGCGACGATGAAGAACGCGGGCAAATGCCGTTACCGGCTTCTGAACTCACCGTGGCTGAACTACTGAAACAAAAAGGCTACGCCACCGCCCTCACCGGCAAATGGGGCATGGGGATGAACAACACCGAGGGCACGCCCAGCAAGCAAGGCTTCGATTACTACTACGGCTACCTCGACCAAAAACAGGCGCATAACCTCTATCCGTCGCATTTGTGGGAAAACGACCGCTGGGACACGCTGGCCCAGCCCTGGCAGGACGTCCACCGCAAGCTCGACCCGGCCACAGCCACCGACGCCGATTTCGATTCTTTCAAAGGCAAGGAATACGCGCCGATAAAAATGACCGAAAAGGCCCTGGCATTTATCGAACGGAGCAAAGGCGGACCTTTTTTCCTGTACATGCCGTACACGATCCCGCATGTGTCGCTGCAAGCACCTGAAGAATACGTTAAGAAGTACATCGGGCAGTTCGACGAGAAGCCCTACTATGGTGAAAAAGGGTATGCATCCACCAAATACCCGCTATCGACCTATGCAGCAATGATAACCTTTCTGGATGATCAGGTTGGGATTATTTTGGATAAACTAAAAGCCCTGGGGCTGGACGGGAACACTATCGTGATGTTCAGCAGCGATAATGGCGCCACTTTCAATGGCGGTGTAAACCCGCAATTTTTCAACAGCGTGGCCGGGTTGCGCGGCCTGAAAATGGACGTCTACGAAGGCGGTATCCGCGAGCCGTTTATCGCCCGCTGGCCCGGGAAGATCAAGCCTGGCCGGGTAACCGATCATATTTCTGCCCAGTTCGATCTTTTAGCCACATTAGCAGAACTGACAGGCCAACCTGCTCCTCCCACTGACGGCATTTCCTTTTTACCCGAACTGTTAGGGCAAACCAACCGGCAGCAAAAGCATCCTTATCTCTATTTTGAATACCCCGAAAAAGGCGGCCAGATCGCCATCCGCATGGGTGACTGGAAGGCCGTCAAAACCGACCTGCGCAAAAACCCGGGCAACCCCTGGCAGCTTTTCAACCTCCGGAACGACCGCAGCGAAACGACCGATCTCGCCGCCAAACACCCGGATATGCTGAAAAAATTCGATGAAATTGTTAAAAAGGAACATCAGGAACCTGCTAATCCGGCATGGCAGTTTGTGTTGCCGGTGATTGCGGCAAGTGCTAAATAATATGGCTTACACGGAGTACCATCCCCATCCGGCGCTCGCGCCGTACATCGATGCCTACTGGAAGATAACGGGCGATAATATGCCTTTGGCAGCCCAAACAATCCTGCCTGATGGCTGCGTCGATATCATCATGAATCTCGGTGATGACGAGTTGCCCGATGCGGATGGTTTCTTCATGAAAAATGAAAGAAGTTACCTGGTGGGAACGATGTCGCACGCCATTGAAACTACCATTACGCCTGGGTCACTACTCGTCGGCGTACGTTTCAGGCCGGCTGGATTTGCTGCATTTTATCGATATGATTCCCTGCACGAATTCACTGATCGGACGGCTGAGTTCGATCCAGCGCTTGCCCCGGACCTTCGTACGGCAGAAATGGCGCCCAAACCCTATCTCGATCAGTTCTTCCTCCGGAGGTTACAGGACGGGAACCGCCGGCTCACGTCGGTTATCAGGGAAATTGAATCACAAAATGGCTTGATTGGCGTCACAACGCTGGCACAAAATAGTTGTATGACAATGCGGCAATTGCAGCGGACATTCAAACAGCATATCGGCCTCAGTCCCAAAAATTCCTCAACATCATGCGTTTCCGGTACGCGGTGCAGCTCATCAAAAAAGGTGAAAAGCAGTCCCTGCTCGACATTGCACTCGAAGCCGGTTATTACGATCACGCACATCTCAGCAATGAAATCCGCAGATATGCAGGCATAGCTCCTTCCCTGATTTGATTTTGTCGCATTTTTCCAAACAACCTTCCCACAACGGCTGTTAGTTTTGTTACATCATTCAACAAACATCCTATGGAACAACGACTCAGCGTCCTCACGCTCGCCGCCGACGATCTCCCGGCGCTCCGCGATTTCTACACCC
Organism: Dyadobacter sp. SRI_021; assembly: GCF_057586235.1. NCBI lineage: Bacteria > Pseudomonadati > Bacteroidota > Cytophagia > Cytophagales > Spirosomataceae > Dyadobacter > Dyadobacter sp. SRI_021. The sequence continues at coordinate 49,038 of NZ_JBYCZM010000001.1, forward strand.
ATATTCTGGACTGGAAGATTGAAGCGGCTAATCAGGAGATCGTTTTTTTCAAATTGAACGGTATTCTACTGGGCTTATTTGGTCGGAAAGACCTCGCGAAATTCAATAATCAGGATCCGGAAGGAAGCGGTTTCCGCCCGTTTAACATGGCTTTGATGGTTAATTCCCGTGCGGAGGTAGAGGGTATTTATGGTGAATTATCCGGGAAAGATGTGGAGATTGTCCAGCCCATAACCGAGCCGGCGTTTGGCGGCTGCTATTTCCTGTTTGCCGATCCGGAAGGGAATATTTGGGAAATTTCATACAACCCTCTCATCCCCATTGACCAATCGGGCAACGTGCTCGAACATCAATCGATCGACCATCTCTAAACCTCCGTAACAATGGCGAATTTCACATATACCATCCTGTACGTCAGGGACGTAACAGCGACCATCGAATTCTACGAAAATGCATTTGGCTTCCAAAGGAAGTTCATCACCCCTGACGGCGATTACGGCGAGTTGATCACCGGTAATACGACACTTTCATTTGCCCAGACGGAACTGGCCAGAACCAATGTTCCCGAAGGTTTCACGGAAAGCGATCCGGCTGCGAAGCCGTTTGCATTCGAGATCGGGTTCACGGTCGTTAATGTGGAAGAGGCATTTCAAAAAGCATTGAACGCCGGAGCCACGCTGGTCTCAAAACCTAAAACCAAACCCTGGGGACAAGTAGTGTCTTATGTGCGCGATTTGAATGGGTTTCTGGTGGAGATTTGTACCGTAGTGGATTGAAATTCACCGGCGGTTGCATTACATTGGGCAGCAATTGAAATATCATCACTCATTACTGCCAAGTATAATAATTTCCCATGATTAACCAGGATTATGATCTGATCGTTATCGGCTCCGGGCCGGGCGGATACACTGCGGCCATACGCGCCTCCCAACTGGGCTACAAAACAGCCATTATCGAAAAGTACAACAACCTTGGCGGCACCTGCACCAACGTAGGCTGCATTCCCGCCAAAGCGTTGCTCGACAGCTCCGAACATTACCACGACGCCGAAACACGTTTTGCGAATTTTGGTATCCAGGTCAAGGGGCTTTCGCTCGATGTCAAGCAGTTTTTCGGACGCAAAAGCGAAGTGGTATCCCAAAATGTAGCAGGGATCAATTTTCTCATGAAGAAAAACAAGATCGCCGTGATTTATGGTACCGCACGGTTCCTCTCCAACGACCGCATTACCGTGAAAGGCGCTGATGGTTCTGAGCAGGAGTATCAAAGCAAATACACGATCATTGCGACGGGCTCCAAGCCGATTTCCCTGCCCAATGCGGCGATCGACAAAAAACGCATTATCTCTTCCACAGAGGCATTATCGCTGAACGAAATCCCGGCCACAATGTCGGTAATCGGCGGCGGGGTGATCGGCGTGGAAATGGCGTCGGTGTACGCGCGGCTCGGTACCAAAGTTACGATCATCGAGTACGCAGCCAATCTGGTGCCGACCTTGGATAAGGAACTGACGACCGAACTGAAAAAGATCCTGACCAAATCAGGTATCGACATCCTCCTCAGCCAGCGTGTCGATTCGGCGGTAAGCGACGGCAAGAAAGTGACGGTGAAGTACACCGGTGCCGACCAGAAACAGCAGGAAATCACCAGCGACTATTGTATGGTGGCTGTGGGCAGGAGGCCTTATACCGACGGTTTGGGGCTTGAAAATACTTCGATCCGGAAGGACGACCGTGGCCGGATCGAGACCAATACGACCTTCCAGACCTCTGTACCCAACGTGTACGCGATCGGCGACGTCATCAAAGGTCCCATGCTTGCGCATAAGGCCGAAGATGAAGCGATTGCAGCGGTGGAAGGCATTCACGGCCATCCGCACCACATCAATTACGACCGCATTCCGGGTGTCGTGTATAGCTGGCCGGAGGTAGCGAGCGTAGGCCTTACCGAAGAGCAACTCAAAGAACGGGGCATTCCCTATAACAAAGGCAAATTCCCATTCTCCGCAAGCGGCCGCGGACGCGCAGCCGGCGATACGTCCGGTTTCGCCAAAGTACTTTCCGATCCCAAATACGGCGAGGTGCTGGGCGTGCACATTATCGGTGCCCGCGCCGCCGACCTGATTGCCCAGGCGGTGACGATCATGGAATATGAAATTACGGATCTGGCGTCGTCGACGATCTCCTACGCACACCCGACCTACGCGGAGGCGCTGAAAGAGGCCTTCCTCGCGGCATCAGGACGCGGTGCTTTGAATATGTAAGAGGAATGGCGCGAAGCTCTTGCTTCGTGCGGGTTATTCGCAGGCCTCCGGCCGGCCGGTAATGTAAAACGATCATTGCATTATTGGCCGGCCAGAGGCCTTCAAATAGCGTGCGCGAAGCTGGACCTTCACGCCATCTTACTCCACCGGAAACGGCCCTTCTTCAAATTCTTCTTCATGATATCCCTTACTGCCGATTTCCCGCGCCAGCTGGCTTCTGAAATCAGTACCGTTTCGCAAACTCCGGAGTACGTGACGAAAATCGTATTCCGGCTCCCACCCGAGCTCCCGCCGCGCACGCTCATTCACGTACACGCGATCGATTTCGGGGAACAACTTCCAGCCCCGGGCATCAAAAAGCGCTTCGCATTCGGGATATAACGAGCGGATAACCGCGGGGGCATCGGTATGCAGCTGTGCCAGATGCGAAAGGGTAAACGGCGTGGTCGCGGAGATAATATACTTGCCGAAACCAATTGTTCCGGCTTTTTCCATGGCTAATAAATGTGCTGAAACGGCATCGGCAATATCGACGCGGCGGTAGAGCAATTCCAACGCCTGCACGTTGGGCGTATCGTAAAGCCGGCGGGTTTCCGCATTGTCGTCGTCCTCGGGAAAGAAGCGCGACGTGCGCAGGATCAACGCCGGCAGTCCGTTTTTGCGGTAAAAAAGCTCGCAAAGATTTTCCGCCGCCAGCTTGGTGACGCTGTAAATGTTTTTCGGGAGCGGAACCACTTCTTCCGTAATCCATGCTGCCGGCTCTCCTTTCGCGGGGTTCATCGCCGCGCCGAATGTGCTGGTGGTACTGGTAAACAAAAAGGCCGAAACACGTTGCAACACTGCCTCTTCGAGCAAGTTAAGCGTGCCCGTAATATTGGTATCCACAAAATCCTGCTTACTGTGTGTGGCAACATGCGGCTTGTGCAGCGTAGCCGTGTGTATGACGGTACTAACTCCGCGCATCGCTGTTTTTACAAAATCCCTGTCTGCAATGTCGCCCACCAGATCGGTATATGCAGAATGTTTAATATCAATGCCCGTGGCCGCTATGCCGCGATTTCTGAGGGTACGCATAAGCGCCTCGCCCAAATGCCCGGCACTACCTGTTACCAGAATACTCATGATTGCTTCAAACCTGTTTTCCGGCAAAGGTAGGTGTCCCGGGTTCTGAAAAATATTGGGATAGCCGATAAAAACATTGAAATTTGTGCATGGCTTATATCATTGATAATGAATCATACCGGGAAATCGCAGGCAGGAAGTTTCTTTCACAGCCTTCGGTGGATACTTTCGAGCACGATGCGCCGCGGATACCTTTCGTGAACCATCGTGTGAAGAATATCTATGCCCGTAATTTCGGTATTATCCGTTTCCAGGCCGATTTTTTGCAGGATATGCAAATCCGCGGGATGAAAAGCGATCCGCACATCAGCCTGCATTTCCAGTTGACGGGCCATTCCCATGCGCATTTCCGCGATATTCCCGGCGAACACCCGTTGCGGCCGGCAGAGTATAATATTTATTATTCCGAAAATTTCGATTCGGACATCTTCTACAACCGTCAGAAAGGCTTTGAATACCTTGCATTGATTTTAAAAAAGGAGCATTTGCTGCAATTCCTGCAACAAAACGGCAGTCCGGTAAAACCACTGGAAAGAGCGCTGGAAAACGGGCAACCCCTTGCACTTTTCAGTAAAGCCGCACCCGTGAATGCCGAAATGCATTCGGTATTGCACCGCATATTGCACGCGCCGGTAGCCGACGATCTTTCGGAAATGTACCTGAATGGAAAAATTCTCGAATTACTCGCCCTGCAATTGCAGCAATATCGGCAAGAGCGCCATGTCCCCAATCTGCACGCGGCTACCGGACGAGAGTTAGCCGACATTTACGAATACCTCAGCACGCATTTTTTAACGGTGCATTCCCTCGAAAGCATTGCCGAAAACTCGCGGCTATCGGAACACCAGATCCGCGAGGGTTTCAAATCGAAATACAATACCACTGTATACGGGCTGATCCACGAAAAGCGGATGCTGCACGCCCGCCAGTTGCTGCTCGATTCTGGCCTGACGGTCGACGAAGTAGCCGAGGCCGTGGGATATTCCACCGGCAGCAATTTTATACAGGCATTTAAGAAAAAGTTCGGTATTACGCCCAAGCAAATGCAATTGCAACGTGGGACCGCCCAGCGGTAGGCCCCCTTGTCCCCCTCAAATCATCCATTTACGTTCGGTGGTAAATGAAATGGTAAGCCACATTTTATAATCTCCCCGGATGCGCTCGTAAAGCTCCTGCCGGATCCCGTCGAGTTCCTTCACCTGCGTATGTGCGAGCTCTTCGGGGAGTAAAAAATCGATTTCAATCGTATAACTGCTCCCTGTTTTGGCAACGCGCACATATTCGTCAACAAAGCCGTAATGCTTCGAAATGGCTTCGGCCTCCTGGTGAATTTTCTCTTCCACCTCGTCGTCGGGCGCGAATTGGAGCAGTTCGCGGATGTTTTTCCAGAATGTCCGGACGGGTATGCGCAGGAAAAGAATAGAAATAATGATCACCATTCCCGGATCGAGGTAGGGAATCAGGAAAGCCACGGACGTATCCCGCAGAAAGTATCCCAACGACAGCACGACGAGTACACCCGTACTCAGCAGGGCGTCGAGCTGCCACTCGGTGGCTTCAATGCGCACATATTCGGAGCGTATTTGCAGCGCCTTCCGCCTGAAATACAACCAGAGTAAAAAACAGCCGATAATGGAGGCTATCAGATAAGGCAATGCTATGTCGAGCTCGACGAGCTTTCCGCCGCCAATAATGTCCATCACCGACGTCGCGAGTGAGTACAAACAGAGGAAAATGATCACTGCCGATTGCAGCGTCATTGAAAAAGGCTCGAATTGCGCGCGACCGAAAGGCAGGTCATCATCGTCGGGCTTGCGGACGAAGTTGTTCACCAGCAGCGATACGCCCGACAAGCTGATCCCGACCATCGAAAAAAGGGCGTCGAAAATAATGGATTTGGAATCACCGGCTATACCGACGATGATGGCCCAGATCGTAAATGCCGAACCGGTAATGATCGAAAGCTTGATCAGCCGCCGCTCCCTGAGCCGTTTTTGTCTCTCATTCATAAAGCCGGGCAAACGCAGGATACCGCGCGATCCCCCTGAATAAGTTAGAAATACCTTTAAAGGAAAGCAAGTTCCGTAGAAGGTATTACCATTTTGTAAAATCGCGGTAGTGTCGTTAGCGTGCTGTCATGCTTCCTGTCATTTACCTGCACGACCGACCCCGAACTGGTCGCTTGCGCGTACCGGCTTGCTACCCGCAAACTGGATCTCCACCATCTTCTCACTGGCCACATTGTTATGAAACTCGTCCTTCAATGTACCGATGATTTGGCGGGTTTTCACATCGATCACCTCTCCGCTCGACGGGTAAGCATAGCGGCCGTCCAAGCTGAATGTGACCCAACCGGGCATGTCTTGCACAGGGATCGTAGTGAGCTGCTGGTAGGGCGGCTTTCCACTGAAAACGTGCATCCGCATATTGTGCCCATCGCAAAGCCAGATTTCCGTTTCATCGGGCGTGAGGCCGATGCCGTGGCTAGGGTTACCATGCCGCCGCACCGGGCCGCGCTCCCATCCTTCCACTTCGATATGTGCAATTTTAGTCCCTTTTTGAATATCGCCCACTTCAAAGCCCAGGAGACTATCGACCGTAATGTAGGCCCGCGATTCATCGGCGGTAATGGTGAATGGCCGTACGTAGTTCGCGAACGGCCCCAGCTTCCGGGCGAGTTCATGCGTTTTCGGATCGGCTATGTGCAGCCACGGACTTGCGATATCGCCCATATACACCGCATTTCCCGAAGCGCCGTAAATCGTATTATGCGCCCTTTTATGCACGTTGATCTTTTTGAGGATGTCTCCTGTCTCACAATTCACCACATTCCAGAACCCTTTTTCCAGTGACGGCAGATACATGGTGCGGCCATCCGGCGAGATAGCCATCCGGTCACAACCGCCTTCAAATGCCTTTTCCCAAACCACCTTTTCTGTCGTAAGATCAATGCGCTGCAATCCTTCGATCGTGCTTACGAAAATGCTGTTCAGCGGAAGGCTCACCGCAACACCTTTTACATTGGAAGGCTTTCCGTTTGGGTGCAGCCCGCGGGTAGCAATCCGTTTTACGAACTGGTGGTTGTTGTCCATATCAAAAACCAGTAACCCGTGCCCGCCGTAGCCCAGGTAGTCCCTGATACCGGGCGTCGCTACATACAGGTACCGTTTCGCGCCCGCAGGCGTGCCCGCCTTGCGCGTCTGCTGGGCAATACCCACGTGTGTGAAAGCTATTTGGAGGAAAGTCAGCCAGAAAGCGAGCCTTTTCATATTAACAGTAAAATTTAGGAGACAGAAGGCATCTTGTAGCCATTGTGGTATTCCTTGGCTATCAACTTATTGGCTTCATCATCCGTAAACTTCCCTTTTTCCTTATCCCAATAAATCTTCTTGCCTGTACGGTAAGCGATGTTACCCATTTGCGAGAATACAGCGATGTCCGAACCCACCTGGATAGGCGCATTCAGATCGGTCATTTTTCTGGATTTGATTACTTCGATGAAGTTCTGGGCGTGCAGGTCTAGGCCATTGTCCACCGATTTCTGAAATGCAACGGCTTCCATGCGCTTGCCTTCGGGAATCACTTCCCAACCGTCACGGTTCAAAACGAGCGTTCCGTTGTTACCGATAAATGCGATGCCGTGCCCGCGCGCGTACGGGCCGCCGTCGATACCCATAGCGTGCTCCCACTGGATGTTAAACTCGTCGAATTCGAATACGGTCGTGAGAGTATCGGGCGTCTCAGCGCCGGAATCCTGATTGGCAAATTTGCCTCCGGCGGCCATAATACTGTTGGGAGTGGCAGATTTCATCCCCAGCAGCGCATAATCGAGCAAATGCACGCCCCAGTCTGTCATTAACCCACCCGCATAATCCCAGAACCACCTGAAATTGAAGTGAAAACGGTTGGGATTAAATGGCCGGTTCTGCGCTGGTCCAAGCCAGCTTTTATAGTCGACACCCGCAGGCGGGTTGCCGTCCGGCAGTTTGCTGATCGGGTTTACCCAGGCGAAGTATCCCCATACTTTCACAAGCCTGACTTTCCCCAGCTTACCGGAATGCACAAAATCAATGGCATCGCGAAAGTGTTTCTGACTTCGTTGCCACTGCCCTACCTGCACCACGCGATTATAACGCTGCTGTGCAGCCACCATCGCCCGGCATTCAGCAATGGAGTTACCGATCGGCTTTTCCACATAAATATCCTTTCCAGCCTGGCAGGCTTCTACCATCATAAGGCAATGCCAATGGTCGGGTGTGCCTATCACTACTGCATCGACGTCCTTGTCATCCAGCAACTGCCGGTAGTCATTATAAGTTTTGACTTTTGCACCACCCTTGGCCAGTTCCGCGGCACGCTTGTCGAGCACATTTTTGTCTACATCACAAAGCGCCACGCATTCCGTACCCGGATTTTTAAGGATGGCGTTCAGGTCGGCCCAGCCCATTCCGTTGATGCCAATGGCGCCAATGCGGATCTTGTCGGCAGGCGAGACCGGTGCAAATGCGGAAACGGATGAAGGTACAATAGCCGATAAGCCAGCTCCTGCGGCCAGGGCAGAAGCGGTACCAAGAAAACTACGTCGTGAATGGATCATAGGTCGGTTCAGGTTGGTTGCTTGATAAAAGTGACCTGTTGACCGATATTACCCATCATTTGAGAAAGGAACGCCGGCGACGTCAAGCGTTATGTGTTCACGCCACCGGCCAAAGACATCAGAAGGGGTTGCGTGGAGTTGTTACAATACTGTGAATCAATCTGTCCAGCTCTCTCTCCATATCTTTCAGGCGAGCGAGAACGTCTATATCGCGCGTGGCAGCGTAGGAATTTTGTAAATCCCTGACTTCCTTAATCCGAAGTGCAAAACTGAGGAGCGTCATGAGTTCGTTGAATTGGTGTTTCAGAATATGATGGCAAAGTAAATGCGAATCCGGTGCTTGTGTACGGGGGTGATGTGATTATAATAAAAATCTAATCCCTGCTATACGATATGTCCTTCGGGACATTCCACTGTCTTTCCGGGCTAACCTGCTTCCAACCGGAGAAACTAATTTTGCATCATTCTAATACGAAACACTTCGGCCGGACGGTGCGTCCAGCGAGTCACCCCCCGGCCGCGACCGAGTCAATTACGTTAAAACATTTGGATCATGAAAAAGAACATCATATGGGCGGTCCTGGCGATGTCAGTCTTCTTTACCGCTTGCAGCACAGGTTACAAACATCTGAAAACTTCGAAAGAAACCGGCTTTTCGGTCCGGAATTACCATACTTTCGATCTTCAATATACCTTCCCGGAGGGCGCCGATACCCTCGCTCCGCGTTTCGCCGAAAGCAAGCGACTGACTACGAAACTGATCACGGCCAATTTGGCTCAAAAAGGTTTGGTCAAAAGCCAGAGTCCGGAACTAATGGTAAACCTGTCGGTACAATTGCAGGAAAAAACGCAGACCCGCACCACCGATTTCCGGACGGACGGTTTACCAAAATACATGGGGCAGCGGCGCTACTCCTGGAAGAGCGAGGAAATCGAGGTAGGAAAGTACCAGGAGGGCACGCTGATCCTCGACATCATCGACACTAAAAACGACAAGCTCGTGTGGCGGAGCGGCGTGAAGGGCATTCTGCCCGAGAATACCGCCAAAGCCGAAGCCGGCCTTAAAGCGGCGATTAACGATCTCCTGGGCAAGCTCCAATAGCACGATCCCCAGGTCAATTCAGGCCCGGACACCAGATAGGTGTTCCGGGGGCCTGATGTCGGCGGTTACTTCCTCACACAATGTACCACCAAGTTTCCGAGGGCATAAAAAAACCCGGACTCAAGTATCAGCACCTTGGCGTCCGGGTAGAAATCAACAACAAAAAACCAAATCTCTCGACCGAAGCTACTAAGTAAGGAACGAGGTCGTGAAATTTTATAATCCTGCGGCACGAATGGGATTTCTAACGGCAAAGGCACTATATTGGTGCAATCCGCGACCTTGTTATGTTTATGAAGAAAATCGCATTGTTCCTTGCTTTGGCCGTGGCCGGGGCCGCCTGCCGCCAAACATCCGGAAAGAAAACCGAGATTGCCGTACGCGATACCACTATTACGGTCGAAAACTCTTTCACCGAGCTCTTTATCGACACGACGGCCCTCGCTTCCTACATCACCGCCCACTCGCTCGGTGATAGCCTGAATGCCAAGCTGCGAAGCTTTTATAACCACCGGAATTACCAATATGCCTGGTTTTTCCCTGACGGCATGGCCGAATTTGTGCCGATTTTCCAGAGCCTGCGGAACGACTATATCCATTACTCGGGAGATAGCACACTCTACAATCCGACGCTCGACAAGACCATCGACTCGCTTTCGCACCTGAAAAAAATCAGCCCGGATAATGCGCTGGTCGTCGATGCGGAGCTTGCTCTGACGGAACAGTTTTTCCGCTATACCGACCTCGCCTATTCCGGCGACCACAAAATCAATACGCAGGAACTCAACTGGTTTATTCCCCGCCGGAAGCTGAACCCGGAGGTCTTCCTGGATTCACTTTTGAAGAATAAGGGGCAGAACGTCGCGGCATACGAGCCTGTCAACAGGCATTACAATTTATTGAAACAGAAAGTATTAGAATATTATGCACTGACAAAAAATGGCGAACCGGATACGGTCGCAAGCGCCCGAAAATTCCGCGAGGGTGACCGCGATACGCTACTCGTAGCACTGAAAAGCCGCCTGCATTTGCTCGGCGATCTTCCGGAGCCGGACAGCACCCCGACCTTCGACTCCACACTGGCTAACGCCGTTAGGCATTTTCAGCAGCGCGTAGGTCAAAAACAGACGGGTGTTACCGGCCCTGCATTTTTCAAAGAGCTGAATGTTCCCATAGCGAGTCGCATCCGCCAGATGCTGATCAACATGGAACGCATTCGCTGGATGCCGGCCGCTCCGCCTACCGATTACATTCTCGTAAACATTCCAGAATTCACTTTGCACGCTTATGAAGATGGCAAATTGTCATTCGACATGGTGATAGTAGTAGGTTCCGAGGCCAATAACACTGTCATTTTTTCAGGCACATTAAATCAGATCGTTTTCAGCCCTTACTGGAACGTTCCAACGAGCATTTTGAAAAAGGAAGTTTTACCGGGAATCAAGAAAAACCCGAACTACCTGGCGCGGCATAATATGGAATGGAACGGCGGCTCGGTGCGGCAGAAACCGGGCAAATCCAATTCGCTGGGACTTGTAAAATTCCTCTTTCCGAACAGTTACAGCATTTATTTCCACGATACCCCGAGCAAAAGTTTATTCAACGAAAGCCAGCGGGCTTTCAGCCACGGGTGCATCCGCCTTGCTGAACCTAAAAAATTGGCGGAGTGGCTCCTGCGCCGCGACAGCACCTGGACGAGCGAAAAAATCACCGCAGCCATGCATGCCGGAAAGGAGAAATATGTGCGGCTCCGCGGCAAAAATGAGGTCCCCGTTTTCATAGGCTATTTCACCTCCTGGGTAGATCAGCATGGTAATTTACAATTCCGCAAGGATGTATACGGTCATGACCGCAAGATGGAGGAAAGGCTGTTCGGCCACACGGAAACGCCTCTCGCCCAGGTTGTAGCTCGCTGACACATTGCCCGGGACAGGCGCTCCGGGCACGGTTTTAGTCTTTGAAATTTCCGGAAGCAGAGGTTACCTGCAGGTAAGCGGGTGGTGGTTGATATTCTGAAAAAGCCGCCTTACCTTTGCTAACATCGTTAGGTAAATCTTGAATTACCATGGGAATCCTCGAGCGAAAAATTCGGCAAAAAGAAAATATGCGGACCAATATCCTGGCGGTAGCTATGCAATTGGTCAAAGAAGAAGGCTGGCAGTCCCTGTCAATCAGGAAAATAGCTGATGCCATCGAGTACAGTGTACCGGTGATCTACGATCACTTCGAAAATAAAGAAGCGATCCTCTTTGAACTTTCTATGGACGGTTTCCGGTTACTCGATAGATTACTGGAAAAAGACAAGCGCAAATATCCGGATCCGGAAGAACGGCTGAGGGCCCACGCCGAAACTTACTGGAACTTTGCTTTCAAAAATCCCGAATACTATCAGCTCATGTACGGTTTGGGAATGCCCTGTTCAAGCCCGGGCAAAGCGAAGCCGGAGTTCAATAGCTTCCGTGATCACATCGGCGAGGCCATTGAGGGAATCGTTAAAGATAAAAAATCTTCCGATGAGGAAACTTGCTTTAAAATTCATGCGTTCTGGTCAGTACTCCACGGCCTGATTTCGATCGTAATGATGCGCTGCTCGGATATCGACGACTCTCAAATGAACAAAAAAGTAATGGACGATTCTGTAAACGCTTTCATTAAGAACCTGTAATTTTTTTTCATTTTTGGTTAACACCGTTAGTATTAATAACTTCACTACCTATTCACAAACAACTGATTATCACCGCAAAAAGTCCACATCCATGAAAACCGTTCAACTAAAAAAAGCAAAAGGGCTAGCCGCATTCCTGCTACTAGCCGCGGGCTCCGCAGTCCTATATAGCTGTGGTTCCTCTACCGCCAACGCACCCGCTTCAGCACCGCCCGCTCAGGCACTGCCGGTTATCACCGTTAGCGATCACCAAGTGACCGCACACCGTGAATTCACCGCATCCATCCAGGGCAGCCGCGATATCGAAATCCGCCCGCAGGTGGATGGTTACCTCGACCGCATCTCCGTAGACGAAGGCGCATACGTACGCAAGGGACAGGTTCTGTTCCATATCGACGCCCGCCCGTACACCGAGCAACTCAACACCGCAAAAGCCAGTCTGCAATCGGCGAAGGCCGCATTGGAAAGCGCATCGATCAACGTTGAGAAACTGACGCCGCTCGTTGCCAACAAAGTGGTTTCCGACGTTCAGTTGAAAACCGCGAAAGCGGCTTACGACGCGGCGAAAGCCAATGTAGCGCAAGCGCAGGCAGCCGTAGACGCAGCGAAGATCAACCTCGGATACACTTCGGTAACGGCCCCGGCCGATGGTTATATCGGCATTATCCCTTTCAAAACGGGTAGCCTAGTGGGTAAGAATACCGTAGAAGCACTGACCGTCCTCTCGGAAACGAAAGACATTCACGTGTACTTTTCGATGAGCGAGCTCGATTTCCTGGATTTCAAGCAGGAATTTGAAGGGAATACCATTGAGCAGAAGATCAAGAACATCCCGCCGGTGGAACTCGTCCTGGCCGATAACAGCATTTATCCTCAAAAAGGAAAGGTACAAGTTGTTGAAGGGCAATTTGATAAAACGATGGGCGCTATCAACTTCCGCGCGACGTTCCCGAACGGAAACGGATTACTGCGCTCGGGTAACACGGGTAAGATCCGCATCCCGCGCCAGCTCGCGAAATCGGTGCTGATCCCGCAGGAAGCTACCTTCGAGTTGCAGGACAAGGTGTTGGTATACACCGTGCTCGACAGCAACAAGGTGGAAGGCCGCCCTGTGACCGTTGCCGATCGCAGCGGACGTTACTATCTGATTTCCAAAGGCCTGAAACCCGGAGAGAAGATCGTATACTCAGGACTTGACAGGTTGCGCGACGGAATGGCCATTGCTCCGCAGAAAATGTCTATGGACAGTCTGCTGCACGCCAATCCGATCTGACCAGCCGGGTGTAAAAGGTTCACGAATTCCACACCAACGAGCAGAGCACCATCGCATTACCCAATGCGATGGACAGCTCCCGCTTTGCCAAAACACTCGATCATGAGCCCCGTGAACGGGGACAAACTCTAATAATATGTTTCAGAAATTTATAGAAAGGCCCGTCCTTTCGACGGTAATATCCATCCTGATATTGCTCCTGGGGATCATATCGCTCACTACGCTACCGATTACGAAATTCCCCGACATCGCGCCGCCGACGGTCCAGGTGACCGCCGTATATCCGGGAGCGAACGCCGAAGTAGTTGCCCGCGCAGTGGCAACACCCATCGAAGAAGCCGTGAACGGGGTTGAGAACATGACATACATGACCTCCTCGTCCAACAATGACGGTACCATGGCCCTGAATGTGTATTTCAAACAGGGTACCGACCCGGATATCGCGGCGGTGAACGTGCAGAACCGCGTTTCCAAAGCCGTAAGCCAGATTCCGCAGGAAGTTGTACAAGCCGGTATCTCCACGCAAAAGCAACAGAACTCGATCATCATGTTCGTGGCGCTTTCGAGCGAGGACAGCACTTACGACGAGACGTTCCTTTTGAACTACATTAAAATTAACCTGGTACCCCAGCTGCAACGTATACCGGGGGTCGGTCAGGCACAACCATTCGGTACACGTGATTATTCGATGCGCATCTGGCTCAAACCCGACCGCCTTGCAGCCTATGGACTTTCACCTCAGGAAGTAACAGGGGCCATTCGCGAGCAAAGCCTTGAAGCGGCCCCGGGTCGTTTGGGTGAAGCAAGCAAGGAGGTTTTTGAGTATGTTTTGAAATACAAAGGAAAACTCACGCAGAACAAGGAATACGAGGACATTATCATCAAAGCCAATAGTGATGGCTCTGTAATCCGCCTCAAAGACGTAGCACGGGTTGAATTCGGTTCTTATACTTATTCTTCCAATGGTAAACTGAATGGCAATGCGTCGTCCGGTGTGGCTGTGTTCCAGACTGCCGGTACAAATGCGAACGACATTCTGATCCAGGCCGAGAAACTGGTGGAGGACTTTTCCAAAACACTACCCAAAGGGCTGAAAACGACCATTATGTACAACTCGAAGGACTTCCTCGACGAGTCGATCAACCAGGTGCGTTCGACGCTTTTCGAGGCATTCATCCTCGTGTTTATCGTCGTGTTCATCTTCTTGCAGGATTTCCGTTCTACATTGATCCCGGCCATTGCGGTTCCGGTGGCGATCATCGGTACGTTCTTCTTCATGCAGCTTTTCGGCTTCACGATCAACTTCCTCACGCTCTTTGCCTTGGTACTCGCGATCGGTATTGTGGTCGACGACGCCATTGTGGTCGTCGAGGCGGTGCACTCGAAGATGGAACGAACGCGCCTCGGAGCCAAGAGCGCGACGATCGAGTCCATGAATGAGATCTCCGGCGCGATCATTTCGATCACCCTTGTGATGGCGGCGGTATTCGTACCGGTCGGATTTATGCAAGGTCCCGCGGGGGTATTCTACCGGCAGTTTGCATTTACATTAGCCATAGCCATTTTGATTTCCGCTCTTAATGCGTTGACGCTCAGTCCCGCGCTGACCGCACTTTTCCTGAAAAACCCGCATGCCGAAGAAGGTCATGACGGCAAACGGAAAGGTTTTGGCGCGCGCTTCTTCGCCGCTTTCAATGCGGGTTTCGAGTCGATGACCGGCCGTTATGTAAAAAGCCTTCAATTCCTGATCCGCCAGAAATGGGTAACCATCATCGGGCTGATCGTGATCTCGGGAACGACCTTCTGGCTGACCAAGACGACGCCTACCGGCTTCATCCCGACCGAAGACCAGGGCTTCCTCCTGTACGCGCTCAACACGCCTCCGGGCAGCTCGCTCGATCGTACGTCGAGAGCGATGGCGCAGGTAGACAGCATTGTGAAAAAGTCGCCTATCGCCGACCAGCGCTATATTGTAGAGGGGATGAACATCATTTCGAACTCCAACGCATCGCCTTACGGGGTAGGATTCATCCGCATGAAACCGAAAGAACAACGCGGGGAGGTGCAGGATTTCAACCAGATCGTGGGCATGATGTCGCAGCAGGTACGTTCGGTGAACGATGCGAATGCGTTCTTCTTCACCTTCCCTACCGTGGATGGTTTCGGTAACGTCAGTGGTTTCGAGTTTATGTTGCAAGACCGTGGAAACGGCTCTTTGGAAAAACTCAGCACTACTACCAATGCATTCATCGGCGCATTGATGCAACGGCCTGAAATCGCCTATGCATTCACCACATTCGCGACGGGTAACCCGCAATTCCAGCTTGAAATCGACAATGCGAAGGCGAAGCAGCTGAATGTACCCGTAAACGAATTGCTGCAAACGCTGCAAATCTATTACGGTTCCAGTTTCGTGTCGGATTTCAACCGGTTCGGTAAATACTACCGCGTGATGGCGCAGGCCGATCCGCTGTACCGTCAGAACCCGGCTTCGCTCGATGGTATTTATGTTAAAAACACCGAAGGCGAAATGGTACCGGCCAACCAGCTGGTGACCTTGAAACGTGTGTTCGGACCTGAAACCGTGACCCGCAACAACCTGTACAATGCGGTAATGATCAACGGAACGCCAAAGCCGGGTTACAGTACTGGTGATGCCATCCGCGCCGTGCAGGAAACTGCGGAGAAGGTCCTTCCGAACAATTACAAAACCGAATGGACCGGTATGACACGTGAAGAAATCAACTCGGGCTCGCAGATCATCCTGATCTTCGTATTGAGTTTGGTGTTCGTATACTTCCTGCTGGCCGCTCAATATGAAAGCTACATCCTGCCGCTGGCCGTGATCCTGACGATCCCGCTGGGTGTGTTCGGGTCGATGGTGTTCATTAACTGGATGGGTATTGAAAACAATATCTACGTGCAGGTGGGCTTGATCATGCTTGTGGGGCTCCTCGCGAAAAACGCGATCCTGATCATCGAGTATGCCGTTCAGCGGCGCGAGGCGGGGATGAGCATTGTCGAATCGGCATTGGAAGCTTCACGCCTGCGTCTGCGCCCGATCCTGATGACCTCGTTCGCATTCATCGTCGGTCTGTTGCCGCTGATGCGCGCCACCGGTGGTTCAGCGCTCGGAAACCGTTCGATCGGTACCGGGGCGGTAGGTGGAATGCTCACGGGGGTAATCTTCGGGGTATTCGTGATCCCGGTGCTGTACGTGATCTTCCAGTATTTGCAGGAAAAAGTCGTCAAAAAGCCCGCTAAGCCGGAGCTCGTTGAAGCAGAAGCCTGATAGTGGCACCTGCTTCGGCACCGAATTGCGATGACTATTTTATTTAAGATTAACATCATGAAAAATACATTCAGATTAACGCAAATACCCGTTCTGATCCTGCTGGTAACTTTGCTCGCCTCTTGCAAGGTGAGCAAGGACTACCAGCGCCCGGAACTGGCACTGCCCACCGGGTACCGCAGTGTGCCTTACGGCGACACCGCCACCATTGCGGACATGGGCTGGAAGGAATTCTTCCCCGATACCACGCTGCAGCGGCTCATCGAGCGCGGCATTGCCTACAATTATGACCTGCAAATTGCCCTGAAACGCATCGATATTGCACAGCAGCAAGTAAAACAGGCCAAAATGCTGCAACTCCCGCGCCTTGACCTGCGCATTGCAGGCACGTACAACCGTCCTTCGAGCAATAGCTTGAACGGGATCAGCGCAAGCAGTTTCCTGGGAGCTAAACACATCGAGAACTATATCACAGCGGTGGATCTGTCGTGGGAAGCCGATATCTGGGGCAAGATCCGCCGCCAGCAGCAGGCGACCATGGGCCAATACCTGCAAACTTATGAAGCCACCAAAGCCGTACAAACGCGCCTGGTAGCCGATATTGCCAGAGGCTTTTTCAATCTGCTGATGCTGGACAAACAGCTCGAAGTAGCGAAACACAACCTCGAACTAAGCAACAATACGCTGAAACTGACGACCCTGCTCAAAGACGCCGGCGAAGTCACTTCGCTCTCGGTGCAACAGGCGGAAGCGCAGCGCGAGGCCATTGCATTGCTCATTCCACAGCTCGAACAGGATATTGCCATTCAGGAAAACGCATTGCAGGTCCTGACCGGCCAAATGCCGAACGCGATCGAGCGTAAAGTGAAACTGGCGGATTTCAAAGCGAACGACAGCCTGGCTACCGGTGTACCGGCTGCCTTGGTAAGCCGCCGTCCCGATGTACGGGCGGCCGAAATGTCGGTACTTGTCGCGAACGCGCAACTGGGCGTGGCGCAGGCGAGCATGTACCCGTCGCTTATTATCTCGGCGAGCGGAGGGATTGAATCGTTCAAATCGAGCAACTGGTTCAATATTCCAGGCTCATTGTTCGGCATCGCGGCCGGTACCATTGCCCGCCCGATCTTCGCGAGACGCCAGTTGAAAACCAACCTGGAAGTAGCCAAAATCGAGCGTGAGCAATCGGTATTGGAATTCCGTCAGTCGGTTTTGAATGCGGTAGGAGAAGTTTCGAACTCGCTCGTTCAAACCCAGAAACTGAAAGAACAGGAAGCCATCGCCAGCAATCAGGTCAACATTCTGACACAAGCCATTTCCAATGCGCAGCTGCTTTACCAAAGTGATATGGCCAATTATTTGGAAGTGATCACCGCACAAGGCAATGCGTTGCAGGCGGAACTCAACCTCGCATTCATCCGCAGCCAGTCGCTCGTAGCGCGCGTAGACCTCTATCGCAGCCTCGGCGGCGGCTGGAAATAAGATTCCAATCAGACCTACATACACTATGGTTAGCGTCTTTGTTAAGTGTAGTTAAGCACAAAAAGCCGTTGGACTCGATCCGACGGCTTTTGTATTTTCAATTAAGTGCGGTTCAGGACTTCGTGAATATCTCGGTAGTTTCATCCACGCCCATAATCACTGTCGTTGCGATATCAATAAACAACCCGTGCTCCACTACCCCGACAATTCGGGTCAGTTGGTCAGCCAGCGATGCCGGATCCTGAATTAATCCAAAATCGCCGTCGATCAACACATTACCTTGCTCGGTGATCAACGGCTTGCCATCCACCAAGCGTATTTTCCCCGAGCCATTCAGCTTCCTGATCTGTGCTAAAACATAGTTTTGCGCATAAGGGATCACCTCGATCGGCACTGTAAACTTGCCCAGGAGCTCCACTTTTTTGGTTGAATCCGTGATAATGACCTCCTGCTTCGAGAGCGAAGCGACCACCTTTTCTTTCAGCAGGAAGCTCCCGCCGCCTTTGATCAGCTGCAAATCGGTGGTGAATTCGTCGGCACCGTCGATGGTAACGTCTATTGAATCTACATCTTCAATTTTAAGCAGAGGAATATTCAATGACTCGGCCAACTCGCGGGTCTTTTCCGAGGTAGGCACGCCTTTAATATTCAATCCATTCTTCACCAGTTCGCCAATTTCGGCAATGGCAATATAGGCCGAGCTCCCGGAGCCGAGGCCTACAATCTGGCCATTGGAAAGGTATTTAACCGCTTCTCTGGCGGCTAATGTTTTTTCGTGTTTGAGGTCTTTCATATGTGTCGTCTACCTTAACGGCAAAGAAAATCTATTTTTCTGATAGGGAAACCCAATTATAGGGCAAGGTTTTTGCATAAAAGCTGGCAAAGGGAGTCCCTTTACCAGCTTACGGACACATTTTTTAGATAAATCACATATAACAACAGCCTTATGCCCAAATATATGCTCACCATATCGGCGAAAAAAGATGGGGTAATTTTAACCAATTCGTACAATTTCGAAGCAAAAATGCGCTTCTCCGAAGATACGCTGATCAACGATTTTCATGAATTTCATCCGGGCCACGAAGATATTCGTGTAATCTCTTACATTGAAATTGCCACCGACCTTCGGATGACGCCCATCATCGATAATTCGTCCATCCTGGGCAAGCTCGCTTACGCGTAAGGCAGTGACCGGAAAGTGATCAATGCGAAGGTACGTTTCACCACTTCGCCCGCTCATACTGCACCGGCCATGCAATGCTTTCTTTCAAGTCTCGCGCAGCCTCCAGCGGAAAGTAAGGATTCCGCAAAATCTCCCGTGCCATGATAACCATATCCGCATCGCCATTGACCAGGATAGTTTCTGCTTGAATAGAATTGGTAATCATCCCCACTGTGCCCGTCAGAATGCCGGTCTCACGTTTGATGCGAGTGGCGAATGGTAATTGATAGGCCGGGCCTACGGGAATTTGCTGGTGCGCCGCCAAACCACCTGTCGATACGTCGATCAGGTCGATGCCTTTCTCTTTAAGAATATGGGCGAGTTGTACCGATTCATCGGCATTCCAGCCGCCTTCGGCCCAGTCGGTGGCGGAAATGCGGGTAAATAGCGGTAAGTCAGCCGGCCATACAGTTTGGATGCTGTCGATAATGCGGAGCAGGAGACGAATGCGGTTTTCGAAGCTGCCGCCATATTCGTCGGTGCGGTGATTGCTGAGCGGCGACAGGAACTGATGCACCAGGTAACCGTGCGCGGCGTGGATTTCGATCACTTTGAAACCGGCCTGCAATGCGCGTTTGGCAGCAGCGGTGAAGTCCGTAACCACTTTATCAATACCAATCAGATCCAGGGCGACGGGTTTGGGATAAGTATCCGAAAAAGGAATAGCCGATGGCGCTACCGTTTGCCATCCACCTTGGCTTTGAGGCACTTCGACACGCCCTTTCCACGGAACCGCCGTACTCGCCTTCCTGCCCGCGTGGGCGAGCTGTACGCCCGGTACACATCCCTGAGCACTGATAAATGCGGTGATTTGCGAAAGTTTTTCAATATGCTCGTCCTTCCAGATACCCAGATCTTCGGACGAAATCCGGCCCTCGGGCGATACGCCGGTAGCTTCGGTGATGATCAGCCCCGCTCCACCCACAGCACGACTGCCGAGATGGACCAGATGCCAGTCGGTAGCAAAACCGTCGACCGACGAGTACTGGCACATGGGCGAAACTACGATCCGGTTTTTGAACTGGACACTTTTAATAGTAACAGGTGAAAATAGCTTTGACATGCTTGCAAGATTAGAATAGCCTAATATAGGATATCAACCCACATTATCCTGCAAACGTGCGATATTCCTGAACAGGATTGCCTTATCCGACTCCGAATGTGCTAGCTGGATGGCCGTTTCGTAATGTGCCACGGCCTGCACCTTGTCAATGCCGGTGTAGAGGTTACCAAGCAGCGAATAGTAAAAATGGTTGCCGGTCAGGTTCAAATGCTTCGCTTCGGCAATCCCGGCTTCCTTCCCGTGGACTTTGGCAAAGGCATAAATGCGGTTCAATGCCGCAACGGGTGAATATTCGATAGCCAGCAAATGGTTATACAGGTCGAGAATGCTCTCCCACTTTTCAGACGAATCTTCCTTATGTGTATGCCAATAGGCAATGCCGGCTTCGAGATGGTAGCGGCTGAGTTTTTCGCCGGCAGAAGCACGACTGAGATAATAGGCCCCGCGTTCGATAAGCTCCCGATTCCATAGCGATTCGTCCTGGTCTTCATAAAGCACCATTTCACCGTTCTGATTCGTACGGGCTTCGAACCGCGACGAATGGAAGCACATCAACGAAAGCAACGCGCTCACTTCCGGGCGGTCGGTCAGCTCGCTTTCCATTAAAAGAAAATTCAGCCGCATGGCCTCCGCGCAAAGTTCCTTGCGTAACGTGGTATTCTGGGAAATGGAATAGTAGCCTTCGGAATAAAGCAAATAAATGGTCGTCAGCACGGTTTCCAGCCGGTCGGTGATTTCGGTCGCGCTCGGCGGCGCGATGCTGATCTCCCCTTCTTTCAGTTTTTCCTTGGCGCGCTGAATGCGCTTGTACACTACCTCCTTATTCAGCAAAAACGCGTCTGCAATTTCCTGGACACCAAAACCGCAAAGCAGGTTCAACGCGAGCGCCACCTGTGAATCGGCCGGGATCAGCGGGTTGCAAACGGCGAAAATCATGGCCAACTGGCTGTCTGTAATGTTCCTGGGCGACATATCGATCTCTATTTCCGCCTCTTTGTCAGACGAATAGCGGATCTCCTCCGCCACTTTCTGCTCGAACAGCGCATTACGCTTCAAATGGTTCTTTGTCCGATTTTTAGCAACGGTATACAGCCAGGCAGCCGGGTTTTCGGGGACGCCCTTGATAGCCCACGTTTCCGCAGCGGCCAGAAATGTGTCGCTCGCAATGTCCTCGGCAATCTCGACATGCTCGATCCCGAACAGGTAGCACAGCACGGCAACGATTTTACGGTATTCGGTCCTGAAAAGGTGTGGCAGCAGTTCGTTTTCCCCCATGATAGTAAGGCCCGGCGGGAAAGCCGGACCTTGCAAATATCAAAAAGGATCAGCAAACTGCCATCAGAGCGCCTTCCGGATTTCCACATTTCCACCGAATTCCAGAATAGGCACAGCCTTGGCCAATTCGGCTGCCTCTTGATAATCCGCCGCGCGGATGATCACCGCCCCGCCGATCGTCTCCTTGATCTCGGCATAAGGGCCATTCAGCACGGTCTTTTGCGCATTCACCACCAGGCCTTCTCCATCCCACCGCCTCCGGAGCACAATCCGGTCTTCGGCGGTCATTTTATCATACCACGCATGCCATTTTTCAAAATGCGCCTGCAACTGTTCGGGGGATGGCTGAATTTCCTTGTTCTTGAAATCGCGCCGGAATACCAATAAGAACTCGTCCATAATGCGGTAATGTGTTAAAGTGTCTGAATCCGAAAGCTAATCAGTTTTGGGCAAAATCAACCAAACTGGCCGACGCGATAAGTTCCAATTGCTGCGGGGAATGCAATATTGATGCTGTTCCAGCTCCTGATTGCCGAAACGACCATCGTCAGGTCTACGATTTCCTCTTCTGTGAACTGCGACGCAACTTCTCTGTACACTTCGTCGGTTACGTGCAATGCATTCACAGCTTCGGCCCATGCAAATGCGGCGCGCTCACGGTCGGTGTAGTAAGGAGCCTCGCGCCATGCGCTCAACCCGTACAGGCGTTGCTCGGTTTCACCCATCGCCCGCAGCTCTTTGGAGTGCATATCCAGGCAGTAAGCGCATCCGTTGATTTGAGAAATACGGAAGTCGATCAATTCCACCAACTGGCGTCCAAGCGTCGATTTTTTGATATAGCCGTTAAGATTGAAAAGCGGCTTCACTGCATTTTGTCCTTTTTCGAAAAAACTAAGTCTGGTTTCCATTTCTGAGATTTTTTTGAGTTAAAAAACCTAATGACAACCGGGTTTTCAGATCTGGACAGAAATTGGAAAAAATTTTTAAAAAAAATCTCCGGCCTCTATTCCAGCCAGAGAAAACAACTCACTATCAATTAATTAAGTCACAGAATAGCAATCCTTTGTTTTTGCACCAATCCATTCTGCCTCGTAATCTGAACCTGATAAGTGCCCGCAGGCAGGCCTTTTATGGGGACCGCTTCTGGTACTTTGGCCGCCTCGTACACCTTTCTCCCCTCTGCGTTGAGAATCCGGAACAGGACAATTTCTTTGCTATTTTCAACAATCAGCACATCTGAAACCGGATTGGGATAGACCGCAGCGCGAGCTTTGCCGTCAAATGCGAGACTTGCAATCTGGCTGTAAGAATAGGAACCATCGAGGTCTTTCATTTTAAGACGATAGTAGTTCCGTCCAGCGGCAGGCGTGAGATGCACCCATTGATATTGTACGAGGGCATTGCTCTCTCCTACCGCATTCTGTTCGCCTGCCTTATACCAAGTTACTGCGTCAAAGCTATGCTCCACTTCAAAAACGGCAACACTGCGTTCCTCCGCAGTTGTCCACACCAAAACAGCAGTACCTACCTCCGCCTTGGCCGTAAAATGAGAAAGCGTCACCGGCAGCGCAGAGCAGCCCGCTTGCACTGCCGTCTGGCTACCACAGCCAGCGCCGTTTCCACTGATGGTGGCAGTGTTGGTATTCACAAAATCACACACAGCAGCAATGGAACAGCTAGTCAGCTGGATATTATCCCTGATAACCAACCCTCCCAGTGTAAGTGCGGCCACTCTTCCGCCGGCACTAACCCGTCCGGCGTTCGTGCCCGTTCCCAGGCCTGAAAGGCTCGTCAATGCCGGATTATCGCTGATCTGCAACCAACCGACGCTGGTAAGGCCCTCCAATCCCGACAAATCGGGCAACAGGTCATTGCCCCGTATGATAAAATTGGTTGCCGAAGTAAGGTTGTGCAATCCTGCCAGACTGGTAAGACCGCTATTTTCGCCCACCACGAGCCAGTAGACAGAGCTTATGTTGTCTAAGCCGGACAAGTCGGTTAGCAGATCATTATTGCTAATGTAGGCCTCACTTAAATAATTGAGGCTCGTCAGGCCATTCAGGCTTGTCAGGTTTTTGTTGGAAGTGATATTCATCTGATAGCTGACAGACGTTAATTGCTCTAATCCCGAGAGGTCTACCAATCCATCGTTTTCGCCGATATTGATCCGACTGACAGCATTTAATTTGGTCAATCCGTTCAGGCTGGCAAGGCTCTTGTTCGAGCCGATCGCCAAAATATCACTCACTGTTTCGAGGCTGCCCAACCCCGACAGGCTGGTCAGCGAATCATTGTTGGTAATGTAAAATGTGCTCGCATTGGCCAGGCTATCCAGGCCTTTCAGATTAACCAGCCCCTTATTATAGCGGATATGAGTCGTTCCCCAAATCGACTTCAATTTCTCCAATCCGGTCAGGTCGTTCAGCAGATCATTATAGTAAATCAACACGTGCTGCGCTACGGCCAGGTTTTTCAATCCGCTAAGACTCGCCAAAGCCGGATTATTCTGTATCGTCAGCCTTCCATTCATGGTTTCGATATTCTGCAAAGGGGTAAGGTCCGTAATATCCGCGCCTGAAACAGTGATATTTCCATTGATCGTCTTACAGGAAGAACTGAATGAATTAACGGCCGATTGGGAGTTCAGGCGCAGGTCTGTAAAGGAGCATGTCTGGGCTTTCAGCGCGGGAAAAATAAGGGAATTGAGCAGACAAATCTGCAAAAACCTGCATAGAGCTGTTTTCATGAGTAGTAGTGATTAACGTTGAGTATACTGAGATGAATATAGTTGATTGATAGGGAAATAGCCATACCAAATAGTAAAATTCCCAGTTTCCGAAAATGGGGCGAAACAATAAAAGACAAAAAACTCCTTTATCAATTCCTCAGTGCTTACCTTTGCAGCTGGTAAGCGGCGAAATACCTGAATCAATCCATGGGAATATTTTCAAAAACATGCGAGTATGCGATGCGGGCGGTGTTTTACATCGCTCAAAAGTCGGAGGAAGGCCAGAAAGTCGGAATCCGCGAGATTGCTTTGCATATCAACTCGCCTGAGCCATTCCTGGCCAAAATCCTGCAAAAGCTAAGTAAAGACGGGCTTATCCTGTCCTCGAAAGGCCCAAACGGGGGATTTTATGTGGATTCGGGAGGCTTGCAACGCCCGCTGGCCGACATTGTCCAGGCCATTGAAGGCGACAGCATTTTCACCGGCTGCGGAATGGGCCTCAGCTATTGCTCGGAGGCCAATCCGTGTCCACTGCACAACGATTTCAAAAAAATCAGGAGCCAGATCGTGGTCATGCTGCAAAACACTTCGATCGGTAAGTTCAATGAAGGGCTCCTCGCCGGGCATCTTACCCTCAACAAATAATATTTTTTTACCTAAATAAAGGACAAAAATATCCTTTATTTTTAAACTTCAAATCTATGTCCCCACTACAAAAAGAGCTCGTACAAGCCACAGTAC
The DNA here is from genome assembly GCF_057586235.1 of Dyadobacter sp. SRI_021. NCBI lineage: Bacteria > Pseudomonadati > Bacteroidota > Cytophagia > Cytophagales > Spirosomataceae > Dyadobacter > Dyadobacter sp. SRI_021. The sequence goes on from NZ_JBYCZM010000001.1 coordinate 73,860, forward strand.
CAGTCCTGAAAGAGCATGGCGTATTACTTACCACCCATTTTTACAACCGGATGTTTACGCACAACCCCGAGTTGAAGCACCTTTTCAACATGGGTAACCAACAAAATAAACGTCAGCAAACCGCCCTTGCCATGGCCGTACTGGCCTACGCAGAACATATCGAGGACCCGTCGGTGCTCCTGCCGGTGATCGACACCATCGGGCACAAGCATGCGAGCCTGCACATACGCCCTGAGCATTACGCGATTGTGGGCCGGCACCTCATCGCCTCCATTGCCGAAGTGCTCGGCGAGGCGGCCACGCCCGAGCTCCTCGACGCGTGGACCGTCGCCTATGCCCAACTGGCAACGCTCATGAGCGGGCACGAGCAGAAGCTGTACGACGAAAAAGTGAACGTGCCGGGCGGCTGGTCGGGCTGGCGCCCATTTGTGGTGCGCAAGAAAGTGAGGGAATCGGATGAGATCACTTCTTTCTACCTCTACCCGGTCGATGGCGGCACGGTGGGCGATTTCAAGCCGGGCCAATACATCAGCATACGCCTGTTTCTTCCCGAAATCAACCTGCAACAGCCAAGGCAATACAGTCTTTCGAGCGCGCCGAATGGTGAATACTACCGCATTTCGGTGAAGCGTGAAGCCGGTAGCCAGCACCCCGACGGCATGATCAGCAACCGCCTGCACGATTTCGTAGAGCCGGGCGATGTGGTCGACCTTTCTGCACCGTCCGGAAATTTCACCTTGCAGGCGGAGGATGGCAAACCGCAGGTATTCATCAGCGGCGGCGTGGGCCAGACCCCGTTAATATCCATGCTCGAAACTCTCGTGCGCACCGAGGCGACCGTGCCTATCACTTGGGTACACGGGTGCCGCAACGAGCAGGTACACGCATTCAAGGCCGACTTGCATGCCATTTCCGAAGCCGTGGCCAATGTCGAAAAACATTTCTTCTACGACTCCGCCGATAAATTGGCCGCGAACGAATACCTGGGCTGGGTATCCCTCGACCAGCTTCCCGAAAACGCGCTGCATCCCGACGCCAAATACTACATCTGCGGGCCCGGTCCGTTCATTCGCCAGCACTACCGCTACCTGATCGACCGCGGCATCGAGCAATCGAACATTCATTTTGAAGAATTCGGCCCGCTTTCATTGTCGGTCAACTAACCAGCAAAGGGAGGCGGCCCCTTCCTGCCTCCCCCACGCTACCCATGCGGCAAGCGCACCGAAAACAATGCTGAATACGGGCGACTCACCTCTAGAAAGGTGAAAAACCATCGCACAGACCATGAGGAGAACTACGCCGGCCGCTGCAACAAAAGTTAATGCCGGCCGGATATTCGTCAATGCGGGTAGTACCAGCCCGATGCCGCCCAGCAAATCGGCAACGCCCGTCAACTTCACCACCAACGGCGGTACCTGCCCCGTCCACGGCCACATAGCCGACAGCGCTTCTGCGGGTTGAAACAGTTTCATCCAGGCAGCCCAGACAAGTGTTACCGATAACAGTACCTGCGTCAGCCACAATGTGATATGCAGCCCCTTCGAAAATTTCCTGATTGCCATAAAAATGATGTTTTGTGAGGAAGCAAAAGTATTTATCTTCGCTTTCCGTTCGATAGTACTTTCCCGATCGGATAGTACTTTCCAATCGGATAGTAATGCAACCTATCACCCACAAATACCTGAAATGCTGACAGGAAACGGCTGCCCTAAAACCGCACTATCGATCCGCGATGCGCTCGAAGCGCTGGAAGGACGATGGAAACTGCTGATACTCTTTGCGCTATCGTCGGGGCCTAAGCGATTCAGGCAACTCTCCGCCGAAGTTACCGGCATTACCGACAAGGTTTTATCCAAAGAACTGAAGGCATTGGAGATGAACCAACTTATAAACCGGCGCGTATTTGATACCTTCCCTCCTACGGTGGAATACTCCATTACCGAGCATGGCGCTTCACTTGAAAAAGTGCTGGAAGAGCTGCATTACTGGGGTTTGGCGCATCGGGCGAAGATTATCGAGGGCAATTAAAAGGCGTCCGCGAACCTCGCGAACGCCTTTTGCATTACATGTAAACCAAATGTATGAGGTCTTGTGCAATTATCTGCGTATCAGTATTTGACGGGTGGTATGGGAGCCGTCCATTTTCGTGATGATCAGGAAGTAAGTGCCTTCGGAAAATTGGCTCACATCGACGACTGACCGGAATCCGTTTGATTGATATACCTCCGACCCGCTTGCTGTGAGGATTTTCAAATTCAGCACCCGGTCATTGTCCTTGAAATCGATATTCAACCGGTTGGAAACGGGGTTGGGATAAATAGTAGCCAGCTCCGATGCTTTACCCTCATCTAAACGGATTGCTTTCTTTTCGATAGTTTCTGATAAATCACCTCTTTCTTCCTCTGGCACGGGCGCAGTGCTATTTCCCATCAGATAGGCCGGTAAATAGCGCCATGGCCCATAGCGTTGCCCGGTTAATGCTAAAACGGGATCATATTTGACACGCACCCGCACCTTGGTGCTCGGCCCTTGCTTGTCAATCACATTTTTCAGTTCCAAACCAGTGGTACCCAAGTTCGAATAGGAACTTTGTGAATTTGTGGATTGGGTACTGTTGGTAATGCGGTTGTTGCTGCCTTTGGAAAAGCCTTGTCCTGTCGGCTTGGTTTCCCATACCAGCTTGCCTTTGTTTCGCCCGGTGAAGGATTTGGCGAACAAGCCCGCGCCGAAGTTGGTTTGGGGGAATTGGGAATGGTTGATGGGGGTTGTGAGGTCGGTGTTGTAGAGGCGGAGGTTGTTGCGGGTATTAAGACTACCACCTGCGTCATAACAAACAAACGCGATTCCCTCATTTGATTGACCATTATTGTATCCATACGCCCCGATGATTATATCGCCATAACCATCGCCATTGACATCACCGGCACTAGCTACTCCGCTGCCTAGATATGCGCTATCCTGATTTGCTTCGATTTTGATGTCATAGCCGTTTGCAATCCCGATAGCAGAGCCAAGATACACATTATAGATTCCCTCTTTATTTTGACCATTAGAGTATGCGGAACCTCCAACTAATAGATCACTGTATCCATCGCCGTTAACGTCACCGGCTGATGAAACGTGGGCAAAGTAAGCCGCCCAGTTGCCAATATTACCTTCTAAGACTTTCGGGTTATCTATAATACCGAAAGTTGAGCCATAGTAGATATGAGCTGCCCGTTTTTGCCCATTTTGATTGTAATATAGACCAGCTGCAATGTCGCCAAATCCGTCTCCATTGACATCGCCTGCACTAGCAACAGTCATGCCAAGCCAGGAAATCGCAATATTACTCTGCAAAATGAGGGGGTTTGTCGGATTTATTCCGTTCGCCGTTCCGTAGAAGACAAATACCGCGCCTTCCCATGTTTCGACGTCGCTGTAGTAAGGGTCACCCACGATGACATCGTCATAACCATCTGCATTAAAATCTCCGCCCCCTGAGACTGAGGCACCAAAATAAAACCCAGTTTGTGGTCCATCAATTGTTAATGCCATATTCTTGATCCCATTAGACGTCCCATACAATACGTGCGCACGACCTTCATTTTCATTGGATGGATCCCAATCATATTCGGGCTCACCGATGATAATATCGTCATATCCGTCACCATCAACGTCTCCCGCAGATGCAACATCTGAACCAAATTTTGCTTTGGCTTGCGTTCCGTTAATTATTAAGTTAGGAATCTTCGAAACACCTTGGGACGAACCATGAAATATCATGACGGCGCCCTCGTCTGCGGCTGGTTGTGCTACGTCGTAAAGCGGTATACCGACAACTATATCATCATATCCGTCACTATTAACATCTCCCGCGGAAGACACGGAGCTCAACTGCGCCAAGTTTTGGTTACTTTCTAGAATTGTTGCGGCAACTGCCGATATTCCATCGGGCGAACCGTGGTATATAAATGCCGCTCCCTCATCAGACTGACCATTGTCAAATTTGTTTGCTGCGACAATTACATCATCAAACCCATCAGCATTCACATCTCCCGCACCTGCTACCGAGTAACCAAATTGAATTTCTGCTTGATTGATCTCCAAAACATTTGTTGCGTATTGTTTAACACCTCCCGCTTCTCCCATCCAAACAAACACGCTCCCCTCATCCTTCTGCCCATGATCAAATGCATAACTTCCCACCAATACATCGCTAAACCCATCCCCATTCACATCACCGGCCGGTGCCACCGCGCTGCCGAGCCATGCATCGCCCTGATCGCCTTCCAGCGTTGAAACAGGCATTGCACTTAAACCATCTTTCGATCCCTGATAGATGAATGCCGCCCCTTCATTATTCTGCCCTTTGTCGAAGTATCGCGCGCCAACGAGCAAATCTGCAAATCCATCCGCATTCACGTCACCTGCGCAGGCGACCGAAATGCCAAATTGCGCTTCCGTCTGGTCGCTTTCCAGCGTTTGAGAAGGGATGGTATTAACGCCATTGGCCGAGCCGAGATATATCATAACAACACCTTCATTGCTGCTGCCCTTGTCATATTGATACGCACCGAGGGCAATGTCAGAAAACCCATCCCCGTTCACATCACCTGCGGACGAGAGCGCATGCCCGAGCCGGGCATCCACTTGATTGCTTTCAATAATTGTCGGATTAGCCGCTATCAACCCATTTGCCGAGCCTTTGAAAACAAAAGCGGCACCTTCCAGGACTTGCCCATTGCTGTAAAGCCGTGCACCGGCCATTACGTCACTGAATCCATCTCCATCCACATCACCCGCACCAGCCACCGCAAAGCCCATCATGGCATTGGCCTGGTTGCATTCCAGGAACGTTACCGACCCCAAGCCATTTGGGGCACCCGGGATCAGCACGCCTACGCCTTCATTGGACTGACCATTATCAAACTGATGGGCACCGGCCAGCATGTCCGAGTAGCCGTCCCCGTTGACATCGCCTGCCATGGCTACGGAAATGCCCAAGTTGGCTTCTGCCTGATCGAGCTTGAAAACATAAGGGCTGTTCGTGACCAATCCGTTTGCAGAACCCTTGTAGAGCATTACAACACCCTCATTGGACTTGGAAGCGTCGTAGTAAGGTGCGCCTACCATAATGTCGGAGAAACCATCGTTGTTGATGTCCCCGGCATTGCTCACCGAATATCCCATTTGCGCATTGGCCTGGTTGCATTCCAGAACAGTTGCCGCCAGACTGATTCCGCCGGCTGTGCCGGGGTATAAGAAAGCCGCGCCTTCGTCGGCCTGGCCGTTGTCGTATTTGGGAGCGCCTACCAACACATCGCTGTATCCATCGCCGTTTACATCGCCTGCGGTCGATACCGAAAAGCCCAGCCATGCAGAGGTCTGGTTGATTTCCAGTGTCTTGTCGGCATTGGCGGGACTTCCGTTGGCGATGATCGGGTCGATGGTAATCGGGTAGGCTGCATTAGCCACGTCGACGTTGATTTCAATTTGTTTTCCAAGGAGCGCCATGCTCGCAGTAAGAGGCTTGCCTTCTGCATCCCAGCATTTCAAATCGCTGTATGTGAGGCGATCGGTTTGCTTGCCTCCGTTACCGGAATAGAATACTAAATGATCGGTATCCTGCTGTCGCGCATGCAGCCCGTATAATGACAGACGTACGGACAATTCCCGCGTATGCGCAGGTGCCTGGGTGACGATGAAGTTCTGCCGGATACCCGCCTGGTTGTTAATGAATTCTTCGGTAAAACCCTCGTGTGTGATTGTCAGCGTGTCGTTACTGTTGTGGGGAACAGCGTCCGACCCGGCTTCGGCGATCAGGGATCCGTCGGCATAGATCCCTTCATTGATCAGCGCCATTCGGAAATTCTGACCTGCCGAGTCGATCCGGTTTTGAATGGAAAGTTTACCGGGATGGTAATAAGCCCGAAGGTTATGCTGTCGGTTTGGGCTTTGCAGCACGTGATGCGCCGAATCGTAGGTAATGTGGTACTCCCTCCTGGCAATTTCGTTTTGAATGCTGGTCAATGTGTTGCCCGTTGGGGTGTTTATCAATAAAGGCTTAGCCGTCTCCGGCGGCATGGAAGGAGTCTGTTTCTCCTGATTGCGGATTATCATTGCCAGAATCACAAGGATTGTAAGGGCGGCCATTCTTACCTCGCTTCCAATGATCGTGTAGTGCTTTTTCATAGAATCATCGTGTCTTATTTGAAGGGATATTATGCTGATTCAAACTACAAGTTGATGCCGAGCAGGTTACGAAGAAGAAAGCAATGTCCGATCGGTTGGGATTCATTGACCTTTCGGAATAAAAAATGCTTCCCGGAATTTCAGGGAAGCATTTGAAACATGATACTGGTATTAAATGGGACATTCGGTAAGCGGTAACGCACCGCTACCAACGCTCCTCAGCAATCTCATCCGCTATTCTTCGATTAATATCAATCCGCGCGTTACGAAAGACGAAAACCGTCGTGCCCCATTCCCTCGAATAGCGATTGCTCACCGAATCCGCAGCGAAACCGGTGGTAAACAAAGGGCCCGTTTCTTTCAGTTCGGTTCCGCTATTGTGCCATTCTTTGACGCGGATCACGTGTCTGTATTTTCGGGTCAGGTCGAACCAGTTTAAGTAATCGGCGTTGAATGCGACCGCGCTGACGCCTTCCTTGGTATAGTAATTAATGGCCCCGGCCTGGCCATAGTTGTCGCAAAGCACCAGCGTGACGGCACGGTCGGGCATGGAGGCGTAGGCAGCGTCTACTTTGGCAGCCAGCTCGCGCCAGCCGAGCATATCGGCAAAATCCTGCGGCAGCTGATGATCCCTGCCATCCTCCCAGCGCAGCATGCCCAGCTTCCGGTAAGGCTCCGGATCGGCGATGATCTGCTCAGGGGTTTTATTGGGGAACGCCACATTGAACAGCGGAATGAATAGCACCACGGGGATCAGCACAAATACTGTCCGCAGCCAGACCGCACTGACTTTTTCGGCAATGTAAACAGCCCCGAATGCAATGTAAACAGGGTAAATACCAATGGCATAATAGCCTTTCGCACGCAGGTAGGTAAAAACAGCCAGGGTAATAATGATGGCAAAAAAGAACAAACGGTAGGGTGCAAACGGCCGGTAAGTGAGTAGCCCGTAAAGCCCCGCGACGATCACAAACAGCGCGCCCATGAAGTAGAGCAATTGCTCCTTCAGGAAATCCGCGCGGTTCATATTGACGAGCTGCGTTTCGGCCAGCAATTTCATGTGGTGAAAAACGGGAAAATTGTTTTGGTACTGCCAGATCAGATTAGGCGAAATGAGCAGTAATGCAAGCAGCAGGGCAAAATAAACATGCTTGTTCAGCAGCAGCTTGCGCTGAGGCGTCAGCAAAATGGCGGGCAGCAGCCCCACGACGGCAAACACAATGTTGTATTTATTCAAAAAACCAATAGCAAACACCACCGCCAAACCATAAAGCCACCGTTGTTTTTGGGTACTAATATAACCGATCAGACAGAAATAGAGTGTCGTCCAGCAAAGCACATCGACGGAATTGGGCTGAAAAAGCTGGTTCAACCGCAGCAAAACCGAAAACAGCACGCAGGAACCGGCTAATATGCAGGCAAATAAGCTCCCTCCAAGCCTTTCCACGGCCCTCCATACGACCAGGAGCGTCAGCGCTCCGAACAGCACCGGGAAGAACCGCACGGCCCATTCCCCGTTACCCAACGCACGGATCACCCAGGCGATCCAGGAAGTAACGGGCGGCACCGACATGAACCCCCAGGCCAGGTGATTACCCTGGTCGAGGTGCAGGTACTCATCCCTGTGAAGGTCATAGCCGGGGATGATAAGAAAATATTGGAGCAGGAATTTCAGGACGATAAAAGTCAGCAGCAGGGTGGTTCTCCGGTTCATAGATGTTTGTGATGTGCTAGGAAAAGAATGGGTAATTAAGCCATTTACTTTATTTTCTGAAACCCATTTTCACAGCAGCGTTGTCCGCCAGCCTCCTGCACCTGTCCGAAATCGGACATAGCGCCTCATTAAAACCAACATCAAAATATTGATTCACAATTAAATACATCAAAATCACAAACATGGAACGTATTTTTAGACAACACCCGTTCGACCTTTAACTGTCTTAATCCGGCCTGCCATGCTTCGCAACTATTTTAACATCGCCATCCGCAGCCTGCTCAAAAACAAGCTGTTCTCCTTCATCAATATCTTCGGCCTCGCGCTCGGTATGGCTTGCAGCCTGCTGATTTGGCTGTGGGTTAAAGACGAGTTATCTTTCAACCGCTTCTATCCCGGGATTGCGGATATCTATTACGTCCGCTCTGCCTATAATGAACACGGCCAGACCGGCGTGAGCGACGTTACACCAAGCCCATGGCAGGAAACCCTGGAAAAGAATGTTACCGATGTCCGGGCCGTCACCAAAATCACTTTCGAGCGCGAACTCCTGGTACAGGTCGGGGAAAAATCCACAAAAGAAACCGGCATTTACGCAAGCAGCAGCTTTTTCAAGGTGTTCCAGACACCATTCATCGAAGGCTCAGCCAGCAAGGCGATCGAGCAACCAACGTCCATTGCCATCTCGCGAAAAATGGCCGAAAAGTATTTCGGGAAAAGCAGTGCGGTGGGTAAAGCACTGAGGCTGAATAATGCCTCGGACATGATCGTCAGCGCAGTGTTTGAGGACATTCCGCATAACTCGTCCGTCCGCTTCAACTGGATCGTCAACTTCAAGGCCCAGGAAGCCGACTGGATGAAGTGGTGGGGCAATTCCAGCTTCAAAACGTATGCATTATTGGCTCCGGGCGCGGATCCGGCGAAGGTAGAAAAAGTCATGCGACAGGTCATCAAAAAAGCCGCTCCGCCTCAGCTCACGTCTTTCCCGTTGCTGCAAAAGATGGCCGATACTTACCTCTACACCGAGTACGCTAACCTGAAACCCTCCGGCGGGCGGATCGAATATGTACGCATCTTTTCTGTCGTGGCGGTGTTCATTCTGCTGATAGCCTGCGTAAACTTCATGAACCTGGCTACCGCCCGCTCGCTCAAACGCGCCCGCGAAGTGGGCGTTCGCAAAGTAGTGGGGGCCGAAAAGAAATTCCTGGTGATGCAGTTTCTGGGTGAATCACTGATCGTCAGCACATTGGCTTCGATATTGGCGACATTCCTGGTGTTGCTTGTGCTCCCGGTATTCAACAAAATCGTCCTGAAAAACATCGAACTGCATTGGAACGACCCGTTCCTGTGGAGTTCCATTATCGGTTTGACACTCATTACCGGGATCGTTGCAGGCAGCTATCCGGCGCTGTACCTCTCGGCGATGCAGCCGGTGCGGATATTGAAAGGCAAAATGACGTTTTCAAACAGCAGCCTCCATTTGCGGAAAGGACTTGTCGTATTCCAGTTCAGCCTCTCCATTTTCCTGATCGTCGGCACGCTGGTCATCGGCAATCAGATGAATTATATCCAGAATAAACGGCTTGGCCTCGACAAGGAAAATATCGTATATATTCCATTGGAAGGTGAATTGAATAACCGGCTGGAAACCTTTCGCCAGGAAATCCTCGCATCCCCGACAGTCTCCGCAGCCACTACCGTCGGTGAAATACCTACCAATATCTACGGCAACTCTGGCGATCTCGACTGGACCGGTCGCGACCCGGACACCGACAATACCGTATTTGCCACTTATGTGGGTTATGATTTTACCAAAACTATGAATATCCGCATGGCTGCGGGAAGGGATTTCTCCAAAGAATTCGCTGCCGACACTACCAATTACATCATCAATGAGGCAGCGGCCCGCCTGATGAAAATGCAGGATCCCGTGGGAAAACAGGTGAAATTCTGGATGGGTAAAGGCACTATTGTGGGTGTTATGAAAGACTTTCACATTACCTCCCTGCACACGGCAATCAAGCCGCTGATCCTGGTCCACTACAAGGGACTCAATACCGAACACATGATGATCCGCATCAAGGCGGGCGAGACCTCGCGCGCATTGGCACACATCGAGCAGGTAACACACGCATTCAACCCGAACTATCCTTTTACTTATCATTTCCTCGACGAATCTTTCGAGAAAATGTACCGTTCCGAGCTGATCGTGGGCATTCTAATTCGCTATTTCGGGATCATGGCGATTATCATATCCTGCCTCGGGTTGCTCGGACTGGCCGCATTCACGGCCGAGCAGCGCACGAAAGAAATCGGCATCAGAAAGGTTCTTGGTGCCAATGTCGCCAGTGTGGTGACGCTCTTGTCGCGGGATTTTATCAAACTGGTGTTAATCGCCATTATGCTGGCTACCCCGCCCTCCTGGTATGTGATGGATCGCTGGCTGAGCGACTTTGCTTACCGCACCGAGCTTTCCTGGCAAATATTTTTGCTCGCCGGACTTATCGCTACCGGCATTGCATTGCTTACAGTCAGCTTCCAGAGCATTAAAGCTGCGCTGACCGATCCCGTCCAATCGCTGAAGACCGAATAAACGGCATCAAAATAAAGGCGGTCCGGTTTTCCGGACCGCCACACACAAACCCATGCAAGGCGATAACGCTACTGAGCCGCCGATGCCAGCACTGCCTGTGCACTCATAACAACCATCAGACTGCCGGAAGATTTCGAAGGGTTTACAAAAATCATATATACGTCATGCGGCTTGCCGTCCGATGCCGGAAGTTTCACAGGAATATCGAGGGTCGATGGCTTAAAATCCAGCTTATCCGACGGTTCGAGGTACGCCGACTCCCCTATCACCTTGCCGGTAGGGCTATCAAGCCGAAGTTCTACCTTGCCCCCCAATGCATTCAGCTGCGGCTTCGGTGCCATCGCCATGACGCGGAATGCCGAAACGCCATTCAGATCGACTTGCTTCAAGCCCATATAAGCCCCCGTTTTCGATGGAATAGCAAGGTTGTTGCCACCATAGGACATTTTATTGACATTGTCATACACGTCGAAGCCGTGCACGTCCAGGTTCGAATTACGCAAGACGAACGTCTGCTCGGAACGTAGCGCAGGCAGGCCTTTCGCGCCCTTGTCCTCGTACGCTGCGCGCACCACGAACACCCCCTTGCCTTTATCGCCGCTAGGCAATGCGGCTGTGTAGCTGCCTTTGACCGGCAAGGCGGCATTTGCCGCGGCGTCTCCCGAAAGGTTCAGGATATATTTAACCATTTCCGAAGCATCCGCTGCCGAAAGCTGCGGGTGTGCGGCCATAGCCGTTTCGCCCCAAACGCCTCCCCCGCCATTGATCACCTTCTTCGTCAGAGTCTCCACCGCCGAGCTGTTGCCTTTGTATTTACGGGCAACATCGGTATAGGCCGGCCCTATCGATTTCTTGCTGATGGCGTGGCAAGCCTTGCAATCGCTCGCTTCTATCAGCTTCTTGCCGGTCGCAAACTGGGCAGCCGCATCGGCGGACCGGTGTCCCTGGGCAATGGCCACCTTGTCGAAGCCTTCGGGTAGATAGTCGATATTAACCGCGACGCGATCCTCGTCAATTCCGCTTCCCAAAGTACCATCTTCCTTATCCTTCACTTTCACATCATACTGGAACGGCTTGCCCGGCACGAAAAACGACTTGTTAGCACCCGGCATATCCAGGCTCAGCACCGGCGCTTCATTACCGACCGTCACATCCACCGATTGCGTCGAAATACCACCTTTGCCGTCGTTTACAGTCAATGTTGCTTTGTAAACGCCCGTTTTGGCGAGTGTCAACTGTGCATCCTGGGAATTGATGGTTTTGGTAAAACCGTTTTTGGAAGTGATTTTCCAGGAATAGGTCAATGCATCCCCATCTGCGTCGTCGGTACCGGCCGCTGTAAGTTTCAATGCAAGTGGGGCGGAACCACCCTGTTTGTTGGCGGCCATTTCGATCTTTGGCTTGCGGTTACCGCCATTGTATTCAATGCGGATCAGGCGGGCGTCGTCATTGGCAGAGAACCAGCCAGAGCCATATTCGAGCATGTACAGGTCACCATTTTGTGCAAATTCCATATCCATCGGATTCGAGAACTTGTAACTCGGCATAAAGCGCTCCATCGACGTGTAATTGCCTTCCTTATCCATCGAAACGGCCATAATCCAGCCGCGCATCCACTCATAGGCAAGCAGCTTTCCATTGTAGTATGCGGGAAAGGCGCGGGACGCATTCTTGAAATCATCCGAATAGAACACCGGGCCGGCCATGGCGTTACGTCCGCCTGCCCCCACGAGCGGAAACTCGGGCGAAGCGTCATAAGGATACCAGATAAATGCTTTCTGTGCCGGCGGCAACACTTTCAAACCGGTATTGCTGGGTGAATTGTTGGTGGGAGCAGCCGCGTCCCATTTCTCTCCCGACTGGTTGGCCGTGAAATCGTATTTATTGTAAGCCTTGTTGTCGCCCACAAAATGCGGCCAGCCAAAGTTTCCTGGTTTCCGGGCCTGTCCCACCTCGTCGTGCCCTGCCGGGCCGCGGTTAGGGTCCGGCTTGGCGGCATCAGGACCAACCTCTCCCCAGTATACGTAGCCGGTGTGCTGGTCTACCGAAATGCGGAACGGGTTGCGGTGGCCCATCGTGTAAATTTCCGGGCGCGTCTGCGCCGTGCCTTTCGGGAACAGGTTGCCATCCGGAATGGTATAAGTGCCATCCGGCTGTGGTTTGATGCGGATAATCTTGCCGCGCAAGTCGTTCGTATTCGCCGATGACTTTTGCGCATCCCATGCCTCACGGCCTGCACGTTCGTCACTCGGGCTGTAACCGTTGGAGCCGTGCGGGTTGGTATTGTCGCCGGTCGAGAGATACAGGTTACCGTCCTTATCCCAGGCAATAGAGCCGGCAGTATGGCAGCATTCTTCGCGCTGCGTAGGCACATCCAGCAATACTTTTCGCGAAGCCAGATCCAGCTCGTCACCTTTCAGCTCAAAGCGCGCCAGTACGTTCTTCGATTCGCTCGGGTCGGAATAGTAGAGGTAAATCCAGTGGTTTTGTGCAAAATTCGGGTCTTTGTTCAACCCCAGCAGCCCATCCTCTCCCATCGACTCCTTACCTTCCTTGCTCACATACTTTGTGCTCACAGGCAGCTTCGCAATGGTTTTGAGTTCTTTGGTTTTGATATTGTAAAGCAAGATCTCGCCTTTTCGCTGGATAAACAGGATTCGACCGTCGCCCAGTACACTCAACTCCATCGGTTCGTCCAGTTTTTCAGCCAATATGACCTTCGAAAAACGGTTTTCCTCAGGACGCGCCTTGGCAAAATCGACCGGTTTGGGCGTGTCGCCACCCGTGGTGTAGCGAATGCCCGCCCAGAGGTGATTCAGGAAGAGCGGCTCTTCGAAAGTTTCGTCGGTATGCCCCATTGCCGTATAAAACGACCGGCCTCCATCGAACTCCTGGTACCAGCTCATTGGGTGAAAATCCGGGTTTTTACCGCCGGTATAGCTTTTCTCGTCGATTTTCAGGACGACGTTGATTCTCGGGGAAATATTTTTGAAACTGTAAAATTCATCGCTCCGCTCAAACTCGTCGGGCATTCCCTGTGTCGCCCAATGGTTTTTCTGGGTCACGATAAACTTCCCTTTCTGTACATTGTTGGGCATTGGATGGTCTAGAAACCACGCACCGGCCAATGCGCCGTACCACGGCCATTCGTATTCCGTGTCGGAGGCGGCGTGAATGCCCACATAGCCGCCACCCGCCTGGATATACCGCTCGAATGCGCTCTGCTGCTCCGCATCGAGGATATCCCCGGTAGTATTCAGGAAGATCACCGCATTGTATTTTTTCAGGTTGCTTTCTTTAAACTGTGCGGCATCCTCCGTAAAGCTGACGCCAAAGCCTTTCTCAGTCGCCATTTTGCTCAATGCCTTTTTCCCCGCCTCGATCGACGAGTGCCTGAAAGCCGCGGTCTTGCTGAAAACCAGCACCTGCATTTTGGGCGCCTGCGCCATTACGTGGCCGACGAGGAGCCACGCACAGCCAAGCAGCACCCCCTGTAATTTTTTCTTCATCTGGTTAGGTCGTTTGAATTAGTGACCATCAAATGTACAGTAAAAAGCACTATTGTCTATCTTTGAGACAATAAATTTCATTCTATTAATTATTTCAACAATACAATAAATAGTCCTACCCGCACCTACGGAGGTATTGTGCTAAACGGCTTGGAAAATGTTTCTCTCCGTAACTTTGGGAGGGAAACCCTTATCAGCGATATTGCCGGGCTGAAATCGGGCAGCGATTTCAAAGCAATTATTCCATAGCGACTATTCCTAGCGATTACCACATGAAGGACATCCATTCACCCAGCGAACAGAACTATATCCAGCAACTTTCCATCGACTGCGTCATTTTTGGCTATCAGGATTCGCAGCTCAGCGTTTTGGTACCCAAATTGAACTTTCGGGGTGATTTTTGGGCTTTGCCGAGTGGCTTCATTTACCAGAACGAGGGTATCGATCAGGCTGCCCGCCGGATCCTGGAAGACCGCACGGGCATCAAAGACATTTACCTTGAACAGTTCAGGGTGTTTGGCGATGCGCCGCGGTCCAATATCCGTTTTCTCGAACGGCTCATCGAACTGAATGGCGACAAGCTTGGCGACAAACGATTTGACCGAAAGGAGTTCGACTGGATTACCCGGCGGTTCGTTTCGATCGGATATTACGCTTTAGTGGATATTAACAAGGTAATACCCCGGAAAACCGAGCTCGACGAATCCATCGACTGGTACCCGGTCCGGGATCTGCCGCCAATGATCATGGACCATCATGAAATGGTCAACTGTGCGTTGAAAACCCTCCAACTGAACCTCGATCAGAAGCTCATTGCATTCAATCTCCTGCCCGAAACTTTCACCATGCGCGAAGTACAGGAGCTTTACGAGTCCATTTTCGACCGCGCCTTTGCCCGCAATAACTTTCAGAAAAAGATCCTCGACCTGAACGTGCTCGAACGGCTGGAAAAGAAGTTCACCGGGGCTGCCAACAAAGCGCCGTTCTTGTACCGTTTCCGGAGTGAGGGTACCCGGGCCTTGTAATAGAACCATGTGGCTGTAAAGCTACAAACGGGTCGGCGGAGAGCCACCGCAAAACATCCGCGGTTGGTGAATCTTTGCACTGTGAAAACAGACCGCCCCGTTACAATGAAACAAGAGAGTACCCTGAAAGTATTAGTATTCGATTTACACCCGATTTCGCGTAAGGGAATCCGGCTCATGCTGGATACGATGGAGCTGCGCATGAAAGTGACCGAAGCCGCCCGCGAGCGCCAGTTCTACAAATTAATCACCTCGCAACGCTTCGACCTTGTGATACTGAGCGTCAACGATGTCGACAACCTTAGCAACGACGTGATCTGCCCGATACTCCCTAAAACCGCGGTACTTTACACCGAAGAAGGCGCCGAAATCGCGATGGACCTGATGGCCCTCGGCGGCGGCGCGTGCATGTCGAAGAAATGTAACGATACCGCATTGAAGGAAGGTATTTCGGCCGTGCTGCAGCAGCGGCGCTATGTGTGCGCTACGACGCAGGCGCACGTGAACGCGGAGTACTGGCGGTTCAGGGCAATCCGGAATGGCGCCGGAGCCTATCGTCCGCGCGTACGCCAGCTCACCAGCCGGGAGTCGGAAGTAGCATCATTGCTCAAAAACGGCCTGAAAACGGGTGAAATCGCCGACCGTCTTCAGATCCAGCATAGCACCGTGAGCACCCTGAAAGCCCGTGCATTCCGCAAGCTTTCTGTGACCAATCTCGTGCAGGCCATTCAAACCCTGGACTAACGTATACCAAACACCGCATTGCCGGGATACCCTTCGCAGAACCGCATCATTATGCTCCACGTAATTTTATACGACTCCCACCCGATTATCCTGAGAGGTCTTAAAGAGTTTTTCAAAAACCTCGGAAATGAGTTTACATTTTTAGAAACCAGTACAGTTGCCGGCGTTTCGAAATATCTCACAAGCCACAAAATTGATCTGGTAGTGGTGGGGGTGAATGAAAAGACCGGGATAGATGCGAAAATCATACAGAGACACAACACCATTCCGTGGGTGATCATGTACAACGACAATCTTTACAAAAAGGCATTGTCACTCGTACTTTCGGGGGCGAGCGCGTGCATTTCTAAAGGATGCTCCGACCAGGAAACAGAAAAATGTCTGCGAGAGGTACTGGCCTCGCGCAGATACATATGCGAAAGCACGCTGCAAAAATTCGGTTATGAATTCCTGTTCGATCCCGGCAATCAGTCGCAGATACGCAACTTCCTCAAATATAACCTGCAACGAAAACCTAACAAGCTATCCCCGCGCGAACAGCAGGTGGCCGGGCTGTTGGTGAGCGGGATGAAGACTTCTGAAATAGCGGCGACGCTCAACGTAAGGCACAGTACGGTGAGTACCATCAAGCGGACCGTCATGTTAAAGAAAAACGTCATCAATATCATCGAATTAGCTTCGGTTTTATCAAACTAATGCCCCGCCGCTGTTTTGTAATTCAGGTTGAAATGCGTTAATTTCAGTCATTACGATCAAAACAGTAGTACTGAAAGGACCCGTTGCCCATATGCCACTCTCTATTCTCATAGCCGACGATCACCAGCTTGTCCGGAAAGGACTTCAGATGGTCGTCAAAGAAGTCCTGGGATTCAGCGTGGCCGTAGAATTTGCCGAAACAGGGCGGGAAGTGATCGAGAAGATCACCCAGCAGGAGTTCGATATGCTCATTACCGACCTGAACATGCCCGAGACCAATGAACTCGCGCTGATCCCCGATATTTTACGCATCCGGCCGAAGCTCAAAATCCTGGTCGTCACCATGAAGCCCGACAAGGTATTTGCCGCTCGCTTCTTTCGCGAGGGTGCGCTCGGGTATGTAAACAAAACCGAGCCAGACCAGGTCCTCGCCGAGGCAATCCAGGTAGTAAGCCAGGGGCGGAGGTACATTTCAAGGTCCCAGAGCGAAATTTTCTCCAATGCATTGATCGGCAATGCCGCCAACACGCCGTTCGACAAGCTCTCGAAACGGGAATTCGAAGTAGCCCTACTCCTGCTCAAAGGATACGGCGCCCTGGAAGTGGCTAATGCACTGTCCATCAGCGCCTCCACAGCCAGCAGTTTCCGCTGCCGCGTTTTCGACAAGCTGGAAATCAAGAACCTGCTGGAACTGAACCATCTTGCACAGATGTATCAGATTGAACCAGATTTTGAAGGAGAATCGTAAACGTGCTGCCCTTCCCGGGTCGGCTCTCGATCGAAATGCGGCCGTGAATGTAATCGAGCATCGTGTGGATCAGCAGACTGCCCGTACCTCGATTGCCTGTTTGCCGGTCGCGGCTCATAAACAGGGCAATCTGCTCCTCGTTCAACCCCTGGCCGGTGTCGCTGATCGAGATCAGTAGTTGCCCGTTCTCCTCCCGGCATGAGAGGGTGATTTCCCCGTCGGTTGTATTTTTGTTGGCATTATCGATCAGGTTGCGGATGATCACCGAAAGAATCTGATAATCCGAAATGCATTCCAGATCGGTTCGCACAATAGTGAGCCGGTTATGGTTTACTTTGAAGAGCTCCTTGTAAAGCGAAGCAATCTCCTCGAACAACGCATACAGCGGAAACAGGTTCTTGCTGATCTTGAACCCTTGCTGCTGTGTGCTGATCCACATGAAAAACTGCTCGGTAAAGCCCAGCAGATTTTGTGTACCCATATGCAGGTCGCCAAGGTAAGCGTCGAGGTCCGACGACGTAATATCTTTATGGTTTTTCAAAAGATTGCCGCTGATGAGCGAAATAAACCGCAACGGCGACCGCATATCATGAAGCACCATCGTTATCACATGGTCCTTGAACCGGTTGCTTTCCAACAAAGCCATTTCCGATTTGGCCAGGTCATCAACCGCGCTTTTCAGCTCGCGTGTCCGTGCGGAAATGATATTTTCAAGCTCCTGGGCTTCCTTTTGCAACTTGGTGAGCCTTCGTTTAAACAGCAGATAGCCAATCCCAACCGACAGGCAGATACAGAATACGTAAAACCACCAGGTGTTATAGAACCACGGCTGCACCTCAACAGGTAAAATCAACTGCGCCTTACTGTCAGGGGTATATGCGCCGTTCCTCCTTACCAATAGCTTGTAATCTCCGGGTGGGAGGCTTGCGATCGTTACCTCCCCATTCTTCTCTACTTTATGCCAGTCGGCGTCCAATCCGGCGACCTGGTATTCAAGGTCAAGATTCTCCGCGTTGCCGAAATATGGGGATGAAACATGAATGGAGAGTCGCTTAAAGTCGGGCGACAGGGTGATACCATTGACATTGAACGGGATCGAACGGCCTTTTACCGTCAGGCTATCGGCAAAAATAGCCTTGTCCGGATAATAGGGTTTGATTTTATGGGGATAAAACCAGACAAGCCCTTTGATGGAAGGAAGCGACAGGAGGCTATCCTTTAACCAAAGGTAGGAAGGGTCGCAACCGCCGTTGAACTCATTCGTAGGAAGGCCGTCGGTACGGTCGAAGCGGAAAAAATTGACCTTGTCCAGCCGCCTTTCAGCGAATGCTTGCAACTCGGTTTTCCTTACTTTAAAGAGACCATTATTGCTCGGCAACCAGAAAAACCCGAGGCCATCTTCGATAAATGAATGAACCGTGGTAAGCGCCTGCCGCGGCCCGGCCGGCATGTGATAAAGCTTTTTGTTTTGTAAAAGATAAAACCCCTTTCCATAACTGGATATCCATATTTTATCGCCCGTTTCCGCGTGCACCGTCCGTATGGGCATGGATTCCAGCACCGACTTATCGATCCGGTTCCGCTCGTAATCATACCATTTCAGCCCTTTTTCAGTACAAACCAGGAAATAGGACGGGCGGATCTGTTTGGCAAACAGGATATTGGCCTTTTTTTGAGGAAATTTCTTGTACCCCACGGCATGGTCGTTCACGAGCTTGCCAAATCCATTGGCCGTCGCAAAAAAATACTGCCCTCCCGAGGCATGGCTCATATGGATCACCGAGTGTTCTGACGCAACGACCTGGCTTCGTCCGCTTGCAATGTCCAGCTTGCGAAGTTTATAATCTTGCTCAAAATATAATTGCCCGTTACCCGGAGCGAAAAACCAGGAGCCAATACCAGGATCGAATGGCAATACCCGGGGCGGACGCTCGGTCGATATCAGCATATTTTTGACAATGAGCTGGTCATCGCCCACCCGGGCCTGGGCATACAGGCTCTGGTCGAGGACCTCAGACGAAAACGGTGGTGCAATAAACTGCTTTTTACGGACGACAAACAGTCCGTCGGTTATCGAACCGAGGTAATAGGCTCCTTGCTCAGGCACAAAACGAACACAACTCAGAAAGGGGACATGTATGCCTTCCAGCTGGATTTCTGAATTGAGGTGGCCATTTCGAAGAACTACCTTATAGAGGGTCTTCCCGGCGTAGGCGTAAAATCCATCAGGACAAGGAAAGGTGACAAAATCGCCGGCAAGAAAGCGGTCATCCGAAGCCAGTGGCCCGCTAATGGAGGTGTAACGTGGCATCAGACGGCCATCCTTCCACGCCTCAACCTGATTCCCCGTCAAAATGCACGCCAGAAATTTTCCGGCAAACAAAGCATATTGCGGTTTCCGACCGGTGTAATCCCGGATCTTCGACGGCGCTTTCAGATTTGCCGACAAATAAAGCAGGCTTTCCTCATTCCTGAGGTAAACTTCGTTGTTCGAAATGCTCGATGAAAAAAGGAACAGTTTAGGCCCCAGATGATTATAAAAGTGGGCCAACTTGCGGCACATCTCGTTATCCGTCACCGCCACCCCTTGCCGCCCTACATGCACCGACCATGCCGGGCGTAAAACGGGTGCCGGTCCCATGTGATTGGCCAAAACCGCTACCTTGACAATCTGACCTCCATATAGTCTCGCAAAGAGTGTGCCGCGTGCGTCGCTCGTGAGCCCTTCTACCCGGGCTGATTTCGATCCCGGCAACTCGGAGGTACCGTATGTGACAAAACGCTGCCCATCGTAGCGCACCATCCCCATTTCCGTCGCAAGCCAGCAATAGCCCCATTCATCGAAAGCAACGTCCTTGACGCTGTTTTGGGGAAGACCATTGTCCGTATTATACTGTAAAACAATGTAGTCGTCCTGCTGCGCGAAGGCGGGAAAATCATGCAGTATGAGAGAAATCAACGCGATCAGGAGGATTCTCATAGTTCAATTGTTGCGGGTCGAGGGCTGACAACCCTTTAAATTACTAAAATATACGTTTTCCTGACAATTACTACTTTTATCCATAGAAGTACTACGTCACTCCATTGTTTGTCTTCAATAGAACAATATCCATATTGAATCCACAGCTGCAAAAAACTATCACATGTTTTTTGTAGAAATTTTTCTAGTCTCGCCATCTTCATCGGGTACCGCAAATCCATCCCCAAGTCCTGACCTTTCGGTTAAGGAATATTTCGATTGCCTCTTCACCTCGGCCGTTGGTCGAGGCCGCCTTTTTCAGCGTTACCTTCTAAATATTCTTACCTATGAAAATCAAACTATTACAAATTGCAAAATTATGCCCCGCGTCCGTATTCGGGCTGAGCCTCCTGGCCACAGCTCGACAAGTACGGAGGCAACCAGCCGGTTCTTCCTTAGGAAATAAAACAAAAGAGGTCTGTAAGCAATCTTGCAGACCTCTTTGATATGACCGTTTTAACCTACTGCCAATTAATTTTTACTGAATCGGGTGTTTTGCACCACACCGTCGGCCGATTCTACTTCCACCACATACATTCCCGCACGCAACGGGCGGATCCCGGGCACCGAAATCACTTCCGCCGGATTGGTGTAGCTTCTGGAAAGCAGGCATTTGCCATTCATATCCACGAGCCGTACCATCACTTTTCCTTCCACCGACTCGCCGAGTTTGATATTCAGCTCATCCGCGCCCGGGTTGGGGTAAATGTTAATACGCGATTTGGCATCGTCCGCATCCCGGTAATTCACGGTTCTAATGGCCGACCTCTCACTTCTGCCATCAAAATCGACCTGTTTCAAACGGTAATAATTAATAGCCCCCATCACCGGCGCGAGGTCATGATAAGTATAAGATTGTTCTTTGGAAGAATCCCCCGCGCCAGCCACTTTCCCAATCGACTTGAATGTCTTCCCGTCGGTGCTGCGCTCGATCACAAACTCCTTGTTGTTGGTTTCATCGGAAGTTTTCCATTGCAGTAATGTGCCTGTATTCGACTTTTCGGCCATAAAACCGATGAGCGTCACAGGCAGGGTGGTGTTGCTAAACTCGACAATGGCGGCATCCGCGGCTGGTATGGTGATTGAAAATGTGCCTTGCACCCGGGTAGCCATTTGGCGAGCGCTCTGGGCGCCACTGAAAAGTTCACGGGCCGAATAGTTATCGGACCCGCTCATGCCCGCCCGCTGCAAATCGATATTGAACGTTTTAGCTGAACCGCCGTAATTGAAAATAGCCAGATATGATTTATTTCCCATATTTTTCACAAACACCTCATTGGCCTGATTGCCAGTGTTGCCTTCCAAAGGCGTAAATACGGTACCGCTGGCCGCCAGACTGAGCAAGTCGTCGTTTTGCAGGAGCGTTTGTGCCTTGGTCGTCCATGCACCGGAGGTCGAGAAATCGTCGCCGGTAATGAGCGTGCCCGTCACGATGCCGGATGCAAAGCGGGCGCGGTTTTCACCGTCGGTCTGTGTCCCGAACACCAGGTGATCGGCGTCGAGGTAATTGTAGATGTGCTTCTGCCACCAACCGTAAGTGGTGCTGTTCAACGTGTAGGCGGTTTCGTTAATGTCCTTGTACGCATCGCACGCGATCCTGCGCATATGTGCGTAGCGCCCGGTGGCGAGGTTAGGCGAAATGGCGGCATACACGAGCATTTTACCGTCGAGCTGGTCGGTCAGGTACTCCATTCCTTTGCGGTAGGCCTCCATACCGGTATGAATGGTGTTATCATAGTAGCTGTCCGCTTCGAGCGACGCGTGTCCGAGGAAATCGATTTTAATCATTTCGAAACCACAGGCAATGAACTTCCCGATCACCATTTGCAGACGCGCTTTGGTACCCGGGTGGGTAGGGTCCAATGCATAGGCCCCGTCCAGTTCGACGGGACTGCCATTCACTTTCGTCCAGGCGTCCTGGTAGTTGTAGGTACTGCCTTCCATTTGCCGTGCAAATTTGCCCCAATCCACAAACGGGGCCCAGTAAATGCCTGGTTTAAAACCCTTGCTTTTGCAGTAATTGGCAAATTCGGTCAGTTCCGAAAAGTTGCCGTTCAGGCCGCCGCCGGACATATTATCCCAATACGAATCGAGGTCGATGTAAAGCGTATTGTCGCTGTTTCGGAAATCGGGCACACCCGTAGAGAAGAAATCCACGACGGATTTGGCCTTTGGTAAATTAATCGACGACTGAATGGCGCCCCAGCTGTTCCAGCCGAAAGGCGTGCCGGCGGTCCAGTTGAAAATGTAGCGCGGCTCCGCCAATGCATTCGCTTGCCCATAGACATCGAAACCTGCACGCCAGTCGGCGCCGTAGCTTACGAGAATGCGCGGCGAACGGCAGGCGATTTGCCCTACCGATACCCATCCGTGGCCCCGTTTGTCGCGGGTAACGCTCTCCTGCGTCCAGCCTGCCACCACCGCCACATAGTTGGTCGTGCCCCTGCCCTCACCCACCAGATTCACGCCCGTTTTCCAAACCGAATGCTCCACCGAGCCGATTACCAGGCCCTTCCGGTTGGCATTATCATAAATTGCTCCGGCTTCGGAGCTGAAAAAGTTGGCATACCGGACTTCTTTCGCATCATAGCGCACCCACGCATCGTTATCGAACGGCACAAATAATGCGCGGCGGTCGATATTCGACTGAATATCCACATAATTGGACACCAGCGGGGCCATTTTGTAAGAATTGGACCCGTTCCCGGTCAGTACCAGCTCGGTAAAGAAATGCTCCTTGCCGGGATAAGTATAAAACACCTGCTGCATGCCAATCGCGCCGCTTTTAGTCATCGTAATCACGTGTTTCGTCCCGCTGCCGAACGCGTCGGTTACGGGCGTAGACGAATAGGTACGCCCCGTAAAGCCGGTGCTCTGATGCACCTGGTCCGAATAGGCCATGGCAGTAGCTTCGCCGATCACCTTATTGTTATTAAAATACACGGTATAATGCCCGTTCGCCAGGTCGTAATCGATCCGGTTGTTAGTACCGAATGCTATGCTCTGGATATTAGGCGTATTGATCGGCGAGAATGCGATCTTGTCGATATTCGGACCGTAGTTATTCGGATTATCGAGGCGGATGCTGTTGCTGCCTGCATTCAATACGATACTTACGGTAATGTCCGCGGGGATAGACCACCCTCCCGACGCCGGGCAGGAAACCGCAATAGCCGTGCCTCCATTCGGAGTGACGTTGATCGTGCGCGGATCACCCGTGCTGTAAGTGACAGTAAGGTTGTAGGTACCCGCCGCGGGCACATTCACCGGGATCACCACAGCCCCTTTGCCGAGGTTACCCACCTGGCTTCCGCCCGAGCAGCTTCCGCAACTCTGAACGTCGGCGCCATTGGATAGCACGCCGCTTTCCGCTTCAAAGCTTTGCGCGGACGCAGTCGCCTGCACGAGCAGCCATGCACCGAGGCAAAGTGCCAGCCCGCTGCCGAAGGGGCGGCGTAGCGCCGTCCCGTTCAGCATTGAAAATAATTTTCTCATACTGAATATTTTTCAGGTTAATATTTTTCAAAAACAGCGGTTAATACCCGGCATTCTGCTTCAATGCCCCGCCCGAAGCCTGGATTTCACTTTGCGGGATAGGCTGCCAGTAGTTTTTGTCCTGGAACTTCCTCCCCTCCAATGCGATGATCTTCACATACTCAATGGAGCCGTCGGGCTTCTTCTCAGGCCGCACGCCGTAAGCAGGCACGTTTTCCGTCACATTAGCGATTTTCCAGCGGCGGACGTCGAAGAACCGGTGCTCCTCGAATGCCAGCTCCACGCGGCGCTCGTTGCGGATGCGTTCGCGCATGGCCGCCTGCGTGAGACCGGCCGGCAAATCGGGCATCCCGGCACGCTTGCGGATCTGGTTAATGGCACTGTAAACGGTCGCGTCCGGGCCGGACGCTTCGTTGCGGGCTTCGGCATAGTTCAGCAAGACTTCGCCATAGCGAATGTACTTCCAGGGCTGGGTGGCCGTCTGGTTCGCATTACGGATCGGATTTTGGTCATTGATAAATTTGTATACATAATAACCTGTCTTGCTCGTATTCCAGTTTTCGTTACCATCCTTGCTATCCTGGCCTCCCGGTACGAATGTCTCCACTTTGCGCTCACGATAAGCTGCGCCATTGTACAACACGGTCATAGTCAGACGCGGGTCGCGGTTTTTGTAAGGATCTTTCGGGTTATATCCCGATTTCGGATCGGTGATTTTCGTACCGTCCATCATCTCATAATCGTCCACGAGGTTCTGTAAAGGCGTGTTACCCGCCCAGCCGCCATAGCCGTTCGGGCCGTTCACGAGTTCTAGGTTGGTGTGCTCGTTGGTCGGGGAATAAAGGCGGATGAAAATGTCCTCCGAAGTATTGTTGGTAATAAAAAGCTTGCGATAGTCATTATACAGCGAGAATGCATTCTTGTCCATCACCGCCTTGGCGGCGTCGGCAGCCTTCTGCCATTTCGCGGCATCGTTCTGGCCGTTGTTGTACAACGGGCTTGCCGCATAAAGCAGTAACCGCGCTTTCAATGCCAATGCGGCATTCTCTGAACCACGGCCGGGCGTTACAGTGGCCCCAGCCAGACCAGCGGCAGCAGCATCCAGCTCGGTAACGGCGTAAGTAATGCTTTCCTCAATACTTTTGCGCTGGTAGAGTTCGGTATAATCACGGTCTTCCAGGGTATATACTTTGTCGCCGATCACCGGAATACCGCCGAAATTGCGGATCAGGTCATGGTAGCGATAAGCCCGGATAAAGCGCAGTTCGGCTTTCAGCCGCTTCTTGCCCGCTTCGCTCATAGGCACTTTGTCGAGGTTTGCGAGGCCGTAGTTGCACTCACGGATGCTGCGGTAGCTGCGCGTCCAGGTGTTCGAAATCCAGCCGGTGCGGTCGGGAGCGGCATTGCCCTGTTGCACGAAATAGGTGTCATTATCAAAATTACAGATCGACTCGTCGGTCACGGAGCTCATCCAGGCATCCTCGAAACCACGCCCGAAGCCTGGTTTATCCCCTTCGGTCGAAAGCTGCACGCCCACGTAACGGCCTACTACATACGCATCGGCCAATGCGGAGTCGGCCCAGATGGCCTGGTCAGAAATAATATCGGTCGGTTTGGTATCCAGGAATGCGTCGTCGCAGGCGATAATGCACGCCGCGACGCCGGCGAACAAGGTTAGTATCAGTTTATTCAATCTCATGTCTTTGTCAGTTTTAGAATGTCACGTTCACGCCCACATTATAGATCTTCTGCTGCGGATAAAAGAATGCATTGCCATTGTCCCCTTCCGGATCGAAGTCCTTCACTTTGGTGAATGTGAGCAGGTTAAATCCATTGGTGTAAATCCGCAAACCGCCCAGCCCGATTCTTGAAATAATCTTCTGCGGCACATTGTAGGCCAGCTCCACGTTTTTCAGACGAAGAAAAGCGGTATTCTGAAACCAGAACGTGTTTTTATAGCTGCCATTCACGCCCGTTCCCGTGCGCGAATCGATGCGCGGCGAATTGCCGTTCGGGTTGGAGGGGCTCCACGCATCCTCGGCGCGCGACTGCATCACACTACTGAACTCGCCCGCTTCCACTACCACATATTGCGCTACACGCGCCTGGCCTTGCAACAAGACATTCAAAGTGAGATTTTTCCAACCTCCGCCCAGATTCACGCCATAGGTAATCTGAGGCACATTGCTGTACTGCGAGCGGATTCGGTCGGCGGCGTCGATCTTGCCGTCGCCATTGTAATCTTCATATTTGAGATCACCCATTCCTGCGCCCGAAACGTGCGGATAGGCATCAAGCTCCTGCTGCGTTTTGAACACGCCGATAGCACGGTACATCAGGTCGGCATTCGGATTACCAAGGTCCGAACCGAGCGGCATGCCGGTGGCGCGCTGGTAATCGAGCGTGTTAGGGGCCTCGTCAATGAAAACCACCTCGCTTTTCGCGAATGCGAAGTTACCACCGATGTTGTAACTGAAATTGTTGTGGCTGCCTGCGTACTGGATCTGCGTTTCCAGACCGCGGTTATGCACCTCGGCAATGTTCTCTTTCGGGATTTGCGAGCTGCTGATCCCCGTCAGCGCAGGGATGCTCACATTGCGGCTGGCGAGGATATTGGTACGGTTCTCGAAAAACAGGTCGAGATCGAAGGTCAGCTTTTTGAAGAGCGTCGAATTGAGCCCCAAATTGTATTTCTTGGCCACTTCCCAGGTAATGTTCGGATTGGCGAGCAACGAGTACTGAATGAGCGGCACGTTGTCGGCATTGTTACCGGTTGAGAATGCGCCATTGCGCACCTGGAAATTGTCGCGGAACTGATTGGGATTCACGCGGTCGTTACCCAGCTCACCATACGAAGCCCTGATTTTGAGGTCGTTGATGGCATTACCTGTCTGAAACCAGGGCTCCTGCGACACCCGCCAGCCCAACGATATGCCCGGAAAAAAACCATAGCGATTGCCCTTCGGAAACACCGACGACCCGTCGTAACGCAGCTGTACTTCCGCCAGGTACCGTCCCAGGTAGTTGTAATTTACCCGTCCGAACACATTCCTGCGCGAGGTACGGTAGCTGCTTCCGCTGTTGCCGAAATCCACCGGCTGCGCGCCGCCCTGGCTCAGGTCGGGTAGTTGCGTGGTGATGAAGTTGTTCCTCGACGCGCTGAAAAACTCCTGCGTCTCCCGGCTCTGCTCGTAGGCAATGAATGAAGACAATGCGTGGTCGCCGAAGTTCTTTACGTAATTCAGTTTGATATTCCCCGTCAACAAAGCCTTATTTGTCTGGCTTTCGTACATCTGCGCCTTGGCGGGTCCCCCCAGCACGGTGTTGTATTGCTGGGTGGTCTTGTTGTATTGATAAACGATCCAGTTGGTTCTCATTTCCTTGGTAAATGCGAAACTCTGATCGGCGGAAAAGAAGCCGTCGACCGAAAGCCCGTCGATCGGCAACTGGTAACTTGCCCGCAGAATACCGTTCGAAACCGTGGTAGGACTGTTGTTCGTCCCCGCCAATGTCGCCATGGCGATCGGGTTCTTACCTTGCTCCACCCCTGCTCCGAGCTTTCCATCAGGATAGCGTGCAGGAAGTGTGGGATAGGTTCTGTACAAAAACTCGAACACATTGCTCGCCCCGAAACCGGCAATATAGCTGCGGTTCTCACGGCGCGTCGCGAGCTGGATCCCAAAGCTCAGTTTCTCATTTACATTTACATTGATATTCGACCGGACGCTGTACTGGCGGTATTTATTCACGCCGTCGCGGTAGAGGCCGTCCTGGTACAATGTCCCGGCCGACACGAAGTAGTTGATCTTTTCAGTCCCGCCGGAAACGGAGAGATTATGCTGGTTCTGGCGCGCAACCGGCTTCATCAATTCCTTCACCCAGTTGGTGTTGGGATAGTTGATCGGGTCGGAGCCGTCGCGGAATTTCTGGATCTCGGCATCGCTGTACCGCTGGTTCATCCCTCCCGATGGGTTACGGTAATAATCGATCGTATTCAGGATTCCCGCATACGTAGGCGCGTCCACGAACCTGGGCAGGCGCGTGGGCTGCACGAAGCCCTGATTGAAGGAATAGTCAAAGCGCGGCTTGCCTGCGAGGCCCTTTTTGGTAGTAATCAAAATAACCCCGTTCGCAGCCTGTGCCCCGTAAATGGCTGCGGAAGCGTCTTTGAGTACCGAAATACTTTCAATGTCGTTCGGATTAAGGCGATCCAACCCTCCTATTGCATTGGCGATACCGTCGATGACGATGAGCGGGTTACTGTTGCCTGTCGTAGCGCGGCCGCGGATCAATATACTCGACCCGTCCGACCCAGGCTCGCCGGACCGGTTATTGGCGATCAGGCCAGGCAAACGGCCGGCAAAAGAGTTGGAGATGTTGGCCTGCGGGCTGCGGGTTATTTCCGATCCCTGCACGGTCGCCACCGAGCCGGTAATATTCTTTTTAGACTGCGTACCATATCCTACCACTACCACCTCTTCCAGCGACTTCGAATCCACTTTCAAAGTCACATCCACCACAGTTTGCGTGCCGACCGTCACTTCCTGCGAAAGGTAACCTACGAAGGAAAATATCAGCACCGCCGGTCCGGCGGCAGACTTATCATCCGGAATATCCAGCACATAGCTACCCTGTTCGTCGGTAACCGTGCCCCGCTGGCTGCCTTTCAGCACCACGCTCACGCCGGGCAGCTTATCGCCCTTGTCGTCGGCGACCGTGCCCGTGAGCCGGATGTCGGCAGTACTCGCCGCGCCGATCGTCTGTGCTTCGCCGGGAACCAGCGGTTCCTGTAAAAACGACACTTTGCGGCTGCGTTTGAGGATAATCTGGCCATCGCCGGGCTGGTATTCGATCTGCAAAGGCAGCAGAAGCCGGTCAAGCACGGCGGAAAGTTTCTCATTGCTGGCGTTCAGGCTTACGCGGGTACGTACGGGGATAATGCTGCGGCTGTACGCGAAACGCACGCCGGCGAGGTTCTCCAACCGGTCGAGGGCAGTGCCGAGCGGGATATTTTCCGCCTGGATGCTCACGTTTTTGGCCAGCAGGTCCTGCGCATTGATGTCCCTCGCATAACCGCCCGCCGTGATCATTCCAATCAGGAAAAGCTGTAAAATCGATAACCGCATAATATGGTATGCCGTCTTGCTTTTTAGGAAAAAATACATAAGTTTGAAATGGTTAATATGAACAATAGGAAGCCTTGCATCACCGGCCAGTGATGTTCCATCAAGGTCTTCGTTCAGGATCAGGGGTGGCTCCAACACTCCTGATTTTCTTTTGAAGCAGGTATTATTTCGGTTGGTTGAATTTCGTCATAGGGCGGCTGTTAGGTGTCTGTTTTAATTGATATTGAATAGAATCGCATTTACTCCGAAACGGCGCATCCTTCCCCTCGGATCACGATCTCGTCATTTTGCATCACATAGTTCGCATCCACGATCTGCATTGTCATTTCAAGTATTTCTGAAAGCCGGTTCTGGTCGAACGTGGCTTTTACCCGGCAATTTTCAAGATTAGGATTTTCAAGACGGATCTTTACATCGAATTTATCTTCAAGCCTTTTCATCACTTCTCCCAGCTTCGCATCGGTGAATGTAAGTGAAACAGGCTGCCATAACGGCGCTTTCTCGGCCACGTCGGGTACCTCTTCGCTGACGAGCTCCCCGGAGGCCACTTTGAAAACCGCCTGCTGGTGCGGAAGGAGCATTACTTCTTTGCCTTTGTCAGCCGTTACGGAAACCTTGCCTGTCACCACCGAAACTGCATACTCCGCCTCGCCCTTGTTGGCACGCACATTGAAACTTGTACCCAGCACTTTCACCTGCACCGACTCCCCATGCACGAAGAACGGCCTTGAAGGGTCGTGGGTTACCTCAAAAAATGCCTCGCCTTCGAGGGAAACCTCGCGGGAATCTTCATTGAAATCTTCCTTCGCATAGGTAATGCGCGTACCTGGATTCAACCACGCCTCGCTGCCATCGGGAAATACATGCTTCCGCACCTGGCGGGTCTTGTTGATGGTAGAATAAGTGTGCTTTCCGAACCTGAAAACCGATTTATTCTGGGATAAAAAATACCTCATACCCAGTCCGGCAACCAGCAGGATCATCGCCGCGGCGGCGTAGCGCAGGTATTGGCCGAGGGTCCGGTGCCGCAATGGTACCGTACGCGACACGCCGGGCGTGTCCACGCGGGACGTATCCACGCCGGACGACAGTCTCCGGATTTCGTCCTGCACTTTGCCTAAATGCCGGGCTTGGTCGAATGCAGCTTTCTCACCAGTCTCCTCCGACAACGACGCGTACCATTCGTCGACCTGAAACGCTTCCTCAGGAGTACATAGTCCTTCGACATAGCGTTTCAAAAGCTCCGGCGAAATGTTGTGATTGTTCATAATGTGTTTGTAGTGACCTATTATTTCAGTCCCTATAAACAGGACGCGCCGTACGCCGGTATCCCTAGTGACTTTTGAAGAAATTTTATGACAAATACTATTTGAATCCTTATTACTTTTGATCGAAGTTGAAGAATGCACCTCATGAGTAAGGATTACCGCGGTAACGACGACCTGGAATTATGGCAGCTTGCAAAGGTTTCGGACGATTCGCTGGCCTTTGCCGAGCTGCATCGCAGGTATTCGCCCCGGCTTTACGCACTCGCATTACGGAAGACGGGCAGCAGTGAGGTGTCGGAAGATCTCGTTCAGGATCTCTTTGTGCATTTATGGCTGCAGCGGACGGGCATCGCCATTGAAAAAGCATTCAATTTCTACGTTTTTTCCGCGCTTAAAAACCGCATTATCTCCCATTTACGGAAACAGCTCGTTCACCACACAGTGTCGTTGAACGACATCGACCTGGAAACATTGTCGTCGCAGTCGGCCAACCTGGTGCAGGAATGGCTGTCGTTGAAAGAAGTGCAGGAGATTTACTCGCGCGAGCTCGCGAACCTCCCCGAGAAGAGCAAACAGGTATTTGAAATGAGCCGCAGCGGCGTCCCCAACAAGGAAATTGCCCAAATGCTCGATCTCTCCGAGAAAACGGTCGAGTTCCACATCAGTAAATGCCTGCGGGTACTGCGGGCGAAGTTCGGCTATGTGGTGAGCGTCCTGGTGTGGGTGCTGGCAGCCGGAATGTAGGCGTCATCTACCGGCACGCATTTTGCACGTATAGTGATAAAATGCTCTTCCCATGTTTGAAGTTTCTGAATTAAGAAAAATCCTCATGCACGATCATCCGTTCGGCTTCCTCCTGGAAGTGGTGCTGCGGACAGTCGTTATGTTTATGATCATACTGGTTGCGCTGCGAGCGTCCGGCCGGCGCGGGATCAAACAACTTTCGATCTTTGAACTTGTCCTTATTATCGGATTGGGCTCCGCCGCCGGCGATCCGATGTTTTACGACGATGTAGGCATTTTGCCCGCATTCGTCGTTTTTCTCGTCGTCATTACACTCTATATTACCGTTACACGACTTTCGGACAGGTTTGTCAAGATCGAAAAACTGCTGGAAGGCGAGCCATTGTACGTGATCCGCGACGGCAATCTGCTGATGGACGCATTCCGGGAATCGGGCCTGTCGCAGGACGAATTCTTCGCCGAACTCCGCCTGCGTAATGTGGAACATCTAGGCCAGGTACGCACTGTACTCATCGAAACCTCCGGCGAATTCAGTGTATTGTTTTATGCGGAAAAAGACGTCCGTTACGGCCTGCCCATTTTCCCCAGCGAGCTGCAAAACAAACTCTCCGGAACAACTCATGAAAACTGCGAGTACATCGCTTGCGCGAAATGCGGCAGCGTGCGCAACGCCAGGGACTTCGACCAGCTACCGACATGCCCCGAATGCGATGCCTGCGAATGGATCGAAGCTTCGAATGCGAAGCGGGTAGGGTGAGTTGCTGCGTATTGGTATACCTGACAGCTTAATTCTCCGGTGCTATCGGCAACGGCAGATAATCCCGGTTCAAAATCATCCATTCCTGCAAGCGCGTTTTCAGATCGTGCTCAATCGCAGCTATTTCCGCTTTGCCGGATAGGTTGTTTGTTTCGTCGGGATCGGCCTGTAAATCGTAAATTTCGAACATTTTGCGACGCTCGGCGAACAGCAGCTTGTCGTATTTCTCGTCCAACCTACCCTCAGCATGCTGCTGTTTCAAATCGAGCCAGAAAGGTTGTCCGGCGAAATCGACCGGATGGTAGGGAATCTGCCAGATCGCATTGTAGATCAGCTTGTACTTTTTATTAAAAATAGTCCTGCCCAAATCGAAATTGGAAGAATTGGTAGGCAAGCCCTGCCCGTGCGCACCACGGACGGCAAAAATGTATTCGTGGCCGCCATGCTGTGGATCGGTAAATGCAGGAGTGAGGCTTTTGCCGGTGATCTCTTTCGGCACAGGTATACCCGCAACGGCAAGAAATGTGGGTGCGATATCGATACCGGAAACAAGCGCATCGCTTACCTGCCCGCCCTTGATCAGCCTGGGATGGCGGATGATCAGCGGCACGTGGATGCCCAGGTCGTACAATGTTCCTTTACCACGCAGCAATGCGCCGCCGTTATCCCCGATGAAGACAACAAGCGTATTTTCTTCCAGCCCACGCTTTTTCAGGTCATCCAACACACGGCCCACGTCGCTGTCGAGGCGTTGGATTTCGCCGAGATAGGCGGCGAAATCAGCCCGCACACCTTTGGTATCGGGCCAATGCCCTGGCAATGTGAGCGATTGCGGGTCGGGTTCAAAATCTTTGGCATTGAAGATCCGGTGCGGATCGCTATACCCGACTTGTACGAAGAACGGCTTGTTTTTAGGCGCTTTGTCCAGGAACTCGGTGTACTGCTGGAAGATACTGTCGCGGTTACCGGTCGTTTTCAGGTAGTCGACCCGGTTTTTAAAGGTTTCCAGGCCATATTTCTCCAAAACCGCTACCGTTTCGGGCACTCGGCGGTTGCCGTCGAGGTGGAAGCTCCGGCCGAGAATACCGGTATGGTAGCCGCCTTTGCGAAGCAGCTCGGGATAGGTCGTCACGGAGGCATCGAGCGGGGCCGAAAAGCGGGTCATCTGCACGTCGAGCGTATTACGCCCGGTCATGATCGCCGCCCGCGAAAGCACGCATTGCGGCGCGGTGGTGTAGGCACGCGTGAAGCGGATACCTTCCTGCGCGAGTCGGTCAATATTTGGTGTTTTGATCTGGGGATAGCCATAGCTGCTCAAAAACGGCGCACTGTGGTCGTCGGACACGATGAGTACGATGTTGGGACGTTTCTGCTGGCCGGAGGCAGTCGATGCAATAAATGCATGAACAATCAGAAGAAGAGTGATCCGGTGTTTCATTTCGCGTCCTGCTTTTTAGGATACACCTTGTCGATAGACGCCCCTTCATCCCCCTGCTGCCTCATCCAGGCCTCGAGTTCTCCGCGCAAGGTGGCAATGCGTTGCGCATATTGCGGGTCTGCCGCCAGGTTTTTCAGTTCAAAAGGATCTTTTTCGGTATCATAAAACTCGACGGCAGGCCGGTGCTCGAAACGGTCGGTGATCTTTTTGGCATTCGCATCAGCCTTGTCATCTACCCATGAAAACCACACAGTATTGCGGTCTTTGCGGTTGCGGTCCATCATGAAGCGGTTGTAATATGGCTTGTCGGACGCGAGGTTGAGGATCAGCTTATAGCGGTGGTCGCGGATGCTGCGGATGGGGTAAGGATCACCCTCCGGAATATTGTTATGAATTCCGTAGGCGTAGTTTCTCGCCTCTTTGTTCTTGCCTGAAATGACGGACAAAAAGCTGCGCCCGTCGAGACCGGCAACGGGCTTCCCACCGGCAATGTCGATCAGCGTCGGCGTAATATCTTCATATTGTACCAAGGCGTGCGTCTCAGTCGAAGGCTTTACTTTCCCCGGCCAGCGGACGAGCATCGAGCTCCGCTGACCTGTATCGTACAGGTTCCACTTCGCTCCCGGAAACTGCGCACCCTGCTCACCGAGGAAAATCAGGATGGTGTTTTTGTCCTGACCCGTCTCTTTCAGCAATTCACGGATCTGCCCCACCTGATCGTCCAGCCGGCGTACCTCGGCGAGGTATTTCACAAATTGCCTGCGGGTAATGGGCGTATCCACCCAGTTGGCCGGCAGTTTCAGCTTTGCCGCGTCGAATTCGGTGGTATCTCCCACAGTCCAGGGTGCGTGGGGATTAATGCTCATTACAAAAAGACAGTACGGCTTGTCGCTGCCCGTGATGTATTTCTTAATATCGTCGAGGCGGTAATCGTCCGTCGGGGCCACACAGTTAGGCTCAAAACCTTCGATGATATCGAACGGAAACACGCTTTTAGGCTTCGTCACATGATCTTTTCCCGTCAGCCCTACGCGATAGCCGAGGTCGGCCAGGTAATGGCCGACGCTTTTCAGATGGTCGTACACCGGCTTGTGGTTTTGGAACGAACCGTGGCGCACCGGATACAAACCTGTAAAAAGCGACGCCCGCGTTGGTACGCACATCGCTTCCGAAGTGAACAGGTTATGGAATTTCAGCCCATCCTTCGCCAATGCATCGATATGCGTGGTTTTGAGGTTTTGACCGCCATAGCAACTCAGCTGCCGACTGTCGAGGTCGTCGGCCATGATGAGGATGATGTTGGGGCGTTTTGCGCCGGCGTTTTTTTGACCGCCGGCTGGAAATGCCTGGCCACAGCTGGCGCAAAGCGGTAATAATACGTTGAGAATAATGCAGATTCCGAATGCTTTAAACATACACCTGTGGTTGTCATTGTTACCGGTTCGACACAAATCATTTCCGGATTCAATAAGCTAATAACCAATCCCTTCTAATGATTGATAAGGAGAAAGAAGTCGTCAAAGCGGCACAACCTCCGGTTCATCGAGCAACACTTCCCGGCGCGAACGCAGCCGTTCCACAAGCGAATCGTAATGCAGCAGCCCCGCCGCTTCCACCACGAGCACGCCCACAAACTCGCGCCCGCGCCCGATGATATTCAATCGTTGGATCCGTACGCCTTTTACCGATTCCACCAACGATGTGATGTGGTGCACACTCAACGTTTCGGGATATGTGAGTTTGAGTTGATAGGTCTTCATATAGCTTGCATTTAGTCGTTCATGAGTATTAGTTTATTACTTTATAGATCCGGAGTCAGATCAGTGGTCTCCGTAGCGCTTCTCACCTGCTGAGACGGCTAGCGTCAGCTTGTTTTGCTTGGGGGGAAGCGGACAGGTCGCGTACGGAGAGAATGCACAAGGCGGGTTGATGGCTTTATTGAAATCCAGCCATGCGGTACCATCAGCCTCGACGGAAGAATACAGGAAGCGGCCCGAGCCGTAAGTCTCGTGCTTGTTGGTTTGGTCGGCGAAAATAATGAACAGGTTTTCAGGCTTACCGACGGCGTCGAGGCTGTATTCCTT
This sequence comes from Dyadobacter sp. SRI_021, assembly GCF_057586235.1. Classification (NCBI taxonomy): domain Bacteria; kingdom Pseudomonadati; phylum Bacteroidota; class Cytophagia; order Cytophagales; family Spirosomataceae; genus Dyadobacter; species Dyadobacter sp. SRI_021. The sequence continues at coordinate 108,994 of NZ_JBYCZM010000001.1, forward strand.
GCCATCGACATTAAAAACGAGTTTACCGGGCGAGACCTGGTTATCGATACGGCCCGTAATGTCGGTAATCGACACCGTGCGGCCCTGTGTTGGCACAAAACGCGCTTTAACCCGCCATTTTTCCTGCACAGGGTACCTTTCAATACCTGTAAAATCTTTCAGGTATTCGCTTTCCAGGTCGCGCAGGCGGATCGCATATTTCTCACCACGCTTGATCACAAACCACCTCAGCGGACCATGTTTCAATGTAACGGGCTTGCCGTCGGGGAAAATATCCAGCTTGGTGACCGGCTGGTCGCCATTGAAGATTTGCGCGCCCGGCTTCGCTCTGAGCGTGATTTTGTCGTTTTGAAGCACAAATTCACCCAAGAACGCATTGCTTTTACCTTCCGGAAAGAGGATATCGTTTTCCGCCGCGCTACCGAATGTGTTTTTGCCCTCCTTCAACCAGAACAGCCCGGCCAGGTTCAGCCAGCCCGATTCCGCTTTCAGGCTCTCGACACGTTTCTGGTGCCAATCGCGGATCTGCTCTTCGTAAGTATTGTCGGTTGCCGCAAATGCAGACAAAACCCATGCCGCCGCCAGCCCCACTAATTGATAAACATGCCTTTTCATTTCAGGTGTTTGTTAAATGATACATACCCATTCCTGCACCGGCGGATCTCCGTGGCGCATCAGAATTCGCAATTTGTTGGTGGCTGGTACACAAAATTAGTTAAACTATTTAATCTACCAATTTAATAGTTTAATATTTCAGAGAAATTTAACCGCAAACAGTTCCCCGGACCGGCGTCATCTGCAAACCCTCCTTTGACCTTACAATAAGAAGCGGGAACCCCCTAGCGCCATTTTTTGTAATTTCAACCTATGAATACTAAACCGGCGTTTCCGACTCTTGGCATCGATGCTTTCGACTCTTCCACGGAGTCGGGTTACAAGCTTTTGCGCCATGAGATCGATGGTAAAAGCCGGATCGATAAACCGCACAAGCACGATTTCTTCATGCTTTTTGTCGTGAAGCAGGGCGGCGGGACGCATTCGATCGACTTCGTCGATTACCCGGTTGCCAATGGACAGGTGCATTTGCTGTTTCCTGGCCAGGTCCATCGCTGGGAACTCGATGAAGCCACATCTGGATTTCAGCTGATGGTAGGGCGACGTGCTTTCGAGACTTCTTCTAACTTTCTGCGACTGTCGTTTATATCCTACCGGAACCACCAGGTGATCGATCTGCCGCGAGCTGTTTTCCAGGCATTGTGCTATGAGCTGGAAACTCTGGAAGGCGAGCTGGGCATGCCTTTGGTAGACTGGGATATGGTACAACTTCGCAGCCGGGTGGCCTTGCAACTTGTAAGCCGAGAAGCCGAACGCATTTACGAGGATATCGGCACCTACCGGGCCAATCCGATCCTTTTCAAATACCACGCACTGGTGGATACCCATTTCAAGACCCACAAGACCGTCGCATTCTATGCTGACCAGCTCAACATCTCCCCCAACTATCTTAATATTCTCTGCAAAAGGCACTTGCATGTACCCGCCACGTATCTGATTCACAACCGCGTGGGTTTGGAGGCGAAGCGCTTGCTGCTGGTTTCGGGGCAATCGGCCAAGGAGATTGCTTTTGAACTGGGTTTCAGTGATCTTCCTCATTTCTCCAATTTCTTCAAAGCCCAGACAGGTTCTTCGCCCCGCGCCTTTCGGAATTCGTTATAAATCCTACAAGTTTTGGCATAAATAGCGCATCGTTCGAACGCGCCACCGGGGTTAACTTTGCTTAAACCTTAACCCCAGGCATATGGAGTCTATTTCCCGCAAAACGTTCATTCAAAGTTCAGGTCTATTGTTGGCAGGCGAAATACTCGTCAAGAAAGCAGGAGCATTCGCATCCGGTGCGGCGCAACCGGCAGAAACAGCCAGTAAACCTGCGAAGAAATGGATGCTGAAAAACGTGCGCCTGGAAACGGGTTTTGTGTATGAGGACGGTGAGGTGATCGCCACCGAAACCGGACTTTTCCGGGTAGAGATCGAAGGCGGGAAGATCAAAGCCGTGCTGCCCAACGATCCCAAAGCCGATGCTACCGATGCCAAAGGGCAACTGATGCTGCCGGCGTTCAGGGATATGCATATTCATTTGGACAAAACCTATTATGGCGGCCCCTGGAAAGCGCGGCTGGCGAAAAACCGTTCGGTGAAGGATATGATTGCGTTCGAGCAGAAAACTTTGCCCGAACTCCTGAAAACGTCCACCTACCGGGCCGAAAAGATCATTGAACTACTGCAATCCAAAGGAACGAATTTCGCCCGAAGCCACGTCAATATCGAACCGACCTCGAAGCTGGATTCGTTAAAGAACCTGCAAAAAGCCATTGAAAATAAGAAAGATAGTTTCGGAACAGAGCTCGTCGCTTTTCCGCAGCACGGGGTTTTCTATTCGCATTCAGAGCAATGGATGAAGGAAGCCGCCGCGATGGATATCGACTTCATCGGCGGTCTCGATCCGAACGCCATCGATGGCAGCGTCGAGAAACAGATCGACTTCATCGTCCAACTAGCCCTCGATCACGGTAAAGGCATTGATATCCACCTGCATGAAGGTGGTGAGCCGGGTTTAAAGACGGTCGAATACCTGACGCAGAAAGTTATTGAAAACCCGGCGCTCGCCGGCAAAACATTCCTCAGCCACTGCTTCGTACTTGCCCGGCTCGAAAAACCAAAACTGGAAGAAGTATCAGAAAAGCTCGCGCATGCACGTGTGGGCGTGATCTCGACTATTCCGTTTGGCAGCACCATTATGCCCATCCCGACCCTTTACCGCCATGGCGTGACGGTTATGACCGGCAACGACAGCATTGTGGACCATTGGAACACATTCGGGTCCGGGAGCGTGTTGCAAAAATCGAATTTGATGGCACAGCTTTACGGCCAATCGACGGAACTCGACCTGTCGCGCTGCCTCAAACTGGCAACCTGCGGTATTCTTCCGCTCGACGAAAAAGGAAAGCAGCAATGGCCCAAGGCTGGCGACGAAGCGAGTGTGGTGTTGGTAGATGCGAGTTGTTCCGCCGAGGCTGTTGCGCGCATTTCACCCGTGAAAGCGCTTGTGCACCGCGGGAATCCGGTTTATCGGAACTGAATCGTGGTTCGGGGGCGGTCAGGGGTGGTCATTGATAGTCATTTGTGGTCAGGTGTTGTCATTGATTGATCATCCATGAGCAAGCGTGAAGAGAACCCAATACACTAGGTAGGATCGATGCCACCTATGTTACATCGCCATGCGATTCCGATGACGCATTTAACTATTCTTGACTAAATCTGACTATACCTGACCACTCATGACCATTCCTGACCACAAATGACCACACCTGACAAAACCTGGCTACACCTGACCAAAAATGACTATCAATATCCATACATGACTGCACTTGCCACCCTTGACTACACCTGACCACAAATGACAATCAATGACCAGGCCTGGCTAATCAAGCCAACGGTTCCTTTCGCATTTACCACTTATCAAGCGTAACCTGCTACATTTCATCCAATTAAATTCATCCCGGTTTCCGGCGCCGCGATAGTTTCGTGCTCAGTTAGTTTAAACACTGAACACTTAAAAATCATCGCTATGAAACACAGCATCTGGAAAATTGGAACGGGCCTTGCCATGTTAGGATTATTGGCGCTGCCAGCCTGTCATCGGCAGATGTCGGACACAGCCCTGGAGCGCGAAAAGGCAGCGATCCGGGATGTCATTGTCCAGGAAACGACTGCCTATTACAAGCAGGATTACGCTGCATGGAAAAGTACGTATGTTACCAAACCCTATTTCCGCGAACATGGTTATTGGGACGGTTTCCCGGAAAAAGTACGGATCTATAACAGCTTCGCCCAGCTCGACAGTTTGAAGAAAAAGCAGTTCGACGAGAACAAAACCGTTTGGCAAACGGCCGTCGTCGCGCGGAGCAACGAAAATTTCCGTATTTACGGCGATGTGGCCTGGTACACCTCCGACCAGATCTCTTCCGACAAAAATACGGGCAAGCTGCTCGGTCGCTCGGTGGATATCCGGATTTTGGAAAAGGAGAAAGGAAAATGGAAGATCGCCTATCTTGGCTTCTACTACTTACCTGAAAAGGGTAACTGATTTCCCAGGCGGCACTCCGAATTTCTTTCGGAAAGCATTGCTGAAATGCTGTACCGAAGAATACCCCAGCGCTTCCGCCACGTTTTTGATCGGTACACCTTCGAGCAGTTGCTGCTTTGCTTTGTGCAGCTTCACGTCACTCAGATAACCGAAAACCGTGGTTTGGTAGAGCTCTTTGAAGCCATTTTTCAGTTTGAATTCGTTGATTCCGACCTGCCTGGCCAGCTCCTGTAACGACAGGGGCTGATCGGTGTTGGCTAGCAACAGGTCCTTCGCGTGGTGAATGGAATCAACGTCGTATTGGGACTTTAGTACCGATTGTCCCCGCTCTCTTCCAAACGCCTGGCTCGCCCTGGCCTGCAATGTGAGGAGTTCCAGACACTTCGCATTGAGGAAAAGCGATTTCAAGCCTCCTTTGAAATTACAGTTGATAATATCCGACACACATTGCCGGATTTCGGACGTTATGGCCATGTTATACTCGGACAAAGTCGCGAAACGCCCGGCGGCCACGTGCTCGCAGAACCGGTCGATCATCTCGCCGTTTCCGGAAAGGGCGCTGATAAAGTACTCTTTCCGGAAATGGAGTTCCAGGAATTTATATCCGCCACTCTCGTTGAACTGCCCCGTGCCGTCGAATGCCGGCTCGTAGATGATATTGTGTTCCTGAGAACTGAACCGGTAGGAGCGTCCGCTGATGAAGTTCTCGAGTCGTCCGCCGCCTGAAATGCTGAAATGCAACTCCACGAAATCAGGTGCATCTGTTGTCCGGAACCGAAGACGGTGCTTTTGTAAGGCAATATCCCCGTATATAATGTAGATATCCGGCAGAGTGATCTCAACAATCTCCGCGTCGCCGAAGAAAAAGCTGTGTTTTTGCCTGTGCTCTGTGACCAGTGCCGGGCCGGGGCCGACGCTCGGCTGCTCCAGATGTTCCGCGCCATCCAACGCCCGCAGTTCCACCCATGGTCCTTCGTTGTGACAAATACTCATTCCCATAATAATCCCTTTCGTGTTAAAAGCTATCCGGATTATGTAAAAATGCTTCCGCTGAATGGCCGCACCTTTGACCAAAACTACAACGGTTTAAGCCACTTTATCAACAAGCTTCCATTTTAATTCAGTTCTATGAGCCATGAAAATCAACCAAAAAGCGGGATTGCCCGGCTTTTGGAAATTGCAGGCACCAAACGCAACCTGCTGATCATCGCCGGTGTACTGGCGGTGGCGCACGCGCTGCTTTCCATCGTTCCCTACGCATTGGTCTATTCCATTATCGATGCGTTGCTGTCGACACCGATGGAAATAGGGTTGGTGAAACTTTACATTTACCGGTCGGTATTTGCGGCAATCGCCGCCTACGTGCTGCTGTACGCGTCGGGCATGGTTTCGCACGTGGCGGCGTTCAACATCCTGTACGAGCTGCGCCGGCAAATGGCGGATAAACTCGGGAGGCTGCCGCTGGGTTTCATCAATCAGTCGAATTCAGGCGCATTGAAAAAAATCCTCGCCGACGATGTGGAGCGTATCGAAAACTTCATCGCCCACAGCATTCCCGATCTCGTCAAAGGCGTGGCGTTGCCGGTGGTTACGCTCGGCTATTTGTTTACGGTGAACTGGCAACTGGCACTCACAAGCTGCATTCCCATCATTATGCTGGCCGTAATGATGCCTTTTATGTTCGGCAAGAAATTCAAAGCCCTGCTCACGGAGTATCATAGTTCGCTGGAATCGATGAATGCCGGGATTGTGGAGTTCGTCAGGGCGATGCCCGTGATCAAGATATTCGGGCACAATGCCGAGCGCTTCGATAAATACAGCCAGGTCGTGCTCCGCTTCAAGCAAATGGTGATTGCCTACAACAGCACGGCATCGCCTGCATTCGGGGTGTTTATCAGCTTTATCAGCAACGCCACGCTGCCGGTGCTTGCTGTGGGGCTCTACCTGTATTTCTCCCATGGCATTACGTTGTCGACGCTTTTCCTGTTCCTCATTCTCGGCGTCGGTTATATCCGCCCGCTTTTTGCGCTCAGCACACTGGGCCCTCAAATTTCGGTGATCAACCACGGCGTGAAACGGCTCGATGAAATACTCTTTGCCCAGGAACAGGAAGCAGAGGGGGATGCATATCTGGATAACGATTTCAGCATACGGTTCAAAAACGTCTCATTCGGTTATCAAAAACACCAGTATGCATTGGATAACGTCAGTTTCGACGTTCCGCAAGGCACTATTACCGCACTGGTTGGACCTTCGGGCTCGGGCAAATCTACGGCCGCACAATTGGTCGCGCGTTTCTGGGATGTCGATAGCGGTGCGATCCTGATCGGCCGGCAGAATATCCGCAATGTCAGACCGGAAGAGCTCATGCGAAACATTGCATTTGTATTCCAGGACAGCTTTATGTTCGAGCAAAGCATTTTTGAAAACATCCGTATGGGGATGGACAAAACGAAAGAAGAGGTGATCCAGGCCGCCAAAGCCGCCCAGTGCCACACTTTTATCGAAAAAATGCCATTCGGTTATTACACGCCATGGGGGCATTCGGGTGCACACCTCAGCGGCGGCGAGCAGCAGCGCATCCAGCTCGCGAGGGCCATCCTCAAAGACGCACCGATTCTCGTACTCGACGAAGCCACGGCGTTCAGCGACCCCGAGAACGAGTCCCTCATTCAAACCGCCCTCAATAAATTGATTTCCAACAAAACGGTAATCGTAATCGCTCACCGGCTCAGTACCATTACCGCCTGCGATCAGGTCGTGGTCATGCGGCAAGGAACGATAGTGGCCAAAGGGACTCACGAAGAACTCCTCGCCGAATGCCCTATGTACACGGGGATGTGGCACGCGCACACCCGGGCAGGCGAGTTTGCACTGAATTCATGAACGACCATTCCAAAATAGGAAAACCAATATCAGAGAAATGATCCGAAACCTCATTTATACATTCAGGACCGCACCGGCTATTGTGCGGAAAAGCATTTTGCTAGAACTCCTGCACAGCCTCTTCATAGCCGTACCGACGGGCTTCCTACTGCTCATTATCCAGGAATTGTTCTCCCCCACGCCTGATCCGCAGAAGCTCTGGACTTATGTGGGTATCATGATGGTATTCATTGCCGGGCAATTTTTTGTTTCGGTCAAAAACATTGTCCGCAGCAACGATATGACCTATACACTCTCCACCAACTTGCGAATGGCCTTGGGCAGTCACTTGCAACGGATTTCGATGGGTACCTTCAAGCAGCGGGATCCGGGAGAACTGGCTTCGGTCGTCTTACAGGATGTGGCCAATTTTGAGCTGATTTTTGGTCACACCGTCGGCAATATGGCCGGGGCTGTGTTCGCAACGGTGATTGTATCGGCCTTTTTGCTTGCCACCGACTGGCGCCTCGCGCTGGTACTGCTCGCGGCATTGCCCCTGGCCTGGGTGCTGATCCGCATTTCGGACTATCTCGTTGTGAAACAGGGCCATCGTCACGTGCAAGCCCGCAACGAAACCGGAGCCCGCTTTCTGGAATACGTGCAGGGGATCAGGCATATAAAGTCATTTGGCATGACGGGCCAGCGGTTCTCCACGCTGCAAAGAGCGCTGGACGATTTCCGCAAAGCAAGCATTAAAACAGAAGCTATCCCGGGCCCATTCGTCCTCACAGCCGGGCTCGTGCTCGAACTGAGTTTCCTGCTGATGGTCAGCCTCGCGCTCACCTACCTGGTCGCTGGCAACCTGCCTGTTCCGGTACTCATTACATTTCTGATCGTCGGTTACCGGCTGTTCGAACCCATCAAAATACTGCTTGTCGACTATGTAATCCTGCGCTACATGAATATCAGCCTCGACCGGATCGTCACGCTCTTGCGCACGCCCGTGCAGGCATCCGGACGGGAACTACGGCCAGTGAACTTCGATATTGAATTCGAAAATGTCAGTTTCGCGTACCGTGACGGCCGGAATGTGCTCCAAAATCTCTCGTTCACGGTGGCGGAAAAGAGCATGACCGCGCTGGTAGGGCCGTCGGGTTCCGGAAAGACGACCATTACCTCGCTAATCGCGCGCTTCTGGGACGTGCAATCGGGCAGCATCCGCATTGGCGGTGTGAATGTGCAGGATATGCGCCCCGACGACGTATGTGCGCTCGTGAGCGAGGTATTCCAGGAGGTGTATTTATTTGATGACACAATTTATAACAATATCCGCTTCGGTCGCTTGGACGCCACGGAGGAGGAAGTGCTCGACGCGGCAGAGAAGGCCCGGGTAATGGATTTTGCCTGGGAAATGCCCGACGGATTGAATGCCCGCGTCGGCGAAGGCGGCAACCAGCTATCCGGTGGACAAAAGCAGCGGATCAGTATTGCCCGTGCGCTGCTCAAAGACGCTCCGATCGTTTTACTGGATGAAGCTACCGCCTCGCTGGACCCGGAGAACGAAATTTACATTCAGCAGGCAATCCAGGAATTGGTGAAGAACAAAACGGTAATCGTCGTCGCGCACAAACTGGCGACAATCCGCAATGCAACCCAGATCATCGTGCTCAGCGAAGGCCGCATTGAAGAACAGGGCAGTCACGAGGCGCTCATGCAAAAGCAAGGCCTGTATCATCGGCTGCATCGAATCCAGCAGCAAAGCGGCGGGTGGCGGATCGAAAGCAAGGCCCCCTATTTCCAGGCCGATTCGGCACTGTAAATTTTCCAGGCTCCTGACATCCGTCCTATGTTCAGGAAGTTGGTGTCTCATTAGGCGATCAGCCCGTCGACCACCTTGCCATGAACATCGGTAAGCCGGTACCGCCGTCCCTGATGTTTGAATACCAGTTTCTCGTGATCGAGCCCGAAGAGGTGCAGCAATGTCGCCTGGAAATCATGCACATGCACGCCATCTTTGACGACATTATAGCTGAATTCATCGGTTTCGCCGTAGACCTGCCCGGTTTTAATGCCGCCGCCGGTCATCCACATCGAAAAGCAGCCGGGGTGATGGTCGCGACCGTAATTATCAGCGGTGAGTTTCCCTTGCGAAAAGCTCGTACGGCCGAATTCCCCGCCCCAAACCACGAGCGTGTCTTCCAGCAATCCGCGCTGTTTGAGATCTTTTACCAATGCAGCCGACGCCTGGTCGACGTCCCTGGCCTGTTTCGCGATGTTTCGAGGCAAATCGCCGTGCTGGTCCCAGCCCATGTGATAGAGCTGGATGAATTTCACATCGCGCTCGGCCATACGACGCGCGAGGAGGCAATTGGCGGCGAACGTTCCCGGCCTCCGGGCATCTTCACCGTACATTTTGTAGATATAATCGGGCTCGTCGGAGGTATTTACCGCATCCGGCACGGATGTCTGCATTTTGTAAGCCATTTCGTACTGGCTGATCTTCGACTGTATTTCCGGATCGCCCCAGAGCGTAAACTGGTGCTCGTTCAGTTCTTTAATGCGGTCCAAAGCACGCCGCCGGTCCTCCTTATGTACGCCATACGGATTTTGCAAATACAGCACCGGGTCCTTACCGGCCCTCAGCTGCACTCCCTGGTGGTGCGACGCCAGGAAACCATTCGCCCAGGCGGCCGTACTTAAAGGCTGGTCACCGGTGACGCCCTTGGAAATCAATACCATAAAATGCGGGAGGTTCTGATTATCGGATCCGAGCCCATAGCTCAGCCACGACCCCATCGACGGCCGACCGCTTTGCTGCGAACCGGTTTGCACGAACATCACTGCCGGTTCGTGATTGATGGCCTCCGTAAATACCGATTTGACAATGCATAAATCATCGACAATACCCGCGGTGTAAGGCAGAAGCTCGCTCACCCACGCGCCCGACTGCCCGTATTGTTTAAAATCATAAATCGATTTGACCAACGGGAAAGTCGATTGCCCTGCTACCATCCCCGAATTCCGCTGCGTAGACTTGATCGAATCCGGGATTTCCTGCCCGTGCCATTTGGCCAATGCAGGCTTGTAGTCAAATGTTTCGAGTTGCGACGGCCCGCCGCTTTGAAACAGATAAATAATGCGCTTCGCTTTGGGAGAAAAATGCGGCCCGCGGACAAACGGCGCCACAGCCGACTCAGCGCCTCCTCCCTCCTCTCTGCGGGCGCCGGGGGAAGTACCTGCCTGCAAAATGCTCGAAAGCGCGATGGAACCGAAGCCAAGTCCCGCCTTCGTGAGAAAGTCCCGGCGGTTGAGTTGTGTCAATACCTTTTTCAGATCTTCCATAGCTATATTATTTGCGGGTATGCCCCTCGTCGGTATTCATCATCGAACTGGAAACGGTCGCGAGGGCGGCTATTTCCTCTGGTTGCAAAGTCGTGTCCCACTTGCGCTCGCCTGTACGCAGGTATTCGAGTGCCTGCGCGGGCTTCGCGCGGAAACGTTTCAATTCGTCGGCGTAAAATGCCCCGAGTATCCGTTGCTCCGTTTCGTCAGGCTTCCTACCCGTTATCAGTCTGAATGCCAAAGCCGTTGCATCCTGTCCGCCTGTTTTACACGTATGCAAAACTTTCTCGGCCAATGCCCTGGCAGCCTCCACATACTGCGGGTCATTGAGTAATACCAATGCCTGTAAAGGGGTAGCGGTAGCGCGGCGTTTCACCACGCATTCGCCGCGTTCGGGCGCATCGAAGATCAGCATGGATGGTGGCGGGGAGGTTCGTTTCCAGATCGTGTAAAGGCTACGGCGGTACAATCCTTCACCGGGCTCCTGCCGGTATTTGTAGCGCCATACCTTATCGCTCAGCTCATCCCAGAGCCCGGCGGGCTGGTAGGGATAAACGCTTTTCCCGCCAATCTTGTTCACCAGCAATCCACTGATAGCAAGCGAGTTATCCCGTATCATTTCAGCCGTAAAACGAAACCGCGCGCCTCTTGCGAGCAATGCATTATCCGGGTCTTTTTCAAGCAGTTGCGGTGTGGCTTTGGAGGTCTGCCGATAGGTTGCCGAAAGCATAATGAGTTTGTGCAGCCTTTTGATATTCCAACCGGATTCCATGAAATCGACGGCCAGCCAATCGAGGAGTTCGGGATGCGACGGAAGGTTACCCTGGTTGCCAAAATCGGCCGAGGAACGTACAATACCGTTTCCGAAATGCATTTGCCAGATGCGGTTCGCGAACACCCGCGCGGTGAGCGGGTTATTTTTGTCGAAAAGCCAGTGCGCGAGACCCAGTCTGTTCGGGGGAAATTCCCCTTCGAACGGCATAACCGCATCCAGCGCACCGGGAGTCACCCGCTTGCCGGGCGCATTGTACGCGCCGCGCATGAGCAGGTAAGTCGGTCGCGGCTTGGGGAGGTCGCCCATTACCATCAGTTCCGGAACGCTGTTGATCAGCTTGTTTTGCTCGTCCATCCGGGTTTTCAGGCTGTCTCTCAGCATTTGCGCTTCCGCATTGAAATGCGCATTGTAAAACTCCTTCACCATCGACTTCTGATCCGCCGAAACCTGCATTTTCAGCATTTCAGCAGCTTTTTTGGGGTTATGGTTATATAAAACTTCAAGAGCGGTCAGCGATTTGTCGTAGATTTTCAGCTCATCGATCCCGCCGTCTTTGAAAGGAATGAGCAGGTTACGCTGCCCGACCATAAACCCCTGAAAACCATAAGTATGAATATCCTTTTCATACAAAATACCTTTGTACAGATTATCAAAATCGACCCCGGTCTTTGCGGCCTCCCCATTTACATAAATCTTCGCCCCGGACGCCTTGCTGGAACCGTCGTAAGTGACGGTAACCCTGGTCCATTGCTTCACAGGTACGGGGGCGAGGGTGCTTACCTGGATAGCATTTTGCGGGTAGGAGTGCGCAATGATAAACTGTAACTTGTTGTCGGCGAGCCTCAACGAGTAGCCTTTGTAACCCAGTCGCAAGTCTTCGCAATGGTAAAAAATACCTGCATCCGGATAAACCGTATTCGGATTGATCCATAGTTCAACCGAAAAAGGCTCGGTCCGTTCATGCCAGCCGATATTGTTCCCGAGTTTGATGGAATTATAGTCCGATACAAAATAGGCATTACCCTTCACGCCGGGTTTCAGAATGATTTCGTTGCATTGCGCCAGCTGTTTCGCATTGAGCGCATTCGGCATGACCACTTTGCCATCGGCAGTTTTCACGGCCTTTTCGAAAGGATAATAGGCGACCATTCCCTCGCGGATCTTCTGACCCAGCAGTTTTTCGGATAACCCGCCCGCTTCCTGCCATTTCCGCAGCTCTTCCTCCGAATTGTCTTTAATCCGGGCGAGCCGGTTGCTGAGTCCCGTGATTTTCCGGTCGAAAAAACGGAGCATTTCTTCATTTTCTTTGCTCGTCAGCAACAGGGCAGGGCCCGGCGTCTGATCGGGGCCGTAAACGGGGCTTCCTGTTTCGTTGGTGCTATTGAAAAGCCCGAACATTTTATAATAGGCCTCCTGGCTGATGGGGTCGTACTTGTGGTCGTGGCAGCGGGCGCATTGCACCGAAAGGCCCAGTATCCCCTGCCCCAGCGTCTGCACGCGATCGGCATTGTACTCCACCCGGTATTCTTCAAAAACGATCCCAGCTTCCGAGCTTTTCTTATGCAAGCGGTTGAATGCCGTGGCCAGGATGGTCTCTTTGGTTTTATCAGGCAACAGGTCGCCCGCCAGCTGCATCGTCACGAACCGGTTGTAAGGGATATTACGGTTGAATGCGCTGATCACCCAGTCGCGCCAGGGTGAAAAATCGCGGTGTTTGTCATCGAGGTACCCATCACTATCGGCATACCGCGACACGTCCATCCATTCGCTGGCCATCCGCTCGCCGTAAGCAGGCGATTGCAGCAGGCGGTCGATCAGTTTCGCATACGCATCGGGCGACTGATCCGCTACAAATGCGTCAATTTCGGTGAGCGTCGGCGGCAAGCCTGTCAGATCGAAGCTTGCCCGGCGGATCAGGTCTTCGCGACTGGCCTCGGAAGAAGGCGACAGCTTTTCCTTATCCAGCCTTGCCAGAATGAAATGGTCGATCGGTGTGCGAGCCCATCCGGCCTGCTTTGTTGCCGGTACCGCCGGCTTTTCGGGTTTGATGAATGACCAATGCGGCTTGTATTTAGCCCCCTCCTCGATCCAGCGTGCGAGTATCGCTATTTCTTTTGCGGATAATGTGAGATTGGAGGCGGGCGGCGGCATCTTTAAATTCGGGTCCTGTGAAACAAGCCGGTTGTAAACCTCGCTGGCTGCCAGGTCACCTGGGACGATCGCGTGGTGCTTACTACCCTGTCCGTTTTTGGCGTTTTTTAGCGCTTTGTAAGCCCCTTCCTCGGTATCCAGCCGCAACCCACCTTTTTGCTTTTTAGCGTCCGGCCCGTGGCAGGCGAAGCATTTATCCGAGAGAATCGGTTTGACATCATAATTAAAATCCAGCTCCGAGGGTATTTCCTTCAATGCGAGTTTCACCTCTTCCGGCTTTTCAACGCCACAGCGCGCCAGGACGAGCATGCCCGCACAGGTCGCGGCCACCCATTTTCCCCACTTCAAAAAGGCAAAGTTCTTCGCTCGTAACTTCATGGTTTTCCTGTCTTTACGCACCTTTCAGAAGTTAAAAGCCGGGACACCCTAATTCTTAGTCATATATTGTGATTAAAGTTTTTAATTTAATTTTTCCGATATCACCACGGGCGACAATCATCGCCTCCCTATCTTTTTTGCAACACCCAAACGTCTCCTTTCCAAGCCGGGTTGGCGCCTGTGTGCTTGCCGCTGAAAACCCACAGCTGATCATGGAATACGACGCTGCTACCACCGCTCCGGGGGCTCCATGGCGCATGATCGACGTGGCGGAACCAGTCGGTACCGTTCGAAGAAAACCATACGTCGTTTAATGCGCCTTTGTAGTGATCGGGATTGAGATCACGGCCTCCGTATACCCATAGCCTGCTGTCGAATACGCGCACGCCCATGTCGTATCGCTTTTTCCAGCCGGCTTCGTTTGTGAGCTGCGTCCAGCTTTTACCGTCTGCCGAACGCCACACATCGGCCATTCCCTGCGCGCCTACCATGTACAATGTGTCTCGCATGACCACTACCTGCGGGAAATCGCGCGGTGACCATGGTGCCTGCGCCACTTCCTGCGTCCACTTCAGGCCATCGGGCGACGACCATATGTCATTTTTCATTTCGAGTGATTCGAAATCCCGCGATATTCTGGAAGTACCGCCGAAAAGCCACAATTTGTCTTTGAAAACAACCAATGCATGGCCTTTGCGCGGCCCCCATTTGCCATTGGCCACTTTCTGCCAATCAGAGCCATTTTCCGAATTCCAGATTTCATCCGTGAGCTCTCTTTCCTGGTAGCGCATTCCGCCGGTTTGCCAGAGCTTGCCGGCGAAGTAAATACCCGACAGCCAGATGCGTTCGCCCCAGTCGTTTTTCCCGTGGCGCGTCCAGGTAATGCCGTCTGTCGACGACCAAGACGCTTTCTGGCCTACCATCCAGAGGTTGCCGTTAAATGCGACGTGCGGTACGAGCCCCATGGGGAATGTGCCGGATTGCCATTCGTACTGATGCGAACCATTTCCGGCCGGGAGGATTTCTTTCCAGGCGTACGTGGGTTTGCAGAGCATGGACTCGCGGTGGCGGGTAAAGCAGACCAAAGCCAACACCAGAACGGTGATTATGAGCAAGTTTCTGAGCGTTTTCATAACAAAGCATTTGATGTTACCCAAAGGAAATCAAATACCTGCACCCGGAAAAATAATGTAGACGAACCGTAGAAAACGTAGACCAACACGCCGTTAGAACCCGCGGACGCGTTGCAGGCTATCAGCTATTTCTCCAATATACCTTTTTCTACACTTTCATTGATCACGCCTTCCGCATACGCCCACAGCGCCTCCGACCCTTCTTTGATCACCTTCTTTTTCTCGTACACTTTTTCGTATTTCACCCCGAACTCGCGCCAGGTGCCGCCGTTGTTGGAGCTGTTTTGCAGGAGCGGTTCCAGACGGTCCATGGCCCGGGCAAATTTGGCTTCGCTCGTCTCGCCCGCCTCGAACTCTTCCCAGACGGCGATTAAGTCGCTAGCCTGTTCCGCGGGGAGCATCCCGAAAATCCGGTTCGCCGCGAGCCGCTCGTTATCCGTATTGATATGGCTTTTTTGTGTGTCGTAAATGAATGTATCACCGGCGTCGATCTCCACGATGTCGTGGATCAGGACCATTTTCACGACTTTGAGGACATCGACCGGCACATCGGAATGCCCGGCCAGCACAATAGCCATTACCGCCAGGTGCCAGCTGTGTTCTGCGTCGTTTTCGTTCCGGTCGCTGTTTAAAAGCCTGGTTTTCCTCTGAATGTATTTGAGTTTGTCAATTTCCTTGATAAACTCAATCTGTTTCAACACATTACCTAAATCCATCACCTCCGTATTTATAGTTTCAAAAGGTGAAATTACAAGGCATTCGGGTAAAACAGAAACCGCGCATTATGCATAAATGCAAAGTGCTATCAGTTGTAAAGCAAGTTTACAACTTTACAACTGAATCGTTATCTCCTCAAACAGTAGATCATGCCTCATAGCCGGTTTCATCGAATTTCGGTATGGCAGCTCGGCGGCATTCGGGGCGGGAACAGGATACTGGTGATCAATCCCATCCATAGCCGTATTAACCCATCAATTTCACTTTCAATTTGATCAATGTGTTTCTGATCTGATGTTTGGTTCTGATGGCTTGCCGCTCCAATTTTAAAGCAAAAGGAATGTCCTTCGGAATCAGGTTGCGGGATAATAAATAGGCTTTCGCTCCGTCCTCGGAGTTTTTATACAAATCAAATTCAGTATCCGCGCGGTGTCCGCTTCCGTTGTTCGAGAATGGGGCGTGCTGCATGTGCGGCTCGAAAGGGAAATTGATAAACTTGTAACCCCGGTTGAACAGCGAATGGAACCAGATTGCGCCCCAATCAGTGCCATGCCAGCTTCCGCCAAAAGGCAGGATATCGCCAGTGGGAACTACGTTTTTCCGATAAACGGGCACGTTGACCAGGCAGGCGTACTCGTTCAACCGGCATTCGGGTAGGGGGTGGATGATTTCCCTGTCGATCAGTTTGTAATGTATATGCGCGCGCGGCGGATTGTACGTATCCACCAATTCCTTCAATTCCGCTTTGGTCGGCACAAAAGTTTCGAACCGACTGCCGTCGCACAGTTTGGCGGAAAATGCAGGGCAATTCCAGCATTGGCCAACCATTCCTATTCCCGCAACGGCTCTCTCGCCATCCCCCGGGTTAGTTTCATTTTTTACTCTCGTCAGCATTTTCCCCAACAAATCGTCTTCGTAAAGACAGTCATTGTGTGAGAGAAACAAAAACTCCTTATCGGACTTTTCGAGCGCATACTGGTATTTGAGACCATACCGCTTTTCAGGATCTGAAAGCCACGATTCATCGGGATTACCGGCATAGTAAAAGTATTGCGGATAGACGTATTCGATGGGCAGGTCTTTGAGGTAATATTTTAACAATGGAATAGCATCGTACTGGTAATACGGCTGTATTTTCTCAATGACCAGGTAAATCTTGTGAATGTGCCTGGAAGAATGTTTCCAAAGTGTCAGCAGGGTTACGGCAGTGTGGTACGGCTTTCCGTAGTAATTAATACAAACGTCAATTTGATTCATGCATGCGATTTTTATCACCCGCCAGAAACCATAAATACGATGGTTCGCAAGGGAGCGCGCGAGGCTGCAAAGAAACAACTTTGAGCTGAATTTATGCCTATTCAGCGCGGGTGGCCTCCGGGGAAAACGCAGTACGTAGCACTTGTACCAAACCACAAACTATTGACAACAAATCAGTTAACCGCTTAATGGATAATTGTACCCTATTCAAAAAAAACGTCTTACAAATGCAGCCCTCCATTTACCCGCTTAATAGGAAGTAGAAGTAGATTGACACCTGGGTCACTTTATGCATTTGAATTAACCTTAAACCTCTCAGTAACTTATGCCTACCTTCACAATCAATTTTGTCAACAATTCGGACTCATCAGGAAATTTTTGTGTTTTCCAGCAAAACCATAACAGCCCGAACCCGGATGTTTTTCCACTGGCGTGGCGCGTGGAAAAAGCCGGCCCGCATTCGCAGTTAGCCATATCCTGGAATATGGAGCTCTATTTCTTCTGGGGCAAGACCGGCGCTTTAAAGCCCGGGGTTGTTTTTAATGCAGGTGAAAATTCGCCTACCAGCCTGACGGAGAATAACGACATAACGCTTACCAAGGAAGACGGTAATTACAAGTTTGTCAACAAGAAGAATGCATTTCCGCAGGGCTCTCTGAACATCATGTCGGACAATACCACGGCCATTAACCAGGCCAGCGTGGGTATCGGCATGTCGGGCGCGGTAGCGTTTGCGGTGCAGGCTCAGCCCAACATGTATTTCCGGTTTTCTCCCCGCTTCGACTATTGGATAACATTCGCGGACGTGCAACAGGGCCAGGTACTGGATCCGTCCCAAATCAATGCCGTGAAGATCGAATTTCCCTATGGTATTTTTTCCATGAATGCTACGCTGAATCCCGACAACACCTGGACGATTACTCAAGGGTTGGACTAAATCGCCCGCAGGCAAGCAACAAAAAAGGCCGGGAGCAACGCCCCCGGCTTTTTTGAAATTCTGACACCAATTATATAAGATCTTAATAGTCTGTATTTTGCGGATCGAAGTTGGTCCAGCTGGCTGTCCAGTCTGTGGTACCGAAAGCTCCGATGTAAGCGTTCGCTTCAAACCCGGCCGGTAATGTAACACCGCCTGTCAGCAAAGGAGAGCCAGCCTGAGGAAGTACTTTCACACCTGCGCCAAGCGTATTGTAGGCCGCATCCAGTTTCAAAGTAGCGAGGTCCGCGCCGAAAATGTTTTTGCGGGCAGCGTCTTTCAGCAAAGTTGTATCACCCGAAACGATCGCTTTCGTCATTCCTGTCAACACCAGTCCGCGGTAATCCGAACGGCCTGCCTTGAAGTTATTTTGTGTAGAGTCACCTTCCAGTTCCAAACCACCCTTAGGGTAAGCAGCTGAAACTACCGAGTTGTAGATGCTTAACGCCGAATTTCTACGAATACGGAACGCTGAACGATACTTCGCATTAGGGGTTCCTGGTCCGATGAAGATACTTACGTTGCTGAATTTAGCGCTTGTTTTAGGAGAAGCACCTGATCCGGAAGCGTCGTTATCCGATTCGAAACCATTGGAATCCGAGCATGAGCATTGGTCAGCAACAGCAGGGTCTCTCAGGGCCATTGCATATTGTACATTTCCACTGAAACCCCAGTCTGTATCGAAATCGTCGTCCAGTGTACGGTATGAGATCAGGTGTTTCGCATTTACATTTCCGCCGAACCACTCATAAGCATCGTCACCGCTGTATGAAACCTGTACATAGTCGATAGTTGTACCTGAACCTACACCGCCCAAAGTCAGACCGTTGATCTCTTTATCGGTTTCAAAAGCGATACCAGCGAACTCGATACGAACGTATTTCAAAGTACCTGAGTTGTCAGCTGCGTCTGTTCCACCGAAAGTCGATACGTTCTCTCCTTCGATTGTTGCCGGAGTCTTATTGACCGGTGCTTTTCCAAGAAGGATCACACCACCCCAGTCGCCGTAGTTACGAGCGCCTTTTGCAGCGGAAGAAGTAAACACGATAGGCTTGGTAGCAGAACCTTCCGCCATGATTTTCGCGCCTGGCTTGATGATCAGCGTACCTTTTGTCAGTTTATCGCCTTTGATGATCGTTCCCGGCTCGATAGTCAACACAGCGCCATTGTCAACATATACAAAACCTTCCAGAATATATTTGTTTGCAGCTTTCCAGGTTGTCGAAGCCGAAATCGTTCCTTTTACGGTAATTGTTTCGCCCACTGGATCCGTTGGTCCCGGATCTTCACCATCATCATCAGTTTTACACGACACAACTACGAACGATGCGGATAATACCAGCATTGCCAATAACCAAGTTGCTAACTTTTTCATTTAACAGGATGTTTAATTGATTTGTTTTTAATTTTTATGATCAAAGTGTGTAGCGCAAGCCAATCATCGAGTAAGTGCCTCTCCGGTATCTCTGATACAAACCATCGGTTTTAGTATCGATTTTGTTATCGTGGTTGGTATCCTGGTACAAGCGGAATGGCTGGTTAAGCAGATCCTGGATACTTGCACGGATTTCGAGGCGTTTGCCGATGGTTTTGATAATGTTCAGGTCAATCACGTTACGTGACATTTCGAAGATATTGGCGCTGATCTGATTGTCGCCGATGATGAAAATCCGCTTGCCGATCACGTTGTACAGCGCATTCACCTGGAAGCCGCGCTCGTCGTCGTTGTAGAACAAACCGGCGTTGATCAGGTAAGGGGATTGCCCTTGCAGGTAACGGTCGGAGCTGCCGGTGGTTACGTTCGTTTTCACATTGCTGGTGATGAGCGATGCATTCAATGTCACGAGCATTTTGCTTAGGAAAGTCGCGTTATCGGGGTTCGACAATGCTTTGCGAACTTCCAACTCAACCCCTCTTGCATAAGCTGTTTTGGCATTGGCTACTGTGAAAGCCACTGTGCTACCGTTGTAGAAGATCGCCGCTTCGATAGGGTCTTTGAATGTCTTGTTGAACAACGACAACGTAATCAGTTCACTCTTGCTCGGGTAGAACTCATAACGCAAGTCGTAGTTCTGGATTGTCGCATTCACCAGGTTCGGGTTTCCTTTACGTGACACATCGAAGTTGAAGTCGTAATAGGTGCTTGGGGAAAGCTCGCGGAACTCAGGTCTGTTGACAGTCGTGCTGTATGCCGCTCTTACCGCGTGCTGATCGTTGAATTTGTAGGTAAGGTTGACAGAAGGCAGCGGAGTGAAAACCGGACGGTCTACATTGACCTCGATACCACCTCCACGCTCGTAACCTTGCAATTGCTGACGGTTATATTCGCCGCGGAAACCCACGGTTGCATTTAAATGCTCGGTGATCGGCCAGTAGAACGATGCGTAGCCGGCTGCGAGCAGATTTTGCGCCGCGTATTTATCGTCGAAGTTGGTTCCTTCGGTGTAGTATACTTTATCGGAAGCCAGGTTCGAATTCTGGAAGAACTGCTCCGGAGCCTGCGTCAGGATCTCGTCACCTACGCGGTTGGGGTTTACGATACCAAACCAGCGGGCAGAATATTTACGGTCTTTGTATTCCACATAGGTACCAATGTTCAATTTCGCCTGTTGCTCCGCCTCATCCTTTTTCGCGCCGATCAGCTGCTCGTAAGAAACGGTTCCAGTACCGACGATCTCTCCCAGACGTGAGTAGAAACGCGCTGCCTGCTGCAAGGTAGGGGATTCAAACTGTTGCAGGTTGATCTGGAACGGCTGGTTGCTACCGGTCTGGCGGGTTGATGTAAATCTTCTGAAATCGGGCTCATTGCGGTAGGTATAACCTGCACCGGCGATCCAGCGGAGTTTCGATTTCGCGCTCAGTTCGTGTGTACCGCTCAGCTGTCCCGAGTAAATACTTCTGGCCTCGTAACGGAATGCACCGTTGCTGTAATCCAGGTTGTTTTCAAGGTTTCCACCGCCACGGACAACCGTTTCCTTGTTACCCATCTGGTTGAACAGGTTACGGAACTCGATCTTGTTTTTAGGATTGAGAATAAATGCCCAGTTCGACATGATCCCCAAACGTGCATTCTCCTGCAAGAACTGATCGTTGAAACCCTCGATTTTCTGCCCCGAGAAATTGTAACGGCTCTGAGTAACGGTATTGTTTATACGTGAGAAAGAATAATTGATATAAGAAGTGTTGGTAACCTCCATATCGCGGACGTAGAACCGGCGGCTGAAATTGATCCCCGCTCTCCAGTCCGGTGATACGTTGATCTGCTTCGGCGCATAGTAATCCGGCAGGTTCTGAAATTTCTGAATAATGGTTGGAGATTGCGCATTCAGGATCACCCCTCTCCTGTTCGGGAAATTATCGGGCAAGGTACGTGTACCGTTCTCGATACCCAGGAATTCCAATGCACCGCCCTTGTGGCTGGTAGCCGAGCTGAAAGTGGTCCCCGCGCGGTAGCCGGTCGAGAAATTCACCGAAAGGCTGTTGCCGTCGGGGATTGTTTTGGTATATATTTTAATGGCGCCACCACTTACATCGCCGGGGAGGTCGGCTGAGGCCGATTTGAATACCAGCATCCGGTCGATGGCCGATGAAGGAATCAAATCAAAGGAAAAGGATTTAGTGTCTACCTCAGTAGAAGGAGTGATAATATCATTGAGCAACACCGTGTTATAACGCTCGTTCAAGCCGCGTACTACAATGAAACGGTCGTCGAAAATCGAGATACCCGGCACGCGGCGGATCACCGCGGAGGCATCACGGTCTTGCGTACGCTGGATTTGTTGTGCTGAAATACCGACCGCAATCTGCTGTACCTGTTTGATTTCCGTGATAACTGAAACTTCCGTGTTGGTCTGACGCTGTCCTTTTACGACCACTTCCTGCAAGGTTTTGTTATCTTCAACCAGCGCAGTAGTGATCAGCGTCGATTTATCTGCTTCAACGCGAACATTATCGATTTCTTTCGTCGCGTACGATACATAACTGATCTGCACTTTGTAAGCACCAGCAGGTACTTTCTGAATTTCGAAGTTACCTTCTACGTCCGTCACGGAGCCGAACGGGGTTGCCGTTCCGATCAGTTGAACGGTCGCTCCAATGATTGCTTCGTTGTTCTTACCGTCTTTGATTGATCCCTTTATGGACCCCAATTGCGCAAGACAAGCGCCTGTTGTTAAAATAAGGAGGGAAATTGCTGTAACCAAATGTCTCATAATCAGTGTCTAATATTTTGACACAAAACTATGGCGGCAAGATTATTCCGATATGTCGTTAATATTAAGTTATTGTTAAGTCCTGTTCTACATAATTGCGTGCTTCAAAGCCATAAGCTCCTTATAAACAGCATGATGCGAACCCAAAACGAACCGCGACCGTTTGCAGATCGCATGACAGCTTTCTTTTATTTGCTCAAAAACCAGCAGCCGCTCTTCGTAAACGACGAATATCTTCTGGACGATCACCGCAATCTCGCGGGTGAGGTTCTCAGCCTGCGCCACGAGCGCCTGCAATGTTGTGACGGAATAAGGGGATGTCCCGGTCAACTCATTGGAAGTCGCCAACCTGGCGGTGAGAAGTCTGAAATTGTCGAGCAACACCTGGTATGACAAATTGAAAGTATCCAGGTCCTTTTCAAAATGAGGCCTTGCCAGATCAAAAGGAGGCGCTAACGGGTTTTGTGCGGAAATCGCGGCATAAATCTCTTTCACCTCTTTCAGGTAGCCGTCTTTCACGCCCTTGCCTTTGGCTGCCGCTGTCTTGATCACATACGCCACATGCTTGATACTCATTTCTTCACCTTTGAAAAGGCGTTTACGTGTGAGGGATACATCTATATAATGTGTGATCACCCGGGCCAGCTCGCTATCCAGCTCCTCAAAAGTGTCGATAAGCCGGCGCAGCTCCCCGGCAGAAGACAGCGCCGAAGCGGGTGTATATTCATTTTCCCTTTCAATCAGCTCCAGCACTGATCCTACCTTAACCAACCTTCTTCGCAAGGATTTCTCAAACGGGGTTTGGTGCAAGACGCTATCATTCAGCGACCTGCCTGACAAGCGTGGCGTAATTCGTTCCATCTAAAACCGTGAATGCAAGCCACAAAGCTAGCATTAATAAGGAAAACTCAATATTGAATCGCTTTTTGCCCCGATAGTACCGGTAAAACTACCGGGGCATACAGTAACGTTAACGGCCGATCGCTACCTTCCTGCTTGTGACTATGTCGTCTCGACCGGTGATCTGCAGAACGTACATTCCGGCAGGCAAATGCCCGACATTGATAACCGGATCCGGCTTGAAGGTTTTCAGTACCGTTTTGCCGCTTTGATCCAGCAATTCTAAGGACGCAGCGTTTTTCAGGGCTGCTTCGGTGAGTTGCAGGCGGTCGGCGGCCGGATTGGGATAGAATGAAAGCAAATCCGGGCTGTCGAAAACTACGCGTGCGATTTTACTGTATAAAAATGTACTGTCATGGTCTACCATTTTCAGCCGATAAAGGTTGTTGCCGGTGAGCGGCGCATTATCCGCGGCCTCATAGTCAATTTTTACCCGACTCGCATTCGCAGCTTCAACGCTTCCGACTACGTGCCAGTTGTCTCCCGCAGCACTGCGCTGTATTTCAAAGTGGCTCGAATTGGTTTCTTCGGCGGTCGACCAGTTGAGCGATACGTGATTCTCCCGCGCGGTTGCTTTGAAGGCGATCAGTGTTACGGGCAATACATCGGTGACGGTTACCGCCATCTCGCTCGTTTTCGCACACCCGCCCTGGCCGGCTGTCACCGAATAGATGTACGTCCCCGGAACTGACGATACTTTGATGTCAGTCAGGTTAGCGGTGTTGCCGATCTGGGTGCCATTCAGCTCCCAGCGATAAGTGAGCCCTGAACAGTCTCCTGTGCAGGCCGACGACAGATTGATCAAAGTCCCTACCCGCGGGTTGCTGACGCTCGGCGATCCGGTAATCGAGAGCTGGCAATTCACCTTCAGATCATTGTTAATCAATATATTGACTGGTGCTCCATTGGCATTGTTTCGCGCGGCCATCCAGATTTTGTAAGCATCACAATCTCCCGAATAGCTATCACGGTTGGTCACGCAGCCATTCTGTTGAATAATGTTCGATAATGTAAAACTGTCCTGATTGCCCGGAGCAGGATTTGTAACGGGCTGACTGACCCACGTATTGGCCAGCTCCTGAACGGCGGGACCGCCACCTGCACTCAACAGGTTTTCAAAAAACATACAACTTACCATCTGCGCGCCATGGGAATAGCTCTCGGTGGCGTAAGCGATGAAATTGTCAATGCCAAGGCTCGCGTTGAATCCGGCTTCATTGATGTACAGCTTTCCGGGAAGATTTGAGCGCAGAAGATCAATAGCGAAGCGGTGATCATAGAGGAAGTCATCGTTGATCTTAATCCCGTCCATTTCGGCGGCAATCTCGTCAAATGAGAAGGTAGTCCTTCCCAGCGACAATTTATCAAACACAGAACCATGATGCGATATGGCTTTGATCCGGCTATCGTGCGCTTTAACGGTATTCTTGAAAATCGTATTCACCTCCTTCAATACCTGTGTCCGGTACAAATACCAGTCGGTGCCGTCGGGCTGGGTGAATGTGGTGGCCGACGGTCTTTTGGGCGACACCTCGTTAAAAGAGTGATAGTTGGTCCCCCACACGAAATTGAGGGACTGGATTTTTTCATATTTGGCCATAAGCCAGGCCCTGTAACCTCTTACCATCGGCTGTGAGTAATCCGAGAGACTGTTGTTATCCCGAAGGTTCGTGGGTTGTTCGTAATGATATTTATCAGTTCCGATCTCGTACTCCCCTTCTCCGTTGCGGGTATAGATCAAGTCGACATACAGCAATTCACCCGTGTCCTGAAGGTAGCCATACCGCTGCAATACTTTGTTGGTAAAATCGACGATCCGGTCGCGCGTGGACTGTGCCGCGAGCGAAGTCATCACGAACTGCACATTGACTCCGTTGATCTGTCCTCCATATTTCTGAAAGACAGCCTCTGTCCCGTCATATCCGACATTCAGGATACGTTCCTCTTTTAGCCAGCCGTCGCCGGTATTAATACCATAACGATCTGAATAGCTGTGGGTAACGTTGTCGCCCGTACTCACGGCGACGTTGAGCCCGATCTTCATGCCCAGCGACCTTGCCTTGGCGATCTGGTCGTCGTACATCTGCCATACATTATAGTCTGCTCCGTATTGTTGCTTCAAAACCCGGGAAATATACCCTTCGATCATCCCCCATTGTACACTCAGAAAAACCGCATTGCAACCCACCGCATGTGCTTGTTCGATCAGTTTCAAACTATTCCAGTTGCCTTCATTTACCAGGCTGAGCCCCAGATAGCGCTGCTGCGCATGTGCCCTGGGCCAAAAACTAATAACATTTAGAAAGATAATCGTCAATAAAAGCTTCTTGGTCAGCACAGGATTGTTTCTGCTGACCCTAATCGTTTGCAACATTTTTTGCATGGCAACAAGGTTTTGTGAGTTTACGGATTGGGGCCAAAAGCCTAAAAAACTGGTGTATCGCCTATCTCTTACCGTGTATTTTGTATAACCAATACCAATACTCAACCAGCCTCCCGCACTGAATACCATTAGAATCCTGATCGATAGTAGATAAAATTCTACAACCAGTAAGCAAACTACTAACTTTTATTCAATTCACAATCGTTATTATTCGCAAGTTACATCTATCCTACTTCTACAAGGGAGAATCTTTTTGATGACAATAAACGCAGCAGACATGAGCAAAGTCAGTTCATAATGCACCATTGATCATCCTTAACCCTGCTATTTGCCAATAACTTGCAGCCGCTCCAAATGATCCGTTTGTACTAAGCAACCTGCATATGAAAAAGATCCTTGTTCCGTTCGACTTCTCCGCGCTTTCCATGTCCGCACTCCGGTTCGCCATCGAGCTGGCCGAAGCGGCCGGGGGTGAGGTGATTGCCGTGCACGTGGTAAATATGACGCCGGTTTACCTGGAAAGCCTTGATCCGAATGGATATGCCGTCGGCTCCGCTTCGATCCTGTCAGAACTGGGCCGGGAGGCGACCGAGAACTTTGCACGGGTAAGAAGTGAGTTGAAAACGCACCTGGAACCCGGCTTTCGGGTCGAGCAGGGATTGCTCCATCAGATTATCATCAAAACTATTCACGAGACCGGGGCCGATCTGGTAGTGATGGGAACAAGCGGCAGCAGCGGGCTTGCCGAAGTAATGGTAGGTTCGAACACAGAAAAGGTTGTCAGAACCGCCCCCGTACCCGTCATTTCCATTCACAAAGGCCAAAAGATCAGCCAGATCCGCAACATCGTTTTCCCGACGACCATCGATTTGCAGCAGCATCGCTTCGTATGGCAGATCCGGGCCCTGCAATCTTTCCTAAGCGCCCATCTGCACCTGCTCTATGTGAAAACGCCCGATTGCAGGGACTCCGATCAAGCTCTTACTCACATGCTCAGCGACCTCGCCGAGTATTATTCTCTTACCGAGTACAGCGTACATGTTACACACGCGTCGAGCGAAGAAAAAGGGGTTCTCAAATTTGCCGCCCGCTTGCCAGGTTCTATGATCGCTATGGCCACACACGGGTATACGGGCCTGACGCACCTGATGCTGGGAAGCGTAGCCGAAAATGTCATCAACCATACCCGTGAAGCTGTCTGGACGTGCAAGCTCTCAGAGCATGTGTAAATGCCAAAGCCCGGCAACAAGCGACTTCCCATTTTACATTTGCTTTGCATGGAGGTGGTAAAAGTGCTATTATTGTTCCAATCGGGCATTTGACCAAGACATACATGTTATGAAGAAGATAGGTTTTTTATCGTTCGGGCATTGGTCTAACCATCCGGCTTACAACGCCCGAACCGCGAGTGATACCTTGCTGCAATCCATTGATCTGGCTGTCGCTGCAGAAGAAATCGGTTTGGACGGGGCTTACTTTCGGGTGCATCATTTCGCGGCCCAACTCGCATCACCATTTCCATTGCTCTCGGCCATCGGCGCCAAAACAAGCCAAATAGAGATTGGTACAGGCGTAATCGACATGCGTTACGAGAACCCGCTGTATATGGTGGAAGATGCCGGCGCCGCGGATTTGATTTCGGAAGGACGATTACAACTGGGGA
This sequence comes from Dyadobacter sp. SRI_021, assembly GCF_057586235.1. Lineage (NCBI taxonomy): Bacteria > Pseudomonadati > Bacteroidota > Cytophagia > Cytophagales > Spirosomataceae > Dyadobacter > Dyadobacter sp. SRI_021. The sequence goes on from NZ_JBYCZM010000001.1 coordinate 135,889, forward strand.
TCAGCAGAGGATCGCCGGAACAGGTGATCGACGGATGGCGCTACTTTGGCTACGAGCCCGCCGAAGGAGAAACCGATGCTGATATGGGACGCCGCAAGGCGCTGGAATTTCTGGATAAATTAAGGGGCGTGGGATTTGCACAGCCCAATCCCTACCCGATGTTTCCGAACCCGCCGGGCCTGCTGCGCCTGGAACCTCACTCAGAAGGGTTGCGTGAACGGATCTGGTGGGGCGCTGCCTCCAATGCAACGGCAGTATGGGCGGCAGAAAACGGGATGCACCTTCAAAGTTCTACGCTGAAATACGACGAAAGCGGCAAGCCCTTTCACGTGCAGCAGGCCGAGCAGATCAGGTTATATAAGGAAGCCTGGAAAAAGGCGGGACATCAGCGCGAACCCAGAGTTTCGGTGAGCCGGTCTATTTTCGCTTTGGTAACCGACCAGGACCGCTATTTCTTCGGGCAGGAAAGTAACCGGACCGACAAAATCGGTATGATCGAGCAGGACAAGCGCGCCATTTTCGGTAGAAGCTACGCCGCTGAGCCAGACCAGCTCATCAAAGAGCTGGCACAGGACGAAGCCATTCAGGAAGCCGACACCATTCTTCTAACAATACCGAATACATTGGGAGTTGACTACAATGTCCATGTACTGTCGTCTATCTTAGAGCATGTGGCACCGGGACTCGGATGGCGCTAAATGGCGATTAAACTTATCTTCCCCGCTCCGGTGGAAGATAAGTTTGTCACTGTCCATTACACCAGCCCCTGTGCAATCATAGCATCAGCCACCCGCACGAAGCCTCCGATATTTGCACCCTGTATATAGCTCATGCGACCGTCTGGTTTGTGGCCATAACGTATGCAGGTTGAATGAATGTTAAACATGATTTCCTTCAACTTCTTATCCACCTCTTCGCGCGACCATGACAGGCGTAGCGAATTTTGTGACATTTCCAGGCCCGACACAGCTACACCGCCGGCATTCGCCGCCTTCCCGGGAGCATACAGTATGTCGCTGTCTTCAAATACCGCAATTGCCTCCGGAGTACAAGGCATATTAGCTCCTTCGGCAACACAGAAACAGCCGTTCTTAATCAACATTCGGGCGTCCTCCACATGAAGTTCGTTTTGAGTAGCATTCGGCAAAGCAATGTCGCAGGGCACTTCCCAGGGAGTTTTGCCAGCCACAAATTGACATCCAAATTTGTCTGCATACATGCTTATCCGGCCCCGCTCTTCATTTTTCAAACGCATGACATAGGCAAGTTTCTCGGAGTCTATACCTTTCTCATCGTAGATATAACCGGATGAATCGGAAAGCGTGACGACCTTTGCACCCAGCTCTACGCACTTTTCGAGCGTGTACTGCGCCACGTTGCCAGATCCTGAAATCACTACCCGCTTGCCTTTAATACTGTCACGTCGTTGACCCAGCATTTGTTCAACAAAATAGACTACCCCATATCCTGTGGCCTCGGGGCGGATCAGGCTGCCACCATAGCTGGCGCCCTTACCCGTTAAAACGCCGGTAAATTCATTCTTGAGCCTCTTATACTGACCAAATAGAAACCCGATTTCCCTGGCCCCTACCCCGATATCCCCGGCAGGGACGTCATTATCGGAACTGATATGCCGGAAAAGCTCTGTCATAAAGCTTTGGCAAAAAAACATTACCTCCCGATCAGAACGTCCTTTGGGGTCGAAATCGGCGCCTCCCTTCCCGCCTCCCATAGGCAGCTGAGTGAGACTGTTTTTAAAAATCTGTTCAAATGCCAGAAATTTGAGTGTGCTCAGATTTACCGATGGGTGAAAACGCAGCCCACCCTTGTAAGGTCCGATCGCACTGTTCATTTGGACCCGATAGCCGCGGTTGACTTCGACTTCCCCGAGGTCGTTCATCCAGGGTACCCTGAAAATAATCACACGCTCAGGTTCGACAATCCGTTCCAGGATCTTAGCTTTCTGATAATGAGGTTTGTCTTCGATAAAAGGGATAATTGTTTCGACGACTTCCCGTACTGCCTGATGAAATTCACTTTCACCGGAATTTCGGTTGACAAGCCGGGTCATAAAAGATTCAACTGAAGTCACTGATTAACATAGTTTAAGACTAAAAATTAACTTGCCCATTCAATTAAGGCGCGCTAATATAAATAGATAAACCACGGGTCACATAAAATATTACCTTGGAGGAACACTTATTACTCGCCGTTTTGAGGAGGAAAGTTTGCTATTCGAGTCCCTTTGTTATCATTAATATCTAATAGTTATGACCGTCGACCAAATTGCTACCCGTTTGCAGATTATTGCCGAAAAGAGCAATTTGCCCAAGCTATTGAGGAGCTGTATACTCGTGCGGTTGTCCCGGGTTCGGCACAATTTTCGCTGCACGGACGCTCCAAAGCGATTAATTTATCCTAATTCAGAACAGGTATGTTTTTCAGATCCATTTTTCGCCTGGCAGGTGCTTCCCTATTCGCTACTTCGGGAATTATATCGAACCGGACCTGCTTTCTAAAATAATAGCCAAGCGGGCCCATCCCGGCCGTAGTGCGACGGCAAAAGGCTGGGCAGCACACTATCTGGTAGGCATTCTGTGGTCGGTAGTGTACGGAATTTCGAATGAACGCCGCAATGACGATTTGTCAATCCCACTCAAAGCGTCGGTATTTGGCATCGCAAGCGGCTTGATCTCCACATTGGCATGGCGGATTATGCTGGAAAGACACCCGCGGACTTTACGAGCTACCAGGCTGTCCTTCTTTTTGCAGCTGGTAGCAGCCCATGTTGTGTATGCGTTCACGCTCACCCACCGAGACATCGGCTCTGTGAAGCCGGCCCGTTTGCGGCAAGACAAAGTACTCCAATCTTCCTTCTGATCTTCATTTCCCTTCCCGGTTATGTCTCCTGCCAAAAGCTTGTCAAAGCTTTTGAAGCAGGCTATTTACCGCGTCCATTATTTGACAAAATTCTACCCATTATTTGACAAGATTATCACCCGTCTGTCTCAGAACATTTTTTGAATATTACAGCACCTACAAAACAAGGTTGAGCTATTCAATCTGGAAAAACAACAATACCCCTCCTGGAAAAATTTGGAAATGCAGACAGGTTCAAACTAAATGATCGCCTGCCAGCATTTAACGGGACACTCCTATTAATTAATTCAACTCTGTCTCAAACCAATTTTTACTAACAGCAAATTAATTCAGGACACGAGCACTCCCATAAACAAGATAAAAGCTATTGATTTTACACGCCATTTAAACTTCGTAGCAAATGAAAAAAATCTATCACAGTAAACCATCATCTAAAACGGCACTTGTAATTGTCAAGTATTTGATAAGTATTTCCCTTGCATGGGCGCAAGAACCTACGCCGTTTGCTTGTTCTAATCTTGCATATCAGGTGAGCGGGCCAAATACAAGCAATTCTTCTCTTTACAGCTACAATGTATCCACAGGCGTCCGAACGCTGATGGGAGCCCTTCCTGCCAGAGTCAATTCCATCGGTTATAATACGCTTGATAATTATATTTGGGGCATCAACGTCCTAACCAACCAGGTCGTCAAAATTGGGGCTAATGCCGCACTTTCAACTTATTCCATACCGAATTTACCTGCCCCGGAAGTCAGCGCATATTACAATGTCGGGGAGGTTTTCGGGGACGGCTATTTATTCATTTATAGCAGGCTGGCCACAAGATACTACGTAGTCGACATCAATCCAGCCAGAACAGCCACGTATCTGCAACTGGTGGATCCAACAGCCTCTTATACGCTGGACGCGGCCCCGTACGGAAATACTTTTATCGGCGCGACCAGTCTGGATATATCAGATATTGTTTATAGCTCTTCAAACGGGCTGTTCAACGGCATCATCGACGCACAAAGTGCAACGAACGCATACCGCAGGTTTACGATAAATCCGGTAACACAACAGGTAACCATCACACCCACAACCATTGCGGGCGGTGGTATACAAAATAATGAAAAGGTGGCCTTTGGCTCTGTTTTTATCGATGAAAAGCCCAATACCTTTTATGTATTTGCCAATACATTGGGAGGCTTCTACAAGGTCGATATGACGACGAATGCGGCTACCCTGATATCGACTGCGCCCACAGGAGGGGCCAACAACAACGACGGAGCGAGTTGCCCCAACACCCTCCTGGTTACGACTATTTCGGGCACGGTATTCCACGATCCGGATGCAGGAAATGTTAATAACAGCACAGGAAACCCGAACGTAGCGCCTTCCGGACTGTATGCCAATCTCATCGGCACCGACGGAAATGTCGTTGCTGTTGCCCCTGTACTTCCATCGGGATTTTATGGCTTTGATGGCATTCCGGCAGGCAATTACCAGGTGGTGCTGAGTACGACAAATGGTACCCCTGGTACGGCTTCCCCTGTGCCGGGCCTTCCGGCAGGTTGGGTAAATACGGGAGAGTTCAATGGCGCGGAGAATACCGGAAACACAGCCCCGGCAGACGGAATCAGTCCGGTGTTTACCGTAGGCGTAAATAGCACAGACATTAACTTTGGCATCCAGCAACCGCCTGTTGCGGACCTTAAAACATACCAGGTGCCCAACGCAGCATTTAGCGTCGCTCCGCCCGCCGGCTATCCCGCATTACCAGGCTATCAATCTATTGCTGCATCGTCGGCAAACCTGACGGGCTATCCTTCCGGCGGTTCCCTTTCGGGCTCTGATCCGGAAGATTGTGCCGGCGCCGGTACATGTAATACGGGCACGGGAACCACCTTCAATATTGAGGCGATCAACGCATCCACTCAACTATACTACGACTTGGGATCAGGACCTGTACCCATAGATGTAACTGGCGGGCCTGTGAGTATTCCTAACTTCGATGTTACCAAACTGGTGATCTACGGGGCAACCGGAAGCGGGACAAGCAGCAATCCTGTTGGTTTTACCTATTCCATTACCGATAATGGCGGAGCCACCAGTTCCGCCGCGGGTTACTCTATTGAGACAGAAAGCCCCATGCCGGTAACTCTGATCCGTTTCGATGTCCGTCCGGAAGGCAACACTGTGAACCTGCAATGGGCTACGTCCAGCGAAGAAAACAGTAAAGGCTTTGAGATCGAGCGAAGTGCAAACGCATCTGCCTGGACTAAGATAGGATTTGTGCCATCTTTATCTTCCGAAACCGTCAGCAGCAGCCGGCTCGACTACCATTTCGCTGATCCAAATCCCCTGCGGCGCAGAAGTTACTACCGCCTGAGGATGGTCGACGTTGATGGTAAATATACTTATAGTCAGATCAGAGTAATGGCATCTGAAAATAGTGCCATGATATATACTTACCCAAATCCCGCGGCGGACGAATTGACCATAAACGGACTAAATGGCTCAGAGGTGATCAAAGTGCTGGATATTTTCGGACGCACATTGATAGAAGGCCGCAACAGCGATGGTAAAAACAAGACGGTGCTTAACATCCGGCCTCTTCCGAATGGAGTATACCTAATCAAAATTCAAATGCCGGATGGCTCATCTGTTTCACAGAAAGTGATTAAGAAAAAGTAGTGCTACAATTCGATTGATGAGCCCCTGAGTGCGGTCCGTCCGCTTCTCAGGGGCTCTTTTTTGTCCGCTATTGCAGTAAAATGTTCACTTTCGGACATCTCAATCCGAGCAACAAAAAGCATAAAAGACTCATAAACAGCAACGTGCAAAAAGCATCTTATTCATGGTACAGTATTTTATCTACAAAAGTTGAACTTATACAGCGATGAAGAGAAACTACCTGGGTGAATTTGAAGAACTTGTACTGCTGACCGTCACTGTCCTGCATCCAGGGGCATACGGGGCGGCAATCGCAGACGAAATGCAAAACCAGACAGGGAGATCGGTCAGCATTAGTGCCGTGCACGCTGCTTTGCAACGACTTGAGGAGAAAGGAATGGTCAGCTCGGCGTTTGGTGAAGCAACCCAGGAACGGGGAGGCCGGCGGAAGCGGCTGTTTGCGGTCACGACGTTGGGAAACCAGACATTGCAAAGCGTGAGGGACATGCGTTCAAAATTGTGGGATTCAATTATGTCCAAAGGTTTGCTCGTACAAGGAATATGAACGGCCCGAAACCACCGAAATTCGCTGAACAGCTGCTATATCTCTTTTGCAGCGCAGCACAAGTCGAAGAAGTTCAAGGTGACCTTCAGGAACGTTTTCAAAAATGCGCATCACGATGGGGGGTGCGTCGGGCGAAACTCAGGTACGTGCTCGAAGTATTGGGCTTTGCCCGGTTTGTTTTCATAAAAAGCCAAAAAACCACGCTGTATTCAACACCAAACTATTCCGTCGGTATGCTTAGTAACTATCTGCGTATTTCGTGGCGAAGCCTGCTGAAATCAAAAGGTTTCGCCTTCATTAACATTGTCGGGCTGGCTGTCGGGATGACGGCCGCGGCATTGATCTTCCTCTGGATTCAAAACGAATTACAATTTGATCGGCAGTATAGTCGAACCGACAGAATCTATCAGATTTATAATCGTGACGTTTTTAATAGCGAAAAGACCGTTTGGTCAACCACCCCCTCGCCACTGGCCCCGGTCCTTAAAGCATCTTATCCTGACATTGAATTGGCGACCCGGTATGCACCGCTGACGCTGCTCTTGTCGGTCGGTGATGTCAACAGCAATGTGAAAGGTGCCCTGGCGGACCCCGATTTCGTCAATATCTTTGACGTTTTCCCACTTTCAGCCACCAAGAATCCGCCACTTGCCGAAGCAGGGAAAATAGTCATATCCAAGCGATTGGCAATGAACTTCTTCGGGACGGAAAACGCCGTTGGAAAAAGAATTCAAATAGACAACAGAGACAATTTCTTAGTGGCGGCAGTAATGGATAATCTGCCTGCGAATAGCCAGTTTCAAGATATTGACTATCTGCTTCCCTGGGAATATATGATAAAGCCAGGCTCTGCCGGTGCCGACTGGACATCCAACAATTTCAGCACATTTGTCTTGCTGCGTCGGGGCGCACAGGAGGCGGCCGTCAACCAAAAAATCAGGAAAGTGACTGCCCATCATCTGAAAGGCAAAGTCGATAACGTGGCGCACCGGGAAATCTTTCTGCATTCGGCCCATAAGTGGCATTTGTATTCCAAAATAGAAAATGGTGAGGTCGTCGGCGGCGGAATCGTCGCAGTGAGGTTATTTGCCGTGGTCGCCGTGTTCATTTTGATGATAGCCTGCGTCAATTTCGTGAACCTGAGTACAGCCAGAGGGGAAATGCGCGCTAGAGAAGTTGGTATCCGCAAGGTTGCCGGAGCGGCGCAAGGCTCGCTTGTAATGCGGTTTATGGGTGAAGCGGTGTTGCTTGCCCTGATAGCAGGCCTGTTTGCGGCCGCCGCAATCTGGTCCCTGACACCCACATTCAACGAATTGATCGGCAGCCATCTTCAACCTGATTTTGGTTCTCCTGTTTTCTGGGCGTCGGGCATCGCATTTGTACTGTTTACGGGCTTTTTGGCGGGGAGCTACCCTGCCATTGTATTATCGTCTTTTCAACCGGCGAGAGTCCTGAAAGGCTCGTACAGTCGCGGACCTGTGGCGGTTCCTGCCCGAAAAGGTCTGGTAGTCATCCAGTTCACTTTCGCTATTGTACTGATAATTTCGACCTTGGTCATCCGCAATCAAATCGATCATGCCGAACAGCGTGACAATGGCTTTAACAAAGAGCACCTGCTTTATGCAGCGTTGCCGGGAAACCTGGAAAAACACTACGCATTGCTGCGTGACGAGCTCCTTGCCAGTGGGGCGGTTGTGTCAGCCACCCGGTCGTTGGGACCTGCGATGAGTCTGAACACGCGCCAATGGGGTGTAAAGTTCCCGGGCAGCGTCGAAACCGATAAAAATGTGGAATTTGACCTTTTCGGGGCCGATCGCGATTTTGTCAAAACGACGGGGGTTGAATTGGTGGCAGGCAGAGATATCGATCTTTCTCAGTATTCCACCGACTCAACGGCCATCGTGCTCAATGAAACAGCCGTCAAAGCCATGCGTTTAAAAACACCGATCGGCTCGATCGTCCACTTTCAAAACACTGACTGGCATATAGTGGGGGTAGTCAAAGATTTTATTTACGAATCTCCCTATTCACCCGTCAAACCTGCTATCATTACAGGGCCGGGCGGTCTGCTTGCTCATCAATGGGTTAATCTCCGCCTCAATCCGGCGAATCCGCTTGACAAAAGCCTGACGGTATTGGAATCTGTCTTTAAAAAGATTGATCCGCGCTATCCTTTCAGTTATTCCTTTGTCGATGATATCTATGAAGCGCGTTTTGCACGCGAAAAACAGATCGGTATCTTGACGAGCACTTTCACCGGCCTGGCCATTTTTATTTCCTGTATGGGTATTTTCGGGTTAGCCACATTCTCCGCACAACAGCGCATAAAGGAAATCGGCGTCAGAAAGGTGCTTGGCGCGTCGGTACCCAGCATTGTCGCGCTGCTTATCGGGGACTTTGTCAGGTTGGTCGCTATGGCATTTCTAATCGCGGCGCCCATTGGCTGGTACATCATGGATCAATGGCTCGGTGACTTCGAGTACCGGGTAAAGATCGGTCCGGGCGTATTCGTGTTTGCTATTTGTTCTACATTGTTCATTGTGGTGGCGACTGTCGTCATGCAGGCAACACGGGCCGCATTAATGAATCCAGTGCGTTCGTTAGCCAACGAATAAATGATATGACGAGGACGATGGGGGAAAAAGGTGGATGGTGCGAGGTGAGGCCCATTGCTCTGTTTCCCAACCAGTCGCGCTGATTCAGGCAAGTTAGCGTGGTCTCCCTGTATATTTTTGCCACAACAAATTGCCACGATGCAGTTCATAAAACACGACCCTTTTTAGCCTCGGTCGGCGTTTTTCCAAAAATCTTTTTTTGAATTCTGCGCTGAAATACTTGCTGTCATCAAAACGATCATTATGCTCACCTCACTGACGTAATAAAGTCCCGAATTGAGCAGCTTTTAGGCTTCATTAAATCGCATCGTTTTCATGAAGTCATTGATGATCAACCCTGTAAGTGATCTCAATTTTCGATACAAAACGAAAAAAAGCTCTGTGTACGCTTCAGTGCTCCCCCACAGGAATCCTGTATATGGTGCATATTCGCTCTAAATGGCTGCTTTTCCTATCTCATCGTCTCAAGTTAACGAATCGGTTAACAGATTGAATGATCTATTTTGGTTCACTTTCATCAATTGTTTTTCACATTCGTTCACAAACGATAAGATTTTCGAATTTAAAAAATCGAACTATTGAATAGTAACCAGAATTACGGTTGCATGGAATAAACTACTTGTAGTAATTCTTCAACTGCCATTAAATTTATTAAAGCGTAACAAATACATTTTGTTAACGGACAATCAAATTTTTTGTGGAGAGATTACCGGTTACATAAAGTACTTTTACCTCGATCTTAGTTGTTCGGACGATGTGCTGACGCAAGCGTTTTCACGCTATTTGGAAGCACGGCGCCGGACAATTTCAGAAACATTGCCCTAAAAGTTTACGTCCGAACCGAAAAAACAGGAAGGTGACAATTGCAAATGAGCCCCGGTATTTCCGTGTGCCTCTATAAAGCCTTGTCAGCTGGCCCCGGATATCAATAGAATCGCATTCTTTTAGAAAAATACCCTCCAACTGGATTACTCAAAGTAATCTTGAAGCGACTGTTTTGTCATTTTTTTTCACAAAATCACCAACATTATGCAACAAATTTGCGTCTTATTAAACTTCTTTAAGCGTTGGCCCAAACGCCTTTTTCCTACCTGGATATTACTTGTCGTGATCAGAACTGCGGCAACTGCCCAGTGTATCAATTTTATCGCAAACGGCAGTATGGAAACCTACACTAACTGCCCAAACTTCAGTACCCGGGGAACAATTAACTACGCGTCAAATTGGAAAACAATCGGAGGACTTAGTAGTACATACGGGCAGCTAATGGTCAACCGGCCTGGCGAATGTGTTTCTAATAAGCCAGCAGCTTCGTGGCCTGCTTCTACGGCGTTAACTGGTGGAAGCGATGGGACTAACTGGCTCGGAGGGCATAATACCGAAAACTGGCAAAACACGCTGGCCCAACCGCTACCGCCTGGAAACTACACATTCTATCTGGATGCGGGTAACGTCATCGCTAGTCCGTACGTAAATACCAATTCTACGTTACTGTTTTACGGCGTAAAGTCTACCGACCCAGACTTTTCCCACATTCCCGCGCAGCTAATCGGTTCTGTTGTTGTGGACAATGTCCTTTCAGCAACCAATCCAACGTGGGTTACAAGAAGTTTCAATATAACGACTACCGAGACCTATGACCGCATTGAAATATTAAATGCCCCTGTTGTCCCGGGAAATACAAGTGCTTACACTTATATCGACAATTTCCGGCTTACTTATACAGTCGACGGTGGCCCGGATACGACCATTTGCGTGGGCGCCACCACTGAAATGGCGGGGACCGGAACCGGCGTTTGGAGTGAAAAATCAGGCAATCCCACACCCACATCCATCGCAAACCCTAGCAGCGGCACAACAACCATTTCCGGGTTTTCGGCTCCGGGGGTTTATTATTTTATCTGGACTTCAAACGGTTGCACCGATGAAGTTGCCGTTACCGTGACCGGGCCTTCTGCTCCTGTAATAGCTGCTACCGACCCAAGTTGTGAGGTTCCGACCGGCAGTATCTCGGTAGAGTCGCCGGCCGCCGGCCTGACTTATACGCTCTCTCCGGGCGGCATGTCCAATACGACGGGGGTTTTTACAGGCTTGGCGCCGGCAACTGGTCCTTACACCGTTACGGCCAGCGACGGCACCTGTAATTCGGCGGCGTCCAATGCGTTGAGTATCGGAGCACTTGAATGTTGTCAGTCCGAAGCGGGAACCATTACGATTATACCATAACGTTACCCGTCAAGAAAGCTATGAAGAAAACATACTTTTCCCCTTTTTCAGCGCACTGGAAATTGACGGCATTGTTGGTCATGTTAGGAGCACTTCCCCGAATGCTCAGCGCACAATGCCTTAATGCTGGTTCGTCTGTCCATTTCTCAGTTGCGGGCAACAATACTACGGCCGGGTACACAACGGTATATCTGCTAACCAATACTGACGGCAGGATACTTAAAACGGTTACCGACGGATTCGCTGCTCCTGACGTTAATGGGACTTACTATCTCTACGCGGTCAACTACAAAACATCCGGAACTGCGCCGAACACAACACCCGGCACGAACATCTCCGCCATTGGAGGCGATTGCGTGGACATAAGTCAGCAACCGGCCCAATTTTGTGTTAGCGGCGGTTGTGTCCCTGCGGGAAGCTCTGTCGCATTTCAGGTGACCGGCCACAATACCTCTGCCGGATATCTCACCCGGTACGCACTCACCGACAGTACCGGGCGCATTGTATCTACGCACACAGAAAGCCCGATTACGTTGCCGTCGGCACCAGGAAAGTACCGGATTTATGCCGTCAACTATTTGGCAGAGGGAGGAAGTTTGGCACCAAACCTTGCGGCAGGAGTGCTTATTGCAGACATCGGAGGTTCTTGCGCATCCGCAAGTCAGACCCCGATCGAAATTTGTGCAGCGCCGTCTATGCCGGTGACATTGCTTTCATTTTCCCTTACCCAGGAAGCCGGAACGGTGCAGGTAAATTGGGTTACAACAGAGGAAATTAATGCTGAGAAATTTGAAATTCAACGGGGCAATGATGCCAAAAATTGGCAGATAATAGGCTCGCATATGGCCGAAGGGGATAGCAAGGCATTGGTTTCCTACCAGTTCACCGATGCGGCTCCACTTTCAGGCCAGGGTTATTACCGGCTGAAAATGATCGATCGTGACAAAACCTTTGCTTACAGCCGTATCCACAGCATCAGGTTGGATAACAAAAGAACATACACGTTTGTATATCCCAATCCAACCCAAGACCGGTTGTTACTAAAAAAGCCGGAGGCTGACGTGCTCAGACACGTCTCACTGACTTCCCAGGCAGGTATCACCGTTTTCGAGGGAGCATCGTTTCCCTCGGCCGGAATTGATGTGAGAAATATTGCAGCAGGTAGTTACCTATTGAAAATTACGTGGCAGAGCGGTCAGGATGAGTTGCACCGGATCATTGTTGCCCCATAAATTGACACATTCATTTTTAGCAGCACTGAAAAAACTGCTGTGTCGAAAAAACACACTGCAAGCTATGCTCTTGCAGTGTGTTTGTAGCCTTAGGTAGTTTCCTCATTTGAATACACTCAAGAATAATAAGGATTTTTTGCCATAAACTTTGCCGTAGTTTCTGAGTTTTCTCATTTAACATAGAATGAGTTACCCGATCGTGAGAGGACTTGCGAGAAAGTGTGATGATCAATTAAGACCTTCCCTGAATTCCACCGGCGTTACCCCGGTCTTGTTTTTAAACAATTTGTTGAAGGACTGCGGATGCTCAAATCCTAGCTCGTAAGCGATTTCTGCTGCGGTCAACTCAGACAGCGAAAGCCTTTGCTTTGCTAAATCGATCAGCTTTGCGTGGATGTGTTGCTGTGTATTTAATCCTGTAAGATTCCTGAGCAAGTCGCTCAGATATCCGGCAGAAACATTCAATTGCTCGGAAAAATATCTTACCGACGGGTCACCGTTTTCCAAAGCCAGCCGGTCACGATAGTAGTTATTGAGCGTTTCTTCGAACCGTTCGATAATGGGCTTGCTCACCGCTTTCCTGGTGATGAACTGCCTTTTGTAATACCGATTGCTGTAATTTAAAAGGACCTCCATATAGGAACTAATCAACTGCTGGCTAGTATCATCGATGGCTGCTTCCAGTTCCTCTTTAATAGCATTAAAGACATTCAGGACTTTATCTCTTTCTTTCTCGGAAAGATGCAGGGCCTCACTAATATTGTAGGCGAAGAATCCATATTTAGCTATGGATCTTGCCAAAGGATGTCCCGCGAAAAAGTCAGGATGAACAAACACACTGTACCCTCTGCACTGTTGATCATCGACCACAGAAAGGGCCTGGCCAGGCGCAACAAACACCAGCCCGCCTTCGTCAAAATCATAATAACCCTGTCCGTATTTCAGCTTTCCGTGTAAATTGCTTTTATAGGAAATCATATAGAAGTCATGCACAAGATACCTGACCTGAGAACTGGCAGCTATGTCGGCGTGATTTATCAGTGCGATCAGCGGATGTGTAGGCTTGGGTATTCCGAGCGCTTTACATAGCCGGGACACCGATTTGAAATAATGCAATTCTTTTTTTTGAGCTGATTTATCTATCATAGCTATCATTATTGAACTAGAAAGACTGTTTATTTAAGCGCGCGTCGCCACATGGTAGCGATTACTTTCCATTTTGATGCGGATAATTTTGCCGTCGCTTTCACCAGCCCGGAAGAAGCATCGGTTAAGAATATGGTTTTCAATTGAGCTATTTTAACGGGCTTGGTAATGCTATCGCTTGTTTTGAGTAAAAATGTTATCAGTAAATTTCTGGTAGGCTTCTTCTGAAGTACTGCGACGGGCGTTCAGTATCGGCTGTATGTCTGTTGTTGGGGCATAGCGGAGACGGCCTGTCGCGTCCGTAGCCGCCTCGTAGATAGCCGCTACTACTTTTTCCACGGCATCCGCATCGGAAGTTTCGGCCATCGCCTGAAACATTTTCCCAGTCTGCTCTAAGAAAGGGAGATAACCGTCAATCATGGACAATCCGGTACTTTCCCCGCCCACGCGGTTAAGAAAACCGGTTTGAGGCGCACCACCCGGTTCAATTACTTTAACCCTGATCCCCAAAGAAGCCAGTTCATACCGGAGCGCTTCCGACCATCCCTCCAGCGCAAATTTTGATGCGCTGTAAACGGAGGCCATTGGAAAACCGATAGCGCCAGCTCCGGAACTGACATTGATAACGACGCCTGAATTGTTTTCACGAAAGTGAGGCAGGATTGCTCTTGTTACATCCATTGCCCCAAACAAATTTACCGCGAACTGATTTTTGACGGCTTCGGCGCTGACACTTTCAAAAACCCCGAATAGCCCATAGCCCGCATTGTTAACCAGCACATCAATTTTTCCGAAGCGGTCAATACCTGCCTTGACAGCATTTCTAATAGACGTTTCATCTTCTACATCCAGTTTAGTAATAAAGATATTCCCGGAATTACTGAGACTTGTTGTTTTACCGGTATCGCGCATTGTGGCGATTACGTTCCAGTCTTTGGCTGCGAAATAGTTGGCTGCTGAGGCACCGAATCCTGAGGATGTTCCTGTAATCAATACTGTTTTGTTCATTTCTGAGATTTTTAATTGTTGGACATTTAACTACTCGACAAATGTCCAGCGAATCAAAAACCTGCAATAAGCCAAATCAGGGCAATGATTAGCCAAAACAAGGGTGATGCTTTAAGTTCGTTTACCCAGATAGCGCTTTGCAATGGTCCTGCGATTTTGTTCATATACACTGTGATCGAAGAGACCACGTCATGAGCAGTACCACTATCCTATCCGCCTTTTAAACAAAGTATATTGCGCCTTTTAAACAAAGCATAATGACGGATTTAAACTGAATTTTGCATCATCAAAACATTAGATGATGGATACAAATTCAAATACAGAAAAATTAGTCCTCGTTACCGGTGGCACGGGCTTTATTGCCGTACACTGCATCCTGCAATTGTTAAATGCCGGATACCGGGTTAGGGCCACTCTTCGCGATCTAAACCGGGGATTGGTGGTAAGGTCAATGCTGTGTGAAGGCGGCATCGAGGTGGGCGAAAAGCTAACGTTTATACGGACGGATCTATCGAGCGATGCGCATTGGGATGAAGCGGTAAAAGATTGCACTTACGTGTTGCATGTCGCATCGCCGACATCAAAACTGAATTTTAAGCATGAGGATGAAATGATCATTCCCGCCCGGGAGGGTGTGCTGCGGGTGTTACGCGCATCCAGGGATGCGGGCGTAAAAAGAGTGGTACTGACCTCGGCGATCGGTGCTATCGTTTATGGCCACCCTAGGCAAACGGTACCTTATGATGAAACAGTTTGGACGGATACTACGGATGCCCCGCCTTACCAGAAATCGAAAACGCTGGCTGAAAGAGCAGCCTGGGAATTTATAGAATGTGAAGGCGGCGACCTGGAACTGTCAGTGGTTAACCCGGCAGCGGTAATGGGGCCGGTACTAGGGCCTGATTATTCGCATTCCATTTACCTTGTCAAAAATCTGCTGACCGGTAAAATGGCGGGCTGCCCGAAGATCAATTCTTGTTTTGTCGACGTGCGGGACGTTGCCGATCTGCACTTGCGCGCTATGGTTAATCCTAAGGCAAATGGTGAGCGCTTTATTGCTACCGGCGGCGAAAGTATCTGGCTGGTGGAAGTAGCAAAGATCCTGAAAGCCAACTTGGGCGATAAAGCAGGCAAGGTGAAAGCCATACAACTACCGAATATTGTTCTGCACATTACTGCGCTAAAAGATCCGATGGTCAAAAGCATGGTGCCATTATTGGGTATTCCGATGAACCTGACCAGTGCCAAAGCGGTTGCGCTGCTGGGCTGGTCGCCCCGTTCGCAGAAAGACGCGATACTGGCCGCTGCGGAAAGCCTGATCCGGTTGAATTTGTTGTAAATTGCCACTATGCAGGAAGTCGCCGAAGTTTTTATATCCTGTAAAAAGGAAGTCCATTATAGCCGGGAGCTTATGCTCCGCTGGCCTGCTCTTGTGCGCGTGCTATCCGGGGAGATCCGGATAGCAGCGGCCGACCGCAGCTATCGTTTCTTTGCCGGTGATACAGTCCTTTTTCCGCGTGACCAACTGGGCCGAATGAGCAAGCTGCCGATGAACGGCGAGCCTTGCGTGGCCATCTCGGTAATCTTCCGCAAAGATAGACTGGAGCAATACTACAAGGGAACTAAACCTACGGCGGAACGCAACCATGAGCCGTTGATCTTCGCTGATCATCCCTTGCTGCAAAGTTTGTTTATTTCTTTGCAGCCCTATTTCGATTTGGCTGATGCGCTACCCGCCGACATTGCCGCATTTAAGGTAGAAGAAGCTATTCGCATTTTAAGAGCGATCAATCCTGCGACGGATGGCTTACTGGGGCACTTTGAAGCACCGGGTAAAGTAGACCTGGTAACGTTTATGGAACAAAACTTCCGGTTTAACCTGCCGCTTGAAAAGTTCGGCTATTTAACCGGCAGAAGCTTGACAACTTTCAAAAAGGATTTTAAAAATGCGTTTAACACGTCGCCCGGGCGTTGGCTGACGCATAAACGCCTGGAACTGGCCCACTATCAAATTGTTGAGCAAAGAAGAAAACCTTCGGCGGTATACCTGGATACGGGCTTTGAGGACCTCTCTCACTTTTCCTTCGCCTTTAAAAAACAATATGGTTATCCACCAAGCCAGTTTTTGGGATCTTAATTGTAGGTGGTTCCCCCTAAATACTTTGCTACTGTTTTCAAAGTTTTAGCGGGTCTCCTACATACGCTGGTCTATGTTATGCATGTTTCAATTATCTGTGTGAGGTCAAGGGGCTAAGAAATAATGGGTGAATTATCTGAAATTGTAAAATATAGCCTTTTGTCAATAGGCTTGGATAAAATATGAAATATTTTATCGGAAACTCTGCCTATCGATATAAATTTTCCGGCATCGCAGCTTCTTTCTAAAGTCGTTGTTGGCTTCCGATGAAGTTGACCAAAACGGTTTATTTTGACTATTATCAAGACGAGTGCCGCTAAAACTCATCAGTTAGACCGGAAGGGAATTACTGCTTGCAGCTCCCACTGTTGATTAGGGTCACCGGAGGTCCCTTTTAAGTAATAAATAATCATTGGGCATTCTCGTCATTCTGCGAACCCGGGTTATCAATCACAAATTGGTTTGACATCGTGCTTCTACGCAACACTGCTAGTGACATTTCCACCTTGTTCCATAAAGATAGGTATCTTCAACAGCATCGTATCCGGAGTTGAAACTCCAATGGTACACCGTTTCTGTTAATATCGCCCGCAGAATGTTTGCGTCGGACCCCACCGCTGGCACAAATTTTGCTTGCTGGCTGGACGTCGAGAATGCTACGGCATTGCCAGGATTTGTTTCACGATAAATTGCTGTCAAATGACGATAATTTCAAAGGCGCCATACCGGCCATACGCCTCTTCCAATGCGGGGGGGATTACAATAGGGAGCTGCAATTCTCCTGAAAATCTCATGGACCGCAAGCCTCCATGGAACCACTTTAAGCAAAACCGGATCTGATCCGATCGGATCCGGTACCGACATGCCTGCTTCGTATGTCGGGTTTTCCGCAATGATCATATGTGTCCCTTACCACAGGACAAAACCGTAGATTTTAACCTGTAAAACGATGTATATGAAAATCGCACAAATAGCACCACTATATGAATCGATGCCGCCGAAACTGTACGGTGGAACAGAGAGAGTAGTCTCCTATCTGACTGAGGAATTGGTTAACCACGGCCACGAGGTCACGCTTTTCGCGGCCGGAGATTCGAAAACCAGGGCAAAGCTGATCAGTCCGGTCAGTTCGGCCTTACGGCTTGACCCGTCGGTGACCGACCCCATCGCGTTTCACATTATTCAAATGCAGGATGTCGCCGATCTGGCCGGAGAATTCGATGTTTTGCATTTTCACACCGATTACTTCCACTTCCCTTTTTCAAGCAGGCTTTCGAAGCCCGTGTTGACAACGCTGCACGGCCGTCTGGATTTGCCCGAGCTGCAACATATATACCGCAGATTCGACCGTCAGCATGTTGTTTCGATTTCCAACCATCAGCGGATACCGTTGCCTGATGCCCACTGGTTTGATACGGTGTACCATGGACTGCCCAAACACCTTTATACGCCGGGCGCCGGCGACGGCGGCTATGTAGCTTTTATCGGAAGGATTTCTCGTGAGAAGAGACCGGACCGCGCCATAGAAATCGCAAGGCGGGCAGGTATGAAGATTAAAATTGCCGCCAAGATCGATAAGGCCGATCGTCAATATTACGAGAGCACGATCCGGCCGCTCTTGCAGCAGCCGCATGTGGAATTCATCGGCGAAATCGGTGAAGACCTGAAAGGACCGTTTCTGGGCGGGGCAAGAGCGCTGCTTTTTCCTATCGACTGGCCGGAGCCATTTGGCATGGTGATGATCGAAGCGATGGCCTGCGGCACACCAGTGATCGCATTCAGGAACGGTTCGGTCCCCGAAGTTCTGCAGGACGGTATCAGCGGTTTCATAGTCGATTCCGTAGACGAAGCTATCTCCGCACTTGGCCGTATCGGTCTGATAGACAGAAGAGAAGTCAGAAGGTGCTTCGAACAAAGGTTTACAGCCGGTGTGATGACGGCTAATTACGAGCGGATTTATGCAAGGCTTCTAGCCCGACAGCGGCAAGCCTCCGACACATCGCACTCGTTAAACAGTACTTTTTCAGCAGAAACCGCGGCGTAATTATGGAAGATCAGATCGCATCATTGAATACCATCGATATTTCATTGCTCGACGACCGGACGCAGGTGCTCAACTATGGGGATACATTCGCCATTCTCAACCGGTCCGGCGATGCCACAAGCTCCCGTGGACAAGCCTTTGGCATTTATCACAGGGATACACGCTATATCAGTGGCTTGTCCCTGTGGATCAACGGCGTGCGCCCGCGGTTGCTGGGGTCCTCGATCAAAGAAGAAAACGAAATTTTGTCCATTGACTTGACGAACCCGACGCTCGCACTCGATAACGGGCTGACGATCGAGCAGGGACAAATCCATGTAAGGAGGAGCCAGTTTCTGCGGTCGGGACACTTTTATGAAAAAATACAATTGCAATCCTTCGCCGGAGAGCCATTGCCCATCAAATTGGCACTCCGGTTCAGCGGTGATTTTCTCGATATCTTCGAAGTAAGGGGAATCAAAAGAGAAAAGAGGGGCTTGACAGGCACACCTGTTGTAAACGGCCGCACGATCGTTCTGTATTACGATGGCCTGGACGGCATCAGAAGGACAGCCAGGGTAAATTTCCCGAGGGTTTTTGAATACGACGACAACATTCCCGCCGCGCATTTCAACTTTGAGCTGTCGCCCGGCCAGGCTGCGGAACTGGATTACTCCATTCATTTTCACGAAGAGTACCAGAAAAACGACGCTGCTCCCGAGCGCTATAAAGAGGCACGGAGCCTTCTCGAACCCGGATTACGCAAGACAAGCGCGATGTTTCCCCGCATCGAGACGTCCAACGAACAGTTTACGCACTGGCTGAACCGTTCCAAAATAGACCTGATATCCCTGCTGGCCGACACTCCGCAAGGTAAATATCCGTATGCCGGCGTTCCATGGTACAACACCGCCTTTGGCCGCGATGGGCTGATAACCGCCCTGCAAACCTTATGGGCAGCCCCGGACCTGGCCAGGGATGTGCTCTTTTTCCTTGCCAGCCGGCAAGCATCGGGATGGGACTCGGCAGCTGACGCCGAACCCGGCAAAATCATGCACGAAACCCGCAACGGCGAAATGGTTGCCCTGAACGAGGTGCCGTTCCGCCAATATTATGGCAGTATCGATTCCACGCCGCTGTTTGTCGTGTTGGCAGGAAAGTACTACGAGCGAACGGCCGATAAAGTCACCATAGAGACATTGTGGCCCAACATCAGGGCCGCGCTGGAATGGATAGACCATTTCGGCGACCTGGATGGTGATGGATTTCTGGAATATCAGCACAAAGCCGAAAACGGGTTGACCAACCAGGCTTGGAAGGACAGCTTCGACTCCGTTTTTTATGATACCGGGGAGCTTGCCGCACCTCCGATTGCCATGTGCGAGGTGCAAGGATATGTTTACGCAGCCAGGATTAAGGCAGCCATCCTGGCCCGGGTAATGCGTGAACCTGAACTTGCGACCCGGCTGGAAGAAAGCGCCCGGAAATTAAAAGCGGAATTCCATAAGCGATTTTGGGACGAAGCCCTTCAATGTTATGTACTGGCCCTGGACGGTGATAAAAAGCCCTGCCGCATTAAATCTTCCAACGCCGGGCAACTGCTATACACGGGAATCGTTCCGAATGAGTTTGCGGCGCCATTGGCTAACACCCTCTTAAAGCCGGATATGTTCAGTGGCTGGGGCCTGCGCACCGTCTCTACCGAATCGCCCCGGTACAATCCGATGTCTTATCACAATGGCTCGGTTTGGCCCCATGACGTCTCGTTGGTGGCGATGGGTATGGCCAATTACGGCCTGTACCGGGAAGCGCAGCAACTGGCCACTTCACTTTTCGATGCGTCGCTGTTCCTGCCGTTGCAGAGGTTGCCGGAGCTATATTGCGGCTTCGAACGACGCAAGGGAGAAGGGCCGACGCCTTACCCGGTCGCATGCTCGCCACAAGCGTGGTCGGTAGCCGCGGCATTTCAGGTTATCGAGGCGCTGTTACTTCCCGGTTTTAGTCCTTCGACAGATTCCCTGACTTTCCATGCGGATGGTTTACCCGATTATCTGGACGATATCCGGATAAATGGCCTCCGGGTTGGTCGCAGTACTTTTCAGATCATATTCAGAAGGGAATCCGGTGCGGAAATCATAAAAATGTAAACAGCCTCATTATCTCCCATCTTTTCCCGGTTGGCCCATCCGTTACGAGCTCACCCGCATAACGGGAGTGCAACGCGACCGATGGGTCTTGCCGCACCGGATGGTGTTCGATAACCAACTATACTATGAAAAAGGTACCTATCTATCGAACACCTTACGTCCTGCCCATCCTCGAAAGCAATTCACTAAAAACCAACCAATTACACGAGTTGATTTTACACAAAAAAGGGGAAAGCACTGCTGCTTTCCCCTCAAGTGGAGATGGAGGGAGTCGAACCCTCGTCCAGAACAGGGAAAACCTGCGCCTTCTACATGCTTATCCGTGATTCGGTTTTCGAGCCTGACAAGGTTCCCGGCGGACCTGCGTCATAGCCTTAGATGCTAGGGTCTCGTTGGTTTTACGCATCAATATACCAACCAGCGCTGCGGTTCGACACCTCTGAACCCACCCGGCAGCACGTTAGGTGGAGAGATGATGGCATTTGGTTAATCCTCCGGATTAAGCAGCCATGGCGTAAGTAGATTCGCCAGTTATTGTTTGAGAATATTATTTCCGGGAGGTACTCTCAACTCCCGACATGCTTACACACAAGCCCTCAGCCCGCTGTCAAAACCAGTCACCCCCATTTGTTAGTGCAGCCTCGGACAAAGCCAAAGTTTGATTGCAGATAAGTTTACAAATTAAAAATCCGGAAAGTTCAGCCACATTCAAAAATTCTCGAATCGCCAGAAACAACCCGTTGAAAAACAAGACCTTCGACCCAAAAAATATTCACTCATTCAATCATTCAATCATTCAATCATTCAATCATTCAATCATTCAATCATTCAATCATTCACTCATTCACTCATTAAAACTAAAACTCCCACCGGTAACTCAGCACGGGGATGAGGCCCAACTGTTTTTGGCGGATAATCTTTTTCTGAAATGCATCGTAGTAACTGAACGCCTCATTTTTAGTCCCGGATACATTCTGTAAATCGAGCGCGAGGGTCGTACTATATGACGTCCGGCTCTTTTTGAGGTAAATACGAAGGTCGGGGCGGAAGTAATCTTTCAGCTTTAATGCAAAAGGCTCGTCGTTCTTGTACATCGTTTGCTCTCCGTTTTTTGACGCTTCCAGATCGATGGGCGTTTCGCGGAAACCACCCAGCCAGAGAACTTTGGTATTAATTCCCCAGATACGGGCACCGGACTTAAACTCCTTTCCTCCTGTAAAACTGAATGTATGCCGACCGTCGAAGCGTCCCTTCTTGCGTTCGCTCCGGAACGTCAGATAGGTAGCGCTATACAACGACCCCGAAATCATCATATAAAAGTCATGGTTCAACAACTTCTGATACGTCGCTTCCAAGCCATAATTACGCCCCTTACCACTATTAGTCAGGCTCTCTCCTACTCTCGCTTCGATAAGGTTCAAAGCCGAAAAACCGGAACTGTTAGCCGGCACATCGAAATGTTGCTGCCAGTAAGCTTCTATTTTCAGGTTGTCATTCCTCTTAAAATCACGTTGATAACTGGCCGCAAAATGGTGCGCTTTGGCAGGTCCGAGGTTTGGATTGCCGGACAAATTCGTTGTGGAATAACTAGCCGCATAAAGTTGGGCGAGAGGAAGCTGGCTATGCAGACCGTATGAAATCGTCACTTTCTGATTTTCGGACAGCTGCCAGCGTAACGCCGCGCGAGGTTCGAGCGTGCGATGCGTACGCGCCCGCGGGAGGTCCAGTTTGCTGACGGTGGCGTTCAATCCGATTTCAGCTGTAATACCTGCCGCGAGAGGGACCGTCCATTCCGCAAAGGGCTGAAACAGCCGCGATCTCATTTCCTCATATTCGTACAGGGGGGCAAGACGGTCGTACTGGAACGTCAGGTACCAGCCCACTTTCAACTTGCTCTCTCCCGCAAACCGGTAGTTGAAAATCATGTTCCCGGTAACCTTGCTTTTGGTAAGCGAATCGTCTTCGATCGGATACCAATATTCGGGGGTATTGGTATCCCCTTTGTAAAACGCCCGCGACGTTTGCAGGCCCGACATGACAAATTTCGTGTTGAGCACAGCCCTGTTACCCATAGGAAGCGTGTGCGTGACACCCGCAGCGCCCATTTTGTTTCTGTAAATAATATTATGCGAGTCTTTGAAAAACTCCCATTTTGTGGAGTCGGGCTCAGCCTTGAAGGTATTGCTGCTAATGCCTCCCAAACCGAAAACACTGAGATTACCCCCTTTTTTCATTGGGAAATTCAGATTGAACGAGAGATCCTGAAAACGGATATCCTCGCCCCCGAAATTCACACCCATCGCTCCAAGCAGACCGGTAAATGAATAGCGGTAGTTGATTAGGAAAGAAGCCTTCGACTGCTTTGAAAAAGGTCCCTCGGCCGCCACGTCCAACCCGATCAGTCCGGCTTGTGCAGTAAACTCGCTACGCTCATCATTCCCTTTCCGCAGGCGCATGTCCATAACGCCCGCAATCGCATTACCATATTGTGCGGGAAACGCGCCATTCAAGAAATACGATGTCGCCAGTAGCTGTGTGCTCAGGATGTTCACTCCTCCTCCCGCTTGGGTCGGCCTGTCGCTGAATGTCCCCGCATTCGACAAATGGTTCGGATTTACAATCTCCACGCCTTCCAGGCGCCATTGCATGCTGTTCGGTGAATTGCCGCGTACCACTAGCCCGTTGGCCTGATCGTTGGCGGCGGCCACACCCGCGAAGGAGGTCGCTACACGGGCCGGGTCGAGATAGGTAGCCGCATAGCGCATGGTTTGCTCCGCGGTAATGGCCTGCACACTGTTGAATGCAGGGGGCCTGCTGCCCGACACAGTCGCTTCCTTCAATTGCCGGCCAGTGGCGCTGAGCCGCACGTCCTGCACATTTTCCTTGCCCGATTCGAGCAATATCTCCTGGACTACGAGGGTTTGATAACCGACAAACGATACCGTCAGCGTATGCCGGCCTACTCCTACTCCCTCAAAACGGAACAGCCCTGCCTGGTCGGTTATGCCGCCTTTGTCATCGAGCTGTACGGTCGCTTGGGGCAGCGGCAGTCCGGTATCGGCGTCTTTCACGCTCCCGCGCACAACGGAGGTAAATTCCTGGGCAAACACCAAATTGACAGAAAGAAACAGCAGTAAAATGGTACGTATCATAGATGGACGGTTGACATTCAAAACTATCGGTTACAAAAATAGAGTGAATCGTTGCACCGGACAACTCGCGTGAATACTATCCGCTGGTCGACAAGAAGGATTATTTCTCGAAGCACGTAAATGGTATCATCAAAAACTTCTTCAACAACTCGGTGACACAGTTCGGCTCGTTTTTCGCCCGCGATACGAGCATGAGCACGCAGGAGCTCGAAGAATTGAGGAACATTATCGACGAAGAAATTAAGCGTAAGCAAAAAAGGAAAAATAATGGGGCTTCCGCATAGGGGAAACTAAAAGCTGGGTTGTCAGAAACAAAACGAACACTCAATTTAACTGACAACAATTATGAGAAAACTGGCTTCTTTTCTGGCCCTTCTGCTATTTGTGGCGACGGCCTGCGACAGCGAAAAGGTAGTGGACGAAACCAAGCTGCCGGTCAATGCACAGGATTATATCGAAGCTCATTTTCCCCATGCTCGCATCACGCAGGTGGTACGCGACCGCGACGACCTGGAAACCAGTTATGACGTGATCCTGGATAATCAGGTCAAACTCGAATTTGATAAAAAAGGCGATTGTTACAGCATCGAAAGCCGCCACACGGAGAAGCTGCCCGACACGGTGATCCCCCTGAAAGTGCTCGAATATGTGCATGAGCATTATCCCGATGCATTTATTACAGATTGGGAGAAGGACAAAACCGATCAGGAGGTGCGGCTGTCGAACAATAAGGAGCTGGTATTCAACCTGGCGGGTACTTTCCTTCGCATTGATGACTAGATAGATGTTTATTGAATTGAAAAAGCAGGGCGGATTTGCCCTGCTTTTTTATGCCCCACAGCGCTATTTGTCGTACTTTTGCCGCTCGCAGCATTGACTACCTACTATGAAAGTGGAAGATATAGAATCGTTTTTCAAGGATTTACAAGACCGCATTTGCACAGCCATCGCAACGACGGATGGCGGTGCTACCTTTCATGAAGATTTGTGGCAGCACCATTCCGGCGGCGGCGGCCGCACGCGCCTGATTCAGAACGGTGCAGTGATCGAAAAGGGAGGCGTTAACTTTTCGAGCGTTAAAGGTGAGGTACATCCCAGGCTGCGCGCACAAATGAACCTGCCCGAAGACGCAAACCCTCAGTTCACGGCCACGGGCGTGTCCATCGTGATGCACCCGCGCAACCCGCACGTACCCATCATACACATGAATGTCCGCTATTTCGAACTCGACAATGGCACGTGCTGGTTCGGCGGCGGCATTGATCTTACACCGCATTATGTGGTGGAAGAAGATGCCCGTGCCTTTCACGAAACGTTGAAGGCAGCCTGCGACAAGCATCATCCGGAGTTTTATCCTGGATTCAAAACCTGGGCCGACGACTATTTCTTCATTCAGCACCGCAACGAAACACGGGGCATAGGAGGCATTTTCTTTGATTACCTCAAACCCGACGAGCCAGGGAATGGTCAGGGTCTGTCCAAAACAGAGCTTTTTGAATTTGTAAAGGAGGTAGGTGAAAACTTTGCCCCTATTTACACGGCACTCATGCAGAAATATGCGGACAAGCCATTTACCGAAGCGCAAAAACAATGGCAATACCTGCGCCGGGGCCGTTATGTGGAGTTCAATCTGGTGTGGGACCGTGGTACGAAGTTCGGGCTGGAAACCAATGGCCGCACCGAATCAATTCTGATGAGTCTGCCGCCTCAAGCCAACTGGGAATACAATTTCATACCGGAGCCGGGGACTGCCGAGGCGGAAACCTTAAACTGGCTCCGCAAGGGCGTGGCCTGGTAATTCCCAGGCTATCTCTTTCCGGTAATACAAATGGCCGTTTTCAACCGTCAGCGGGGAATCAAAGTTGTTGGTATAGAGCTGGCCGGTGCCCAATCCCTGCGGTAGCGGATTGTTGAATGACGCGGTGTATTGCGCAATGGCATTAAGACCAATATTGGATTCGAGTGCGGAGGTGATCCACCAGCCGATATGCAGCCGGTTTGCGATTTCAATCCACTCGCTGGTGGCAGTGAAGCCCCCCAGCAATGTTGGTTTAAGGATGACGAAAGGCGGTGCGAGTTTTTTGAGCAACGCAAACTTGTCGCGGTAGTTGGGAATGCCGATCAGCTCCTCATCCAGGGCAACCGGTACCGGCGAAGACGCGCAAAGTTCGGCCATCAGTTCGTGCTGGCCTGCCTTCACAGGCTGTTCGATCGAATGCAGGTCGAATGCGCTCAGCCTTTCAAGTCGTTCCTTCGCATTGTCCGCTGTAAACGCCCCGTTCGCATCGACGCGGAGGGTAATCGTGGCTTTGTCAAATCGTGCGCGAACGGCTTCGAGAATGTGGCATTCCTGTTCGAAATCGATCGCTCCCACTTTCATTTTAAGTGTGGTGAAACCCTGCGAGAGCTTTTCCTCCACCTGCGCGAGCATGTTTTCGTAGGAACCCATCCAAATCAGCCCGTTCATCAGGATACCCTCGCCATTTCCTGAAAAACCATTCTTGAACAGCAGTCGCTGCCCGCCGTTCATAATATCCAGCAAAGCCATTTCAATACCCGCCCGAATGGAAGGCAGGTTTTCGGGGATCAATTGTTCGAGGATAATACCCAGGTTGAACGGAAATACATCCAGGTCGAGCTCATTGAAAATGCTGCATACATCCGCCAGCTGCGCCTCGAAGTCCGGAATATCGTCGATACTCAGCCCGGGTAACGGTCCGCATTCACCATAGCCGGCCACCCCGGGTTTCTCAGAGTCGGTAACGATGATAATCCAGGATGTCTTTTGTGTAAGTACCCCGCGAGAGGTGCCCGCTTCCTTGCGAAAATGAAGCGTATGTGGCTTATACACAATTTTTAACGGCATGATTTTGCGGTGTCAGATTTTAAAAGGGGCACAATATTAGACAAAATTTACGTAATTATGCACCAGGATGAAAGAGCTGCCCTGGATAAAAAATGCATTGCTGCCCCTCTCGTGGATCTACGGCGCCGTCACAGATGTACGTAACTTTCTGTTCGACAACGGCATATTGCAATCCGAAAAAGTACTACAAAAAGTAATCGTGGTAGGGAATCTAACCGTTGGCGGGACAGGCAAAACGCCGGTCATCGAATACCTTGCGCGGCACTTTGCCCCCAAAATCCCGACGGCCATACTAAGTCGCGGATATGGTAGGCTAACCAAAGGTTTCAAGCTCGCAGACAGCTCGTCTTCTGCTGCGACAATCGGCGATGAGCCTTTTCAGTTTTATAGTAAATTTCAAAACGAGGTCATAGTGGCCGTTTGTGAAAAACGGGTCGAGGGCGCAGATAGTATTCTTCATTTTTATCCCGAAAACAAACTACTGCTGCTTGACGACGCATTCCAGCACCGTGCCATTCAGCGGGACGTCAATATCCTGCTGAACGACTACAACCGGCCCTTTTACGAGGACCATCCCTTCCCTGCCGGACGGTTGCGCGAAAGGCGGCATGGTGCGAGGCGTGCAGATGCCCTGATCGTCACCAAATGCCCGGTAAACCTTCCCGTTTCGGAAAAAGAGCATATCGCTGAAAATATCCGTCGCTATACCCGCGCCGGTGTGCCGGTTTTCTTCGCTACCACCCGTTACGATGACCCGCAGTCGTACGAAGGCGGGCCTGTTGCGTTAAAGAATGTTAAAATGGCGGCCGGAATCGCAAATCCGCAGCCATTCGCCGCATATTTGGCTGCCCGATTCAGCGTTACAGATGAAAAGGTTTTTCCGGACCATCACAATTACACGCCAAGTGACGTCGAAGACCTGATTAAGAACCTAAAAAACGATACTTTTGTGGTCACGACTGAAAAGGATATGGTCAAATTAAAACCATTGGTGGTCGCAAAAGGCTGTGCGGAAAGGTTTGCATACGTTCCGGTTTCCGTCGATTTCGGGGACGATGAACAGGTTTTCGCGCAATGGGTCACATCACAGACCACCGACCGGTTTTGAAAACGGCAGAACGAGTTTCCCTCTATGAGAATTGTTTTATATAGCTTCCTGTGTGTTTTATGCAGCTTCATTCTAACCATCCCCACAGCCAGCGGCCAGGTGAAGCTTCCGGGCAATATCCGGATGCCGAGCGGCGGCGGAGGCGGAGGTTCACGCGGGGGCGGAGGACAATCCATTCTCGACGATAGTACCAAGAACGTCTACGGCCCGCATTCGACCCTGCATTTTTACGAGCACGACATTCTCAACAACCGCGATTCGGTACGGTACCGCGTAGATACGGGCATGACCAACTTCCACCGGTGGATGCCGATGGATAAGGCCTGGGGCAAGCTGGTCGACCTCGGCAATAACGTTACAGCCACACGCAACCTGTTTTTCCAGCCTCGCGAAGATATCGGTACACAGCTCGGCCTCCGGGTGTATGACGCCTATGCGATCAAACAGGAAGACGTCGCTTATGTAGATACCAAATCGCAGCATACCGAGCTGGATTTTATGTCGGGTCCCAAAAAGACCTCGCTCGGTACTTTCGCCTACACCCAGAGTGTGCATTCCCGGTTCAACTTCGGGATACGCGCTACACGTCTGACTTCCAACAAAGTATATGGTTTTGCCAATTCCATCGCGTCTGCGGCATTGCTCGGACGGAACTGGACTTTCCTGGCGCACACCAGTTTCTTTTCCAAAAATAAAAAGTACCTCATCCTCGCCCATTACCGGCATTTGAACATGAAGGTGGCAGAACAGGGCGGTGTAATACCCAATGTCGAAAACGGTGTGGTTGACAAATATTCGTACGACGGTGCCGCCAAAATCAGCGACAATGCCAATTCCTGGGAACGACGCCACGTTTTCCACGTTTACCAGCAATACCGGCTGCTCAACGGGTTCCAGCTCTTCCAGCAAGCCGATTTGCAGAGTACCATCGACCATTATACCGATCTGCAAATCGACCGCGGACTTGAAAAAGGGATTTATCCTGCCTCCAAATTCAGCACCGAGCAAACCCGTCAGGATATTTACTACAAGCTGCTGGACAATAAAGTCGGGATCAAAGGTTTTTACGAAGGGTTCAATTACCGCGCCTATGTTCGGCAGCGGTTTTACGGGATGCGCGGCGGGGCGCAATCGAAGAACGAAACGGGCGATCCTTATGCGACTTACCGCACGGGTCTTAAATTCGACAACATCATCGGCGCGTGGCTGGGTTATTACCTGAAAGATTCGGTACAATACCTGACGGCCGAGGCCGATCTGAACCTAGCCAAAAACGTGGAGTACCGTTTGAAAGGCGAGCTGAATACCCGCTGGGGAAAAGCCGGGTTCCAGAGTATCCAAACGGCCCCCGACCTGCTGGTACAGCGCTATCTGAACAACCATTTTGACTGGCGTAACAATTTCGATCCTACCAAGGTCCAGACCATCTTCGCATCGCTCGTGCTGAAAACGAAGAAAATAGAGTTTGTACCCGAAGCGCAGATACATCAGATCAACGACTACATTTACTATGACACCGCGGCCGTGCCCCGGCAGCTTAATGCAGGTTTCCGATTGTTGCGCCTCGGCTTCAATTCCGGTATTCACCTCAACCGCTGGAATTTCACGACCATGGGTTATCTCACCCTGAACGACAACAAAGACGTTATGCGCATCCCGACGGTTTTCGCGAGCGGCGAGGTTACTTTTGATTTTGTGTATGCCAAAGTGCTTTACATCCAGCTCGGTCTCGCGGCACGTTACCGCTCGTCCTATTTAGCGGACGCTTATATGCCCATTACGCAACAATTTCATTTACAAGACAGCACAACGCTAGCCCAGAATGTCGTGGTAGACGGTTTTGCCAATGTGCGGATCAAACGGGTGAGGTTATTCTTTAAAATGTCTTATCTTAACCAGGGCGGCAACTTCGGTCTTTTCCCGAAAGGGTATTATGTGACGCCCGATTACCTGGGCCTTGCAAGATCATTTTCGTTCGGGATCAATTGGCCGATGTTCGACTAGCTGAACAAACTTTTGACCAATATGGCTACATCACTCACAACGCTCGGGCTGGAACTTCCGACCGATCCCCGCTGGACCGACATTGCCTCCATGCAGATCGGCGATGTTTTGATAGACCACGCCTATTGTGAGCAAAAAGCTGCTTCCAGCTGCATTTCGCTCATCGTGCATTATCCCGACAAAGCATTACTGGTTGAAACCCTTACGCCCATCGTAGCCGAAGAATGGGGGCATTTCCAGAGAGTTTTGAAGGAATTGAAGAAAAGAAAAATCCCGCTTGGCCGGCAACGGAAAGATGAGTATGTGAACCAGCTCATGCAACTCGTTACTAAAGGCGACGCCAACAAAATGTTTCTCGACAGATTGCTCATTTGCGGGTTGATCGAAGCACGTAGCTGCGAACGCTTCAAGCTGCTTTCGGAAAACCTGGAAGACGAATCACTGCAAAAGTTCTACCGTGAACTGATGATTTCCGAAGCCGGGCATTACCGCACTTTTCTCGAACTCGCCGAAACTTACGTTCCGGCAGAGAAAGTAAGGGCGCGCTGGAAAGAACTGCTGCACGCCGAAGCCGAAATCATGCAATCGCTCTCACCGCGCGGCGACCGCATTCACTGACATTTAGATCCGCATCCCGATGCCATCATTCCTGAACCACGTCGCCAAACGGATCCTGGCCAATCATACCTCGCTCGATCATGTGCAAATAGTGGTACCGACGCGGCGGGCTGCGTTTTTCCTCATGCAGGAGCTGGCCAGCGAAACCAGCGAGGCAATGATGAGCCCGGGCATTATGGCGATCGACGATTTTGTGGAAAGCATTTGCAGCCTGGAAATAGAGGACCCGGTACACCTGCTGTTCGATTTGTACGAAACTTTCCGGGAAATAGACCCGGATGTGCAGTTCGACCGCTTCATGGGTTGGGCGTCGGTATTGCTGAGCGATCTCGACAAAATCGACCAGTATCTCGTCAAAACCGATTTCCTGTTCGAATACCTCTCGGAAGCGCACGCACTGGCACGCTGGCAGGAAAGCCTGCCGGAAGGCAAGTCGCTGCAAGGAGAAGGCGGTTCCAAACAGTATTTCTCCCTTTTCGAGAATATCAATAAGGTTTACCAGTCATTCAGGCAGCGGCTGATCGCCAAAGGGAAGGCCTACCGCGGAATGGCTTACCGCGAGCTGGCCGAAGACATCGGCAGTCTCACGGAAGCACGACCGGAAAGCGAACGAATTTATTTTGCGGGTTTCAATGCATTTACCGCCTCTGAACGGACGATCGTCACTGCATTAATCAAGGCTAAAAAGGCCGAGGTGCTGTGGGATTCGGACCGGTATTATATGTCGGAGAATACCGTGGTGGAGGCCGGCAAGAGCCTCCGCGAGTACCAGCGGAGCAAGGAGTTCGGGGAATGGAACTGGACCAGCGACGACCTGCTTTCGACCGAAAAGCACATTACCATTTACGGCGTTCCCAATGCGACCCTGCAAACGAAAGTCGCGGGAGAGCTTTACCAGCAGATGAAGCGCTTCGATCCGGACGACGCTCCTATTCCTACCGCTATTGTCCTCGCCGATGAAAACCTGCTCCTGCCTATGTTATATTCGCTGGACCAGGAAGTGCGTGACCTGAACGTCACCATGGGCCTTTCGATGCGCAATTCGCTGCTTTACACATTGGTGGACGGCATTTTTGAATTACAGCAAAACGTGGTGGAGTTCCGGACCCGGAGCGGCAAAATGATCCGTGTTCCGAGATTCGGGCATAAATCCATTGATAAGATTCTCAATCACCCGTTCATCAGGCATTACGAGCACGTTGCGCTCACTCCGCTCGAAGACGGGCAAACGATCATCCAGCGAACGCTTCGCGAGATCACCGAAAGCAACCAGGTATTCCTAAGCTCTGAAGAGCTGATCGCACTGGGCGACAATCATCCATTATTCCAGATCCTTTTCACGCATTGGCAGAAAAACAATGCCCAGCAGGTGATCCGCTCGTTTTACCAGCTGATTGAGCTTTTGCGGGAGGTTTACAAGGATTACAAGAATGCACTGGAAACAGAATATCTCTATCTTTTTTACACACTACTTAAACAATTCGAGCAAACGATCGAAGAGCGGGCGGAACTGATCACGCTGCGAACGCTCAAATCGTTTATGTTCGAGCTGATCCGGCAAACCCGCATTCCTTTCAGCGGCGAGCCGATCAGTAACCTGCAAATCATGGGGATGCTCGAAACCCGCGCGCTCGACTTCGAGCGGATTATTATATTGTCCGTCAATGAAGGCATTATTCCCCAGGCGAAGCGGCAGAACTCGCTGATCCCGTTCGACGCAGCGCAGGCCGTGGGGCTGCCTACGCACCAGCATCAGGAAGCGGTGATGTCTTACCATTTCTACCGGCTGCTGCAACGCGCTTCGGAAGTACATATTCTCTACACGAGCACTAACGACGCCCCTGGCGGAGGAGAAAAAAGCCGGTTTGTAAGGCAAATCGAGTATGAACTGGCGGAGTACAACCCGCTGATCCGCATTGAGAACAAAACCGTCGTTTTCGAGGCACAGCAGCAGCGGGAGCTGAAAGAAGTAGTACATAAGGACGACGCGCTCATAGCAGCCATTCGCGCCTACCTCGACGGCAAGGGCATTTATCCTACACACCTCAATGAGTTTATCCGCTGCTCCATGCAGTTTTATCTCAAACACATTGCCGGGGTAAAAGAGAAAGAGGAGGTCGAGGAAGAGCTCGGTATGGACAAAATCGGCACCTGGCTGCACGCATCTCTGGAACGCCTCGACCATGAATTTTTCCTGCTCGACAACGACCCGTCGGAAGAGCAGATTGCGACCGTGCTCCGCGAAGAATTCGACCGGCTTTTCAAAGGCTACGTAACCGACCTCGGCCTCAACCGCATTTATTATCAGATCGGTGAGCAGCAGATATTGACCTTTCTTCGCCATCATATGGCGCAAAAGCCCCGGAGGAAAATCCTCGCGGCCGAGCAGCCGCTGCACACGCGCATCCAGCTCGTGCTGCAAGGCGCGTACACGCCCGTACGCGTAGGCGGAAAGATCGACCGCATCGAATTGGCGGAAGACGGGACTTTGTATGTAATGGACTACAAGACCGGCAGCGTGGAACTGACCGGCAAACAAAAACTCGCCGATCCCGTTGGCCGCGAAGAAGTCATCCGTTCCGATCCTGACCGCAAAATGGGTTACGTGCGCCAGCTCTGGATTTATGAATACCTGATGTACCGCCGGATGAAGGAAGAAAACGGCCTGAAACTGCGTGGTACGACCTACAATTTCGGCGAGTACGCTGTCAAATCGGGCTTTTATTCGTTCCGTGATCCGAAAAACCTCATTGCAAATCCACTGGAAATTACCGAGCAGCTGGCGCCGCAGGAATTCATCGAAAAATCGGAGGTGATTTTGACGGATATACTCAATGTAATGCTTGACCCGGACGTCCCGTTCAGCAAAACCGACGACCTCACAACCTGCAAATTCTGCGACTTCACCGGCATCTGCGGGCGGTAAATTGCCGCTTGAAAAATACCCGCAAAGCCTTGCAACCATTGTCGTAACAAAGCGGTCATTTTCAAAAAAACGTTTACGGTATGATCGTTGCAGCAAAGTTGACCCTCTTCATTATCTGGCTAATGGCCTTTGTCGTCACCTGCCTCATCGTAGGCATTACGTTCCCGGTGATTGTCCTGTTCGACAAGTTTCAAATGCACTTCAAAGAAGTATCCTTATAATACCAAATCGAAATGCCTCTCAAAAAATAAAGGCGGGTGAGTAATCTCATCCGCCTTTTTGCTGCATTATAGATGCTTTATTTCTTTTTGAATTCCAGGTATTGCTCCGTGTTGGCCGCCCCGGAACTCGATTCCGAAAATTTGAGCGTGATATCAATCTGCGGCACCCCGCCCGAGTTCACTTTTTTGTTACCTATGCCACTTAACCGCACATTCAAAGGGCCGCCGATATTCTGTTCCACATCCACTTTCTCGTTGATTTCAAAAGTATCCTGCGCTGTTACTTTTACGGCCACCAACGGAAACTGCTGTGTCAGATCGAGCGTCGAACCCGGTACGCTCACTTTAGAATTCTTGGTATACTTAATGCTCAACTGGTTTTTCACTTCCGTGGTAACCTCCCACTTGTGATTGCTCGACACCCCTCCTTCTACTGTAGTGGTTTCATACACGCCCACCAGGTCCTTTGCATAATCCACTTCCGGTTCAGGGTCTTTCTTGTCGTCCTTGCAAGCGCCCATCAGAACTACCAGACAGCAAAAAATCAGCTTTTTCATACTTCAATTTTAAGAGTAAACAATATTTCAAATATAAACACGCATCCTAAATTTCCTACTATAACGGCACCGTCCCGGGATACGCATATCGGGGCAATAATTTGTTCATTTCAAACTGATTCAAAACGGCAGCTTTTCTAGGTCGACATTACCTCCAGAAATAATGATACCCACCTTTTTACCTTCAAAAACAGGTCTGTTTTTCAAAACAGCGGCAGTAGATACCGCACCGGAAGGCTCCGCCACGATTTTCATTCGCTCCCACAAATAGCGCATTGCCTGAACAATCTCCTCATCGGAAACTGTAAAAATATCAGTCACCTCAGCCTTGATGATCGGGAAAGTTTTATCGCCCAGGTACGTGAGCAGACCGTCCGCAATGGTGTTCACATAGGGTGCCTTTTCGATCTTATCGCTTCTGAAAGACAGCACGGCGTCCGCAGCGCCCTCGGGCTCGCCTGCGTATACCTTCGTGCGCGGGGAAAAATATTTAGCCGATAGCGCAGTCCCGCTCAGCAGGCCCCCTCCTCCTACCGGCGCAACGATGGCATCCAGCGCCATGGCCAAGTCCTCGATCAACTCCTTCGCAGCGGTTGCCTGTCCGGTAATCACTTCGTAGTTATTGAATGGGTGTATAAAAGTGGCCCCCGTGCGAGCGACGATCTCGTCCACCATCCGTTGCCGGTCTTCCGGTGTGTTTTTACAAAAAGTAATCGTTGCTCCGTAACCCTCCACCGCCGCTATTTTGACTTTCGGCGAATTGTCAGGCATCACGATATAACATTTTGCCCCGACCTTCTGCGCCGAGAACGCGATCGCCTGTGCATGGTTCCCCGATGAATGTGTAATGACGCCATTCCCGAGCTGCTCCTCCGACAGCGAAAGCACCGCATTCAGCCCTCCCCTCGCTTTGAATGCACCGATCTTTTGCAGGTTTTCGCATTTGAAATACAGTTCCGCGCCGGACAGATCATTCAGAAACTGTGAAGTGAAAACGGGAGTGTGATGAATGTAGGGTTTGACGAGCGCGTGCGCCGCCTCAATGGTTGCTCTGGTAGGTACAGTTCCTGTCATATGGGTGTATATTATGAAAATCGTTCCTATAATAAAAAGAAAAAGGCCCGTCTTGTTACCGACGGGCCCTCATCTGAAAAATTCACCAGTTTACCTTATTTACCAGCATTTGGCGTGTAAAGGTTGAAGAACTGATCCAATTTCGGCGTAATGATGATTTCCGTACGACGGTTCAGGCTGCGGTTAGGCGCTGAATCGTTAGCCACTTTGGGGAGATATTCTCCACGGCCGCCAGCGATCATACGAACCGGCTCAACACCGTATTTCTTTTGCAGCGTACGTGCAACAGCGGTTGCGCGCAATACGGAAAGGTCCCAGTTATCAGCTACTTTATCTGTTGAGATAGGTACGTTATCCGTGTGACCTTCGATCAGGATTTCGATTTCTTTGTAGTCGTTCAGGATTTTCGCCACCTTGCTCAACACGTTATCAGCTGCGGAATTGATAACGGAGCTTCCCGAGCGGAAAAGCATTTTGTCGGAAAGGGAAACGTAAACTACGCCCTTTTTAACTTCGATCTGAACGTCTTCATCGCTTACATCAGCCAATGAACGTTTCAGGTTCAGTACGAGCGCCATGTTCAAAGAATCTTTGTGCTGGATGCTTCTGTTCAAATCGCGGATCTGTGCACCTTGCTGGTCCATCATCGCAAGTGACTTCTTGATGCTTTCCGAGCCTTCTTTCGAGATTACCGAAAGGTCCGACATACGGTCAAGAAGGTTGTTGTTGTTCTTTTTAAGGAATTCAACCTGTTCTTCCAGCTCTTTCAATTTCGCGTTTTTGCTGGTCAGTTCGTCGTTTTTTGCCTTCAAATCATTATTCAAGCTAGCAGTTCTGCTATCACAATCATTCAGGTCGGCTCTTGCTTTGTCCAGTTGGATTTGGATCTCATTGGCTTGCTTCTGTGCTGAGAGCAATTTTTTCTTGCTGGCACATGAGCCCAGTACAAAGAGCATAGCAACGGCTAAAAGCGTTTGTTTCATAATCGTCTAGGGTTGTTAAAAATAGATAAACACTGTTAAGTAAAACATTTGGTAACTACACTGATCGCTATCAATAATCGAGCCACAGACATTAATAGTCGCCGCCCGGGGTGCTTTCAAAACGCGAAAGTACAAAAAAAGGGAAGAATGTCGTAGCGACACTTTCCCTTTTTCACAATGTAATATAGTATTTTACCTAATAAGGCATCGACCAGAACGGGTTCCTGCGTGCCTTGATGCTGTCGCGAATGTGTACGGACACAATATCCTCGTATTGTTTGTTGTTAATTTTGCGCCCTTTTATCTTTTTCGGAAGATTAATATCCTCTGCGGCAACCGGTTTCATTTTAATATCGATGGCACTGATAATAATATCGCCGTCATTGATATCTAGTTCGAGAATCATCCCCGGTAAGCCGGTGTACATTTCCGGTCCACCCGAGACCGGCAGATCATTGGCGAACCAGGCCGTGATCTTTTGGTCTTTGATCGTATCCTCCGTAACGGCCATCATACACATGTGCCCCGCCACTTCCTTGATCTTGTTCATCACTTTCCAGCTCGGCGCTTTCAGCGAATCCTCTATCACGTAGGTCTTGCCCAACATGCCAATAATATCCGTTCTGGTCTCTTTCTCGAAATTGCGGTAAATCTTGTAATCCGCCTCGGACCACGACCAGCCGTGTTCATTCTCAATGACCTTGGGATAACCGTAAAAACTCTGTTTCTCATTGAAATACAAGGTCATTTTCTGCTTGTACTCGTCGTTTTTGCCCCAGGTCTGCTTCATCCGGTCCTTTTCTTCATTACTCAGGAAGCTCAGACGGGAGTTGATTTTTGTCCAGTAATACACCCTTTCATAGGTGATTTCGCCTTCCAGGTTTTGTGCAAATAATGGCGCGGATGCAATCGCCATCATGAATATCCATATTCTGATTGTTCTCATGACTTGGTTTATAACTAATTAATAGAATCCACTGCGTTTTACGGAAGCCGTCATACCTCTCATATTATAGGTAAAACTCAGCATGAAATACCGCGACAAGGTTGCCACACGACGCTCGGAATAATAGTTCTGACTCGTGTTCTGGCTGATACCCAGGTTTCTTTTGAACACGTCGTTGGCAGTAAGACGGATTTCGCCTTTTTTGTTTTTCAAGATCAATTTGTAAACCGAAAGCGTCAAAATAGGCACCTGCTGGTTGAAACCGAACTGATCGTTTTTATAAGTCCGGTAATTGAGACGGCCGTTGAAATAGATCTCTTTCGGCATCTTGATATTCATGTCGGCATTGTAATTCGCATTGAGGATCTTCTGGTTCTGATTCGTGTTAATCGAATACTTTGTTTCACTGATATTCCAGTTTGCATTGGTATAAAGTGTAAACACATCGCTCGGCGTCAAATCCAGTCGTGCCCCAAAGTTGTAGCCATCTGTATTCGTCTCGTTTTTGACATTGTTAATATAAGTCAGGTTATTACTGAAGTTAATACCTGTATTCACCCCAAATGTCGCCTTGGTCTTCTTCAACGGAAACCCGAAACCGATGTAAGTACCATAATTGTTTCCTCCGCTGATGTTCATCGGCTTGGTTGTCGTTACCAGATCAGCATTGATGGTCCGGTTATAGACGATCTGATCCTCATTATAATTGTAATAGGCATTGATATACAAGTTGGTGAAGCTCGCCGGGTTGAACATATTGAAACCTGCATATGCATTGTGCGTCGTCTGCGGGATCAGGTCCGGGTTACCTTCCACGATGTAGAGCGGATTACTGTTGTCCACGATCGGTTGCAAATCGGTAATCGACGGCTCGCGTACGTTCAGCCCATACTCGGCGTAGAGGTATTTGTTGTTTTTCAGACTATAATTCAATGAAACGTTCGGTACCAGCTTTTTGAAGGTCCTGTCCACACGCGTCATGTTATGCTGCGACTCATCGAGCGCGAACTTGCCTTTCAGATCAAACTGCACGCCCGCGAGTCCCAATGCGAGGTTCAGTCCCTTGTGTGAATAGCGCACGCTGGTTCCGAGACGATTGAAGGTGAAGTCGTTGGTATAATAACGCGTCAGGAACGGATTCACTTTATCCTCTGTACCTTCGACATCAAAAACATCCCGATCGACTTTGTCTTTCCGCATGCTGTAATTATAGAAAGTCTCCCAGAAAAACTTCTTGGCGAAAGGCTCTACGTACGACAAGCTTCCTTTAAAATTTCCCCGCGTGCTCTCGGTTTGCTGCAATTGGTTGATGACACTATTCTTGGTAGAATCCTGCAAGAACAGGTTCTCCGAGTTTTGACGGCGGTCTTCATCGGAATTATTGATATTATAACCTACGCTGGCCGCAAAGTTTCGTCCCTTTTTCTTGAACTTATGACGGTACAACAGCAGGTTGGCCATGGCAAACGAGTTATAATCGCTCAGATTCTTCACATCCGACCGGTTGGTGAGCATATTCGCATTGCGATAGGACTGCGTTTCGCTCGAATACTCATTATCTCCACTGTTGATCCGCGAGTTGCTGATCAGGATCAGCGTGTTGAGCGAGTCGATATTGTGCTCGAAACGGAATGCCGGACGATGATTGCCCGTAAACCCAAGCGTCTTGTTTTTACCTGCCGTGATATAGGAATCATTGGTGAGGAAGTTCTCGGAGCTAGTCTCGACGTCCGTAACCGAGCGCGTCGAGTTATAAAAATAGCTGGTACTCAGCTTGGTTTTCTTGGTATCGAAGTTATAGTTGGCACCGCCGGCCCAGTTTTTGGTAAAACCTTCCGAGCCTTGTCCGCCCCAGTTGGGCTGGATCGTAATGTCGTCGCCACCGTAATAGCGGCCACTGCTGAAACCGAAATCACCGTCATCGCCCCAGTTGAACGACTGGCTGCCCTTGAAGTCCTGGTAATCATTCCGCGCGATACCCGACTGGTTGGTATTGTTTCCAAATCCAAGCACGGCGAATTGCTGTTTTTCATCGAAACGGTTGTAGCTCACCTTACCTTCGAGCCGCGAGTCCGTTCCAACACCCGCAACGGCCTTACCGAAGCCGCCCTTTTTATGGCTGTCCTTCAATTCCAGGTTCATGGTTTTCTCCCGCTTGCCATCGTCCACACCGGTCGCTTTGGCCTGCTCTGTCTTACCATTAAAAACCTGTACTTTGTTAATAGCCTCAGCCGGGAGGTTTTTCGTGGCCATTTTGGGATCGTCGCCAAAAAAGCGCTTACCGTCTACCGTTACACGTTTGATCTCTTCGCCCTGTGCCCGGATGTTACCGTCGCCATCCACCTGTACGCCCGGGAGCTTACGCAGAAGGTCTTCTACCGATGAGCCCGGAGGTACCTTAAATGCCTTGGCGTCAAATTCGACCGTGTCCCCACGTATACTCAGCGGTGCCCTGGCGGTTTTGATTACCACTTCGTACAATTCCTTTTGCAGGACCTTCATTCTAGCCTTTCCAATATCGACAACTTCCTGATTTTTAGGATCTATTATCTCCTGATAAGGTACATAACCCACGTAGGATACTTTAAAAATGTAAGTTGCACGTTTAAGGTTCTTCATTTCGAATGACCCGTCTTTGGCGGTCCTTCCGAAATTGACGAGCGAGGAGTCCTTAGGCAACAGCAACATGATCGTCGCTTCGGGTAATATCGTCCCGGAGGTATCGGTGACGGTTCCTTTTAACGTAAATCGCCCTCCGGTCTGCGCGTGCGCAGCGAGCATAGGAAGGCATAACCATAACAGAAGTAGGATTTTTTTCAAGGCTAGTTTTTTGGTGGTTATGTGAGTAGAGGTTTGTAACTGAGGTATTACATTTTTGCAATTATAGAGAATGCAAACCAAGTTTACAACTAAAAATATAGTTAAAACGTGATTTTATATCGAATTGAGAAATATTTAACTTTTATTAAGAATAACAACTGTGAAAGTACTCTTTTTGGTATATATAAGTTACTTTAATTCGATAAATTTTTTGTTAAATTATTCCTGGCTGGATTTCATTGACCATATTTGCCCTCTAGTTGTTATAGTTTTAGCTTGAAATGAAAAGTATCGGAGTAATATCAGACACACACGGCTACCTGGATGAACGCGTTTTCGATCATTTTGCCAATTGCGACGAAATATGGCACGCAGGCGATATAGGCTCGGCGGAGATCGTGAGCCAGTTACAGGCATTTAAGCCTACCCGTATTGTTTTTGGAAATATCGATACGCCTCAGGTTCGCGCACTCACATATGAAAACCTGCATTTCGAAGTGGAAGGCTTTCGCGTGTGGATCACACACATCGGCGG
Organism: Dyadobacter sp. SRI_021; assembly: GCF_057586235.1. Taxonomy (NCBI): domain Bacteria; kingdom Pseudomonadati; phylum Bacteroidota; class Cytophagia; order Cytophagales; family Spirosomataceae; genus Dyadobacter; species Dyadobacter sp. SRI_021. The sequence goes on from NZ_JBYCZM010000001.1 coordinate 176,334, forward strand.
CGCACCACCGCGTTATAACCCGCAGGTAATGCCAACATTGAAGTCAAATACACCGGACATTTTTGTGTGCGGCCACTCCCACATTCTTCGGGTGATCCGCGACAAGTCTTTGAATAATATGCTCTATATCAACCCGGGGGCTGCGGGGCGCGAAGGGTTTCATAAATTCCGAACATTGCTCCGTTTCAACCTGCATGAAGGACTGATCAGCCAGATGGAAGCGATTGAACTAGGTAAGCGGGGGGCGATAATTAATGATTGAATGAGTGAATGATTGAATGACCGAATAATAGAGGGGACTTTACAATCATTTGAAAGTCAGGTTACAAATTCCCTGGACCTATTCAATCATTCAGTCATTCAAAATTCATTCATTCAAAACGTCACCCTAACTACCTTCGTTTCGCTCCCACGCAGCAATTCTGCCTCGACGGTCTGCCCTTTTTCGTGTTTCCCGAGGATTTCCATGTAATCATAGATGGTGCCGATCGGCTCACCGCCCAGCCTGGTAATGACATCTCCGACAAGTATCCCGGCCTTTTCGGCTGGCCGTGCCTTTGATACGCCATCGATCTTCAAACCCTTTCCGGTGTAGCTGTAATCGGGCATGACCCCGAGTGTTACCTTGAAATTGCTGGTCGTATTTCCGGAATGCGGGTTACCGGCCGTGAGGAACTCCGGTTCTGCAGGTTCTTTGTCCAGGCTTTCCAACAACCCGGATATCAACGTGAGTATGCTGGCTTCACCTTCGTAATTGATCTTGTCCGGATCGTCGGATATTTTGTGGTAATCGCCGTGGGCTCCGGTGAAGAACTGTACCACCGGGATATTTTTCAGGTAGAACGAAGTATGGTCCGATGCTCCCACCCCTGACGAGTCAACGGTATATTTCAAGTTCTGACGTTTGGCCAGATCCGGGATCAGTTTTCCCCAGACTTTACTCGTGCCCCACCCTGATATAATAATGCCTTTCTGCGCATCCAGCCGGCCGATCATATCCATATTGATCATGGCCGAGAAGGTGTTCAACGGAAGCGTCGGCTTTTCGACATAATGCTTGGAACCCAGCAATCCCAGCTCTTCCCCTGAAAACGTGATGAACAGGTAATTATGCCTCTCTTTCACATTATTACCTGCGAAGAACCGTGCCAGTTCCAGCACACCGGCAGTTCCCGAAGCATTGTCGTCAGCCCCGTTATGGATTTTGTTCTTGCTGTCGGGTGAAAGCGAGCTCCCCTGAAAGCCTTTGCCTAAATGGTCGTAATGCGCGCCTATTACGATGGTTTTGGCAGCACCGTTGTCCAGAAAACCGGCCACATTCCGACCGGTCAGGTCATGGGCCTCGCCGTCGATCGCAAATGAGACATCAAACGGCTGAAAATACCCTTTTGTCCCCGCGGGCTTCAAACCGATTTCTTTGAAAGCGGCAGCAATGTAATTGGCCGCACGCACCTCCCCGAGACTGGCCGTTCCGCGGCCCTCGAGGTCATCGGAAGCAAGATATTCAATGTGCTTACGGATCGGCGCGGTCTGAAACCGCTGCCCAAAAGTCGGTGAAGCGCACGCCAGTGCGATTACGGCCGGAAAAAAGTATTTCATTTAGAGTACTTCCTGAATATCCGTCAAAAATTTCCTTACCCGCATAAGACGTTGGATCAACAGCTGGGCTTCTTCCTTGCGGCGCAACTGCTCGCGCGTGCCCTTGATGGTACGGCCCTGCTTATCGCGCTGGTGCATGATTTTGCGGATAATCTCGATGTCGCGCTCGGTGTAGCGCCTGCGGTTTCGCGAATCGCGTTTGGGGTTGAGTTGCGGAAATTTCTTTTCCCAGAAGCGTAGAGCGGAAGGCTCACAGCCTACCATTTCAGCAACTTCGTTGGTGTCGTAGTATAATTTGGTATTGGGTTCCATAAGTTCAAAGCGGTTATTACAAAGATAATCGTGCCCGCTGTTAAACCCGGTTTTCCGACAAATTTTTGATTTTTTCGAGTGCCATCTCCGCAAATTCCTCCGAGGATGCGTAATAATCCTTCCCGTCCGGCAACACCGAAAAATCGCCTATTTCCAGTTCCAGGAGCGTTGTTTCCCCTTCTTCTGCCAGTCTGTAACGGTAAGCGATATCGTAGTATGAAGGGGGGTGCTCCCATTTCGATACATAAAGCGAAAAAATGAGCAGCTTGTTCGGCTCGTACCCCGTGACCGTAAGCCGCGTCATCCCCGACCAATCGATTACTTTTCCGTATTCGAGATAGTAATCTTCGAAATCGTTCGGGAGATCGTCCCACTGCCGGATATATTTAGGGGCTATCAACACTTCCCACACCTTCGCCACAGGTGCTTCAATGGTAATTTTCTTGCTGACGGTAAGCTCCTGTGCCATAAAAAGATATTTTGTTTTATTCTTCCAGACATCGAAAAAACTGTGCCGTATCAGGGGTACTGATATTTTTACTTATTGTGAAGGAAAAGCACTTTTTGCTATCTTTCCCCGCTGACACGGTTCGAGCTATTTCGGTGTCAAAGTATTCAAAAACGAACAAATAACTTATCAATTCTCATCGGAATGGGACAGGAACAAGGCCCGGGCCGCGTCACTCGTGAATCCAAATTAGACAGCATTCAGGTTTTGAGGGGCATTGCTGCATTGTACGTCACGATTTATCATTTAAAAGACGTGATCCCCGGTGACGCCCCTTTCCGGAAAGAAATTGATTTCATTGCGGGATCCGGCCCGGCCGGGGTAAGCCTATTTTTCGTGATCAGCGGTTTCATTATGGTGTATATCACCCGCAATACCGTGCCGTCGATGGGGAGTATTTTCCGCTTTATCGCCAAGCGGCTCATCCGCATCTGGCCTGCGTACGCGATCATTACCCTCGCATATTGCCTGCTTCACAGCCGCATGTCACCCAACCCCGAATGGGCGTCCGAACTTTTGCGCAGCCTGCTCTTTATTCCTTTATCCAATACACCGGCGCCTTTTTACGGCTATGCCACGCTCAATGTAGGATGGAGCCTCAACTATGAGATCTATTTCTATCTTTTGATCGCCATTTCGATGCTTTTTTCGCGCCTCCGCTGGTATGCGTTCTTCCTGATGATCGCGGTTACGCTGGCAGGCATTCCGGCCTATTATGGGGTTTTTACTTTAAAAGCGGATAAAATGCAGAATCTAGGGGCGCCGTACCTTAATATGATCACCAACCCGATTATCTGGAACTTTGTATGCGGCGTATTCCTGGGACTGGCCTATTACCATAATTCGATGCATGAGCGGATCCGCGCATTGCTTTCCATCAAAATGGTTGCGCCTACGGTCCTTTGCCTCGCTATATGGCAATTCCTTTCAGGCTTCCTGGGCGGATTCGGACCGTTGGAATGGGGACTCGGATCCACGCTCGTTTTTGCGGCATTCGTATTTCATTATCAGGAACGCATTCAGAAATTCCCGCCGTGGCTCGTCCGTTTAGGGGATATGTCGTTTTCGATTTACCTCTTGCACGTTCCCATCGTCGTAGGACTTGGTTTTCTGTTCCGCAAGCTGGGCTTTCCGGTTTACAGCGAAGGCACGGCGATGTTCCTGTTATCGCTGGCTCTGACACTTATCGGTTCACGTATTTCCTATGAATATATTGAAGTAAAACTCACCTCCTACCTGAGCCAATGGCTTCGTAAAAGCAAGCAGCTGCCCGTGAAAAAGCACGCAAGCAACCAGGTCTAACGGAGTTTTACATCTTCCACGGTTTTATAGCCGTTGTTGGTGATCTGCCGCGGATTCTGCGACCACAGCCGTTTCATGAAACCGGCATAACGCCCCACCACATATTCCTCCGGATAGCTGAGCTGATGCCCTTCCAGGTTTTCGAAGTTCAGTTCAAATGGTATTTTAAACTTTTTCAGCTGATCCGAAGCGACTTTCGCGCCTACCATCCCCGGATAGGTAGGACACGAAAGGAAAGTACCGCCATAATACGGTAACACATTATCCCCTATTCGCTGGAAAAAGACCGTCGGCATGGCGTTCGACGCATTAATATACTCGCTTCGGAATATCCCGTAACCCATCTTTGTAAGCAGCGCCCGCACCCGGAAAGGACTGTCCTCAGCCTGGGGATCGAGACGGCCCAATGCCTTGGTAATGCCTGGTGCAAGTGCCTCGAAATCCGCTTCATTCATGTAAACCAACGCTGTGATGGTAATAGCTCCGGCGCTGCTGCCTGCCAGCATGATCTGGCGTGTATCGATACCGAACTCTTCCGCACGGTCCACGAAGTAATGGATCGCGGCATAAGTATCTTGCACGGCGCGGTACACTGCACGCACTGCTTCCTGGCTGTTGCCTCCGCAAGCGAAACCTTCGCTCGCCCCGTTGAATCCAAGGCGATAGTTGATCGACGCCGCTGCATAACCTCGCTGTGCAAGCCCGCGGGCCATCCCCATTTCGTTGTCCAAATCCCCAAAAATAAATGCTCCTTCGTGTACCATCAGCACAAAAGGCCGGTACTGCAGGGTATCGTTATTGGGAGCGACAAACTTGTATTTCAATTCTGTGGCTTTTCCGCGATAATCGGTTGCCGTATCGAAAACCCCCTCGCTGGTTTTGAGATTGGTGTCGGTAAAAATTTTATCAGCACCAAAGCGGGCGGTATTTGCAAGGGAAGAATCAGGGTTCTTGGCCGGAATCGTGTCGATAATCACGGTATCGGGCTTATTAGGCACCGTCGTGTCATCGCCGCCTTTCGGTCCCGGGTCTGAGGCCGGGTAACGGCAGCTTACAATCATCCCGATCAGTACCACCAGACCATACGTCCAGTAAAATTGTTTCAACATTTTTAGGGTCAATAATTTCTGATAGGGTTTGCCGGTTCGTGGTAACGCAAAGACGGCCGGACAATGAATACCGGCCGTCTCTATGCTATCCCGGCAATCCGTACACGAAAATACGCTGTTTTCGCTTTAAGTGTGTCCATTCCCGGTGCGATTGATTTAATTATTTATGTTTTTTCTGACGGTACTCGAATCCCTGGTGGTGTCCTGCTCTGCCTGATGATAGAAATACCCCTCGGTTTTGTTCTTTTTGGCCATACCTTCTTTTTCCGTGTTACCCGCCTGCATGCGCTTCCCGCACGAGATCACGAACAGGAATAGGACAACCCCTGTTATGATGCCAATGGCTATGCTCTTTTTCATGATTGATACCCGTTTAGTTTGTCGATTTAACAGACGGGCCATCTACAAAAAAGATACCAGCACCAGCCAGCCAACAAGGCGTCAGAATGCTTTTGGTATGGTTTTTACAAGGCGTTGGCAATCACCCACTATATGAAGTCATGGATATCATCATTTTTCTCAAAGTAATCGGCAACCTTCTTTTCGCAGTGATACTCTTGCTGGCGGTGGCATTTTCGTCCGCCTTTTCGGTACTGACATACATGTTCCGCAGCTCCCGGCCATCGGCAGCCGGGATCAAAAGCCTGGTCAGGAGAAAATACACATCGCGCTAAGGCCTACGAAAGCAGGTTTTGCCGGAGCAGGAATTCGAGCTGACCGTTGACGTCAATCAGCTTTTCGATCAATTCCTTGTTTTCTTCCCGCAAGTGGAAGATTTCGTAGGCATTCTTGATGATAATGCGTAGCTGCTGTTCGTCCCAGGGTTTATTGAGATAATAGTAGATATGTCCCTTATTTACAGCGTCGATCACTGCGGTAATATCGGTATAACCCGTAAGCAGGATGCGCACGGGATCGGAGTAATCCTTTAACACTTCTATCAGAAAGTCCACACCCGTCATCTCCGGCATGCGCTGATCGGTAATGATCACATGCACGACGTTGTGTTTCAAAAGTTCGAGACCTTCTCTTCCCGAAGTTGCAATTAAAATGTTGAAGTCTCTTCTGAAAGCGGCCTTGAATGAGTTGAGGTTGTTGATTTCATCATCCACATACAGTACGCTTATTTTTCCTTTTTCCATTCTGAATACTTGGTGCTTGACAGGGTAAGGAGATGTCCACCCCGAACTAATTGATAATATTATAATATTAATTCTATATTCGCATCAACAGCCACGGCACTTTCGACAAATTTTTCACACAATGCATAAGCGCAAGCTTCTGCTAATAAGGGAATTTTACACGCATACGTCCAAATATTTTGTCCCCCATTGAACCAGAGGTTAGTTTTACAAAAATAAATTCAGCAATTTGTGTAATTATTGAAGCGAGTAAAAATGCGTGAATATACGAGATTCAGGCTATGCGATAGCCGGTCCGGTGAATTTTATACGAAGATCGGCACAATTTTGTGATTTGTTAAATCCGGCCACGGCCCATAGAAGGACAGGCTTCACAATTATTCTAAAATGCACCATAACATAGAGATCAACTATATCTACAAACCGGTTTTCATCTCCAAAGAGCGCCACGCAGATAAAACAAGTTTCCTCTCCTTCATTGAAGACTATCGCGGCAAAACCATTCTGGATTTGTTTGCTTCCCAGAAACAAGAACTCATTCGGATCAGGCATCCCAAAAAACGGCTCAATGCCGCGGAAACAGAACAAAGATACCGCGAATGGGCCGAGGGTAAGGATACTGATGCCGAGGGCGTATGGGTATACTATCCATGGTCGGAACGACTCTTGCACCTGGTCGATGAAGCGGAATTCATTGAACTCAGGACAAGCCGTAACCAATACAAAATCACGCCCGATGAGCAGCTGCACCTTTCCAAACGCTCAATAGGCATTATCGGACTATCTGTGGGGCATTCTGTGGCGCTGAGCATTGCCACTGAACGGGCGTGCGGGAAACTGAAACTGGCTGATTTTGACACGATTGAACTCAGCAACCTCAATCGTATACGTACAGGGCTTCACAACATCGGCGTCAACAAATGCATCGTGACCGCCCGGGAGATAGCCGAAATCGACCCCTTCCTGGACATCGAATGCTTTCCTGACGGTATTACCCGGGAGAACCTGGATGGTTTCCTGCTCGATGGTGGGAAACTTGATATCCTGGTCGACGAATGCGACGATATTGCACTGAAAATAAGCGCGCGTATCCGTGCGGCGCAGCTCAGTATTCCGGTTGTGATGGAAACCAGCGACCGCGGCATGCTCGACGTTGAGCGGTTTGACACGGAGCCGGAGCGGCCCATTTTCCACGGTTATTTGCAAGGGCTCCCGCTGGACAAATTCGAACATATTTCCGAAGAAGACCGGCTTCCGCTCGTGCTTCGGATCGTGAATGCAATCAACGGCTCCAAAAGAGGCAAGGTCTCACTCGTCGAAATCGGTCAGAGTATCGGTACCTGGCCGCAGCTGGCCAGCGCGGTGACGCTCGGAGGCGGTGTTGTGACGGACGTGTGCCGACGCATCCTGCTTAACCAGTTCCATGAGTCGGGCAGGTACTATATTGATCTGGAAGAACTCGTCGGCGATAAATCGGAGAAGTCCCAGGGCTATTTCAGGCATAACCCGCATGCTCCTTTCGACTTCACCGAAGCGGTTCGTATAGCTGATTCGTTACCTCAAAAACAGACAGTAGCTATCCCGGAAAACGTGTTGGCCGACATTGTGAATGCTGCCTGCCAGGCTCCTTCCACGGGGAACGACCAGCCCTGGAAATGGCTCTACCACCACGGCAGGCTGTTCCTTTTCCACGACCGTTTTCGTTCGTTCTCTTTCGGTGATTTCGACCAAATCGCTTCCAACATTTCCTTCGGAGCTTCCTACGAGAATATATTATTAAAGGCTCATGAGGCCGGGCTTGGCGTAAAAGCCGAAATTTTCCCGCTGGGCGAGGATTCACCACTCATCGCAGCGATCGATTTTCAGCATAACGACGCAAACGGTACCGAACCGGTCTACGCCCCGGAGGCCGTCGGCGTGATCTACGAACGTTGCACGAACCGCAACCCCTCAACGCCGGTAGAAATTCCGGAAGCAGTCGTTCATCAATTAAAGGACGCAGCCGAAAGCGTCGCGGGAGCGGAATTCCATTACTTTTCCGACAAACAGGATATTATGGCCATCGGTGAGATCATAGGCGAATGCGATCGGGTGCGCCTGCTGAACCCGGAAGGACACTACGATTTCGTGCACCGCGAAATGAAATGGTCGCCTGCCGAAGCCGAATTATCCAGAGACGGGATCGACGTACGGACACTCGGGCTCAACAATGCGCAGATAGCCGCGCTTTCGATCATCCGCGACCGGGAAATTTCCCAGACATTGAAAGGCGTGCAGGGAGGCGGTGCGCTGGTAGACGCGGCGCTAAGATCGGTCAGTACAGCCTCTGCCCTGGGGATGATCACCATGCCGAAGTACAGTTACAAGGACTTTTTCCTGGGCGGAATAGCCATGCAACGCCTGTGGCTTCGGGCCGAACAGTTGCAATTTGCGATCCATCCATTAATTTCCCCGTTTTATTTGTTTCCCCGCATTACGAAGGGCGACAATGCAGGCCTCGATGAAGCGGAAGCTGCGAGATTACGTACTTTAAGAAAGAGATTCATGGAACTTGTACCGTTTGGAGAGGACGCGGCAGAGGTGTTCTTGTTTAAGATTGCAAAAGCGGAAAAACCCGGGATCAAGAGTTACCGATTGCCGTTAAACGAAACGCTATTTATTGTAAACCCATAACAGTACATGGTAGCACATATTAAAGCATACCGTGCACCGGATGATGTGGAAACGAGCCTGAGATATGTCGACGGACACCGCAGGGTACTCGAAGCATACGGCGTGAAGCAGGTGACATCGGCCAATCACACCTGGTTGGAAGACCCGAATACTTACGTGATCATCGTGCAGTCGGAGGACGGCAAGGACATTTATGGTGGTACCCGGGTGCAGGTCCGCTCGGCAAACCTCAAAATGCCGATGGAGGATGCAATTGCAAAGATCGACAAGAGCATTTACAGTTACGTCGACAAGATCGGCGACTATAACGTGGCCGAGTTTTGCGGGCTTTTCAATTCGAAGGAGGTAGCCGGTTATGGCATTGGTAGCGTATACCTGGGAAGAACGGCTATGGCGATTGCATCGAAAGTCGGGATTCATTGCCTGATGGGCCTTTGCTCACCTATCACCTTGGTTATCAGCCAGCGGATCGGGTTCGAGGTATTAACCGACCTGGGCAACAACGGGACATTTTATTATCCCAAAGAAGGATTGATCGCCACATCGCTGATCGCCAGAGATCTGATCAACCTGCCTTTTGCCACCGATGAGGAACGTGAAAAAATATTCAGCCTGAGAGCAAACCCCACTCAAACCGTTGTTGAAACCGGTCGGCGCGGGGACCTAACCATAGTTTACGATATTAATAAATGGATGTAAAGTTCTACCGCAGGATTATTGGAACCCTTCTGCTACTGATGAGCTTGCTTACCCACGCTCGTGCAGGCGAAGTCGTGTTCAAGGGCAACGACGTGACGATCGGAAGGCAGGTAGAAATACTGGAAGACACTTCCGCGTCATTGACGATAGACGAAGTAAAAGCCCATGGAAAATTTACGCCCAGCTTCGAGGATACACCCAACTTCGGCGTCAGTGCTTCCACTTTCTGGGTGCGCGTTAATATCAAGAACAATAGTGCCGAGGACAATCTGTTTCTTGAACTCGCATATCCCCGAATTGAATCGGTAACATTGTACTCAGCGGAGCGTGGTAAAACCAAGGAGGAAACCATTTCCTGGAACGACGCTTTCGACAAACGGCATGTCAAACACCAGAATATTGTATTCAAACTCGATATTCCCAGGCAGACTGCCCAAACCTACTACCTGCGAATCCACGGAAGCGAGCAGATTGTGGTCCCGCTCATCGTCCGTAGCGAGATGGGCTTTTTCCAGTTTGCATTAACCAACGAAATCATATCCGGTATACATATCGGAGTACTTTTCGTGATGATGCTCTACAACTTCTTTGTGTACTTCTCGATCCGCGAAAAGAGCTATTTATATTACGTGCTGTATATCCTGTTCATTGGGCTCACACAAACGACCATCACGGGCTATACATTCAAATTTCTCTGGCCTGAAACACCGGCCTTTAATGAATATTCGATCATCCTGTTCCCGGCGCTGGCGGGAAGCTTTGCATTGCTTTTTTTCCAGAACTTCCTGCACATCCGCGAGCGATCTGCCATCAATTACCGGATCATTATCGCGATCATCGTTACCTACGGCATAGCGGTGGTGTTCAACCTCCTGGGATTAAACATGGTCAGCTATCGTATCATCGATCTGCTTGCGCCTTCGGCTGCGCTTTTCGCGCTTGTGGTGGCGCTGATGTTGTCCCTGGAAGGCTACCGCCCGGCGAAGTTCTTCCTGGTTGCCTGGTCGATATTCCTGGTGGGGATCGTACTCTACTCGCTGCGAAACCTCAACATCCTGCCTTACAACAGCTTCACGAACTACACAATGCAGGCAGGTACGGCCATCGAGGTGATATTGCTGTCGTTCGCATTGGCGGATAAGATCAACATTTTCAAAAAAGAGAAAGAAATATCCCAGGCGCAGGCACTGCGGATTTCGATGGAAAACGAGAAAATCATCCTCGAACAGAATGCCTTCCTCGAAAAGAGCGTCAACGAGCGCACTGCCGAGTTGCAGTTTGCCAATACCGAGCTCAACCTGGCCCTCACCAAGTTGAAAGACGCACAAACCCAACTGATCGACTCGGAAAAAATGGCATCGCTCGGCCAGCTCACCGCGGGCATCGCACACGAGATCAACAACCCGATCAATTTCGTCAGCTCCAACATCCGTCCGCTGCGGAGGGATATCGACGATGTCCTGGAAATCCTCGACTCCTACGACGGCATCAGGGAGATCGATTCCATAGAAGGACTTCAGGGAAAAATAAAGGAGATCGAACGCCTCAAAGAAGATCTCGATCTGGACTACCTCAAGACCGAGCTCGGCACATTGCTGAAAGGCATGGAGGACGGCGCCCACCGTACCGTCGAAATCGTGAAAGGTTTGAAGATATTCTCCCGCGTGGATGAAACCGATCTGAACCTGGTGAATATCAATGAGGGAATCGAGTCCACACTCATTATCCTCAACTACCAGATGGGGAATTCGATCACGCTGGTGAAGGAACTGGGCAATATCCCGAGCATAGAGTGCTACGCGGGTAAACTCAACCAGGTATTTATGAATATCCTGACCAACTCGATCTACGCATTGCAAAAAGAAAAGCAAGAAGGCAAAACCCCGACCATTTGGGTAAAATCATGGCTGAAAGACCCCGAGACGGTGGCGATATCGATGCGTGACAATGGCCCGGGCATGACGCCGGAGGTCCGTGCCAAGATTTTTGAACCGTTTTTTACCACCAAGCAGGTGGGCGACGGGACCGGTTTGGGACTTTCAATTGTCTTTAAAATTATCGAAGTTCACAGCGGTAACATTCAAGTAAATACCGAGGTCGGAGAAGGAACAGAATTTTTGATCACACTGCCAGTAAAAAGAAAAGCACGCCCAATCCCTGATTTTCAATGAGCGAAAAAGCTATCACCATTCTGTACATTGACGACGAGGAGCACAACCTGCATTCGTTCAAGGCTTCGTTCCGCAAGCAGTACGATATCACGATTACCTCTTCGGTAGTGGAAGCGGAGCAAATGCTGGACGAAAAGGACTTCTGCATTATTTTGGCAGACCAGCGGATGCCGGGGCTGACGGGTGTTCAATTTTTCGAAAAAATCAGGACCAAATTCCCGAAACCAATACGTATCCTCATCACCGGGCATACTGATATCGGGGCGGCAATCGACGCGATCAACAAAGGGGAAGTGTTCCGGTTTATAGACAAACCCTGGGACTACAAGTATGTTGAAAATGCGATTTCCAATGCATACGATATTTATAAAACCCGCGAGGACCTCAAACAGCGGAACATCGAACTGCAAAAGGCCAACGAGGAACTCGACAAGTTTGTGTACAGCGCCTCGCACGACCTGCGCGCGCCGCTGATGTCGGTGCTCGGCATTGTGAACCTCGCATTGCTGGAAGAAGACGTCAAATCCCAGAATGAATACCTGGAACTGATCCGGCAGTCGGTGAAGAAGCTGGATACTTTCATTATCAACATCATCGATTATTACAAGAATGCACGCGGCGTTCCCGTCGTAACGGACATCAGCTTCGAAGAGCTGGTTACCGAAGTGCAGGCCACAATTCAGTACCTGCCCGAATATGGCAATCTGAAAATGACAACCGATATTCAGCAGGACGGGGTATTCCATTCGGATGTGATGAAACTTCGGATCATTTTCAATAATCTTATCAACAACGCGATCAAATTCCAGGATAAGAACAAACCCAATCCGTTTGTTCACCTGACCGTAAAATCCACCGATTCCGACGCACGAATCATCGTCGAAGACAACGGGACCGGCATCAAAGAGTCGGATCAGGATAAAATTTTCAAAATGTTTTACCGCGCGGGGGCTACCAACAGTGGCTCAGGAATAGGGCTTTACATCGTACACGAGGCGATCTCTAAACTGGGAGGGGAAATCAGCGTAACTTCAAAAATCGGACAGGGTAGTATTTTTGAAATCAATATTCCTTCTATTAACAAATAACCCGACATGGAGCCACTGCTTAACTTCTTTTTGATAGATGACAGCGCATTTGACCTGTTCATCTACGAAAAGTTATTGATCAAAAGCGGGATTACAAATTCAGTCAAAACCTTCAACTCGGCGCGCGACGCCCTCAAACACCTCATTGCCCAGGCCGAAAGCCTGCCGGACACGATCATTCTGCTCGATCTCCAGATGCCCGACATGAATGGCTTCGAGTTCATCGATGAATTCGATCGGCTGCCGGAAGCGCTTCGGGAAAAAGTCAGGATTTTTATGCTCTCCTCGACTATCGATACACGGGATATCGAAAAAGCCAAAGCCAGCCAGCACATTATTGACCTGCTGCCAAAACCATTGGAGATTCCTTTCCTTAAAAAGAAGCTTGCTATCTAAATCTTTGTAGTATAATTTTTTTAGGATATTAAATTAAGTGGACGAGCTCGCTAGCATTTCCTTCCACGGTTAAGGGTACGTCCAGCGTTAAATGGCCCTCCGTCGCATTTTCGGAGGGTAAGACGTCAGATGGAGCCCCTATACGTTGATTGTCAAGCCAATAAGCCAACAATCAAAATCAAACGCACCTCCACAAATTGTCCTATAATGTAACAATCAGCGCGACCATTGTCCGAAACAATGCGTGGTAAGAGTGCTGTTCCCTAAACGATACTATAAGGTTTCAAATCAAGAATATAATTTTTCAAATAATAAAAGATCTTACGAAGGGTTGGGTACGTTCTTATTGCATACTATCTGACAACCAGTGCAAACTTTAACACAATGTTTAATGAAAACTGATAGCAAAACCCTGGCCGAGATTTTGAAATTGCACGCACAGTACGTTAAAGAGGTTGAGTTCAGTGGCATCAAGCCTCTATCCATGGAGATTTACAAAACTAACTCCCACAATTTTGTACGCTGGATCCAAGACGAATTTCACCCCGGAAAAAAATTACGCAAAGAGGCCCTGTCCTGAATTGCAAGCAAGCACTCATTATACTCAACGTTTTATGACTGATGCTGCCGGTGAATGGGAACACCGGCAGCTCTTTTTTTATAGCGCGTTCTTTGCTAAGTTTGGGTATATGATGGGTTATCCGCCCTTAGTTACCTAAAGAATATGATTTTCACGATTTTCAAACTGCTGAAAGGCCGTTTTTCCAAAGACGCCATCGAAGAAGCCAAGTCCAACGAAAAAGCGATGACACGCCAGGAAGCATTGCAGCAAATGCGCAACATCGCCAGTCGCCGGTCGGGAAGCAGTGGCTCTACTAAAAAGAACTAGCAGCCCTGGCCGTAATAGGCATCCTTGCCGTGCTTTCTGAAATAATGCTTGTCGCACAGGCTCTGCTTGATCGCCGCAGCCGACGGATTGATCTGCAACGTCAGATAGGCCATTTTCGCAATCTCTTCCAGTACAATTGAATTGTAGATGGCCTTGGCCGGGTCTTTTCCCCAGGTAAATGGCCCGTGGCAGGCCACCAGCACCATTTCCACTTCTTCATAGCTTAGTCTTTCCCGCGCAAACAGATCGAGTATCTGGTTGCCCGTTTCGAGCTCGTAATCGCGCTGGATCATTTCATCGGACATTACCTCCGTCACCGGGATCGATACTGTCAGGTGATCGGCATGGGTAGTGCCGAGGTTCGGGATAGGCCGGATCGCCTGTGCCCACGCCACTGCGTACGTGGAATGCGTATGACACACGCCCCCGATCGACGGGAAACTTTTATAAAGCAACGTGTGCGTCTTGGTATCGGAAGACGGTCGCATATTTCCTTCTACCAATGCATTGTCCAGATCTACGATCACAATGTCTTCGACTTTCAACCGGTGGTACGGCACGCCGCTGGGCTTGATCGCCACCACGCCTGCCGCCCGGTCGATACCACTGACGTTACCAAAGGTCACGATCGCCAGTTCCTCCCGCGGGATCTCCATATTGGCCTCGTAAACCTGCTCTTTGAGGTATTGATATTTCGACATTTCGGATTATCTGTAATAGGCTTCACTCCAACGCAACTCGTTTTTCAACTGGCGCAACGTGGTATTTTTATCGATCACCACCAGTTCCACACCTACCATTTCGGCAAAGGTTTCAATATATTCCGTGGTAAGATTCTGGCTGAATGCCGTATGGTGCGCGCCGCCGGCGTAAATCCAGGCTGCGCAGCCAGTCTGCATATCCGGCTGAGGTTTCCAGAGCACGCGTGCCACCGGCAGCTTCGGCAATTGTTCGGTTGCTTCTACGGCTTCCACTTCGTTCACTAATAAGCGGAAACGATTGCCCATGTCCACGAGCGAAACGTTCAACGCGGGCCCGGCCGTCGCATTGAATACGAGCCGCACAGGGTCCTCCTTACCTCCTATCCCCAGCGCATGTACTTCCACGGAAGGCTTGCCTTTGGCAATGCTTGGGCAGATTTCCAGCATGTGCGATCCCAGCACCAGGTTATTCGATGGATTAAAATGATAAGTATAATCCTCCATAAATGAGTTGCCGCCCGGCAGGCCACTGGCCATTACTTTCAAGGCGCGCACCATCGCCGACGTTTTCCAGTCGCCTTCGCCGGCATAACCGTAACCCGCCGCCATCATGCGCTGTGAGCCGATGCCCGGCAGCTGTTTCATGCCATGCAGGTCTTCGAATGTATTGGTATAGCCTTTGAAATTGCCGTCTCTGAGAAAGTATTTCAAACCCAGCTCGATCTTCGCCGCGTCTCGCAAACCCTGGTGGCGCTGGCCGCCGTTCTCCAGGCCCGAAGCGAGTTGATACACGTCGATATACTCTTCAATCAATGCGGAGATTTCGGCATCGGAAACCTGGTTAATTACCGCTACCAAATCGCCAACTGCATACGTATTTACAGAGAAACCGAAAGTCATCTCGGCAGCCACCTTATCACCATCGGTAACGGCTACTTCCCGCATATTATCGCCGAAACGAACAAATTTCGCCCCTTTCAGGTCGTGACGGCCGGCGGCTACCCTCGCCCATCGCCCGAGGCCTTCCACCACATGATCCTGCTGCCAATGCCCGACGATCACCTTCCGGTTCAGTCGCATGCGCGTCATCATAAACCCAAATTCGCGATCGCCGTGTGCCGACTGGTTCAGGTTCATGAAATCCATGTCGATCTCGGCCCAGGGGATATCGCGGTTGTATTGGGTATGCAAATGCAATAGCGGCTTTTGCAGGATCTGCAAGCCACGAATCCACATTTTTGCAGGAGAGAAAGTGTGCATCCAGGCTACGATACCGATGCAATTCGGGGCACTGTTGGCTTCCTGGATGATGTGGTAGATTTCATCCGGTGATTTAACGACCGGTTTGAAAATCACCCGCACAGGTACCTGCGGGGCTTCGTCGAGGTAACGGGCGATGACCTGCGAATGTTCATCGACCTGGCGGAGCGTTTCCTCGCCGTACAAATGCTGACTTCCGGTGATAAACCAGACTTCAAACTGTTTTAAATCAAGCATCAGGTGAATTGTAAATATCCTTTTTGTAAAAATTCGTTCTCAATATAAGCGCCGGCGTCCAGGTACTTCTGATAAAGCTGCTGATACACTGTCGATTGCGCCTCACGCGGCTGGTACACGGCATCGAAGCCCGAGCTCATTGCTTCCTGCGCCTCCTGCAAGGTAGCGTGCACTCCGGCCGCCACCGACGCGAACATCGCCGCCCCTAGTGCGCAAGCCTGATCGGACGCCGCTACTTTAATAGGCATATTGAGTACATCGGCCAGCGTTTGCATGACAAATGCCGATTTTTTCGCTACTCCGCCAATCGCGATCACCTGATGGATCGGCACACCTTCACTCCGGAAGCGCTCCACGATGGCCTTCGAACCATAAGCGGTGGCCTCTACCAAGGCCTTGAATATCCGGGCGCTGTCGCTCGCGAGGTTCAGGCCAAGTAAAGCGCCCTTCAAGGTATGCTTCGCGTCGGGCGTACGTCGGCCATTCAGCCAGTCGATGGCGATAATGTCCTTTTCAGTAACCGGAAGTTTAGCCGCCTGTTCCGCCAGGTACGGGATGAGTTGTCCGGAAAGCCGTGATGCCTCTTCTTCGCCCAATAAAGTCCGCACAGGCTCAACAATGAGTTTGGAAAACCATGCGTAAATATCCCCGAAAGCCGATTGCCCGGCCTCCATACCCAGCATACCGGGCACAATGGAGCCGTCGACCTGCCCGCAAATGCCTTTGATCAGCAGATGTCCCACTTCCTCATTCGGAGCCACCAGCATATCGCAGGTGGAAGTACCAATTACTTTACATAAGGAATAAGGCTCGATGAGCGCACCTACTGCGCCCATATGCGCGTCGAATGCGCCCACGCCTATTACCACGTCTGCGGGAATGCCCAGTTTCGCGGCCCATTCTTTGGAAATAGTACCCATTGGCTCGTCAGAGGTTGCCGTATCAGCGAAGAGGCGATCGCGGAGTCCGTCGAGCAAAGGATCGAGCTCGCGGAAGAATGTATTGGATGGAAGGCCCTCAAAATCCTGGTGCCAAAGCGCTTTGTGGCCCGCGGCACAACGTGAACGTTTCAATTGAAGTGGGTCGGTAACGCCGGTCAGCTCTGCCGAAATCCAGTCGCAATGCTCTACCCACGAGAATGCATGCTCGCGTACGGCCTCGTCCACGCGCAGTGTGCGCAGGATCTTGGCCCAAAACCATTCCGACGAATAGATTCCGCCTACATATTTGGTAAAATCAATATCATAACTATGCGCCAGCCGGTTAATCTCCTCGGCCTCCGCGTTAGCGGTATGGTCTTTCCAGAGAATAAACATACCGTTGGGATTCTCGGCAAATTCAGGAAGCAATGCCAGCGGCGTACCATTTCGGTCTACGGCCACGGGCGTGGATCCTGTTGTATCCACCGAAATACCCCGCACATTTTGCCTTACGGACGGCGGAGCCTGGTCCAGTGCGCTGCGGACGGCGTTTTCCAGACTCTCGAGATAATCGAGCGGATGTTGCCGGAACTGTGAAACGCCCGCATCGCAATATTTGCCTTGCTTCCACCGGGGATATTCCTGTACGGCGGTTCCAGCCTGCTCACCTGTGTCCGCATTCACTACCAATGCCCTCACAGAGTCGGTACCGAAATCGATACCAATGACGTAATTCTCCTTCATAAATGTCGGTTTAGGATGTTCTCAGACCAATTTGACGCATTTATTTAACTAATCACCTAACAAATATAAATAAATTTGTTTTTAGTGTAACATTGACACAATCTAAATTTTAAGCGAGCGGAGCGAGCAGGCGCAAAGGTCTGCCTTCGTGCCTACCATTCGCAGGCCTCCGGCCGGTCAATACCGCAAGAACGAAGTTACCGTATCGACCGGCCGGAGGCCTGCGAATAGTGGGTACAAATCAAGAGATTTGCGCAAGCGCGCTTAATTACTCTTCATCGAATCCGGCATAAAATTCCAGAACGAGTGGAATTTCGTCTTGTACCGCTCAGCGTCCAGCTTGTAAAGGGTGGCTTTTTTCGTAGCACTATTGTTGTTCTTCTGCCCGGTATCGATGAGCAGACCGGTAGAAAGCAATTTCCGGCTGAAATTCCGGCGGTCTATGGGAATGTTGTAAATGGCTTCGTAGAGCTTTTGGAGTTGGGGAATCGTGAAGCGCTCGGGTAGCAGCTCGAAGCCGATCGGGTGCAGGGCTGCATTGTATTTAAGATGCTCGATGGCACGGGTGACCATTTGTTCGTGGTCGAATATCAGCTTCGGACGGGCGTCGAGGGTGATCCAGGAGGCATTGTGGCTTTTGACAGCCTCCGAATCGTGGTCGTCGATTTTGATCAATGCAAAAAATACGACGGAAACCGTGCGCTCGCCCGGGTCGCGATCCGCTTTCCCGAAAGTCTCAAGCTGCTCGACATAAATATCTTTGAGGCCCGTCAAATTATGCAGAATACGGACCGCCCCGTCGGCAAGGTCTTCATCCGCATTCAAAAAGCCCCCCATCAGCGACCATTTCCCTTTTTCGGGCTCGAAATTCCTTTTGATCAACAGCAGTTTGATATCCTTTCCGTCAAATCCGAAAATGATACAGTCAATGGCCACGAGAATGCGGGAGGCCTGGGGATAGTTATTCATCTAATACGTTATCGTAGAAGTATTGTCATTCAAGGCACTAACTCAACTACTAGTTACAAAATATTTTCACGGCGAATCCCGGAAAATGTTAAGTTTATGTTAAGAAAGTAAAAAAAAGTACGAGAATACTTAATCTGTTTAAAGAGTTAGTCACAAATTTAAGTACGAATTTTGTACCGCTTCTCAGCGAAAATAATCAGATTATTAAAAGGCTATCTTCATGATGAACAACTTTTACGCTACCTGTTCCGATGAAAATATCCTTGCGCTGATCAGTGAGCAGGACGATGAGCTGGCTTTCGCGGAACTTTACGACCGTTACTTCAAAACTCTGTTCAATTACGCTTACTCCAAGGTCAATGACCGGTTCACGGCGCAGGAAATCGTCCAGGAGCTCTTTGTGAGCCTGTGGCAACAGCGCCGCCAACACCAGGTGCAATGTGGTCGGTCGTTCCTGTTTACAATGGCCAAACGGCTGATCATATCTTTCTACCGGAAAGAATACACCCGCCAGCATCATTACGGCCAGTGGGAAATTCACCACAGCGATGTATCTGACTTCGCCGACCAGCCTACCCTCGCCTCCGATCTGCAAAACCGCTATGAGAAAGGCCTGCATTTGCTTTCCCCGAAATGCCACGAAGTATTCACGCTGAGCCGCCAGGGTTTTTCCAATAAACAGATCGGCGAACAACTCAACATCTCCGAAAAGACAGTAGAACAGCACATTACCAAAGCATTACGCATCCTTAAAGAGCATTTAAAAGAGCATATGCTTTGTGCGCTGATCCTTTTTGCTTCTTTTTAAAAAAATTTTCAAAAACTACTAAGGGTTCCCCTTCCGGCGCGCGACTTCTGGGTTGACAACATCCCCGATCTCATGAAGCCAAACGGTATTCCGCCCGCATTACTCGAAAAATACCTGTCCGGTGCATGCACCGAGGCAGAGAAAGAAATCGTCGAAGCCTGGTATGCATCGCTGCAAGGCGAGCCGCGCTATCTCGACCATTTGCCCGATGCGGAGCAGGATGAAATACGGAACGAGGCATTCGGGAATATCCGGCGCGAATTAAATCTCGGAGAAGGAGAGCCTGTACAAACTTCCTTGTGGCGGGCACTTCCATGGCGTCTCGTGACAGGCATCGCAGCGTCCGTTGCCATTGTGCTGGGCGTCTACCTGGCCGTAAACCTGCGAACTGGCCAGCGACCTGACATTATTGTAAAAAGTGACACCAAGAACATTCAGCTCCCTGTAACCATATTTGAAAACACCGGTATGCAGATCGTCCGGCACGAGCTCCCCGACGGTAGCATGGTGACAATGCACCCAAACGCCGTAATCGAATACCGTACGGGTTTTGCCAACGACAAGCGGTTCGTGGAATTTTCGGGGGAAGGCTTTTTTGACGTGAAAAAAGACAAAACACGCCCATTCAATATCAAAAGCGGCGACATGGTCATTCGCGTGCTCGGGACGAGCTTTAACGTGAAGGCGGTCAAAAACCAGAAAAAATTCCAGGTAGATGTCGTGACGGGCAGTGTGCAGGTGACCGCGCAGGGTGAATCGTTCGACAAGCAGGAGGTGATTCTCAAACCACAGCAGCAGGCATTGTTCGAACTGGATTCCAAACGGCTTATTTCCAAAACACTGCCCGCTCAGGCGAAAAAGGAAATTTACGAGCCTGTGACCATTGTCTTTGAGGAAACGCCATTGGACAAGGTAATCGAACAGCTTGAAAAACGCTTCAATGTGTCGATCTCCCTCGCGAACCCCGGGCTGGCCCGATGCGGCCTGACAGCCAATTTCGAGTCACAGCCTTTCTCCAACATCCTCGAAATCCTTTGCACTTCACTTGAGGTAACTTACACTATATCAAACAATAACATCACCATCAACGGAGAACCATGTGAATAATCCTTAATAGCTACCCATGATCTTATGAACCCATCCGTACCACCGTAAAAAGGGCCAGAAGTGTACCACCACTACCCGGCCCGAAATGCCATCCTTTTTCTTCGTACCACCGTTTCAAAAGGATGTTTTATCCAATAGTGCCTAACCATCAGACAATCAAAATTATGCAAAAAACAGTACGTAACAAGCCGGTCGACTGGCGAAAAATTATGCGCATTGGACTGCTTCAATGGATTTTTGCCGTCTCGCTCGCAGCCGGCAGCTATGCGAAGGAAACTGCGGCCCAGTCTGTGCTGAGCAAGGATATGACGCTCACACTCCGCAATGTTTCGCTCAAACAGGCCCTGAACGAGATACAGGCCCGTGCCAATACCCGCTTTGTGTACAGCAGCCGGGTCTCCGTCAAGGAAAACGTAACCATCGAGGTAAAGAACCAGAAACTTTCCCGGATACTGGACCAGTTGCTTGCGCCTCGCGGAATCAACTACAAGGTGATCAACAACCAGATCGTGCTTGCCAAGACGCGCGTGAGCCGGCAGGAATCGGTGATCCCCGACTTGGAAGAGAAACTGCTTCAATATGTACTGCCGACTGAAATCCAGGTGCGCGGAACCGTGAGCTCGTCCGACGGGCAGGGTACGCTACCGGGTGTAAGCATCGTCGTGAAGGGTACCTCACAAGGCACCACGACCGACGGCAACGGAAAGTTTGAAATCACTGTGCCGAACGTGGAATCGGCATTGGTTTTCAGCTTTGTGGGTTATGTTTCGCAGGAAATCGTCGTTGGTAACCGCACCGAAATCAATGTGACTTTGCAGGCAGATAACAAAGCATTATCGGAACTCGTGGTGGTGGGTTATGGCACGCAGAAACGGGTCAACCTGACCGGTGCGGTGTCCCAGGTCCAATCCAAAGACCTCGAAAACCGGCCTTTGAACAACATGTCGCAGATCCTGCAAGGCATGGTACCCAACCTCAACATCACATTCAGCACCGGGCAGCCGGGTAAGGGAGGGGCGCTGAACGTGCGCGGGGAAACTTCCGTGAACGGCGGGTCGCCGCTCGTGCTCATCGATGGTATTCCGGGCGATATCAACCGCATCAACCCTGGCGACGTGGAGTCGGTATCCGTGTTGAAAGACGCCGCAGCCTCCGCCATTTACGGTGCACGCGGTGCTTTCGGGGTGATTTTGGTTACCACCAAAACCGCGAAAAACGGCAAGACTACCGTTTCTTACAGCAACAACTTCGGATGGTCGAAACCGACCATCAACACTGATTTCATGACCAACGGTTATGACTATGTGAAGATTAATGACGAAGCATTCATCCGGGCGACCGGCAACAGCTATACCCGCTATTCGGAGGAAGATTACAAGGAAATCGAAGCGCGTCGTTACGACAAAACGGAAAATCCGGCACGTCCCTGGGTGGTAGTGAAGAATGTGAACGGAAAAGACATTTACAACTACTACGGTAACTACGACTGGTGGAATACGATCTTCAACATGAGCCAGCCGTCGCGCCAGCATAACCTGAACCTCTCGGGCGGTACCGATAAAATCAACTACTTCCTCTCAGGTTCCGTATTTGAAAAAGACGGTATTATGCGCATCAACACGGATAAATTCACTTCCTACACATTGCGCAGCAAGATCAATGCCCAACTCACACCCTGGCTGAAAGTGAGCAACAATACCCAGTATTTTGACTCGAAATACAAATACCCGGGCCTGGAAGGCGGTGCCAATGC
The DNA here is from genome assembly GCF_057586235.1 of Dyadobacter sp. SRI_021. Classification (NCBI taxonomy): domain Bacteria; kingdom Pseudomonadati; phylum Bacteroidota; class Cytophagia; order Cytophagales; family Spirosomataceae; genus Dyadobacter; species Dyadobacter sp. SRI_021. Next base: position 198,721 of record NZ_JBYCZM010000001.1, read on the forward strand.
GAACTTTGTAGCGATCACCGTGCATGCATTGCCTATTTACGCGCCGCGCAACCCGGACGGCACGCCTACCTATAATACGCTAAAAAACAACTACTCCATCGGTGACGGTTTGTTTGCCAACCTTTTGAAAGGCGTGGCAGGCGGAGAGCAGAAAGTGCATGAGCTTACGACCATTAACACGGTTCAGATAGATTTGGCTAAAAACTGGAACGTCACCGCAAACCACTCCTACTCGTTCTACATCGCCGACGACTGGTACCGTTCAGCCGTAGCGACGTATTCAATCCAGCCCGGCATTCTGACGACGGTTCCTAATTACAACACCGACCAGTTCAAGAAAACCATGTGGTTCGATCCGCAGAACGTGGTCAATGTGTTCTCATCCTTCAACCACACCTTAGGGAAGCACTTTTTCAGCGCCACGGCCGGTATCAACTACGAGTCGCGGAAACACCAGGTGTTGGCCGGCTCACGCAAGAACCTGCTCTCGGAAAGCCTCAACGACCTGAACCTCGGAACGGGCGAGCAGCTTTCGGGCGGCGGCGCTTACCAGTATGAACTGTTCGGAGCATTCTTCCGGGCTAATTACGACTACCAGGGTAAATACCTGCTTGAAGTGAATGGCCGTTACGACGGTACTTCCCGGTTTGGTGAAGGCAAGCGTTACGGGTTCTTCCCGTCGGTGTCGGCCGGCTGGCGTTTGAGCGAGGAAAACTTCTTCGAAACGGCGCGTAATGTCGTGAATAACCTGAAAATCCGTGCTTCATACGGTACTCTGGGTAACCAGCTGCCGCCGAAGTTTAACGACAACCCAAGCTCGGCCAGCTTCTATCCTTACGTTCCGATGATGCCTACGGCGCAGTCGACCTGGATTACGAACGGCCAGAAACTGCAATATGTAAGCAGCCCATCCCCTATCTCTTCGGGATTGACCTGGGAATCGGCCACGACTTCGAACATCGGGCTCGACGCGACATTGCTGAAAAACCGGCTGAACCTTTCATTCGACGGCTACATCCGTAAAACCACCGACATGCTCATTCCGGGCCAGGTTCTTCCCTCGGTGTATGGTGCGACAGTTCCGACCCAGAACGCGGGAGACCTGCAAACCAAAGGTTTTGAACTTTCGATCGCCTGGGCGGATATGTTTAAACTGGCCGGTAAGCCGCTCAGCTACAATGTGTCTTTCATCGTTTCAGATTCCAAATCCAAAATCACCAAATACGACAACCCGAACAAAGTGCTTTCGAGTCCTTACGTTGGCCAGACGATAGGTGAAATGTGGGGGTACTCGATCGACGGAATGTTCCAGAGCAACGAAGAGGCTCAGGCTTTCAAGATCGACCAGTCGTTCGTCAATAAGCAGCGCCTGAGCGCACCCGGCGAATGGGCCAAACTGCAAGCCGGTGACCTGCGTTTTGTAGACCTGAACGGCGACGGCAAGATCAACAACGGCTCCAACACGCTCGCCGACCCGGGTGACTTGAAAATCGTTGGTAACAACCGCGTTCGCTTCCGCTACGGTATCAACCTGGGCGCTTCGTGGAATGGTTTCGATATTTCGGCATTGGCGCAAGGTATTCTCCGCAGAAACTGGTATCCGGGTAACAATGCCGACAAATTCTGGGGCCCCTATTCACGTCCATACTACTCGTTTATCCCGAAAGATTTTGGAAACGATATCTGGACGCCTGAAAACCCCAATGCCTATTTCCCGGTGTTGCGCGGCTACACGGCACTTAACGACGGTGGCGACCTCCGTGCTACCAACGACCGCTACATCCAGAATGTAGGATACCTGCGCCTGAAAAACGTGGTGATCGGCTACACGGTACCGGAGCGTATCAGCAAGCTGGTGCGCATTCCGAGAGCGCGGATTTACATCAGTGGCGAAAACCTGCTGACCTACACCCCGCTCCGCTCGAAATACATCGACCCCGAGCAGTTCGACGGCGACGGAACCAATGGACGTACTTATCCATTGTCGAAAACCATTTCAGCCGGTCTTAACCTCACATTCTAAAAGGCATTCATACCGATGAAAAAAATATTTAGCATTATCGCCATTTCACTTGGCCTGGTGGCTTGTGATCTGGATCAGCTCCCGCAGGACGCGATCTCGCCGGAGACTTTCTTCAATACCGAAAACGATCTGTTGCTTTATACCAACTCCTTTTACAACGCACTGCCCACGGCAGAGGATGTGTACAATGAGGACGTAGACAATATTGTCAAAACCAGCTTGCGCGACGAGTTGCAGGGAACGCGTGTAGTACCTACCAGCGGTGGCGGATGGAGCTGGGGAAATTTGCGGAACATCAACTATTTTCTCGCAAACTCCGGCAAATGTCCCGACAAGAAAGCCGTTGCCAAATACAATGGGCTGGCCCGCTTTTTCCGTGCCTATTTTTATTTCGGGATGGTCAAACGCTTCGGCGATGTGCCCTGGTACTCGACTACCATCGAACTCGAAGACCAGGAGTTACTTACCAAACCCCGCGATCCGCGCACGCTCGTGATGGACTCGGTGATGGCTGATATCGATTACGCGATCGCCAACCTCGATGCCAGCCGCCAGGTAACGACCGTTACCAAATACACGGCATTGGCATTGAAATCGCGTATCGGATTATATGAAGGTACTTTCCGCAAATACCACCCGGAATTTAACCTGCCTGATGCCGATAAATTCCTCGACGCCTGTATTTCCGCTTCGGAAGACCTGATGAAAAACAGCGGCTATTCCATTTACAAAGCCACACCGGCCACTGCGTATATGAAGCTGTTCTCCTCCGACAATGCGATCCCCGACGAAGTGATCCTCGCCCGCGATTTCAGCGACGAATTGCAGGTTTATCATAACCTCAACTATTACACGATGACCGCTTCTTATGGTCGTCCCGGCCTGGAAAAGAAACTGGTGAATAGCTATCTCATGGCAGATGGTTCCCGTTTCACCGATAAGAAGGGTTATGAAACCATGCAGTTTTTTGAGGAAGTTCAAAGCCGCGATCCGCGCCTCACGCAGACAATCCGCACCCCAGGCTATACCCGTATCGGCGAAAATACCCCGCTCGTACCGGAATTCGGGGCTACCGTGACAGGCTACCAGCTGATCAAATTCGTATCGGCTCCGAAATGGGATACTTTCTCGAAAGACATTACCGACATGCCGATCTTCCGCTATGCCGAAGTGTTGCTGAACTACGCCGAAGCGAAAGCCGAAAAAGGCACATTAACTCAGGCCGATCTCGACATTTCGACCAAGCTTATCCGCGACCGCGTAGGCATGCCGAACATCAATATGGAGCAGGCTAATGCCAAACCGGATCCTTACCAAGCCGAACAGTACACGCAGATCAGCGGCAAAAATTTGGGGGTAATCCTCGAAATCCGCCGCGAACGCCGCATTGAGCTCGTGATGGAAAATTTCTTCCGCTGGGACGATCTTATCCGCTGGAAAGAGGGCCAGGCTTTGACCAAACAATTCAAAGGCATGTACTTTCCCGGCCCCGGCCAGTACGATCTCGACAAGAGCGGAACCATCGACGTGGTGATTTATGAAGGCACCAAGCCGGACATTAAAGGCGCGCAACTCCTGAAACTGGGCAGCGATGTGTCGCTCGAAAACGGCGCGAAGGGCGGTAATATCATCGTGAATGGCCACATCACCAAGAAATTCATTGAAAACCGTGATTACCTTTACCCGATCCCCAAACAGGAGCGCCTGTTGAACACCAACCTGACGCAAAACCCTAACTGGGAGTAAACTATTATCGACTATTCCTAACCTTTAACTTTTATGCTTTCAGACAGAAGGTCGTTTCTTGAAAAAATGTCCCGGATTGGGGCGCTGAGTTTGTTGCCGATGGCGGCAGAAGCTGCTCCCGCAGTGGAAGAGAAAAACCATTTCGTGGCCGGCCCCTATTTACAGAATATGGGCGCGAACGAGGTCACCATTATGTGGATCACCCACAAAAACTGTTTCAGCTGGGTCGAGTACGGCGCAGGCACTTATACGAGCAAGCGCGAGTTCGGCTACAACAACGGGCTCATCGAGGCAAACAACCGCATTAATAAGATTACATTAACCAACCTCACGCCGGGAACAGAGCACAAATACAAGATCGTATCCACCGAAGTACTGGGCTACAAAGGCTCGAAAGTGGAATTCGGGGAAACGATCGCCAGCCCGATGTACGGTTTCAAAACCTGGGGACCGAACGAAGACGAATTCAAAATGGTGGTATTTAACGACATCCACGACCGCCCGCAGATCATTCCGCAGCTGTTGTACCGCCATGGTTATACGGGTAATACCAAAGATTACGATTTCGTAGTTTTCAACGGCGATTGCTTCGACTGGGTTACGGAAGAGCAGCAGATGGTCGACCATTTGATCAAACCGTCGGTCGACATTTTCGCCACCGAATTCCCCTTCCTGCTCACCCAAGGCAACCACGAATGCCGGGGCAGTTTCTCGCGACATATTCCCGAGTACTATGCCTATCCCGACAATAAGTACTATTTCTCGTTCACCCGCGGCCCGGTGCATTTTATCGTGCTGGATTCGGGCGAGGACAAGACAGACGACAGCGTCGAGTACGGTGGTTTGTCGGCATTCGATCGCTACCGCGAGGTGCAGAAAAAATGGCTGGAAAAGGAAATCGAATCGCCGGAATTCAAAAAGGCCGATTTCCGCGTGCTGCTGATCCACATTTCGCCCTACCATTCGGGCGACTGGCATGGTACCATGCATTGCCGGGCATTGTTCGGACCGGTTTTGAACAAAGCTAAAATCGACCTGCAAATCTCCGGACACACCCACCGGTACATGACCCACGAGCCTGACGCAGACCATAACTGGCCGATCGTGATCGGCGGCGGGCCGCTGGAAGGCAAACGGACGCTCATCAAACTCCATGCGACGCGTAAGCAACTGGATCTGAAAATGATTCGCGACGACGGCGAACTCGTGGGTAAGTTCCTGATCCCGAAGAAAAACAAGTAATGTATCTCAGGGCAGCAGATCAACCGGTTTGCTGCCCTATTTTTTTTAGTCGCCCGGTTACTTAAAGTATTACCTTAACATTAAATAATCGTCGCCGCGCACACCGGATTTTTGCCAACAAAGAAAAATGGTACATTTGCTTTTAACGTAACCCATTTTTCGTGGAACAGGATTCGGTACTTTGGCAGAAGTTCAGGGAAGGCGACCCGCTTGCCTTTGAACAACTCCTGCGCAGTTACTACCGGCCATTATTCGATTACGGAAGGCGTTTTGTCAGCGATCGTGACGTGCTGAAAGACCTCGTGCACGATCTTTTTCTCTACTTATGGGAACGAAGGGAATCCCTCGGCAAGACCGATCAGATCAAGCCCTACCTGCTCACGAGCCTCCGAAACCGCATTTTCAGGAACAGTAACCGCCTGGAAGCCCGGCCGGAAGTTTTTCTGGCATTGGAACACACTCCCGAAGATTTTCACGAGACAGCTAACTCCATCGAAAGCGAACTGATCCTTACCGAGTTTGCGGCGGAGAAGCATTCGCGCATCCAGCATATTATCCAGTCGCTCACGCCCCGGCAACAGGAAATCATCCATTTGAAGTTCTACCAGGATCTTTCCAACGAGCGCATTGCCGAAATCCTCAATATATCGCGCCCGGCTACGGCTAACCTCCTGTATGAGAGCCTGAAAGTGTTCCGTCAAAAATGGCTTCTGCTCGCCGGTCTGCTTCTCCTATTCCTCGTTCGCGGGCATTGATCTAAAAATTTTTAAAATTTTTCATGATTCTTCCATGATCCTGGCGGTCGCGGCGGATTATACTTTTAGAACACATTCCCGACAAGCCGATGCATCCATTTTACCACTACAACCTGGAAGACTTTCTTACTGACGACGATTTCAGGGGATGGGTAAAAAACGGCCGGCCGCGTAACGACTTTTTCTGGGCCAAACTCCGCTCGGAGTACCCGGAGAAAGCGCTGCTGATGGACCAGGCGGCCGAGCTGATCCTTACCTGGGAAAAACAACCCAGTGACCTCACGCATGAAGAGCTCGACCACGAGGTAAACCGGATCCTGAATGATTCGGTCGTACGTACGATGGCCTCCCGTAAGGCTAATATCGTCCGGTTACGGTGGTGGTACGCCGCGGCCGCGGTGCTGGTTCTGGTGGGAATAGGCTGGCTGGTTTCGGGAGAAAAGGCATTCCCTAAGAGCCAGTATACGTATAAGCGCTACGTTGCAGTGTCTCCCGTCCCGCTGAAAGAGGTCATCAACAAAGGTAAAAAGCCAATGCAGGTCAGTCTGCCGGATGGCAGTGAAATACGGCTGATGCCCAATGCGGCTGTCAGCTACGCTCCGGCTTTTGTCCAGAATCATAAAAGAGAAGTATTTCTCTCGGGAGAGGCGTTTTTCGAAGTGCAAAAGGACAAAGCCAACCCATTTTTTGTGTATGCCAATGACCTCATCACGCGGGTAGTAGGAACGAGTTTTACCATCAAATCTTCTTCGGAGCGTGTGGAAGTGATCGTGCGTACGGGAAAAGTAGCGGTAATGCAAGCGAAGGACCTTAATGGCGATAAGCAAGGCGTCGAAATGCTGCTTACGCCGAACCAGCAGGTGGTATTCACTACGGAGACGCCCGTTCTCGCGCGCGGCATTACTGAAAACCCGGTGGCCATCGCCCGCCCGGTCGTAAAACCGGATTTCACATTTGATAATCAACCGGTTGGAGAGGCATTCAAGTTATTACAGGAAACTTACGGGATACCGATTTTATACGACTCCACCAGGCTCGAAAACTGCTATCTGCGCGTGGCGCTGCGCGACGAGCCATTCTTTGACAAGTTAGGAATAATCTGCTCTACCATCGAAGCAAGCTACCAGGTAACCGACGGACAGGTCGTTATCACCGGGCAGGGCTGCGAATAACCAAATTTTCCTTTCAACCAAAACAACCCTTCTACTTATGGCTAAATCTTGACCCAGATTCAATAAAAAAGCCGGCAATGATTGCAGCATTACCGGCCTGATTCTCCCGGTTCATTTCAACAGAAGGACAGTTCCGCCCAAATCGGAGCACGGGAGGGCTTTGTCCAGAATTCATCAAAACCATTCGAATTTATGAAAAAAAGTAGTCGACCACTAACGTACCTGGTGACTGTGATGAAAATTGCATGCATACCATTCATACTGACCCTGCTGTTCAGCAGCCTGTCGCTCGCCAGTAACGGGCTAGCGCAGGAACTGCTGCAACGCAACGTAACCCTGAAAGCCGAACGCCAGGACCTGCGCCAGGTGCTCACCAACCTCGAAAAATCTACGGGCGTGCGCTTCTCGTATGTGCCTTCGCTCGTGCGTAATCAGAAAGTGAGCGTTTCGGCCGAAAACCAGCGGCTCTCGGTCGTACTCGACCAGTTGCTTGCGCCGCTCAACATCCGGTATTCAGTTTCCAAAGAATACATTATCCTGAACCGCAAACCCAGCAAAGCTGCCGGTGCAAACGACACCAGCCTGCTCGATACATTCGGTGAAGATGACGTTATCGACCGTGTAATTCGCGGGAAAGTCATCGCCTCCGATACCAAAGAGCCGCTGCCGGGCGTAAGCGTGGTGGTAAAGGGCACTCAGCGCGGTACTTCCACTGAAGCGAACGGGACATTTGAAATAGAAATCCCCAACGGCGATACCCAGCTCATTTTCAGCTTCGTGGGTTACCTCGCTCAGGAAGTGAATGTAGGCAACCAGTCGGAGCTGGATATAACGCTCCTTTCGGACACAAAGTCGTTGCAGGAAGTGGTGGTAATCGGTTATGGAACTGTTAAAAAGGCCGACTTATCGGCTTCCGTTGCGACTGTACCCGATATGGAACAGATCAAAAACCGGCCGGTACTTAATGTAGGTAGCATGATCCAGGGCAAAGTCGCCGGTGTAACGGCGATCAGCAACGGCGGTCACCCTAACCAGACGCCCAATATCACCATTCGCGGGACGGGCTCGCGCGGGGGTGAGAGCGTGCTATACGTGGTCGACGGCGTACCCAATGCTCCATACAACCCGGCTGACATCGAATCCATTACCGTTTTGAAAGACGCAGCGTCGGCAGCGATTTATGGCGCATTCTCTGGTTCCGCCGGGGTTATCCTTATCACCACGCGTCAGGCCGCGCAAGGCAAACCGAGCATTGAATACAGTGGTTTTATGGGTATGAAACAGGCCTGGAAGCTGCCACAGTCGCTCACCGCGGCCGACGAGGCCAAAGTGTCCAACCTGGCTTATACCAATGCAGGCCTCGCACCGCTCGACGGTTGGGACGCTACCAAAAATCCGTACGCACAAGTGACCCGCACAGACTGGATCGACGAAATCTTCCGTACAGGTCTCATTCAACGCCACAACATTAGCTTCAATGCCGGTACTGACAAGTTCTCGACCCTTTTGCAGGGCCGCTACGAACGCGACGAGGGCACGCTCATCAATACGTATGCGCAGAATTTGTCCGTGCGTTTCAATGCGATGTACAAGTTCACGGATAAAATTAAACTTCGCCAGGAGCTTTTTTACAATAATAACGACAACCGCGGAACTGAAACGACCAGCGGTTACAGCGGAACCGTGCTGTCGGCCATTTACATGCCGCGCTCGGCTGTGCCTTATTATGAAGACGGTACATTCGGCGGCGTAGGCCCGCGTGACTCGCAATACCTGGGTATCCATGGCGATGCGATCAGCCCCGTAGGTACATTACTTCGCAACAGGCCGTACAACAAAAGCAATGATATGCAGTCGGTTACCGAGCTCGGCTATTCCGATATTATCCCCGGCCTGAGCTTTCTGACCCGATTCAGCTACCGCCAGAACAGCTCGCTCTGGAAAAATTTCGAGCCTAAAAGAACGGAACCCGGAAAGCCTAATAACCAGAATACCCTTTCCTATTCCACTAATCGCGGTTACCACTGGATCTGGGAAAATACAGCGAACTACTCGCGTGTATTCGGCCGTCACAACGTAGGTGCGATGGCCTCGATGACCGCACAGGAGAATGGTAACCGCTATTTCAGTATCGCCGCAAGAGGTTTCGAAAATGAAGCGGACTGGGCACAATTCTTTGTAAATGCCTCCATTTTTGACCAGAACCGACCTTCGGATGACGAATGGAAAGACCGTAATGCATCCTATGTAGGCCGTTTGTCATACAGCTGGGCTGATCGCTATTTCGTGACTGCCAGCTATCGCTACGATATTGCCGGACGCCTCGCCGAGGGTTTCCGTGCCAAAGGGTATCCTGGTTTTACAGGTGCCTGGAAACTCAGCTCGGAACCGTTTTTTAATGTAAAAGGTCTGGATTTGCTCAAACTCCGCGCCAGTTGGGGCCGCATTGGTAACATCGGCTCTATCGGCAGATACTATGGTTATCCCAATCTTACCCCGAACCAAACCTACCAGGTCGGTAATGGTGCCCCTATCAGCAATGGTTTATATGTGAGTTCAAGATTTAACCCTGAATTATCGTGGGAAACTTCGCAACAGACGGATTTTGGATTAGATATCAGTCTGTTGAAAGAAAAACTGACCATCACTGCCGACTACTTCAACAAGCTCACCTACGACCTGATCAAACAGCAGGACACCGAATGGACAAATACTAACGGCTACGGCGCGCCCTTCATCAACCAGGGCAAGATCCGGAACACCGGTTTTGAATTTGCTGCCAACTGGCGCGACCAGGTCGGCGAGTTCAATTATGAGATCGGCGGTAACTTTGCTACCCTTAAAAACCGCGTCGACTACATCGACGAGAATCCCAACTCGGTATGGACGCATGGCGATGCGTGGAGAAGTATTCTGGTACCTTTCCGCTCGACGGTCGGCCAGCCTTATTTCTCTTACTGGCTGATTAAAAATGCGGGTATTTTCCAATCAGACGAAGCCGCTGCGGCTTACGTGGGGCCGAAGGGCGATCGTATCCAGCCGAACGCAAAAGCGGGTGACCTGAAATTTGTAGATGAAAATGGCGACGGCAAAATCGACGATTTGGACCGCGTGTATATGGGCAATGCATTCCCGAAAATCACTTACGGTATCACTGCCAATGCGAACTGGAAAAACTTTGATTTCAGCATCTTCTTCCAGGGAGTTGGGGGCGTGAAACTCTTCAACGCATTCAAGCAATCGACATTGAATGGTGCTGAGCAGGGCTATAACCGTTGGGACAAAATTCTGGACGCATGGTCGGAAACCAATACCGGTTCTGATATTCCAAAGATCCGGGCGAACGATCCGAACAAAAACTTCTCGACCAACTCGGACTGGTACCTCGAAAACGGCAATTACCTGCGCTTGAAAAACCTGATTATTGGCTACACATTCAAAAGCAAGCCAGGCAAGCCTAGCCTGCGCGTGTACGTGAGCGGCGATAACCTGCTGACATTTACCAAATATTCGGGCATGGACCCTGAGATCGGTAGTCAGCTCATCGATGGCCGCTACACCGCACCAGGCCTCGATGGAGGTCAGTATCCGGTAGCACGCGTGTATTCAGCCGGTGTGAAGCTCAAATTCTAACACCTAAGTTCGACCAAACAAAGACTTTGACTCATGAAACATATCATTAAAAATGCGGGTCTTGCCATTGTCATGGCCGTGAGTGCATCCGCATGTACAGAAAGCTGGGTAGATACCAAACCGAACGGCTCCCCCACCACCGCATTCTTCTGGAAAAGCGACGAAGATCTGAACAAAGCTGTTGCCGCGATGTACGCGCCGATGGGCTACGAAAATACCTGGGGCCGCAACCTGTTCTGGATGCAGAATGCCTCCGACGACATCGTGACCGGCCGCGTGCGTGCGGAAAGTGACAACATCAAAAATTTCAACATTACCGGCCGCGAAGGCTCCATCTCCAACTGCTGGAACGATGTGTACTGGATGTTAAACAAGGCCAATCAGGTGATCCAGGGTATTCCTACGGCTACTGGCGTATCCGATGCCGTGAAGAACCGTGCACTGGGGGAAGCATACTTCATCCGCGGATTCGCTCACTTTTGGATCGCCTATTCATGGGGCCACAAAGACCTTGGCGTACCTTTCGACGGGCCTGAGAACGCGGAGTTCGGCAAGCGCATTCCGCCGCAACTCCCTTCCGTAACCGACAACTACGCGCAGATCATCAGTGATTTGCAAAAAGCCGCCGACCTGCTCCCATTGTTCCAAACTTACGGCGCGGGCGATCAGGGTCGCGCACACAAGGCTGCCGCATGGGGTTATATGGTTAAAACCTACGCTTACTGGGCGCAATATGATGCTTCCAAATGGGCACTGATCCCCGATCTGGCTGATAAAATCAAGAATGAAGGTGGACGCGCGCTCATTACGGGCAAGGGCAGTCCGGCAGCCAACTATCAGGCGGTGTTTACGATCGATAACAACTGGACGAGCGAATACATCTGGTCGGTGAACTCCGGTATTCAGGGCGGCTCGATCTTCCCGGGTGTCGCATTGGAGAACAAAGGCTGGGGCATTTTCAATGGCTGGGGCTATTTCCAGCCTACCGAAGAATTGTATGAAGAATACGAAGCGAAAGATCCACGCCGCGAGGTGACCATCCTGAAATTCGGGGATAAATTCACCTACTTCGGCAAAGAGCGCTCCTACTTCTCGACCAATAGCCTCTCGGGCTTCCAGATCCGAAAATATATGGAGCCTTACAGCTACGGAAGCAATGAAAATGCAGGAAGCAACACGATGATCAACCAGAATGGCGATGGTCCTTCGACGCGCCTGAACCTGCCGCTGATGCGTTATGCGGAGATCCTGCTCTTCAAAGCCGAGGCATTGATCAAACAAGGTAAAAATGCTGAAGCAGCAGCGCCATTAAACGAGATCCGCGCCCGCGTGGGACTCGCTCCGATTGCAACGCCAACATTGGCGGACCTCAAACACGAGCGCCGTGTGGAGCTCGCCTGCGAGTGGACTGACCGCCTGGCCGACTTGAAACGCTGGGGCGATTACGACAAGATCAATATGCCGCTCCACGGCCGCATCCACGACAACAAAACCGATCCGGCTTCGCCTTACAAAATCCAGGTAATCTGGCCAGCCCGCAACTTTGATCCGGGCAAGCACATGGCCTGGCCGATGAACCCGGATGAGATTTCGCGCAGCAACGGTGCCTACAAGCAAACACCGGGATGGTAATGGCGACGCAAATGCGAATTTTCATCATGAGTTAACATTAATCGCATATTTTTGGCTTCACAACAGGAGACCCTTCGGGGTCTTTTGTTTTATAGTTAATTAATCATCTCTATACCCAATGAAAAAAATTGCCCTTTACCTACTGGCATTCGTCTCGCTCGCAAGCGCGTCGTATGCGCAGAAAACCGCAACTATGAATGTAGCGTCCTACAACCTTCGCTACAACACCCCCAACGACGGCGTAAATGCCTGGCCCAACCGCAAGGAGAATGTAAAAGGCCTCATCCGTTTCCATGAATTCGACATCTTCGGCGTACAGGAAGCATTGGTAGGCCAGCTGAAAGACGTAGCCGAGCTGACTGAATTTGCCTATTACGGCAAAGGTCGCGACGATGGCAAAGAAGGTGGAGAGCACTCCGCCATTTTCTATAAAAAAGACCGTTTCAAACTGCTCAAATCGGGCGACTTCTGGCTCAGTGAAACCCCCGACAAACCGGGTCTTGGCTGGGATGCCAAATGCTGCAACCGCATTTGCTCATGGGCGCAGTTCGAGGATATGAATACCAAAAAGAAATTCTACTTCTTCAATGTGCATTTCGATCACCAGGGCGTTGAAGCGCGTCGACAATCAGGGCATTTAATGGTGAAAAAAATCAAGGAAATAGCAGGCAATAGCACTGCCATCCTCACCGGCGATTTCAACTCATCACCGGACACCGAGCAGATCAAAACGATCGCCGGCCTGCTCAACGACACTCACGACGTGACCAAACAAGCCCCATATGGCCCGGAAGGCACCTTCAACAGCTTCAAATTCGACGCCGAAATGAAGACCCGGATCGATTATATTTTTGTGAGTAAGAATGTAAATGTTCTGAAATACGGCGTGCTGACCGATTCCAAGGAGCAACGCTATCCATCGGATCACCAGCCGGTCTTGGTGAAGGTGGAGATTAAGTAATATAGACTTCGGCTTACGGCAGTCGGCTATTGGCGATCGGAAGAATGTTCGATCGCCGATGGTTGACTGCCGTTATTTTTTGTCGAATTTCGGGAGGCCGTAGGTTTTTACGATATGCTCAGCCAATTCTATCTTTTCTTTGAAATAACCCTTATTCAGGAGTTCGTCAAGGCTCTTATCAGCCTTTTTCAAGATAGGTTTTCGCAGGCGTTCAAGTTCTTTCTCCATTTCACAATCGCTTTTTTCTGATAACAAGAAATGCTTCATACTGGGTGTTGGGTACAAACTCTTCCCAACCAGCGTTTACAAAACCATAAACCTGAAAATCAAGCCTTATAGTTTCAAGATTGTTCGAAATCCCCATTCTGTACAACCTGGTCCGGGATTTTGTGCTACCGGCTGCAAATATCATTGCACCGGGAAATTCTTCCGTGAAAGACAGCAATGTCGATGCCACCGTTGCCATTACTTTGACACTGTCTCCATTATTGGTGACTACTTTGTCGTCAAGCTGTCCGGTCAATTCATTCTTATCCCCAAATCCCAAGTTAAAAAAATTTGGTATGCTGGTTGGACTGTACATCACAACTTTCTTCACATCACCTTTGGGCCCCTGGCTCACAAACTCGTAAACCAAGGCTGTATCGCCGGGTGTTATTTCATATTGATCATAGTGCATGTAATGCAAAGATAAATACTAAATTGTAGGCATCATTCCGAAGCATCTAACCTGTGGTAAGCCGTACAAACCTTTTGATAATCTGTACAGTAGCGTGTCTGGCATTCGTGTCGACGCAGAGCGTCAAAATCAAAATTATTGCTCCTAAGGCCTGGAATGACAGAAAGGCGCTTTTACTCACACGGGAGAAAGGATTTGCGGCGGTGGTGCATTCGATCAAGCTGGGATTTGATACGACACACCTGAATATGGATTCGGATTTGTTGCCGGATTTATATCAGTTTCAGGTTTCGCAGAAGAAGGGCGCGTTGACATTCTTCTTCGATCCGGGCACACAAATACGGCTGGATACTTCCAACCTCGCCAAGTCGACGGTAACTCATTCGAAGAGCAATGAGGAATGGCGGGAATATCAATCGCTCGTGCAATCCCCTTCCGACCATCGCCTGAATGCATACATTGTGGCCGAAGCACGTGCGAAAAAGCATAATCAGCCCGATAGCGTACGGTACTGGGTAAACGAGCAGGCAAAGGAGCGCGAGAAGTTATGGGAGGCAACGGCCGGTTTTATTGCAGAGAACCCGAAATCCTATGTCAGCTTATATTTACTGAAAGTCAATTGGTTTGCATTGAAAGACAAGGGATTGTTTGAAAAGCTGGACCGTACTCTGGCGCATCACAGAAACTACCGTTTTTTGAGCGAAAAGAATAAGGGACTTGCCAAAAGCACTTCATCCGGCGCCCGAAAATAACCGCCTTGGAAGTTCATCGAGACTGGTCAGGGAGCATCGGGCAGTGAAAACAGGCCGACCTGACCCCGACAAAAGGCGATCCATTGAAGAACATATCCGATACCCGGCACGTTAGTAGGGTTATGCTATATGGGATTTGAGTTAAATAAGTAGGAATCGCTACATTGCTTTTAAACAACATCATTATGAAAAATCTGCTTCTGATCGTCCTGAGCGCATGGATGTTCTGGACAAGCAACCAGGCATTCGGCCAGGCCGAAGAAGAAAAGCTTGATCTTCCCGGCGATAACCTCAATCTCTATGCGGTTTTAAAGCTATTCCAGGAATCGGAAACGCTCGAAGGTTTCGAGCGGAAACTCAATGAGGAAGATTCAGAAATCAACAACCTCGACCTCGACGGCGATAACGAGATCGACTACATCCGCGTAGAGGACAATGTGGAGGGTAATCTTCATACGATCAGCCTGAAAGTAGCAGTCAGCGAAAGCGAGGATCAGGATGTAGCTGCATTTTATGTCGAAAAAAAGGACGATGGCGAAGTATGGATCCAGCTCGTAGGGGACGAGGATCTTTACGGCAAAGATTACATTGTCGAACCCAATTCACAGTCGGGAACGGTCACTGAGACGCCTAATCCGGGTTATAACGGAAACAGGGAAGTTGAGCCTGCTGCGGTTCAGCAGAATGTGGTTTATGTGTCCAGCTGGCCAGTTATTCAATTTATTTTTGTGCCAAGATATGTGGTATGGCGATCGCCGTGGCGGTGGCATTACTATCCTTCCTACTGGCATCCGTGGAGGCCGCGATACTGGCATTATTATTATGGATACCATTACCACTGGCATTACTATTACAACGGGCACTTTCGCCGCTGGCCCAGCTACCGCAACCCGGCCTGGCACACGCATTACTATGGCGGCAATTTCCGTTCACGCTCGGTGATCGTGCATACACGCTACACGCGGGGCGATTACCGCGCCACCTATTCACGTCCTTCAGCGGCACGGGAGGGATCTGCATTGTTTGTAAAAAGATATCCCAAAGCTCCAACGACTCGCGAAAGGCTTCCAAGCTTTGATAAAACGGGCCGTCCGGTGATCACCCGCCCATCAACCGGCCGCCCGGGTACGACCCGGCCGGGGAACGACGGCACCGCGCGCCCATCTGTTGAAAGACCAGGAAGCGGCAACAGCGGTCGTCCGGGAACAGGCAGACCAGGTACTGACCGTCCCGAAGTTACGCGTCCCGGCATATCACGACCTAATCCAGGCGTATCAAGGCCGGACATCGAGCGGCCGACACGGCCAAGCAACCCGGATGTGTCCAGACCAACCCCAACGCCTCGTCCCGAGGTAACGCGCCCGACGCCGTCGCCCAGACCAGAAGTGACCCGGCCTACACCAACGCCTCGTCCGGAGGTCACCCGGCCAAACATTGAACGGCCTACACGGCCGACCCCTTCTACACGGCCAGCACCGAGCCGGCAGGAGGCACCACGACCATCGACTGCCCCATCGAGTCGTCAGCAAAGTTCGCCCCGTTCATCAAGAGAGCCGGAGCGGCCTTAACCACGCAGTTATAGAAATTCGTTTAAAGATCCGCCAGATACTTCTGCCCGCCCAGGTAGCGCATCTGGCGGACGATCTGGTTGGTACGCTTGTTCACATACGCAGACGGATTCTGGATCGAAAACCGGATCGGATTGGGCAACACCGCTGCAATGCGCGCAGCTTCGTAGCGGGTTAGGCGTTTAGCCGACTTATTATAGTAACGCAGCGAAGCCGCTTCTACACCAAAAGTCATTTTCCCCATTTCAGCCACATTCAAATATACTTCCAGGATACGCTCCTTGCTCCACAGCACTTCGATCAGAACTGTAAAATAGGCTTCAAGCCCCTTGCGGACGAAACTCCGGCCATGCCAGAGGAACACGTTCTTGGCGACCTGTTGGGAAATCGTACTGGCGCCGCGCGCTCGCTTGCGGTCCTCGGTCATTGCATTGTAAATCTGATCGAAATCAAAACCCCAGTGATTAGGAAAATTCTGGTCTTCAGAAGCTACTACTGCCAGGGCTACCTCTTTGGAAATGTTTTCGTACGGCTCCCAGTCATGGTAAATCTCGGTATCCTCGTCGGCCCTGAACGCGTCGATCTTCCGGGAGATCATGTAGGGCGTTACCCAAACGGGCAAAAACCTCAGAATAACCACCCAAACCACTGAAAGCACGAGAAAAGCAAGGAAGATTTTGAGCGCAATAAATTGCAGACGGCGGAGCATAAAACTTTTTTACTTCTACAAACAGAAACCAAGTAACAAAAACAGCGTACAAAGAACAGAAACTAATCAGGTTTAGGCAAAGAAATAGGCGCCTTAATCGTCAAATTTTTAAACACGCTGTATATGAATGAGGATTTATTGAGTTTTATCTGGCGCTTCCAGTATTTCGATAAGAAAGGGCTGGCGACCGACGAGCACTCGCCGCTTTCCGTTATCCGTCCCGGCCAGAGGAACACCGACGCCGGACCGGATTTTTCCGAGGCCCGCGTTATCATCAATGGAGTGCTTTGGGTAGGAAGTATCGAAATCCACGTAAAAGCCTCGGACTGGTGCCTCCACGAGCATCAGCAAAACGGTGCCTATGATTGTGTGATCCTCCATGTGGTGTGGGAGAATGATCATCCGGCAACGCGGCGCGACGGTACAATCGTCCCGACATTGTCGCTGAATGGCCTCGTGAAAGCCTCCGTTATAGAGAGATACCGCTGCCTGCTTGATGAAAACGATACAGTACCTTGCAATCGCCAGTTTGGAGATGTGGAACAGATCCGCAAATATGCCATGCTCGACAGGGTGCTCCTCGAAAGGCTGGAACGTAAAGCATTGGAAATTCAGCATTTGCTGGAAGCGAACCATCAGGATTGGGAGCAAACGGCGTATCAGTGGCTTGGTCGCTATTTCGGGTTTAAACTCAATGACGCCCCGTTTCAGCGACTGACCGGCATTGTTCCCTGGAAAATCATCCGCAAACATACCGACCGACTCGTTCAGATTGAAGCGTTACTATTTGGTTGCGCGGGGCTTATTTCAGAGAATTCGGAGGAAATATATGTACGCCAGCTCCAACAGGAGTTTCGCTTTCTCAGCGCCAAATACCAATTACAGGACGAGACAATGCACCCGCATGAGTGGAAATATGCGCGGTTACGTCCCGCAGGGTTCCCGACGATCAGGCTGGCGCAGTTCGCGCAGTTGCTGTGCAATACCGGCGGTATGCTGAACCGGTTTATTGTTTCGGAGCATTTTGATGAAATAAGGGAGCTGTTCCGGATCGAGCAATCCGCCTACTGGCGTGAACATTACTTATTCGGGAAGAAAGCGCGGGCCCAGGTACCCGTGCTGGGGGTCGATGCCGCCCATTTACTGATTGTCAATGCCGCGGCACCATTGCTGGTCGCCTATTCGAAGCACCGGCAGCAACCGGAACTGCTCGACAAGGCCATTTACTGGCTTTCGGAGATACCTGCGGAAGATAACCGGATCACGCGCCAGTGGGCATCGCTGGGTATGCGCGTGAAAACCGCGGCGGACTCGCAGGCATTGATCGAATGGTTTAACAACTACTGCACGCCAAAACAATGCCTGGAATGCATGGTGGGCGCAGCACTCGTAAGGGACGCCTAGCCAGGGGCGCTCAGCCAGGGGCGCTCAGCCAGGGGCGCTCAGCCAGGGGCGCTCAGCCGGGGGCGCCTAGCCTTTCACCAGGTTTACGCCCGTTAGTAGAAATACCGTTCCTACCAAAAACGGCACAATCGACTCCCATTTGGATACTGTGAGCCCCAGTACGGGCTTGTCTGACAAAAATGCGACGCACGCAAATAACAATACCGCAATACCCAGAATAGTGAGCAAAGAGCCGAAAAAACGTTTGAACTGAGCGTTTTCCATGAAATGTGTCTATGAGGAGATTAAAAGTTCGCAAAAATATCAAATATGCGCTGGCATTGGCGTGGTTAATATAAAAAATGGGCCTCACACACGGGTGAGGCCCATTTTTTCACCCTCCGCAATCATAAATGCGAAAGCGGGCTCGTACTCATTGGGAACGATACCTTCCAGGATAGCCTCACGCACGGCTTCTTTGATAATGCCCACTTCCCGCGCCGGCTTCAATCCGAACGCCTCCATAATCATTTCACCGGTAATCACCGGCTGGAAATTGCGGAGTTTGTCGCGTTCTTCGAGGTCTTTGAGTTTCTGTTCCACTAAGTCGAAGTTGCTAATGAAACGCCGCACCTTTTCCGGGTTTTTGGAGGTAATATCCGCACGGCACAGGTTCATCAACGCCTCGATGTCCTCACCGGCTTCCACCAGTAAACGCCGCATCGCCGAATCGGTGATTTCGTCTTTGGAAAGCACTATCGGACGCAAATGCAGTCTTACCAGCTTTTTCACAAACCGCATTTTCTCGTTCAGCGGCAGTTTCATGCGACGGAAAATCACCGGTACCATCCGCGCGCCTACTTCCTCGTGGTTGTGGAACGACCAGCCGTGGCGCTTGTCGAACTTCTTGGTAGCCGGCTTGGCAATATCGTGCAGGATAGCCGCCCAGCGTAGCCAGAGGTCGTCGGACACCTGGCAGACGTTGTCGAGCACCTGTAATGTGTGGTAAAAGTTATCCTTATGCCCTTTGCCTTCAATGTGCTCCACGCCCTGTAACTCCACCAATTCAGGGAAAATAATGGCCAGCAGCCCGGCGTGGTAAAGGAGTTTGAAACCGTAGGAAGGGGTTTTAGAAAGTATGATTTTATTCAGCTCGTCGGAAATGCGCTCCATCGACACAATGCTGATGCGCTCCTTCATTTTCACGATCGCATCGAAAGTATCGGGCTCGATATCGAAGTTGAGCTGGCTAGCGAACCGGATCGCGCGCATCATGCGCAGCGGATCGTCGGAGAAAGTGATTTCGGGATCGAGCGGGGTACGGATGATCTTTTTACGGAGATCGCTCATCCCGTCGAATGGGTCGATCAACTCGCCGAATGTGCCCGCATTGAGGCTGATACCCATTGCGTTGATAGTGAAATCGCGGCGGTTCTGGTCGTCGGCCAGGGTACCGTCCTCTACCGCAGGCTTGCGGGACTCGAAACGGTAGGATTCTTTTCGAGCGCCTACAAATTCTATTTCGAGGTCGCCCTGGCGGATCTGAGCAGTACCAAAATTTTTAAAAACACTCACAAAAACATCCGGCCCCAGCCTACTGGCGACCATCTCGGCGAGCTCGATGCCGCTGCCGATGGAAACAATGTCGATGTCCTTGCTGTTCCTTTTGAGTATCAGGTCCCTGACGAACCCGCCGATTATATATGCTTCCACACCCAGCTCCTTCGCGGCGCCGGCAACTTTTTCCAGAACGGGGTATGGTGTCAATTGCTCTTTGAAATTCATGCCGCAAAGGTAGGGAATTCTTGGTCGACATGAAGCGCACCGCGATTACTGTACCAGTTGATAATCGCGAATAAGCGTATTTACTGATAGGTGGAGCCGCTTGGAGAGGTTTCTGATCATTTCAAGACTGAGTTTTCTCTTTCTACCCAATACTTCCGAAACTCGGCTTTTACTACCAATTGCATCAACCAAATCCACCTGCTTGAGCTGCATTTGCTCCATTCTTATCTTGATCGCATCGATCGGGTCCGGAGGTTCAATTGGATAGTGTTTGTCTTCATAGGCGCCTACCAATAGTGTAAGCACATCGCACTCATCGCCTTCTGGTGTACCCACGGGCGCGCCGAAGACTTCTCCTAGTCGCTTCAATGCAACCCTATACTCATCTTCCGTCTTGATTAATTTCATAGTCAAATTGAATTTGCGTCAATTTTGTCATATTCTTTATGAGAGCCCATGAAGCGGATGTAAACCATTTGCCTTTCAAAGTCAAAGTGGGCTACCAGCCTGAACGAATTACCTCGAATATTGAAAACGATCCTCCCGTTCTTCAATATACTGGCTGTTGCATATTGCCGCTTCACATCCGACGGGGATTTCCAGTCTGCTGCTAACACATCGTCGTACCAAACTTTTAACGGCTGCTCCATTTCCGGGTGGTTCTCCCAAAAATCACGAAGCGTTCCTCTCGAAAATATTCTTTTCATCTGAATGGACATGCAAAAGTACAATGTTCCCAAATATGGAACACCATTTAGACGTCAGAATATCAAAAGGTAACGTGTTGTAGAATAGACTTTTACTAAGTATTCACCATAAAAAACGCCGTCCTTGGAAACCGGTCGAACAGCTCATCCTTCAATTCCTTGCTCAGTGGAAGCGACTCCACGGCGGAGGCCATGCATTGCAGCCAGGCGACGGCATCGTCTTCGGTGATGGTGTGGGGCATATGGCGTGCGCGCATCATCGGGTGGCCGTATACTTCGGAATAGAGTTGCGGGCCACCTAGGAATTGGGTGAGGAAAAGACGCTGCTTTTCTTTGATGAGGTCTTTATCGGTCTTGAAAAGCCGGGAAATGAGCTCGTGGCTGAATACGAGGTCGTAAAATTTATCGGTAAGTTGCCGGAGCGCGGCATCACCGCCAATACGCTCGTATAAGGTCTGATGTTCCATAAATAATCAGCGGAAAACTGCTGGCCGCCGAAGGTTAAACCTCCAACGAGCCTCGACAGGTTCCCGCCGCTATTATGACAGTTATCAGTTCTCGAAACGCAAATGCTTCACGGACTCGCCTGAGCGCGCGAGTTCCGTCAATGCGTCGATACCAATTTCCAGATGATGTTTTACGTAGCTTGCCGTCACTTTCTTGTCGCTTTCCTCCGTTTTTACTCCTTCGGGTACGAGCGGGTTATCCGACACAAGCAGCAATGCACCGTGCGGAATGGAGTTTGCGAAGCCTACGATGAATATGGTTGCGGTTTCCATGTCAATCGCCATGGCGCGGACGGCCTGCAAGTATTCTTTAAAACTGGCGTCGTGCTCCCAAATGCGGCGGTTGGTGGTGTAAACGGTGCCGGTCCAGTAGTCAAGTTTGTGTTTTTTGATGGCAGCCGAAACGGTGCTTTGCAGCCGGAATGACGGTAATGCTGGAATTTCGGGTGGCATATAGTCGTCGCTGGTACCTTCGCCGCGGATAGCGGCGATCGGCAGGATCAGGTCTCCTACCTGCGTCTTTTTTAATCCGCCGCATTTGCCTAAAAACAAAACAGCCTTGGGATTAATGGCTGAAAGCAGGTCCATTACAGTTGCCGCCATGGGGCTTCCCATCCCGAAATTGATAATGGTAATGTCCTTGGCGGTCGCGGTTTGCATGGCACGGCCGGCACCCTTTACTTCCACCCCGAACTTCTCGGCAAACATGGTTACATAGTTTCCGAAGTTGGTCAGGAGAATGTAACTTCCAAACTCTTCCACAGGCGTACCCGTATAGCGCGGCAGCCAGTTTTCGACGATCTGTTCTTTGGTGGTCATGAATTCAGCAGGTTTGTTGGCGAGGCAACCCGGGGTTCATTATCTTCGTTCATGGAATCATTGAATCTTCCCGGATTTGCTTACAAAGTTAAGCAGGTTAACGGGAAACCGCATATTTTCGACATTATCCGCAGGAAATTCGTCATGCTCACCCCCGAGGAATGGGTGCGCCAGCACTTCATCCATTTGCTCATCACGCATTATGGTTATCCCAAGTCGCTGTTCGCGGTAGAGACTGGTTTACAATACAATACCCTTTCCAAACGCACCGATATCATGGTGCTTTCCAACAATGCGCTGCCGTTCCTCCTCGTCGAATGCAAAGCACCGTTCGTAAGCGTAAACGACGCTACTTTCGCGCAGATCAGCCGTTATAATTTCACATTACAACCTCAATATCTGGCAGTTACCAACGGCATGGCGCACTATTGCTTCCAGGCCGTGAACGGGCAAATCCACTTCATGGACGATTTCCCCAAATACCGCGATTTCAATCCGTAACAACAAAAAAAACCTGCCCAAACCGGACAGGTCCTTTTAACATTCAGGTCATACAATTGCAGACGGCTGATACCAGGCAACCGCCCGCGGGTAATTATTTTGCAGCAACCAATTTCACGTCGATAGAGAAATCGTCGTGGATCATTTTGTCGCCCAGGTTATCGAAGAATGACTTCGAGTTGTATTTGATGTCGTATTTCGAACGGTCAACAACCAATTTACCAGTAGCTTCCGCACCAGTAGCAGTAGTTTTCACGGTTACAGGGAAAGTAACAGGTTTGGTAATGCCTTTGATAGTCAGGTCACCAGTTACATCGTAAACGCCGGTTGCCTTTGGAGTAGCTTTGGTTACTACGAAAGTGGCAGTGGGATATTTTTCAACGCCGAAGAAATCGTCTGATTTCAAGTGCCCGATCAGTTTGCCGTTGTATTCTTTATCAGTAAGATCTGTACAAGTGATGCTATTCAGGTCGGCAACAAATTTACCGCCAGTCAGTTTAGCGCCGTCCAACACGATTGTTCCTTCTTTCAAAGTGACTTTTCCTGTGTGTTCGCCGGTAACTTTTTTACCCAACCAGGTCAGTTCGCTTTTAGCAGGATTTACTTTCAGGCTTGTAGCTTTTTTACCATTATCTGCTGAAACAGAAGAAGATACAAACAATGCTACTGCAAGAGATGCGACAAAAAATTTAACTGATTTCATTGTAGTTTTGATTAAGAATTAAATTGATTTATGGATTTGTGTTAATTGTGTTTTAAGCTTGATTTTCATTTTCCCGCAGCTTATCGAGCAATGCACTGATCTGCTCGGCTTCTTCTTCGGAAATAATATTGAACCGGTTTTCCCAATCCTCGATAAACGGATCGAGCTCTTTGAGCAACGCCAAACCTTCCTCGGTTATCACGACATCCACAGCGCGGCGGTCGCTTTCACATGACGTCCGCTTTGCCAGATTCTTCGCCAGCAGCTTGTCAACGAGCCTGGATGTGTTGGAACTCTTGTCGAGCATGCGCTCGGTAATGTCGCTCACCTTGATCGGGTTGCCTTGCTGTCCCCTCAGAATCCTTAGCACATTATATTGCTGCGGCGTAATGTCGTACTCCTTGAAAGATTCAAGCTGCTTATATTCGAGCCACTTGGTGGTATACATCAAGTTTAATGCCAACTTTTGGAAGGGGCTCCGAAATTTTTTCTGCTTTATATCAGTTTCAATAGACATAGCCAATCGCGTTAAATGCAATAATGATGTATATACATTTAATGTAGAAACATCTATTGACAAAGAAATAGTTCAGTGAGGCGAAAAATATTTAAAAAAAATTTCCGCAGCCCGCCCAAAAAGACAACAAGCAACTGATTACAAGCACATTAAATCTTATCACAACAATACCTGACGATTAATGACCATAACTTGACCACACCTGACAATCAACGACCATCACCTGAGCACACCTGACAATCAATAACCTTAACCTGACCACACGCGACCATTGATAATCACCCAACATGATCGACCTTAAGAAATCCCTGATCCTCGCCTCGAACTCCCCCAGAAGAAAACAATTACTCCACGATGCAGGCTTCGCATTCACTGTCGAAGTCCTTCCAACCGACGAAAGTTACCCAGCGGACCTTCCTGCGGAGGAGGTAGCCGGCTATATTTCACGGGAGAAGGCCGAGCAGTTCCGTGGCATTCGCCCTGGTTCGCTCGTACTGACTGCCGATACGGTGGTAATCGCCGATCATTACATTTTAGGCAAGCCGACTGACGCCGCCGATGCATTCCGGATGATCAAAATCCTCTCAGGCAGAAGCCATAAGGTCGTAACGGCGGTGAGTTTGTTATCGGATGGCATCATCGAAACTATATCCGACGTGGCAGAAGTTTACTTCCGCGACTTGGAAGATTGGGAAATCAACCACTATATTGAGCAATGCAAGCCCTTCGATAAGGCCGGCTCCTATGGCATTCAGGAATGGATCGGGATGGTCGGGATAGAGAAAATCGAAGGGTCGTTCTACACGATCATGGGCCTGCCGGTCCAGGTTGTTTACCGGTTATTGAAACCGCATTTTCAATAATGTCCCGCTATGTTCGCAGACAAGTCAGCCAGTATCCCGAAAGTTTGTTATGAGATATTCGTCCGTTCTTTCTGCGACTCCAATGGTGACGGCATCGGCGATTTAAACGGCATTATTTCCAAACTCGACTACCTGGCCGACCTCGGCATCGAGGCGATCTGGCTCACGCCTATCCACCCTTCGCCAAGCTACCATAAATACGATGTTATCGACTATTACGCGATCGAGCCCGAATATGGGACACTGGCCGATTTCAAGCGCCTGCTCGCGGGTGCGCATGAGCGCAGGATTGCCGTTTATCTCGACCTGATCATCAACCACACCAGCACATTGCATCCTTGGTTCAAGGAGGCACGTAAAAGCAAGGATAGTCCCTACCGGCAGTTTTACTGGTGGATGACCGAAGACCAGATTGACCATCTGGGCATTTCCGAGCGGGAAACTTCCGATGACTCCCAGGTCGTATACCCGTGGCACGAAAATCCGGGCGACGACGAAAAGTATTACGGTCTTTTTTACAAAGGGATGCCCGATCTCAATTTTCATTCGGAAGCATTGCGGGAAGAGATCGCCAAAATCGTCCGGTTCTGGCTGAACGATATCGGTGTGGACGGATTTCGTCTCGATGCTGCGCGGCACATTTACCCTGTGTGGGACAGCGAAGATAGCGTCACCTTCTGGCAGTTTTTTTCGAAAATTATTGGCGAGGCCAAGCCAAACGCATTTACGGTGGGCGAAGTATGGGCCGACACGGAAGAAGTAGCCCCCTATTTCCGTAATCTGAATGCTACTTTCCATTTTGACCTCAGCTTTGCGCTTCAACGTATGCTCATAGCCCAGCGGGACGAACAGATCATCGACAAGTTACAGGCCAGCTTCAAACTATTCCAACAGTATAATCCGCTATTCGTGAATGCGATCATGCTCACCAACCACGACCAGGAGCGGATTGGTAGCGTTGTGGACCGAAACATCAAAAAGATCAAACTCGCGGCCAGCATTCTGCTCACCCTTCCGGGGCAACCGTATCTATATTATGGCGAAGAAATCGGAATGCTGGGCAAGAAACCGGATCCGTATATCCGCGAGCCATTCCTATGGACCGATGATCCCGACGATCCCCAGCTTACCAGCTGGATCGAGCCGGAATTTACTACCCTGAAAACAGTGGCGCCCCTTTCGGAACAGACAGGCGATCCCACTTCTGTTTTCAATCATTACAAAAATCTCATACACCTGCGCAGGACCGAGCCCGCGCTGCACCAGATCCTGGCGCCTAACCTGCAACCAGTGCACTTCCACGATGAGCAGTTGCTCGGCTATTTCCGCCCGCACGTCGACCGTTCGCTCATTGTTATTCATAATCTAGGGGACGATGAAAGGGAATTTCAACTGCCGGATGACAAGTCACTGTTTACCGAAGTGCTGTTTTCGACGGACCTTTTACATGAAACTACGTTGACTACGAACCGCCTGGCCCCACATTCCAGCATTATTCTGGCACCGGCGCGGAATGTCGGCCCGTTCGATAAGCAGTAGGGAAACACCGCTTCGGTTCTTTATTGCTAAATCGATGTCGGTACTGCTAATGCATTCCCTATGAAATCCGGTATTATTTCCGCTTGTCTGATCGTCCTTCTGACCTGTACTGTTATGGCGCAAAAGTCCTACCCTACCATGGGCAAGATTGTTTATGAAGATCCCGCATTCGAAAAACTGCTGTCCAAAGACGCCAAAATTGAAGTTTTGGCATCGGGATTCGATTGGTCGGAAGGGCCGGTTTGGGTAAAGGAGGGCGGTTACCTGCTGTTTTCGGATGTGCCCAGGAACAAGGTTTATAAGTGGGATGAAAAAGAAGGGCTTTCGGTGTTCCTCGAACCGTCGGGCTATACCGGAAGGGGCGTTTACAGCGATGAACCTGGAAGTAACGGGCTCATCATCGACCACAAAGGTCGCCTCGTTTCCTGCGAGCACGGCGACCGCCGCATTTCCGCGATGCCACTCAATGTGGGCGGAAAAATCACATTGGCCGATAACTTCGAAGGCAAGCGTTTCAACAGCCCGAATGATATCGTACAGCACAGCAATGGCGATTACTATTTCACCGATCCGCCATATGGCCTTATGAAGAAACACGAAGATCCGACGCGCGAAATCCCGCAGTTCGGCGTGTACCGCATTAACAAGGATGGCAAAGTGACAATGCAGGTCAGCGATCTCAGTCGCCCGAATGGCCTCGCATTCTCTCCGGATGGCAAGACATTATATGTCGCGCAATCCGACCCTGAAAAGTCGATCTGGATGGCCTATCCGCTCGATGCGAACGGCAATGCAGGCAAGGGAAAACTCATTTACGACGCTACGCCTATGGGCAAGCGCGGCATGGCAGGCCTGCCCGACGGTCTCAAAATCGACAAAGATGGTAACCTGTGGTCGTCGGGACCTGGCGGAATGCTCATTATCAGTCCCGCCGGAAAGCTGCTCGGCCGCATAGAAATGGGCGAACTGACCTCCAATTGCGCCTGGGGCAACGATGGTTCTACATTATATATGACCGTCGACAGCTACGTTTGCCGCATTAAAACCAATACAAAAGGCGCAGACTGGTAATCAGTTTTTCTTCCGGTATTCGCGAAGCGTGTTATCTACATCGCGTTTTACATTCGCCCAGTCGGATTTGCCGTTACGGTAAATGTTCGTATAGGCTTTGTACAGCATTAGTCGGTCGTCGCTGATCTTGTCGAGCTCCATAGCCATGACCTGCCGTGACGACGACTTTGCATTCCTGTATTCGTTAAGCAGGTTGTTGTACCTGTTTTCGAGGTTGTCCAACTCATACAAAACCACTTCCGCGAGCTTGTCCATATCGGCATATTGGTTCAGCAACCGCTGGTTGTAATCCGCATTGCCGCTCGCGGGTGTGGTTACGCTTCCTGCCGAACTGTTGCCGTCCACTACCCGATCATAATCCTTCCGGTAACCCGGATCCCCTGCCTGATCATTTCTTTCACCCGCGGGATCGCGGGAAGAGCGGTCCGTCGAGGTCGAGGCTGACGAAGTGCCGTGCATGCGGTCGTAGCGTCGCTGCAATGCGGCTGAGCATGAGAAAGCCAGTGCGGCAAATGCTGCCATTACCGACCATATGTAAAGTTTTTTCACCGATAATCCTGTTAGAAGTTGTACCTCAGGCAGACGCTGAGATGGCGATTAAAGTAAAAGAATTTGGGAATAAATTCAAGGCTGGCACCACTGTCAGCGTAAAATGGACACATAGCCCCGGCGCTCCCATTTACTCAAAATCGAAGGTCCTGTTTTGTTTCCAGACCATTTTCTTTCTAATATTGGGGCCTCATTCAGGTTCGCCGTTCCAAACAAACTAACACACCAGTGACCCAAATCAAGCAGAACAAGATCTTCAATCCCAAAGATATCATTGCCTATTTTCTTGTCGCGGGTACCGGTGCCTTGATCCAGTTAGTTTCCAGCAGTCTCATTCAGGACTGGTTCAATATCTCCTGGAGTGACTCCATTGTCCCTTCGTACATTATCGGTTTTTTCTGGGGTTTTACACTTACCAAACTGTTCGCATTCGATGCGCGACGCAGTAATCAGACACGCCGCGAGATGGTGAAATTCCTGATGGTTTCGATGGTTTCGCTTTTCATTACCTGGGCATTCACCATCGGGTCCTCGAAACTACTCATCGACTACCTGGGTATGGAAGTCTATAAAGTGAAGTTTTCCTTCGCCAAAAAAGAGGTGAATGTAACCGAAATGGTTTGCTACGTGATCGGGATGGGTTTCAGCTTTGTGAGCAACTACATTCTGCACAAAACCTTCACTTTCAAAAGCACCGGTTTCTACAATCGCCTGAAAATCCTGATCCGCTGATCATCACAATCTTTCCACGATTATAGCGGAAGCCCCTCCCCCGCCGTTACAAATGGCGGCGAGGCCATATTTGCCGTTATTTCTCTTCAAAACAGACAGTAATGTGGTGATAATGCGCGCACCCGACGCACCCAGCGGATGCCCGAGCGATACGGCCCCTCCGAAGACATTCACCTTTTCAATATCGAGGTTCAATGCCTGAATATAGGCCAGTGCTACCACGGCAAATGCCTCGTTTACTTCGAAATAGTCGATGTCTGAAATTTTCAAGCCCGCCTTTTTCAACACTTTTTCCGTCGCTAGCACGGGTGTGGTCGTAAACCAGGCTGGCTCCTGCTCCGCGTCGGCGTAAGCAACAATGCGGGCAATAGGTTTGAAGTTCTCCGCATTCACCACACCACTACCGGCTAGCACCAATGCCGCTCCACCGTCATTGATCGTCGAAGCATTAGCGGCCGTTACTGTTCCGTCTTTCGAAAACACTGGCTTTAAAGTAGAAATTTTGTCAAATTTGACACGTTTGTATTCTTCGTCTTCGCCCACAACTGTTGTCTCGCCTTTGGGGGATACGGTTTCAACCGGCACGATTTCATCGGCAAACGACCCATTAGCCGTAGCCTCCGCCGAACGTTGATATGAACGGATCGCGAACTCGTCCTGAGCCTCCCGCGAAATGTTGTATTTCAATGCCGTTTTATCGCCACAAACACCCATCCCGATCTGGTCGTACACGTCGGTAAGCCCGTCTTTCAGGAGCCCATCAATAATTTCGCCGTGCCCGTAACCATAGCCGTTCCGGCCTTTGGATAAATAATAAGGGATTTGGGACATATTCTCCATTCCGCCGGCCACCACGATGCGCGCATCACCCAGTTGAATGGCCTGCGCACCGAGCGACGTTGCTTTCATCCCGGAAGCACAAACTTTGTTGACCGTCGTGCAAATCACCGAAACCGGTAGTCCAGCGTAAATAGCAGCTTGCCGGGCTGGCGCCTGCCCGAGATTGGCAGAAACTACATTGCCCATCAGCACCTCATCGACCGAAGCCGGCTCGATTCCGGATTTCGCAAGCGCGCCCTGAATAGCAGTCGCACCCAATTTTGCGGCATGTACGGAAGAAAGAATACCCCCGAAACTGCCAATGGGTGTGCGGGCGGCGGAGAGAATGAAGGTGTCGGTTTGCATGATGAATTTTAAATGATTGAATGAGGGAATGATGAATGAATGACTGAATGATTGAATGATTGAATATTTTAGATAATTTGGCCAACCCTCGACCCCCAATATATAAATTATCTCACTATTCAAAACAAAACTATTCAGTCATTCATTCATTCAGTCATTCAATCATTCAATCATTCAAAAATCATTCAAAGCTCCTCCGAACTCTCCGGCAGGTGGTCGTACTCGCCCTTCCAGGCATAATAGCCGAAGATTACCAGACCGGTGCAGATGGGGATAAAAATCAGGATAATAATCGCCCACTGCAGGGTGGTGTTCGTGCGGGCGATGCCTTCGGTTGCCGCGGCGATTTTATCGGCTGCCTGCATGAAGAGGAACAGGATAATAACAGGACCCAGTGCGATCCAGAGAAGACCTAGTATTTTTTTTAAACCACTCATTTTCTATTGGTTATTTAAATGTCAAATGCTATTCTCAAATACTCAATCCATGACATTATCGTCGCGGCGATTGTCGATGTAAACGGCCCCGATGATAAATGACAATGCGGCGATGCCAATGGGATACCAAAGCCCCGAAAGCGGCGTCGAGCCCTGGAATGAGGCGATGAGCGTCGCAATGAAGGGTACCAGCCCGCCGAAAACGCCGTTCCCGATATGGTAAGGCAGCGACATCGAAGTGTACCGGATTTGAGTCGGGAAAAGCTCCACGAGGAATGCCGCTATCGGGCCGTAAACCATCGTCACGAGCACCACCTGAAAGAAAACCAGCAAGATGATAACGATATAAGAGCTCTGCGATAAAGTCACGTCTTTAATTACCGTTTGCACCGCAGGAACCTCGGCCAATACATCTTGTGTGATCACTTCGATCTTCGATTCTTTGAAAGTCATGCCGTTTGTCAGCGTTTTGGTAACGGTAGTCGTAATCAGGGAATCGGCCTTATCCGGCACCAGCCCACGCTCTACAACCGGTTCCGATTCACTCAGGAGCATGGTTTTCTGCATTTCCTTCACATTCGTGGCATCGAGGAAATATTGATAAATAGGACGGTAGCAAATCACTCCGAGCAACATCCCCGCCAGCATGATCCATTTTCGGCCTACTTTATCGCTCCAGGAACCGAAAATCACAAAAAACGGCGTCGCAAAAACGATCGCCCACAGCAAGATATACCGCGATTCGTTGAAGTCGAGTTTGCAGGTATTTTCCAAAAAAGATTGCGCATAAAACTGTCCGGTGTACCAAACGACACCCTGTCCCATAGTAGCTCCAAATAATGCTACAAGAACCATTTTAAAATTCGCTTTCTTCTGAAAACTTTCTTTCAAAGGGTTAGCGGAGACTTTTCCTTCGGCTTTAAGTTTCGAGAACACCGGCGACTCATGCATTTTCATCCGGATGTAAATCGATACCACTACGAGCAGGATCGATACCAGGAAGGGAATGCGCCAGCCCCAGTCGGCGAAGTTTTTGGCCCCAAGGATATTTTTGGTCAAAACGATTACACCCAGGGAAAGAAATAGCCCTAGTGTAGCAGTGGTCTGGATCCAGCTTGTAAAAAAGCCGCGTCTGCCCGCCGGCGCATGCTCGGCCACGTACGTAGCCGCGCCTCCGTACTCGCCCCCGAGCGCGAGTCCTTGCACGAGGCGGAGGATCAAAACAAGAATAGGCGCCGCATAACCTATGCTCGAATAGGAAGGAATAAGGCCAATGAGAAACGTGGAACCGCCCATCAACACGAGCGTCAGCAGGAACGTGTATTTACGTCCAATTAAGTCGCCCAGGCGACCGAACACTAATGCGCCAAAGGGGCGAACAATAAATCCTGCGGCGAAGATTGCCAGCGTGTTGATGAGCGCCGAGGCACCGGCGTCGCTCGGAAAAAGCTGCTGGCCGATGATAACCGCCAGGCTCCCGAAAATGTAGAAATCATACCACTCAATTAAAGTACCTAATGAAGAAGCAGCGATTACCTGTGTAATGCTTTGGGTAACATTGGATTCGGTTGAACGCATGAGTTTAGGAAAGGTGAGGAATTGAACAATTTAGGTGAATAAGGCACAACCATCGTTTCAATACTCATAACGCATGCATAAAAAAGCCCCTGGAAATGATCCAGAGGCGCGTCTTAATTCGCTAACGATTATCAGAAATCGTCGTCGTCATCATCGAAGTCGTCCAGTCTTCTGAGGAGTTCGTCTCCGTCCTCGATAACTACTTCGCGATCTTCTATATCTTCATCATATTCGTCAATGACTTTTTCATCATCGATATCCTCATCAAAGTCCTCATCTTCGTCGTCATCATCTCCGTAGGGATCTTGCGCTACCGGACGGGTCTTTTTTGTGCTCCCTTGGTAGTCAGGGAAAACAGCTGGTTCTAAAATCGCCTCGCTGATATCAGCAAAGGCCAGTTCTCCACTTTCGCGTATCATGACAGTGTTCTGTTGTTAAATGGTTTCAATTTTAAACGTACGACCTAAATTATTAAAATATTCCGCTACCCTATTCTCTTTCCTGTCGAAAGATTTCATCAATAATTGACACTACAAAAATAATGATTTGGTAAAATGTAAAAACCTCTTGAAATTGCCAGAGTGAAAAAAAAATCGTCGCGTGCTGCACCGGAATGCCTGCATCGCCGGATAACGATCTGCCCATCTGACTGCAAATGAACGCACTTGACCGTACCTGAACCAGTTTCCCAATCCTAACCCTTTTTATTGAATGTTGAAAAAAATTGTTCTCATGGGACTGCTCGCCTGCGGCCTCATGTGCCGGGGACAGGCAGCCAACGCTGTTCCCGACTCTTCCCTGACGGTCAGGAAAACGACCGACTTCAAAGTAAACGGCGAAGGTACCGCCTCCAACTGGTCAGCCGCGCAATGGTTTAACCTCACCGTTCAGAAAGGCCCCAACCAGTCCACGCCCGGCAAACAGTTTCCTACCCGCGTCAAAATCCTCTATTCCGACAAGGGCATGTACTTCCTGTTCGACTGTAGCGACCAGAAACTAACCTCCACCATCATGGAAGATTTCGGCGCGTTGTTCAAAGAGGATGTGGTGGAAGTGTTTCTCTGGCCTGACACCTCGGTACCCATTTACCTCGAATATGAAGTTTCGCCATTGAATTATGAGCTCGCGATCCTCGTCCCGAACATCAAGGGTCGCGCACAAGGCTGGAAACCCTGGCATTATAACGAGCGCAACCGCGTACAGCACGAAACCAGCGCCCAGGGCGGACAGAAGAAGAGTATGGCAGCCGTAGAAGGCTGGAAAGCCGAGTTCTTCATTCCGTTCGCTTTGATGAACCCCATTGCCAATGCGGCACCTAAGCCGGGCGACAAATGGCGCGGCAATTTCTACCGCATCGACTACGACAGCGAAACAGCCTATTATTCCTGGCAAAAAACCGGGGGCAGCTTCCACGAATTCAACAAATTCGGCACGTTAGTGTTTGAATAACAGCATTATAATCTATCTCAATCTTTTCCTGAATCATGAAACGAACCATTCTTTCATTCATCCTTTTATTGTCGGCTATGGCAGCTTTTGCGCAGAAACCCAAAAAGGAAATACTGTACCTCGGTACCTATACGCAGAAGGGCGAGGGTATTTATGTATATGAATTCGACCGCAGCAACTATTCCTTCAAGGAGTTGCAGGTATTGACGAGCAAAACAAGCCCCTCATTCCTCGAATTCCATCCCAACAAAAAGTATCTCTACGCGGCCAATGAGGGGAATAGCACGGTATCTGCCTATGCCATTGACCAGGCTTCCGGCAAACTGACCGCATTGAATACCCAGCCTGCACAAGGCCGCGGTCCGTGCCACGTCAGCGTTGATCCAAAGGGGCGCTTTATTTACCTGTCGAACTACGGAAGCGGCGACCTGGCGGTATACAAACTGAACCCGGATGGCAGTATTGGTGCATTGGCCGATACCATTCAGGATAAAGGCCGTGCTGATCAGAAGCCGCATATGCACTCGATTATCCCTTCGACGGACGGCAAATACATTTATGCTTCCGACCTCGGCATCGACAAGATTATGGTGTATGCCGTTGATCCGAAGACCGGTAAACTTACTCCTGGCGCCGTACCTTATGCGGAGGTGAAAGCTGGCGACGGTCCACGGCACTTCGCGATCCATCCCAACGGCAACTTCGGCTATTCTGCATGCGAGCTGGCCTCTGTCGTGAATTCTTTTAAGATCGTGAAGGGTAGCGGTGCATTGGTGCCCTTCGAGCGCGTGACCATGCTGCCTTCGGATTTCACGGGTAAAAGCTACGCTGCGGATATTCATTTCTCGCCCGATGGCAAGTTTCTATACGCGTCCAACCGCGGCCACGAAAGCCTGGCCATTTACGCCGTAGACGCCAAAACCGGCAAGCTGACGATAGCGGGCCACGCGGATACCCACGGCAAGCACCCACGCAATTTCCTGATCGACGCGAAGGGTGAATTTGCGATTGTAACCAACCGCGACAACGACAATGCCGTGTTCTTCAAGCGCGACGTGGCAACCGGTCAATTGACTTATACCGGGAAAGAGATCAGCACGCCTACGCCCGTATGCGTGAAGCAACTGTTCCTCAACTAGTTCCCGAACCGACATCGCCTCTTTGAGAAATAGGCGCCAGTAGCTGAAAAAACAATATCGAATAAATTTTTCAGCGATTGGCGCTTATTTTCTAGCAACTTTTTTAATTTTAGAAATCCTAATGCTATTCTTCGTTATTATTTAAAATACACCAAAGAAAATATTATTATTTTGATGTCTGGCACAAAAATTGACTTGTACAGATTCTAAATAAGCTGACATTAGCCGATCACTCCGGACGCCCCGACAAGGTCATTGAATAAAGTTTTGGAATTACCTGATACCCAATTTAGCCACAGTTTATGATGAACGGCCAGGATGATTTGCTTCTTATTTCCCTGATCAAGCAAGGAGATAACCGGGCGCTGGATTGCCTCTTCCGGAAATACTATTACTCACTATGCCGTTTTGCCACTTACCTGAACAATCGTAAGGACCTCGCAGAAGAAATCGTAGCCGATGTGTTTTTCCGGATCTGGGAAAAACGCGACAGCCTGACGGTCGAAAAGAATGTCCGTTCCTACCTCTTCACCGCCACGCGGCACACCTGCATCAACTACATGAAGCAGGAAAAACACATTATGGAAGAGCTCAGCGACGATATTATCGAAGAAACGCCCGGTCCGGACGATGAACTGATGTATCACGAGCTCGAAACCCGCATTACCGACCTCATTAATTATCTCCCGCAAAAAAGAAAAGCGATCTTCCAGCTCAACCGCTTCGAAGGATTTACCTACAACGAAATCGCCGAAATCCTCTCCCTTTCCGCCAAAACAGTAGAAAACCAAATGGGTAAGGCTATCAAACAGCTGAAACTTCTGCAAAAAACCTATCACATTTAAAAAAAATTCTGGAAGGATGGGGGTGCCCCCATTTTTTATTTGTCCTAACGTTAGAAAGCTCTGAATTTGATGTCCGATCACACACCATGGCCCCTTATCGCCAAGTATCTGGCTGGCGAATGCAGCCCGGAAGAAAAACTGGCTATGGAATGGTGGCTTGAAGAATATGATAACCTGCTGTTGTTCCGACAGATAGAAGCAGCGTGGAAGCAGGAAAAAGGACCGGAAAACGATCCGGCATTCAGCCTGGACAACGGGCTTGCGAAGCTGCACGCAAAGATGGCGGAGCAGGAAAGCCGGCCCGAAGAAGAAATTCAGGAGCGACCTCGGTGTTTCAAGCTGAGCTCGTGGATGGCCGCCGCAGGGGTTTTACTTGCAACAGGGCTAGGGTATTTCCTGGTAAGCAGGCAGCATGATTCGCGAAACATCGCCCGCGCGCCCATGGAAACCCGCACCAGCGGCACCAAAGACATTGTGAGCATAGAACTGCCCGACGGGACCCAGGTATGGCTCAACAAAAACAGTAAACTCGAATACCCTAAGGCATTCGACGGGGATGAAAGGCTGGTTTACCTGCAGGGAGAAGCGTTTTTCGAGGTAGTACCTAATCCGGAGAAACCTTTTATCGTGAAGAGTGAGAAGGTGTCGACGAGGGTTTTGGGAACATCGTTCGATGTAAAAGCTTATAAAGGCGATGAAACAGCTTCTGTTTCCGTAGCCACGGGTAAAGTGGAGGTTAGCAAAGAAATCGAGAAGGGTTCGCCCATCCGCATTACACAGCTCACCCCGCAGCAGGAACTGGTAATTAACACAGAAAAAGATGAAACGTATATAGACATCGTCAGCACGTACGACATTGGTGCGTGGCGTAAAGACCAACTTGTTTTCAGGAACAACACATATAGTGAAGTAATCGTCAGACTCGAAGAGCACTACGGTGTAGAAATCACTCTGACGGATAAAAACTTAAACAATTGTCGTGTTATGGCCAACTTCAATGAAGGTGCTACATTAAAGGATGTGCTCAAACTGTTAAGCATTTCGAATTCGTTCCGCTACAACGTTGTGGGTAACCAGGTTACCATTCGCGGCGGCACTTGCAGATAAACCCAAAATAGACATATACAGACCCAGGCTACCTGCCTTCACGCGTAAATATCCATTTACCGATCAGTATTATCATGTGCAGTTTTATATAATCCCTCAATTCCTAATTTAACCTTTTCTACCCAATCGTATGAGCAAATTATTACCAGTACAAAATCACCATGCCGCCAACCGGTATTGGAAGTTATTCGTGCTGATGATCATGACCCTGTCGATCGTCAGACCGGTCTTCGCGGTGAATCCGGGCTCCGTGCAGAGCATCGAGGAAGTAAAGATTTCGCTTTACCTGAAAGATGTTACTTTACAGAAAGCTTTTTTAGCCATTGAGAAAAAAAGTGATTTCAAATTTGTCACCAGCATTGAAAGAATCGACAAAAAGAAACGCATTTCAGTTTCTCTGGAAAGCAGAACTGTGAAAGAGGTATTGGAAACTATATTGGCCGGTACGGGGCTTGGTTATACCCAGATTAACAATAATATCGTAATCAACGACAAACCGGTATCCCGTGCCGCAGTTACCGAAACCCCTGTTTCAACTACGTCAGCCAGAACACTCGCCAAAGAAGTAACCGGAACAATCAAAGACGCCAAAGGCGCAGGT
Organism: Dyadobacter sp. SRI_021; assembly: GCF_057586235.1. NCBI lineage: Bacteria > Pseudomonadati > Bacteroidota > Cytophagia > Cytophagales > Spirosomataceae > Dyadobacter > Dyadobacter sp. SRI_021. The sequence continues at coordinate 235,609 of NZ_JBYCZM010000001.1, forward strand.
GTTCCCGGTACCAACATCCTTGTAAAGGGAACGACTACAGGTACGACCACCGATATCAACGGCAAGTTTTCGATCAACGTGCCCGACGACAATTCGGTACTCATCATTTCTTCTATCGGTTATACCAGTCAGGAGATCACCGTCGGCGGCCGCTCGGTGATCGACATTGTTTTATTGGACGATGTAAAGCAATTGGGCGAAGTTGTCGTAACTGCGCTTGGTATTGAGAAAGACGCTAAAAGCATGACCTACGCCCAACAGAATGTCGGCGGTGAAGAGCTTACCCGCGTGAAAGATCCCAACATGGTGAACTCACTCGCTGGAAAAGCGGCCGGGGTGGTAATCACAAAAGGGACCGGCGGACCGGGCTCATCTTCCAAAGTGCTTCTCCGCGGTAACAAATCTATCACCGGCAACAACCAGCCTCTGTATGTGATCGACGGTATCCCCATGAACAATGCAAATGGTGCACAAGGAAGCACTCTGTTCGATACGCGAGATGCTGGTGATGCAATTTCAAACCTCAACCCGGAGGATATCGAGAACATTTCGATTCTTAAGGGAGCTTCTGCGGCTGCTTTGTACGGTAGCCAGGCAGCCAACGGGGTAATCCTCGTAACCACCAAAAGAGGCCGGAAAGGACACGCATCAATCAATTTCTCTTCCACTGCCAATTTTGAAAACCCGATTGCATTACCGCAGGTACAAACTTCATACGGACAAGGCTACGGCGGTGTAGCCAATACCGCGGTGAATGACAGCTGGGGACCTAAAATCACTAACGGCAGCGATAAGCACTTGAAAGATTTCTTCGAGACCGGCAAAACTTTTGTAAACAGCCTTTCCATCACCAACGGTAATGACATTGGCCAATTCTATGTATCTTACGCCAATACCAAAGCGAACGGGATTGTTCCGGAAAACGACTATAACCGTCACAACGTAAACCTTCGCGGGACGACACAACTCTTCAACAACAAACTGTCTCTTGACGCATCGGTTAATTATATCGAACAAAAGGTATACAATCGCCCGCAGTCCGGGTTCTATTACAGCCCTATTTTCAGCCTTTACCTGTTTCCAACCGGTGATGATTTTTCAAAATACAGTGGCAACAATTTCGAAAAGTGGGATCCCAACCGTTTGATGAATGTTCAAAACTGGCCATACATTAAAAACGAAGCCAGCTCCAACCAGAACCCATACTGGCTTGCCAAACGCAACCAGACCGATCAGTTCCGGAACCGCACTATTTATGCGTTCTCTGCTAAATGGGCTATCACCGACTGGCTGAACCTGCAAGGACGCGCCACCTACGACAAAGTACAGGACACCTACGAGCTGCGCCAGTACGCGTCATCCGACCCGACACTCGTAGGAAGCAATGGCGGATACCGCAAAAACCTCACCAATACCGACCAGCTTTACTCAGATCTTTTGCTTAGCGGGACCAAAGCATTCGGCAAGGATCTGTTCCTTTCTGCCACTTTGGGTTTCAGCAACACGCAGAATACGTTTTACGACATGAACGTGGGTAACAACGGGGCAACCAACACGCTCTCCTACCCCAATTATTTCTCCGTATATGCATTGCAAAGTCTTACTGGTCAAGGCTTCTTCAATGCTACCGAAAGCTTGCAGAAAAGACTTTCACAGGCCCTTTTCGGGACCGCCACTGTGGGCTACAAGGAGACTTTCTTTGTTGACCTGACGGCAAGAAAGGAATGGTCTTCGACGGTGAACCAATCGTTCTTCTACCCTTCAGTGGGTCTCTCTTATGTGTTGACCGAACATTTAAAACCCAGCGACATTCTGTCATTTGCAAAAGTCCGTGCTTCTTATGCAGAAGTGGGGAATGCATTGCCATTCGGGGTCGCCAACTGGACACCGCCTTATTCATTGTCGAACGACGAAAACGTGAATGGTCGTGGCACGCTACCGTTTTTCAGTGGAACTGATACTACGAGTCTTAAACCGGAGCGCACTCGTTCCTACGAAATCGGTACTGAGTTGCGTTTCTTCAAAGATAAGCTGAGCTTCAACCTCACTTATTACAATGCAACAACCTATGACCAAGTATTTCAGATCCAGGCACCGGCTGGTGCGGGCGCGTCGAACTTCTGGATCAATGGGGGTACCATACGCAACAAAGGTTTCGAGTCAACATTGAGCTACAAGGCAGACCTTGGCGGTGGCCTTAGCTGGACTCCCGCATTAAATTTCTCGCGAAATGTGAACCAGATAAGAGAGCTCAGTAGTTTGCTCAAATCCGACTGGTTTGTTTTGCAGGCCGGCGGAAGTACGAGGATGCTGCAACTGTTCCTGACCCGGCCAGGTATTCCGAACCTCGGCGGACGTGAATACGGTTCATACGGTGATCTTTTTGGGAAAACCTACCAAAGAGATGCAAACGGGAATATCAAATACAATGAGACCACCGGCCTTCCCCTGCTATCAGCCGGAACCGACCAATACCTTGGCAATGCCAACCCCAAGTTTTTGTTGGGTTTCAACAACCAGTTTAAATACAAGAATGCAACGCTTTCATTCCTGGTAGACGGCCGTTTCGGGGGCAAAATCGCTTCCATGACAGAGCAATGGCTGGACTTCAAAGGGCTGTCGAAAAGATCCGGTGAGGCGCGCGACGCAGGAGGCGTAAACGTCAACGGCAAAACGATCCCGGCCGAAACATACTATAACTTCATTTCAGGCAAAGGTGACGTAGCAGCTGCCGCGGAAGAATACATGTTCAGCGCAACAAACGTACGTATGCGCGAGCTCGCGATCGGCTATACATTCCCCAAGGTATCGAAAGCGATCAAGGACATCAGCGTTTCTTTTATCAGCAGAAACTTATTCTTCTTCTATAAAGACGCTCCGTTTGATCCCGAAGTCAGCATTACTACCGCAAACGCTATGCAGGGAATCGAAGGGTTCAGCATTCCTGCAACCCGTTCCTATGGTGTAACAGTTCGTGCAACCTTCTAATAACTATCGTTCTCATGAAATTCTTTGTAGAAAAACATAAATACAGCGTACTGGCCCTCGGATGCCTGCTTTCCGTATCGTCGTGCACAGACTATATGCAAACTCTGAACCAGGATGAAAAGCTCATTACCGATGAGCAGCTCGTTCAGGATGCCAATGAAGGAGGTATCTTGCTCCCCTTGATGATGAACCGCATCGTTGCTACCACTACGGCGGTACAAACCCAGCAAAACCTGCAAGCCGAATCTTACGCAGGTTATCTGGAAACGCCTACGCCCTTCCTGAACAATGAGAACACGACCACCTATTTCATGGTGGACGGGTGGAACAATACTGCCTGGAATACTTCCACTCAGAACGTAATGGACCAGTGGCTCCAAATGTGGAAGAAAGGGTATGAAACCAAATATCCCGACTTATACGCGATCTCGCTGATTATCAAGGTAGCAGCTGCGCACCGCCTGGTAGACACATTCGGTCCTTACCCATACACCAAATATGGCACCGCCGCACAAGTAGCATTTGACTCGGAGGAAGAGGCTTATACTGCATTCTTCGCTGAGCTGGACAAAGCGGTGACGGCGCTCAAAGCAGCCGAAGCAGCTAACCCTAATGCAGACAAAACACGTTTCGCGAAATGGGACAAATCGTCTTTACTCGGCGAATATACCAACTGGATCAAGCTCGCTAACACCTTGCGCCTTCGCCTGGCTATCCGCATTTCAAAAGTAAAACCTGATGTAGCCAAAACCGAAGGCGAAAAAGCAGTCGCAGCTGAAAGCGGTGGCTTGCTTACCGACATAGGGTTCTCCGTCACACCTACTACGACCAACCCATACTACACCATGGCCAATGCTTGGTCAGATACGCGGTTGTCGGCAACCATCGAAACGTTTCTGACCGGTTTCAACGATCCACGCCTTCCGCTTTATGCCGTACCGGCAACCGACAAGGAGGCAGGCGGTAAAATCAAGGGCATTCGTGCCGGTTCCGACCGCCCTGAAAAGAGTCGCTACCAGTTCTATTCACTTCCAAATGTTTCAACCACTTCTCCCGTAAAGCAGGTGGATGTCGCAGAAAGCTATTTCTTGAAAGCCGAAGGCGCGTTACGCGGCTGGAATATGGGTGGTACCGCGCAGAAGTTCTATGAAGACGGTATCCGAACATCGTTCAAAGCAAATGGTGCAAGCGGTGCAGAAGAATATCTGCTAAGCACAGGCACACAGATTGCTTACGTGGATCCTAAAAATACCGCGAACAATCTTCCGCCACAGACCAAAGTGACCGTCAAATGGAGCGATGCCGATAATTTCGAAACAAAGCTCGAAAAGATTATCACACAGAAATGGATTGCGCTCTATCCCGAAGGTACCGAGGCATGGTCGGAGTTTAGAAGAACGGGGTACCCTAAACTTTATCCCGTAGCTGTCACCAAAAACCCTGACCTTCCAGCCGGCACATTCATTAAAAGACTGACTTACCCTTCGGCTGTAACCAATTCCAGCGGTGACGCCGTCAAGGCCGCCGTGGCAACGCACCTTGGCGGAAAAGATAGTGCAGCGACCCCTATCTGGTGGGATGTAGATTAAAGTAGACGAGTAGTAAGAAGTGCCTTCCGAAACAATTTTAACGGAAGGCACTTTCAAAAAACACTCAATCGGAATAAAAAGGCATCGAAACAGGTATTGACCAAAGTTTATTTTTAAATTTTTTAATTATTAAAAAAATAATCCTACAAAACAGAGTATCGGGCCCTATAAAACGCATCCTTGCTCTGCATACTGTCTGAACCTCTTTGTCAAGCCTTTAACCAATCTATTCAGTCCCTTAACCATTATGATAAACCGCAGAGATTTAATCAAGCATCTGTCCACAGTTCCCCTCCTGGGCGGATTCCTGGGCAATGGCACCGCCGAAGCGGCTGGCCTCCTGGCCAAGGCTCCCGTCCGCAACCTTGCCAAAGAACTCGGCATTCGTACTTTTATTAATGCAGCGGGTACCTACACAATGATGACCGGTTCCCTCATGCAGGACGATGTGGTGGCGACGATCCAGGGCGCGGCGAAGGAGTTTATGATGCTAGATGAAGTCCAAACGAAAGTAGGTGAGAAAATCGCCGCTATTACGCATGCCGAATCGGCTGTGGTTACTGCCGGCTGCTTCTCGGCACTGACGCTCGGCCTCGCGGGCGTGCTCACCGGCATGGATCAAAAGAAAGTGGAGGCGCTTCCGCATCTGGAAGGTACCGGAATGAAGTCCGAGGTGATCATTCAGAAGGGCCATAACATCGGTTATTCGCATGCATTGACTAACACCGGCTGTAAAATCGTACAGGTTGAAACTGTGGAAGAGTTACAGAAAGCCATTAATGAAAAGACCGCGTTGATGTGGTTTCTCCATATTCAATCCGATAAAGGGTTGATCAAACACGAACAGTGGATCGAAATCGCCAAAAAGAACGGCATTCCTACCATGATCGACATGGCTGCCGACGTACCGCCAGTTGAGAACCTCTGGCGTTTCAACGACCTGGGCTTCGACCTCGTGTGTGTATCAGGCGGCAAAGCGATGCGCGGGCCGCAAAGCGCGGGTATCCTTATGGGTAAAAAGCAATATATCGATGCAGCCCGCCTCAGCATGCCGCCGCGCGGCTCAACCATCGGACGCGGCATGAAAGTGAATAAAGAAGAGATCCTCGGCATGTACGTCGCGCTCGACAATTTCGTGAAGATGGATCACAAAAAAGAATGGAAAATATGGGAGGACCGCGTCGCGACCATTGAGAACGCTGTAAAAGGCGTGAAAGGTGTCGTTACCGAAGTAACCGTCCCTGAATTAGGTAACCATACCCCCACATTGAAAGTGTCGTGGGATGCCGCCAAAGTGAGCCTGCCTGTGAAAGCATTACAGGAGAGCTTGCGCAAAGGCAACCCGTCGATTGAGGTAATGCCCGGCGAAAACAATTCGCTGACCATTACCACCTGGATGCTCAAACCGGGCGAGGAGAAAATCGTGGCATCCAGACTGAAAGAAGAACTGTCGAAAGCAGTTGTTTAAATATGTACAGTACCATTTAACTCTTCCTAAACCCAAACCTTTTTCAAGAAGTAAAATGCAACACAGGTCCATCCTTTTCACTCTTCTGGCATGTCTGCTTGGTGTGGCTTCTCATGCCCAGACGTACAGCATACTGATCAAAGGCGGCACGGTGATCGACCCGAAGAACAATATCAATCAGGTGATGGATGTCGGTATTTTCGAAGGGAAGATCAAAAAAGTGGCGAAGGATATCGATCCCAAGGAGGCCCGCCAGGTGGTGGATGCCAAAGGGATGTATGTTACACCCGGATTGATCGATATCCATGGACACGTGTTTTTCGGTACCGAGCCAAACCATTACCTCAGCAATGGTTTGGTGGCGTTACCACCCGACGGCTTCACCTTCCGCGTTGGCGTGACAACGATCGTCGACGCGGGCGGTGCCGGCTGGGATTCATTTTCCGAGTTTAAGAATAATGTAATTTTCAATTCTAAAACCCGCGTACTCTCGTTCCTGAACATCGTGGGACAAGGCATGCGCGGCGGTGCATGGGAGCAGGACACCGCCGATATGGACCCGAACCTGGCCGCTGGCGTCGCCATCAGAAACCGAAACGACATAGTCGGTTTCAAGGTGGCCCATTTCCAAGGTAAGGATTGGAAACCGGTGGATAATGCGGTGAAAGCCGGTAAATTAGCCAATATGCCCGTCATGGTGGATTTCGGAGGCAGCACTCCTCCCCTTCCCCTCGAAGAGCTGTTTATGAAGCATCTTCGCCCGGGCGACATTTATACACACGCATACACATTGCTCGAGGGCAATATCAGAGAAACCATTGTGGACGAAGCGACGCAAAAAGTGAAACCGTTCGCAATCGAAGCCCGAAAGAAAGGCATTGTATTCGATGTAGGCTATGGCGGCGCAAGCTTCAACTATTCACAGGCGATCCCGGCGATGAAAGCCGGTTTTTATCCTACTACCATTAGTACCGACCTTCATACCGGTAGCATGAACGGCTCGATGAAGGACATGCTGAGCATTATGTCGAAATTCTATAATATGGGCATGGATTTGCCGGCGATCATCAAAGCCAGCACCTGGGAGCCCGCGAAAGTGATCCACCGCGAACAGCTCGGCCACATTTCCGAAGGCGCCATCGCCGACGTAGCCGTTTTTTCAATGCGAAAAGGGAATTTCGGCTTTTATGACAAAACCGGCTACAAAGTAGAAGGCAAGGAAAAGCTGGAATGCGAACTCACTGTCATGGGCGGAAAAATAGTTTATGATTTGAACGGCATTACGACGCCGATATATTTGAAGTAGTACTTCGGCAGTCGGCTGTCGGCTATCAAACCAAAAAGCCGACTGTCAATAGCCGAAGTTCATAAACTCTCTTAGTTGAACTTTGTTTTTGAAATAGTACTTCGGCTGCCAACCAACGAACAAAAAAAGCCGATTGCCGACAGCCGATTGCCGAAGTCCCTAAACCCCTCTTAATTGACCTATGTTTAAGAAACGCTTGAAACTGTCTGCTTCCCTCCTGATGCTGCTGGCGCTCGGGTTTACGCAGCATTCCGACCGGGATTTGCCGGTGGTTAATACCAAAAATGGTGGCTTGTTTTTGCCGGACGGATTTGAGGCTACGGTGGTAGTCGACAGCCTTCCGGGCCGCGCAAGGCACATTGCCGTGAATGATAATGGGGATATTTATGTGAAAGCACGGTTTGCGGACAAAGGCGAATCCGTTATCGCGCTCCGCGACACCAACAACGACGGACGGGCTGACGTTATCAAACGGTTCGGCGGCGCTGCGAGAGAGCGTGCCTATGGTACCGCGATGCGTATTTATAAGGGTTACCTGTATTTCAGCTCCGAACTGGTTGTGTACCGCTACAAACTCACTCCCGGCAAGCTGGTTCCCGAAAGCCCGGAAGAAGTGATATTGACCGACGATCACCCCCACGGAATGCATGAGCACATTGCGAAGCCGATCACCTTTGACGACAAGGGTTTTATGTACGTGCCTTTCGGTGCGAATTCCAATGCCTGCCAGGAGCAAAACCGTACGCCCGGCTCCAAAGGTATGGACCCGTGCCCGATCCTGGAAGACCACGGCGGCATCTGGAAATTTGATGCGAACAAAACGGGTCAGTTGCAGAAAGACGGTACCAAATTCGCTACCGGCCTGAGAAGTGTCGTGGCATTGGATTGGAATTTCCAGGACAACAATTTATATGCAGTGCAACACGGCCGCGATGACCTTTTGCGCCTTTGGCCGCAGCTCTATAATGGCTGGCAGAGTGCTATGCTGCCGTCCGAGGAGTTTTTAAGAATTAAAGAAGGCACCCACGCAGGCTGGCCCTATTGCTACTGGGACCAGATGCAAGCCAAAAAAGTACTGAACCCGGAATATGGCGGTGACGGTAAAATTGTAGGTCAATGCGACCAGTACGAGAAACCTTTGATCGGTTTCCCTGGTCACTGGGCGCCTAACGACATCCTTTTCTATCAGGGCAATCAATTTCCAGAGCATTATAAAAATGGATCATTCATCGCATTCCACGGCTCTACCAACCGCGCTCCGTATCCGCAGTCGAGCTACTTTATTGGGTTTGTGCCTTTTAAGAATGGTCAGGTAGCAGGCGAATATGAGATTTTTGCAGACGGTTTTGCCGGCCTTGATCCCATCGTGAACGTAAGCGATGCGGTTTACCGCCCGATGGGTATCGCCATGGGTCCCGATGGCTCGATCTACCTCGCCGAAACCGAGAAAGGCAAGATCTGGAAAGTGACCTACAAGGGCAACAAAAAGAAATTCACGAAAACGGCGTTGGCAAAAATGGAGCAACGCAAGACAATGACCCATATCCGCACACCCGATTTTGTGAACGACAACCTGGACAAAGACAAACCCGTTGCAGGCGGAAAAGTTTACAGTGTGTATTGCAGCGCTTGCCACCAACGCAACGGTATGGGCGACTCGCAGCGTTTTCCACCGCTGGGAGGTGCCGAATGGGTTACCGGTGACAAAGAGCGGCTGATTAAGGTGTTGTTGAATGGTTTGGAAGGCCCTATCGAGGTAAAAGGACAAGCCTACAACAACGTAATGCCCCAGCACAGCTTTTTGAAAGACGAGGAAATTTCAGAGGTATTGACCCACATCCGGAGCAATTTCGGAAACAATGCAAGCCCGGTCACAACCGAAGAAGTGGCCAAAGTACGGGCGTCGATCAAGTAAAGAGATATTACGCCATTCATCTTCCAACCCCGTTTAAGCGGATATTACTCTCCGGCAATTGAGTGTTCCTTTGAAGGGGTTGGAGGAAGAATGGCGAAAGTAACTAATTCACCATTTCTGTATATTCATGTTGAAAAACAACATTATAGCCGCAAGCTTTATCATGCTTTCCGGAATAGGCCTCGCGGGGTTTTCTTCCGAGAAGAACACTTTCACACGCAACTCCCAGGAGCCCTGGAAGGCGCCGGCCTGGGCTGACACGCTGAAAAACCCCTACCACGAAGAGCCGCTCACGCTCGCACAAGGCGAAGAATTATTTACCTTATACTGCTCTTCCTGCCACGGCGAAGGCGGTTACGGCGACGGCGCGGCAGGCGGCGCATTGGGCCAGAAACCAGCCAACTTTCACGATACGCTGGTAAAAGCGCAAAGCGATGGCTCACTGTTTTGGAAGATGTCCAACGGCCGCGGTAACATGCCGCCATTCCAGGATGTGTTCACGGCCGAGCAGCGCTGGCAGCTTGTAGCGTACATCCGGCACTTGGGCAAACAAGAGTGATGTAGTACGTCGGCTTTCGGCAGTCGGCTATCAAACCTAAAAAAAGCCGATAGCCGACTGCCGATAGCCAAGTCAAAGTCCCCTAAACCCCATAAAAAACACTATGTTACATTACAGCCGCATTATCAAATCCGGATTCACGTCGGCGCTCGCCCTGGGCATGACGTTCCATGTTTTCGGACAACAGCGGGAGGTCACAACCTCCGTCCCCAAAGCACTTCGCGACGACATTACCATTGAAGAGTACATGAAAGTAGAACCGGAAGCGGTGCGCCTGATTCAGCACCCTATAACCGGCGAAATGTATTACACCACGTTTTTCGGTGATGTGGTTAAAATCGTCATCGAGGATGGCAAACCTGTGAGCAAAAAGCTGTTATCCGTCGAAGATCACGGTATTCCACGTCTGCAAGGAGCGGCTTTCCACGGCAATACCCTCTTTCTCGCCGGAAATGTGAGCGTCAACAACAACAAAGGCAACAAAGGCCGGATGGTCCGCTACGAAATGACGAAGGGTGCCGACAAACCGGAAATGACGGTAGTTTTCAATACAGTCGAATACGGCGCTAACAAAACCACCTTCGACCACGGCTGGAACGCGTTGGAAATCAGTCCGGACGGCAAATACATTTACGTCAATACAGGCGCCCGCACCGACCACGGCGAGGTACAGGACAATGGTGGCGAATATCCCAATGCGCGTGACAACGCACTCACTGCGAATATTTTCCGTTTCCCGATCAACTCCAAAGATCTGTTGCTGTCCACGGATCTCGCCAAGCTGAAAGCCGACGGCTACATCTTTGCGGAAGGCATCAGAAATGCCTACGACATGGCTTTCGACGCAAAAGGCAATCTTTTTGCCGTCTCCAACTCCGGCGACTACGACCATCCCGAGGACATGTTCTGGGTACGAAAGGGCCACCACTACGGTTTCCCCTGGGTAATGGGAGGTATTGAAAATCCACAGCAATTCCCTGATTTCAATCCCGACCCTGAAAAAGACCCTTTCCTGAGCAAGTTTGCATTTGCATTCCTCATGAAATATTTCCACAACGATCCCGACTTTCCGAAACGGCCTGCCGGCGTGAAGTTCTCGCCTTCGGTACAGAACATGGGCCCGGATGCCAACGAGTACCGCGACCGTAAAACCGGTGTGGTCATGGACGGCGACACCACCGGCGTTACGGTGGGCACATTCAACGCGCACTCGTCGCCACTTGGCCTTTTCTTTGATACACATAATGCATTGGGCAAAGAGTTCACCGGTGACGGCTTCGTGATCCGCTATACCGGCGGTCCGCGTAATGGTGTCGTCAACCCGAACCCGCTGCGCCGGTATGGTAAAGACCTGCTGCACCTGGAAATGGTTTATGACAAAAAGACCGACAATTACAAAACCAGAACCACCAGCATTATCAACAACTTCACAGCCCCTACCGATGCCCTCCTGGTTGGTAACACACTGTATGTCATCGAGTACGGAGGCAAACAAGGAGGCAACAAAGCCGGCGGAAGTCTTTGGAAAATAACATTCCCTGCCAATGACAAACTGGTGAAAAAAGCCAAAAAGAAAAACTCGTAATACATCTCGTTCTACATATAACTTTAATTAATCTGTTATGAAATCTGAAAGAAGATCTCTTATCAAAAAACTTTTTGCATCGGTTGCCGGCATCGCGGGCATCGGCGCTGTATCGAAAGTCCAGGCAGCTGTACCAGCGCCGGCCCCTGAAAAAGAAGTGGGCGATGTGGAAATGTATCAGGACGTGCCTCTCTTCTCGGGCCATACCAAGTTCAATAACCTCGTTTTCGTGGCCGGTAAGGGTGCACATTTCGACGGCGATATTACTGCTCACACCAAGCACGTACTCGATGAATTGGAAAAAGAGCTGATCAAAGCAGGTTCTTCGATGGAAAAAGTACTGAAATGCTCCGTATTTCTCCATGACCTGAACGACTACAAAGCCATGAACGAAGCTTACAAAGGCCGTTTCGGCAGCAAACCACCATGCCGCACCACCGTAGCGGTATACGGCGGTGTTCCAGGCGACTCGCTCGTTGAAATCGATTGTATCGCTTACGTCTAGAATGGGGAGAATGGGAGGAGGGAGAAAGGAGGAAAGGGAGAAAGTCATCGTCTTATTTTCTTCCCTTCATCCTTCATCCTCCATTCTCTGTCCTCCCCTTCCTCCTTTTCCTCCTACTTCTTAAAGTAACTATTTCACTCCTATCAATTACTTACCGAATTTTTGACAAACTTTTATTTCGGAATAATACAATTAACCAGGATTAAATTCGCTCACAAAAAATAAAGTCGGACTTATATTTTAGATTATGACGATTTAACGGTTAATTTGTTTAACTGACCCAATAAGAATTGAACAAGAAACAACGCATCGCTGAGGAGAATGAAATTCTTTTAAATCTCTGGCACCAAAGCCAGACCGGGGACAGTCTGGCGTTTTGCCAGCTAGCCGACAAACAATACCGCACACTTTTCAATTACGCCTGCAATTTCACCACTGACAGGGAGTTCATTAAAGACGCGATCCAAGACTTGATGATTCACATCTGGGAAAGGAGACAGAACATCCAAATCCAGTTCGTTACCATTTACTTCCTGCGTGCTTTGCGCAACCAGCTCATGCAGGAATTCCGGCGCCACAATGGCTCTCATCCCTTCCTCGACATCGACGAAGCTCACCAGGTTTCCGACTATCAGACAGTCGAAACCGAAATTGAAAGAAAAGAACTGCTGAACGAAAGCCAGGTCAAAGTGCGGTGCGCCATCGAAGAGCTTCCCCGTCGCCAAAAGGAGGCCGTTTTTCTCAAATATTTCGAAGGAATGGACAACGAGCAGATCGCCGACCTCATGCAGGTAAATCGGCAATCGGTCGCCAACCTTCTTTTTAAAGCGATCACCGCGCTCAAACAGCACATTCATCCGATCAGTAATCTGCTGTTCCTTTGCTTCGCGTTGCAATTCTAGCCGAATTCCCTTCGCTACTCCCGAATCCATTACCAAATTTTTGCGCGATGTTGCGCCTGCATGCAACCGGGCGTTCGTTTAATGCATCCTTCCGGTAACAACCCCTAGCCCATGCAACAAACCTCCGGCCGAACCCTCTGGATCGATTACCTCCGCTCATTTCTGACCGTCCTGGTGGTTGCTCACCACTCCTCTCTTGCCTATACCACCTTTGCGAGCTTTGACAAGGCTGCATACATCCGGTCTACTCACCCGGTGGTCGACACACAGCGCTGGATTGGACTGGACATTTTTGAAAACTTCAACGATGTGTTCTTCATGTCGCTGATGTTCCTCATTGCGGGATTATTCGTCATCAAGAGCATTCAGCGTAAAGGCCCAGGCGCATTTGTCCGCGACAGGTTCTACCGGTTATTTATTCCATTCCTGATCGGTGGTACCATTCTGAACCTTATCGCTCATTACCCTTCCTACATGCTCGCTCACGGGCGCTTGAGCCTGCTCGCATACGTGAAAGATTTCTTCATCGTCGAGCAATGGCCTGTCGGGCCACCGTGGTTTATATGGGTACTGTTTGTGTTCAATATCATATTCGCGTTTATTTACGTGGCTTGCAGATCAAAATTCGGAATCACCAAAAACACGGAACCACGAAGCTACCAACCAGCCTCTCTGGTCCTTTGCGCGTTCCTGCTCACGTTTGCATTGTACGTTCCATTCGCATTCTGGCTGGGGCCTTACACATGGACCGGTTTCGGACCGTTCGATTTCCAAGTCAGCCGTGCTGCTTTGTATTTCGGCTACTTCCTGATAGGAACCTGGCTTGGGCATGTGCATTTCAACGAAACGATGTTCGGCCCTTCTGCTCCGCTCGTCCGTCGCTGGCCGCTCTGGCTTGTCGCGTGCGGACTAGTCTATACGTTACTCACCATCGCGTCGCCATACCTGACCACGCTCGTCAAAACCGGAGTATTCACTGAATTCCAGGGATACCTCATTTATTTCACGATTTACGTTTTGTCCTGCATATTCAGCTGCATTGCCTTCATGACCACATTCCGCGCGTTGGTCAAAAGGCATCACAGAGCCTGGGACTCCCTTTCCGAACATGCCTATCTCATCTACCTGCTGCACTACCCGTTTGTGCTCTGGACGCAGTATGCATTGCTTGACGCACCCTTTTCTGCGTTCGGCAAGTTTCTGATTACATTGCTTGTCGCATTTTTTGGAAGTTGGGCCGTCAGCATCCCTCTGAGGAAAATTACATGGATAGCAAAATACATTTAGAGTCCTGAAAGAAAATCACTGCTTTCTGGAACCAAGGGCACCTCGTCCAAACAAATATCCCAATGAAGTACCCGCAAATGCCAGCGCCTTCAAACCAGCATCGGACCAGAAATGTGCGTCGGCGGGCTTTTTGTATGCGGCAGCCAAACAAGTTCCAAAAATTGCAAGGCCTGAGAGGACGCCAATCAATGCGACGAATGTCTGTGTATTTCGCCCATCGCCGAAGAACCAACCCAGAAAGCCAAGGTCTGTACTTCGCATATCCTTTTCATGCCGATTTTGCTCTTTGGCAATTTCGAATTCCATCTGTCGAGCAGCAAGTTGCTTCTCCCCTAGCTCCACGTCTGTCTGCTCGGCCTTTACAATTCCCCTTTTAGCCTGAATCCTTTTAGACTCCATATTCGAAAGAGATCCGGTTCCTGATCACCGGCACAGATACCACGAACAATTCCGAAAGTTGGGTGGCAGAAAACTCTTCCCAATATTTATTGAGCATAAACCGTGGCACCAACAGATTCGCGGCAAACGTGTTAGCTTCTGCCTCCTTCGGATCGTCCGTACGGACATCACCTCGCATAAGCACTTTATAATCAGAGGATTTCGCCCATTCAGCGTGCAATATTCTATGGCCCAGCTCATGCGCGATCGTGAAAGTCTTCCTCAGGGGATATTCGTCCTTGTTCACGAATATGGTATCCTCCTCGAAATCGTAAAAACCCGATATGTTGTTAAGATCTTTCTCAAATTCGACAACGGAGACCTTTACACCAAGAGCCTTCGCAATGTCCATCGGATTGACGGGCGGCTTCTCCAATCCAAACTGTTGTAATAGACGAATGGCCTCTCCTTTCGCTCTTTGATAGTCCGGCGTCATATAATATCTCATATCAGTTCCTCTACGTAGGTTAACAATTTATTTTCCAGATTTATCTTCGATTTGTTTCATAAAACACAAGTAGGTCCCAGGATTATCAAATTTATGATACCCAAAAAATCAATCAATGAATATTCGGTAGATATCTGTAAACCAACGGCCAGTTGCCAAGATTTTCATCAGCCGCTCCGCATTTTTATTCGCCCTTCCCAAATTTTTCAAAAATTAATTTCCGAAAAGAGAGTATCGGCCCAATGTTCGTGCATCCTTATTAAAATTAGCCATATTATTATTTGCCCAATATGCTTCATTACCGCAATTTTCTTCCGGAGGAACTGGCCGCCGATCCATCTTTCAGACGCTGGGTGTTGTTCAATAACCCTGCCGATGGAGCCCTGTGGACCGAATGGCTCGAAGACAATCCGGACAAACAGGACCTGGTCAATCACGCCCGGAATTTCCTGGTGTCGACGGAAGCGGCATTCGATCGTATTTCGGATGAGGAAGTGGCTAATGAAATTTACAGGCTCTCGCACGCCATTGGGGAGAACCATGCCAAAAAATCATCGATATGGCTGCGTTTCAGACCCAACTGGTACCATATGGCGGCTTCGGTACTGATCCTGATGTTCGCAGGATGGTGGTACAACAAGCAAACCCTTTCCCAAAAGCAGTCCGATCAGTATAAGGTGATTCTGAGCCAGATCAAGGAGCCCTTGATCGAGACGGTGAATTCCGGGAAAGAGGCCAGGCTGGTCATCCTGGAAGACGGCAGCTCGGTGCTCCTGCAACCCGACAGCCGCATTACCTACCCGCGCCGGTTCGAGGGCCGCAAACGGGAAGTGTTCCTGAGAGGGGAAGCGTTCTTTGAAGTGGCTAAGAATCCCGACAAACCTTTCTACGTGTATGCACATACGCTTGCCACGAAAGTACTGGGAACGAGCTTCAAAGTGAGCGCATTCGACGACCAGGAGGTGAAAGTGGTTGTAAAAACGGGCAAAGTATCGGTATTCCCGATGACAAAAGAAGCGATTGCAAGCCAGCATGCCGATGACAAGCTCGGTGGAATGGTGCTGACCCCCAACCAGCAGATCACATTCGCACCCAATGAGTTACGACTCACCAGAAGCCTGATCCCAGACCCCAAGCTCCTGGAATTACCGATACAGAGACAGTCATTCGAATTCAAGGGAACGCCAATCGCCGAAGTGTTTGCGGCCTTGGAAAAATCATACGGTGTGAAGATCGTATTCGATGCGGAAGTGATGCAGAACTGTTACCTCACCGCCTCGCTCTCCGATGAGCCGCTGTTCGAGAAGATCAATCTGATTTGCAGGACGATCGGCGCACAGTATGAACAGCTCGACGCAAGTATCATCATCAACAGCAAAGGATGTTATTGAAAATACCTTTCTCTCAATACTTTATGACAAATTCACCCGTGCCTATGACCCAAAAACACTACTAATTGCTATTCTACCAAAAAGGTCGATGATGCTGCAACACCACCGACCCGATTAATCCCCCGCTTGTGTACGCTTAACAGCATCTGAATGAGGCTGCTGTGGGAATCATTATGCCGAATTTCAACCCGACAAAAATCAAAATTATGTCAAAAAGAGTACAATTTCACCATGCTTTACAGAAAATCATGCGTATTACTCTGTATCAAGCCCTGCTCTCCATCGCGTTCAGCACTTTCGTCCATGCGAACGACGTGCGTGGACAGCGTGTGCTGGAACAAAAAGTGACTTTGCGTTTAGCCAATTCCGAGATTGACAAGGCATTGGAAAAGATCGAGAATGTGACAAAGGTTAAGTTCATGTACAACCCTCAGATCTTCAACAATCAGAAAGTATCCTATAAATTTCAGGACGAATCGTTATCCGAAGTTCTCAGTAAAATTCTGACTCCGTATAAAGTCATTTACGAAGTGGTTCAGGACCGTATTATCCTGCGCCGCGAACAGGCACCTGTTGAAGAAAATACCATTAAGGCATCGCCGAAACGCAACGTTACGGGAACCGTGAAGGATGAAACCGGCGCAGGCCTCCCGGGCGTAAGCGTGCTCGTAAAAGGTACACAAAGAGGAACGTCCAGTGATGCGGAAGGTAAATTTTTCCTGGATATTCCCGACGGCGAGGTTGCAACTGCCGTTCTGGTTTTCAGTTTTGTAGGTTATACTACGCAGGAAGTTACGGTGGGCAGTCAAACCAGCGTGGACGTACAGCTGGCGCCCGAGGCCAAAGCGTTGAACGAGGTAGTTGTAACGGCTTTGGGTATTTCCAAAGAGAAAAAGGCACTTGCCTATGCAGTGACCGAGGTGAAAGGAAGCGAGTTCACACAAGCCCGTGAAAATAACGTTGCGAATGCCTTGACCGGTAAGATTGCGGGCGTTAACGCCACCGGTATGTCGACAGGCCCCGGCGGTTCCAGCCGCATTATCATCCGTGGTAACGGATCTTTGAGCGGTAACAACCAACCTTTGTATGTAATCAATGGTATGCCTATGGACAATAGCGTTCCGGGTGGTGGCAATGCTTCGGATGGTAATGGTAACAACACCGACCGCGGTGATGGTATCGGCGGTATCAACCCCGACGACATCGAGTCGATCAGCGTTTTGAAAGGCGGTCCTGCGGCTGCGCTTTACGGTGCCCGTGCTTCCAACGGTGTGATTTTGATTACCACCAAAAAAGGCCGTGCACAAAAAGGCATCGGCGTGGAATACAATGGCAACTTCTCGGTGGACAACCTTTCGATCATTCCCGACTGGCAATATGAATACGGCCAGGGTGTGGATGGTGTAAAACCGGCAGACAAGGATAAGGCGAAGAGCTCAGGCCGCTTGTCGTACGGTGCGAAAATGGATGGTACGCCGGTAATCCAGTTCGATGGTGTGGAACGTCCCTATTCGCCTCAGAAAAACAACCTGAAAAACTTCTACCGCACGGGAACCAACTACATCAACTCCCTTTCGTTTACGGGAGGTAACGAACACGTGAATTTCCGTTTCGGTCTGAACAACACCAGCTCGAACAGCATTGTCCCCAATTCTTCCTTTACCAGAAGAATCGCGAACCTGAACCTGAATGCATTTCTGGGAAAAAAGTTGAGCATTGAGACGGTTGTTCAGTACAATATCGAGAACGGCCACAACCGTCCGAAAGTTGGTTATGCTGATTACAACCCGCACTGGGCCACTTACCTGGTTGCAAACACCGTGGATATCAGAAGCCTCGCCCCGGGCTACGACGCGGTTACCGGCAAAGAGGTTGAATGGAACCCCGTACCGGCCGCACCGAATCCTTATTTCGTGATCAACAAGTTTGTCAATGAAGATCAGAAAAACCGTTTCCTCGGTCAGGCCAACATTAAATATGACATCCTCGACAACCTGTTCATTAAAGGAAGCGTAAGCCGCGATTACTACAACTTCAACTATGAGTTCGTAGTACCTACCAACAACGCCTACCAGCCGCTGGGGACCTACGAAGCGAAGAAAGTAACCTCGTCGGAAACCAACGGAATGCTGACGCTGAATTACTCCAAGGACTTCTCCGAAGACCTGAACTTCTCCGCATTGGTGGGTGGCAATATGCAAAGAAGCATTTATGACCAGACCGCCTTCAACGGTTCGGAATTCACGATTCCTGGATTTTACAGCTTCACGAACCTCGCAACATCGACCGTGGTGCCTACTTACAACAAAAGCGCCATCAACTCTATCTTCGGATCCGCCGATTTGGGTTACAAAGGCTTTGCGTACCTGACTTTGTCGGGCCGTCAGGACTGGTTCTCGGTGTTGAACAGCAAAAGCAATAGCATTTTCTACCCTGCCGTTGGTGGTTCACTGATCCTCTCCGAAGCTTTCAACCTGCCAACAGTGGTAAGCTTCGCGAAACTACGTGGTTCGTGGGCACAAGTGGGCGGCGCGAATGTACTTCCCTACCAGATCTACCAAAGCTATGCGATGGCAGTAGGTGGCCACAACGGACGTCCGGTTCAGCAGCTATCTTCGGCGGTGGTACCAAACCCCGATCTGAAACCACTTACTTCCACTACCTATGAAGCAGGTATCGAAGCGAAATTCCTGCAAAACCGTCTGGGAATCGATCTTACGCTGTATAACCGCAAGACCACTAACGACATCGTACAAAGCAATATCGCCGCGACCTCGGGTTACACTTCCGCTTTGTTGAATGTGGGTGAGCTGAGCAACAAGGGTATCGAGTTGTTGCTGACAGGAACTGCGGTCAAGCAAAATAATTTCATGTGGGACATCAGCTACAACATGGCTTACAACAAAAGCGAGATCATCAAACTGGCCGATAACCTTCCTTCCCTGAGCATCGGAACGGGCGTAGGCGGTGGTTTGATCAACAACGTAGTGGGCGGTACGTATGGTGAGGTTTGGGGTTACAACAAATTGAAAGATACAAACGGGAATACCGTATTCAACACTGCCAGCGGTTACGCGGTACGTGGTAACCTCGAAAAACTGGGTAATGGTACTCCTCCGCTGACCATGGGTATCACCAACAATTTCAAATACAAAAACTTCTCGCTGAACATCCTCATCGACGGCAAGTTCGGAAGCGTAGTATATTCGAACATGTACCAGTATGCATACCGCTTCGGCTTGCCTAAGGAAACACTTCCCGGCCGTGAAACCGGCCTGACGGTAACCGGTGTAACACCCGAAGGAGCACCTTTCTCCAAAACATGGGAGAAGAAAGACATTGATACTTACTATGACAATGACAAGAACTACACGGGCATTTTCACGTTCAACAACGATTTCGTGAAACTGCGCCAGATTATCTTGAGCTACAACCTGCCCGTCGCGAAAATATTGGGAGGTAAACTGCAATCGGCTTCTGTTTCGATCGTGGGACGTAACCTTGCCTTGCTTTACAAAGACAAGCGCAACAAATATTTCGATCCTGAATCGAGCTATACAAACGGTAATGCGCAAGGGCTGGAAGCATTTGGTGTACCCAGGACCAGAAACATCGGCGTGAACCTGACAGTGAAGTTTTAATCATTCAAAATTACAGTGACGATGAACAAATTCCTGAAACTATCATATATGGCCATGGTGGCCGCCTTCATCTCCTCTTGCGACAATAATTTCGAGGAAATGAATGTAAACCCGAATGCGTCCAGGGATGTCGTGCCCGGCTTCCTGTTTACCCGGGCGCAGCTGACGACCGTGAGCAACAACTATACCGGCGGTGCTTATCTGACGATCGGACAGTCGATGCAGCATTTCGCGACTTACAAGGAGGTGCCTGCGGCAGGTGACAAGTATTTCAATTATACCTACTCAACCGGCAACTGGGCATTGTTTGGCGGCGACCCTGCGACGGCAGGAGCCGTAATCGATCTCGCCCAGGTAATCGACGCGCTGAAAACCTCGCCGGACAATGTAAACAAAATGTCGGTTTCGCGGATATGGAAGGCTTACCTCTACCACCGCCTCACTGATCTTTATGGTGACATCCCATACACGGACGCCGGAAAGGCCCTTACGGACAAAAACTTCACTCCCAAGTATGACACGCAGGCCTTTATCTATGCCGACATGCTCAAAGAGATCGAAGAATCCATTGCCGCATTCGACGCCAGTAAGCCTACCTTCGGCACTGCAGACCTGATTTACGGCGGAAATGTGACGCAATGGAAGAAGTTTGGCTATTCGCTCATGCTGCGCCTCGGTATGCACCTTACCGAAGTGGACCCTGCCATGGCTGAAACCTGGGTAAAGAAAGCGATCGCCGGCGGCGTAATCACCGCTGACGCGGATCTGGCGAAGATCGACTATGTGGACGGCTCCATCACCGCGAGCCGCAATTTCATCTCCGCCGGATTAATGAGCACCGACTACGTATCTCCCGGTGGCGATAACGTAGAAGGCGGCAAGTTTGCAAAAACGCTGATCGACCATCTGAAAACCACAAGCGATCCGCGCCTGAATGTGATTTCAGTGGTATGGACCAAAGCATCCGATAAAGCCCCTTACGTGGCCGACACGGCTACCGCACTGCAAAAAGGGATGCAAAATGCCGCTTTCAACGGCCTGCCTGCCAATTTCGATCAATACTCGGAGCCTAACCCTGCGACGATCTTGAAATACAATGCACCGTTGCTCGTTATGACCCCTGCCGAAATACACCTGTTGCTCGCAGAGGCCAACCTGAGAGGTTGGTACAGCGGCGCTACCGCCGAGGCATCCTACAACGCCGCAGTTACTTCCGGTCTGAAACAATGGGCATTATTTGGCACGGCAGGTATCATCTCCGATGCTAAAATCGCCGCTTACCTGAAAGCGAACCCTTTCAATGCAACCGGAACGACAGCACAGAAAATGGAGCAGATCGGTACGCAGAAATGGGTATCCCTCCTGTTGGAAGACGAATACGAGATCTTCGCCAACTGGCGCCGCACAGGCTATCCCAAGCTGACGCCGACCAACTATCCCGGTAACCTCACCGGCGGCCAGATCCCGACCCGCTTCGTGATCCCCGATACGGAGGAGCAATACAATAAAGAGAATTTTTACGAAGCGCGTACCCGCCAGGGCGGCACCAACACGCTTTCGAGCAAAGTTTGGTGGGATAAATAAGCGGAATTTATGCGCTGTTTGCCTGTGAAGTGAATGACCGATACGGATTGCCGACCAAAATCGGCAGTCCGTATCGCTTTTTAAGCCTGAAATTTTTCGATCCGTGAATGAGGTATTTCAATGCGTTTCCTTGTCTTAACCATAATAGTTCTTTCCTAAACCAAAACCCATGATCAAAAAAGTATTCATTGCCGCCGCCCTCTTCTGTTCTGCCGGTTTTGCCGCACAGGCTCAGAAGTATTCGATCGTCATCAAAGGCGGTCATGTGATTGACCCTAAAAACAATATCAACAGCATTATGGACGTCGCGCTGAAAGGCGACACGGTAATGCTCGTTGCCCAAAACATCGACGCCAGGGAAGGCGTACAGGTAGTGAACGCGAAAGGTCTTTTCGTAACGCCGGGCCTGATCGACATGCACTCGCACAACTTCTTCGGCACCAAAATGGACCAGACTTACAGCAACGGTCCTAATGCCCTCCCACCCGACGGTTTCACCTTCCGCACAGGGGTTACCACGGTGGTGGACGCTGGCTGCGCCGGCTGGAAGTCGTTCCCCGATTTTAAGAAGCAAACCATTGATGCCTCACGCACTCGTGTACTCTCGTTCCTGAACATCGTGGGCGAAGGCATGCGCGGCGGCACGTACGAGCAGAATGTCGAGGACATGGATGCTGCCGCTACTGCCAAAGTCGCGAAAGAATATCCTGAATACATTGTGGGTATTAAACTTGCCCACTTCAACGGTTACAACTGGACGCCTACCGACCGTGCCGTGGAAGCCGGCAAGTTGGCTAACATCCCGGTCATGATCGATTTTGGCGGCAGCCAGCCGGTATTGCCCATCGAAGAGCTTTTCATGAAACACCTCCGCCCCGGCGACATTTTCACGCATTGCTTCGGCCAGCTTGCCAGCCGCGAGCCGATCGTGGACGTGAAAGCCGGTAAAGTGAAGCCATTCGTGTATGAAGCACGCAAAAAAGGCATCATTTTCGATGTGGGTTACGGAGGTATCAGCTTCGCATTCTCGCAGGCGATCCCGGCGATCAAAACCGGTTTTTATCCCAACACTATCAGCACGGACATCCATACCGGCAGTATGAACAATGCCATGAAGGACATGCTGAATGTGATGTCCAAATTCTTAGCCATGGGTATGGATCTGCCGGCGGTGATCAAAGCCAGCACCTGGGCTCCGGCACAAGCCATTCACCGCGAAGAGCTGGGTAATCTTTCGGTCGGTTCACGTGCGGACGTATCCGTATTACGCGTGCTCGACGGCAAGTTCCAGATGAATGACACCGGTACCTTCGGTTTCTTCGATTACACCGGCGCCAAAGTGCAGGGCAAGCAGAAACTGGAAGCCGAAGTGACGATCCGCGCAGGTAAGGTGGTGTACGACCTGAATGGCCTGACCAACCCTATCGTGGTTTCAAAAAGATAATCTGAACGGGAGCTCTGGATGATGTAACCAGACAGGGCCCCGATTGATATTTTACCTAATTTTACCTACTCAGTATATTCCTGCCGCACATTTTCTTGTCTTATGAAACTACCAATTCTCTCTTTAACGACGATCCTGACCCTAACCCTTGGAGGCCTGCAAACCGCGAAGGCGCAGACTATGCCAAAAGAAGAACTGATTTTCCTGACCTCCGAATGGAAAGGTGAACGCTTCCCTGACGGCCGCCCGAAAATCTCCGACGACCTCGTCCGCCGAGCAAAGGACATCAATATCGAAGAAGCCTGGGTAGTGCTCAAAAACGAAGGCTATAACTGCCAGTTTGAAGGCAACTGGAAAATCGTGCACGACGACGTGGTGATCGCCGGCCGTGCACTGACGGCGCAGTTCATGCCTTCACGCCCGGATATCGAAAAGAATATCAAAGACCGCGGTGCCAAACAAGGCCGCATCGGCAATACCAACTCCTGGCCGATCGACATGCTCAGCAAAGGCGACGTATACGTAGCCGACGGTATGGGCAAAATAGTGGAAGGTACGCTGATCGGCGATAACCTGGCCAATTCTATTTTTGCCAAAACCGGCAATGGTGTGGTATTCGACGCCTCCGTGCGCGACCTCGACGGCCTCTCCAAAATCCCCGGTTTCAATGCATTCGTCCGTGATTTCGATCCTTCGTATCTCAAAGACGCGGTGGTCACCGGCATCAATACCCCTATTCGCATCGGCCGCGCGGTAGTACTTCCCGGCGATCTGGTTTTGGCCAAAAAAGAAGGGGTAATCTTCGTCCCGTCGCACATGGTCGAGAAAGTGGTGCAAACCGCCGAATTCATCGCACTGCGTGACAAATTCGGCATTCAAATGCTGAAAGAAGGCAAATACACCCCAGGCCAGATTGACAGCCAATGGACCGACGCTCTGAAAACAGACTTCCTGAAATGGCTCGACAAAAACCCGAACGAAATCCCTATGAAACGTTCGGAGCTCGACGAATACATGAAAAAAAGAACCTGGTAGGCGAGTAACCGGGACTGGTTTTCAGCATTTCCTGTCTGGTGAAACAGACAGGAATTTTCTTTCCCTTTTTCAAAATTGCATTTTAAATACATTAATATGAATATTTACAAGCTCATATCCGCCGTCGCCACGGTTTGCCTGCTGATAGCGCTCTACCTCGCTTTCACGGGGAGCCTCCCTTCGGCCGGCCCCTTCTTCATTGCATTCTTCCTGTCGCTGGCCATCAGTTTCAGGGGATATGAAAAACTAAAAGGTTTCACTTACACCACCGTGATTTTCGCGGCGGTAACCACCGCATTATACTACCCTCAGCATTTCCTCACGGTGGGCGACTTTAAACTTTCAACGCTGATCACTCCACTCATCCAGATCATCATGTTCGGGATGGGTACTTCCATGAGTTTCGGCGACTTTGTGGGGGTGGTTAAAATGCCCAAAGGTGTACTGATCGGCGTAGTGAGCCACTTTATCATCATGCCGACGATCGGTTATACGCTTGCGAACATCAGCGGCTTCCCGCCTGAAATCGCTGCTGGGATCATTCTCATCGGCTGCTCACCGAACGGCATGGCTTCCAATGTGATCTCTTACCTGGCGAAAGCGAACCTGGCTTTGTCCATTACCATTACCGCCATTTCCACCATGCTCGCGCCTATCGTAACGCCGGTCCTCATGAGCATGCTCGCAGGCGCGTTCGTGAAAATCGACACGCTGCATATGATGTGGGATATCATTAAAATGGTGATCATCCCGATCGGCGCCGGGCTTATCTTCAATAAGCTGTTCAGCGGAAAAGTAAAATGGCTGGATGCCGCTATGCCATTGGTATCGATGGGCGGTATCGCGTTCATTATCGTAATCATCACGGCTGCCGGCCGCGACAGCCTGCTTTCCATCGGGCCTGCATTGCTGCTCCTCGTGTTAATCCACAATCTCTCGGGTTACACGCTCGGTTACTGGTCGGGGCGCCTGTTCCGCATGAGTGAGCGCGACTGCCGTACGATTGCCATTGAAGTAGGCATGCAAAATGGCGGTTTGGCTTCCGGTATTGCCAAGGAAATGGGTAAAATGGCCACCGTAGGCCTCGCCCCCGCAATCTTCGGACCACTGATGAACATTACCGGTTCCATCCTCGCCTCCTGGTGGCAAGGCAAACCCACCGGCGATGAAGATACTTATGTAGAAACGGGCAGAGCCCATTAAAATGAACGAGGCGCAGTTATTAGCTGCGCCTCGTTTTTTGTCAAGTGTTGACAGGAGTTGTCATTCGTTGTCAGGTATTGTCAATTTTGTTGGATAAATTCTTAACTAATCCTGACCATTCCTGACCACCCTTGACCATTTCTGACTTCCTCCCTTTCGACCTTCGTCCTTCCTCCCAAAAATATCAATCCTCTTCCAGCAACAGCTGCATATAAACCAAATCCAGCCACTGGTCGAATTTATAAGCTACTTCTTTGAGGTAACCCTTCTCCACAAACCCATATTTCTTGTGAAATTCAATGCTTGCGCGGTTCGAGGCATCAATGCAGCCTATCATCGTATGCAGGCCCGACTCCTTCGCACGTTGGATGAGGCTCCCTAGCAATTTACCACCTACGCCCATGCCACGCGACTTTTCGTCGAGGTAAATGGAATGCTCCACACTGAATTTGTACCCGATTTTCGGACGGAAAATATTATAGGAACCATAACCGATCACTTCGCCTTCCAGCTCTGCCACAATCACCGGCATACCGTCATAGAACATCTGTTCAAACCAGGCTTTTTGTTGTTCCATGGTCCGGGCTTCGTAATCATAAATAGCCGTGGTGTTCAGAATAGCGTGGTTGATAATTTCCAACAGCGAAGGCAGATCCTTAGGAGCGGCACTTCTGATGATCAAATCCATCAAAATAAAGCAGGTCGTTATACAGGTTTCAATATTAGGGTCAAAAATACCTTATTATTTTAAAAAATTTCACGTCTTATCCACGTTCTGTTTTACGTTTTTTTCTAATTCTTTTGAAAATCCTGAATTTCGAATAGCTTTGCCTCAACTTTAGGGGTGTCCCAACATGCGGACTGAGATCATACCCTTTGAACCTGATGCAGCTAGTACTGCCGAAGGGAAAAGCAGGTGTTACTGTGCACGTAGCTCCGTCTATTCTTTCTTCATAGGTCCATCCCTGAGTTTTTTGTATTTAAAACTGAATCAGGAATGGAAATCATCCTAAACGGTCAGACAAAGCAAATAGCCGTCACTTACACGGTAGGGCAACTCGTATCCGAGCTGTTTCCCTCCGGCAAAGGCATCGCAGTAGCCATCAACCAATCGGTAGTCCCGAAATCCGACTGGCCCACGCGCCAATTCTCCCCCAACGACCAGATTACGCTCATTACCGCCACCCAGGGCGGCTAGCATTGCATTGTCCTGTATCCACCATTTAACCAGAAAAACAGCATCATGAAGACAGAAAAAACGCCGGAAACCATCACCCGAGACCCGTTTCCCAATTCGAAGAAAATATATGTGAAAGGGCAAATCCACGACATTTCCGTGGCCATGCGCGAGATTTCACTGAACGATACGCGCATACATGGCGGCCCGCATTCAGGTCGCCTCGGAGCCAGCGAGCCCAATGAGCCGGTAACCGTGTACGACACCAGCGGCCCTTATACCGATCCCAACATTGAAATAGACGTCAAAAAAGGCCTTCCTGCATTACGTGCGGAATGGGTACGCTCGCGCGGGGACGTGGAGGAACTGGAAACGATTTCCTCTGAATACGGCCGGATGCGCCTCGCCGACGCGAAGCTCGACTATTTGCGGTTCGCACATAATGCAAAGCCGTTACGCGCCAAAGCCGGGCAGAACGTTTCTCAGCTGCATTATGCTAAAAAGGGTATTATCACGCCGGAAATGGAATACATCGCCATCCGCGAAAATCAGCGCATTGACGCGCATTTGCAGTCGCTGAATGGTAAAGCTGGCGCACTGGCGCACCAGCACGCCGGACATAGTTTTGGGGCAAATACGCCGAAAAGCCACATTACCGCCGAGTTTGTAAGACAGGAAGTAGCGGCCGGAAGAGCGGTAATCCCTTCGAATATCAACCACCCGGAGAGCGAACCGATGATTATCGGCCGGAATTTTCTGGTGAAAATCAATGCCAATATCGGCAACTCGGCCGTTTCGTCGAGCATTGAAGAAGAGGTCGAAAAAGCCGTCTGGGCATGCCGCTGGGGTGCCGACACCATTATGGACCTGTCCACCGGCAAGAACATCCACGAGACCCGCGAGTGGATCATCCGCAATACGCCGGTGCCCATTGGTACCGTACCTATTTACCAGGCTTTGGAGAAAGTAAATGGCAAAGCCGAAGACCTGACCTGGGAGCTTTTCCGCGATACGCTCATCGAGCAGGCCGAACAGGGTGTGGACTATTTCACAATTCATGCGGGCGTCCTGCTGCGCTACATACCGCTGACTGCCAAACGCATCACCGGCATTGTTTCGCGTGGCGGGTCGATCATGGCGAAATGGTGCCTGGCGCATCACAAAGAAAACTTCCTGTACACGCATTTCGAGGAGATCTGCGAAATCATGAAGGCTTACGATGTGGCATTCTCTTTGGGCGACGGCCTACGCCCCGGCAGCATTGCCGATGCTAACGATGCCGCACAGTTCGCGGAGCTCGAAACGCTGGGCGAATTGACCAAAATCGCCTGGAAGCACGATGTGCAGACGATCATCGAGGGCCCCGGCCACGTACCGATGCATTTGATCAAAGAGAATATGGAGAAGCAGTTGAAACACTGCCATGAAGCGCCATTCTACACATTAGGCCCATTGACAACCGACATCGCGCCCGGTTACGACCACATTACCTCGGCCATCGGCGCGGCCATGATCGGCTGGTTCGGCACGGCTATGCTTTGCTACGTAACCCCGAAGGAGCATTTGGGATTACCCAATAAAAAAGATGTAAAAGACGGTGTGATCACCTACAAAATCGCCGCCCATGCCGCCGACCTCGCCAAAGGCCATCCCGGCGCACAGTACCGCGACAATGCATTGAGTAAAGCCCGCTTCGAGTTCCGCTGGGAAGATCAGTTCAACCTTTCGCTGGACCCCGACACCGCACGTGAGTTTCACGATGAAACGCTTCCGGCCGAAGGGGCCAAGATCGCCCACTTCTGCTCGATGTGTGGTCCGAACTTCTGTTCGATGAAAATCACGCAGGACGTACGCGACTATGCGGAGGAAAACGGACTGATGGCCGAAGACGCCGTGGCCGAAGGCATGCAGCAGAAAGCGCGGGAATTTGCAGAAAAAGGCAGCGAGATTTATCTGTAATGGAGCTCATCGTCATAACTCACCCGGAAATACTGTCCGAAGAAGCCGGTATCGTCAACCGGCTCTTCGCACACGGACTTGCACGCCTGCATGTGCGCAAGCCCAAAGCCACGGAAACCGAGCTGCGAATATGGCTGGAACAGATCGATCCGCAATTCCGAGGACGCATTGCACTGCACCAGCATCATGAGCTTGCCCATGAGTTTGGCATTACCGGGTTGCATTTCACTGAGAAAAACAGGCTGACGCAGAGCGAGGAAACATTGGAAATATTGAAAAGCGATGGATTCACAATCAGCACCTCGACACATGATCCGGAAGAACTTGAAAGACTTTCGCACCGCTTTGATTATGCATTCCTGGGGCCGGTTTTTGATAGTATTTCAAAGGCTGGTTATTCGGCGAAGGTCCCTTCTGATTTCAGATTAAGGAAATATAGTTTTCCGGGCAAAGTCATTGCATTAGGAGGCATTCATGCAGAAAATTTGAGATCTGCATTAAAAATGGGCTTTAATGGAGCAGCAGTGCTTGGCAGCATCTGGCAAAATCCCGACAATGCTGTTGCTCAGTTTGAAAATCTAAAATCATTACAATTATCTCTAAAATCATCTCAGCATCCTTCATCTCAACAATCATCATTTCAGCAGTCATCCTGCATCCCCAGGTTAAAACCCGGGGCAATAGATTTGGCATTGGAGATCGATGTATTTGAACAA
The DNA here is from genome assembly GCF_057586235.1 of Dyadobacter sp. SRI_021. NCBI lineage: Bacteria > Pseudomonadati > Bacteroidota > Cytophagia > Cytophagales > Spirosomataceae > Dyadobacter > Dyadobacter sp. SRI_021. The sequence continues at coordinate 264,749 of NZ_JBYCZM010000001.1, forward strand.
AAACAAATCGGCTCAAAAGCAAAAGCAGTCCATTGCCCCGGGTTTCAACCCGGGGATAAGAAGCAAAAGGATGCAGCTGATTTTATAGACAAATTGCATTTTATCTCCAATGAAACCGGTACCATGTCGCATATCGACAGCATTCGCCTGGCTCTGGAAGCGGGCTGCCGGTGGATTCAGTTGCGGGTGAAGAACCGGCCGGAGGAAGAGGTGCTGCCTATTGCCTGGGAAGCTACGCAGTTGTGTGACCGCTATGAGGCGAAGCTTATTATTAATGATTTTCCACGCGTTGCCCTTGCCGTGGAAGCCCATGGGCTGCACCTCGGGCTCACGGACATGCCTATACCCGAGGCGCGCGCATTCGTGGGCGAGAAAATGGTGATCGGTGGCACGGCTAATACCTGGGACGATATTGTTCGCCGGATCGGTGAAGGGGCGGATTACATCGGCCTCGGGCCGTTCCGGTTTACCAATACCAAGCAAAACCTGAGTCCTATTCTGGGCATAGGTGGCTACTCCGCTTTGATGCACCAGATGCGGCAGGCCGGTCATTCCATACCCATTATCGCCATCGGTGGCATTACATCCGACGATATCCGCGGGCTTCGCGAGGCAGGCCTTTATGGTGTGGCAATGTCCGGCGCGTTGATTGCCGCGGACGATCCGCAAAAAACATTTTACCAAATCCAACAAGCATTATGCTGACCATTGCAGATAAAACATTTCAATCCAGGCTCTTCACCGGCACCGGCAAATTCAGTTCGGCAGCAGTAATGGAAGATGCGTTGCTGGCTTCCGGCTCCGAACTGGTGACGGTAGCCCTGCGCCGAGTGGATGTACACGACGCAGGCGACGATATCTTAAGCCACCTGACGCACGATCACATTCATTTGTTACCCAATACCTCCGGCGTGCGCACGGCTAAAGAAGCGGTTTTCGCCGCGCAGCTCGCGCGCGAGGCATTGGAAACCAACTGGCTAAAACTCGAAATTCACCCCGACCCGAAGTACCTCATGCCGGATCCGATCGAGACTCTGAAGGCAACCGAGGAACTCACCAAACTGGGTTTTGTGATCCTGCCTTACATTCACGCCGATCCTGTGCTTTCCAAAAGGCTGGAAGAAGCAGGGGCATCAGCGGTCATGCCGCTCGGCTCGCCGATCGGCAGTAACAAAGGTTTAAAAACCATTGATTTTCTTGAAATTATCATCGAGCAGAGCAAGGTTCCGGTGGTAGTAGACGCGGGTATCGGCGCGCCGTCGGATGCCGCGAAAGCAATGGAGATCGGGGCTGACGCGGTATTGGTTAATACCGCCATTGCGGTGGCCGGGGATCCCGTCGCCATGGCGGAGGCTTTCAAACTCGCCGTGCAATCGGGAAGAATGGCCTATGAAGCCAAATTAGGATCGAAGGGGAGACTGGCAGTGGCCAGCAGCCCGTTAACCGCATTTCTGGATGAGCTTTAAAGAAGAATTTGCCCGGTATTCCTGGGATACGGTTAAGGAGACCATTTATACCAAAACCGCCGCCGACGTGGAACGGGCATTGACCGCTCCCAAAAGAACATTGGACGATTTCATGGCGTTGATTTCCCCTGTCGCTATCGCCTACCTGGAACCGATGGCCAGGTTAAGCCGGCAGCTGACCCGGAAGCGCTTTGGAAATACCATTCAAATGTACGTGCCGCTGTATTTGTCCAATGAGTGTACCAATATATGTACCTACTGCGGGTTTAGTCTGGATAATAAAGTACGCCGGCGAACCTTGACCGACAGTGAAATCCTGCGGGAAGTCGAAGTGATCAAAAATATGGGCTACGAACACGTGCTGCTTGTTACCGGCGAAGCGAACCAGACCGTGCATGTGGAGTATTTTAAAAAGGTATTGAAGCTGATCCGCCCGCATTTCGCGCAGGTATCTATGGAAGTACAGCCGCTCGACCGCGATGAATACAAGAAGCTGATCCCGCTTGGCCTGCATTCGGTACTGGTTTACCAGGAAACCTATCATCAGGAAGATTACCGGAAGCATCATCCGAAAGGTAAAAAAGCCAATTTCAATTACCGGCTCGAAACACCCGACCGGCTCGGCCAGGCAGGTATTCACAAGATGGGCTTGGGGGTATTGATCGGTTTGGAAGACTGGCGCACCGACAGTTTCTTCACCGCCCTGCATTTGAATTACCTTGAAAAAACCTACTGGCAAACGCGGTACAGCCTCTCATTCCCACGCCTGCGACCCTTCTCCGGCGGCCTGGAACCGAAGGTGGAGATGAGTGACCGGGAACTGGTACAACTGATTTGTGCCTACCGGATTTTCAACGAGGAAGTCGAACTGTCGCTCTCCACGCGTGAATCCGAGAAATTCAGGAACCATTGCATTCAGTTGGGTGTAACATCCATCAGCGCCGGCTCCAAAACCAACCCGGGCGGCTACGCAGTCGAGCCGGAATCACTCGAACAATTCGAAATCTCGGACGAGCGAAGCCCTGCTGAGATCGCCCGGATGATCCGCAACGCAGGCTACGAGCCGGTTTGGAAGGATTGGGACGCTTCTTTAATTTTGAATGATTGAATGATTGAATAAAACAAATTCAGTCATTCAGTCATTCAGTCATTCGGTCATTCAATTATTATGTTCACACCCATCGAACGAAAACGCTACGCGCGCCAGATCATCATGCCGGAAATGGGGCTGGAAGGTCAGGAGAAGCTGAGTGCCGGCAAAGTGGCCGTGATAGGCGCAGGCGGGCTCGGCTGCCCGGTCCTGCAATACCTGGTGGCTGCGGGTGTAGGGGAGATCGGTATTATCGACGACGACACTGTGGACCTTACCAACCTGCACCGGCAAATACTGTATTCCGCCGATGATATTGGTAAAAACAAGGCCATTACCGCAGTCGAAAAACTCTCGGTACTCAACCCATTTGTGCACCTTACCGCCTATCCCGATCGGCTGACTGCCGAAAACGCGGCAGATTTACTTCATAGTTATGATCTGGTCATCGACGGTTCCGACAATTTCGAAACCCGTTACCTCGTCAACGATTTTTGTGTGGAATTGAACAAACCCTTTGTTTTCGGCTCTATTCTGCGTTTCGAAGGACAGGTTTCGGTGTTCAACTACCAGGGAGGGCCTACCTACCGGTGCCTTTTTCCCGACGCCGAGGAAGGCGATAATTGTGCGGAAGCGGGGGTAATGGGCGTATTGCCCGGCATTATCGGCACATATATGGCCAATGAGGCGATCAAGATAATGGCAGGCATTGGCGAACCATTGTCAGGCAAATTACTGGTTATCAACACACTTTCAAATACCCAATCCGTCTTTGAGTTTTCTAGATCAGCGTCCGCGGTTCCTGCAAAGTCTCCGGAACCAGCTGTCAAACAACCTGCTGAGGGAAATACACGCGAAATGTCTTACGACGAGTTCGAGGCATTGCGGGAAGCGGATCCCGGACAGATTTTGCTTGTAGATGTACGCGAATATTATGAATTTGAGGCGGATAACTTCGGCGGGGAGAATATCCCGCTCTCCGAAATCCCCGAAAGTATCCAGACATTCCCTTCGGGCAAAAAAGTCGTTTTTTACTGTACTAGCGGCAAACGAAGCTTGCAGGCAGCGAAGCTCCTGACGCAAAGCGGTTACGAAGGACAGAGCTTCTGGGCACAGCACTGGTAATTGATTATGCAAGTCAAACCGACACACCTTCTTTCCGGCGTTGTGCGGCATTTTCTGGTCATAGAAAGTGATACACAATCAGCTATGCGGATCTTTTCGGATGGCAATACAGGGGTGGTGTTCAACTACGGCGACCCGCTTTTTTATCAAAATGAAACGCATTCCGCCCCCGCGCCCCTTCCTGCAAGTTTTTATATGGCCAACTCGATACATACAGGAATGTCTGGGTGGAGGGGAAAATCCGCCTGCTTATCGCGGTCCTGTTTCCGTTCGGAGCGACTGCGTTGTTTAAAATACCTGCACCGGAACTGAGAAATCAAATTGTCGGGTGTGTAGATTGTTTTGGAACCAACGTTGAGTGGATAAGCGATCAAATTGCCGCCTCGCCTGCGATTCATGACAAAATCAGGTTAGCAGAGCATTTTTTGCTAACCCATTTACAAAATCCGGGGCAAAATAGCGCACTGGTAACCAATGCCATTAACATTATCCATTCACAAAATGGCCTAATTTCGGTTGCACAGCTTACCAGGCTGACCGGCGCAGCAGAGCGCCAGCTTCAACGCAAATTTGAAGAGCAGATCGGCATTTCACCGAAACGTTACGCCGGCATCACCCGCATGCAATACGCACTCAGAATGCTGCGAAAAAGGTCCAGCTGTTTATCATTGGCCGGCATTGCCTGCGAAGCGGGCTTCTTCGACCAGGCCCACCTGATCCGCGAAATGAAGAACCTGTCGGGACTTACGCCCGGCCAGTACCTCAGCCCGCAAAACGTCCTGGCTGCGAATTTGATCCGGCTCGTTCATTAGTTTCTGCTGCTTGTCGGGTTTGTACAATACATGCCTTGTCTGTGCATGTACTTTTGGATAAAAAAGACAGCTATGAAACCGATCAAAATCGCAACGGCCCAGTTTGAAAACAAAAGCGGCGACAAAGAGTATAACCTTGGTGTAATTCGTCAGCTCGCCGGCGATGCCTCAAAAGCAGGTGCGCAGGTCATCGCATTTCACGAATGCTCTGTTACCGGCTACACTTTCGCACGAAACCTATCACGGGAGCAACTGCTCGCAATCGCCGAACCGATTCCGGATGGCCCGAGTATTCGCGCTTTGCAAGCCATTGCGGCAGAGCATAACATTGTAGTCCTGGCCGGCCTGTTCGAGAAAGATGCGGATGATAAAATGTACAAGGCCTACGTGTGCGTTGATCAAAACGGCCTCATTGCCAAATACCGCAAGTTGCACCCTTTCATTAACCCGAACCTTACGCCGGGCGATCGATATGTGATTTTCGATTTGTTAGGGTGGAAATGCGGGATACTTATTTGCTACGATAACAACATTATAGAGAATGTAAGGGCCACGAAACTGCTGGGAGCCGACATCATTTTCATGCCGCACGTAACGATGTGTACACCTTCCACCCGCCCGGGTGCGGGGTTTGTAGATCCGGCCCTCTGGCAAAACCGAGAAGCCGACCCAACCTCTCTCCGCCAGGAATTCGACGGGCTCAAAGGCCGCGCCTGGCTCATGAAATGGCTCCCCGCACGCGCCTACGACAATGCTGTGTACGCGATATTCTCCAACCCGATCGGCATGGACGACGACCAGCTCAAAAACGGCTGCTCCATGATCCTCGACCCTTTCGGCGACATCATCGCCGAATGTCGCAAACTCGACAACGACTTCACCATCGCCACACTCACCCCGGAAAAGCTGCAACAAGCCGGTGGGCACCGTTACATACAGGCCCGCCGACCGGAATTATACCGGGATGTGATCGGGCAAGGTCACGTCTCCGAGCAACGCGTGATTTGGCTGTAAAGCCTAAACTCCTTGAATTCGCTCAATGAATTTAGCTAAATTGATTGAATTGAGCCTCGCATTTTGGTCATTTAGCGGGCAAATGAGCCAAACGTACTTACCGGCAATTTTGAGTTTAAGCAAAATTTAATAATCTATCAATTACGTAGATTAAATAGTTTTGCTATTTTTGTAACTCTATATTCCAAAATTCTAAAATTCACGGTAATGCTTGCCAAAGTGCTCTCGCTCAAACTGCCCTCGTCACCGACCTGGTATATCGTTCCGATTGCAGCCATCCTTCTGTTACTGGGGCTTCTCCTGACAAATGGTGTCATCAGCGTCAGCACCGAACAGGTTACAGATTTCCTTACGGGCGATTTCGCATTGTATGTACTGGTAGGTCTGGCAGCACAGCTTGTGGACGGCGCGTTGGGAATGGCTTACGGCGTTACTTCCAACTCGTTTTTGCTGAGCCTTGGCGTCACGCCCGCGGTAAGCAGCGCCAGCGTGCATTTTGCCGAAATGTTCACTACCGGCGCTTCGGCGATCTCGCATTTCCGTTTTAAGAATATCAATAAAAAACTTTTCAAGAGCCTACTCATACCAGGCGTATTAGGCTCAATTACAGGTGCATATATACTGTCGGATGTCATAGACGGCAATGCCATCAAACCGTTCATCGCCTTTTACATGCTGATATTGGGCGTGATTATCATCCGTAAGGCACTGCAAAAAACTTTTATCAAAAATAAAACCAGGCGCATCAGCATGCTCGCAGCGGCGGGAGGCTTTCTGGATTCAATCGGCGGTGGCGGCTGGGGACCCATCGTCACTTCTACCCTGCTCGGACAAGGCCGCGATCCCCGCTACACCATCGGGTCGGTGAATGCCGCAGAATTTGCCGTGGCATTCGCAAGCGGTATTACTTTTATGCTTTTTACAGGGGTTGACAGCTGGAAAGTCGTTCTCGGGTTGATTGTCGGCGGCGTCATGGCCGCTCCTTTCGGCGCCATACTTGTGGGTAAGATCAAACGCAAGCCGCTGATGCTCCTCGTGGGTGTACTGGTAATCGGCCTGAGCATCCGGACTATCCTACTCAGCATTTAACAGACCATTTCCCACCATATCCGACGCATTTTGCCTAGTTTTGTACAAAACAGGCACATTACCATGCTCACCGATTTCGGTTATATACTGCTCTTCATTATCGCCGCGCTGATATTGCTCGGCCTGATGCTCACCATTGCGAAATTCCTCCGCCCGCATAATCCCAACGAAGAGAAGCTGTCTACCTACGAGTCCGGCGAAGAGCCGCTGGGGAATGCCAATATCCAGTTCAATGTCCGGTTCTACGTCGTTGCATTGATTTTCGTACTGTTTGAAGTGGAGTTGCTGTTTCTTTTCCCCTGGTCGGTAGTATTTGGAAGCGAAGAGCTCATCGCGCAAACGAACGGCCAATGGGGCTGGTTTGCCATGGCAGAAATGACCGTTTTCATAGGTATCCTCATTTTCGGCCTCGCCTACGCCTGGGCCAAAGGTTACCTCGACTGGGTCCTGCCCAAGCCGCAGATTCCGGAAGTCAAATCCCCGGTTCCGGCAGATTTGTATGCTAAAGTCAACGAACGGTACAAGAAATAGTACTTCTAGTCGATCCAGTTTTCTAACTTTAGATTGTCTAGATTCTTGAAATCCTTCGTGTTGCGCGTTACCAACGTTAGGCGATGCGCGATAGCTGTGGATCCGATCAGTAGATCAAATTCACCAGTCGGTAAGCCGGCCTGCCGCAAAGCTGCCTTTTGCCGAGCGTATTCGTCAAAGCTCTCCCCTATCAGCAATATGCGGCCGGAAAAAGCAGCACGCAACCAATTCAAATTTTGACGGTTTGCAGGACGACGGTTCATTGCGCTATTTTCCACTCCAAACATCAATTCCAAAATCGTGATTTCTGATAAGTGGCAGGAATTTAGCCCGACTGCTTCGAGCCTGTTAGCAAGACCTTCATGTCCCTTGAACAAGTGAATGCAAATATTAGTATCCAGCAAGTAGCTCATAGGTTTACCTCACGCGAGCGGTCGCTGCGTGCATTGTAGATCATCGATTCCAGCTCCTCGGCGGTCTCCTCTCCCCGCCAACTACCAATAAATTTTTTCATTGCAGCCTCTTGGTCGGTATTCCGCATCGAATAGTCGCCGTGAGTTTCCTTTACCAGCAGGCCCAGCCGCTCGGCCAGCCCTTTTAACAGAGCAAAATCAATATCGCTTTCTGTCTCAATAGTGATTGTATGTGCCATATATCGCTTTTTCAAGAAAAACTCCGTTCCTAAGACCACGGTTCCAATTTACAGAAATCTCCGGGTTGTTCAAAACCCACGCCTTTTGTTATCTTAGATATATAACTTTCTGATAAACAACTCCATAAATTATCGAAAGGAGTGGTTGATTTATCGAATTATATTGACAGTTACTTAAAAAATACCGATTTTTCGGGCTTAGTACCCATTCTGTCATCATCAACAAAATACTATGGAGGCTTTCACAAAGAATTTACACGCCGGGCGTGAACGAAAAGGATTTTCCGTCGCTCAAATGGCGTCATCACTCCAAATGAGCGAAGAACAATATAACGAGCTGGAAAGCGGGCAGGTAGCTCCTTCGGTTGACATCCTTAAACAACTCTCCAAAGTCCTTAACTGCACTGTGCCTGAACTGATCACCGACCGCCCTGTGCAGCAAATCGTTCGCGACATTCCCCTTGGGCAATTTTCGCCCGAGTCGCTGAGCGAAATGGACAAGGATACCTATATTAAAATCCTCGAAAACCAGCTGCGCACGCTGCTCGCCGAGAAAAAAGGGGCCTGACCTAGTGCATTCCGCCCCATTTTTTCATATGCGGACGCGGAAAGAACACAAACCCCAATTGCAGGTAAAGCTGGTTTACCTTTAAACGGGACAGATCATCGACCGTTACATTGTCGCCCTTCCATTTACGCCTTCCAAGAACAGGCTGATGGTAGGTCAGCTTGCCGCTCAGGTACACTTTTTCGTGAATTTTGGGCAGAAAATTCATTTTGTAATCCACCCCGATACCTCCATGCAGATTGATATTGGCGGTATACAGCTTCACGGCCTGGTAAGCCGAGGGGTTGTTCAGCAACTGCTGGGCAGATACGGACGCATTGCTTTTGATATTGAGCCTGTACAACATGAAATCGGCACCTAACGGTATCGTCACGTTCCAGCGCGCATTATTTACGAGTTTGGGTCCGCCGTCGGTGCCAATGCCGAATCCGTTCAGATATGCCTTGCGCGTATCGCGGTCGGAGGTGTAGTTGGTGCTATTCATGACGATAATCCTGGCCTCAGAGAACCACCGCTCCGATTCGGTGCGACGAGCGAGCACGAGATTCCCCATAAAAGATGTGAACGGTTTTACCTGCAGACGGGCAAGCTGGTCGCGCAGGGATTTGTTGTTCGGCAGCATTCCAAGCTCCGCATAAACGGCCATTCCACTTTTGAATATCCTGACGGTGGAGTCCGATTGGGCCGACGCTGCGCCGATACAAAAGGCCGAAAGCAGGAAACAGATGAGTAATTTTCGTTCCATATAGTTGATGGTTTGTGTTTGTTTTGTAACGCCGCCTGAAACGGTTTCTTGCCAAATATGGTTAGTTTTGCAGACGAACAATGTATTTTAAAGCAATATCCGTACCAAAATCCGGCATCTTCAAATATTCATGAGTGAACGAATCAAAACCGGCGACGGCGGTATTATCCTGACCAATGCAGAGGACCTGATGAACTGGGCTCGCCTGTCGTCGCTATGGCCAATGGGCTTCGGTTTGGCGTGCTGCGCGATAGAGATGATGGCAACCTACGCGGCCAACTACGATCTCGAACGCTTCGGTATTATGCCGCGGCCTTCGCCCCGGCAGTCGGACGTGATGATTGTGGCCGGGACGGTTACTTTCAAAATGGCCGACCGTATCCGGCGGCTGTACGAACAAATGCCGGAACCGCGCTATGTGATCTCGATGGGCAGCTGCTCCAACTGCGGTGGCCCTTACTGGGAGCATGGGTACCACGTCGTGAAGGGCGTCGACCGCATTATCCCGGTGGATGTATACGTACCCGGATGCCCGCCCCGGCCCGAGGCGCTTATCGGAGGCTTTATGAAGTTACAGGAAAAAATCCGCGGCAAACAGGAGGCCGTCCCGGGCCTCTTCCTTGAAATGGAAGCCGCAGGGTCACAAGCTGTTTTATCCTAATCCTACCTATGACTTTTCAGGAAATCGTCGATATTATTGCCGCCCAGTTTCCGGAATACGCCATCATGGCCGAAACCAGGAACCTGCAATCTGCGCTGAATGTCCCCGCGCAAGGTATCGCATCCATCTGCCGTTTTTTACATGAAGACGAAAGGCTGTATTTCGACTACCTGGCCTGCATTACAGCCATCGATAACGGTGCCGCAGCCGATACGATGGAACTGATTTATAACCTCACATCCATTCCCTACGGCCGGGACCTGACCCTGAGAACCGTTTTTCCAAGAAATACGACCAAGACGACCTTGCCGTCCGTGCCCACTGTGAGCCACATCTGGCGCACAGCAGACTGGCATGAGCGCGAAGCGTTCGACCTGATGGGCATTACCTTTGAAGGTCACCCGGATCTCCGGCGTATCCTGCTTCCCGAAGACTGGGAAGGCCACCCGCTTCGCAAGGACTACAATGCCCAGGAAAGGTACCATGGCATTTATGTTCGCTACGAAGATGGTAAGGCCCTGGAACCGTCCACTGATCCGGATAGGGCATAGCATATGTTTTGCGTGCATTCGGGCAAATAATCACGCATATTTGGTAGCATGAAAAAGCCTCGTTATTTTTCGTTACTAAATTTTAATGATCACCCGCATGCGCTTCATCATACTGACGGCCCTCTTTCTCGGCTCTTTGCAATCAGCACTCGCAGTCACCGACTCACTTATTATCAAGGGTCGGATCAATAACCTCAACGGACGGCTTTACCGTCAGGCTCCGTTTATCACCTTTTCACGAAACAATATCCTGCAACCCCAATCGGAACTGAGCAAACAGGCCGATTTACAGGCTGACGGGACTTTCCGCGTTTCTCTTCCTATGCTTTTCCCGCAGGAAGAAATTTATATGGATTACGGTGGAAAAGCGTTCACTACTTTTCTCGGATCGCCCGGGACCGTCGAAATTACTTTCGATGGAGATTCTATTGGCAGAGCTAAAAAGCTGTTCTATTTCGCAGGAGCCAATGCAGACGCCAACAATCAATATCCTTTATATCTGGCCGCGGAAAACCAGCGTTTGAACAGCAGCAGGACACTGGGGACCGATTTTTTCAAAACATTTTGGGAGAAAAGCCCGTCCGACGCCCGCTTTATCGCCGAGAGCCGCGGTGAACTGCGGCTCGGATCAGTCAAAGCGGCTACGCAAAGTACAGTAACATCGCCTGTTTTGTATAATTGGGTCAAATCGGTTACGGACGAGGAACAGTTGCAGATTTTGTATGAACACGCATTGAGCAATCAGTATCAGGTCAGCAAGGCGCTGCTCGACAGCCTTAAACGCCTCGACCGGGCACCGTTGACCGGACAGCGGGTGATTTGGGCCAACCGGTTCGGCAACTACGCCGACCAGTTGGTAGAAGGAAAAAAATTCGACAACCCCAGCAGAACCAATTCATTGCCGGTGAAATTAATGGCAGCGCTGATCCGCGACAACTCCAAAAGCCTTTCTGCGGACGACCGCCAGCACCTGAACCAGATCGCATCGAACGGCCTGGCCGAAAAAGGTGAGCTCGATTTCATGAACAAGCTTTTCGCTCGCAATGAAATGGTGTTGAACCTGCTTTTCAACTACGAGCGAGAGAGCCGCATTTACGGGGATTTGTTCGACAGCACCGCCACCGAGTTTCTCAAAGTACGCTACCTCGCCAAAAACCTTTACAAATACACCTATCAGCAGCAGTTGTTACTCAATAAGCACATTCAATCCCGGACCGGCATACCGCAGTTCAGGCAATCGCTCGACGAGATCGTTCAGCTCGAAGTGAAGGACAGCGCAGATATCCGCAAGCTGGTGGATTTCAAAAATGCACGTACCGCACCGGTCGAGGCATTGCCCGGCTATTACCTCAGCGCTTCCAACGACCGCGGTACTTCCTGGTTCAACGGGATTGTCGATGGACTGAAAGGGAAAACAATCTACCTCGTCAAGTGGAATATCGAGGATGCCAAGAGCCGCGAGGAACTGGATTTCATCCCGACGTTGCAAGCCAGGCTGCCGGAAGATATCGTCTTCCTGTTCGTGCACTTTTCAACCGAAAATTATACGGTTTCGGATGCTTTGCTGCGGCAATACATTGTGCGGCACAGGTTAAAAGGCATTCACATGTCGGTAAACGATAGTCAGGCGATGGACCTGCTGTTCCGTCTCAATCCGCTGGATTTCGCGACATTTTCCATTATCCGGCCAAACGGCAAATTCGCCACCAAAAATGCCCCGGCACCAAGCGAAACGGAAAAGACGGCCAAGGCGCTGATCGAGGTCAACAGCCAGTAGTTTTATACCTCGCATTGGTGCGTTTGCGTTAAGAAACAGTTGATTTGGAATCCGGATAGCCCATGTGCAAATATTTGCTGTTGTTTCTGATGCTTTCCTTCTGCGCGTCGGCACAAAACCCCGACAGCCTGGAAGTGCACAGCCGCGACAGTATCCGGTACACCAATCTCAAAGCCCGGATGTCCAAAACCAAGTTCTCGCGGGCGGTTTACCGGCTGCTATTCAGGGATGTGTACAACCAGGGCAAGGTAACCGAGGTCAAGGAGATTGAAACTAACCCGTTCACGCCCTACGAAGGCATGGTAATCCGGAAAATCTACATCCGACAGCTGAATATCCTGGGCGAATCGGTTTATGATACCACCCGGAAAGGCAACCAGCTTGAAAGGTTTTTAAGTAAAAGTGTCCATACCAACACACGGGAAGGTATTATCCGGAAATCTTTCCTGCTGTTTTCGGAGGGCGACGATATCCAGGCGCATGTGCTGAAAGATACCGAACGTCTTTTACGCTCCAACCGGATGTTCGTCGATGCTCGTATCATTGTCATTCCCCGAAAGGATGTGACCTGGATGGCGGACATTATCGTGCTCATTCAGGATTCGTGGTCGCTCAATTTCTCGGGGAGCTTCAGTTCGTTCAATAAATTCGGCATAGGACTTGAAAACATCAACGTGCGGGGAACGACGCATTCCCAGCGAACGGCTATTCGCTGGGATTCGAGGGACTCCGTGCGAAAGTTTCAGTTCCGTGCCATTTACACAGTCCCTTATATTGGTAAAACTTTCATCACTGCCCAAGCCAGCCTGATCTTCGAGCGCGACCTGCAAGAACAATCCATCCGGTTCAACCGCCGGTTTATTACAACCGAGACAAAGTACGCGGGTGCTTTGGAAATAGGTCATTACAATACAAGGCAGATCAAGCGGGAATTGCAATCGAAAGACTCGCTTACCCTCCTGCTGACCGATTACAAATACTACGATTTCTGGATCGGGCGGGCATTCAAATTCCCCTTTCCCGACAGTAAGCTGGCCCAGAACTCCCGGATCGTGACGGCATTCAGGCACAACAAATACAATTACGACGAACGCCCTGAGGTAGCCCCGAATCTCAATAAGAATTACTGGAACCGCACTGCGACGCTCGTCAGCCTGGGCTTCTCCAACCGGAACTATAAGCGCGACGTTTTGATTTACGGCTTCGGACGGACAGAGGACGTTCCGGTGGGTAGCTTGTTCGCGCTCACGATCGGGCGCGAGAACACGGAGTACGGCGCGCGTGGCTACGGCGGCCTTCAATTCGCGACAGGCAAATACCTGCCTCATAACCTGGGCTATTTCTACGGGCTGGCCAATTTGGGCACCTATTCCAAAAACGGTGTGGCCCAGCAGGGGGTTATCAATGGAGAGGTTACCTACATCAGCAATTTGATCCCATTCCGGTACAGCTTTTTCCGGCAGTTTGTCAACATCAGGTTTGCGAAAGGCATCAACAGGGACCCGCTGGATTATCTTAATATCAGCGGCGACAGAGGCATCCGCGGCATTAACAATGACCGGCTGATCGGTACCAAGAAGCTGACCATCGGAACGGAAACCGTATTCTTCTCCGACAAGAGTCTTTTGGGATTCCGTATCGCCTATTTTGTGTTCGCGGATTTAGGTCTCGTCAATGGCGTGCCGCATCTCTGGAAAAGCCCGCTATACCAGGGTTATGGGCTGGGCTTGCGGCTCCGGAACGAAAATCTTACCTTCAACACCCTTCAAATACGCTTCGGGTATTACGTCAATATTCCCGAGCTTTCCTCACCTACCCGTTTTGCTGCTTCGGGCAACGTTCCCCTGCGCCTGCGCGACTTCGACATCTCCGCACCGGCCATTGCGCCGTTTCAGTAGCGAACAAATCACTTCCACAACTATCTGATTACTTGGTCATTAATGATCTGATTTCAAAATTTTACAGTTATTTCAACCCACTTCCTGTCCTTTTTCGGATATGAGAATTAACTTTGTGGAATTTTTGGACGTACCCCTGCTCAAAATCGTCAGGCAACTGCCAAAAGTTGTTCAAGTATTTCCTTCATTTCTACAAATTACCATTTACTGTGCCCAAAAATACGAGTATCAAATCCGTTCTGATTATCGGTTCAGGCCCCATCGTCATCGGTCAAGCGTGCGAGTTTGACTATTCTGGCTCTCAGGCAGCCCGTTCACTACGCGAAGAGGGGATTGAGGTAGTTCTGATCAACTCCAATCCTGCAACCATCATGACTGACCCTATCAGCGCAGATCATGTGTACCTGTTGCCACTCGAAAAAAAGTACATCGTTGAGATTCTGGAAAAACACAAGGCGATGGGCAGGCCCATCGATGCGGTACTTCCCACCATGGGAGGCCAAACGGCGCTGAACCTGGCGATCGATTGCGATAAGGCAGGTATCTGGAAAAAGTATGACGTGGATATTATCGGGGTGGATATCAAAGCGATTGAAACGACCGAGGACCGGGAGAAATTCCGTCTGAAAATGCTCGAACTAGGCGTAAACGTGTGCCAGGGCCGCACAGCCCGCTCTTTCCTCGAAGGAAAAGAAATCGCACAGGAGATCGGCTTCCCGTTGGTAATCCGTCCTTCATTTACCCTCGGGGGTACTGGCGGTGGATTTGTGGAGAAAGAAGAGGATTTCGACAAAGCGCTCAACTACGGCTTGCACGCATCGCCTGTACATGAAGTATTGGTGGAGCAAAGTGTAATGGGCTGGAAAGAATACGAACTTGAATTGCTTCGCGACAGCAAGGGTAACTTCATCATCATCTGTTCGATCGAGAACTTTGACCCGATGGGTGTGCACACCGGCGATAGTATCACCGTGGCACCTGCGATGACACTTCCGGACACATTATACCAGCAAATGCGCGACCTTTCGATCAAAATGATGAATGGTATCGGCAAGTTTGCGGGTGGCTGTAATGTACAGTTCTCGGTGAACCCCGCGGACGACAAGATCATCGCGATCGAAATTAACCCGCGTGTATCCCGTTCATCGGCATTGGCTTCGAAAGCGACGGGTTACCCTATCGCGAAAATTGCCGCGAAAATGGCGATCGGTTACGATCTCGATGAGCTCATCAACCCGATCACCGGCAGCACTTCCGCATTCTTCGAGCCTTCGATCGACTACGTGATCGTGAAAGTTCCGCGCTGGAACTTCGATAAATTCAAAGGCGCCGATCGCTCACTGGGACTTCAGATGAAGTCGGTGGGAGAAGCGATGGGTATCGGACGTAACTTCCAGGAGGCATTGCAAAAGGCTTGTCAATCGCTGGAAATCCGCCGCAACGGCCTGGGCGCCGACGGTCGCGAGCTCCGCGACCAGGAAGCTATCAAGCACAGCCTGGCACATCCGAGCTGGGACCGCCTGTTCCACATTTATGATGCATTCAAAATAGGTCTGTCGTTCAAAACGATCCAGAACCTGACTAAAATAGATGCGTGGTTCCTCCGTCAGATCGAAGAGTTGATCGAACTGGAACACGAAATCGAGAAATACGACCTGGAAGACCTGCCGAAAGAACTCCTTTTGACAGCAAAACAGAAAGGTTACGCCGACCGTCAGATTGCACATTTGCTTGGTACTAAGGAAAGCAAAGTCTACGATCGTCGGAAAGCACTGGGTATCAAGCGTGTATACAAATGCGTTGACACTTGTGCGGCCGAGTTCGAAGCTAAAACGCCTTACTACTACTCTACTTTCAATACCTCCCAGGAATTCCCTGATAACGAGTCGATTGTCAGCAACCGCAAGAAAGTGATGGTACTGGGCTCAGGACCTAACCGTATCGGCCAGGGTATCGAGTTCGACTACTCCTGCGTACACGGGGTACTGGCCGCGAAAGAGGCAGGTTACGAAACGATCATGGTGAACTGTAACCCTGAAACCGTTTCGACCGACCCGGATATTTCCGACAAACTGTACTTCGAACCTGTTTTCTGGGAGCACGTTTTCGACATTATCGAGCACGAAAAACCTGAGGGTGTGATCGTTCAGCTGGGTGGTCAAACTGCCCTGAAAATGGCTGAGAAACTGGAAAAATACGGTGTAAAAATCATCGGTACCGACTTCCATTCCCTCGACTGGGCGGAAGACCGCGGACGGTTCTCGTCACTGCTCGAAGAACTGGGCATTCCTTATCCGAAATTCGGAACCGTACGGACTTCCGACGCTGCCGTTGAACTTTCACGCACGCTGGGCTTCCCGCTGTTGGTTCGTCCAAGCTACGTTTTGGGTGGACAGAGCATGAAAATTGTGATCAACGAGAAGGAGCTGGAACAACATGTGGTGAAAATCCTGCAAGATATTCCGGACAACAACATTCTCCTCGACCACTTCCTCGAAGGCGCATTGGAAGCAGAAGCCGATGCAATCTGCGACGGCGAGGACTCTTACATCATCGGTGTCATGGAGCATATCGAGCCTGCGGGTATCCACTCGGGCGACTCTCACGCTGCATTGCCGCCATTCGACCTTACTGCCGACGAAATCCGTCAGATCGAAGAACATACCCGCAAAATCGCGAAAGCGATGAATGTAAAAGGATTGATTAATGTTCAATTCGCGGTGAAAGACGGCGTCGTGTACGTGATCGAGGCTAACCCTCGCGCTTCCCGCACGGTACCATTCATTTGCAAGGCCTATGAAGAGCCTTATGTGAACTACGCAACCAAGCTGATGCTTGGCGACAAGAAGGTGAAAGACTTCAACTTCAACCCGAAGAAAAACGGCTGGGCGATCAAGATTCCTGTATTCTCATTCAACAAATTCCCGAATGTGAACAAGGAGCTCGGCCCTGAAATGAAATCGACCGGTGAAGCGATTTACTTCATTAAGGACTTGGAAGATGAGTTCTTTCAGAGAATTTATGGCGAAAGAAATCTGTACCTGAGCCGGTAAGAATAACATTTACAAGGTGATCAAGCAGTAAAACACTTTCATACCAAAACAAATAAGCCCGGATCGCTCCGGGCTTATTGCATTATATCTATTTCTATATCTTCTACTTCACTTCTTCATAATCCACATACTCCCCCCCTTTGAACCTCGATGACTCGCCGTTGTTTTGCGGAGCACTGTCAACCCGGATGCCCCCTGGTTTGGTGCGGGCGCGCTCGGCCTGCTGTTGTGCACGGTATGCTTTCTCCTGTTGCTTGATCAGCTGCCTGCCCACAAGCAGGTGGAAAAGGAAGCGCCGAAAAAACGGCACAAATGCGATCAGGAGCAGGAATATGAATAATATATTAAATAGCACTTTCATCTTTCGACAATGTTTTTTACCTCAATCAATAACGTAAACCTAACATAATTAGCACACGAATATAAGGAAAACCGCATGAAAGACGAAACCGCAAACTGAGCGGCGCTATCCGTTTACCAACGGTTGCCTATGCAAGATCGACCGCTTTGCTGTTCTCCACGACGCGTTCGTAATAGGCTTCGTAATGCGGCAGGATCTTCGCCACATCGAATTCGCGAGCCCTTGCCAATGCATTCGCTTTAAAGGTAGGCAGGTTGGCATCGTCGAGAATGTAGGCAGCGTGTTTTACCATGTCTTCTACATCGCCCACGTCGCTCAGGAAGCCGGTTACGCCGTGCACGTTCAGCTCGGGCAAACCACCTGCATTGGAGGTGATGATGGGCACTTCGCAGGCCAATGCTTCCAGGGCAGCCAACCCGAAGCTTTCAGATTCGGAAGGCATCAGAAACAGGTCGGCTACGGAAAGTACCTCTTCGATTGCATCGAGTTTACCCAGGAAACGAACGTCCGAAAGCATATCCAGATCTTTACAAAGGCGTTCGATGCGCATCCGGTCGGGGCCGTCGCCTACGAGGAGCAACTTGCTCGGCAGCAATTTGCGCAGCTTTTCGAAAATCATGATCACATCGTCGATCCTTTTGACCTTCCTGAAATTGGAGGTATGGACGATCAGTTTCTCGTTATTAGGACAAATGGCGAGTTTGAAGTGATCTTTCTTCTGCCTGTTGAAACGGTCGAGGTCGATAAAATTGGGGATTACCTCAATATCCTTGGTGATCTTGAAATGATCGTAGGTATCCTTTCTGAGCGAGTCGGAAACCGCAGTAATACCATCCGACTGGTTGATACTGAACGTTACCACTGGCTCGTACGAAGGATCTTTTCCAACGAGGGTAATGTCGGTGCCGTGCAAGGTGGTGATCACCGGAATATGAATGCCCTGCGCAGCGAGGATCTGCTTTGCAAGGTACGCCGACGACGCGTGCGGGATCGCATAATGTACGTGAAGTAAGTCAAGGCCCGCATTGGCCACTACATGCACCATTTCGCTTGACAGCGCCGACTCGTAAGGCGGGTACTGGAACAATGGATACGCAGGTATATTTACTTCATGATAATAGAGGTTCTCATTAAAAAAGTCCAGTCGTTGAGGCTGGGAATAGGTAATGAAATGAACCTGGTGGCCCGCTTTCGCAAGCGCTTTCCCAAGCTCGGTAGCTACCACACCGCTTCCTCCGAAGGTAGGATAGCATACGATACCAATTTTCATATTAGGTCAGCAAATGGTTGAATGTCCGGTATGAACAACCGTCCGGACAACGGTACAAATTAGCTAACAACAAATGCGCGTTTTTTATCCCACAAATGGATAAAGAAGTGAAGAATTGTCGTTAATGGTATAAAATGAATAATTTTATTGCCTAAACCTTCTTTTTCCAGCGTCAAACTTCATGAATGTGTCGGCCAGACCCAAGATTACAGCGTGGGATTATGTAACCGGGAGTGCGCGTCTTGTGCGCATGACCAACCTCGTCATTGTAGCTCTGACACAGTACCTTACACGCATCCTACTCATCGGTCCGAGGCATGAATGGAAATCGATCGTGTCGGACATTGATATGTTCGTTCTTTCGCTGTCAACGGTTTGCATTGCCGCTGCCGGATACATTATCAACGATTATTTCGACGTCAAGATCGACATCGTCAACAAGCCTGAAAGAGTGGTGGTGGGCCGTTACCTGAAACGCCGCTGGGCTATGGGTGCACACCAGGTCCTGAATGTTGTCGGTGCGATACTGGGCCTGGTGGTCAGCCCGTACGTGTTCATTATCAACGTATTCTCGATCACGTTGCTCTGGTTCTACTCTGAGCGTTACAAGCGGCTGCCGTTCATCGGGAACTTCATTGTTTCGCTGCTCACGGGGCTTACATTGCTCATACTCACCGTGCACTACCCCGCCAACAGGCATTTGGTGTTCATTTACGCGGTATTTTCCTTTTTCATTTCACTGATCCGCGAGGTAGTGAAAGACATGGAAGACATTCGCGGCGATGAAGCGCACGGTTGCCGTACGCTACCGATTATCTGGGGCATCCGCCGGACCAAAACATTCCTCTATTCGGTTATTATCATTTTTGTACTGACGCTCTTCGTCATGGCGCGTGCATTGCAAAACAACTTGCTCACCCTCCTCTTCCTACTGCTCCTGATCCCGATCGCATTGCTCGTGCTTCGCCTGTACCAGGCCGACACGCGTCGTGATTTCAAGGATATCAGCAGCCTTTGCAAGATCATTATGCTGCTCGGGCTGATTACCATGATCTGGACCTGACACACCGATTAATTTAACATTCCATGCCGCTTGATTAACCGGTTGAAAAGTTATATTTGGTCACCCCAAACTAAATCGCTATTACCAATATGAAAAAGTTCATCCTATGGAGCATCGCGTGCATGATGATGCTCAGTCTGAGGGCCTATGCCCAGGAATGCGCCGGTTTTGCCTTTAAAGAAGGAGGAGGATTCGAAATGAACAACTATGACGGCAAAGGCAAGGCGCTCGGCAAGCTCACCTATAAAATTGCCAAAGTAGCCAAAGAAGGCAGCAACACTGTCGCAACGATTGACATGGAATCTTTCAATACGAAAGGTAAATCCGAGCTAAAAAACACTTACCAGATAAAATGCGACGGGAATGTACTCACGCTTGATGCGGCTTCGATGATCAACCAGGAGCAGATGAAATCGTTTCAGAATATGGAAATGAAGTTTACCTACGACAACATCGAGATCCCGTCCAAACTTTCGGTTGGCGACAAGTTGAAAGACGCGGCTGTGAAAGGCGAAGGAAAGTCAGGGCCGATGCCTGTAGTTTTCAATATGTTTATTAAAAACCGCACGGTGGCGGGCCAGGAAAAGCTTACCGTCGCGGCGGGAAGCTATGATGTTTACAAGATCAATTCGGATATGAATATGGAAATGGTGATGGGCTTTCCCGTGAAAATGGAGATGCAAACCGTTTCGTATCGCGCTCCCGGAGTGGTGTGGGACCTGAAAACCGAGACGTACCGCAAGGGGAAACTGATGGGATATAGCGAACTCTCCAAAATCTATTGATATCAGACAACTCTATATTAACATTTCCTTAAAGAACGGCTTCCGGTTCGTCGGCAAGCCGTTCTTTTATAGCTTTGCCCGGATATTTTCCCGAAGAAACTTCTTATCTATTATATATCAACTACGCTTAATAATGAAGAGAATTGCCATTTTTGCCTCCGGTTCGGGGTCCAATGCCGAAAAGATCTGCGAGCATTTCGCGGGCCGCGACGACGTGGATGTGTCGCTGATTTTCACTAACAACCCCATGGCCGGAGTGATCAAAAGGGCACTTAAATTACAGGTTCCGGTTGTGTTTTTTGACCGGAAAACCTTTTACCAAACCGGAAAAATCCCCCAAATCCTCCAAAACGAAGGGATCGACCTCGTTGTACTCGCAGGCTTTATGATGCTTGTACCACCGGTGCTGGTGGAAGCATTTCCCAATAAAATGATCAATATCCACCCGGCATTGTTGCCGAAATACGGCGGAAAAGGTATGTACGGGCATTTCGTTCATGAGGCCGTGGTGAATGCGGGAGATACCGAATCGGGCATTACGATCCATTATGTGAACGAGCATTACGACGAGGGCGACATTATTTTCCAGGCTACGTGCGATGTCGCGCCCGGCGACACGCCCGAGGACGTCGCACGCAAAGTGCACGCACTCGAATATGCGCATTACCCGCGCGTGATCGACGAAATCCTTACAGGAAGATAAGCGCCATGCTGTTCTTCCTGCTAGCGGTTGTTTTTACGGTGATGCTCTACCTGATCATGCGCGCTTATCCGCGCTATCGGGTAGACTCGTTCCACGCCGTGGTTTTTAACTATTACTCCTGCGTGCTTACCGGCCTGGTTCTGACGCCCGACCTAGGCCTGTTCACGAAAGTGCAGTGGGCATCGGAGGGAACGATCCTTACTATGGCACTTGGAGCGATGTTTGTCATAGCATTTATGCTCATCGGGCTTACTGCGCAAAAAGTGAGTGTGACAGCCACGTCGCTGGCAGGTAATATGTCGTTGGTGATCCCGGTGCTGTTCGGGCTTTTTGTTTTCAGGAATAACAACAAGGACTTTACCCCGCTCAACTACCTCGGGCTCGTGCTTGCGCTGGTGGCACTGGCGTTAGGGGCGATCCAGCGTTCGCCCAGATCGTCCGATGCTGCCAATACGGGACAAGCCGCGAAGCAGGCATTATGGATTTTACCGATATTGACATTCTTTGCAACCGGCACCAACAATACACTGATCAACTTCTTGTCCTCCAAGTACTATCCTGCCGGGCAAATCACTGTTTTTATGATCATCGCATGCTTTGGCGCGGTAGTGATCGGCACTTCGATCCTCGTTTACCGCATCATTGCGCATGGTCATTCACTAAAACTCCGCAGCGTCGTCGGCGGGCTTCTACTCGGCGTACCCAACTTTTTATCACTCTATTTCCTTTTACTCGCACTTGCCGCGTTCGGAAATAGCGCAGCTTATGTTTTCCCGATCTATAATATCCTGACCATGCTCGTCTCAGCCCTTGCCGCCTGGGCATTGTACAAGGAGCGCCTCAATACACTGAATAAGTGGGGGCTGATACTTGCAGTGGCGGCCATTGTGCTCATTTCCTACCAGGAACTGAACCTGTAATCCCGCGAGCGCTGTTTACCGATCATGACTGACACCGCCATTCTGCATATTCCCGAGCAAGACAAGCCACTCAACAAGAAACAAAAGGAGTTTAACCTGCTTTCCGACACCATCGAGGCGCTCGACCGCCAGATTGCCGACCTTCGACAGGCGTATGACGAAATGCTGCGGCGAATGCCATCCGACCTGGATCCGCTCGTGCGGGAATACCAGGGCTATCGGGCCGATATTGTCAACCTGTGGGACCGGACCTACGAGGCGGAGCATTTCCGGAAAGCCTATCAAACCAAACTGGCCTTCCTGATTACCGAGAATGCCTACGACCTCATCAAAAACCACGCACTGTCCGAGCTGAAACCTGTTTTTAACAAATACAGCCCGGTGAACATCGACGTATTGCTCGAAGAAGAGCGAATGAGAGAAGTCTCCCGCATCAAAGACCCTGCTTTTTTACTTGAAAGCGAGTATGAACCAGAGCCGGAAGTATCGTTTCACGAACTGCCGGAAGAAGAACAGCAACGCATTAAGGCGGAAAAAAGGGAGCAACGTATGAACCAGCGCACACGGGAAGCGCAGCAGGCAAAGACCACGAAATCGGTGCGGAGCGTCTACATGGAACTCGTAAAAACCTTCCATCCCGATCGGGAAACCGACGAAGCCGAAAAGCTGCGTAAAACTGAGACTATGCAGCGCATTACGAAGGCCTATCAGGCCAACAATCTGCTCGACCTGCTGAAACTGCAAATGGAACTCGAACAAACCGACCGAACCGGCCTTGAAAATCTCAACAAAGATCAACTGAGCTATTACAACAAAATTCTGCGGCAGCAGATAGAAGAGCTGAATCAGCAGAAAATTGCGATCCAGCAGAGGATATCGGCCATTTGCGGCCTCCCCTATCAGCACGCCAATTCCCGGATCACCGTTATTGCGAAATTCAATGCCAATATCAACGAGTTGAAGGCTGAAATCAAGAATATTAAGCGGGTGTACAGGCACTGGCTCGTTCCATCGCAGCTCAAAGCTTATCTCAAACCCTTCCAAATCCCCAATCAGCCGGAAAAAGATTCGGATGAATAGCCGGAAAACGCCCGTTCTTTGCGGGAAACGTATACAATGCGTAGATGTTTTTCCACGATATTCACCATTCGGATAAATGTGATTTTATAAATATGGCTGTACACAATGCTAGTGTTTAGCTGGTTAAGCGAAAGGAGGCGCAAAATGCACCAGTGGCATATAATTTGTGTTTAGCGGGATTGACGCACCCAAACTCACATTTAGATGAAAAATTGCATTTTTTTGCTGCTCGCAGTCGTGTTTTGTAGCTCGCGGGCACAAGCTCAGGAAAACGTTTCCATCGGCCCGCTGGTAGGCTTATCGATTGCCAATTTCCGCGGCGATGTTTCGAACACCGACTGGAAACCCGGATTGACCATTGGCGGCTTCTACAATTACAGCTCCGAATCAGGCTTCGGTTTCAGCGGACAGCTGCTTTTTACACAGCTCGGCGCGCAAATCAACAACAAAACCAATGAAATTAACCTAAACTACATCCAGGCCCCATTATTGGCTACTTTCTTTTTCGGGCGTTACGGCGACCGTTTACGCCCTAAGATTTTTCTTGGTCCCAACCTCAACTTCCTGGTTGGTGCAAGGGATAAGAACGGGAACAACATCAATGGAGATTCCAACAACCGAATTTACGCTCCGTTCGACCTTGGCCTTACCTTTGGCGGTGGATTGAACTACCGCCTGCAAGAGAAGATATGGCTGAATTTCGATGTACGGTATGGCGTAGGGTTGCTCGATGTAACCAGACTCGACAATTCTAAGGTTCGCAACAACAACTGGGGAATCAATGTGGGGCTGAGCTTCCCGCTCGGCACCTACAACAAACATACCGGAAGGCTACGTACGCGCTGACACACTATAATCCATGAACAGAAGGGCATCCAAATTTGAGTGCCCTTCTTTACTTTCCCTACCGGTAAGTTTTAACGCACACTGCCTATGCTTCAAAAGGATTTGCTGAAAATTACCAAATGGGGCCTGGGAACCGCCTTGCTGATCTGGATGATCGGCTGGCTGATGCTGATTCCCGAAGATTTATCTGCCCAAATAGCCGCAATCTCTGCCGAAGCGGTAAAGAATGGCCGTTTAAACGAACAGACGGGCATCTCAACGCCCGTCATTTCATTCTCCGTAGCCGCCATGCGACTTTTCGGGATCAATCAGTTATCGCTGCACATTCCCGGCTTTCTGGCTATCCTTTTCAGCCTTTTTTGTGTTTACCGTTTCACCCGTGCGCTTGCGGGTGCGGAGCCGGCCACCCTTTCCGTGCTGATATTGGGTACGTCGCAAGCCACATTCCTGGTCAATAATGAACTAGGCGATTCCAGTTACCTGGCGGCGTGCTTTGTTTTTGCAATTTGGCAACTCACCGCCTACCTCGAAAACCGAAAAATGATCAGCCTGCTGCTTTCCCTCATCGGTACCGCGGGTTTAGTATGGGTTAAAAATACGTTCCCCGACAGCACCAACGAATGGCCTGTCGACCCACTGTTGACGTTGCTGGTAACATTCTCCCCATGGACGATCTTCTTCATCCTGGCAATGATCGACCTCACCCAGAGGGTTATTTTCCCCGATCAGGGTAAGGACGAAAGGCATCAACTGATTTGCCTTCTCGCAATCATCATGCCTTTTATTTTCAGCTATCTCAACCCATTCAGGGCCACTTTTGACGTGTATATGGCCTATCCCGTAGCAGCGGTGGTTACGGCAATCTATATCATCCGTCGCCTCCAAAATGCCCCGGAAATATTCTCGGGCCTCCTGGCATATGTACACGCTGTGGCCGCATATGCCGCGCTCGCGCTGCTGTTTTGCCTGGTGTGGTTCACATTCCCGGCTGATAATTATTATGGTCTGGTCCATTTCATGGCACTCCTCAGTATCCTTACCTGGCTGATCTTCTTCTCTTCAGTCCGTAACAAGCTCATTGTCGGTTGTGTGGTATTCGCGATCGGGGCTAACATCGTGCTGACTACCTATTTTTATCCTAACATCTACGAGTACCAGGCCCCCGCCAAGCTCGGCATTATCGCCAGGGCCAATGGCGCCTCACAGGAACGGCTGTTCAGTTACCAGGCAGGGACACCTTACAGCCTGCGCTTTTACTCGGGTACGCAGGTGACCGAAATGGATGATTTTGGAAAACTTGTCGGCATGAAGAATTGCCTGGTTTACACGCACCAGAACTTCGTGGGAGAATTCAAAGCCATCCGCCCTGATCTGCAAATCCTGGGAAGCTGCGAGGAATATCCCAGAAGAATCCTCGATTTCCGCTTTCTGGATCCCAATACCAGGGCTTCGTATGTACAATCCAAAGTGTTGATCAAATTGTAAACTAAGCGATAAAAAGAATAGTCATATATTCCTGGTCAATTTCACTTTGAAATACAAAGTACTTTCATATATTTGAATTCAAAAACTTAAACGATCACTTGTCCTATGCAAACTATCAACACCAGATTATCGCCCTGGCATGTCGTTGCCGTCATTTTGCTCGTCCCCCTACTCTTGACATCCCTCGCCTTGTGGCACTGGAAACCGGGGATTTTCGTGCTCACAGCTGCGCTTATACTTGGAGGCACACGTATCGCATACGAACTCATTATTATGAAAAAAATAGGTAACCGCGCCTACCAGCTGGCCTTCGGACTGGCCATTACCGCCGTCCTGCTGCTGGGTTGGATGAACGTAGCCGTCAGAGGTATTCTGGGCGACAATCCTGCCAATATGATGTATTTCGGCGTGTTGCTGGTGGGTATGACGGGCGCGATCATCGCCCGCCTCGACCCAATGGGTATGTCGCACACATTGTCTGCGACGGCATTTGCCATGTTATTAGTACCGCTGGTCGCCTGGCTGATCGGAGTACCTGCATTCGCCAATGGCCTGGCGGCCGTTTTCGCATTACATGCCTGTTTCGCGTGGCTGTTTGCCGGGTCTGCATTGCTATTTCGTCGCGCGGCCCATTCCACGCATGAATAGATAAAACCGGCTGGCATAATGCGTTCATAGCGATTAGCCGTACCTTTGTAGTCTTTTACGAAATGCATTATGACTTTTGAAGATTTAAATCTCTCTAAACCGCTTCTGAAAGCGCTTTCAGAAGCGGGCTATACCACCCCTACCACGATCCAGCACAAGGTCTTTTCGGTTATGATGTCCGGAAAGGATGTATGCGGCATCGCCCAAACCGGTACCGGCAAGACTTTCGCCTATTTGTTACCTACACTCCGGCAGATTGAATATGCCAAAGATCGCCTTCCGCAGCTATTGATCCTCGTGCCTACACGCGAGCTCGTGGTGCAAGTGTTGGAGGAAGTCCGAAAGCTAGCGGCTTACACGACATTGCAAGCCGTGGGCGTGTACGGAGGAGGAAATATCAAAGTGCAAATGGCGGAGCTTCATGAAGGTGCCGATATAGTGGTGGCCACACCGGGCCGCTTGTACGATCTGGCACTGAATGGCTCTTTGAAAAGCAAAAACATTAAAAAGCTGGTGATCGACGAGGTGGATGAAATGCTGAACCTCGGTTTTCGTCCGCAACTGAAAAATATCCTCGATTTGCTGCCTCAACGGCGCCAGAACCTGCTTTTTTCAGCGACCATCACCCAGGAAGTGGAAGCGCTGATGAAGACCTATTTCAATGATCCGGTACGCATTGAAGCCGCCCCGGTGGGTACGCCGCTCGAAAATATCGAGCAGCAGGCATACGAGGTACCTAATTTTTACACCAAAGTAAACTTGCTCGACCTCCTGCTTGACCGGCACGAGGAAATGAATAAAGTCCTGATTTTTGTGGCCACCAAAAAGCTCGCCGACCAGCTCTACGGTCAGCTTGAACTCGGTTATATGAACAAAATCGGGGTGATCCATTCCAACAAGGACCAAAACCACCGCTTCAACACGATCCGACAGTTCCATGCCGGTAATTACCGCATCCTGATCGCAACCGACATTATCGCCCGCGGGCTCGATGTGGCCGAAGTATCGCACGTATTCAATTTCGACATTCCCGAAGTTCCTGAAAACTATATTCACCGGATAGGTCGCACCGGCAGGGCTGACCAGAAAGGTATTGCCATTTCCTTCATTACGGAGCGAGAGAAGCCATTTCAAGAACAGATCGAAGAATTAATGGATTTTGAAATACCTATTCTTCCATTGCCCGAAGGTTTGAAGATTTCGGAGGTACTGACGCCCGACGAAGAGCCCAAAGTTTTCATGAAAAACATCGAGCTGAAACGTCCTAAACGCGAGGATGTCGGCCCGGCATTTCACGAAAAGAAGGCTAAAAATCAGAAGGTTAATATCCGCCGCGATCATGCGAAGGAAAAAATGGCCAAATACGGCCGGCCTATCAAACGTTCGGGCAAAAAACCCAGGAAATAGTCAAGCGCCAGATATTCAAATCATTTTGCAGGATTTCGTGTTGATCCTGCATGAATATCTGGCAAATTTTTCAAAGACTGCGTCCTTTCGTACAGCCGTACCACCGGCAAATTGCGTTCGCATTATTCCTTACCCTACTCGGTGCCATCACCGCACAGGTAAACCCCTGGGTGCTCCGCTATACTGTTGACACGGTGCAATCGATGCTCGACAAGCATTGGGGCATCCTGCAAGGCAAGGAGCTGCTGTTACAAATCACGGCGATACTGTTCGTGAAAGAAATTGTGAATACTTTCATCGTTTTCGGACAGCGGTATTTTGGTGAAAAAATCCGTATTAAAGTCTCCAGCGATCTGGCTCAGAATGCCGTCAACCGCATTCTGACTTACAATCTTGCGTTTTTCAGCGACAACGATAATCAGAAAGGCAAGCTGCAAACCCGCATTGATCGTGGTGCGGAAAGTCTTACAAAACTGATCCAGAACTTTTTTATCGACATTCTGCCATTATTTGCCAATGCGGTTGTCGCGCTGGGCATTATGTTCTCGGCCAATTTCTATGTCGGCTGCATTGCATTGGCCATTCTGCCGGTTTATTTCTGGGTAAGCTACAAGCAGGCCGGTCAGTTGCAGGGCGTTCGCCGCAAATTGAAACGGCAGCGTGAGAACAAAAGCAACGGGCTGATCAACCTGATCGAGTCGGTGATTGTGATCAAATCCTTTGTGCGCGAGAAGCTGGAAGGTGAAAAACAGTATCGGCTACAAATGGAGTTAATGGATTCTCAGCTCAAAACGCGGAAGACTAACTTCACTTACGACGGCATCAAGAGCTTTATCGAGCAAATCGGCGTAGTATTGATCATTATTCTGACGGCCTACCTGGTGCTCGACCAGCAAATGTCCATCGGCGCGATCATGTTCCATATTTTGCTGTTCAATAACGTCTCCGCCCCTATTCGTCAGCTGCACCGCATTTACGACGAGATGAACGACGCACTTACCTATTCCGAAGGCTTCTTCGATATTCTCGACGCGAACGACTCCGTGGAAACAAGTGGCAAAACAGTGAAAGCACAGTTTCACGGCGATTACCAGCTCCGCAACGTTTCATTTGCCTATCCTAATGGAACGAAAGCATTATCAGGTATCGATATGGAGATCAAATCGGGGCAGACCACCGCATTGGTGGGCCTGTCAGGTGCCGGCAAAAGTACGCTCATCAACCTGCTCGTAGGCTTCTATGCACAAGATACGGGCGAGATCCTGCTCGACGGGCAGCCATTGAAATCCTACGACCTGTCCTCACTCCGAAATGCGATTGGTATGGTGCTTCAAAAGAACCACATTTTCAAAGGCTCCATTGCGGAAAACATCTGGTACGGCAAGCCCGACGCCTCTTGGAACGAGCTCGTGGAAGCGTCCAAAAGTGCCTATTTGCATGAACAGATTATGGAACTGCCCGGCGGATATGAAACGGACGCGCAACTGCTTTCGGGAGGCCAGCAGCAACGCATTGCCATTGCGCGCCTTTTTCTCAAAAATCCACCCATTATTTTCCTCGACGAGCCTACCGCCAGTCTCGACGCCATTGCCACCGAGCAGATCAAAAATAGCCTCGACGCGATCAAGAGAAACCGGACGGTCGTCATCATTTCACACAGCCTCGCACAAATTCTCGATTCCGATCAGATTTATGTCATGAAAAAGGGGCAGATCGTCGAATCCGGCAAACATGAGGATTTGTATGAGCAGAATGGTGTTTACAGACAGATTTTTAATGCTTCCGCCCGAAGCCTGAACCTCGGAAAGATGCTCGAAACCATGAGCCGCGACCAGGATTGAAAATTTTTAAAAATATTTTCTGGGATCAGTGATCTAAAGACATCCTTCCAATCGTATGTCGTTTCATACCGAGGAACAATCAATCCAAAACCGTTCAGTACAACGTTCGACGCCGGTGCGGATTTGAAGATACAATTTAATTATTGTGGAGGGTAAGGTAATACATAGAGAGGGTGGCAAATGTCACCCTCTCTTTTTTTGAACATAAAAAAATCCCGGAGTGTGGTCCGGGAGTATGATATTGGAAGAGGTCTATGTGATATTAATGGCTTTCTTTCTCTTTTTCCAGATTGAACAGGTCGTTCAATACGTCGATCAGCGTTTCGGCTTCTCCTCTTTTGCAAGCGGCTTTCAATTGAAGTACCGGCAGTTTGAGTATTTTCTGCATCATGCTGGTGGTAATGCGTTCCACTTTTTCCAGCTCCGATTCAGTGAGGTTCTTCGTAAAGCGCCCCAACTCCTCTTTGCGGATCTGTTCGAGTGCCCCTTTCAGTTTCTGGATTGTCGGAGAAACGATCATCTCGCGGGACCAGTCATTGAATTCCAACACCGCTTCGTTGATGATCTCCTCCACATGCGGAACAGAATCCAGGCGGCGCTGCAATGCTTCGTCGGCTTTCGAGCGAATCGAATCGATCGTGTAAAGCATCACCCCCGGCACTTCTTCCACCTCCGGCGATACGCTGCGTGGTACCGAAAGGTCGATAAAATATTTGAATGACATGCCACGAAGACGCACCATCATTTCCTTCGTGAAGAATGGCTCTTCGCGCTGGATGGACGATACGATAATGTCGGCATTGGAAATTTCGGTTTCAATATCTGCAAAATCCGCTACCCGGAAGCCCAGCTCTGCACCGAGTGCTTCGGCCTTGCTGCGGGTTCTGTTGAGGAGCGTTACTTCCGCATTAGTATTCTGCGAAAGGTTGCGGCACACATCCGTTCCGATCTCGCCCAATCCTACTACGAGAATCTTGGGGTTTGGCATCAGCCCTTCGAGCAATTCTACGGCTGCATAGGAAACAGAAGCAGCGCCATCGCGGAAAAATGTTTCCTGCGCTACGCGTTTGTTAGCAAAAAATATCGTGTGCAGCAGGCGGTGCAAAAACGGCCCGGCCATATTGAGGTCGGCCGACCATTGATATGCATGCTTGATCTGGTTCGGGATCTGCATATCTCCTACCACTTGTGACTGTAAGCCCGTGGCTACGTGGAACAGGTGCTGCACCGCAGCGTCACCTTCCGAAAACTGCTCAAAATAGGCTTTGAAACTTTCTACATCTTCAACCCCTTTTTCGATCAACAAAAGCTTGATAATGTCTTCGTTAAGGTCGTTGGCGGAGGAGTAATATATTTCAGTGCGATTGCAGGTGGAGACGGCAAGAACGTCGGAGATATCGAAAAAATCTTTAAGACGAAGCATCATGCTCTTTGCTTCCGCCTCATTCAATGCAAGCTGTTCCCTGATAGCAAGAGGAGCATTCCGATGTGATAAACTGACTGATTTGAACTGGTTATACATCACTTGGTCTAATTCGATTCACAAAAATACTGTACAAAAATCATAATATAAATGTGGAACTATGACCGTTCACTTATTTAGAAAGCATTTAAATAAAACTGCCATAAGTCATACAAATTTCACCCCTGGAACGGTCGGAAAACATGATCCTCGTCATATTCACAACTGACCCGTGAGGGTGATGAAAAACGGTTGTGAAGCCACTAAGCTTAAATTATTTGCGTTATTTGTAAACTATAACATTAACATCGGGATTATTGTGCCCGACCCGGAATGATCAGCGAAACCCCAAAAGAAAAACCACGTTTCAAGCTGCACCCTGTAGCCATCCTGAACAGCCAGCGCCTGCGCCGTTCGTTGATGGATACTTATGACCAGAAAAGCTTTTATAAATACGTGATCGGGATTATCCTGCTCATTCTGAGTATTGGTTCGTTGTTTTACACCGACAAACTGGTAGAGGAGCTGGAAGAGCGCGAGGAAAGGGAAGTTCAACTTTATGCAGAAGGGCTGCGCTATGTCGTGAACAGCCCGCTTGACGAGAATTTCAACGTGATTTACCAGGTCATCGAGGATGCCGTGAATTTCTACCAGATCCCGGCCATTTACGTGGATGAGAACAACATCCCGAACCCCAACAAGAACATTAAATTCCCTGCCAAGGTTAGTCGCCAGGAGCGCGAACGCATTATCCAGGAAAAGCTGGAAGAAATGAAACTCGAACATCCGCCCATTCCGGTGGAGCTGGGTAAAGGCCGGGCGGGGAAAATCTATTACAGCAACTCGTTTTTGCTTACTCAGCTTCGTTACTACCCATTTTTACAGCTTTCCGTCATGCTCCTGATCGGCTATCTGGCATATCTCGCATTCAGTTCGGCACGGAAAGCCGAACAGAACCGGGTTTGGGTGGGCCTGGCGAAAGAAACGGCCCACCAGTTGGGCACGCCGCTTTCCTCGCTCATGGCCTGGGTGGAGTACTTCCGCAGTGATCCTACGATAGATCCGTCCATTGCCGAAGAAATTGAAAAGGACGTAATACGGCTTGAAATGATCACGACCCGCTTTTCAAACATCGGGTCCATTCCAACCCTCCGGCAGGAGCCTATCGCTGATATTGTGACCCATTTTATCAACTACCTCGAAAAACGGGTTTCTTCCAAAGTAAAATTCGAAGTCCATAACCAGCTTGCCGAAGAGCAAACTACCCTGCTGAACAAGAACCTGTTTGAGTGGGTGATCGAGAATATCTGCAAGAATGCGGTGGATGCGATGAGCGGCGTAGGCGAGATCCACGTTACACTCCAGGCGCCTCCGCGCGCGAAGGAAATCTGGATCGACATTGCCGATACCGGCAAGGGTATGACCAAAGCGCAGGCCAGCAAAATCTTCAATCCCGGTTTCAGCACCAAGAAACGTGGCTGGGGTTTGGGACTAACACTTGCCAAGAGGATTATCGAAAACTACCACGCCGGCAAGCTCTTCGTCAAAAGCTCTGAGGTAGGAAAAGGAACGACATTCAGGATCATCCTGAATGCCGATATTGTGGAAGAATCTTAGATGATTATGGCAGAAGCGGTACTACCACGGTGTCTGTCGTGATCTGGTTGCTGACCCTAAGTGCACGATCGATAATCCTGACTTTGTACTTCACTGTGGTGGGCACGGTGCTACGCGACTTGAGGAAACGGGCATTCAGGTCGAGCTTCCCCTTGATCGGGCCCGCCTTTCCATCCAGTTTCAACCTGGGAAAAAATTTGAATTTATCTCCGTCGAGAATACTTTCGGACCAGGAACCGTTTTTTTGCTTAATCATCGTTATCAACTCGTAGTTACCTTCCAGATTCCAGCCGGGTGCATTCTTATATTGCTTGGTAAAACTCACAGTATCCTGTACTTCCGCATTGGTAGCCCCCAGGTCTCCATCGCCATCTTCAAAATCAATCGTTATGGTTACAACTTCCGTTTCCCCCGACGGAGCACCATTGACACTGTCGATCTGCGTATCCTGTGAAATGCCGTTATAGTAAATCACCGGCGTATCACTGAAATCGGGGATATCGACGCATCTTGCTGATGCAAACGCCAATAGTATGAACAGGGAAACTTGCAGCTTCATATGAGTTCTATTTTTAACTTTGCTTTTTTAGTATCTACGAAAGTAAGAGGATTGGAACTTCAAAACAATAAATCGATTGCCGAAATACGGGCAGGGCTCCGGGAGCAGATCGTGACCTTCGAACCGGCCGATTTTGAGTCGCTTGCGCTCAGGGTTTTCCGCTTTCAGGCTGAGTATAATCCCGTTTACAGGGAATATATCCGGCACCTGGGCGTTGAGCCGGCACGTATCACCGATTTGACCCAAATTCCTTTCCTTCCAATTCAGTTTTTCAAGAATCATCGCGTCGCTACGGGGCAATCTTTCGACGCGTCAGTTATTTTCCAGAGCAGCGGAACAACCGGTCAGACTACCAGCCATCATCATCTTTACGACGAGCCGCTTTACAAAGCAGTTTCCTATCGTATTTTTCAGCATAACTATGGCGATTTGAACCGCTTTCACATCCTGGCACTGCTACCGTCATACCTTGAACGAAACAATTCTTCACTCGTGTATATGATGCAGCATTTTATTGAGGAGAGCGAATCCGAGTATTCGGGCTTTTACCTTAATAACACGGGCGAAATGCTGCATGTGCTACGCCACCTCGCCGACAATCCCGATGGCAAAGGCGTTCTGCTGCTGGGCGTTACGTTCGCATTGCTGGACCTCGCAGAAAGCAGTTTTGACCTTTCATTTTTGCAAAATATCGAACATTTCACGGTTATGGATACAGGAGGGATGAAGGGCCGGCGGAAAGAACTGCTCAGGGAAGAGGTCCACGATATCCTTACCGCCAGCTTCGGCGTGCCGGCAATCCATTCCGAATATGGTATGACCGAACTCCTTTCACAAGGCTACTCGCATGGCGGGGGCTTGTTCGTGCCGGGATACACGATGCGCGTGCTGTTGCGGGACATCAACGATCCGTTTGCGATCAGCGACCACAACCTCGGTTCTTCGAAAACCGGCGGCATCAATGTCATCGACCTGGCCAACCTGGATACATGCTCTTTCATCGAAACCCAGGATCTTGGGCGCTTCGGGGAAAAAGCAGGGACCTTCTACGTCATGGGCCGCTTCGACAACTCGGACATCCGGGGCTGCAATTTAATGGTACTCTGAATCGTTAAAATGACCGTGCTGCGCATAGCCTCGCGGTTACATTTTAATATAAATTTAATCCCTCCGACTACCCTCTAAAATAGCCTGATACAGCCCTGGTACCTATATAGAATCATTCTAACCAACATATGAGTCAGAATATTTCATAAATTAGCAGGCTGTTCAAAATTGCATTTATCGAATGCGGAATTTCACTTTGGATTGTTAACCTATATTAGTATATAAGATGAAAAGACGTGATGCCCTTGGTCGTGTGGCACTATTAATGGGTGGCACACTCTCCGCGCCCACCATGCTGGCTTTTCTGGAAGGCTGTAAATCTTCCACGGAGACCGCCTCTGCAATGACTTTCCCGTTCTCCACGGACCGTAAGGCGCTTGTTTCGGAGGTGGCTGAAATTATCATTCCCAAAACGGACACCCCGGGGGCAAAAGATGCCAAAGTGGGCGAGTTTATTGAAATGATGCTGAAAGACTGCTACGCGGCGAAAGATCAGGAAAGCTTTAACAAGGGCCTGGCAGAGTTGGAGAAAAAGGATTTTCTGAAAGCAAAACCGGAAGAACAAACCAAAATCCTGAAAGAAATGGAAGCCAGCGCGAAAGATGAGCTCGCGAAGGCAGGGGAGGAAAAGAAAAAATATACCGAAGCAGGGAAGGAATACACCGACGCCGGTGTGCCCTTCTTCCGCCTGATGAAAGAGTTGACACTTCTGGGCTACTTCACATCCGAACCGGGCGCTACCCAGGCGCTCGAATACGTTGCCGTTCCGGGTCGTTACGACGGCTGCATCGACCTGAAACCAGGCCAGAAAAACTGGGCAATGTAATCCCAAACAATCATGTAAGGGCCGCCACGGCCATATTCTAAAATTTTTTGAAGCATATTCATCATGAATCTGAACATAAAAGCAACAAAACAAGCCACTTACGACGCAATTGTGGTGGGTTCGGGTATAAGCGGCGGATGGGCCGCAAAAGAACTGACCGAGAAGGGTTTGAAAGTACTGATGCTCGAACGGGGCCGGGACATTAAGCATATTGTAGATTATAAAACTGCTACTCTCGCACCGTGGGAGCTCGAACACCGCGGCAGGGTTACTACCGTGGCGAAAGAGGAATACTGGGCAGGTATCCGTACAGGCTACACTGCCAACGAAGAGCACCGTTACCTCTTCGAAAACGACAAAGAAAATCCTTACCTGGAAACCCGTAAATTCGACTGGATCCGTGCATACCACGTTGGTGGCCGCTCCTTGCTGTGGGGCCGTCAGAGCTACCGTCTCAACCCGGTTGATTTTGAAGCGAATGCCAAAGAAGGCATTGGTGTAGACTGGCCGATCCGTTACGCCGACATCGCACCATGGTATGATTACGTGGAGAAATTCGCGGGTATCAGCGGTGCCAAAGATGGTCTCGACGTACTTCCAGACGGCCATTACCTGCCCCCGATGCAGATGAACTGTGTGGAAAAGCACGTCAAAGGCGAAGTAGAGAAGAAATTTGCCGGCCGCCACATCATCATGGGCCGTGCCGCGCACCTTACGCAGCCGCAAGCATTCCATACCGAGCTCGGCCGCGCGGCGTGCCAATTCCGTAACATGTGTATGCGCGGATGTCCGTATGGCGGCTATTTCAGCACGCAAGCGGCTACATTGCCCGCAGCGCAGAAAACAGGCAACCTCACATTGCTCCCGGATTCGATCGTTTCAGAAGTCATTTTCGATGATAAGCTGAATAAGGCGACCGGTGTACGCGTGATCAACCAGAATACCCTTGAAACCAAGGAGTATTTTGCTAAAATCATCTTCCTGAATGCGTCGGCAATCGCTTCGACGTCGATTATGATGAACTCGAAATCAAAACGCTTCCCGAACGGATTAGGTAACGACAGCGATCAACTAGGCCGTAACATCATGGACCACCACCTGGCTGTCGGTGCGCGAGGAGATGTGGAAGGTTTCGAAGACAAATACTATTTCGGACGCCGCGCGAACGGTATCTATATTCCGCGCTACCGTAACTGGGGCAACGACAAGCGTGATTACGTGCGCGGGTTTGGCTACCAGGGTGGTGCAAGCCGCGAAAGCTGGGGCCGTGGCGTAGGAACCGACGGTTTCGGTGCTGATTTCAAAAAACAAATGTCGCAGCCCGGCGGATGGACGATGAATATCGGTGGTTTCGGTGAAATGATCCCTGACGAGAAAAACCGCTTCACGCTGCACGCCACGGAAAAAGATAAATGGGGGCTTCCGCTAGTCGTTTTTGATGCGGCTTATGGCGAAAACGAGAAGAAAATGCGTCAGGACATGATGAACGATGCTGCTGAAATGCTCGAAGCGGCGGGTCTGAAAAACGTGACGCCGTACAACGACGAATCGAAACACCCGGGTATCGGTATCCACGAAATGGGTACGGCACGCATGGGTAACGACCCTAAAACCTCCGTTCTGAACAAGTACAACCAGGTTTGGGGCGCCGAGAACGTTTATGTTACCGACGGATCGTTCATGACTTCTGCATCCTGCGTGAACCCGTCGCTGACCTACATGGCGATGACCGCGCGTGCAGCCGACCACGCTGTGAAGGAGCTCAAAAAGATGAATGTATAACGGGCGCTGATCCGCATCGCTATAAAAACCTCGCAGGTAAATCCTGTGAGGTTTTTTCTTTTTGGGTGTAACCCTTTCCGCCCATTTATCAGTATTGCCTGTAAAACGTTCCCTAAACCGCATTGCTTTGAAAGAAACCGCTACCCTGCCGCCCCAACGTGTTTCGTCGGTCGACGCCTACCGTGGATTTGTAATGTTCCTCATGATGGCCGAAGTGCTGCGGCTTGGCAAAGTGGCCGAGGCATTTCCTGAAAGTGCATTCTGGGCATTTCTGGATTTCCACCAGAGCCACGTTCCCTGGGTAGGATGCTCACTGCACGACCTGATACAGCCCTCCTTCTCGTTCCTCGTCGGGGTGGCGCTCCCCTATTCTATGGCCAGCCGCGCGAGCAAGAATCAATCGGTGACGATGATGTGGGCACACACGATCCGGCGGTCGCTGGTACTGATATTGCTGGGCATTTTCCTGCGTTCGATGCATTCGGAGCAAACCAACTTTACATTTGAAGATACGTTGACACAAATAGGTCTCGGATACCCCATTCTCTTTGCATTAGGATTCGGTTCAGAAAAGATTCAACGGAACGCTCTGGTCTGGGGGGCATTAGCGGTGATTTTAGTGGGTTATGCAGCCTTCTTTGCATTATATCCGCTTCCGGGCCCCGATTTCGACTGGTCGCAAACCGGTACCACGGCCGACTGGGAACATAACCTCAAAGGCTTCGCAGCGCATTGGAACAAAAATACCAATGCGGCCTGGGCATTCGACCGGTGGTTCCTGAACCTCTTCCCGCGCGAAAAACCGTTCGAGTTCAACCGCGGCGGTTACAGCACGCTAAGCTTCATTCCCACATTGGGAACTATGACATTAGGTTTGATCGCCGGCAAATGGCTCAAATCGGCAACGTCGTCGACGTTGCTGTTAAAACGCTTCCTGATTACAGCCGCAGTGCTTCTGGTACTCGCCCTGGCATTTCATTTCACAGGCCTTAACCCGATCGTGAAGCGCATCTGGACACCCGCCTGGACGCTGTTCAGCGGCGGTTGTGCGTTTTTGCTCCTTTCTGCATTCTATTTTGTGGTGGACGTGAAAGATTTGAAGTCATGGTTTTTCCCACTGATCGTGATCGGTACCAATTCGATTGCTGCATATGTGATCGCCGATGGGCTTGGTAGTTTTATCCGAGAGTCATTCAAAATCCATTTGGGGCAGCATTACGACGCCGTTTTTGGGGAAGGTTATGCTTCGCTCGTGAGTGGGACATTGATCCTTCTGACAGAATGGTTGATCCTCCGGTGGATGTACAAAAAGAAGATTTTCATCAAGATCTGAGCTACGCCCCTATCTTTGGGGTTATTCTCAACTATTTTTCACATGCTGAAACTTCAAGCCGTACACCATATCGCAATCATTTGTTCCGACTATCGAAAGTCGAAACAGTTTTACACAGAGGTACTTGGGTTTACCATCGACCGGGAAGTCTTCCGCAAGGCACGCGACTCCTACAAGCTCGATCTTTCGCTGAATGGTCAGTACATTATCGAATTGTTCTCCTTTCCGTCACCGCCCGCGCGAGTTTCCCGCCCGGAGGCTTGCGGGCTCAGGCACATTGCTTTCAAAGTGGAAAACGTGGAAGAGGCTATCGCCGATTTGAATGCAAAGGGCATTTTTCCGGAACCGGTCCGGATTGACGAGTTTACAGGAAAAAAATTCACGTTCTTCGCAGACCCCGACGATCTGCCCATTGAGTTGTATGAAATTTAACGGATGAGAACAAGATCAGGCAGCTGCCGTGAGACCATAGCTGCGTTGGTTGCCTGATTCCAGTTTGCAAAGCATTTCATAGAATTCCGAAGTGCGCGTAAGGTGCTCGTCCATCAGGCGTTGCGCCTCAGGTTCGCGGTCAAGATAATGCCGGAGCGATTTGTAGAGTTGAATAGTAGCCGCTTCAATCCTTTTGAGGCAGGAAGCTACTTCCTCTCTGCCTTTTGCATTTTCCAGCAGTTGCATGGAGGTATGGGAAGTGAACTGGTTCTGATCTGCCAGCTCCTTATCGGTGAGGAAACACTTGAAATAATCGTATACAGCACGGATTTCTTTCTGAAACAAAACGGCACTGAGATGTCCCTGGCTTAGCACCCGCCTGAACGGGCCCATACCGTCCATTTTCAATGCTTCCAGATACAGGACCTCCCTCTTCTTCTGCTCATTCCATAATGCCCTGATCATCTGAATGAACTCTTTACCTTTGCTCTCCTCCATATGCTGTAAACGTTAAAGCGTTGTAGAAGAAATTCTTAAAAAATTGTACCCGAATTAGTTCCTGATTCGTGATTTACCGGTATTTAAACAGTATTTCCCATTTAAGTCATAAAATCGGTTTAATAAACTTTTTTCAAAATACCAGGTACAAAATCAGCACTGTTTTGTGGGCAAATTTTGCCATAGCTGTCGCCTGTGAAATGGGGAAATGGGGAGCGTGCAAACCACATACCGGAGTGCATTTTTTTGTCCTGACCAGAAAGCCGCTAACTTTGCTGGCTTTACAATATTTGAGCGCTATCGCGGTTTTTATTGAGCAGCGAAAGCCTAATACAAATTTCTGAATATGTCCAAAATCAAATTTCATATTGGTCTCATTACGATTTCTCTTGTCAGCGCGTGTAAAACTACGGCCCCACCGAAGCAAGTAGTAGCCGAAACTCAGCCGCTTCTTGAAATTGGAAAAGAGCAATTCTCCCTCGATGATTACCAGGATTCTTACAATAAAAACAAGTTCGCATCCGATTCGACCAAGGCATTAACCCCGGAAGAATACCTTCCGCTTTATACCGATCTGAAAATCAAAGTACTTCAAGCAAAATCGGAAGGAAAAGATACCACACTCGATTACCGCGAGGAAATAGCCTCCTATCGCGACCAATTGGCAAAAAACCACCTTGTGGATAAAGAATTGGTCGAAAAGCTAACCAACGAGGCCTACAACCGCCTGAAACAGGAAGTGCGGGCGTCGCATATCCTGATCGGTGTCTCTGAGGACGCTTCACCTGCGGACACGCTCGAAGCCTACCGCGCCGCGATTGCCCTCCGCGGCCGCCTCGAAGAAGGTTCGGATTTCGCCGATATGGCTGCCCGCTTCTCCAAAGATCCTGCCGCAAAGACTACCAAGGGCGATTTGGGCTACTTCACGGCTTTCCAGACGCTTTACCCGATCGAAACCGCAGCTTACACATTGCCCGTTGGCAAAATATCACAACCGGTTCGGACAAAAGCGGGTTACCACCTTATTAAAGTCAACGATCGTCGGACCAACCGCGGCATGGTGCGCGTGGCGCATATCATGGTAAAGGTAGATACGGCAGGCACGGCGGCTCAGAAAGAATCGGCCAAAGCCCGGATCGAGGAGGCATATACGCAACTACAAAACGGTACCGAATGGAATACGGTAGTCGATAAGTATTCCGACGACCGCGAATCCAGAAAAAATGGCGGGCTGCTACCGTTGTTTGGCACCGGCCAGATGGTGCCGGAGATCGAAGAGGCCGCATTTGCGCTGACCCGCATACAATCCTACTCGAAACCAGTGCTGACGATGTACGGCTGGCACATTATCCGTCTGGTCGAAAAACGCCCGATTGAAACGCTGGCTAATATGGCACCGTCGCTCCGTAAGAAAGTCGTAACCGATTCGCGCGGCAAGGTGATCGAGCAGGCCAATGCAAAACGGCTGCGCGAGAAATATGCCGTGCAGGAAGCCGCAGATCAGTTGCAGCAGGTTGCAGCATTGGCGGATAGTACATTGCGGGTGGGCAAATGGGATTACCAACGCGCCGTTTCTGCCGATTGGTCGACTGTTACCCTGTTCCGCATTGAACAGCGGCCTTACGACGCATTGTCGTTCCTGAACTACGTGAAACGCAAGCAGGCACCTCGTCCGAAAGACGCCTCTCCGGCGATTGTCTTCCGTCGCTATTACAATGATTACCTCACCGAATCGCTCGTGGAATATGAAAAAGAGCATTTGGAAGAAACCAATCCCGAATTCCGCAGCCTGATGAACGAAATCCGCGAAGGTGTATTGCTTTCGCAAATTATGGAAGAACAGGTTTGGCAGCGCTCGCTCTCAGACTCCACCGGACAGCGTAGTTTTTATGAGCGGAACAAGGCGCGCTATAACTATCCCGAACGCGCATTCGCGACCATCGTAACGGCGAAAGACACGCAAACTTTGAACAGCGTGAAAAAAACCTTAGCTACCAGTCCCTACAAGCTGGAAAGAAAGTCGAAGGAACTGTTATTCCCCGTCAATTCCGCCGAAATCGGCAATCAGCAGCTGGAAGCGCTGAATGACCTTTATATTATCATGGAAAAAAATGCGGATTATGTGGTCGAGATCGCCGGATACCGTTCTGCCGACGAGCCGGAAATCATTTCTTCGACCCGCGCCCGCAATGTTGTGAAATATTTAAATGCACGAAACATCCCAATTCTGCGTATCATAGAAAAAGACTACGGTTCTTTCAGGCAATCGGCCGAGCAAGAGCGCAACCGAAGGGTGGCATTCCAGTTTTACAGCCAGTCGAAAAGCGACGTTGAAAAGGTTTTTAATGCTGACGCCCCGGGCTCGGTGACGATCCGGGAAGGCTATTTTCCAAAGGCAGATCCACTGTTCGCAGGTTTCAAATGGCAGGCGGGCGAGCAGACGGTAACCAGCACCGGCAGCGTCCTGTGGGCGAACATTGCGAAGATTGATCCGCCTCGCCCTAAAACATTCGCGGAGGCGCGTGGAACGGTGATTAACGATTACCAGAAAGAACTCGAAAAACAATGGCTGGCCAGGTTGCAGGAGAAATTCCCGGTTAAAGTCAACGCGCAGGAATTAGAAAAAATTAAGCGTTAGCCGTATTTTAGCATTTATAAATTGAATCTGTTTCATTTTTAGAGTTTAATTCAATAAAACCCGCAATAATCCAAATCAGCATACAAGGAAAATATGAAAGTAAATAAATGGATCGGGGCTCATTTGATAGCCGCTTTCATGCTGCTGATCAGCGTGATAAGCTACGGACAAGGTCAGAAGGGAGTGAGCCTGGACAAGATCATCGCCAGGGTCGACAACCACTACATCCTGAATTCGGAGCTGGAAGACATGTATAACCAGTACAAGGCCGAAGGGCGGCAGGCGCCTGAGAAATGCCAACTGCTGGAATCCCTCATCATCAACAAAATGCTCCTTGCCAAAGCGGAAATTGACTCGGTAACCGTCGAAGACAAGCAAGTGGACGGCGAACTGAATGCGAAGATGAATTACATGATCCAGCGCTTCGGTTCGGAAAAAAACATTGTGGAAGCCTACGGCAAAAGCATTGAAAACCTCAAAAATGAACTTCGTCAGCAGGTAAAGGACCAGAAAATCGTCGAGAAAATGCAGCAGACGATTTCCGGCAATGTTAAAATCACACCGGCGGAAGTACGCAAATTCTTCAACTCTATTCCCAAAGACAGCTTGCCTTACATTCCCTCGGAAGTGGAGGTTGGCCATATCGTCAAAAAAGGAACAGTAACCCGTGAGCAGAAAGAAAAACTGAAACAACAACTGCTGGACCTGAAAGCACGCGCTGAAAAAGGCGAAGACTTTGCCATGCTGGCGCAGATTTATTCGGAGGATTTGGGATCGGCCAAAGTAGGCGGTGACCTGGGCTTTGCCAAGCGCGGAGCAATGGTACCGGAGTTTGAAGGGGCCGCATTGGCACTCAAACCCGGTGAAATGTCGGGTGTGGTTGAATCCCAGTTCGGTTTCCACCTCATCAAACTCCTAGAAACAAGAGGTGCAGAATACCACGCAAGGCACATCCTGCTCCGCCCCGATTACAACAAGGGCACGGATATGACCGCGGCTACCCGCGCGCTCGATAGCCTCCGCACGCTCATTAAAACTGACTCATTGAAATTCGCAAAAGCCGCTTTGGACAACTCCGACGATAAGGAAACTGCCGAATCGGGTGGACTTATACAAGACAGAAGCACCGGACAATCCAAGCTGACGCTCGACGCTTCCATGGACCCGGCGCTCTACTTCGCGATCGATACCATGAAAGTGGGTGATTTGAGTATGCCTATTTCGTACCGGCTTGAAGACGGCAGTAGCGCCATGCGTATCCTTTGGTATAAAAGCAAATCAGAACCGCATACGGCCAACCTGCACGACGACTACGAAAAGATGGCGCAGATTGTACTCAGCAACAAGCGTAACAACGCGCTGGAAGAGTGGTTCAAAAAGGCGCAGGGCGACGTTTACATTAGCATCGAACCCGAATACAGAAATTGCAAAGTACTTGGGCTGGCCGCCAACGCCGACGATTTATAGCGGTAAAACGGCGGTAATCATTGCTTTTAACGAGTGAAAATCTAACCAAACATAACGTGAAGTATTCATCGGACGTAGAAGCTGCCGAAGCTATGAAAGTAGCTTATGATAAAATCCGGAGTGAAATCGGGAATGTGATTATCGGACAGGATGAAGTTGTTAAAAGATTGCTCACCGCCATTTTTTGCCAGGGGCATTGTTTGTTGGTGGGCGTTCCGGGGCTCGCGAAAACGCTTCTGATCCAAACCATCGCTTCTTCACTCGACCTGAACTTCAACCGGATCCAGTTTACGCCCGATTTGATGCCTTCCGATATTCTCGGTTCTGAAACACTCGATCAAAACCGGAATTTCAAATTCATCAAAGGCCCCATTTTCGCGAATATTATCCTTGCCGACGAGATCAACCGGACGCCGCCCAAGACGCAATCGGCGTTGCTGGAAGCGATGCAGGAATATTCGGTAACCATTGCGGGCGCCAAACATCCACTCGATAAGCCGTTTTTCGTACTTGCTACCCAAAACCCGATCGAACAGGAAGGTACCTATCCCCTGCCCGAAGCGCAGCTCGACCGTTTCATGTTTATGATCCAGCTCGATTACCCTTCGTATGCCGAGGAGGTAAATATCGTCAAGAACACTACCAGCGATAACCGGTACCAGGTTAAGAAGGTGATCAGCTCGGAAGAAATCACCGATTTCCAGCACCTGGTACGCCGCGTACCGGTGACCGACCATGTGATTGAATACGCAGTAAAACTGGTACACAAAACGCGTCCGAAGAGCAGTCTGGCTATCAAAGATACCAACGACTACCTCGAATGGGGCGCCGGTCCGCGCGCATCGCAATCGCTCATTCTGGCCGCAAAATGCAATGCATTGCTTTCGGGAAAATATTCGCCGGATATCGAAGATGTGAAAGCCGTTGCATTGCCGGTATTGCGCCACCGCATTATCCGCAATTTCAAGGCCGAGGCAGAAGGTATTTCTGTCGACGATATTATCGGAAGGCTACTTTAAAACCAGTAAGAATTTACTTTTTCAACATTATAAGTTTGTGTCGTTCGCGGATGGCACAAACTTTTGTTTTTTTA
Source organism: Dyadobacter sp. SRI_021 (assembly GCF_057586235.1). Classification (NCBI taxonomy): domain Bacteria; kingdom Pseudomonadati; phylum Bacteroidota; class Cytophagia; order Cytophagales; family Spirosomataceae; genus Dyadobacter; species Dyadobacter sp. SRI_021. The sequence goes on from NZ_JBYCZM010000001.1 coordinate 309,004, forward strand.
AGGCAAACCAATCATTCCACATCATCACAATGACGACCATTCAAGGCAAAAACTTCATAGGGTACGCTCTTTCGTCTGAAGCTGAAAGGCAGTTTATGGCATACGCTCCGGCGGCAGACAACTACCTTCCTGAAACTTTCCACTGTGCGACTATCGAGGAAGTAAATAAAACAATGGTCCTGGCCGAAAAGGCATTCGACAGCTACTCGCAAGTACCGGCAGTTGAGCGCGCAGCCTTTCTGATCGCCATTACCGAAGAAATCCTTGCACTGGGCGACCAACTGATCGAGCGGGCCGGCCAGGAAACGGGATTACCTATTGCCCGACTGCAAGGCGAACGCGCCCGCACAATCAACCAGCTTACCCAGTTTGCGGAACTTCTGCGCGAAGGTTCGTGGGTGGAAGCCTCCATCGACACCGCCCTGCCCGACCGCTCGCCGGTCCCGAAACCCGATATTCGTAAAATGCTGGTACCTGTCGGGCCAGTCATCGTGTTTGGTTCCAGCAACTTTCCATTCGCCTATTCGGTAGCCGGCGTAGATACCGGACCCGCATTGGCGGCGGGTAACCCGGTGATTGTCAAAGCACACCCCGCCCACCCGGGCGTAAGCGACCTCACCGCGCAGGCGATCGTGCGTGCAGCCGAGCGCACAGGTATGCCTGAGGGAACGTTTTCAATGCTGTATGATGATGGATTTGAAGTCGGGACGGCATTGGTGAAGCATCCCTCAAGTAAGGCTGTCGGGTTTACCGGCTCATACCGCGGCGGAATGGCGCTGTACCGACTTGCACAGGAGCGCGAGGAGCCGATTCCGGTTTTTGCTGAAATGGGGAGCGTGAATCCTATCGTGGTTTTGCCTCAATATCTGAAAAACAATGCGGTACAGCTCGGAAAAACACTGGCCAGCTCGGTAAGTCTCGGCGCGGGGCAGTTTTGTACCAATCCGGGATTAGTGTTTATTACAAAATCCGAGGGGCTGGAAGCGTTTCAGGATGCCTATAAAACTGAAATCCTGGGTACGCCTTCGGCCACCATGCTGACAGCAGGGATTTGCAAAACCTATTATAAACTACGCGGGGAGGCATTGGAGCAGCCGGAAGTTTCGGCACTGGCGATTTCCGATATCCATTCGGAGGGTCAAAATCAGGCGGAGGCATCCATTGCATTGGTTTCAGGGAAGAACTTCATTGCTAATCCTAAATTGCACGAAGAAGTTTTTGGACCGTTCTCGCTGCTGATTGTCTGCGAGAATACCGACGAGTTGTACGAGGCAGTCGCGCATTTGAAAGGCCAGCTTACAGCCACATTGATCGCAGAAGAAGCTGAGGTAGCCCGTTATCCTAAAATCGTGCGTCAACTTGCGAAAATATCCGGCCGGTTTATCATGAACGGCGTGCCGACCGGCGTGGAAGTGTGCCCGTCCATTCATCACGGCGGGCCATTCCCGGCCACGGCGGATTCCAAATTCACATCGGTAGGAAGGCACTCGATCCTGCGGTTCGTACGGCCGCAGTCCTTCCAGAACTGGCCGGACGCACTTTTACCTGATGAACTGAAAAACAGTAACCCGCTGCGCATTTTCAGGCTGGTAAATAATGTTCAGACCAAAGAAGCTATTCGTTAAACAGCGATTCGGGATAACCGACTTCCACCAGAAACAAACCTTCTGCCGGGGCCTGTGCTCCGGCATTTTTTCTGTTACGTGAAAGAATTATCTGCTCAAAATCGGCGACTGTCATCTTGTGGCGCCCCACTTCCAGCATTGTTCCCACCAGCGCACGTACCATCCCTCTCAGAAAGCGGTTCGCTTTGACATGAAACACCAGCATTTCACCGGATTCCACCCACCGCGACTCGGTGATGGTGCATCGGAAGTTGCTGACATTCGTGTGGATCTTGCTGAAACTTTCGAAATCATTGTGAACAAGCAGCAATGCAGCAGCTTCATTCATTAGAGCCACGTCGAGGTTTCGCCGCATTAGAGTGGCCAGGTCAGTCAGAAAGGGATTTTTGTGATAGGTAATGCGGTATTCGTACTTCCGGTACGTGGCTGCGAACCTGGAATGTATTTCATCGCTCACGCGGATAATGCGCTGAACCGCTACATCTTTGGGAGTCAATGCATTCAGCTTATAAATCAGCAGGTCGGCGTCAGCAACCGCCTCAGTTAAATCAAAATGGGCAAATTGTTGTTCTGCATGGACACCGGCATCGGTACGGCTGCTGCCGGTTAACTCGACGGGCATTCTCAGCACTTTGCCGAGGGCCTCTTCGAGCACTTGCTGGATGCCCAATGCATTGTTCTGTTTTTGCCAGCCGTTATAGGCCGTGCCACGATAGCTGAATTCTAGGAAATAGCGCATTTTGCAAAATTAAGCCAAACCTCCGGATTTACGATTTCAACGGCCCGGTTGCGGAATTTGCAGGAAGAAGGTTAACTTTGAAAATTGGAAAATTTCATTTTAGTATGATTACGGAAGAGAAAAAAGAAGAGAAAAGCCTGAATTTTATCGAGGAGATTATTGACGCTGACCTGCAATCAGGAAAATATACCCGGATTATTACACGCTTTCCCCCTGAACCTAATGGCTACCTGCACATTGGGCATGCTACGAGCATTTGCCTGAATTTCGGTCTGACCAAGAAATTTCCGGGTTATACCAATCTGCGATTTGACGATACCAATCCGGTGACCGAAGACACCGAATACGTTGAGAATATCAAGAACGACATCCGCTGGCTTGGTTTTGAATGGGAGAATGAGAACTATGCTTCCGATTACTTCGATACCCTATACGGCTATGCAATCAAGCTGATTAATGAAGGTCTGGCTTATGTAGATGACTCTACGTCCGAAGAAATCGCGACGCTGAAAGGAACGCCTACCGAGCCAGGCAAGGACAGCCCCTACCGCAACCGCAGCGTGGAGGAGAACCTTGCACTTTTCGAACAAATGAAAAATGGCGACTTCCCCGACGGAAGCCGTACCCTGCGCGCCAAAATCGACATGGCGCACATCAATATGCTCATGCGCGATCCGATTCTATACCGCATTAAGCACGCGCATCACCACCGTACAGGCAACAAATGGTGCATTTATCCGATGTACGACTTCGCGCACGGGCAAAGTGACGCCATCGAAACCGTTACGCATTCGATCTGTACGCTGGAATTCGCGCCACACCGCGAGCTATACGACTGGCTGATCGAAAAACTGGGTATTTATCCATCACATCAATATGAGTTTGCCCGGCGTAACCTCAATTATACCGTTACCAGCAAACGCAAATTGCTGCAACTGGTGCAGGAAGGACACGTAAGCGGCTGGGACGATCCGCGTATGCCGACCATCAGCGGAATGCGCCGTCGCGGGTACACCGCATTCGCCATCCGCGATTTCTGCGACCGCATTGGCGTTGCGAAACGTGAAAATATGGTAGATGTAGGTTTGCTAGAATTCTGCGTTCGCGAGGATTTGAACAAGCAGGCATTGCGCCGGATGGTGGTGCTCGATCCATTGAAAGTAGTGATTACCAACTTCCCGGAAGGCGTAACCGAAATGTGCCACAGCGAAAACAACCCGGAAGATATTTCAACCGGCAACCGCGAAATTCCGTTCAGCCGTGTGATTTTCATCGAAAAAGAAGATTTCATGGAAGTACCGTCAAAGAAATACTTCCGCCTGGCGCCGGGCAAAATCGTCCGCCTCAAGGGCGCCTACATTATCCAATGTGATGACTTCGTAAAAGACGAAAATGGCGAAATCACCGAGGTGCGCTGCACTTATATTGAAAACAGCAAAAGCGGCCAGGATACGACCGGTATTAATGTGAAAGGGACCTTGCACTGGGTTTCCGCTGCGCACGCCGCGGAAATCGAAGTGCGTTTGTACGACCGCCTGTTCTCCGTGGAAGATCCGTCATCGGAGGATGGTGATTTCAAGGACTACCTCAACCCTGACTCATTGCACGTGATCACCGGCTATGCCGAACCGGCATTGCTGGAAGCGAAAGAAGGCGAATCGTTCCAGTTCCTAAGAAAAGGATACTTTGCCAAAGACCCGGATAGCACCGCCAATAAGCTGGTATTCAACAGAACATCGACCCTGCGCGATAACTGGGCAAAGGCTGGAAATTAATTCTATTTTCCCTATTCCCGATTCCCGTCGACTTAAATCGACGGCCAAGGATTGAGACCCTGCATTTCAAATCTTTTCAAATGATCTCCATAAATTGATCTTCTTGCCGTCGACTTAAGTCGACGGTGGTTGATTGATTGATTCATTTAATTAGATTGCTTACAAATAAACTTGCTTGAAAAGAAGTTTGGATTTATCTTTGTGCAACAATTTCCACGATTCAAATCTTGCTGTCAGTGAATACCCAGAATGAATTGTTCAGTACCGCTAAAGGTTACAGCGTACAGTGTGATTTAACTTCCCGTATTATCCTTCACTTTGGCGATATCAAAGCTCCTTTTAAAATCCTGGATTTTTTGAATTTCCGCCGGTTTATCAACAGCATCGACATTCGCAGCAAAATTTTCGACCTGTCGGACGAATCTGACTATGAGTTCGTTGAGGTGCCCCGCCTTAACATGGGCCACAAAATGACCCTTTGCGAAGTAATCCAATTACGTGAGCTGATAAACGGAACGCACTTCGCGATCGAGCTCAATTCCATGCTTCACGAAATTCTCTTTACAGAACAAGAATTAGTCTAAATTACTCATTCAGACTACATTAGACCGGTTCCAAATTTCTAAAACGATTTGGATTCATGAACTTTCGCATGATATTTGCACTTGTTAATACACGAATAAACAGGCAAAATCATGAAAGACTTACTTAGAGCACGTACTTCCCTTAAAGAGGAAATAGAGATACTTTTGAACAACCAGGTGAAGATGGAAGCTGAGGCTTCCGCTAAATATCTCGCTATGGCTTCATGGTGCGACCGCAACGGTTTCAAGCACAGCGCCAAGTATTTCATGCACCAATCCGACGAAGAACGCACCCACATGCTGAAAATCTTCAACTACCTGATGACAGTAGGCGGCACAGCGATCTCCCCTGAAGTTTCAGGCGTAAAACAGGAATACCCTACCTTCAAAAGCGTATTCGAAACGGCACTTCAAAGCGAAATCGCCGTAACCCAGTCAATCAACCGCATCGTTACAGCTGCACGTAAAGAAGAGGACTACGCGACTGAAAACTTCCTGCAATGGTTCGTGAGTGAGCAGATTGAAGAAGAAGACAATGCACGCCGCGCGATCGAGCTTTTCGATGTAATCGGCGAAGATGGAACAGGTTTGTATGTGATCGACAAGGCGATCGGCAAAATCGGTTCCGAAGAATAATACCAATTTCTTATCTACAAAAATAGCTGCCCGGAAGAGCAGCTATTTTTGTTTTAAACCCTGGTGAAATACTTGCGTTCCCACACTTTGTACCAGTTTCGGTTGGCCGGGTATTTTCGGTGCGCCGCAAAACGGTTCACCATCACAGCCACAAAAAGAAGCACTAAAACACCGCTCAGCACTGGGTTCAAAACATACATATAACCCAGCGCCTTGATCTTTTCCGAACCGATATTTGCAATCAGCGCCGTAGCGCCACCGGGCGGATGCAGGGTTTTGGTCACCTGCATTAAAACAATAGATATCGAAACTGCAAAAGCCGACGAGAGCCATACCTGGTCGGGAATAATTTTGTGCACCGTCACCCCCACGAGCGCGCATAGCACGTGCCCCCCTATGAGGTTGCGCGGTTGCGCGAGCGGACTGTTCACGATCCCATATATGAGTACCGAAGACGCTCCGAAGGAACCGATCAGGAATAGCGAATCAGAATCGGTGAATTGTTTGTCGTTGAGCAGGCCAATGAGACCGATGCCGAGGAATGAACCGATGAAGGTCCAGAAATGGTCTTTGAAATCAATCAGAGTCTCTTTGTAGACGACGTAACGAACCAATCTTGCGTTACGTTTAATCCTTTTTCTCAAAATAGGAAAGCTTTTGGTTGAAGTAGCATTAGAAATAGAACTATAACGGGATCGCGATGGTTCGTAAATTACGGAAAGATTCCAAATTTCCTCGGGTTCCTCTCTCCTAATCCCTTCCAAATATATAAAAAACGACCCAACGCGGACGGATAGAGCCCCCTGGGCGGCCATTAAATTTTGGTACGCCTTTTGTTGGGTTGCGAAATTTAAAATAGTAGTATTGCAATAACACACCGTGACTTGATTCCATGAATTACCTCGACGAGTTCAAAAAATTTATTTCCAGCCATTACCTGTCGACCGGTGTACGCCTAACCCTCGGGACGATCATCCCTAGCCTGATTTTTCATCACTACGGCATGTTGAGCGATTGGATCGCCTTTCCGCTCGGCACACTGCTCATCGGCGGTACCGACAACCCCGGCCCCTACCACAGAAGACGCAATGCCCTGCTCGTCGCTATTGTAACATGCTTTGTCGTAGCCTGCGTCACGGGGTACCTACGGCATTTCCATTTCATTATATTTCTTGAAATCATTGTATTCGGGATGTTTTTCTCGCTCGTCGGTGTATATGGCAACCGCGTGAATAGCATCGGGCTTATTTCGCTGCTCGTTTTTGTATTTAATATTGATGACCACCTCAGCGGCGACATGGTTTTGAGAACCGCTGCGATCTTCTCGGCCGGCGGGATTTGGTACTTCATATTGTTTATGGTTTTACAAAAACTGCTTCCCTACAAGCTCATTCAGCAGCTTTTGGGAGAGAACTTTGTAGAACTGGGCAAACTGCTGTCCATCAAAGCCGATTACTATTTCGCCAATCCCGACTACGATGAGCTGTTCAACCGGATGGTGCACCAGCAAGTGATCCTCCGCGAAAACCACGAAAACCTGCGTGAGATTCTGTTCAAAACCCGGGAAATCGTCACGGAATCGACGACCAAAAGCCGGATATTGATGCTGATGTTTCTCGACAGCATCGATCTTTTCGAAAGGATACTCAATTCGCAGCAAAACTACGCGAACCTGCACCGCGCATTCGACCATACGAAGGTCTTGCGGCTTTTCGGGACGTACATTACCTGGCTTGCTGCCGAAATACAGCAGATCGGCCTGGCGGTGCAGAGCGGTTACGCCTCCCACCCACGCCACGACCTCGACGAGGCGTTCAACAAATGCCAGCGGGCATTCGAGCGCATGCGTGAGCATAAGATGAACCATGATAATATGGAGGATTTCATCATGCTCCGGCAAATCCTCAATAGCTTGCAGGACGTCACCGAGCGCGTGAAAAAGCTGCACCGTGCTACAAAGTATGAAGCGGACGTAAGCAACGACTATAAGCTGACTGTCGAAGCCGAGGATTTTACGCCCAAGCAGGACTACCACCCGCGCATTCTGCTCGATAACCTTTCACTCAAATCGAGCCATTTCCGGCATGCGGTTCGGGTGACGCTGGGGTTGCTGTCAGGATATATTGCGTCGCTCTTTTTCGATGTGGGTCATGGTTACTGGATCTTGCTGACGATCGCCGTAATCCTGAAACCGGCTTTCAGCATTACCAAACAGCGAAACATCCACCGGATCGGCGGCACCATACTGGGCGTAGTCATAGGATTTCTGCTGCTCTACCTGATCCAGGAGAGCACGCCGCTATTCATCCTGATGATGATTTCGATGATACTGGCATACAGTTTCCTAAAAATCAATTACTTCGTGGCATCCACAAGCATTACCTTGTATGTAATCTTGTCGTTCCATTTTCTTAACCCGGAGCATGTGACCAATGTTCTGCAGGACCGCGTGGTGGATACCGTGATCGGCTCGCTGATTGCCTATATTATTTCTTCCTACGTTTTGCCGGTTTGGGAGCATTCGCAGATCAAGCAGTATATGAAAGAGGCGCTGGATGCGAACCGGAAGTATTTTGATATCGTAGCTGCCAAATTCACTGGAAAACAACTGGATATCAACGAATTGAAATTACTAAGAAAGAATGCGATCATTGCGATGGCCAACCTTTCGGACAACTTTCAAAAAATGCTTTCCGAACCCAAGCGCCAGCAGCTCAATATGGAAGAGTATCACCAGTTCGTCGCAACGAGCCATATGCTCACCTCCTACATTGCCTCGCTTTCAACTTACGCACAGACGTTGGAATACCTGGAATTTTCAGTTGAATTTGAAATGATGACCCGGCAAATCGACCGCCAGTTACAGGCTGCGATGGACATTATCGACGGGAAAACCGGTAACAGCCTTGAAATCGTGCGGGAATCTTTACCACAAAACCAGCGGCTACTCGAATTGCTCGCCGATCGCAAGAAACAAATCAAGGAACTGGGGATTGAAAAGGCCGATCAATCTCCGGTGCGCAAAATGTTATCCGATTTGAAAACGATCAATGGGCTGTTCGAGCTGATCAGCACCATTTCAATTGACGAAATCAAGATTCTTCAAAAAATTAAAACTGCGAAAGCTGCTTGACATGCCATCATTATCAGGAACCGAAAGAAAGAATATCGCCCCTGGGCTCTCTGTTTCCATTGTTCTCAAAAAAGATCAACGAAGCGGCAAACTGACGCAGGGCGTTGTGAAAGACATCCTCACGAAGGCGCCCGTGCACACCCATGGTATCAAAGTGCGCCTGGAATCAGGTGAAATTGGAAGAGTAAAGATCGTTGAAACCGAAGATTAGCCCCGGTTTATGTCAAATCCCCGCGTTAACCTGATTATCGGCATCATTAGCATCAGTATTTTCCCGGTGCTGGTGAAATGGGCACCGGTGTCGGGCGTTAGTTCTGCATTTTACCGGATGTTGCTCGGACTGCTGTTCCTGCTGCCTTATGTGTTGTTTCGCAGGAAATTCACATTACCCGGCGGTGCGCTCTGGTTTCCGATCGTGCTCTGCGGGATCATTTTTGCGAGTGACATAGCAGTCTGGAATCTCTCCATTCATTATTCAAATGCCACGCAGGCTACGCTGCTAACAAACCTCTCACCCGTGTGGGTGGGCGTAGGAACGTTTCTGTTTCTGCCCGATAAGCCCGCCCCACGCTTCTGGCTTGGTACACTCGTAGCGCTTATTGGAATGGTCATTCTAATTGGCACCGAGACATTTATGACCATGAAATTTGACCTGGGTTTTGCTTTGGCAATGCTCTCGGGAGTGCTTTACGCATCGTACATGCTCATCAGTAAAACGGTTTTGAACAAAATCGATATTGTCAGCTTTATGACGATCAGTATGGCCGTGTCGAGCATTTATCTTTTTGCCATATGCCTCATTTTCGACCAGCCTGTCTGGCATTTCGAACCGGTAATCTGGAGTGTTTTTGTTGTCCAGGGATTGATTTGCCAGCTCATCGGCTGGCTGACGATCAATGCAGCGATGAAGCAAATGGATGCCAAAAGCGTTTCACTCAGTCTTTTGAGCCAGGCGATTGTTACGGGAGTTTTTGCCTGGATTTTTATTGGAGAGAAAATAACCGTGCAAATGATCAGCGGCGGTGTGGTTATCCTCATCGGCATTGCTATTACGTACACCGGTCGCAAAAAGCCAGCCACTACTCGCGATCAGGATTCGATAGGCAGGTAAATAATGAATGTCGATCCGATGCCTGGCTTGCCGATGGCGTCGATCAGCCCCTTGTGGTTTTCCACAATCTTTTTACAAATCGCCAAACCAATGCCGGTGCCTTCATAAGCCGAGCGGCTGTGTAGCCTTTGGAATACCTGAAAAATGCGGTCTTTATACTGTGGATCAAAGCCAATGCCGTTATCGGCAAATGAAATATACTGATACAAGCGGCCAGCGTCAGCCCCCGCAAGCGGAATAGCAGCGCCCGGCACCTCTCCCGAACGGATCTCGATCACCGGAGTCCTGCCGGGGCCGATGAATTTGAGCGCATTCGCAATCAGGTTCATAAAGAGCTGCTCGAATTGATACACGATCACCTCGCGCACAGGAAGCGCGTCACTCGTAATGACCGCATTCTCGGCCTGAATAAGGTCGCCTAACTGATCTTTTACATTTTGCAACACCTGGTTCAAATCAGCGCTCTCAAGGTGCTTTTCCGCCACATTGGCTCGGGAAAACGCCAGCAAATCGACGATCAGCTGCTGCATACGCGTGGACGACGCCTGCATCCGGTTGAAGTAGTCCTTTCCCCGATCCGAAAGATTGTCCTTCTCGGTTTCGAGAATACGTGTGGCAAATGTCTGGATTTTCCGAAGCGGCTCCTGCAAATCGTGGCTGGCTACGTACGCGAACTGCGCTAGCTCCATGTTCGTGCGCACGAGCTCGTTGTTGACTACCTGAAGCTGTTGGGTACGCTCCTGCACTTTTGTTTCGAGTTGGTCAATAAACAGGCGGCTATCATGAATATCCAGACTCGTCCCCACCCACATTTCGATCGTGCCATCGGCGCCGTGCTGCGGAATCGCGCGGCATTGGTACCACCGGTATTCGCCGTCGGCACGTTTCAGCCGGTGTTCGAAGAGGTATTCGGTGCCCGCCGTGATCGATTCGATCCATAGCCTTACACTTTCGGCCACGTCGTCGGGATGCACGAGAGGCAACCAGCCTTCTTTTTCTATTTCTTCCGCCGAAAATCCGGAATAATCGAGCAGTGACCGGTTGAAATAGGTAATATTCCCTTGAGTATCGGCGGTCCAAACAAACTGCGGCATCGAATCCGCGAGAGTCCTGAATTTACCCTCGCTGGTTTTCAGTGCGAGCTCCGACTCCTTACGGTCCGTAATATCCATCATAGTCCCAAGCATCCGCAGCGGCACATGCCCTTCGTCAAAAAACACTTTTCCCTGCGTCCGTATCCAGTGAACCGACTGGTCCCGGTGGATAACCCGCGCCTCATAATAGTAAATACCGGTTTCGAGCGCAACTTTAAATGCTTTTTCAACAATAGCCTGCCGGTCCTCGGGATGCACCCTGTCGCGCATTTCAGCGTGGGTGAGCACAGTGTCCTCACTATATCCTAAAATAACTGCCAGCCTTCCTGAATGAATGACTTCCCTCGTCTGGATATTCAGATCCCACGTAGCAAGACGCGTTCCGTCGGTGGCGAGCGAAAGTCTGTCGGCAGTCTCGGCGAACTGCTGGCGTAAAGTCACCTTGTCTGTTACGTCGTTCACCGAGGCCATTATGGCGGACACGCTGCCGTCAATTTCAAATATGGGCGCATATTGAAAATCGAGGTAGTGCTTTTTCAAACCACCCGGACCGTCGACATAAACGATCGCCTCATTTTCTCTGTAGATTTTACCACTTTGATATACTTCCTGTAAAAGCGTCAGGAATTTCTGACTCTTCAATTCAGGAAAAACATCGGCGAGCCTTTTCCCTTCGACCTCGTCCAGCCTGCGCCGCCAGATTTTGAGCATGCTTTCATTGGCAATGCTGACCACCAGTTCGGGGCCTTTGAGAATGGCTTTCGCAAACTGCGATTGCGTGACGAGGTTCCGGAATTGATTTTCACTGCGCTGCAAGGCTTGCTTGGACAAGACCTGTTGAGTTACCTCTGTAGCCACGACGATAATCCCGGACGGATGCTCCGGGTCCTCTTCAAAAAGCGGCTGATATACAAAGTTGAAATAGCAACGCTCCGGCTGTCCGAAACGGCGGATCGTCACTTCGAACTCGTTGCCGTGATAGGCAATACCTGTGCGCAAAACACGGAGAAGGATCGGCTCTACGTAATCACGCACTTCGGGAAGCCCAGCAAAAAGGGGTCTCCCAACGAACTCCTGCTCCAGGCGGTCAACGATTTGCAGATAGGCGTCATTGGCCATTTCCACCACGAAGTCCTCCCCGCGCAGGATCATCATTCCCACGGGAGCCTGCTTCACGGTGTTCCAAAACTTGTTTTCGCCCGCATACTCGACCCGACCCACCTGTTCAGGGTGATCTTCGCCATTTTCGGAAATATGCTGATTGAGTTGTTTCGACTTGCCCACCTGCTTTCACGGAAAATATATTTCAAAAATAGGTGGACAAGCCGTGAGAAGTCAATAGTGATAATGGAAGTTTTCTGGCGCGGGTGTCCAGCTGTGCTTGGTCCAGTCGATATCCAGGATTTGTTTGATAGCCTGTTTCAGCTTGGGAAATGACCCTGGTTTGCGAATAAAGAAGTTGGCGCCTTTTTCATGCACCTTCCGTACCATTTCCTCTTGTCCGGTGGTAGAGAAAATTACCACCGGTATGTGCGCCCAGGCTTTGGTTTGCCGGATCAGATCCAGACATTCAAAACCGTTTTTACGGGGCATATTCAGATCCAGAAAAATGACGTCCGGCGGAGGCGGTACCGTTTTCTCCATCAGGTCGATCAGCTCCACCCCGTCGCTCGCCGTCATCAGCTCGGTCGAAGTGCTCACTTCCCTGAGCGCGTCCTCGAACAACAGGCAATCGTCCTCATCGTCGTCGGCCAGGAAAATAGATTTATTTGGTTTTGTGCTCATAACCTGAATTTAAGTATTCATGAAATAACATATACGTTGCTCATACATTCAACCTAAACGAGGTACGGTAGCAATCAATTCCAGAGTAAGGATATACAAGGTAGGAAATAAAAACCGTATAGAAAATTTAATTTACATTAAAACTCGCCTTCCAGGCTCTCTTTCGGCTTCTTCTTCGCCTGATGCAAACGGTAGTTTAAGGTAAGATTAATCTGCCTCAGACGTCCCTGGGAGGTGTTACGGGTGTAGAAGTTGACCCCCTCGGTGATCGACCGGTACTTTCTGGAATTGAAAACATCTACTACGGTGAGCGTCAGTGTGCCATTTCCTCTCAGAATATCTCTCGTCGCGGCCAGGTCGAGCGTTGCCAGTGCTTTCCGGCGGCCTTGCGGGGTTTGCTGCGGTGCTTCATAGTTTCCTCTCAACTGCACATCGGTATTTTTCCAGAGCGTAAAACGCGACATCGTACGGATAAACCAGCTGTATGTATCGCTTTTAAAGTCCTCGTCCACACCGGTTCCGTCGGTAATCGCACGGAAAAAGTTGGCGCTTCCATCGAGTTTCCACCAGGGGTATGGATTAAATGAGCCGGCAAACTCGGCACCGTAGGCATCTTCCGTGCCCAGGTTTTCTGGACGGGTGTAGGAGCTCCCATCGTCCTGCACGGTGCGGATGCTGATAATCTTGCCGTTGGTATGACGGTAGTAGATCGATGACGTCAGCGAGCCTTTGTTCAGGTATTTGATATGACCGAACTCGAATGCATTGGTAAACTCCGGGTTCAGGTCGGGATTGCCGCTCCAATAATTGCGGTTGTCGCTGTAAGTCGCAAACGGACTGAGATCGTTGTATTGCGGCCTGCGGACACGGCGGCTATAACTCAGCTGAAATGCATTCTGTTTGGCAAAATCGTAAGTCACATGCACACTTGGGAAGAGATTGGCATATTTGCGGGCGTTCACCTCGTTGGTGTTTCTTAATGTAGTGGTCACGCCGGTCCATTCCGCCCGAAGACCTCCCTGGTAGGAAAACTTACCGGTTTTATTGCCGACCATACCGTACAATGCATTGATATTCTCTTCATAAAGGAAATCGTTGGTAAGCCCGGGCAACGCTACCCAGCCGCCATCGCTGTTCTGCTGTGTGACGGTGTAATCGTTGGTCATGTCCCGTGAGCTGCTCCTTCCCCCTGCCTCGATCTTGCCGTCTTTTCCGAAAGGATGTACATAATCGGCCTGGAAAAGCAATTGCTTCTCCGTTTCATAGTTCACCGCTCGCTGCAACAACGGCGGAATGCCTGACGGGCTGCCGTCCGGTTTGTATACATTTTCATGGTAATACTGGTCCGAATCCTCCCAGTTGTCGAGGTAACGCACATCGGCGGTAAACTCCTGCCCTTTCCGGTTGAATGTCCGCTTGTACGTTAGTGCATACTCCGAGTTCGGCTCCGTTTCAGTCTCATCCTGGGTCCGGCGCGTGTAGCTCGTCATGTTATTGAGGTTCGACAGGTAATCGCGGTAATTGAGTGTCGAAAATCGCTTTCCCTTGCTGGTACGCCACGTGTAGGCGCCAGTGAGGACGTTTTGGGAATTGAAATAATAGTCGATACCGCCGCGGGCGCTGTTGGCCATACCTTTCAGGTTACTTTTCATATCCCGCTCCATGATGAATGTTGAATCATTGCGGTAAACCTCCTGGTATACGTAATTTTTGCCGGGAGTATTCCGGTACGACATGGTGTAGTTGATGAAGAAATTGAGATTCTTCTTCCGGTAATTCACATTCGCGGCGCCGCCAAAGTTGGTAGGATGGCCCGTAATAATATCGAACGAGCCGTTAATGCCCTCTTTCCGCTCTTTTTTCAAAACAATATTAATCACACCGCCCATACCTTCGGCTTCGTAACGTGCCGATGGATTGGTAATGATTTCCACGCGCTCAATCATGCTGCTCTGCAACTGCGCCAGTCCGCTCGCGCCTTTAATGCTGACCAGACCGGAAGGTTTGCCGTCGATAAGAATGCGCACGTTGCCGCTTCCCCTCAGACTTACATTCCCTTCAACATCCACCGCTACCGAAGGGACATTAGTCAGGATGTCCACCGCAGTACCACCCGCATTTGCCAGGTCTTTCCCAACATTGAATATCTTTTTGTCGAGCGATAATTCCATCGAACTCTTCTCTGCCTGGACAGTCACTTCGTCAAGCGTTTTGGCCGAGGCCGCCACTTTGATCGAGCCCAGGTCCAGCGGAGAATTAGCTGCACTCACTTTTATATTAGTAGTATAATTGGGTTTATAACCGATGAATTCCGACAATGCATAATAGGTACCGGCGGAGATATCTACTATGAACCCACCCGTCTCGTCGGTAATCGCACCGGAGACGAACGAACTGTCGGTTGTCTTGAAGAGCCGGATGCTCGCATAGCCCAGCGGCGCATTGCTTGCGCCGTCGACTATCTTGCCTGTAACCTTTAATTTCCCATTATTTTGCGCCACGGCGGGCATCATTCCCAACATCCCGAGAATCCATGCAAACCCCACAAAACCACGCAACTTCCGCGAACGGAAGCCCTTCTTCAAACTGCTTTTAATAGTCATTCTTATGTTGTAATATTTTCTCAAATGCTTTTAAAAATTGCTACCCATACAAACCGGTTTACCTTCCCGTTTTACTCTACCGTAATGATATATTAAAATGAACTTTCCGCCCGACGTTCCGAGGCTCCGTCGGATTTTTGTACCTTTGCAGTCTTTTTGCAGATCCACACAAAGCCATGAAACACGAAGCATCACAAACTTTAAGATTAGCATTCCCTATTATCATCGGTGAACTGGCCCAAATGGCGCTTCACCTTATCGACAGCGCCATGGTCGGCGCTATCAGCTACAAACAACTGGCCGCGGCCGCGCTGGTCATCAATGCAATGAACATTCCGTTCGTGATCGGGATTGGTATGACGATCTCCGTTTCGCAAATGGTATCCCTCGCCAACGGCCGCCGTGATGCGCAGCAAGTTTCGCATTATTTGTTCAATGGTTTTTGCCTTTGTACCCTCACGGCACTCGCTATTTCCATCACTTTGCTCTTTGGAAAAGATTACCTGCATAACCTCGGACAGGACCCGGAGGTAGTTGAGCTCGCCATTCCGTTTATGCGGCTGATGGGCCTTTCCATTATTCCCATGCTGCTTTTTATGACTTTGAAGCAATTTGCAGACGGACTGGAACACACGCGCACGGCGATGATCTTCTCCCTGGCCGGTATGCCCGTCAATATCTTGCTCAACTGGCTGCTCATTTACGGTAATTGGGGCTTTCCGCGCCTCGAACTGGAAGGGGCAGGCTGGGCGACGCTCATCACCCGCAGCATGATGTTCCTTGCTTTGTTATTTGTGATTTTAAGACATAAAACTTTTGAAAAATACATTGCCGTAGGTCGCAATCAGTGGTATTTCAAATGGAAGACCTGGCGCGAACTACTGCATATCGGCGTGCCGAGCAGCTTGCAGATCGGTATGGAAGCGGGTGCATTCGCCGTATCCGGCATTATCATTGGCACCCTGGGTGCAGTAGCGCAGGCTGCACACCAGATCGCTCTGAGCAGCGCGTCGTTCACATTTATGGTATCGATGGGCCTCGCGCAGGCGGGCTCCATACGCGTGAGCAACGCGCTCGGGCGCGGCGACTGGGCGAAGATTTTTGTAATCGGCAAAAGCACGCTCGTCACCGCGTTGATCTACGGTACATTCTGCGCGATCACCTTCGGCCTTTTGCGGAATCACCTGCCGATGGCGTTCAATGACAATACCGAGGTCGTAACATTGGCTGCATTACTGCTCCTTTTTGCCGCCGTTTTCCAGATTTCGGATAGTACCCAGGCCATCGGCGCAGGTTTGCTGAGGGGCATTAAGGATGTAAAAACGCCCACGATTCTGATCGGGATCGCTTATTGGGTGATTGGTATCCCGGTTGGCTACACGCTTGCATTCCATTTCGATATGGGAGCTTCGGGCATGTGGCTGGGGTTGATTCTGGGCTTGACGATGGCATCGATTTTCCTAATGACCCGCTTTTTCAAAATGACAAGAAGAAATCAGGTTTAGATAAAACTTCGTCAAAATCCGACTTGTTGATAAGGATATAAATGCGAAACTTCGTCATTAATCCAAGTGCGCTTTTTTTAATCAATTCTTATCCACAAAAATCTGATTCAATGGATTTCAATTCCACGTTAAGGAACATCTTTGTTGAAGAAAAGGACATTCCTGCGGAGTACAGCCTGCCATCCCTGATTCACCAGCGCGAGTACCTGTGCAATGGCGAAATGAAGGCCTGGGACGGTCCTTTCCATGAAGTTTTCTCACCGATTGCCGTACAAACCCCGAACGGGCTCGAACGCAAATTGATCGGCAGCTACCCTTTGTGTACCGCTACCGAAGCATCGGAAGCATTGGAAGCAGCTGTAACCGCCTACAACAGCGGCCGCGGCGAATGGCCTACCATGGGCGTAGCCGAACGCATTCACTGCGTCGAGCAGTTTACAGGCCGGATGATCGAGAAAAAAGACATTATTGTCAAGCTCATCATGTGGGAAATCGGTAAGTCATTCGCCGATTCAGTCAAAGAATTCGATCGTACTGTCGAATACATATACGCCACCATCGATTCCCTCAAAAACCTGGATCGCGACTCGTCCGGTTTCCATATTGTCGACGGCATCGCAGCACAGGTAAGACGCTCTCCGCTGGGCGTGGTACTTTGTATGGGGCCATTCAACTACCCGCTTAACGAAACGTTCACCACCCTGATCCCCGCGCTGATCATGGGTAACACGCTGCTGTTCAAACCGCCGAAATTCGGGACGCTGCTGCATTACCCATTGCAGGAAGCTTTCCGCGACTGTTTCCCAAAAGGCGTTGTGAACGTGATTTATGGCCGCGGTAATGCCATCGTTCCGGGATTAATGCAGTCGGGTAAAATCAACGTCCTGACATTGATCGGTTCCAGCAAAGTGGCTAATGAATTGAAGAAATCGCACCCGAAAGTGAACCGTCTTCGGGCAGTACTCGGTCTGGATGCCAAAAATGCGGCGATCGTCACGCCAGAAGCCGATCTCGACCTCGCCGTGAAAGAGATCATCACAGGATCGTTGTCGTTTAACGGTCAGCGTTGTACGGCTCTGAAAATCATATGGGTACACCGCAGCGTAGCCGATACATTCCTCGAAAAATTCAGCGCCGCGGTTGCTGAACTGAAATTCGGGATGCCGTGGGAGAAAGGCGTGGCGCTTACCCCGCTGCCGGAAACCAATAAAATCGAATACCTCAACGACTGCATCGCCGACGCGGAAGCGCATGGTGCGAAAGTGGTTAATGAAAACGGAGGCAAATCAGAAGGCTCGTTCTTCTACCCGGCGGTTGTCTACCCGGTAAACAGTAAAATGAAGCTGTATCACGAAGAGCAATTCGGACCGATCGTGCCCGTGGTACCATTCGATGACCTCGAAGAAACCATTCAGTTCCTGATCGACTCAACCCACGGCCAGCAGGTAAGTATTTTCAGTAACAACGCCGACGAAGTGGCCTCGCTGATCGACCCTCTGGTAAACCAGGTAAGCCGCGTGAACATTAACACCCAATGCCAGCGCGGCCCGGATGTATTCCCTTTCACCGGCCGCAAGGACAGCGCCGAGGGTACCCTATCTGTTCCCGATGCCATCCGCGCCTTCTCGATCCGCTCCCTCGTAGCCTTCAAAATGAACGCCGCGAACAAGCAGTTGATCAACGAAATCGTGCATGAGGATACTTCCAACTTTTTGAGTACTAAGTTTATATTCTAGAGTTTCTGCATTCATTTCAATGCAAGCCGCCCATTCAGGAAACTGGATGGGCTTTTTTTGTACCGGAGGATCATTTGTAATGAAAATAGGGATAGGAGGTTTGTAGAAGTTTGCTTTGGGCTTGTATAAGCACATTATTATATGAATAAAGAAATTTACCCTTTCTATCAGGCCGAAGACAATTCATTGTACTTTTTCATTAGCAAGGGCATTCACGGCGATATTCAAAAAGTTGTTTCGATCAGCAGGATTCCAGACGGCTCAGACTATCCTTCGAAGTCAGCATACAATCTGGGGTTTGGTGATGTCGTAGCAGTTTATGGAGGTTGGTCTCTTGACGATAGCCCCAGAAGCGGGAATGGTGATATGCCCAAAGTTATCGCGACTGTTGCCAGAATTGCGATGGAGTTTTACGGGAGCATCCTGAGTCGCTACTCTCGTTGGAGGGATATATGGACGAAAAATCCACTATGCAAGGTAAAAATCAGCGTAATATTCTCTACCAAAGAGCAATTAACTCGAACTGGTTACAATTATCGGCCGAATTTCGATTCTGGGGAGTCAAGTCAGGAGAAATCGCAGATTATATCGTTGGCAATCAGTATGACAGAATACTGGTCGGCTGCAAATAATTGTTTAACTTTAATACTATCACTGATAATCATGAGCATGGAAAAACACACAACCCAAGAGCATGAAGCTATTTTGGAAGAGCTTC
This sequence comes from Dyadobacter sp. SRI_021, assembly GCF_057586235.1. Lineage (NCBI taxonomy): Bacteria > Pseudomonadati > Bacteroidota > Cytophagia > Cytophagales > Spirosomataceae > Dyadobacter > Dyadobacter sp. SRI_021. Next base: position 328,048 of record NZ_JBYCZM010000001.1, read on the forward strand.
TCAAAGACAAGGACAGAATTATTGAAGCAGTCAAAAATTCGCCTTTTCTGAAAAAGAAAAATGAAAAGGCAGCGGAAGACTTTGCCAAGCTGCCACGACCATTCCCCTGGGAAAAGGAAAAAACAGCAGCGGACTCATAACATATTTATAAGACGATCGGCCACCTCTCAATGGCCGATCGCATGTTGTGCTCTTCACAAATTCGCCTCCGCCAGCGCCCGCTCAATCTCCCCTTTCGGCGTCACGCCGCTTTTCTTCCATACCACCTGGTTACCTCTGTACAGAATCAAAGTAGGTAATGCAGTCACTCCCAGCTCTTTCGTAAGCGTTTTATTTTCATAAGCCTCGATATTAATCACTTTCACGGAGCTCGCTTGCTCGTGTTTGATGGAATCCACGATGGGTGCCAGGCGTTTGCAGGAACCACAATAGCGCGAACCGAAATCGACTAGCACGAGCTTGTCGGATTTCAACGAGGCCTGATAGTCGGCTAGGGTTAGACCAGGGCCAACGGTGGAAACGACCGGTTTGCCCAAACCAATCCATTTGCTCAACCCACCCGGAAGTTCGGTAACGTCTTTGAACCCATTATCACGGAGATCTTTGGCGAGTTTGCCACTACGACCGTTGGCGATGGAGTAAATGAAGGTCGGTTTGCTTTTGTCGAGTTTAGCAATGGCTTTCGAGAAATCGGCTTCATTGGCAACACTGAAACTCGTCGCGCCTTGGAGGTGGTTCTGCGCGTATTCCTCGGGCAAGCGGGCGTCGAGGATCTGGGCATTTTTGCCGGCTTTCGTAAGGCGCGACTCAAATTCCTCGAATGAAACGAGGTCACGTTTTGGAGCACTCTGAGCGCTTGGTGCAGTCTGCGCATGCAACGCGGTATGGACAAGGAGCAGCCACACCACTGCGAACAATGGTTTGAAAGTTTTCATTGAAATTGGTTTTAAAGTGATTACTGCTTTCGGTGGTTGGCCTCGGCTATCGACTTTATCTGGAATTCTTGAAGTTATTCAGCAACACTTTGGCTGCGCGGATATCATAATCGAACATTTCGGCCTTTTGCATCGAGATCTTCTCCGCTTCCGGAATGGCCGGCGCGGCATCTTTTCCCGTAAGATCAAGGACATTTAAGGCTTGCAGGCGGGCATACGGGTTGTCACTTTTCAGCGCGTCGGTTAATGCGGCTACGGCGCCAGGCTTGTCGATACCGGTTACGTACAAAGCTTCGGCGGCTGCAATGCGCACGGCTGGCTCGGGGTCTTTCAATGCTTTTTGTAATGCCTCTTTGCCAGCGCTCGCTTTCAGCACGGTCAGGCCGGTCGCACCCCAGTAGCGCACTGAAGGGTCTGCATCACCCAGTGCCCTAATAAGCGCTTGTGTGTTAGCCGTATTGCGCGACGACGCGAGGTCGGCAGTAGCAATTATTTTTTCAAAATTATACTTACCACTCCGCGCATAATCGTACAAAGGCGTGTTTTTAGCAATCTCATAAATGATGGCCTCCGGAATAAAACCGACATCCTTATAGCTCTTGATCCACCGTTCGTTGGCATTTCGCAACCGTTCCAGTTCTTTCTTGTATTTCGGGTCGCCGGCAAGGTTATGGATATTATGCGGGTCAGTGTCGACGTCAAACAACTCCTCTGCGGGCTTTGGCTCCCAAAATTTGGATTGCACCGCATTTAGTTTGCCAGCTTTGTGAAGGTCTTCCCAGGATTTCACCGAAGGCGCCCGCCAGAGATATTCCAGGTACTGACCGTATATTTTATTGGGCAGATAATTCCGGATGTACCGGAACTTCTTGTCCCGCACCGACCGCGACATATCAATCCGCTCATCCATCCTGCCCCTGAAACCGAATGCATATTGCGGCTCAGGCTTCTGTTGCTTCCCCAAAAACGCACCGCCCTGCATATAATCGGGCACTTTCACATCCACCAGACTGAGTACCGTCGGTGCAAAATCCAGGAAGGTAACCAGTCTGTCAGAGACGCTACCCTGTTTCTGATTGGCCAAATGCGCATATTTCGGCGGCAAATGGACGATCAACGGTACATGCAGGCCCGATTCGTACATGAACCGCTTGCTGCGCGCCAGCACGCCGCCATTATCAGCATAGTAAAACACGATCGTGTTCTCCGCCAAACCTTCGTCTTTCAACTCCTGCAACAGCTTTCCAAACTGCCGATCCATTTCTTCGAGCTTGTCGTAGTATTGCGCCCAATCGTGTTTCAGTTCGGGCGTTGCCGGGTGATAAGGTGGCAACGGCACTTTTTCCGGATCGTGTTTCAATACAGGCAGCGGCTCATGCAGCGAGCTTTCATGCGAGACATTCAGATTGAATACGGCGAAAAACGGCTGTCCCGGTTTGCGGTTTTTATAAGTCGCTTTGCCGCTCGACTCGTCCCACGCATCCAACTGATCCGGCGTGTTGTAATCCTTTTTCGCATTATTAGTGGTGTAGTAGCCGGCCTCGCGCAGGTATTTTGGAAAAAATTTCACGAACGCGGGCGACGGGTAAGTGCTCCGCATATGCTCGGTCCCGAGCGAGGGTGGGTACATACCTGTAATGAGCGTGTTACGCGACGGAGCACACACGGGCGCGGTCGAAAAGGCATTTTTATAACGAATGCTCTCCGTTGCGAATTGGTCCAGATTGGGCGTCGTCGCGAATTGGTCGCCATAACTGCCTAACAGAATGGTATTGTCCTCGCTCACAATCCAGAGGATGTTAGGACGGTCCTGCGCCATGGCCGGGTGTAATGCGATGGTTAATATCGCCAGAAGGAGTTTGTGGGCTAATTTATGCATTTGCATGGTTGTTACATCGCTACGCGATTTTCAAAACACTCGTTTTGTTTCGTTTCTACCAATACTGCGTCGCTACGCGACTTGCGGGCTTTGAAATGCCGTCAGGCATGCAATATTGGTAGCAATCATGTGTTACACGCCCTTCAAAACGCCGTCAGGCATGTAACAACAAATCCAAAATCCTACTTCGCGTTCAAATGTGCCTGCTGCGCCGGTGCGAGGTCGATGGTGACTTTGTTGATTTTACCTGTGAATGCAAAAGGCACCTTATAAGTATCCCCTACCGGTGTCAGATCGTCGAAACCGACATTCACACCTTCATGCAAATACAATGCATCCGAAGTCTTGCCTAGCGTTCCCTCTCCTGCCTTTGCATTATTGACATACAAAGTCACCACTCCACCGCCATTCTGATCATATTGCACGCTGGCTTTCAGTTCCACTTTATCCGCAGGCAATGTCGCATTCACCGAGCTTACCACGTATTTGTTACCATCGCCTACCGCATAAACAAATTGTAGTTTCTGATTTTGAATGAAAAAACTCAAACCGCCCGCCGCACCGCCTCTCGACAGAATCACCCCTTCCGTTTCCACACCCGACAATACCACGTCCGCAACGATCGAGAATGAACGCTTCAATGCGAACGGGCTCGCCACGTCTATGATCGTCGATTGGCCCGGATAAAGCACTACTCTATCCACGCTATTGTAAGCCGTAGGCAGCGTAAACGGCTCCGTACCGTCTTTCAGCGGATATACATTGTATTTCAAAGCCTCGCTATCGAACAATGCTTTCAGTTCCTTTAACTTCGCTGGGTTCGAAGCGGCAAGATCATTGGTTTCATTAAAATCCTCATTCAAGTTATACAGCTCCCAACGGTCTTTTTCAAAATCCTGGCCTTTCACATGCAGGGAACCGGCTTTCCAGCCATCCTTATAAATAGAGCGTGAGCCGCGGATTTCGTAATACTGAACCGTGTGACGGCTTTTCGCACCGGCGTCGTTGAGACTGTATACCAGACTCGTACCTTCTATCGGATCTTGCTTGATGCCGTTCAGCACCGTAGGTGCTTTGATGTTCAGCAGTTCTAATGTGGTCGGTAAAATATCCGAAACATGGCCGTACTGGTTACGAATGCCGCCTTTCTCCTTAATGCCTTTGGGATAAAAAACGATGAGCGGGTTATGCGTGCCGCCTTCCGAATTGGCATCCTGCTTCCAGTGCCGGAACGGCACATTGGTCGCGGCGGCCCAGCCGAGCGGGTAGTTCACTTTTGAAAACTCGGTACCAATCAGGTCGATCTGCTCGATATTCTTTCTCAAACGTTCCTCCTCCGAGATACCGGTTCCAAAGTTGTTTACCGTTCCCACGAACGTCCCCTCCTTGCTGGCGCCATTGTCGCCTACCGATACGATTACGACGGTGTTTTCCAGCTCGCCGGTTTCGCGAATGTGGTTGATCACCCGGCCAATTTCATAGTCCGTGTATTCCAGAAAGCCCGCATAGGTTTCCATAAACCGTGCATAGAGCCTTTTCTCCTCAGCACCCAGCGAGTTCCATTCTTTCACGCCCGGGTTACGCGGCGGAAGTTTGGCTGTCTTTGGAACTACCCCTAGTTTGATCTGATTCGCCAGCACTTGCTCGCGGTACGCATCCCAGCCCGCATCGAACTTGCCTTTGTATTTATCCGACCACTTTTTAGCCACTTGATGCGGCGCATGCCCCGCGCCGGTCGCTACATAGAGAAAAAACGGTTTATCAGGGTTCCCGGATTTCTGGCTGGCAAGGTAACTAATAGCGCGGTCGGCGATCAACTCGTTGAAATGCTTGCCATCCTGCCGGTCCGCCTCGCGGTGCGAGCCTTCCCACAGCTCGGGATGCCACTGGTCGATGCTGCCGCGCGACGGAAACCCATAAAACTGCTCAAAGCCGCGCCCGGTCGGCCAGCGGTTGAATGGCCCCGCCGGTGTTAGGTCCGCCAGCGGGGTAATGTGCCATTTGCCCAGTGCAAAAGTGTTGTACCCATTGTCTTTCAGGATTTCCGCAATGGTACCTTTCTCAAACGGAATAAGCGCATCGTAACCCGGTGTGCCGATGGCGGTTTCAGGGAAAAGCCCCATGTGCGCAGAATGCGGGTTGCGGCCTGTGAGCAGCGATGCACGCGTGGGTGCGCAAATGGCCGTTGTGTGGAAATTGGTAAACCGCAAACCATTGTTAGCCAGGCTGTCCAGCGTAGGTGTGTTGATCAGCCCGCCAAAAGTGCTGATGGCACCATAACCAATGTCGTCCAGCAAAATCCAGACAACATTGGGCGAACCTTTTGCCGCCTTCTTTTGCGCCGGCCACGACTGCTGCGTTTCAGCTAATGTCTTACCAATTTTGCCCTGGTAAGCAGGCGTCGGCGCATATTGTGCCTGTAAGCCACTCGCAGCCAGCACAGCCAGCGCACCGAGCGATAGCTTATTCCATGGACGATATATTTTTCCCATAACAAACTGTTTTTGAATACATTTAAAATCAATATCCAATTCCTATTTGATCGTATTCCAATCCACTATGCCTACTTTCCCGGCCCATTCGAGGTATTCTTTTTCCAACTCCTTCACCTTTTGCGGATAGCGGCTGGCGAGATTGTGAGTTTCACTCCGATCGGTTTTGAGATCGTACAATTCCCACGGCTGGTTTATTTCCGCCACAAGTTTCCAGTCGCCCTTGCGCACCGCGCGGCTACCTTCGTGCTCCCAGAAAATGGTTTTCGGCTGCGTGGCCTGCGGCTTTTGAAATAGTGGGGTTAAAGAGCTCCCTGCGAGTGGGGTAAGCTTTTCCTTCCCCAATGTTTCAGGATACCGGACGCCCGCCAGTTCCAGCAGTGTGGGCATAATGTCGGTAATGTGGCTTACCTGCGTGCTCAATGCATTGCGCTTTATTTTACCCGGAAACCAGGCGATAAACGGCGACGCGATGCCGCCTTCGTGGGTATTCTTTTTGAATAGTTTGAACGGCGTGTTGCTCGCATTGCCCCATGGTGGGTCATAGCTGTCGATCGAATGCACCGAACCAGGCTCCCCATTTTTTGGGGTTACATAACTCCATTCCCGGACGGTATCACCGCTCCCACCATTGTCGGACAGGAAAATCACAAGCGTGTTCCGTTCCCGGCCAATGGCTTTTATTTTGTCAAGCACTTGCCCGATGCATTGGTCCATCCGGTCGATCATGGCGGCGTAAATGGCCATGCGGGTATCCCATTGATCTTTTTCGGCAGCGGATAATGCATTCCACTCTTGCGCTTTTTCATAGCGCGGCGATAGTTTCCATTCTTTTTGAATAATACCCAAAGAAACCAGCTTGTGGTAACGGGCTTCACGCAATGCATCCCAGCCCTGCAAGTACTTCCCCTTGTAGCGGGCAATGTCCTCCGGCAAAGCCTGGATGGGCCAGTGTGGTGCATTGTAGGCCAGGTATAAAAAGAATGGACTGCGCTGGTCCTTTACGCGGTCGATCGACTGGACCGCGAAATCGGTGATAGCTTGTGTGAGATAGCGTGAAGTATCATACCGCTGTATTTCGCGGCCGTTTAATTGAAAGGTAACCGTCCGCCCGTCATTATAAAGTGGCTCCGAGTTAAAATAGCTGCTGCCATTGTTCTGGAGAGTAAACGACTGATCGAACCCGCGGTTCACCGCCCAGGCCGAGGGTACTAGCCCCACGTGCCATTTTCCGGAAACAATCGTGTTATAACCTGCTGTTTTGAGCAGTTGGGCAATGGTAGCGCTGTTTTTATTCAAATATCCCTGGTACGCAGGCGTGCCTTTGTTCTGCACCATGTCACCCACGCCCGCCTGATGCGGGTACAAACCCGTGAGCAGGGCCGCGCGCGAGGGGCAGCATCGACCACTATTGTAAAATTGTGTAATGCGCAGGCCTTCCTGTGCGAGCTTATCCAGGTTGCGGGTATTAATTTCGGAGCCAAAGCTTCCCAGGTCCGAAAACCCCATATCATCGGCCAATATCAGCACTATGTTGGGTTTTTCGGGCTGCTTCTGGGCCAACCCAGGCACCGGCGCAATGGCCGCCAATGCCCAGGTCAGACGAATCCAAAGGGAAGTATTATGATTCATTCAATTCCAACAGATTACAAAATCGGTGTTACTCCCAAAGCGGGTTTTGCTTCAACAGGGCGTTGTTGTCGATCTCCGATTGCGGGATCGGATAGTAGACGTGCTTAGGTGCCGCATTGGTTTTGCCCACTTTCACCTGATTTGCCACAAATGTGCTGTTATAGTTCGCATCGCGCTGACGGATCAGGTCAAACCAGCGCTGGTATTCATAGGTCAATTCCAAACGGCGGTCGAGGTACACCGAGTCGCGGAACTGGTCTTTGGTGAGGCCCGGCGTCAGATCGGGCAGCCCTGCGCGTTTGCGGACTCTGTTCAGCGATTTATACGCTTTAACTGTCGGCCCGTTCGCCTCGTTTTCGGCCTCGGCGTGGATCAGCAGCAGTTCAGCATAGCGGATAATGGGTACGTTGGCCGCCGACTGGTTGGTAACCGCCGTCGAAGCAGGGTCCGCCCATTTGTTCCAGAATGGCGTCGAATCGTTCGGCACCGCTGCGTTCGCGATCGGCAGCGCATATTTACGGCCATTGGACGGACTGGTAAAACTTCTCACGAACGTCACGTCACGGCGCTTGTCGCCCGGCTTGAATAGTTTGTAAATACTGAAAAACTTGTCGTTCCCCTGCGTGTAGTACCGCACCATGTGCGCGTAGTTGCCATTCAGGCCCGGCACACCCGAGAGGATCGAACGCGGCCATTCGTTATTACCCTGCGCCAATGAGTTGGATTTGAACTGCGCCGAGAAAATATGCTCTTTGTTGTTTTTGAATGCGGGCAGGAATACTTCGGCATAGTTGGCGACCAGATCATAACCGTAGTTTCCCGTTCCTCCGTCAGCAGCCGAGAGGGCTTCCTCAGCCTTGTTCACCGCACTCTGGTATTTCGCGCTTACTTTTAAAGGAAGTGATGCTTGGGTCAGGTACACTTTCGCCAAAAGGGCCTTGGCAGCCCCCGCCGTCGCGCGCCCTACGTTAGGCGACGCGTAAGTGGCCGGAAGCACCGCCGCGGCTTCGGTAAGGTCTTTCTCGATCTGCGCGTAAATATCGGCCGAAGGTGATTTGGCAATGGCATAATCAGCCGCATTCACGTATTTCTGGTATTCGAGGATCAGCGGCACGTCGCCGTACAAGCGCACGAGGTTGAAATAATACAATGCGCGCAGGAACTTGGTCTCACCCAGCAGGCGCGTTTTCAATGTTTCATCAAACTGAATGGCCGGTACTTTTTCCAACACCACATTGGCCTTTTTGATCGCGGCATAATGCTGTTGCCACAACTCATAAATGCGCAGGTTGGTCGATGAATGCGCCAACACCGACAGTGAACGTACATCGGGGTTGGTAGCACCGGGTCCCGGATCTTCATCATCGCCGGCCATGTTCATACCCGTATTAAAGAGCGTATTATAAGGCGTCTGAATCGACGAACCGCCCGAATTCAGGAAGAAGTACACCGCATTCACGGCATTCACCGCATCAGCCTGCGTTTTGTAATATTGGTCTTCCGACAAAAATGCTTCGGGCTCTTCTTTCAGAAATTCCTCGCACGACAACGACGCGAATGCCGTAAAACCCCACAGAATATATTTAAATGCTTTCATTTCAATCAATTTTGGAATGGTGGTTATCAAAAAGTGAGGGACAGACCCACCTGGTAGGATTTGTTGTTAGGATACACGCCCTGGTCTACACCCTTGTTGATCAGCGACTGGCCGTTCAAGCTCACTTCGGGATCGAAACCGGTATATTTCGTCCAGGTTTTCGGATTCTGCGCGGACACATACACGCGCAGGTTTTCGATGCTCAGTTTCGAAAGCAGCTCTTTCGGGAACGTGTAGCCGAACGACAAGTTCTTCAAACGGTAGTAGGTCGCGTCTTCGATAAAGCGGTCCGAAATGGTAATAGCTGGATCCTGGTAAGCCGCTTTTACGTCGGTATTGGTGTTGGTCGGTGTCCAGCGGTCGAGCAGTACGGTCGAGCCGTTGACATAACCTGTTCCCAATTCAAGGTTGGCGCGATTGGCATTGTACAATTTACCGCCGAGCGACGCCTGGAAAAAAATAGTCAGGTCAAAACCTTTGTAATTGAATGTGTTGGTGATACCCCCTGTCAATGCAGGTTGGTTCTTGATCACCACGCGGTCGCCCGCCTGTGTGATTACGCCGTCACCATTAATATCCTTATACTTCTGGCCGCCGGGGCTTTTGTTTTGTTGGGGAGTCAGTGGCGCGTCGCCTTCCTGGATAATGCCATCGGTTTTGTACACAATGAACGAACCCAGCGGGTAACCCACTTTCGCGATCGAAGGCGCTGAAATGACCGGAATAATCTGGTCTACACCGTCGCCGAGGCTCAGGATTTTGTTGGTATTTTTAGAAACAATGAAGATCGTGTTCCATTTGAAAGCGCCTTCCGTATTTCTGGAATTAATATACAACTCAACACCCTGGTTAGAAACCGCACCGATATTCTGGTATACCACCGAAGCCTGACCATTATAGAAGTCCGACAGACCGGAAGTACCTGGCACTGTGCGGGTCAGGAGCAAATCCGTGGTCTTCTTGTAATAGTAATCCGCGATAATGTTGATGCGGTTTTTGAACAAACCAAGGTCGATACCAAAGTCTGTCTGGAACGTTTTCTCCCAGCCGAGGTTCGGGTTAGGCACGGTATTCGGGGCAAAACCGGAAACGGTTGTGTTCGAGAAGTTGTAGCGGAAGTAGGCCAGCTGCGAAAGCGACTGGTAAGAAGGGATGTTCTGGTTACCGGTTTGTCCGGCACTCAGACGCAGTTTCAGCAGGCTGATTTTTTTGAAACGCTGGAAGAATTTCTCTTCGTTCACATTCCAGCCGATCGCCGCCGAGGGGAAGTAGCCCCACTTGTTGCCGCTACCGAATTTGGAAGAACCATCCGCACGCAATGTCAGTGTAAACAGGTACCGTTCGTCGAAAATGTAATTGACACGACCGAGGTACGAGGCCAGCGACCACTTGTTCGCCAAAGAACGCGGTGCGACGCTGGTGATACCGGTTGCCAGGTTATTGTATTCAAATGCGTCTGTTGCAAAACCCGCAGCTTCGGCGATAGCGCCTTTACTTTCCGATACTTGCGCCGTGAAACCCGCTACCGCATTGATTTTGTTCTTTTCATTGATCTCTTTGTCATAGCTGATCGTATTCTCATTCAGCCAGTTGCTGGTAAAAATCGAACCCACGGTTGCATCGCCGCTTAGCGCCTGGCCTTCTGCGGTAGTGCTTGGCAAATAACGGTTCTGCTTGTTGCCCACGATGTCGGCACCTACAAGTACTTTGGCTTTCAAACCATCTGCAATCGTATATTCAGCCGAAACATTACCCAGGAAACGGTTGGTAATGGTCTCGTTCAACTGATTGTAAAGCGAGTTAATAGGGTTCTGCAATGCAGATTCGAATGGACTGTTTATGACAAAAGTGCCATTGTCCTGATAAATCGGCAGCGAGGGAGGTGTTTGCAGCAGGTTACCTACAATGGCAGACGGTGCCACATTGGCTTTGGTGTTGCTCGCGTTCAGGCTGGTGAAAATGCGGAGACGGTCGCTGTACTGGTGGTCCAGGTTAATGCGCGCCGAGAAACGGCGGAAATCAGTATTTTGCAGGATACCATTCTGTTTGAAATAGTTACCTGAAATCGCAAGCTTCGTTTTATCCGATCCTGAAAGAATGGAAAGGTTATGGCTCTGGATGGAAGCACTACGAAATGCGGCGTCCTGCCAGTCGGTGCCTGCGCCGGTTGTATCGAGAGAGTAACCTGTGATGGTTGGAATGGCAACGGTTTTACCGGAGTTTGAAGCTGCGTCCTTTCTGAGCTGCCACCATTGCGCAGCATTTAGCAAAGGAATCGTGCGAAGTACTTTCTGTGAGCCGTAGTATGCGTCGTAGTTCACGGAGGACTTATTCTTCGCACCGCTTTTGGTAGTAATAATAACTACCCCGTTCGCACCGCGCGAACCGTAAATAGCTGTCGCAGAAGCGTCCTTCAAAACATCGATATTCTCGATATCAGCGGTATTAATGGAAGAAAGCGGGTTGATTTTCGATCCGTCTGTAACACCGGCATCGGTAAGGCCGTAGTCGTTGTTGACAGGGAAACCATCGATTACGTACAATGGGTCGCTACCGGCGGTAATGGAGTTGTTCCCGCGTATCTGCACGCTCACGCCCCCACCCGGCTGCCCGGACGTCTGCGTCACCACCGCTCCCGCGACCGAACCTTGCAAAAGGCGCTCCACGGAGGCTACCGGCTGACTTTTAATTTCAATAGGAACCGACGCCACCGAGCCGGTGATATCCTTCCGTTTCTGCTCGCCATAACCCACTACAACGACCTCGTCGAGCAGGTTGGCGGTTTTCAGAACGACTTCTACGGCCTCGGTAGGCTGTTCATAAATTTCGATTTCCTGCTGCTGGAAGCCGGTAATGCTGATTTGCAATGTAAACGGAAACTCTTTAGCCGGCGGGATACTGAACTTCCCGTCAATGTCCGTCAAGGCATACTTGGCGGAACCTTTCTCGACCACCGTCGCACCGGGCAATCCCTGCCCCGACTCGTCTTTTACCACGCCCGTAATGGCGTCCTGCGCCGCGGCACGGTAAAAAGCTGTGAATACCAGGCCCGTCAGCAAGAACAGGCGGAATAGATGTTTGATCATTATTTATGGTGAATAAAATGGATACTTGAGGCACAAGAGGGCTCACCTTCATGCATATACGCATGCACAAGCACGTCATGCCTGAGTGGCGCGGATATACGGGAAGTTCATGATCTGCATACGCCTCATATGCCGATCAGCGGGTTACCGAATATTCAGAAAATCTTCAGGGGGTCAACAACAGGAACAGCCCAGGGCTGTGAAACGGGGACAATTAGAAACCACCATCTTCCCCGGAGCCAGCCTTCCAGGCATATATAGCTCCGAAGACCGGACAAAAAGTACATCTTTCGCTTTCATAGGTACGATACGAATTTTGGACAAATGTTTTACCGGACTGGTGGTTAATCGGGCAAAGTCATTTTACATAGTCTATAAATATGATAGACAAAGTAAACTTATTGAAAATTAAAACGCAAGGGTTTTGCAAGAGAAACTTTGAGGGAGCCCGTATTTAGCGTCAGATTATCCGATTCTTACAATTCAAACACCGCCCTGTGCAACTTTCACGCATAAGATCATGGTTGCACTACGTTTGTCGGAATGTAAACGTGGAAAACGGAGCCCACGCCTGGGGTCCCTTCGGCGGTGATGTAACCGTGGTGGTTCTGGGCTATTTTTTTGCAGATCGCGAGGCCGATGCCTGTTCCTTCGTACTCGTTTCTGCCATGCAGTCGCTGGAAAAGGTCGAATATCCGGTTTTCATAACGCTGATCGAACCCAATGCCATTATCGGTAACGCTGATCCGGCAGAAAGTCCCCTGCCCGTCCTCCACTATGTCGTGTCCTATCCTTACTACAGGCCTGCGGTCCGGGCTGCTGTATTTGATGCCATTGCCAATGAGGTTCTGCAAAAGCTGGTGAAACTGGACCGGAATTACAGGCAAAACCGGCATCCGCTGGACTTCTACTACCGCGTCTTTTTCTGTGATCAGTTCTTCCAGGTCACTCTTAACCTCTTCTACGATACTGTTCAGGTCGGTCTCCACGAATTTGAAATTAACCCCGCTGGTTCCGGAATAGCTCAGCAAGGCCTCGATCAGCTTTTGCATCCGCACCGATGCGGCAATAATGCGTGCAAAGTAATCTTTCGTGCTTTCCGAAAAATGCTGGGATTCTTTTTCCATGATCCTGCTGCTGAATGCGCGGATCTTTCGCAATGGCTCCTGCAAGTCGTGCGACGCCACGTAGCTGAACGACGCCAGTTCTTCGTTGTTCCGGCGGAGCTCCATATTCTTCTTATGCAGCGCATCGCTAAGTTCGCTATCCTTGGTCACGTCCTGCAATGCGCCGATCATTAAATGGTTCTCTCCCTCCCGGATGAAATTTCCGCTCAGCCGGAAATGCCTGATATCGCCGTTTTTGGCAATAATCCGGTAGGTATTTTGCACGACTACCTTCGTTTCATAAGCCCTGATACCGTCGCGGATTGCCTGGTGACGGTCTTCGGGATGGAGAAATGACAGAAATTGTTCGAAAGACGGAATAAACTCCTGCGGCTGGTAACCTATGAGCCTGTATAAATTATCGGAACATTCGAGTTCGTTCGTAGTCACATTCCAGGCGTAGCTCCCAATGTTGGCATTCTCTTCCGAATGTTTGAAAATGGAGTTCTGTATCGCCAACTGGCGGTTCAGGTCTTTGAGTTTCAGGTCGGATTTCAGCTCTTCGGATATATTCCTCGTGGTTACGGTCACGCTGTCATTAAGTTTTTCAACTGAAGCTTCGTACCAGATAATATCGCCGTCCTTCCTCAAATCGATCTGATAATGATCCGGCTGCCCTGTTTCAAGACATTTCACCAGCTTTTCAAACACACCATTTCTGAAAATACCGGGATACACCTCCCGGCACGTTTTTCCCGCAATACGCCAATCCTCCGCGGTGCCTCGGGCAAATCTGCCCTCATTGGAATACACAATGCGAAAATCCATGATCCGGCCTTCCGGGTTACGAACTGGCTCATAGGAGGCAATACTGTTGCCCGCTGTGTTCAGGATCGATTGCAAAAACTGCTCTGAGTGCTTCAGCTGACGGGTCCGTTCCTCGACCTGCGTTTCCATCAGCTCCGAAAACATGATCTGGTCATGAATATCCATACAGCCGCCGACATACCCGATAAAAGTACCGGTGGGAGTGTAACGCGGCACGCCTTTGTCCGAAATCCAACGATATTGGCCGTCATGCCTTCGCAGACGGTAATCCATACTGAACTCCTTGCGCGCATCGAAATGGGAAATGTAAATGGCGAGGCATCTTTCCAGGTCTTCAGGATGGACGCCCTCGGCCCACCCGTTTCCGAGCTCCTGCTCCATAGTCCGGCCTGTGAAATCGAGCCAGCCTTTGTTAAAGAAGTAGCAAAGCTTGTCCGGGCCGGAGAGCCAGATCAGTACCGGGGCCGTATCCGCAATCGCGCGAAAACGCCCTTCCATTTCCTGTATATATGCGAGTGTATCGCCCCCGCCGGTGTGACCCAGCCGGGCCTTCTCCAATTCCGCCTCGAGTTCTTCAATGCGTTTTCTCAACGCATCCGTTTCTGCGTTCATATACAGGTTTTCGCCATTTCAATGCCCACCAATTTACGCGGGCAACGGCAGAATATCAACATATCCGATCTTACCGCTTAAAAAGTTTTTGGCATAAACGGCTTTGAAAAAGAGTAGGCAAAATTCTTTTAAGAGTTTTGAGATTCGGAAATTGTTTTAATTTTATACGAATTAATTCTATACATCCAGTATGCAATCCAAGTTCTCCCCTGAATCGCTCGACATGGTCATTGCCGGTATCAATGCAGGGATATGGGATTGGGTTTTTGCGACGGACAAACAGGTTTGGTCTGATCGTTTTTTTGAATTACTCGGCTATCAGCCGGGCGAAGTACCAACTGGTTATAAGGAATTTACCGAAATACTTGTCCATCCAGACGACAAGCAGATCGTCGCCGACGCTATCCGCGAACAGTTTGAAAACAACGTTCCCTACCTGGTCCACGTAAGGCTTAAAACGAAACATAACGGCTACCGCTATTTCGAATGCCGCGGCACGGTACGGTTTGAAGACGGCAAGCCTGAAAGAATGGTCGGCTCGGTGAGTGATATTCATGACGACATTATGCAGCAGGAACAGCCGGGTAAACTGGACGGTGTTTTGCAGGACCTCACACAGCGAAAGATTGTGGAAGAAAAGCTGAGCGTGATATTTCAGTATTCTACCGACGCACATTTGCTGTTGGACGAAAACGGGATCATGGACTGTAACGAGGCGGCAGTAAAAATGCTGAGATGCAAGAACAAAAGCGAGTTGCTCTCTATCCACCCCGCCAGGTTTTCCCCAGAATTCCAGCCTGATGGCCGGCGTTCCTCGGAGAAATCCGTGGAAATGGACCGGCTGGCGTATGAAAACGGATATAATCGCTTCGAATGGATACACCGGCGAATGGACGGCGAAGAATTCCCGGTGGAAGTTACGCTTAATCCGGTGCTGATCAGCAACAAAAAGGTATTGCTGGTGGTGTGGCACGACATTACCCACCGCAAACAGGCCGAAGAGCTGATCCGCCGCAACGAGGCCATGCTCGCCGAATCGCAGCAACTCACGCACAGCGGCAGCTGGGAAGCCGATCTTATCACTGGTCAGAATTACTGGTCTGATGAAGCATTCCGCATTTTTGGCCTCGAACCAGGCAGTACCGGTCCGGAAACCGAGTTGTTTTCCAGTATGATCCACCCCGACGATATGCCATTGTACAAGTCGCATATCCGCGATGCGATCAACCATCTGGCGCCGGCGAGCTTCGACCTTCGCATTGTCCTGCCCGATGGCCGGGTGAAATTCATCCACGCCATCGGAAAACCGTTTACAGATGCAACCGGCAGGGTAACGAAGCTCTACGGCGCAATCATGGACATCGACGAACAGAAGAAGGCAGAACAGGAATTGATCAAAGCCAAGGAACAGGCGGAAATGGCCGCGATCGCCAAATCGCAGTTCCTTTCGACCATGAGCCACGAGATACGGACACCTATGAACGCAGTGATCGGATTCACGCATTTGCTGCTGCAACAGAACCCGAAACCGGAGCAGATGGAATATCTCAACATCCTCAAATTCTCGGCCGAAAACCTGCTGGTGCTGATCAACGACATTCTGGATTTCAGCAAGATAGAAGCCGGAAAGATCGAATTCGAGGAGGTGGATTTTAACGTCCTTTTATTGCTGGAAAATATCCGGTCGGGGATTCTTCAAAAGGCCAACGAAAAGGGCATCTTACTGAAACTGAAAGTGAGCAACGATGTCAATATTACGGTGGTAGGCGATCCTACGCGGCTGGGCCAGATCCTCACCAACCTCGTCAGCAATGCCGTAAAATTCACCGAAAGCGGCAAAGTAACCATTTCAGCGGCCATTGCGGAGCAACGGGACGACCGGGTAACCATCGACTTCCGGGTAGAAGATACCGGCATCGGCATACCGCCCGAAAAACTCGACAATATCTTCGACAGCTTCACCCAGGCCACTTCCGACACGACCCGCAAATACGGCGGCTCGGGCCTGGGCCTGACGATCACCAAACGGCTTCTGGAACTGCAAAACAGCCAGATCCACGTCGAAAGCGAGCCGGGCAGCGGGTCGGCATTCTATTTCAGCCTGTCGTTCCCGATCAGCGAGAAGCATGTTACCGGGCAATCCAATGGAGCGCCGGTCAACCATTTCAACCTAAACGGCATGAGGTTACTTATTGTCGAGGACAACAATATCAACGTCCTGCTGATGAAGAACTTTATGAGACAATGGGATGTGAAATATGATCTCGCCGAAAACGGTTTGATAGCCCTAGAAAAAGTACAGAACAACGACTACGACCTTGTGCTGATGGATCTCCAGATGCCTGAAATGGACGGCTATGAAGCCACACGCCATATCCGTCAGCTACCCGACGAAAAATACCAGCGCTTGCCTATCATCGCATTGACCGCCTCGGCTATGATGGATATTAAGGATATTGCTTTTACAGTGGGGATGAATGACTACATCAGCAAGCCATTCTCGCCGGCGGAACTATATGCGAAGATTGCCGCCTATCGGAAAAAATAGGAGGCCCTTCTCAGTGAATCCGGCCCCTCGAGGACCTTGTTCAAATGGTTGCCACTCATATTGATCTCCGTCCTTCGGTATTGAGAGGGTCGGAAGCGCTGGTATTGAGGGAAATTTTTCTTCTTATTTTCTTCTCCGAACAGCCAGGAATCACAGAATCGTAAAATCAGGCAAATCAGCAGGAGCACAACAGCCCAAACGGGTGATTTCACGCGCTGTGTCATAAACTGGGGTTTAAGTTTTGGCCGGACGTATATATCCTTTCGCCAAATTTTCGACATCCCCGCCGACACCCGGCAATTTATTTACCACCCGGCGGAAAGCGATGAGTAATCGATCTTTTTACGCATTCCCTACTTTACACCTATTCCTTTATCGAAACCGGTTTTTTGCCGCAGGCTATTTAATCGGACGCCGATCAATCATCGCGCGCAACGTTTTGCGGAAAACCCAGCGATATTCCCACCGGAATTAAGGAAATCACACAAAACATTTACACACATGAAACAATTAATCACTCATTTATCGGGCTATTTCAAAACCGCCGCTGCCCCGATGTCGCTGAGTTCGAAAGCATTTACCCGTAGCCCCAAAGTCACATTCGTCATACTGCTGTCGGTTAGCCTGCTGCTGTTGCTACAGTCCCAGTCCTCCCAAGCACAGGCGCCGCAGCAGTTCAGTTTTCAAGGAGTGGCGAGGGATGCGGCTGGGAAGATTGTAGCAAATAAGAGTATTCTCGTGGGATTCAATATCCACCAGGGAAGTGCTAATGGACAAAGTGTATTCAGTGAAACTCACAATACAAATACAAATGCCAACGGTATTTTCACACTGCAAATTGGTTCAATAACAAGCCTGAGTAACATCAATTGGGGTGCAAACTCCTACTTTTTGCAGACGACAATGTATTACGATGGGTTACCTGCTCAAGTCGATTTAGGCACTACCCAACTATTGAGCGTTCCTTATGCAATCAACGCATTGAACGCGAATAAATCGATAACGTCAGATACCGCAGTCGTTGCAAAAAAATGGATTGATAATGAGCCTATAGTACAAACCGGCTACAATGGTGCTGGGGCCACTTTACCGACTCTTCCAGTGGGCAATTTGTTAATCTGGTATCCCCAAAATGCGGCATTTAGGGTGGGAAAAAATGCTGGGAATAAATGGAATCAGGCCTCAATGGGAATTAATTCGTTTGCTACTGGTGAGGGGACCCTTGCATCAGGTGAAAATTCGGCAAGCTTTGGCCAAAATACGGAAGCGACCGGGGACAATGCTTTCGCCTTGGGAGCTGGTTCTAAGGCATCAGGAGCTTATTCATTCTCCTCAGGATTCAATGCTAATGCATCTGGCTCCAAGTCAGCTGCCATTGGCGAGAACGCGGTCGCATCTTCCACTAACGCATTTGCCGTCGGGCTAAACAGTCAAGCTATCAATGCTGGTGCCATAGCTATTGGATACAACTCAAAAGCAGCCGGCGCAAATGCGCTTGCATTTGGAGAGGGTTCTGAGGCTACCGGCCAGAACTCAATTTCATTTGGGAACTCAACCGCATCCGGTCTTCGCTCCTTTGCCGTTGGTGAAGGGGCATTGGCCAAAGCAGTTGGCGGAATTGCTATCGGTACTTACAATAATTCGGGAGATTTCCCAGGGGCTCAACCAGCTGCAACAGACCGAATATTTCAATTGGGACATGGCACTAGCGCCAACAGATCCAACGCAATCACCGTGCTAAGGAATGGTTACATCGGGATCGGAGACAATGCAACAAATCCATCATTCACTATGGATTTCGGAGGGCGACCGAGAATTAGAAATAGTGGCGGCTCGATGACCGCCGGATTGCATTTAGATGATTCACAAGGCAATGCAGACAATTTTGTCGGAATGCTTTCAGATACCCAAATCGGCTTTTACCTGAATAACGCTTGGAGATTTTGGGTGGATGATGTCCACGCTTATGTAAATGGATTCACGGTTAACACCTCCGATCGACGCTTGAAAAAAGATCTTGTACCACTTGAGACCAGTATTTCTAAATTGAAAACTCTGCAAGGCTATTTTTATAAATGGCTGGATCCTAAAAGAGATCAATCAATTCAAACCGGTTTAATGGCACAAGATGTTGAAATACAGTTCCCGGAACTCGTAGCAACAGAAAAGGACGGCTACAAAGCCGTCAACTACACCGGCTTCATCCCTCACCTGATCGAAGCCGTCAAAGAACTGGACAAAAAGACCGAGGAAATCGCCGCCCTGAAAAAAGAGCTGGCCTCTGTTCAGGAAATGAATAAAAAACTCAGCGCATTGGAAGCCAGCATCAAAGAGCTGTTGGCAGGCCAAACATCCATCTCAACCCAGACAAGCAAATGAAAGCATTATACACCATCACAGCCATCACCTTATGCGTATATCATACACAAGCACAGCAAATTTCACCCGGGGCACTTTACGCCGCCAGTGGCTCCGGATCGGCCAATGGCGTGAGCGTCAATTGGGTACTGGGCAGCCTCAACACATTTTCAGATTTATCCGTGCTTCCCGTGAGGCTGATCAGCTTCACAGGGCAAGTGAACGCTGCCGGCCTTGCCGAATTACATTGGAAAACTGCGGAAGAAACCAACAATCTCGGGTTCGAGATACAGAAATCGCTGGATGGTAAAAGCTGGGAGTTGCTGGGTTGGGTAGACGGAGCTATTAATTCCCGCACAGAGAAAAGTTATCAGTATGTCGATCAGGAGTTTGTGACAACCAGCTATTACCGGCTCAGGCAAGTGGATACCGACGATTCCTACACGTACAGCAGGATTATTCGCGTCATTCCGGAAAAAGAAAGCCTCGACAGGTTCTACGTTTATCCAAATCCGTCACGCGAGAGCAAAGTGCGGGTACAGGTGCCTGAGCGCACGCAAAGGCTGTTACTGTACGATCAACTAGGGAACAAACTAGGGCAATTCGAGGCCCCTGGCACAGAACATACTATCACATTACCGCATCCCGGATCATTCATGCTTCAAATCGATACCCCGGTGGGAAGCAAGACAACAAAGCTGATTTTTCACTGAGGGTTAACTGGGGTTTACACAGAGGCCGCCATATTGGTGGTCTCTGTTTCGTTTGACCATTTAAAATCCCACGGACACCTGCCACTAAATGCTTTTGTATTTAGCGCACACACTCGGCGATTTTCGGGACAGTTTACGATAATCGCTAATCTGACTTCATGTATGAAACGAAGAGTTCTCCCCCATTTTCTTTTTTGCCTGGCATTAACCTTCCAGACTGTGCTCGCCCAGGCACCCTATAAATTCACTTTCCAGGGAATAGCCATCAATAATATGGCTCAACCAGTTCAGAATGCTTCCATAACCGTCAAAATAAGTATCATAAAAAGTCAGGTTCTTGGCCCTGTTGTTGTCGAAGAAACGCAACCTGCTCAAACGGACTCAAACGGTATGTTCACCATAGTTGTCGGAGCAGGCGGTGGCGATCTCTCCCAGGTAGAATGGCCGTACGATATTTTCTTTCTCAAAGCGGAAGTTGATGATGAAAACAACGGCAAATTCCATTTCATTGGGATGACCCAGCTTCTAAGCGTTCCATATTCTCTTTACGCAAATGAATCCGGAAAGTGGCGGAATACGGAACCGGTTGTTCAAAGGAGAGATCTGAAAAATGGACAAAGTCTTCCTCCAATTGGTGCAGGAGCGAGAATGATATGGTATCCAGGCAAGGCCGCTTTCCGTGCGGGAGCAAATTTCGATAAATGGGAGGATCAGGGAATAGGCCGGTTTACCTTTGCCTCGGGATTCAACACAGAAGCTTCCGGAGATTTTTCCACGGCTTTGGGTGACCGCTCTTCCTCCACCGGCGAGTTTTCCATATCGGGGGGCTTCGTCAGCAACGCCAAAGGAAAATCAGCGATCGCATTGGGGTATTCAAACGAGGCCCACCAAGATCATTCAATCGCACTCGGACATACTTCGCAGGCGTTCAATCCATTTTCCATAGCCTTTGGCTCCAGCGCCACGGCCATGGGCGATTACGCCATTGCATTCGGACATCACACAATAGCCAAAGCAAATTTTGGCGTCGCCCTGGGGCTTTTTAATAATTCATTCGACCAACCTAACGGAAGTTTAACAGACAGGCTGTTTCAGATCGGTAATGGTCTGGACATCAATAATCGCTCCAATGCACTGACAATCCTGCGGAACGGAAACATAGGCGTTGGCGGAAAAGCTGTCAGTCCCCAGTTTATCCTTGATGTAGGATCACGCATGAGAATCCGGCACGACAACGCAACTTCGGGGCTTTACCTAGATAATTCTCAAAATAATCCGGAGGGCTTCATGGGAATGAAAACCGACAAACAGATCGGCTTCTACCTCAACGGTGCGTGGCGGTTTTGGATTGATGAAAACGGAAACGCTTCCACACCCTTTGGGGTGCTTCAAGTTTTCAGTTCCGATGAACGATTGAAACGGGATATTACTCCATTGAAAGGCAGCATCGATGCCGTCACCCGTTTACACGGTTATCATTATCATTGGATCGATCCCAAGCGAGGAACAGAACTGCAAACGGGTGTGATAGCCCAGGAAGTTGAAAAGTACTTCCCCGAACTCGTCCAACAAAACGAGAAAGGGTTTAAAACGGTGAATTACATCGGCCTGATTCCACATCTGATAGAATCAGTCCGGGAATTGAAAAATCAAACGGCGGAGATTGCCGAGCTAAGAAAGGAAATTAGTGAGCTCAAAGCACTGGCAGGTGGAAATACCAACAAAAACGCTGCGCTGCAAAATACAACCAAAACTAAGTAGAACTAGACTTCATTTTTTTGAGGGTTAAGGGTGATTCAAACAGAGACCGCCGGTTCGGCTGTCTCTGTTTTGTTTCCAGGCAAATTAACTTTTGGATGTTTCGCTTAACTGCCGCTCTAACGCCCGCCTGGTCAATGAACCGTAGGTGATTGCTGCCGTAATGCTGATCAACGACCACATCCCGTAGTCCTTTACAAACCCACCCGCATCCTTTAATCCTGCAAAATATGCCGCAATACCGCAAGCGGCACCGACAATCCCGGCTAGCAGAAAAGATAATATGCATTGCCACACCCAGCGCCCCGGCTTCGGTAGTAACGAGCCCACCAAACCGGCATTGATCATGCCGATCGTTGCGTACATAAAAATGATATCGAACGGAATGTACAAAGTATAGTAACCAAGCCAGAAAGCGGCAGGTACAAGCAATAGAAAATAGCCTAAACCCTTGAATGTACCGATAGAAAAACGGATTTGAAGCGCCCCGTTTTGCCCTATAACGAGTAGCACGATAAAAGTTACGAGCGAGACATTGTGCATAACAAGCTGTGGGCCAGTCAGGACCTTATCATGTGGTCCGGTAAAATAATGCGCCAGAAAGGGGTGTAGAACGGCCAAGCCTAATGCATTGGCAAAAATGTGGTTGCGGACCCAAATTTTCAAAAGCAGGGCAGTTTCCCGGAAAGGAAGTGCAGGAGCCTCCGCCGGAAGAATCATTTCATTTTTCATCGATATGGCTGAATAGTTTATGTGCAAACATCGCAGGAACTCCCTTGCGACAATACAAAGGTATTCCCCGCGTAGCGGGCAAATACTTGACGATCGTCAAGAAAGCACGGAGCTCGCCAGCCGTTTTCTTATACGGCTCAAACTTTCGGCACTAACGCCCAGCATATTGGCCAGGTGTTTCAACGGTACACGTCTTGCAAAGTCAGGCTGATGTTCGAGCAAATGCAGGTAACGGTCTTCCGGGCGGTCCCAGGTGAGTCGCGAGGCGCGTTCAGCGGCCTCCTGTGCTGCCCGCTCGCTGATCACCCTCGAAAAGCGCTCGAAAGCGGGACATTCTGTCAACAGTAGCTCGCGATCCGTTTTGGAAAGCGTCAGAACGATAGAGTCTTCCATCGCAACTGAATTATTGATGGTAGGCGTACCCCGGTAGAAACTGTCAAAATCGGTGAAGAATTGATTTTCAAAGTTGACATTGCAGGTTTTTTCCACGCCCTCGCGCCACGTGAAATGGCGAATAGCGCCCTTGCTTACAAAACCGATAAAGTCGTATTGCCTGCCTTCCCGGATAAGGAATTGCTTCCGTTTCAGTCTGATCGTTTTTAAATAGCGCGCCACGATAGTCAGCTCCTCAGCCGACATTCCCGCCACTTCCCGACAAAGATTTAGCAGAGACTCGGTCATAATAAATTTAAAATAAGATACTTATCACAAAAATACCTTAAACCGATTGCCCGAAAATGCCGTTCACGAACTCCGGCCTGTCACGAATGCAGCACTTCGGGCATATCCTTCCTGAAATCCTCCCCGTAAATCCGGTTATATTCACGGGCGAAGTTCTCAAAAGTGGTTTTTGCGAGCGAATGCTTGCCCAAATGGGCCAACGCCTTGCATTTGAGAATCATTGCTTCCTCATTCACAGGATCAAAATAGAACACGTAGTTGGCCAGCTTCACGAGAAACTCGGGATCGTCGGCAATTTTGATCGACGACGCATAACGCAGGTAGGCATCGACGATCTCGTTCGAAATCTCGGATTTGAAGCTGTCCAGCCATTCATATTCCACATTCGAAAGGAAATTGCCCCGCTTGGTAATGCTGGCAAGCTCAATGATGCTTTGCTTCGTAAGCAGTTTACGGTTTCCGAGCAATGTGAGGTAATGCATATAATCAACCTCGATCTTCTCAAAGTCTATTTTGATCTTCCAGTAACCCGTCTCTTTCGATACCTGGCAATACTTCATCTTGTCGAGGATCGCTTTCAGTTTCGCGATATTCACGGAACGGTTGTTCCGCGCACTTTCCGATGGCTTATCGAACCAAAGCAGTTCCTTTAATTTCTCCGAACTGATTCCGTCCCAACGGATAGAGTAAAGTAGTATTACCAGAAATAGCTCCTTCACCAACGGGCTGAACTGCTTGGTGATCTCATTTCCGTCCTCATCATATAACTGTAAATTACCGAACAGTAGAATGCAGCTTTTATAAGGCAGCGCCTTTTCGACAACCTCTTCTTCCGTCACCGGCTGCTCAGCCCCGGGTAATAGCTCCGGCACGGCCCCTACTACCGGCGCCTTTGTCGCTTTTTGCTTGCCCAGTTGCCCCGGCATGTAACGATAGAGCCAATACGCCAGCAACACAGCCAGGAAAATCGCGCCGATGATCCACACGCTGCGTCCTAGCGGACCTCCCATCGAGGCTATTTGCGGGGCCACGGTTTCGAGTGGTGGGGCGTAAAGCGAGTAAATCGCTACCCTAGTCTGCAAATTCGCGTCTCTGTAAAGCGTCACGGCAACGAAGCGGCCATTGGCCTTGTCATAAAAAAGATCGGCAAAAGACTCGATATCAATAAACTGGTAAGGCACTTTCGAGCCTACGGGCGTGAACTCCGGACGAGTGAGTGACCCCTTGATCAGTTGCAGCTCGGAGCTGAATTGATGCTTCGGAAATATCAATGCATAGTAAGAGCTATCCTGCTCATTGATAATCATTGAGTTAACAAAGACAAAATCCTCCTTCGGTACTGTTAATTCATAGATCTTCCTGAATTTCCGCTGCGCACGGTCGAAATAGAGCAGGTCATACCAATTCCGCGGGTTGAGCATTTGCTGTCCGGTGGAGCTGCCATATCCGCCTATCACATACGCGCCTCCTTGCGTGGCGCCCAGCGCGGCCAGGTACCGGGGTGTGAAAACAGAATCTTCCAGTGCAACTTGCTGCCAAGTTCCGGACGGCAGATGGTAACGCTGCACTTCCTTTTTATAGGCAAGATGCCCGTAACCTCCCAGCACATAGATCGAAGAATCGGCAGGCGAAAGGAATTTATTGGCGTGGAGGTAGTAAGTCTTGGCCTGGGCGGGAATATCATTCTTATCCCAGCTGCGTGTTGCCGTATCAAAGGCTGTAACCTGCTTTTCGTTCAGAAAAATGTTATACAAACGGTTTCTCCCCGTATCAAACAGTACCTGGTTATCCACATAAACAGGCTGCTTTCCACTCCGGTAAGGCATCGTTACCAACCGGTTGCCCGCCAGGCTGAACCGCACGAGCGAATCTTGCGCCACGACAAAGACGTTACTGCTTTTTTCATCGAATCCGACGCGCACGTAGCCTTTCAATGTAACGGTTTGCAGGAGCTTCCATTCGTAATGCAGCTTTTTGATCCAGATCGGGTGGGTGGCAGCTGCGGCTTTTTGCCGGATTTCCTCCGTGGCTTTCAGGCCATCCGTTTCGTTCAAAGGCCAGTGATAGACTGTCCGTCCGCCCTGGCGCAGTTCCACGTTCCGGACCTTCATCGGCGGTACGTCGGTGGTGCGGAATTCCTTGTACTGGTTAGCACCAAAAAGGATCTTATAACAACCCTTCGTTACATATTTTACGGGTTGAGAAAAGCTGTGGTTTCCGTACACGACGGTAATCTGTTGCTTCTGCTTTTGAAAACGCAGGGTAATCCGGTTCCATTTGGCGAAAAGATCATCTCCGCGGAAGTCGAACGAAATGGGTGAAAATTGCTCCCCGATCACGAGTTTGAAATGGTTCTGATTGACGGAGCTATTGTCGTAAATCAGGTCGATATTCTGCTGATCATCCCCGATGACGCGGACAATGTAGCCGAAATAGGTCTTTTTATTCCTCAAAAAGGACAGCTCAAAAGCGAGCTCGAAGTCGTCGTCCAGGCAAATCGGTCCCTCCGGACTCAGGTCGAGTCCTGTGCGTTTGTCCTGCACTGCTTCAAAGCTCTCGAAACCAAGCCCGTACGACTGGGCCCTCACCTGAAAAGCGACGCCCAGCAATACAATTGACCAAAAATAAAAGAGAATAGACCTGAATTTCATAAGAGCGGGTTGGCGGGAAAACCGTGGGAAGTTTTCTCCTGGCAATGCATTTAAGGGTTCTGTTAATCGATTGTTAAGCTTTTCTTAAGTAACGCGCGTTTAATTCGTGTTCGCTTCCCAAAACTATACTTGCACGATATCAATTTAAAGTTAAACAATAACCAGGGTTTTTAATAACCCGCTAAATAGTGGTCTGTTTTTTCAGGAAAGCCCGGCACAACCAGCTATCTATACTTTTTAAAACCATAACCAACCAAAATATAAGCGCCGAAACCGTCATTAAATTTGATTAAGCATGATTCAACCCTTTAAAAAACTGACTAATTCCTCATTCATACTTGCTTTTTGTTTGCATTCTTTAACCAGTCCTGCACAAAAAAGTCCTGAAAAAGACAATCTGCAATATGTCGACCTGCGCATTGGAAACGTAGGCCAGCTTCTGGAACCGACCCGGCCCACCGTGCAGCTGCCCAACCAGATGATACGCATGTTCCCCATTCGCCAGGATTACCTCGACGACCAGATTTCGAGTTTTCCGGCCATCATCGTATCGCACCGGCTCGGTCAGGCATTTGCATTGCGGCCCGGCACTCGGCCTGTCTCCGCCGATTCATGGAAACACAAAATGGCCTACGATCACGACCTGGAAGTGCTCCGGCCTTATTATTACTCCACTTATCTGATTGACGACGAAGTAAAAGTAGAATTTGTCCCCGGCAAAAAGGCCGGCATTTACCGCTTTCAATTTCCTAAGAATAGTCAGAAAAACATCCTTTTCGACCAGTATAACAATGGGGAAAGTAGCTGGAAATTCACGGGCGGAAAAGAAATAATCGCCCGCGAAATTTACCATGACGACATCCCCATTTACCTCTACGGAACATTCAGCGAGGCGGGTAAAACAGGGTCGCTTGATGGTGAAAATGTTGTATCCGGGAACGAAGCAAAAGGAAAAAGCCTCAAAGCCTACATTACATTCCCCGAGCATGCTTCCACGATCGAATTTCGTTACGCGATTTCGTTCGTAGGCGCCGAACAGGCGAAGAAAAACTTTGAAACCGAGGTAAAAAACACCGGGTTTGAAGACCTAAAAAAAGCGGGTGAACAGATTTGGGCTAAAACAATCGGACAAATCCGTGTAGAAGGCGGTACCGAGGCGCAGAAACGGAGCTTCTATTCATCGCTTTACCGTACCTATGAGCGCATGGTGGACATTTCAGAAGACAATCAATATTACAGTGGTTATGATAAAAAGGTCCACACCAGCGAGCGGCCGTTTTATGTAGACGACTGGACCTGGGACACTTATCTCGCGCATCACCCGCTGCGTGTGATCCTGAACCCGGCACAGGAGGAGGATATGTTGCAATCATTTGTGCATATGTATGAGCAAAGCGGCTGGATGCCTACATTTCCGGTGCTTTTCGGCGATCATGCATGTATGAACGGCTTCCATTCCTCGGTAACCTTGCTGGACGGCTACCGCAAAGGCCTTAAAAACTTCGATATTGCCAAAGCGTACGAGGGCATGAAAAAGAATGCCGAGCTGGCGACCATGCTTCCCTGGCGAAACGGTCCCAAATGTGAGCTCGACGACATCTACCATTTGAAAGGCTTCTTCCCCGCGCTTGCTCCGGGCGAAAAAGAGACTGTAAAACTGGTCGACGGCTTTGAAAAACGCCAGGCCGTAGCGGTTACCCTGGGCGGCAGCTACGACGACTGGGCAGTGGGCCAACTGGCGAAAGATCTCGGTAAAAATGCCGATTCTCAGAAATTTAACGCCCGGGCAACCAACTACAAAAATCTTTGGAATGAAGAAAAACAAATGTTCATTCCCAAAGACAGCCAGGGCAAATGGATTGCCATCGACCCGAAATTCGACGGCGGAATGGGTGGCCGTGATTTTTATGACGAAAACAATGGCTGGACTTACAAATGGCAGGTGCAACACGATGTGAATGGTCTCATTGATTTAATGGGAGGCAAAAAGAAATTCGAAAGCAGTCTCGATCAACTGTACCGGGAAGGGCTCGGTCGTAGCAAATACGAGTTCTGGGGCAAATTTCCAGACGCAACGGGCCTGGTAGGACAATATTCGATGGGTAATGAGCCGAGCTTCCATATTCCCTACCTCTATAATTTTACCGACTCTCCCTGGAAAACGCAGAAACGCATTCGCTTCCTCCTCGATGTGTGGTTCAAAGACAACGTCTTCGGGATTCCGGGTGACGAAGACGGGGGCGGTATGACCGCATTTGTTGTATTCTCTTCGATGGGTTTCTACCCTATCACCCCTGGTTTACCGGTTTACACGATCGGCAGCCCTGTTTTCGAGAAAGTTTCAATCGATCTGCCGAATGGGAAGGAATTTAAAGTGATTGCCAAAAATTGCTCGGTGGTTAACAAATACATTCAAAGTGCAAAAATGAATGGTAAAGCACTGAATGTCACCACATTCACGCACGAGGAACTGGTGAACGGCGGAACGCTGGAACTGGAAATGGGGCCGTTGCCGAATAAGGGGTGGGGAGTTGGGGAATGAGTGAATGACTGAATGATTGAATGATTGAATGATTGAATGATTGAATGAGCGAATGATTGAATGAGCGAATTTTGAATGACTAAATTTTGGGGATTAGGGACTATCGCGTTAACTGTGTAAACTTTCAATCTAAGTCCTGTCTTAATATTTGGAGTAGGTGTTTATCAGTTAATTGATCGCTCATTCAATCATTCAATCATTCAAAATTCTTCTGATACCCCACCGGCGTCACGCCTGTCCACCGCTTGAACGCTCGGGAGAAAGCACTTAACTCGTTGTATCCTAACATGTAGGATATTTCTTTTACGTAGTACTCTCCACTTTCCAGGTAATGCAGTGCCAGCGATTTACGTACGTCATCGGCCAGCTCCTGATAGGTAACTTGCTCGTCTTTCAGTTTTCGTTGCAGGCTGCGCGGGCTCACATTAAAATTGGCAGCCATTTCTTCCAGCGAAACAAGGCCCAGATAGGCATTTTTTAACAAATATTGCTGCACTTTCTCCTGCCACGAATCTTTGCCGGCCTTTCCGGATGCTGCTGTACCGACTTTCTGCAAAAGACTTTCCTGCAAAGCGTAATTGGCGGTAAGGATCGGCATATCCCAATATTTACGGTCAAAAGAAATGGCATAGTCATCCTCCGAATGGGTCGGGACACAGCGCAGAACGCGTTCCAGCTCGGGGGCTGCGGCGTCGGTAAAAGGCATCGTGATATGTTCCGGGCGTATGCGCGCCAGGATGAGCCCGTCGAGTTCGTGCACGGCAAAAACGAGAAAAAAGCTGATCATTTGTTCGAATGCGAAGGGGGAAGCCGCGCGGCGGTTCTCATCCGGATGCAGGCGAAGCGTAAAGGTCTGCGTGTCAAGCTCAACAGTCATGCCAAACAAATTAGTGATCAGCGGCGTAAGGGCAACGGCGTGCTTCACTCCTTGTCCAACCTTAGTACTGCTTTTGATAATCTCGCCTACGATCCCCAAAGCAGCCAGTTGCAGCGATTCGCCCAAATGAAGCCCAAACAGCGCGTCGTTGCTCAGGTGACACGCATTCAGCCACAGATCGTTGAACTGTTTCGGACCTATTTCCAAATCTCCGCCGTTCGTGAGCGCTTGGAGATCGATACCCGAAAGACGGCAGAGTTTTTCCAACGGGAGATCACGCTGGGCGGCATATGCCATGAAAGCGAGGACAAATTGTTTTTGCTGATCGTTCATAGGGTAAATTTAAACGCTCCACCCTGAACGTAAAAGCACTTGTCGTATAATGGTAAGCGATTGTCGCTCCCGATCCCCTTAAAATAAAATAGCCCTCCGGCAGCACCGGAAGGATATTTATGATACTCAACGTTAATTAATGCACAAATTTACTGTGTATACAACAGTACCTTTATAGAGTTAAAACGTTGCAAATGTAGATACATTTCTACAACTCAAACCCTCAATAAATTTTTAGATTTGTGTGCTATCCACTAATGTCCGTATCCTTTGATCAACTGTTATGAAGATATTGATCGTCGAAGACCATCCTCTAATCCGGATGGGACTGAAACTTCTCATTTCCGAATCGGATCCAAAAGCCTCTGTCACTCAGTGCGATACATTCCCAGAAGGCCTTGCATTGCTGGATCAGGACCGGTTTGACCTACTGATCCTGGATATTGACATTCCAGGCGGAGAGAACATCAAAATGATGAACATGATCCGCGGCAAACAGCCGGACATCATCATTTTGATACACTCGGGATACGACGAGCAGGTGTACGCATTGCCCTACATTAAGGCGGGCGCCAACGGGTTTCTTTCTAAACAGGCCTCGCACGATGAATTCAAGGCGGCACTGAAAGCCGTGATGAGCAAAGGCAAATATGTGAGTTACCAGGTGCAACAAATCCTGCTCAATACGATCAAAGACAACAATTTCGGTAAAGTAATGAATCCTATTACCAGCCTTTCTCCTAACGAAATGCGCGTGATGCAGCTACTGACCGAAGGCAAATGGACCAAGGAGATAGCGGCGATCATGAATGTGAAAGAGAATACGGTAAGCACTTACAAACGTCGTATTTTCAATAAGTTGGATGTGGTAGATTCGATTGAGCTATCCAAAAAGGTTTCGCTGCTCAAACAGTTCTAGCCGTATGAAATTGCAGGGTAAAGCACGTTTGCCCGCTTCGCTGCTGGGGTAAGGAAACCTTATCTGCATAGCCGACAGGGTGCGGACTGTGCCTCCCGAACTACTTCGTAAAAAATATATTGAACAAATATAAATGCAGAAATTTTGCAAACAAGCGTAGTATAAAAACTACTACATAAGTAACCCAAATTAAATTAAACAATCATCTTATGCATTAAAGTTATTTCTATTACTTCATACAATTAATTGATTTACAAACGATTGCGTGTAGATTTTCTTAAATAACCACAGAAAAGATTCTATTCTCCATTTGTTTCAACGCTACAAAGGCAAACGGATAAGCCACTTAAATTTACCGCATGGGAACGGTATTCGGATCCCGCTGGGAAACCTTTATGACCCGTTTCGTAAATGAAACACATACTGCTTATTGAAAACCATTCCATTGTAAGGCTTGCAACCCTTTTCATTATACGTGACGTGCTCCCGGCTGTCACTTTCTGGGAAACCGACAACTTTCCGGATGCCTTGCACATCGTTTCCACACAAAGACTTGATCTGATCCTTCTCGACATTAACATTCCCGACGGCGAGGGATTTCAAATGATCGCGAAGATCCGCCGGCTCCAACCCGAAGTCGCCATCATGGTATTCTCAGCTATCGACGAGGAGCTGTATGCCATGCATTATCTCAAAGCCGGGGCAAATGGTTTTCTTTCTAAAAACGCCTCCACGGAGGAGATCCGAACGGCTATTGTGGCTATGCTTACGAATGGCCGGTATGTAAGCGAAATGGTGCGGCAGCTCCTCCTTCGCGGTAACGTCACGCCGGAAGTGCGGCAAAGCAATCCGCTTGCCGCACTTTCTCAACGTGAAATCGAAGTAATGGACCTGCTGCTGCAGGGTAAGTGGATGAAGGAAATCGCCACATTCCTGAATATCACCGGTAGTTCGGTAAGTACCTACAAGCTGAGAATCTTCGAGAAGCTGGGCGTCGACACGGTCATCGAACTTTATCAAAAGGTCAGCAGGCTGAGGGAGTAATCCTTCGACGGTTAGCCCATCAACTCCTCCCGTAATCTGCGCGCTACCACCTTATCTTCGCCGGGCTGCAACATCCAGGCTGTGATACGGATAAGGTTGGCCCCTTTGAGTGTATCCTCAGTGGCGGGGTCAATGGAATCTGAGCCCGCCTGATAGTAGTATAACGGTAATCCGGAGAAGCCTGCTTCTATGGATGGCGAGCCGAACCGAAGCTTATCGCGCAGCTCGCGGCCTGTCAGTTTTACGATGCTATCGTCCCAGCTGACCGTCAGCGTCGGCGTGATATTTCCGAGTTCGGGGATCGTCACTTTGGTGGTAATGCCGGGGAGATCCTTCACTGCATTTTCGATGCGCGCAATTTGTGCTTCCCAATCCTTCCATTCGCGGTCGTGATCGCCGGAGATGAATTTCTCGAGTGCCACGTACATGCCCAGTATTTCTTCCTTATTAACCTTGTGTCCCCGTGCGACTGTGAACCCGCGCGGAGGCGCGTTCAGGCGGGCGGCTGCGACGATGTCTTTGCGCCCCATTAATATCCCTGCGCTTTGCGGGCCACGCATGGCTTTGCCTCCGGAAATAAACACCATATCGAAACCCATGTCGTTGAACTTCCAGAGATTGGAAACCGGCGGCACATCAGCAGCAATATCAATCGAGGTAGGAATATTATGCTTTTTGCCTAATGCGATCCATTCCTCGTGTTTGATATGCCCGGCATGCGCTGTAATATTCAGGAAATGCAGCAATGCTGTTTTCTCATTGATAGCCTTTTCCACGTCCTCGATCGTCTCCACCTCAACCACGGTACAACCCGTGTTCAGAAAAGCATGGTTATATCGCTCGTTGTGGGATTTCTGGCAAATCACTTCCGACTTCATCCCGGTCCCTTCCAGGTGCGGCAGCTGTTCCACCTTACGTACATCCAGGCCCGTGAGCACGCCCGCGAGGCCGAGTGTCATAGCCGAAAAAGCGCCGCACGTCACCATCGCCGCTTCCGAGTGTACCAGTTTAGCGATCTTCTCCCCCACCTTGTCCTGCACTTCATCGATCATACAAAAATGCCGGGAGGTGTTTTCGATCGTTTCCACAACTTCATCATGCATAATGCATCCCGACATATAGGTAAGCGTTCCGGCCGCATTGATGAACGAGCGGATGCCGAGCTCGGCAATAACATCCCGCTTTTTCTTGCGGGACACATAATCAGCCCGCTCCCCGGAAACCGGAAGCGAGCCGATTAATGGCAATGTGGTAAGGCTTTGAATAACTTTTCTGCGTTTCATGGGTTCAGGTTTTGCTTGAAACGCAAGATACGAATGAGTGAGTGAATGAGTGGATTTTGAATGACCGAATGACCGAATGACTGAATTTTGAGGGACTATCGCATTAACAGTGTAAACTTTCAATCTAAGTCTTGTCTTAATATTTGGAGTAGGCGTTTATCAGTTAATTGGTTGATCGCTCATTCAATCATCAATCATTCAATCATTCAGTCATTCAATCATTCAGTCATTCAGTCATTCAGTCATTCAGTCATTCAGTCATTCAATCATTCAGTCATTATCTTTCCCCTTCGGCACGATCCGGAAATTGTCAAACGCCATATCACAATCGAGGTCGCCGCCTCCGTGGAAGAGCAGGCGCGTGTAGTAGCCTTTGGCGCTGACGGTGAGTTTTGAGCCTGCACTTTCATAGCTTGCTGCGATCTCGTCGAATGGTATCACCACCGTTTGCCATTGTCCTTTGGTATCGTAAGGCGGCAACCAGGTATATTGGCTATCGTTGAAGCCACTCGCCAGCCCTGCGGTAATTTTCAATACGTTATTATTGTAAGGCTTAATGGTATTGACTTCAAATTTCAGGACATAATTGGCGGGTTTCAGGATCGCCGAGTCAGGGATGTTCTTGCTGATGGCCCCCATTGCATCGGGCGGGCCACCGGCCACCTCGGTCCATTGCCAGCCACCTATCGCCTTTTTGACCCGGATATAATTACCATTGATCGACGGCGGAGCTCCCGCGCCCGGCATCGAAACGACAAATGCCGGATTCCACCAACCGGTAAACGGATCGCTGCTCAGGAAAATGTTGCGATTGTCACGGAACCAGAGGTCGGACTTCGTTTCACCGAATTTGGTTTTAATCGTCAAAGGTCCAGGCTGCGCCCCCTCCGGCACAGTGACCTGTATTTCCTGATCCTTCACATTAACTAGCATACCCTGTTTTCCTCCTGCAAATGTTACGGTAAGCGGTTGGTAAAAGAAGTCGCCGCGAATCGTGGCCACGCCCCCTGCCGGAACATACTCGCTCAGCATCGCCGATATGAGCGGCTCGCTGATCTTCACTTCAAAGCTATGTTCCAGGGTCTTACCATTGGAGAAGATGATCCGCATTTTGTTACTGATCTCGTTCGGAATCTGCGTCGGTATCGAAACCAGGATCGTCGTACTCGTGATGTACGTGGGCGTCAGGCTCGCGCGCTGGTCGTTGAACCAGATTTCCTTCGCATCCTGCAAGTTTTCTCCCACAATGGCGATCAGATCCCCCTGCCCGGCCCCGGTAAGCAGCGAATCGGCATCTTCCGGGTCGGTCACGCGGATGAAGTTGACCACAGGCTCACCGTTGTTTGGAAGATCGTCCTTCTGGCAAGAAATACTGAATGCAGTAATCAGCGCCAATGCGGCCATCAGCGCAAGGTTTCCTAGATTAAATAGTCTATTCATAAAAATGCCTGACAAAATCATTTACGTTGATAATCAACCGCCGGTTTTTGAAGATTGGGCGCCTGGCTAAGTTCCGCCGACGGGATTGGCAGCAGGAAATTGCCGCTGTTCGCATCTATTTTCCGCTCGGCCGTGGCCCAGGCCGTTTTCGTGAAAGTCCAGGACGTTGGGTCCGGAAAGCGGTCGGGTTTAGTAAAGAAAAATCCGCGGTCCTGTGCATTCAGGATCGCGTATGCCTTAGTTGGGTTGTAATAATGCAGACTGACCAGATCATACCATGCCATTCCTTCCATGGCAAACTCGACGACCCGCTCTTTAAAGATCTGATCAAATGTAAGCGCACCGGTAACCGGCGAAAGTCCGGCTCGGGTATGCACGTGATTGAAATATTGCAGTGCCTTAGAATCAGTGGTAGAAGTATTATTGCCCAAAACTGCCTCCGCATAGGTCAGGTACATTTCGGCCAGACGCATCATATAGGTATCGTGCCCGTAATTTTGCTGCGCAGCCTGCCCGCCCACATCCGCGGCCTTGCCGGTAATGTATTTTTTGATGGCGATAAAATTGACATCCGTTCCGGTGAACGGGAACACCAGTTTCTGACTTCCGCCCGGTATCGTTTGGGTAATCTCCGGATAGCTTGCTCCCGGCAGCATGAACGTCGCTTTCAGCCGCTGGTCCACAGTCCGGCCTTGTAGTACCGTTTCGGAAACCGTTTTAATGCCTTCATACTGCTGCATAACCCACCAGGTGGCACCTTTATCACCTCCCCAGCCATCTCCATTGGCAATATCAGGGCCATATGCTAGATAGGCCGGAGTGGAATTCTGCGTACCCCATGCACCAGGCGAGTACGCCCATTGCAGCGAAAACAGTGACTCCGCATTATTGTCATAGGGATACCGGAAAAGGCTCTCGTACTTCGGCAGCAGCGACGCCCCGCTGAGGGTTATCACGCGATCCGCATAATACTTTGCACTGTCCAGAAATACCTGGTTGCGCTGGCCCGACGCGCCCGCTTCCACACCCGCACGCGTGAGGTAAAAACGGGCCAGCATCCCTTCGGCCGACCATCTGGTAAGCCTTCCGACCCGCACGGGCTTTTCCGGCAAATCCTCGGCTACCTGCCGCATTTCGCTTGTAATGAATTTCCACACACTCTTGGGCGTATTGCGCTGCACAGTCGTGTCGGAAAGCAGTGTGAGGTTGTTCTCGATTACCGGTACGGCGCCCCAGTTCATTACCAGGAAACGATAGGCCAATGCCCGCATGAACCGCGCTTCGGCAATAGCGTGCTTTTTAACAACCGCGGATACCGACGCCCCCGCATATTTCTGAATGTTCTGAATAGCCAGATTCGATTGTCCTACAACGATGAAAAACGACCGCCACGTCGAGCCATTTTCCGGCGTATTTCCGGTGGTGTTGAAAAGCACATTTCCCCTATCGTTCCATGCCGAAAACGCCGTACCCGCCCGAAAGTCCCCGAGGTTATACGACGCCTTGTCATTGTAATCGAACCATACCTTGCTGTATAGCAATGCAGTACTCGCCAGCACCTGGTCGTCGGTTTGATAAAAGCCGGCATCCACAATGGCGTCCTTAGGCGGGCGTTCAAGGAAGTCTTCCGAACACGCCCAGAGCAATGCGAATGGAAATAGGACAATCAGCTTCTTGTAAATGTTTTTCATGTATTTCATTTTTCGGCTGTTTTAGAAATCCAATCCTAAACTGAATGTGTAAACGGGCGTCAGCGGATAGCGGCCGTAATCGAGACCGACCGCCTGGTTCGTTGCACTGGCATCCCTCGAAACATATGCGCCCACTTCGGGGTCAAAACCCGAATAGCGGGTGAGCGTGGCCACGTTCTGGGCGCCCACCGATATCCTCGCGCCCCGGATGATTTTCTGGCGTGACACCAGCGATACCGGCAGGTTATAGGTCAGGGAAATATTTTTCAGCCGGATAAACGACCCGTCTTCTACCCATTTATCGGTATGCCGGGCGAAGTTGCCGTTCGGGCCATTCGAGATCCGGGCCACGTCGGTGCCAGGGTTCGAGAGGGTAACTGTGCCGTCGTCGTTTTTCACCGGCTTGGCATAATCCATCGCATGCACAAGCAGGTTGCGACTCAGGTTGATATTACTCGCGTTGGTATTCAGTTTGCCCAGAAAGTTGTACACGTCATTGCCGTAGGTGCTGGTCAGCAAAATGCTCAGGTCGAAACCTTTATAGGAAAATGAATTGGTAAAACCCGCAAACAGCTTGGGCCACGGGTTACCGATGACCGTTTGATCGTTCTCGTTGATAATACCGTCGCCATTCACATCCCTGAACTTCACATCCCCTACCCAGATATTGTTTTCATTGATAGGCAGCTTCACGCCGTTATTATCGACAGGTAACGGGCTCTTTTCGATTTCCTCCACAGATTGGAACAACCCTTCCTCGATATAGCCTCGGAACAGCCACGGCGCCTTGCCTACTTCAGAGCGCTGCGTCCAATCAGCCAGCCACCACGACGTCCGATCCACAAACGCCGCATCCGAATAGAATGACTTGATCTTTGTCTTAAAGCCCGATATATTCAAATTGGATTCCCATTTAAACCCGCCGCGGTTGACATTGACCGTGTTGACCGTAAAACCCCAACCCTTATTCTGCAATGCACCGATATTGACGGTGGGCGATCCGACAGCGCCTACCCCATTGGTTCCCATGTACCATGGCAGCGGCTTTTCCATCAGCAGGTTGTCCGTATTTTTGATATAATAATCGAATTCAAACTGGATGCGGTTTTGAAACAGCCCGAGGTTGATCCCGAAGTTGTTTGTCTTGGTTTCTTCCCATTTCAGTCCGTCGTTGGCGTATTTAGTGGGTAGAAACCCGGTGGTAGTGGGCGTAGTCCCCGTGCCCATAGGCGAATAAATGCCGCCGCTGCCCTGATTGCCGGTAATGCCTGTTTCGAAGCGCAATTTCAGCTCGCTGATGGCCGGCACATGAAAGAAAGGTTCCTGCGAAACGCGCCACGCTGCCGAAACCGACGGAAAGAAGCCCCATTTGTTATCGGCGCCAAAATTGGCCGAACCATCGCGCCGGATAGTACCCATAATAATGTACCGGTCTGCGAAATTGTAATTCAACCTGCCTAGATACGATTCCATCGCCCATTCACCCGATCCACCCGAATTGCTGGCCGTAAGCGCGTCGCCCGCCGCCAGGTCGAGAATATCGTTGGTAAGGAAGCCTGTACGCCCTCCCGCCAGGTTCTTCCAGGTCGATTCCTGCGCTTCGTGACTGAGCATCACATTTACGCTGTGCCTGCCAAACTGCCTGTTATATTCCAAAAGCTGGTTCCAGTTCCAGTAGGTATTCACACCCGAGCCGTTGGTGTAGGAAGCCGTCACATTCTGTGCCCAGCCGATTTTGTAAGTCGGGATGTAGTAGGATGAATTTGAAAAACCCAGGTTGGTATTGAACGAGGTCCTGAATTGCAGGCCTTTAGCAATCCGCACGCCGATGTTAAGCCCGCCCAGCAATTGCCTTCTGACCAGCTTGTTGGTCGTCAGGTTTGCAATAGCAATGGGATTCACTGGTGCGAAAATATTCGCTCCGTTGTTGTCGTCGCCCCCGCCCCAACTACCGTCGATATTCCTCACAGGCACCTGTGGCGTGAGCTGCAATGCATTCGAGATGATGTTTTCCTGGCTTGTGGTGAGGTTGTCGTTGGTTTGGTTAAAACTGAGATTTGCGCCGATGCTCGCCCATTCGCGCGGTTTATTATCCAGGTTGAGCCGGAACGCGTAACGGTTAAACCCGGAGCCCAACGCGACGCCATCCTGTTTCAGGTATTCGCCGGATAAATAATAGGTAGTGCGGTCGTTACCACCGCTGAGACTCAGCTGGTGCTTGTGCATGGGTGCGTTTTTAAAAAGCTCCTTTTGCCAGTCGGTACCTTTTCCGAGCAGAGAAGGATCGAGGAACTCTTCCGGTGTTTCGCCACCTGCCAACTGGTGGTATTCGCCCACCATTTGGGCGTACTGCTGCAAGTCCATCACTTTCAAAGGCTTTGGGGGAGTTTGGAGGCTGAATTGATAGCCATATGCAATTTTTGTATCGCCCGCCTTGCCTCTTTTCGTTGTGATTAACAGGACCCCGTTTGTGGCGCGGGAGCCGTAAATCGCCGTGGCGGACGGCCCTTGCAGTACCTCCACCGATTCGATATCGGCCGGGTTCAGGCCGGCCAGGGGATTGGAGGAACTTTGCGCCCCGAACGACACCGATTGTCCCTGGATTTGCACGCCATCCACCACGTACAAAGGCTCATTACTTCCGCTGATGGAATTAATCCCGCGGATATTCACCGAAATACCGCCGCCCGGCTGCCCGGAGTTCTGCGTAATATACACCCCCGCTGCGCGTCCCTGGATCGCCTGCTCCAAGGTGGTGTTGGTGGTACGCGCAATGTCTTTGGAAGAAACGGATGTCTGGGCAGTCGTAAGATCGGCCCGCTTCATCTCCCCGTAGCCGACCACTACCACTTCATCCAATGCTTTGGTATCCACTTTCATCGCCACGTTCAGTTCCGACCGCGCGCCTACCGGGATTTCCTGCGACAGATATCCCACGAAAGAGAAAATGAGTGTGTTCTCCCCTTGCCCCAGTTCCAGCTCATATTGCCCTGCCGAATTGGTGGTGGTGCCTCGCGAAGTCCCTTTCACCACCACACTTACACCCGGCAGGCCCTCGCCCTTTTCGTCAGTCACTTTTCCTTTGATCGAAGCCAGTACTTCGCTTTTATTCTCTTTCGGTTCCGCTTCAGGCAACGTCATCGACGAGCTCTTTTCGGCTTTGAAAAGCATCACTTGCTTTCCCGCCACCTCGTAGCGAATGGAAAGCGGCCTGAACAACCTCACCAGCGCTTCCGCCAGCGGCTCATTCGACGCCTGGAACGTAACCCGCGTCGACGATCGAATCTCGGCCGGGTTGTAAATAAATTTCACCTCGGAGTTCCGTTCGATAGACAGGAGTACACTTTTGAGGCTCTTATCCTCCATCTTGAGCGTGATTCTTCTTTCCAGCAGATCCTGGCCAACTAAACGGTAATGACTAAACGTCGAATGAGAGAAAACGACAATTATGCATAACTGTAATAAGGATAGTTTCATGATATCCCACACAATAGTTTTGAAATGTAGATTTTCAGGCATATTCAGTTTCCATTTGATTCAGCATTGAAAACAAGGCAATATTTTCCTATCCCTTTCACACGAGCGGAAGGCATTTAATGGGTCCAGAAGTATTTCAATCGGCTTTGCAGCCCCCGCCATGTATGATTACCTGTCCATCCACCACCTCATACTTTGCGTGGATAATCCGGCATATCAGATCCAGCTGTTCATACATCGGTAATCCCGAAATGTTCGCCGTCAGCTGGCAGTCCGACAGCAATTCTTCATTGAAAAACAGCTCGATCCCGTACTCTTTTTCGAGGGTTTTGAAAACATTTTTAACCGGCGCCTCGTCAAATACCAGCGACGCTGCCGGTATTTCACGCACTCTTAGCGGCACGTCCACAATTACCTTCATCAACCGGGATTCCTGCTTGTCGAACAGTACCCGCTGATTAGGTTTCAGTACCACGCCTATAACCTTTTCCGGCGCGTCGGCAATGGGTTCATCCTGCTTCGAGTAGACCGACACCCTGCCTGTTATAACTGAAACCGAAGCATTCCGGTCCTTTTCAAACGACCTTACCGTGAAACTCGTCCCGAGTACGCGGGTTACCAGTTCATTTGTTTTCACCAGAAAAGGCCGTTCAGGATTATGACTGATCTGGAAAAATGCCTCTCCTTTTAAATATACTTCCCGTTTTTCCGGAGCGAATTTCTCCGGGAACGTCAACTCACTTTGCGGTTCCAGCGTTACCACGCTGCTATCTTCCAGCAGGATTGTAACGGGCTTCATGGTCCTGTTGAAACGTACAACATGCCCATCCGTATTTTCATGCACACTCGCCGCCGCGCGCAGGCTGGCCGGCTTGGTTTCCATAGAACGGTAACCGAGCCAGCTAAGCCCTGTCACGATGCATATTGAGGCTGCAATTCCCCAATACCGGTACAAAGCAGGCCTCATACGCGTTTCCGTGCGCTGTGTGTGCCCCCCTATGTGTGCGAGCAGGTCCGTCACGCGGCCGTCCAGCTCCTCCGCTCCCACGTACAGCTCCTTTTCAGCCAAAACATACAACAATGCACGCGCCTCGTCCAGCTCTTCCCGGCGGTCCGGATTTTCTTTCATCCAGTTTTCCCAAAAAGCCGCCGCCGATGAATCCTGTTCCAGTATCCACGACCTGAAAGACGGATCCGTAACGAAGTCGGTAGCAGTGTAATATCGATAATTCATGATTGGGGAACGCTTCTGATAAAGAGATACAAATGGCTCCTCCCGGATACCATGAATTATAGATTTTTTTGAAATATTTTTATTCAAATATTTACAAACAACTCAAAATCAAGAAAATAATAAAACAAGAAGCGCACTGATCGCTGAGGGGCTGAACCGTTTGCGAAGCTGGCCATAGGCCATTTGGAGCAGATTGGAAACCGTTTGCGGAGTTATATTGAGCATTGCGGAAATCTCTTCGCGGCTGAGCTCCTGGTAATATTTGAGGTAGATCACCTCCCGCTGCCGCACAGGCAAGGCAGCGAGCATTTCCGAAACTACCTGCGCTTTCCGTGCCAGTGTTTCATCGCGGATCATCCACCATTCGGGAGAGAATTCAATGGAAAAGGCATACTCGTCGTGGAGCGGATCGTCGGCCAGGCGCATTGTCCGCCGGTTACGGGCTATTTTGCGACGAATTGATACAAGCAGATAAGCTTTGACGTGTGTTGGTTCGGCCACCCTTTCTCGGCTATGCCAGAGGTCAATAAAGACTTCCTGAATACAGTCTTTTACGAAGGCTTCGTCCTTCACAAATTTGAAGCCATAATTAAGCAGGGCTTTAAAATGGAAATGCATCAACAGCCCCAAAGCCCGGTCATTGCCTTCCACCAGCTCTTGCCAGAGCCGGATATCCCTGGATTGAGAGGAATTTCCACTGCTAGTCATGCATTTATCGGACGTTTTCTTTGCCGGGGCTATACAGGCAGGCGCAAAGGACGGGCTGCGCAAGTGTGCTGCATAGCTGGGGCCCAAAGATATATTTATATCACTATAAACCTAATAAATATTATTTTACAGCGATCCCCAGAAAAGGAAAGATATAGTCGTAGAAATCCTGAGGAATAAAAGGCTTGATAAAATATCCTGAGAAGCCACTCGCCATTGCCCGCTCTTTCTCGTTTTCGAAAGCCGAAGCGGTCAGGGCGATTATAGGCACGACGGGATCGAGCTGACGAATGAGCGCGGTGCTTTCGAAGCCGTCCATGACGGGCATCCGGAGGTCCATCAGTACAAGATCGTAGTGAGTCTTGCTAAACATTTCATATGCTTCCTGCCCGTTCGACGCCGTATCATGGAGGATGTTCCTGCGTTTCAATAGCTGCGTAGCCAGTACCAGGTTGGTTTTATTGTCGTCAGCCACAAGTACCCGCACTTCCGGCATAGCTTCGGCAACCACTACCGGTAGCGGCTGGCTCACTACCACCGGTTGCTCTGAATAAGGCATTGACAATCGGAACGTAAACCTGGATCCCTTCCCCTCCTCACTTTCCAGATGTATTTCGCTGCCGAACAGGCGCATCAGCTCCCTGGAAATGGCCAAGCCCAGCCCCGTGCCACTCACGCTATCGGAATGCGTCCTGGTCCGCACCTGGGTGAAAATTTCAAAAATACCGGGCTGCTCCGACTTCGGGATACCGATGCCCGTGTCGGTCACAGCAAAATCGAGGGTCACAGCGTCTGGGGTACGGTCCACTTCTTTTACATCCAGTGTGACCGAGCCCTTTACGGTAAATTTGATCGCGTTATGCACCAGATTGGTAATCACC
Organism: Dyadobacter sp. SRI_021; assembly: GCF_057586235.1. Classification (NCBI taxonomy): domain Bacteria; kingdom Pseudomonadati; phylum Bacteroidota; class Cytophagia; order Cytophagales; family Spirosomataceae; genus Dyadobacter; species Dyadobacter sp. SRI_021. The sequence goes on from NZ_JBYCZM010000001.1 coordinate 370,085, forward strand.
TGACTTAAACGAACGCGGTCCGCGACAAGCTGCACAGGTAATCCGGGGTCGACCGAGAACACCAGGGAAATTCCTTTCTCATTGGCTTTGGGATCGAAGGTCTTTTTGAGTATATCAAAAAAATCGAAAGGATTGAATGGCTGCGGGTCGAGCACCACGTGATTGGAGTTGATCTTGTTGAAATCCAGCACGTCGTTCACCACTGCCATCAGGTGGTCGGCCGAAAATTTCAGGGTTTTGAGCAGATCATTGGGCTTTTCGCCGCTCTCTTCCTGCATCATCAAATGCACCATGCCTACGATCCCGTTTAGCGGCGTACGGATTTCGTGGCTCATCATTGACAGGAAGTCCGTTTTAGCGCGGGTAGCCTGCTCGGCAATGGTTTTTTGCCGTTCCAGGGCATCGTTCTGCTGTTGCAAGGTATAGCGGAAATAGAACTCGCGCTTATCTCTATTGTAATTCAGCATGACTACAAAAGGAAATACGACGTGCGCCGCCATTACAAAAATGGCTCCCTGTTCTACAAAATCCGCCAAGGAGGTATTGCTCAGAAAATGGATCGACGCCGGATACAGTACCAGAGCCATTACGGAAATGACCACGCCATAACGCGGCGGCCAACGCAGCACCAACCCCGCAAATATGACCGAGAGCGTAAGGTTGATACAAGACTGAACGTATGAAAAATGCGGCCTCGACAGCAGGAATGCGTAAAAACAGACCAGTGTTGCAAACGTATAGAAGCTCATCTGCTTTCCTGAGATCACTTTTTTGTAATTCAGGAACATATATCCGAGAATAATCGAGTCGGACAGCAGGTGAGTCGGCAATATTGTGTAAAAAAACGGGTCGCCGGAAAAGTAGAAGGCCATTGCCGACAACGGGTTGCAAACCAGAAAGGTAATGCAAAACAGCCGGTTTGGAACCCGTGTCTTAATTTCCGACTCTTCCTGCCAAAGCTGCTCAAAAGATCCGGAGTGGTAGATATCTTTCAAATAGGAGCTTTTTTGAACGTTGAAATCCAAAATTACCCTTAAAAATGTAAATGACAGCACATTTCGGGACGCAAATCCCGGGTTTTATCAAGCCGCCCGGCAAATGCGGCTATTCCAGTATCACGTTATCAAAAAATCCCCTCAGTTTTTCAGAACCGATGATCCTGCGGCAGGTTTCGACGGTGAGCGGCTTTTGCTGATAATCGATCACCTGCCCGAACGTCAATGCCCGGGACTTCTCACTCTCTTCGGTTGCCGAGCTTACCATGACGACCAATACTTTGGACAAATACGGCTTATCATTGATCGCTCCCAAAAACTCCCAGCCATTCATCACCGGCATATTGATATCGAGCAACACCAGAAATGTCGTTTCCATCTCCTGGTTACCATCCAGATAATCCAGCGCCTCCCGTCCGTTGTAACAAAGCACGGTATCGCACAAAACCCCGCTTCTTTTGAGAAAGGTATCATGAAGAAACAACATGATCTTGTCGTCGTCTACCAAAAGGATTTTGAGCCCGTCATTCGTCATCGTACTGAACTTTATCTGCCTTGCTTACAATTCTGCGGACCACCTCGTCCAACTCATCCGCCGAGGATCTGATGAGCCCGAGCGCCATTTCAATCGGCATACCCGCTGTATCACCGGACTGAACAAGGTCCACCAGGCCCATCAGGCGCGTGAGCGGGGCACGCACCACATGCGACTGCGTCCAGGCGATCTCCCTCAGTTGCTCGTTCTGTTGACGGTACCGCTCGTTGCTGACCTCGAGGTCCCTCGCTTTCTTTACCGCATCGGTAATGTCCCGGGAGTTTGCAACCACGCCACCAACCGCCGGATCGTCGGTCATATTGGTTGCGATTGTCACGATCCACCGGTATTCCCCAAAAGCGTCCATAAAGCGGAAAGGCTCTGTTCGGATCTGCTTGTGTTCCCTGATTTTTAAAAACAGTGCCAGTACGGCCTCCCGGTCGTCGGGATGTATCCAGTCGAATGCATTTTTCCCTATAAAATCCTCCGGTGCAATACCCAGGATCGGATAACTGCTTTCGCTCACAAATTGGTAGTTGCCCTGCTCGTCCAGGATTGCAATGAGGTCTGCACCCTCCTGCACCAATGCTTTAAACCGGCGCTCGCTGGCCATCAGCTCCCGTTTTTTTTCCATGCGCTCGGTCACATCCGTGATCACGCACATGTGCAGGCCAGGTAAAATATTGGATTTGGAATTGAAACTGCCGGTTATCAGCGTGCCGTCCTTCCGTCGAATTGTCATCAAACCGTTGAGAATTTCACCATTGAGGAAGTTCTTCCATACCACATCGAAGCCTATTTCGTCGGGCAAATGCATAAAGTCCTTAATACAAACCCCTCGCAGCTCATCCGCTCCATATCCGAGCATGCGGCGGGTCGCATCATTAAGGTCTGTGCAGCAGCCATTGTCGTCGCAAAGTACGATCGCGTCAGTGGTATGGTCGAAAATCGCTTTAAACTTTTCCTCCGATATCCTGCGCTCCTGCTCCGAGGCGATCCAGGACGTAATGTCCGTTGCCAGGACCAGTTCGGCCTTTCTGCCTTTGATATAGACGATATTGCTTTGGATCAGAACGTCGATAAGCTCGCCATTCTTTTTGCGGTGCCTATAAACACCCGATGAAAACAACCGCTCGTGTTCCCGTACGATATTTACAGCGTCGAGCATCACAGGAATCTCCGTTTCCGGTCTCAGGGCAAGGATGGTCATGTCCAAAAACTCCTCCCTGCTAAACCCGTAATGCCGTACAGCCGCCTGATTGGCATCCAGTATCCCGTATGTCTCCACGTCATATACCCACATGGGTTGCGGGTTGAGCTCAAACAAATCGTGGTACATGATCTCAGAAGCCAGTGGCTCCCTGTTTTCAAACTCTTCCTGCTTCTCTATACTCATTCATTCCAACCCGCAAGGGAATCGCATTTCGTAGATTTAATATTACAAATTTATATTTCGCTGGCATAATAATTATCCTCCGGTTGCAAAACAACGAGGAAGTTTATGCGCGGATACATTTTTTTAATACTTACGACCCTTTTCGTCACCCTCACAGGCTGCGAAAACGACGACAAAACCGACCCTTCGGTAGTCGGCGAGCTCGATAAGCAGTTTATCCTGGAAGCAGCCGACGACGCCTTGTTCCAGGTCAATGCCGGACAGGTAGTTGCTTCACGTACGACGCAGGACAGCATTCAGAAATATGGCGAGGAAATGACGACCGACCACACCCAGGCTGGAAAGGAGTTGCAAACACTCGCCGCAGCCCGGAAAGTACAGCTTCCTACGACGCTTTCGGACGAACGCCAACAGCAGCTCGACAGTCTCTCCATGCAAACCGGCCTGGGCCTTGACACCCTGTATCTCAACCAGATGGTAGCAGTGCAGGGGCGCGTCATTCGTATGATGGAAATTGAAGGCACCTCCGGCAAAGATACCGAATTGAAGCAATGGGCCTCCGATCGCCTGCCTATTGTGAGGCAATTCGAAGAACGCGCCAAAGCCCTGAGGGATTCGCTGCGATAGCGGCCCGGCGGCCCGGCGACCCGGCGATCCGGCGATCCGGCGGTCTGAAGACTGTGACCGCTGACAACCGACGGCCGACCAAAGACAATGGTCCGCTCCTGACTATCCATGACAATCAATGACCACTACTGACCACCATTGTTACAATCCGGCGGCCGCCCACAGGCCCATTTTAAAACCAGAACCCAAGCTGCACAGCGATCCTCGGTTTCTCCTCATTCTTCTCTTTCGGAATGAATGCGCCCGCGGCGATGGTCAATGCGTCGACCGGCGAGAGCCAGATGCCACCTCCGTAATTGTAATGCCATTTATCGGACGATTCGCCTTCCAGCCATACACGGCCATAATCGAAGCCCCCGAAAATGCCGTACGTAAGCGGTAATGTCGGGTTATAGCTGCTACCAAGGCGAAGACGCAGGTCGGTGTCATGCCAGAAAGAGCTTTTTCCATAGAACCGTTCGGTGCGGTAGCCACGAAGTCCTAGTTTACCCCCGACATTCGGCATTTGGAAAAACTGAAATCCGCTGCCAAAGTTCACACCCGTACCTGCCTGTGTGGCAAGGATGAGGTTTTCTTTCTGGTCGAGCGCGGTATACCAGGCGAACTGGGCGCGCAGGCCTGTGAAATTCTTGTCGCTTTTCAGATCGGCCGTCCAGTTCAATGCGGCATTGAAACGGATACCCGTATGCGGCGAGAACAAGTTATCGACACTGCTGAAATTGAAGGTAAACTTGGCGCCGCTGTAATATTTGGTTTTGAAAATATCCTCCGGCAAGCCGTTCTCGCTGCTGGTAATATATCGCCCGCCGGTCGCCTGGATATCATTCACTTCGAATGACGGGCCTAAGGTAACAAAGCCATTATGTCCGCCGAAACGCTTTTTGAGAGCCGGATAAACGTAAAATGCGCTTTGGCGCACCCGGTAAAAATTGGCGTCGTCCACAGGCCGTTCAGTTTCGTTTCCTAACCCCGCGTAGTTGAATGCATAGCGGGGGCCGCGGTAGTAACTATCCAGGTAGAAATCAAATTTTTTGAATGCATTGATAAAATCGCCGGTGTAATTGACTTTGAAGCCCTGCGTTCTCACTGCAAAGCTTCCACCAATGCTCTGCACCGAAGCGTAGGGTTCTTTCTTGAACCCGTACTTGGTGATATTCACCGCGCCGCCGAGGAAGAACCCGTCGTCGGGGTTGGCACCGAGCAAGGGTAGCGGCAATGTGATATCATAGTTACTGTCGGCGCTACGGCGGTCGTACACGTTGAAGCGGTACAAGCTGGTACGTTTGTCCCTGGTATCAGGACCGGGAATAATGGTATTGTTTTTCAAATCGTCGTAGACGAGGGTTTTCTTCCCGCCTCCGCTCACGCGTGCGCTATCCGCGAAAACGTCCTTACCCAACCCACCAATAAGCCGCAGCTTTATACCTCTGCGAACATCACCTTTTACGATAAATTCGTCGTCGTCGCCATTGCCATAAATATTGATAGCGTGCGTGACGGCATTTTCGAAAACGCGCTGATAATTCTGATGTTTGATGCGGCCTTCCTTACCCGTCTCGTACACAGTTACACGCGTATGCGCATCATCCACCCGCTCGATCACGAAGCGCTCCTGCTCTTCCGTACCGATCACATTCACTTCCTTACTTACAAATTCGTAATGCGTCCGTGCGATCTCCATCAAATGCGCCCGGCGCGCTTTCAGGCCTTCGATCATTTTGGCCGATACCATCTCCCGCGCTTTCGGCGGCCAGTCGTTGAAAGACGCCTCGATGGCCTCGTCGGTAAGGTTCTTCTGAATGTATTTCACCTGTTCTTCCCATTGCTCCCAGCTCAGCTCGTTCAGAAACGTACGGTCGAAAAGGCGCGCGCTCCAAGTCGTCCACTTCATGCTCTGGATTTCCGGGCCGTAAGTCTGCAATTGCCTGAGGAATGGCAGCGTTTGACGGGCAATGTTGGTAAGAAAGCCATCGTAGCGCGAGAATGCCTGGTCGCGGTCGCGGGGAATGGGGCGGTAAACGATAGTACCGTCTTTCTGCTTGGTAGAAGCCCAGGCCCACTGGTCGTCGTGACGGTCCCAGTCGCCGACGACGAAATCAAGCAAGCGCGTGCGGATCGCCCATGACTCGTCGACTTTATTCTTGCTGTTTTCCAGCAATGCTTCCACGAGTTCGGGCGTGCTCACGATTTTGTCGGGGTTGCCGAAGAAGTCGGCGTTCTTCCATTTCTTTCCATCGGCACGTTCCTCCACGAGGTTCATGGTACCTCCGAAAACGCTGTTAAATGTCCCCAACCCGGGCTGGGCAGGCACATAATACATTCTCGGATTGGTATGATAAACATTGATCGCGCCCGCCAATGCCGGCATATTCAACGGCGCAAACGGGTTCGTGGACAAAAAGTTATCTTCCACAAGATATTGCGCTGCGATCATTTGGTTGAACGGAAATGGCAGAAACCGGCTCACATCCTTGGTAAGCCCGCGCATGGCATATTCCCGGCCGTCGCCGTCGCGCAGGCGCAGTGAGTTCGTCTGATTCCCCCCGCCCTGCTTAGTGGGAATCACGCCGCCTTTGTAGGTTGCCAGGTCGAGCACGGGAAAACGATATTGTTGCAGGTACAAGGGCCGGTAATGCTCTCCCAGCATTACCTTATGGATCTTGCCGATCGGTTTTACTTCGTTGCTGACTATGAATTTCGTCGTCGAGTCGGCATGCTGATTGTATTCGGTAAATGCGATGGTCGAATCCGGTATTTCAATCTGCTGTTTGTCCTTCACTTTGTGCTGGAAAACCAATTTTGCCTCTTTGCCATCCGGCGTTACTTCCCAGAATTTCGCCCAGGTTTCGCCGCCTGCGTAGAAGCTCAGTGTTGAAAAACCGAGTTTAGAGGATGAAAACATAGAGCCTTTCCCGAGACTCACCGGACTTACCTTCGAGCCGCTTCCACTCACGACAAACTCTTGTCCATCATTCTCGATAAATTCCAATGCATGCTCATGCCCGCTCGCGAAAATGAATTTCCCATTCTTTTTCGCACCTGCCAGCACCGCCGTGCGAAGTTCCTTGTAATGCTTGTTGGCGACATCCTGCCGTGAGCCGATCGTCGCACGGAACAATGCACTAAGGCTGCCCAGTACCGGCAGCGGAATGTACAATTTCGGGTTCAATTCGGTCAGCGGGAAAATGTGCTGCTTGATAGTGAACCTTCCCCCATGCGGACCGTACGTGTAAGGCGGGTGGTGCATTGCGATCACGACGTGCTTGTTGCGGTATTTCCGCACCACGTTCTCCCACACAAAACGGAACTGTTCTCGGTTTCGGATCTCGCAGCCGTCGTTGATCTTCTGGTCGCGGTCCCAGTCGGTAAGCCACCATTGCGAATCGGCGACGATGATCACGACATTGTCGTTCAGCTCCACCACATCGGGGCCCGAGCAGCCGTTCAAGGGCAGGAAATAGTCTTCATACTCCTCTTTGTCCTTCTTTCCGCGGGCCTCGTTAATGTGTTTCTGAACATATTTCTCCTGCCGTTTCAAACCTCTTACCCCCCAGCCGCGCCAGTCGTGGTTACCGGGCAGAAAAATGGGGCGGCCTTTGAAGTTTTCGAGCGTTTCTAGCTGGGAATTGATGCGGAATTCAGCCACTTTACGCGTTGCCGAATCTTCCGAAGGCGGCATACCTGATTCGTAGATATTATCCCCGAGGAACAATATGGAGCTATTTTTCGATTCGGTGCCGAGTTTCGTTCTGAGGTATTCCAAAACCGGTGCACGGTTTTCGGGCGAATCGTTACCGGCGTCGCCTACCAGGTACATGGTATGTTTCAGCTCCAATGCAGGATCGGGCGAAGCCGACTGCCATTGCGCCCCTTCCTTCGAAAAACGGGTTTTATAGCTCGCGCAGGACGATACGCCCGCCAGAACTGTCCCTAATGCAAGTAAACGGAGTAAATATCTATTCATAGGATATCAGCAAAGGCCCTACCGGCCCGATTTTCTGAATTTGAGCACATTTCCGCTGAAAAGGTCATCGCCCTCATTGGAAATATAAAGATTGCCCGCATTATCGAATGCAATGCCTTCCGGCTGGATGAACATGTTGCTGTTCAGGTGATGGGCGTCCTTCACCCGCCATTGCCGGTCGGCCACCACCATCAATTTATTCACCGCCGAAATAATGTACCATTCCTTGGTAATGGGGTTCCGGGCAATGCCCGACGGCCTGAAACCACGCGATACCTTGCCGGTAATCGCCTTAATTTCATCGACATTAATGGCAAACTTGCCCGACTCCGCTATTACCGAATCCGGACCGGTTTTCAGGATATATCCCGAAACGCTGTTCTTGGAGTCGTCGCCTGTGCAGTTTTTACAGATCACAAACAATTCGCCGGTACCTTCGTCGCCGTACATTCCTTCATATTCACCTTTGGGTAAAATGCCTTTCACCTCCGACACCCCTTCCGGCTCTTCATAGACTGCCTCGGCCATCGGGAATGTGTAAATGGCACCATTGCTTTTCAGGATATAGGCGCGGTCGTTGATGATCGATACATCTTCATAATCACCCTTTTTACCAAATTTCGCATGTAATTGCTTCGGCACATCCCATGCAAGCCTGAACAGCTTGCCGTCCTCGTCCTGGATCGCGTAAATCGTATCACTTTGCCCCTTATCGAACGCAATGCCCGACACCTCGAAAAGGCTTTCGGGCAAGTTGAACTTCTCGGGTTTGTTCAAATCATATTCCCGGAAAATTTCCGTCTCCTTTTGCGTTGAGTTGCAGCCGACTGTCAGCAAGCCCAGCAATGCAATAGTCGCCAACGCCGGTCCGTAGTTTTTCATCAGAATGTCTTTTTAAGATTCTCGACAGCACGTGTCAGGTACTGGTAAATTGCCTCCTGCGAGCGCACGCCGCCAGGAAGCGTCGTAACGGGCGCATTATGCAGTTTTTCATCGATCCACACGGCTTGTACAGTGTCGTCCCATTGCAGGGCGAGGATATCGATGAGCTGCTTTTTCAAATCTTCGTGGTAAATGGGGAAACAGACCTCTATCCTGCGGTAAATGTTACGGTTCATCCAGTCCGCGGAGCCCATGAATACCTCGGGTTGCCCATTGTTATGGAAAATGAAAACACGGCCATGTTCGAGGTAACGGTCAACAATGCGCTTGATGCGGATGTTTTCGCTCTGTCCCGGAACGCCCGGCACGAGCCTGCAAATGCTCCGCACGATCAGGTCCACAGTAATGCCCGCATTCGAAGCTTCGTAAAGTTTATTGATCAGGACTTCCTCTTCCAGGTTGTTCAGCTTGATGGTAATGCCCGCTGGCAGGCCGTTTTTAGCATTATCAATTTCTCTGTCTATCAGTTCGATGAACCGGTTTTGCAGATTGAACTGCGCCACGAGTAAATGCTCGAACCGCATGGCATCAATCTTCTCCGGTTTCTTCTTTTTACTTAAAAAACCAAACAGCAGCTCTGTTTCTTCCAGCATAGCAGGATGCGCCGTGAGCAGGATATGATCGGTGTAAAAACGAGCTGTACCTTCGTTAAGGTTACCCGTCGCGAGCAAGCCGAGGTGGGAATGCGTCTCGTGTTTCCGCTTCACCAATGCCAGTTTCGCATGCACTTTCAATGCATTGACGCTGTGGATGATCTTCACGCCCGCCGATTTCATCTTCTTCGCCCAGCGGATATTGTTCGCTTCATCGAACCGCGCTTTCAGCTCGACAAGTACCGTTACTTTCTTGCCGTTATGGGCCGCGGTAATGAGCGCGTGCGCAATTTTGGAATCATATGCAACGCGGTACATGGTCGTGTAAATCTCCTGCACCGAGCGGTCGATAGCGGCTTCGTTAAAAAACCGGAGAATGGTGTCGTAGGTCTGGTAAGGCGCATGAACCATCAAATCACGGCGGGTCAATGCCTCGAACAAGGTTTCGGGTTCTTCAAACCCTTCCAGGTGCTGCGCTGCCGGCCAGGCCGGGTACGAAATCGCCGGAGAAGCGACAGGCAGCGCCGACAGGTCTTTCAGGTTATGATAGCGCCCGCCTTCCACAAGCGATGCTTTTTTCAGATCAAACACATTCACAATGTATTGCAAATGCCGCAACGACATACCTGGCTCGTACAGCAACCGCGTGGCCAGGCCAAAATCGCGTTTGCTCAATTGCTTCTCCACCTGCTCTGCCGTATCGTCGCCGTCTTCATCAAGCAAATCCAGCTCCGCATCGCGGGTGACTTTGATATTGAATGCTTTGATATCCAGCGCCTCCGGGAACAGGATCGGCAGATTGCACCGGATCAGGTCTTCGAGGAAGATAATGTATTCGCCGTCGGGCTGTTTAATTTTCACAAACCGGTCGAGCTGCGGCACCGGGATATTCACCAGCGCTATTTTTTCCTTATTGCCAGGCAGTTCCAGCACTACAACGATGTAAATCTGGTTGTTTTCTGGAAAAAAAGAAGTCTTATCGTTCAAATAAACGGGCTGCAAAAAACCCGCTATTTGTGTATAAAAATAGTGGCGTGCGAATGCGGCAATCTGTTCGGAAACGGGTTCTTTATATAAAAAATGAAACCCCAGCCGTGCCAGTGCCGGAATGACCGATTTCCCGAGAATGCGGCCGAATTCATCCTGCTGCCGGTTTACTGTCGCCTCGGCTTCCAGGAAGGCATTGTTAGCAGCATCCTGCATCGAATTCTTTTGCAGGTATGGCATCCGTACCCGGTAAAATTCATCGAGGTTGGACGAATAGATCGATAAAAACCGGATCCGTTCCATGAGCGGGACGGTTTCGTTCGCGGCCTCCATCAATACCCTTTCGTTGAAGGAAAGCCAGCTGATATCCCGATTGAAATAGCGGAACGCTTCCATAAGGCGACGGATCAGTGTTCGAAGAAAATGGAGGCGATCACAAATGCGACCACGGAAATGACTATACCAAACATGAATACGTTATAAGCCACCCGCAGCAAGCGATACTTTCGACCGAGTACAACTCCCTGGGAATAAACGTCCTTGGTCAAGCTTCCGTAAAGAAAATCCCGGTCGTTCATCATCGTTTGCATGCCTTTGGAATACTCATTGAACGACATTCGGTAGAAGTTTCCGAAAAACAGCAGGTTCACGCTCTTCGCATCAATGTCCTCTTGCGTGAACGTGCCGCGCGGGATAGTCGGGCGTGTGGACAGGATCGAGAACACCATCGTAACCATACACACCGTGAGCAGCATCATCGTCGGGAGAATGAGGTATGCATTGTCTTCGAGCTTACGGACGAGCACGCTCAGAAGCACCGAAATGATGATCGACGTGGTGGTGATCATAATATGCGCCTTGTTATCAGCCATATCGCTCAGGCGCTGGTGGTTGTTGGAACTGATCCTGAACATGGTTTCGATGCCTTTGTCCGGCCGGTCATCCTTTTTCTTTTTGCCTTCGGCTATTTCAGGGATGAATGTCTCCTTATGATGCTTGATCACCGGAAGGTCCGCAACGGGCGATGTAGCCGGACTGGTTGCCGGTGGCTCGGTCGCTGGTGTCGCCGACGCGGCCCGCTGCTGCGATTCCTGTACAGCCGCCTCTTCCAATGCGTCTTCCAGCAGCTTTTGCTTCAACTTTTCGAGGTTCTTTTTCTTTTGTTTATCCAAAAGATCGCGACAGTAATCGGTCTGATATTCGTGGTTCTCGAGCAGTTTAATGGTGCTTTTGCGCCACTCGGTCTTGTCGATTTTCCTTCCCAGGCGCTGCTCGGCTTCTTTTCGTACGAGCTTGTTCCAATCCCCGAACTCGGGTGTACCCAAATGGTAGAGATCGGCGTCGCAAACAACCTGTTGCAGAAAATTGGTCGGCTTTTGCGGCCATACCGTCGCCAGAATGCATCCCTCCACCTCGGCGATCACATCCTCTTCCACCTCTTCCGAACGGAGAAACTCCGCGGCCATTTCAGCGCCACGCTTTTCATGCCCGGCGGCCTCGCCGGTACTGTACCCCGTATCATGAAACCAGGCGGCCGTTACGACGATGAAAGTCTCCTTATCCTCCAACCGGTAATGGTTGGCGATCTTGACGGCATTGCCTACCACCGACTCCGTGTGAACGAGATTATGGTAGCTAAGCTGTGCCAGCGCCTTGGTACCGAAAAAGTGGTGGACGTGATGCTTAACCTTGTCGAGCCGATGGTTATAGTTCATAGAACGTTCAGTTATGATGCTTCGTTAATTCCAGTCCGATTCCAGGTTCACGCCCACGCGGAGCGCTTTAAGACCCGTAACACCCTGCAAGTCTTCGAGATCGAAGAATTCCAGGTCATCCAATAAAGTATTTTTTTCCTGCAAATACCGGATATAGCCTACATATTCTTCAGCCGATTTGCTGTTGAAATATACCAACGCGATCTTGCCCGGCTGGGTAAGCCGCTCGCCGGTTCCTTTCACATGCACCTTGTCGATCCGCTTCTTGATTACCTGGTACCGGATATTGTAGGCGCCTTCGACATCGAACCGCCGCTCGTCGTCCCGGAAGCTGATATCGATACTGCCCGAGTTGATGAAGATCAGCTGGGTAGTTTCGAGCGGCTTTTCCAATTGCGGGATCAGCGAATGCGTAATGCGGGCAATGGCAGCCATGGTCGTCAGTTGCCACAGACGGATATTTTTCAGGTAAAGTTCACTGAAACGCTTTTCCGGTTCAATGGACTGACCAATGTAAATGTCGTACTCGATTCCGTCCGTCCGGAATTTCTCGAAATAGCACGGGTAGGATTCCTGGATTTCGTTGCGGAACAGATCGAGATAGAGGTTGACGGACGAGTTGATTGCCTGCATCGACGCCTCCAGTTCACGGCGGTTGGCAAACGCGGCGCCGTGGTCCTCGTCGATCATCTCAAAATACTGGTCGATGCGGTTGCGCAGCACCAGCTCGCCGGGGTCCATGGCGCCGGAGCCGAACATTTTCAGACTTTCCTCTTTGAAATGCTGCAAGAACGGGTGCGCCTCGTTTTCGAGAAAATCCCGGATCTTCATTTCATCGTTGTCGGTGCTTTCGTCGGTGATTTCCGCAATCCATTTGCGGCACTTGAAAATCATCTCGTCGGCCAGCCCGAACCCGAGTTTTTGTTTAAGAACAGTAAAGGTTTCTATCAATACATTGAATTGAAGGCGCAGGTCTTCCCTGAGTGCTGCATTTCTTTCAAGCGTGGAATTCCGGATGTCGATCGCGCCGTAGAGCGGGTACACGTTCCGGAACTGGATGCTTTCTATTTCTGCATTCTGCGGGTTCAGGGCCTTGTCGCGAATGTAATGCCAGGCGGTTTCGCGGAAGCGCCATTGTACCGCGGGTTGCAGGGAGGTAAACTTGTCGCGGATCACGTTGTCGATCTGCACATTGAACTCGTCAATGTAGTTGGTCATCATCTGCGCGATCCACGGCAATGCAATATCCAGCTTCGCGAGCAGGCGTTCATCGATCGACTTCTGCTCTTTGGAATACACTTCCAGCACACCTACGACCTTGTTATCGTGGTAAACGGGCAGCAATGCGTAAGCTTCCACGCCATCGTTTTGCAGAATGCGGATAAAGTCCTGCTTTTTAGGGTCTTCGGCACCCAGGTTACGCAGCAGCAGCGTTTTCGGCGCCTCGAAATACTGGGTAGCCATGTCGAGGTACGTCTGCTCGGCCATGTCGTTCTCGGTAGCGGCGCTCATTAGTTTACTGAACAGGATCGAGCCCCTGTCAAAAACAAGCTTGTTGTTCACGCGCAGCACGGCCATAAGTCCGAAATCGACACCAGCATTTTCAACCAACATTTTCAAAGCGCCCGCCACGTAGTTGAAATAGGTTTTCGGGTCGTACGAAGCGCGGTCGAGGATGGTATTCTTTATATTTTCGACGGCGTGCTCAGCGGTAACGTCATTAAGCGTAATCACCGAGAAACCTTCGAAATGGAAGAGGCTGTGCGGCAATAGGGTGGAAAATACATTCAAATCGAAATTCTCCTGCAAATCCGAGCGCAGCGTATCGAGGTCGAGCTCGGGGAGGCTGCCTTTGGCATATACTTCACAAAAACTGTTGTCGATATGCACCCGGTAAAACTTCTGCAGGCCCGAATCGTCGTCCTTCAAAGTGATGATCATATCCGGGTGGTGCAGCGGCGGAAAATGGTAGAGCTTTTCCAGAATGAAGGAATAGAGCATCTGCATTTTCTGCTTGTAGTTGACCCCGCGATCTTCGATGAGGTCGCACCGTATGTTGCCATCCTGCTGAAAAAGCAGGCTGTAAAAACCCGACGTGCCATAAAAAACAATAGGGCTGACGGGTGCACTCAACGCCCAGAAAACTTCCTTTTCGTTGGCGATAGGTGGCATGAGCATGCCATAGATCAAACTCAGTTCCTCTTTATAGTTGGTGACTTCCGAGAGCGGAATATCCTGGCTGAACGCCGGGTTGGCTTTCAGTTTGTCAAGAACCAGCGAGAAAAATGTCTTTTTGACCGTTTCTTCCTGATCGATTTTACTTTCCAGAAAGCTGATAAAGCTCCGAAAAGAAATGGATGAGTCAAGTTTCTGGAGACCGTATGGTGTGTTTTGAGTTACATCAATCGTGATCGGTTCCATTATTTGGTTTTTTGCACACTGAATGAATGCTCTGATGGCTTTCGGTTACTAAAATTCAGTGTTTTTTGTCAAACTGCCAACGATAAACGTTGAATTACGGTTCCATTAAACCGATTCGACCTTTTCCTGCGTTACCGAAGGCTTGATGATCATTCGCAGGGACTGATCTTTGGTAAAATAGGCGATCATCCAGTTGTAAAGCGTTTTCATACGATTACGGTGGTTGATCAGCGATATGAGGTGTATGAAAAGCCAGGCCAGCCACGCGATCATGCCTTTGAAATGTACTTTCGGCGAAGGCAGGTCCACCACAGCTTTGGCACGACCGATAATGGCCATCGAACCTTTGTCATTATACTTGAATGCGTACAGCGGCTGGTGTTCGGCGATCCGTTCGAAGTTGCGCGCCAGGTTCTTGCCCTGCTGGATCGCCACCTGCGCTACCTGCGGGTGCCCGTTCGGGAAGCCCTCGTCGGTGGTTTGCAGACAGCAGTCGCCGATCGCGTAGATATTATAGGTACCGTTCACTTTGTTGTACGCATCCACGAGCAGCCTGCGCCCGCGTCCGTAAGCTTCTGCTGGAATGCCTTCGAAGATTCTGCCCGTAACCCCGGCCGCCCAGATGAGCGTCTTGGCTTCGATACTGTCGCCTTCGGAGAAGTACACCTTGTCGTCGACAAAGTCGGATACGTGGGTATTGAGGCGGATTTTCACGCCGAGTTTGCTCAGGTCCCGATAGGTATCTTCCTGCGACGCCTTGCTCATTGGTGAAAGCAAGGCCTCACTGCCGTCGACCAGGTATATTTCGCTGCCTTTCCCGGCCAGCTCGGGATACTCCTTGCGGAGAATACCATTACGCATTTCGGCAAACATCCCGGAAATTTCCACGCCGGTAGGCCCGCCTCCTGCGATCACGACCGTCAGCAGCTTTTTGATCTCGGCCGGGTCGGTACTGAGCGTCGCCTGCTCCATTTGCATCAGCAGCTTGTTCCGCATACTGATCGCATCTTCGAGCGTTTTCATCGGCGTCGCATTGCGCTTGACATTCTCCATCCCGAAGAAATTCGTTTCCGCGCCCGTCGCGAACACCAGGATATCGTAGGCCAGTTCGCCATTATGCAGGATGATCTTGTTCTCCCCCGGCACCACTCTCTGCAACTCTCCCAACCGGAAGTGAAGGTTTTCTTTTCCTGAAAAGAGTTTTCGGAACGGGTAACTGATGCTCGATGGTTCCAGGAAGGCCGTAGCGACCTGGTATATCAGCGGCGGAAAGAAGTTGTAGTTGTTCTTGTCTACCAGGGTTACCTCAAATTTCTCGCTCTTTGCAAGGTCCAGCGCCAGGTTGACACCGGCAAATCCTCCTCCTACGATTACAATATTCATGGTGCTTAATTTATTAGGGGGTTAATGAAATGTATGCTTCAGGGTAGGGTCAGGAGGCTTAACCAATAGTGTGCCAATGTGGTACTTTCGAACGGCGTTCCATATAAAACGCCATTTCCCTTTTTTCAGGCCATGCTGTCGGTCATCTTTCCGGATTTCTTCAAATACCTTACATAACCATACAAAGCCCCGAGTATCAGCACGATCGCAACAAAAATAACAACCCTGCTATCCGGTTCCGGTACGATTTCCGGGTATTTGAAAATCAGTATGGCCACTATGCCTATCAGCCACACCAGCAATGTATTGTACTCTTTTAAAAGCCAGCGTTTGTAATTGAAACGCATACCTTTGAAAGTCTCCGAAATACCGGCCGGGTTAATTAGCCAGCGGTTTACACGACTGCAATAGGCATCGAACTGTGCTCCGAATTTATTCCTCAGAAAGTTCTCTTCCGCCAGCACAATCGCCTGATAAATAAACAAAAACAGCGGCATTACGATTCCGACATATATCAGCGAATTGGCTAGAATACCCACACCCAGCAGCATCAGTATATTACCCACATACAACGGGTTGCGACAATGCCGGAAAATGCCTTCGGTTACCAGCGTTTCGGCATACACCTTTTTATCGCGCCCCCCGCGGATAATGTACGCGAGGCCGATGGTAATGCCCCGGATCAGCTCTCCCGAAAATGTCACCAGCAATCCGAGGATCACCGGGTACAGGTAATAGCCCGGGCCGAATTGCTCCCGTGAAAAGATCGGCGGCGAGGGCAAAAACAGCAGCAGGTACAGGATGATAAACAGGTTATTTCTGTACTTGAAAAAGAAATTACCGATCGCGATCATGATTTTTTATAAGCTATCATTCCTGAAAAATTGTACCACTTGAAGAAAATTTCGCAGTCCGCGAAACCGGCCTCTTTCAGCAGAAGCATGTTTTCAGACAACTTGTAAGGGATCAGCACATTTTCGAGCGCCTCCCGTTTCTGGGATATTTCGAGCTCGCTGTAATGGTTGCGCCGCTTATAGTTGTAATAGTATTTAATAAAATCACGATTGAACACGCTGCTCTCCGCGAGCACTTTCTCCACCAGCAGCAACACGCCACCGGGGTTCAATCCTTCGTAAATATTTCTCAGAAGTCTTTCGCGGTACAATGGCCTTACAAATTGCAGCGTAAGGCAAAGTATCACCACAGAACCATTGGAAATGGGAAGTGGCTGGTGCAAATCCCCCGCGACGAGGTCGTAAGGTCTTACAAAACCCGCTTCTTTCAGCTTAACATCGCATTTGTCAAGCATTTCCTGCGACTCGTCGATCCCAATAAACCGGATGTCGGAGGGAATGAGTTGGTCCAAACCAATCAGCGTCGTGCCGGTAGAACACCCCAGGTCGTACACCAATGTTCCTTCTTTCACATGGTCGGCAGCGATCTCGGCGAGCATCCGCTGCATCTCGTTGTAATAGGGTACCGACCTGCTCACCATGTCGTCAAAGACATTCACCACCGTGGTCCCGAATTTAAAATCGGAGACCCTGGTAATTTCATCTCTGAAGACCTGGTCTAAATTCTCATTTCCAAGGTTCTTCATAAGTTAAAGTTACGGTTAGATCGAGTTAGATTTTGGGGTGCGCTTTTCGTTGGAGTCGAAAACCCTGTCCCAAATATCTGAACTTACACCGTAACCTTTACTTGCATCTGAATAATGATGTTGCATATGATGCTTTTTTAATTTCTTCCAGAACCCGGATTTGAAATTAGCATGATGCAACGCATAATGGCTCATATCATAAAAAAGATACCCGGCCATGAACCCCGCATAGAAAGCCGCTACGTAATATTCACTCAAAAAAAGTGTGAACAGGAAATAGAAGCCCGTCGCCAGCGGAATGCTCACCGAAGGCGGCATTACCAATCTTTTGGCGTCATTGGGATAATCATGATGCACACCATGGAAAATGAAATGGATGCGCTCCATGAACTTGCCGCGGGGTGTAAAATGAAACACGAACCGGTGCATAAAGTATTCGGTGAAAGTCCAGAAGAACAGTCCGCCGAATACGGTCCCTACAAAATTGTACCAAAGCATCTCCCCTGGCCCCAATGCTTTCCAGGAAAAGTAGCTGATCACCGGCACAAAAATGAAAAGGGGTACTGAGTAATGTACCTTTGAGAAAGCTTCCAGGAAGTCGCTTTTAAACATCCTGGTGGATTCCGTTGAGTTGGAGACATAGTTTTTAGGCATGTCAGGATGGTTTTATTCGCTGAATAATGGTTTTACCGGTGGCAATTTCGGTGCCTTTGAGCTCGATATAGAGCACATTCGGCGACCAGAAAGTACCGCCGTCGATCCGGATGAATACCCTGCTCAGGATGCATTCCTTCTTATCGATGCTGGTATAAACATGGTATTCGTTCCGGGCGTCCTTCCGCAGGTAGAGCGGCAGTTTCGAATACGCTACCGAACGGAGTTCGAAGCTCGCATTGCCGATCGCCTTTGAATTGATGCCGTATGCAAATTTCCGCTGCAAATAATTGAGCTCCTTGCGCATCCCGCCTTCCGGATAACGTATCCAAAACGTATTAACGGGGTTCTTTTCGCTGATTTTTCCTTGTTTGTCGACGTTAAGCTGGTAACAGATTGTATTCGTATTCGGATCGCGCTGAATGTAAAAAAGTAACCCGGGAACGTTGTTCGGCACCGGAAATTCGTCCGGATCCGTGGCCGTTGTACCGGCTTTTTTGTCTGGTAATCCTCCTGCATACGAAACAAGCGTCAGGCTGAGCGCCATCAGAATGTTGAGTACGTATTTCATGACTTCAATCGAAAACTACATTCAAAAAATGGCTTGTGCGATGATTTCACGGTCGCATTCGCCGTATTGCAACACTTCCTGCACATCTTCCGCATTTCCGGAAAAAGGTCCCGACGACTGGATTTTCAACGTCGCCATCGCCGCCCCGAATTCGCCGGCTTCCTGTACGCCCGCCCCTTTCACACGCTGGCTCAGGTAGCCGGCCATGTAGGTGTCGCCGCAGCCGGTCGCGTCTACCACGTCGGTCGGTTTGTAGGCAGGGATCTGGTAAAAATGGTTGTCTTTGTAAATCAAAGACCCTTTGCTGCCCAGGGTAATGATGACTTCTTTTACCCCCAGATTGGCGAGATATTTCGCACCTTCGATCACATCGCTCGTGCCTGCGACCACTTCCATTTCAAACTCATTGGCTTTGAGAATATGGATATAGGGC
This sequence comes from Dyadobacter sp. SRI_021, assembly GCF_057586235.1. NCBI lineage: Bacteria > Pseudomonadati > Bacteroidota > Cytophagia > Cytophagales > Spirosomataceae > Dyadobacter > Dyadobacter sp. SRI_021. The sequence goes on from NZ_JBYCZM010000001.1 coordinate 388,901, forward strand.
AACGCTTCCTTTTTAGCTTCCCAATCGGTATAAAAAACCTTCTGGTCTTTCACATAACGCAGGTAGCCCTGGATATCGAGCGAAACCTTGCCTTTCGCAGCCAGCATTTTGATCAGATCCACGGTAATGTCGTCCGAAAGCAACGGTCCCAAGTGGAAATACTTTGCTTCGATCGCCGGCATTTGCGACACGGTGAATGGTGCGGCCTTGTGCAGTACATTCTGCTCGCGGTGGTCCTGGTTGGCGCTGTAAATGTTTTCGAAATAAACGGTGTAGGGACTGTTCTGGGAAAATACTTCGATGTTCTCCTCTCGCAGGCCTGCGACGATATGGCTTTCCTTTTCAGCCAAAGCCGTTACGAGCATATAGCGGACATCGAACTGCCGGAGTGCCTTCGAAAAATAGAACGAAGTGCCCCCGGGCATATACTTGACAGACTGGGCAGTAACTACTTTATCCAAAGTGATATGCCCGATGGTACATATATCGTACATGATACTGGTGTCTCAACCCAAGCCTTCAGGCTTGGGTTATGGGTGATAACTAGCCCAGGCTCTCTATGGTGTCGGCCACCTGGGCAAAATCTGTAATTTCGGCATCGGCTACCGATACCTGTGCCTCGGCATCTTCTTCGAATCCCGCCACATTCAGCCAGATCGCCTTCGCGCCGGTCGCCTTTGCAGGCAGAATGTCTTTGGAATACGAATCGCCTACCGCTACGCATTCCTGCGGAGGAAAGCCCTGCGCCTCTACGCCCAGCTGCCATATCGCAGGATCGGGCTTCCGGACGCCGACCACTGCCGACTCCACGACAGACTGGAAATAATGCGCAATACCAAATTCCTTTAAAACGCTATTCAGGTTACCGTAAAAATTGGAAACCATCACGAGAGGGTATTCGGCGGCCAGTTTTTCAAGAACAGGCGCTGCCTTTTCAACACTAGTGCGTGCGACGCGGTCACAATCGCGGGCGATGGCTTCGATGGCCTGGCAGTCCAGCTCGTATCCGTTTTCCTTCAGATAGCCAAACTGCTGCTCTACTTTAAGAAACAGCACATCATAAAACACATGATGCGGCTGGATGATCGGATGGATAGCCAATGCCCTCTCACCAAACTTGTATGCACTCGCAAATGCTTCTTTGTCAACCTTTACATGACTACTTTGGTAAGCATCCCACAAAACATTGGCCCAATGCAAGCCGTTCGTATCGATCGTACCGCCGTAGTCAAATAAAATTCCTTTAATCATACTTTAGTTTCCAGTCTCCTGGGATTTGAAATCCCCGATTATTAGATTTTATATCAATTCTTATTCAAAATCTATCTGCAAGCTTTGCTGATGACACGAGCTTTTTTGCTTATAGCTTACTTCTGGGCAGTTGTCTAAAGACAACTACAATAGATTCATTTGTGCATTACAATCCCAAAGCCAGTCCCATTGCCCCGGTCTTTAGTCTGGGGATCCAGAGATTAATTAGAGCTAATGGGCACTGGTTCAAGTTCTGGGCTGTCCAGCCTGCCCTTTTTAGTTTTTCTATTAATGAGGGCTAATCCGATGATAATCCAGACTATTTCCCTAATCCTCAAAACAACCCCTATAAAAATCCCCTGCGCGGCAGGCAATCCCACACTTCCTAATGCCAATGCCAATCCACCTTCACGGGTGCCGAGCTGCATCGGAAAAAAGAAAATCAAATTCGCGAACAACGACGAGCCGGAGCTCACGATCAGCGACTGTGCCAGGCTCATTTCCATTCCGATGGCGTGGGCCGTGAAATAGATTTCCAGACAGCCGATTACCCTTCCTGCAAATTCATAAAACAATGAGGCGTAAAATGCGTTCCGGCGGTCGGAGTACAGGACGCGGATCTGCTCGTCTACTTCATAAAGCGTTTCCGCATTTTTGGCAGCGAACTCGCGTGCTTTGTTTTTGATAAAAGGTACTTTTTCCAGCAAGCGGAACGTGCTTACCGTGAAACCTTTTTTATATACATTAATAAACCAATATCCCAGCACCAGCCCTACTACCAGCAATATCCCGCAACCGGCCAGCATAGCATCGCTCAATGGAACTACGGCCACGATCAGCACAATGGACGCCAGCCAAAACAGCACGTGCGAAAACATGTGCATCAGGCTGTATAGCAGCACCGAAGAAGTTGCTTTCTGGATACCGAGCGTCGGTTTCAGCTCCATTATGCGGTAAGGCTCGCCGCCTAATGCGACGAACGGGGTAATGTAGTTAATCGCATAGCCCGAAATCGTCAGCCGCAGCACCGACCAGAACGACATATTCGTTTCCGGCAGTTGCGGCTCACGGATGATCGCGCGGAATGCGAGGGCATTCAGGATGTAGATCACCAGCCAACTGCCGATCACCGGCAGGAACCAGATGCCCGTCCTGTTGATGTTTTCCCAAATCACGAGCAACCCGGTGCCATAGATCATATAGCCCAGCGAGAAAATACCGATTGCCATGAAAAGGGCTTTATACACCTTGCTACCCATTGTATTTGCCTGTGGTTATCTCCTTGTAAAAATGATTGCTCACCTGCTCCTGCTTCACGATCATGTAAATCAGGATCGGGTTCAGTACGAAAATGTCGAAAAAGAAATAGATCCATGACTGATCGAGAAACAGCCAGAGGAACAAGAATATCACCCGCGTATTGAACTGGACGATATTGGTATATTTCATCAATGGCTTGTTCTGCGCACGGAAATCGGTAATGAGTTTAGCAGGCAGGCCATTCTGGTATTTCTGCTTCACCACCGCCAGCAGTTTTTGCAGCTTCGGCGAAAAGAATTCCTGTTCTTTAGTATAATTCAAATACAGCCTCGCCACGATTTTCATACCGAATTGCCGCGTCCAGCTCATTTCATCATATTCCTTCTGCAAATCGCGGCTGTTGTCGAGCTCGCTGCCGTTGGTGCCTTTGATGAAAAACAAATGCACGTTACGGTAGTAATCCGCCATGGCCGACTGGATCATATGCGACACGCCGGCCACCACGCCAGGTACCCAAATCCACGCGCTCCAGCCCTCTTCCATGCTCCGCAAACAGATCGCGATGTGAATGGCGATAAACCAGAAATCACCGGCCACGCCATCGAGAATGCGGCCGAAGCGGCTCTTGTCGTTCGTCATGCGCGCGAGCTGACCGTCGGCACTGTCGAGCGAGTTGGCGAACATGAGCGACAGCATCCCGATCACGTTGATCCACAATTGCTGCGGATAGAACAATATCCCCGCAGCCACACCGAAGAAAATGCTGATGATCGTCACCGGGTTGGGTCGCAGGCCTACCTTCGCGCAAAACAATGCGATTTGATAGCCGATAGGCCGGTAAAACCAGATATCGATCTTTTCCTCGGTATCATTCGATTTCAACGAGTTTTCGAATGCCGAGGTTTTTTCGGGTTCTTCTGCAATTGGGCGGGGTGTAGTCGTTGTCTCCATTAATTGTTATTCAAAAATCTTTGGTAAAGCCGGCCGGCAATGTGCCCGGCAGCCTGGTCACGGCAGGGTGCGAAACTCGGCCAGTCGTTCAGATCGATGATACGGTAGTCGCCGTCCTTTCCTATAATGGCATCGCCCCCGTAAATATCAATCCCCACTACCCCTGCCGCTTCATTGGCCGTGTTCTGCAACCCTTCGGCACTGAACGGGTAATACACCGAATTACCGTTGATCTGCTGATATTCCGCGTATTTGTGGTGGTTGGCGTCGTACGGGTAGAACCAGAAAAAGAAATCCGTGCCCCTGACCCCGTAAAACTTCACCAGATCGCCCACCAAATGCTGGGAAATCACCGCGTCGGGAATTTCGCGCAATGCGTATTCCCGCAAAATTTCCTTGGCTTCCTCGCGCGATGCGGCAAACGACACATCTTCCTTATGGATGGCGTGGAAATCGCCCCTTTTGATCCAGTAACCTTTTCCTTTGATCTGATCAAAAACCTCGTCTCCCTGGTAGTCGGTCGGTACGATGTAGCTATCCGCAACCGGGATATTGGCGTTGTTCAATGCATTGGTCAGGTTGGTACGGAAGCAGTTTTCAATGCCAAATGCGGAGTTCAAAACCTGCGTACCGTTTCTTTCCAGCTCCTGTAACTTGGCCACGACCTGCTTTTGGCGTGCCATGGTGAAAATCTTACTGTAATTCACTGTTTCCATCGCCAGGAACTCATCTTCACAACAGATGGTAATGCGGCATCCCAATTTTTCCAACTCCTTGGCCGTTTGGGAGAAAATCGCATCGTCGTTCCCGATATGGTTGGGCGAAAACTTCTTGTTACGGTGCACGCCCAGAATTTCTAATTCGTTCATCTAATGGTGTCGACCGGCAAAACGCCCCGGTCTGTTAGTAATAAATTGGTGTCAATAAAGTGTGTGTCAATATTTTAGATTAATAGACCACCTCACCGCTCAAAAACAGCTCGGCCGTCTGAATGTCGCTCACATGGTCCACGTCCACGATTTTGGTGAATGGGTATGCCTTCAAATACAAGCCATCCGACACAAGCTGCCGCTGGTAATTCCGCATTCGGCTCACCCCATTTTCCACAGCCGCATTCACGGTTTCGATCGCTTTCCTTCTGAGACAATAAATCCCGCCTGAGACAAACGAGGTATCGGTACTATTATCATCGGTAAATGCGGTAATGCGGTCGTCGTCGTCAACTGCCACGTAGAGAGGACTTTCGTCGTCAATGAATGCCGTTACCGCCATTTGGCCTTCCAAATCCTTACTGTCGGCAAACTCGGTAATGAATGCACTGAACTCTTCTTCGCGAAAAACGGTGTCAGTGGTAGTCAAGCAAACTTCGCTCAGCTCCGGCTCGCTTTTGAACAACTCGTACACACTATGCAGCGAACTCGGTGTGGTCTTCTTGACAATTTGAATAGGCAGATTATCGCTCAGCCCCATCAAATGCATTTCGAGCAGCGGCGACTCCTCGTTGATGATCACGAGAATTTTCTCTGCATTATTCCGCATAAAAATCCCGATTAATCGGTCGATCAGCATTTCGCCGTGCAGGCTCACCATTGGTTTCGGAAGCGTAAAACCTTCCTTCGCTAACCGTGATCCTTCTCCTGCCGCTATGATTGCGTAATTCATGTTAATATCCCTTTTAAAATCAATGCCCTAAAAATCAAGCCTGAACCGCGCCCGGATACCCCATTCCGACACATTCGGATTGTCGAGGTAAGTGAACCGTTTTACCAGGTCTACGCGCAGCAGCTTGAAAATGTTGGCAATACCCACACTACCCTCGATATAAGGCTCGCGTGCCAATGTATAAGTGATAGGCCGGCCCTGATCATCAGTCGCAAAGCGGAACAGCGACGGATTTAATGCCGGGTTGTTCTCGTCCCGCAAGCCGCCCACCAAACCTTTGAAACTCACTACCTCGCGCAGTTTCAACCTTTTCAGCAATGGTATTTTGTTGAATAAGAAGCCGTTCAGGTAATATTGTACGTCGAGGCTCGCATAATGGTCGCTCGCGAATTCCAGGAAGTTCATCAGGTTGTATGAATTCAGCTGATAAGCGTAAGTCTGGTTGGCGCGGTGGATCGTCAGCAGCGGGAACTGGATTTGTTTACCAAAAATATAACCGCCTTCCGCCGTAATATCCGCGAAACCGAACTGTGAAAGATAGAACCGCTTCTGAATGTTCAATGCCACATTGTGATAGTTGTTTTCTCCTTCAAAAACCCCTTTCAAACCCGCATTGTAGCGCAATGTGAAGATCGGGTATTTGTTGATGATCGGCGTGCGGTACAACTTGCCTTGATAATATTGCTCGTGCGGCGCGTAACGGAATTCCACATTCGCTTCCGTGTTGTTCAGCGACATGGCGTTTTCAAGTTCCCCGCCCTCGTTCAGGTGCTCGTAGCGCAGCACGCCCGCGGGAGTCTGCTTCCATTGGGTAAAACCAATTTTATAGGAAAAGCGGCTCTCGAACTCGCGTACGTATTCCAGTTTGTAAATATCGTTGTACAACCACCGGTTATTATCCCCGCGTTTGAACGACAACAGAAAGTTATCCTCCTGCACAAACTGCAACTCCTGCCCCGGGATCTTGGTATCGCGCTGGAAACTCGCCCGGAGGTAATGCAGCGGGAAGTGGTATACCGATTTGTTATTGAATGAATAGGTACCGCTCAAAAAGTACTTCCATTTACGGTCCTTAAAACCATAAGCCGCGTAAGTCTCGAAATACACCCGCTTGCTCATGTCCGTCGTCGTACGGCCACCGAAGCGGAGGCGAAAACCTTCCACGGGGTTGAAGCTGTAAAAGGTATTCACCGGGCCCACTTCTACTGCACCAAACGACTTGTAACCCGAGAGGAACAGCGTCGCAATGTCCATAGTCCGTTTGAATGAAGGGATGGTTTGCAGGGTATCGATATTTTTGTAAATATCCAGCTCCGTACGTTCCAGCGGAATATGCCGTTTGCTGGCCCAGAACGACTCGGTGGTTTTGACCTCTGGATCGTACACGATTTCCTCGCCCGGCCCGCGGTAAATGCTGTCAGGACGAGCCTGGTTAATTGTGTAGTCCTTGAAATTGACCGTGCGTTGGCCATACAATCCACCGTTCTTCTCACCTAATGCAAACTCCATGGCGAGCGTCGATTTGTTCATAAAGTATCGGCCGTCGGTTCCTTTCTCGAATTCCAGGCGCGCTTCGAGGTCGCGCATGAAGTTGAGGTTAATATCCTTGTTAACGGTCAAATAGGCATTCTGCACACCATATTTGCCATCGAGGGTAATGTACAGCTTCCCTTCGAAAAGCATATCCGTCTTGTTCCGCGGCACAAAGCCCAGCTCGATCAGCTGCGGATCGGCGGTTTTAATGGTGTCGCGGATAAAGAATTTATAGAATGTCGGTGCGGAGTTCGCGATCGGGCTCAGCAGCAGGTTGGTGGCGATAGAGATATCGTTGTCGTAAATGTTGATATCTTCATACAAACGATTGAAATAGGCGCTCAAACCGTCGTTATCCACAAACTTCGCGTCGAATTCGGCCCTGCGGTTCGCCAGCACGTATTGTTTCTTGTTGTAGGGGCTTTTGCGGAAGTAAATTTTCGAGAGCTTTTCCTGAATGTAGGCCGGAAGCATATTCTTGCCTCCCATAGCCGTGGAATCCTGGCTTTTGAACAAAAACTGATAATTCCGGAAGATGCGTTTGTCCTTGAAATCGTCGGACAAGTTGCTCAATGCAAGCGAAATCTTTTCATACTGTTCGTATTCCAGAAAATTGTTGCTCGTCGGTTTGTTCTCATCCTTGTGCGCGATTACCTCGCGGATGAGCTGCACCGCCGGATTGTCCTTGTTCCGGTAACGGGCTTTGGTTTTAACGGTCACCTCTTTCAGCATCGAGGCGTCCACAGCCATTTTCACATCGATCACCTGGCTCACACCCGGTTTGATCGGCTTTTCAACGGCCATATAACCTACATAAGTGAATTTGATCGTCGAATGGTCTTCACGCAATGTCATCGCGTAACGGCCATCAGCGTCGGAGGCGGTCCCCATGGTTGTTCCCGGGATCAGGATCGACACGTATGGCAGGGTCTCGCCTGTCTTTGCGTCGGTAACGGTACCTTTTATCGTGGTGGTATTCTGCGCTATGGCTACTCCCGCGCCGATCAGCAAAATGTTGATCGCCACGAGTACTTGTATCCATATCGACTTGCTGATTGCTTTCATGTTGGAACGTTCGTCACGTGTTTTGGCTGCCCTCTGCTTGTTTCAGAATCATGTACGCTGCATGCACACCGGCAGATTTGCCGGCCGCAGCTGATGATCAAGCGGGTACGATAGTTAGAGCCACTTATTCTCCTTATACCAGGTCAATGTCTCTGCGAGGCCTCGGTGCAGATTGTATTGCGGTTGGTAATGCAGGCGACGTCGGGCCGCATCTATGCTACAGATCCAGTTAGGGGCTGTGAGTTCTTTTAGTTTTTCTTGGTTTAAAACCGGTGTTGTTGATGAATTTGCATAAACAAAATCCAGGAACCGGGCGATCATTTCGACGAGCAGCAGCGGCAGGTGCGCGCGGAAAATCTGCTTCCCGCTGATAGCCCTGAACTGATCTGCCAATGCGTAACGGTCGTATGCCTGTCCGTCCGAGATATTGTAAACCGTAATTTCCTTTTCCGTTTCCCTCAATGCGGCCATGGTAGCCGTCACGAGGTCTGTTACATATACGAAACTCAACCTTTGCGGCCCTCTGCCGATGTAGGCATCCAGGCCTTTGCTGAGTGTTTTAAAAAGGACGAACAAGTCCTTTTCGCCGGGGCCATACACTGCTGTCGGGCGGATAATGCTCAGCGGCAGGCCATTCACTTCTTTCAGGTATTGCTCAGCCAAAAGCTTGCTTCTTCCGTAATCCGTCACCGGAACAGGCAAGGTTTCTTCTGTGATCGGCTGGGCCGCATTGTACGCCGCGGGGCCTAATGCCGCGAGGCTGCTCAAAAACACGAACCGCTTCAACGGAATTTCCGCAGACACGGCAGCCTGCGCCAGATTCAGCGAATATTGCGCATTGACCAGGTTGTAGGCGGCAGCGGTTTTGGCTTTGGTCACTCCCGCTGCGTGGATGATGTAGGAATACCCTCCATCTTCCAGCAGCTTCGTCAATTTATCTTTGGAACTGAAATCAGCATTCACATATACAAGGTCCTTCGGATCCGCATTCAGCTTTTTGAGGAAACTCAGGTCGCTGCTTGGCCTTACTGCCGCATGTACTTCCATGCCTGCTTCGAGTGCCGCCGCTACCAGGTGGTAACCTATAAATCCGCTGGCCCCTGTTATGAATAGCTTTTCTTTCATATCGGTTTCTCAAACAATCTGTACCGTTTGTACAGCTTCCCGTTGATCTGCTCGATGGCGTGGTTCATGAGGTAATTCTCTTCCAGCATCCATGAGCATTCGCCGCCCGTCACTTTGGTACCGTAGGTGTTCTTGATAATGCGGCCGTACAAACAGGCTTCGATACCCATTTTGCGGTAGCCATCAATCACCCCGAGCGTGAGTACGCGGATGCGCGTGATGTTTTTCTTGCCAAACAGTAATTTGAAAATCCCGGTCGGCAACAAACGTCCACGCTTGATTTTGATCAGAATCTGGTTGATATCCGGAATACCGAGTATAAATCCTACCAGTTCATCCCCTTTTTCAGCCACCAGGCAAAACTTCGGATCAAGGATCATTTTCAGGTCCTTGGCCAGGTAGTCAAACTCTGCCTCGGTGGTCGGTACAAAACCCAGGTTCTTGTCCCAGGCCTTGTTGTACACTTCCCGGATCTTTACGACTTCGTTTTTGAAATCTTTCAGATTCACCTGCCGGATCGTGATACCGCTTCTTTTGAGCCTTTCCTCCAACGCGTCGATCATCCGCACCGACTTGTCGTTAGAATCCGCCACGTTGATTTCGTAAGCCAGCAGATCGGTTTTCTTTGTCAAACCGGCCTTTTCCAGCAATGGCAGATAATAAGGCGCATTGTAAGGCATCATCGCCATTGGCGGCCGGTCATAACCTTCGATCAGCAGACCGCAGGTTTCATTGGTTGACAAATTAACCGGCCCTACGAGCGTGTCAGCCCCTTTCTGCTTTACCCAGGCGGTGGCCTCCTTCAAGAGGCCGTCCACCACCTTCTGATCATTTATCGTATCGAAAAAACCGAAAAAACCGTCCTTCCGATTCGTAAATGCATTGTGATTGTTATTGTAAATCGCCGCTATCCTTCCGTTCACTTTGTCTCCGTCGTAGGAGAGAAATAGTTTCACCTCCGAATGCTCATGGAACGGGTGCTTTCCCGGTGTGAGCATGTCCCTTTGTGCAATGAACAGTTCCGGTACATAATTCGGATCGTGCTGATACAGATCATGCGGAAAATCAATGAACTTGCCTAATTCCTTCGGAGTGTTTACGGGGGCTATGCGGGTCATAGTCTTTGTCTTTCAATAATTGCGTCAGGGCAAACCTCACGGTAAATGCGGGACATTTTATCCACTGCCTCCTCGATCTGGCCGAATGTATGCGTAGCCATCAGCGAGAAACGGATCAGCGATTGTTCCGGGCGTACCCCTGGCGAAACCACCGGGTTCACGAAAATCCCCTCGTCCTGCAATCTGCGTGTCATGATGAAAGTCTTCTCGTTGTCGCGGATGTACAGCGGCAAGATCGGGCTTTCGGTTGCGCCCAGGTCGAAACCATTTACGAGCAGCAACTCTTTCGCGTATCTTGTATTGGCCCAAAGGCGCTCCATGTGGTGCGGCTCGGTTTCGATTATATCCAGAGCAGCCAACGTGCTTCCCACGGACGCGGGCGTCATGCTCGCGCTGAACATCAGCGAGCGTGCGCGGTGTTTCAGATAATCGATCGTAGCGGCATCACCGGCGATGAACCCCCCCAGGGAAGCCAGCGATTTGCTGAATGTTCCCATAATGAGGTCTGTTGTTTCGGTCAGGCCGAAGTAAGAAGCGGTTCCTGCTCCTTTTTCACCGATTACCCCAAGGCTATGCGCGTCGTCGACGAGCACGGTGGCATCGAATTCCTGTGCGATCGCATTCAGTTCAGGGAGTTTGACAATATCCCCCTCCATACTGAAAATACCGTCCGTCGCAATCAGTTTTACAGCTTCTTCGGGCAGGAGAGCCAGCTTTTTACGCAGGTCCTCCATGTCGTTGTGCTTATATTTGATCACTTTCGAGAACGACAGGCGGCTTCCGTCGATAATGGACGCGTGGTCGCTTTCGTCGAGGATCAGGTAATCGTTACGGCCGGTGAGGCATGACAATGCACCCAAATTGGCCTGGTAACCGGTGCTGAACAACACGGCACCTTCTTTTCCTACATATTTGGCCAGGCGGCGTTCCAGTTCCTCGTGGATATCGAGGGTACCGTTGAGAAAGCGCGAACCCGCGCAACCTGTCCCGTACTTCTGAGCCGCTTTCTGCGAGGCTTCGATGATGTAGGGATGGGAGGTCAGACCCAGATAGGAGTTGGACCCGAACATCAGGACCGGCTTCCCGTTAATAATAACCTCTGTGTCCTGTCCGGACTCAATCGGTCTGAAAAAAGGATATACACCTTTGGCTCTTGCAATCGCCGGGTCTTTGAATTCGGCGATGCGATTATTTAAGATTTTACCCATAGATAAATTGTGTCAGAATCAACAGCTTGTTTTAGTGGGGTGCCTACCGGCATCAGGCTGCGGCCTGATAGAGACATCAGGCAAGTCAGTTGGTATTGTAGCTTTTATTTCCCATGTTACGTACAGTTAGATCGTGAGTCTGGTTATTGATTTTTTCGCTTGTTGACCCGTCATCTATTGCCTTTGAATAACTAATTTCTACCGTTGAGAAACTCGTATTTTGATTCGGCAATAATTCAGGTTAAGAGGTAAACCCCATACCGGGCCGACTAGTTCATTAAAATACCCGTTCATTTTGTATTTTTCGGGTAAAAAGAAAAAAAATGTTTTGTCCCGTTTCCGTGCCCGGACCTGTAACCACCAAGCTCTGACCGACTTTGCGTTTGCAGGAAGGATTTAAAGTTACCGGACAAAACATTAATTTTTTCATGTTACCAGACTCAGTTTCCTTAAATTTCTTCCACCACAACGCTTTCCTGCACCCTGCCCGACTTCGCACGCCACGTATTCCACTTTTCCCCGAGCCTGTCCACCAGGTAATACGCCATCGGCACGAGATAGATGGTGAGCAGCATCGAACTCGTCAGACCACCGATCAATACCCAGGCCAGCGAGTTCTTCCATTCGGCCCCGGCGCCCGTCGCCGTGGCTATCGGCACCATCCCGATCACCATCGCGATGGTCGTCATCAGGATCGGACGGAGACGTTCTTCCCCGGCAATCAAAATGGCTTTCCGGAACGGTATGCCTTCTGCCTTTTGCTGATTGGCGAAGTCGACGATCAGGATCGCATTCTTCACCACGAGGCCGATCAGCATCAGCATTCCGAGCATGGCGAAAATCCCGATGTTCGAAGACGACAACGCAAGCGCCAGCAATGCACCGATCACCGCAACCGGGATCGAAAACAGCACCACGAACGGGTACACAAAGCTGTCGTAGAGCAACACCATGATGAAATACACCAGCATTAACCCCGCCAGCATGGCCAGCCCCAATGAGCCGAACCCTTCGCTCTGGTTCTTCGCATCGCCGCCCCAGGTAAGTATAATGTCGTCCGGAAGCGGATTTTCCTTTAAACCGGCCTGAATATTACTCACCAAAGTTCCCGATCCAATCCCTAATGTATTGGCGGTGACTGTAACGGATGAGCGACGGTTTTTGCGCTCTACAATACTCGGGCCGGTACTCAGGGTTACATCCGCAAACTGTGCAAGCTGTACGGATTGCTTAGCCACCGGACTGTAAAATGTAATCGCCTTCACATCTTCCGGATTTTTACGGTCAAATGCGTCCAGCATAATGCGAATGTCGTAGTCCTCGCCCCCATCGCGGAACTTGGAATCGTCATTCCCGGCAAATGCATTTTGCATGGTAGCACCGACGGTTTGAATGTCCAATCCCAGTTTCGCCATTTTTTCACGGTCGATATCCACGCGCACCTCTGGGTTACCCGCTTCTACGGAGACGTTCACGTCGTTCGCACCCGGTGTTTTCCGGAGGCGGTTCGCCAGGTCATTAGCTGCGGCCAGAATTTTATCGAGGTCGTCGCCGCTGAGGAACACTTCAATAGGCGCGGTACCCGAGTTCACCATTCCGATGGCAGCCGAATTGAATTCCACTCCTGCGAATTTTTGCTCCAATTCCTTCCGCACGGCCAGCATATAGTCCTCCGTCGGCTGTGCATTCCTGCGCTCGGCCACGGGAACCAGTTCTACGGTTAACTCCGTGCGGTTGGTTTCGCCTCGCCCCGAGCTGTTCAGGCCCGTGCTTGCACCACCTACGTTCGCGAAAATCGTTTTCACTTCCGGCTTCTTGCGCAGGTAATCTTCAATGCTTCGTGCGGTGAGGTTATTCTGTTGCAAAGAAGCGCTTTTGTCGAGCTTCATTGTAAGCAGGAACTTACCCTGGTCTCCTTCGGCCACGAACTCCGAGCCGATAATGCCCAGGCTCATCACCCAGCCTGTCATGACCACGATCGCCACCAATATCCCCGAAAAAGCCAGTTTGTGGCTCAGCACCCATTCCAGGGAGCCGTGATACCATTTTGTCAATGCTGTCAAACCTTTTTCAAACCAGATCAGGAATGCCTGCGCTGGGTTTTTAGGGTTAAGACGTTCGACTTTCGCCATTTTGGACGTCATCCACGGAGTTAATGTAAAACTCACCAGCAAACTGACCATCGTGGCAAATGCTACCGTCAACGAAAACTGCCTCAAAAGGTCCGCAATCACCGAATTCACCATCGTAATCGGCACGAACACAACCACGATCACGAGCGTAATGGCCAATGCCGCAAAACCGATTTCCGTCACCCCTTCCACGGTTGCGTCCCAGCGGTTTTTACCCATTTCCAAATGCCGCTGGATGTTTTCCAGGATCACAATGGAGTCGTCGACCAGGATACCAATCACGAGCGAGAGGGCAAGAAGCGTCATCAGGTTGAGCGAATAGCCCATCACATACATAAAAAGGAATGCAGCAATAAGTGACGCCGGTACCGAAACCATGACAATGAATGCATTCCGGAAACTGTGCAGAAAGAGCAGCATAACCACCGCAACGAGGATCACCGCAATCACCAAATCGTGCGTTACCGCTTCCACAGATTCCAGTGTAAATACCGAACTGTCGTACGCGATCGCGAATTTGATGTGATCCTTTGCATTAGCCTTCTCAATGGAAGCCAGCTTCGCCTGCACCGACTTGCTGATCTCGACCGCATTCGCATCGGATTGCTTTTTGATAAACAAACCAATACCATTCACGCCATTATACCGGCTGATGCTCTCCGCATCAGTAAGGCCGTCGGTAATATCAGCCACATCGCCCACGCGAATGGGACTATTGCTCACCGGTGAGGTAATGACGAGGTTACGAATGTCGTCCAGCGAAGCAAACTTGCCGGCCAGTCGGAGCGTCATATTCTCCGACGTGCTTTTCACTTTCCCGGTCGGGAAGTCGAGATTAGCCTGGTTAATGGCCTGCGTCACCTGCAAAAGAGACAGCCCGTAAAAGCGCAGCTTATCATTATTCACATTAATGCGGATTTCACGCTGGTCCCCACCGGTCATAGTGATCTCGGCCACGCCTTCGATCTGCTGTAACATGGGCAGGTATTTGTCCTCTACCTGTTGATAAAAGACTTCATTAGGCAGGCTGGAAGTCGCCAGAAGCTGCATAATGGGCTGGTCGCTCGGCGAGATTTTGGACAATGAGGGCGTTTCCGCGTCGTCGGGCAGATCGCTGAGCATGTTGTTCACATCGCGCTGGGCATCTTCTAATGCCTTGTCGATGTCGGTACCGGCCTTAAACTGCACGATTACCAGCGACGCGCTTTCCATGGATTTGGAAGTCACGTCTTCAATATTATCCAGGCCGGACACCGCATCCTCAATCTTCTTGCTGACCTCGGCCTCTACCTCCGTCGGCGCCGCGCCTGGATATAATGTAGTAATGGTAATAGTAGGAACAGAAAATTCGGGCAGCAGCACATAGCTGAGCTGGGTATAGGAAGCCAGCCCGCCGATGAACAGGATCGCAAACAACACGATGATCATCGAAGGGCGCTTCAATATGGTTTCAATGAATTTCATGGGCTTGTTGATGAAGTGTTGTTATTGTGCTATCACCGATGTTCCGTTTTGCAGGTTGATCTGCCCGCTGGTCACGACGCGGTCACCGGCTTTCAGACCTTTGGTGATCTCATAATATTCGTTTGTCGTCGCGCCTACGCTCACGTCGCGTAATGTGGCCTTTCCATTTTCCACCACATACAATTGTGGCTGCTTTGCCGAGCCCATAATAGCCTGCCTCGGCACCGCCAACGCTTCGCCTTTCACTTTCGAACTGCTCGCAATGGACCCGTACATGCCGGCTTTCAATGGGTTAGTGGCTGAATTCTGCACGGTAATTTCGACCGGATAATTATGCGCCTCGTCCCCCTGGGCTGCTACCATCGTTACGCGCCCATTGAAGTTTACGTGCGGGTATACATCCGTACGTACAGGAATATCTTTACCGGTTCTGAACTCATTTACCGATTTTTCGGGGATATTCACCACCAGTTTCAGTGAAGAAATATCGGTAATCTCCGCAATCGGTGTTCCCTGGCTTACAACTGAGCCTTTTTCAACCATTTTAGCGGTAATAATCCCGCCAAATGGTGCAATAATGCTGGTATTTTTAATCTGCTTGTTCAATTGCTTAATCTGCGCCTGCGTGCTGCGGATGCTCAGCTGCGTGCGCTCGACATTTACCGCCGGCGTCGCGTCCCCCTTTACCAATGCTTCATAGCGTTTCAAATCGTTCTGATAACCTTCCAGTGTCACCTGCAATGCCTCCACCTGGTAATGCAGCTGCTCGTCGTCGATCTTCGCGATCAACTGCCCGGCTGCCACATGCTGACCTACCTCTACATTCAGTTTTACAATTTCTCCGCTGGTCTGCGGACGGATTTCCGCCTTCCGGTTCGGGTTAAACGACCCCAGGAACCCCGATTCCTGCGACAAATCGCGCAGTTCCGCAACTGCCACCTTCACCCCCACCTTCGGATCAGGATCGGGGACATATACTTTCTGCTCCGTTTTTTCCTTGTTGCTCAGCAACTTCGCCGCCGTAAGCCCCAGCACGGCAATAATTCCCAGGAAGATGAATAGACGTTTCATAATGGTTATGGTGTTGAAAAGTGTTGTCAGATGTGGTCAAGTGTTGTCACGTATTGTCAGGTGTTGTCAAGTATGTCAGTATTGTCACATTAGAAAGAAAACTACAATTGACTATACCTGACTATAAATGACCACACCTGACTTCCTGACCTACTTAGTTCCAGTTTGTCGATGAAGAATTTTTAGCTGTTGATGAAGTGCTAGTCTGTTGATGAATACGGCAAGATTGATGAAGTATAATGTTATTTCTGAACCAGTTGCCCGGTTGCTTTTTTCCATTCCAATTCGGCTTTCAGAAGCTGCACCAACGAAGTCAGGTAATTACTCTGGGCGTCGAGGAGGCTGTTTTCGGCCTGAATCACGTCTGTGAGCGATACCGTACCTTCCTTAAATTGCAACTGGATCTGTTTGTACACCTTCTCCGCCAGCCCTACCTGCTCCTTTTTGGCATTGATATTCTTCTGCTCGACGCCAAACTTGTTCCGGGCGTTGTTCTCTTCCATTTGAATGGCTTCACGTACCTGTTTCAGTTGCACGTCCAGCTTCTCGCGGTCTATCTGGTTTTGGCTACGTTTGGCCTTCCGAGCCATCCCGTCGAACACATTCCAGTTGAGCTGTAAACCCGCCCAGTAACCAGGCACGTCCTGGAAAGTTGAGTTTTCTCCGCCTTGCGCATAGAATGCCATATTGGCTACACCATAAGCATTCACAGTGGGGATCAGGCCGGAACGTATATTCTTGTCCTGCAATTCATTAATATCCTTTTGCTTTTGCAATAAAGCGACATCCGTGCGCCTTGTTTTGTCCCAATCGGCATAAGCCGGCAATGCGACATCACGAACGCTCACAAGTATACGTATTGAATCGTTCTGCGGGATTCCGGTGTAGTATTTCAAAAGGTTAACCAGCTGATTATAATTATCTTTCAACGTCGCCTGCTGCGTTTCTGTCGAAGTTTTGTTGATCAGGATCCTGTCCACGTCCACCCGTTGCCCAAGTTTATTCTGGTATAACAAATCCGAGACCTTGTAAAGCCGGTCGAGCGAAATGAGGTTGCTGTCGAGAAAAGCCATCTGCTGAACAACCGTAACCAGGTTGTAATAGGCGTCCGTCACATTGTAGGCCACATCTTCCTTTGTTTTTGTCGTACCGAGCGATGTCAGCTCGCGGTTCAGATTAGCCGCTTTCAATGCATATTTCACCGATGGATTATACAGTGCCTGAGTCACTTGTGCCGTAGTCGAGAGGTTATACGGCAATCCGAAAGCCAACGTACTGAACTCTCCCTCCGGCCCTCCGAACGCGCTCGCCGGTACCACTTGCCCAGGGATTTTGAAATACCGCTTGTAATCCCCCGACACATTCAGACTCGGCAGCAATGCCGATCGCACCTCGGCGATCTTCGCATTTGTCTTTGCCTCATCGAGGCGCGCAGCCTGCACGCTGAAATCGTTTTTCATGGCCAGATCCAGCAATTGGTTAAGATCGTACTCTTGCGCCTGCGTTCGCTGGAAAAGCATCAGGCATAGCATTCCCGTGACATGGAACAGGTGTTTCATGACTAGTACAAATGTTTATTTTAAATGTTTGTTTAATGAAGTGGCAAAAAAAATGGCTACCCAATCACGAGATAGTTGCACACCATTGCCTTAATGTGCTCCTTTTGTTCTTCTGCGTATTGTTCGAACTCCTCATCGGTCATCACAAAAAGCTCCTTATGGATTTCCTTGCCCATGAAAATGAACTCTACACCGCACTTGATCAGCGGAAGAATATTTTCGAGCTGCATAGGGCGCAATGTCCCGTTGGCCGCCCCTTCCTCCAACTGCTTTTTGAAATAAGTTTCCCGCACTTGCCTGAAAATCGACATGTCCGGAAAGAGCCTCTGCGGTGATTTGTGGATTTCGTTCATGATGAAAATCACCAGGTCGGGCTCCTTTTTCATCATCGCAAAATCGTTGTCGATGATCTCCGAGATTTTAGCTTTTATATCAATGTCCTTGTTCAGGATCGTGAGCATGTTCTGAAAATAGTCTTCCAGCACATCTTTGAATATTTCCAGAAACAGCTTCTCCTTGCTTCTGAAATAGTAGTTGGTCAACGCAATATTCATATCGGCCTCCTTCGCGATGTCCCGCGATGTAGTACCATCAAAACCTTTCTTCAGAAAAACACGTTTTGCCGCCTCTCTTATCTTGTCCTCACTTTTTTCTGTAACGCACTTCACGATGCTGATGTATTAGGTTGTTGTTATGATTGCAGCCGCTTATTGAATCAACGGATCAAAGTTGTGCAATTGAAATCACAATGTCAAACGTTTTAAATATAAACTTTAAACAAACATTTAAAATATTAGTTTGAAACTAGTATTTATTATTTTTATCCTATTCTTCTACCTTTCTCACAAAACTGATCTGACCATTATTCTCCATGTATGCGCTTTCGATCTTTTCAAAGCTTTCCACATGCATATCGTTGCGCAAACTCGCATAAAGATCTGATTCACTGATCAGTGCACGGCGCATATTGTCATGTCTCAGCTTCCCTTTCTCAAAAAGCACGATCTTCTGCCCCTTGATCAGCGCGCCAAAACGGAGGTTCAAGGCACCCAGCCACGCTCCGAGGCGATGCAATACGGCAATAACGGTCGCAGAAGCAATGGTAGGCACAAACTCCGAAGCGCCTACTACCGCCCGGCTCAGGATTGCACCGAGCAGGATCACAATGATATTATCAAAGGGGGATTTCATACCGAAAGAGCGCCTTCCGGCAATGCGAAGGAGAATGAGCGTGATGATAAATATTACCACCGCCCGGGCCGACATCTGGAGAGCGGTCTGGTTTTCGCCCTCGCCGAAAAGTTGGGTAAGGGTTTCCATAGAGAGTCAGTTCGTTTCCTGCCTAACTGCAAAAAACAAACCAGGGGCCGCCCAGGCCGCCCCCTAATCAAGCATGTTCCATTCGGCAACGCGGTTGCCTTGTTTCTCAACGAGCCACACCTTGCTGCCCTTGAAACGTTTAAGGTACTTTTTGCTCTTTTCGATGCCTGCCACACTGAATGCCGTCGCCAGCGCATCCGCCACAGTTCCGTCGGGCGAAATGACTGTCGTACGCACATGGAAAAGCAGGCCTATCCCCGTTTTCGGGTCTACAATATGCGAATACCGCACGCCTTTATATTCCATAAAGCGGTAAGTAGGGCCGGAAGTTGCGAGCGCGACATTCGACAGCTGCATGGCTTTCAATGAATCACTGCCGTTGGAGACATTGATATTCCACCCCTGGGTACCAGGAGGCGGGTTGGTGAGTACGATTTTCCCTCCCGCATCCATCATAGCCGAAGTGATGCCCAATTTTTTGAGTTCTTTAATGGCTTCTTCTGCCGCATAGCCTTTGCCCAGGCCGCCTATATCGAGCCGCATGCCCTTTTGCGTCAGCATAATGCTTCGCGTTTTCTTATCCATCTTCAATTTGGTATAGCCGGTACGCGCCAGGGCATCGCGGATCTCCTCCTCGGGCGGGAATATGCCTTTACGCGTTGCATGTCGCCACATTTGCACGACAGGCCCGAGCGTTGCGTCGAAAACGCCGGCGGTCTTGGCGCTGATATCCTGCGAAACAGCGAGAATGTCAAAAAGATCCTTGCTTACCGGCACCCATTGTCCGCTTCCCGAAGTCGCAGAGAGCCTGTTGATCTCGCTGCCATCGCGGTAATCGCTCATAATTTCATTCAATTCCTCCACCCTTTTGAAGGCGCGATCCGCCGCCACTTGGGCTATCGAGTCACTGGATGTATAGAAAACGAGCTTGAAAGGCGACCCCATTAATCCCTTTTCGAAAGTGTAGCGCTGCACCTGCGCATGCAAAGGCGATAAGGAAATAATCAGGCAGGCAAAAAACAGATACAGGAAAAGCTTTGAAAATAAGGCCATTGGAATAAATAAGGAATAATCGTGCAGTAAAACTACTTCATTTCGCACAATTCGCAGGCAGTGACCCTGCTATTATCCTGACATACCTTCAACGACAAAAGGGGTACGGACATCCCGTCCATACCCCTTCTGCTTCCGGTAATTATATATCAGTATTCGCTATACTCGTCTATCAGATTGCTTTCCTCAGCCTGGTGATGATGTGCATTAATGGCATCTTTGATCATTCCTGCACCTATAAACGGCAGGGAAACAACAGTCGAAATAATCATTGCGAAAAACATAATAGTTGCAAAAAATAACTTCCCGGAATATCCAACCACGCTCGATAAGAAGTTCATGCTATTGCAATTTAACCATAATTTTCATTAATAAAGTTACAAAAAATAACTGTGCCAGTGTAATAAAATATATTTATTTTAGCAGTTAATTTAGTGATTTATAGATATTTAACTACATAAAAAAAGTAATTAGTAGCATCCGTTCTACAAAACATAGAAACATTTTCCACGGCGCGTAATCAATTGTAAAAATCATTTCATATCGACACACCTCCTCCCATTCATGAATAATTTTTTCGCTTCTTTTTTCAGGATTATTTTTGCCGGAATCCTCGGGGTAGCTACGGTGCTTACAACAATGATCATGTCGCCATTCCTGCTGATCCTATGGATCTGGAAACAACTCGGCAGCAAGCCTCCCCGCCAGTAAAGACAGAAGTTTCTATATTGCGGGTAAACAGAACCTGACGACGCACTCCATGAAAAGAAGAAACTTCCTGAGGCTTGGCTCCGCAGCCGGATTGTTTACCATAATGCCCGCTTTCTCCCGACCGGCGCGTACGATCGTCCCCGGCGAGTATGATGAAATGACCATCGCCGAGATGCAGAGACGAATGCAGTCCGGCAAATTGACTTCATTGATCCTGACACGCCATTACCTCGCTGAAATAGCCCGCGTAGATAAAGCAGGCCCTAAACTTGCATCAGTCATCGAAGTGAACCCCGACGCGCCTCAGATAGCGGCTGCTCTGGATAAGGAACGTAAATCAGGAAAGATCCGCGGGCCATTGCATGGTATTCCGGTTCTGCTGAAAGACAACATTGACACCGCCGACCGCATGAAAACTACCGCCGGATCACTGGCATTGCTAGACAACGTAGCTTCGAAGGACGCATTTCTTGTCGCCCGGCTCCGGGAAGCCGGCGCGGTGATCCTCGGCAAAACCAATCTGAGTGAATGGGCTAATTTCCGGTCGACGCGGTCGTCCAGCGGTTGGAGCAGCCGTGGAGGACAAACGCGAAATCCGTATGTACTCGACCGTTCTCCCTGCGGATCGAGCTCTGGCTCGGCGGTAGCGGTAGCCGCCAACCTTTGCGCGGTGGCTGTCGGTACCGAAACGAATGGCTCGATCGCCTGCCCGGCGTCGATGAACGGCGTAGTGGGCATCAAACCGACAGTTGGCCTGGTGAGCAGAAGCGGTGTGATTCCCATCTCCCAAACACAGGACACAGCCGGCCCATTCGGACGAACTGTCGCCGATGCAGCCGCATTGCTCGGTGCTATGGCAGGCCAGGACCCTGCGGATATCACTCAGCACAAACCCCAGCAACCGCTCCCCTCCGATTACAGCGCGTATCTGGATTCCAACGGGTTAAAGGGAAAGCGTATTGGTGTGGAGAAATCGATGCTGAAAATGCACGAGGGGATCGATGAGCTGCTTAGCAGAGCATTAGAACAGCTCAAAGCGGCCGGTGCCGAAATTGTGGAAGTGGAATATATGAAGTTGCAGAAGCTGCCGGGTGCGGAATCGCTCGTGCTGCAATATGAATTTAAAGACGGCATCAACCGGTATTTGTCCACCTCCAACGCGAAAATCAAGTCACTCGAAGGCCTTATCGAATTCAATCAGGCCAATAAAATGAAAACTATGCCGCATTTCGCCCAGGAACTTTTCGAATTATCGCAAGCCAGGGGCGATTTGCATACTAAAGAATACAAAGAAGCGCTGGAAAAGATCAACGGTGTGGCCGGCGCATTGGCAGACCTAATGGATAAGCACAAGCTGGACGCACTATGCGGCCCGTCCACCGGAGCCGCCTGGTGCACCGACCTCGTCAACGGCGACTTCTGGACCGGGTACGGTTCCTATGGCCCCGCCGCATTGTCGGGCTTCCCCTCCATCACCTTGCCGATGGGCATGCTCAGCGGCCTGCCCGTCGGGATTTCGTTTCTTGCAAAAGCTTACCAGGAACCTGAGTTGATCCGCATCGCTTATGCATACGAGCAGGTATCGCGTCACCGCGTTGCGCCCGGGTATGTGCGGAGTGTGGGGTGGTAACGGCTGACTGGAAATAGTCATTAGTTGTCAGACATAGTCAGGTGTAGTCAGCAATTGTTCTTGATGTTGCTGGCGCAGTCGGTGGCAGGCGGTCATTGGTCGGGCCACTCGCCCTCTACCTCGCCAGGTACATCTCATAGAACGACCCTTTCTGACCGAGGAACTGGTTCGCCTCCTGCTGTGAGTAGATCGCCTTCCCCAATTGGTAGAAATCCTCGTATTGATTATAAGGATAGGGGGTGAATTTCACTTTGTCGGGAAACAGCGATTGTGTGACTACATTCTCGGTCAATGCGCGCTTGATGTGTGATAGTGGTACAACCAACCCCAGCACGAGAAAAACGATGATCGGGTAAGCGATGCGCATCTTGTACCAGCCGGGGTATTCTTTCACCCATTCGGCAAACCGGTGAAGGATAAAAAGCGACAGCAGTGTGAGCACGGGCGTGCTTCCGCGCAGGAACCAGTCGTTCCATTTGCCCATCCGGAAGAGTGATATCGCTATCAGAAGCAGGAACAGGCCATGGATGATGTTGGCATACTGGCTTTTATGCAATTTCAATATCAGCACAATTCCATACAGTACTGCAAGGTCGATCACGACGCCGAAAAAATAATGAAATGCGATCTCATTCCGCGGGTTGAACTGCCAGATAAAACCGGATATGACCGAGTTTTTCCCCTGCAGGAAGAAAAAGAATGTAGGGATAAATAGCAGGCCCGGGAGAAAAAGGTCGAGCATCGGCCTGGGTTTGAGAAAATATTGCGGCTCTCTGTAATAACGCAGGATGATCAGCATTCCGAAGATGATCACGAAGACGATCGAAGGAAAAATTCCCCATATGAAAATAGAAATAACCGCCAGGAAGCTCTCTTCTGGCTTTTTGTCATACACATAATCATGGAAGAGAATGCAGGAGACAATGATGATCGGAATAAGCTGATTGGGTGCCCATTGCGTTTGGTACAACACCGGCCATATCTCCGTAAAAAATGGCGGCACGTGGTAATTAAGGCCGATCGCGTGCAGAAAAAGCACTTTGGTAACATGCCCCACCCCGCCTAGCGAAAGAAAGAATACCAGGGACAGGTAGCTTCTTTGGGTAAAAATGAATATCCAGCAAATACCGATGAAAAGCCCTATCGACGCCCACAAGTACAATGCAATACCGGATGGTTCCCCTAACCCTTTCGAAATCAACGCAGGGACGAGGAAGAAGCCGAAGTAATGGCAGGCATAGCGGCCGTTTTCCTTGAAAGTAACCGGCCAGGATTGGTTGTAGAGCGTGTAGTACTTCGAATTATGCGCCCAGAAATCGAACGCCTGAAAGCAAAAGCCCCCTACTCCTGAAAAAGCGATGATTGCGAGTGAAATGAATGCGATCTCGACCATATGGCGGGTCGCGAGATCGGTTTTCAGCGTCTTCTCACGGTGGTAACTTAGGACGTACATCGCCACAAGCCCTACGACCAGACACACCGAAATGGGCATTCTGAACCAGCTGATGGAAAAAATCAGGTTTGGCAACAGCAAATAACCCAGACTCAAATTACGAAGTACAGTTGTTTTCATTCAGTAACCGGCATTCAATTGATTGATCCCAACGCGTTTCTCAAAAAATCCGACAAAAATACTAGAAATACCTTGTCATCAAAGAGTGACAACCACCCGTTTGTAACCGTTGCAATATTCTTATCATTTTAATATTAAATATACCAAAAATAGGAAGTTGCAGCGCTATTTACTTCGCAACCGGAACGCTATCTACCCTCCCTGTATTGCCGTAAACCGCGAGTAACCCGAGGCATTTTGCTTCTTTCCTTCGGAAATACCTAACCCGACTTTCATGGACAGAAGACAATTCGTAAAAACAAGTACGCTGGCGTTCTGCGCGTTACCCATATTACAAACAATTGGCCACAATCGGGGCGATGCGATGCCCGACTGGCTCCAGACGCTGGTGAAGCAGGCCGATAAAAGCATCGGATCTTTACTGACCTACCAGGTGAAAGACACCCAAAGCCCCGACTTTGGTGGCCTGCGCGATGGTTTCGACCTGCTCAATCCGCATAGCACCTCCGCATTGATTCAATATGGCGCCAGCGGCCTGTTCGCTCCAACTTCCAAATACTATCGGTCAAAAGAATTGCTCGCAGCTATGGACCACGCTGCATTGTACCTGATTAAAACCCAGCATAGCGATGGTACCATCGATCTGCTCTCGACCAACTTCCATTCGACTCCCGACACGGGCTTTCTGGTGAAGCGGCTTGCAATGGCTTATACACTGATCGAGCAATCGGGTACAGAGGGGACCGGTAAGATGCTCGCCAACCTGAAAACCTTCCTCCTGCGCGGGGGTGACGCGCTGAGCGTGGGAGGCATCCACACGCCCAACCACCGCTGGGTGGTATCCGCCGCATTGACCAAACTGAACGAACTCTGGCCTAACCCCAAATATGTGGCGCGGGCCGAGCAATGGCTGGCCGAACACATCGACATCGACCGCGACGGCCAGTTTAATGAGAAGAGTACATTCATTTACTCATCCCTGACCGACCGGCTGCTCATTACCATCGGAAAAGGCCTAAAAAAGCCGGAGCTTTTTGATGCCGTGCGCAAAAATCTCGATATGACGATGTATTATGTCCATCCCAACGGAGAGATCGTAACCGACGCTTCCGGCAGGCAGGACAAGGCCATTGTCGGCACATTGGAAAATTACTATTATCCGTACCGGTACTTCGCGATCAAGGATGGGAATGCGCAGTATGCCGCCATGTGCAGGCTAATAGAGCAGACCGCCAGCCTGAAAACCACCGGGTTTGTGGACTACTTCCTTACCGACCCTTCGCTTTGGGTTGAGCTTCCGGCAGAAAAACCGGTACCGGTCAACTATGTCAAAACCTTCCCGAATTCCGGCCTCGTACGCATTCGCAGGGACCGCCGGGATTGCACACTCATCGCCAACAATCCGGTTTGGTTTACTTTCATGAAAGGGAATGCAGTGCTCCAGGGGGTGCGCTTTGCGTCTTCTTTTTTTGGCAAAGGCCAATTTCAATCCGAAAAAATCAGCGAAAATGGTAATGAATGGGTGCTTACACAGAAACTCGACGGGCCTTATTTTCAGCCTTATCCCAAAGAATCCATTGCTCCGGACGGCGATTGGGAGAAAATGCCCCGGAATTTCAGACAGCAAAGCGAAGTACAGATACTGGAAACGAAAATCATTATCCGGGAAACTTCCGACGGGATGGAAATAGAAGTGGTAACCAATGGTACCGAGCGCGTACCGGCTGCATTGGAATTGATTTTCCGACCGGGCGGAACGCTCAAAGGTGTTTCCAAAATTGAAAACACCAAAGATTCGTGGTTACTAAAAGAGGCAACCGGCTCTTACGAATTGGGAGGTGATACGATTCATTTCGGTCCGGGACTGGCGCTGCACAAGAACGTTGCATTACGAGGAGCCTTACCGGCCATGGAAGCACCTACTGTTTTTCTCACTGGCTTTACACCTTTCAAGCATATTATCCGCTTTTCGTGATGTACATTTTAAAACCGCTTTCCTACCGGAGCGGCGGCCGCTACGCCCTGCTTGGAAAGCCGTTTTTAATGTTGACTGATCCAGTCGAGGATGTAATCGGCATCCTCTTTCCAGGTGGGCTGGCCTAAAACGAAGTGGTTGCGGCCGGGGAACTCTTTATAATCGGTCACAGAGCCGTTTTGCTTGTAGGCTTTGAAGTTGCGAAAGTTCAAAGAAGCCGGAATGATGTTGTCGAATTCGCCCGAGGTGATCAGCAGCGGAGCGTGCGCTTTTTTGAAGTCTACTCTGGCGGCGGAAGTGATACCGCCGCGAGCTACAGTTTTGGACTCGGGAATCACGTTTTCTTCCCAGGTTTTTATTTGCTCTTCGAGCGTCATGCCATTGGTGAAGGCGTATTGCCAGTCGGCGAGCGACATCAGGTAAGTTTTTTTCAACGAAGTAAACAATCCGAATACCTTATAACCTGCTTTCAGGAAAGAGAATTCATAGGGTATCACACCTTGTGGAGGCACGGGGTGAATGGCGGCGCCAGCGACGCCCAGGTCGCGGTTGATCAGAATCTGGGTAATCAATCCGCCCAGCGAGTGACCGATGATGATCGGTTTTTCGGGTAATGCTTTAATGAAGTTAGCGTAATGATCAACGAGCTCTTTGAATGTCAGGCCGGCCAGGGCGGTATCGTTGGGCTGTCTGTCTCTCAGTTCGGCTGCCGGTGCGTCTTTGTACGGCCAGGCTGGTGCATAAGTGGTGTAGCCTTTGCTTTCAAAATAGGTTCTCCATTGGTCCCAGCCATTGTGGCTTACAAATGCACCTGTTACAAATACGACGGTTTTGGTGTTATTGGCTTTCATGATTTCTATCGGTTAAAAGTTGAATTTTGTTTTTTGTTCCGCTTTGGACATGACAAAATTCAGCACCTTAGCCGACTATATTCTTAACCCAAGTTAAGATCGTCATTTACCCACCATTCTTTTTCTGATTCGGCTCAGCGAAGGGGCCTGAATGCCCAGATACGAGGCAATATGATACAATGGGACGTTGTTAAAAATATCCGGATGGTTCTGGATCAGTTCGAGATAGCGCTGCTCTGGCGTACGGAACATAAATTCCTCGGCGCGGTTCATCGCCAGGTTAAATGCGGTTTCCGCCACCAGCCGTCCGAACCTTTCCCAATGGTGTGATTTGCCGTACAATTCAGTGAGGTGGTTGATATGGATGTATAAAATCGTCGAATCGGTCATCGACTCGGTGTAATAGCTGCATGGCGTTTGGGTCACAAAACTCTTGTAGGCCACTACCACCTGATTTTTGGAGAAGAAAAAGACATTCTTTTCCTCCGCCGATTCGTCATCGATGTAGTAGGTCCGGAACACGCCGTCGAGGATGAAGCCCAGGTATTTGCAAACATTTTTGTATTCATTATAAAACTCCCCTTTTCCATAGGTTTTTCGTTGCCAGTAGGGTGCCGACAGCTCAAATGCAGCGGCATCGATCCCCGCGAACTGGTTGAGTGCGTAGTTCAGAATTTGTGTTTCCGTCATAAGTGAAGCAGGTGAGCAGAGGTATATTCCAAAAATAGGCATCGGCAACGCAAAAACCTCATAACCAGCTACCTAAAATCTCGATATTTCGTTAAATTTGATACACCTCCCCTGACGATGCAGCTTCGGACTTCAAACGTTTCTTACCATGCTGAGAAAGATTCTACCGCTCGTGTTGGTTTCCCTGTCGCATATCTGCCTCGCAAACCAGATCCTGATCCCGATGGACAATACCCAGACTAACCATTTAAAGGCGTATGGTCTGGCCTATATTCTGCTTAAAGGGGATATTGAAGTGGATTGGCTACTCAACTACCGTGGGGGTAGTTTTAAGTTTCAGTATTCCAAATCCATTGAAAATGAATGCAAGCTTCGGGCGGTCTCCTATGAGGTGCTTTCGGAGGCTACCAGTGCGCAGATCGTGAACGAGATCAGTAATCCGAATGTGAACATGGATGTGGTGAAGCTCTTTAAAGCGGCCAAAATTGCAGTGTACTCCCCTATTAAAATCAGCCCGGCCGAATTTGAAAACACTGACGCCGTATTGCTCGTGCTCAAATATGCCGAAATTCCGTTCGAAGTCATTTATGATGAAGAAATCCTGCGTGGTGACCTGCCCAAATACGACTGGCTGCATTTGCATCACGAGGATTTTACGGGACAGTTTGGCAAAAACCTGCGCCGCACCAGTGAAGCGGATATTAAAGCCCAGGAGGCTATCGCGAGTCGCTATGGTTTTTCAAAAGTGCCGAAAATGAAGCTGGCGGTCGCTAAGGCCATTAAGGAGTTCTGTGCTGGCGGGGGCTTTCTGTTTGCCATGTGCTCCGGTGCCGAAACTTTCGATATTGCCCTGGCAGCCGAGGGCGTCGACATTGTAGATAACCTCGACGGAGACGGCGTCGACCCCGACGCCCAGTCTAAGCTCGACTTTGACAAAACGTTCGCATTCTACAACTTCAAACTGCAACTCGACGAGTACGACGGGATGAATTTCTCGGACATTAATTCAGCGGCGGGCCGTTACCGCGGCTGGGGCGAAAATGATGCTTATTTCTCCCTATTCGATTTTTCGGCTAAATGGGACGTCATTCCGGCCATGCTTGTTCAAAACCACGAGCATTTAATCCGCGAATTTTTCGGACAAACCACTGCATTCTCCAAATACACGGTCAAACCCAGCACACTCGTCATGGGCACGAGCAGCAACTCCGACCGCTACATTTACGGCGAACTCGGTCGCGGTCAATGGACCTTCTACGGCGGCCACGACCCCGAAGGCCGCGGCGGGGGCGGCAGGCGCATGCCTACCGACCTCAACCTCTACCCTAACTCACCGGGGTATCGGCTGATATTGAACAACGTGTTGTTTCCTTCCGCACGGAAAAAGAAACGGAAGACCTGACGAATCAGGCGCTTCATTGACTTCCGGCAGTATTTTGGGTAGATTTACTCAAAAGAACATGCTATGCCTTCAATCGTAACCGATTTCGACGAACTTGACCTGAACGGCACTTACACATATGCCGATTATTTGCTCTGGCAATTCAAGGAGCGTGTGGAATTGATTAAAGGCAGGATCTTTAAGATGTCGCCAGCGCCAAATACATCGCATCAGCTGATATCATCAAAACTCCAGGGCAACCTTTTCGTGCATTTAAAGGACAAGTCTTGCTATTTGTTCAGCGCACCATTCGATGTGAGATTGTTCGACACGAAAAAGTCTGCATTCGTCAACAGAGATATTTACACGGTTGTGCAGCCCGACTTATGTGTTGTTTGCGACAAAAATAAACTGGATGAAAAGGGCTGCCTCGGCGCTCCCGACTTAGTCATCGAAATTCTGTCTCCGGGCAATTCGAAGAAAGAAGTGGATAACAAATTCGATTTATACCAGGAAAGCGGTGTCAGGGAATATTGGATCGTTCAGCCTGTCGATCAAAATGTATTCATTTTTACACTGAGCGATTCCGGCGTCTTTGTTGGCCTCAAACCCGCCACGGAACAACTGCGATCGGCCATATTCCCCGAGCTCTCAATCGATTTGAAAGAGATATTCAACTAGTTCAGCTCCATTTCCATCTTAATATCGGCCCGTTTGAAGTTATGCCCCGTCAATGGCACTTCCTCAAACCCGAGTTTTTTGTACAGGTTTATACCTGCGGCTGATCCTTTCCGATTCGAGTAAAGGATCACTTTCGAAGCGCCAAGCTCCCGGGCTTTTTCAATCACCGCATTACCCAGCAAATCACCGATCTTCTTGCCACGCATGCTTTTTGAAACGGTCATTTTACTCATTTCAACTACATCACCATTGCGTTTCAATGCGCATGTGCCCACGGGCTCATCGCCGTACAACGCGATCAGGATCGCTCCGCCGTCTTTGAGATAATAGGTTTCCGGGTCTGACAGCGTCTTTTCATCTTCCGGTTCCACTTCATAGGTTTCGGAAATCCATGCGTAGTTCAGGTCGTAAAAAGCCTGCGCATGTTCCGGTTTGTAATCCACAATGCGGATGGCCGCATTGGTTTCCTCGTTTTCCATTCTTTTATAACGTTCAAAAAAGCCTTCTTTTTTCAATTGATACTCTGTCTCGTCCATGGCTTGTAGCAGGTTATTGGCATTATCGATAATCTGCTCCGCTGTTTTCCGGATTTTCTCCCAAACCGGCAGCATTTGTTCCACCAACGCCTTCGCCTTCTTCGAAAGCCGTACCATTCGCTTCCGCTCGTCCCGCTGGTCTTTGAATGACTCCACCAATCCTTCCTTTTCCAACTCTTTCAAAAGACTGATCGTTGAAGGATGCGCATACCCGATCTCCTCGGATAACTCCATAATCCCCAACGCCTCCTTCGCATGAAGCGCATAAATGACCGGAAACCACTTCGGCTCGAAATTGATGCCATTGTGCTGGTAAATGAGCACGCCATCCTTCCTGAACTGGTCGCTCAGGCGCTGCAAACGGGTTGATATCGCAAGGGCTCCTACTTCGTTGAAGATGTTCATGGTCGGGAATACAAATTTAAGTTTAAATATACGTAGATGACTACGTAATTAACAAACAACAGAGGTATTTTTGTGGCTTTTTTGTTTTGGGTAAATTGGATAAAGTGTAACAAGCTATGGATATTCAGGCAATTATCTCCGACATTGAGTAGCCTGTGATAGGCCTATTGAAGATATTTAACGATCAATTCACCGGTCCGCTCGGACGCCCCCGCTCCGCCAACGAGTTCTCCAAGACGCTCATAATCTCGCATTTGCCGAACATTTTTATCCCCACCAGGTAAAATTCGTTTCAGCTCAGCCACAAGATTCCTCTCATTCAACTCATCCTGGATCAGCTCCCGCACGGCCTCTTTCTCTAAAATCAGATTCACCAAAGAAATAAACGGAATACGAATCAATCGTTTGGCTAATGCGTACGAAATAGCGCTCGTTCGGTAGCATACTACCTCCGGGACTTTCAGCAATGCAGTTTCCAAAGTAGCAGTACCGGAGGTAACCAGCGCGGCGTCGGCTACCGAAAGCAAATCATAAGTACTTTCATAAACGATCACCGCCTTGCCGCTGGATAAGTACTGATCATATAATGCAGAAGGCAGATTTTTCACCCCGGCAATCACGTATTGATAGCCTGGAAAATGCTTTTGAGTGGTCAGCATAGTGTCGAGCATGCCGATGACCTCCTGTTTGCGACTGCCGGGAAGCAATGCGATGACAGGCCGGCCGTCGAGGTGGTGTTTCCTGCGAAAATCGGGGTCGGGACGGAATGCGGCAATAGCATCCATCAGCGGATTGCCCACGTAGTCGACACTGTAATCGTACTTTTTGTAGAAGTCGACTTCGAACGGAAAGATCACGAACATGTGATCTACATTGGCCTTGATCTTCCAGGCTCGTTTCTGGTTCCACGCCCAGACTTTCGGGGAAATGTAATAGAATACTTTCAGGCCTTTCGACTTCGCAAACGAGGCAATGCGCAGATTAAAACCCGGGTAATCGATAAGAATCAATGCATCCGGCTGATATTCAAGAATATCGGCTTTACACTTTTTGAGAAAACCCGTGATCGTACGGAGGTTCATGACCACTTCCAGGAAGCCCATGAATGCGGTGTCCTTGTAATGGGTAACGAGCTCCATACCTTCGGCTTCCATCATATCCCCCCCCCAACCACGGAACTCCGCATCCGGATCATTCGCTCGAATGCCCTTAATCAGATTGGAGCCATGTAAATCCCCCGAGCGTTCCCCGGCGATTAGGTAGTATTTCATAGGCTATCGGCGGTCGGCGGTCGGCTATCGGCGGTCGCAATATTCCCCATAATACTCCACGAAGTTCTTGGGCGTTTCTATCAGCTTGATATAGTGCAGTTTCGCGTTCGGCGCCGCCTGCGCGATGGCTGGTTCGAGAATGTTCCAGATTTCCATTACAAAAATCTCACAGGATGCCATTTTGCCCTGCATGAAATCCACATCGAGGTTGAGGTTCTTATGATCCACCTTGTCGACGATTTCATTTTTCATAATATCTCCGAGCACTTTCAGATCGATCACAAAACCCGTATCAGGGTCGGGCTTTCCTTTAACCGTAACAATCAGCTCAAAATTATGCCCGTGCCAGTTGTTGTTGGCGCAAGGGCCAAATACTTCCTGGTTTTTCTCATCACTCCACGCCGGGTTGTAAAGCCGGTGGGCCGCATTGAAATGCTCTTTCCTTGTTACGTAAATCATAAAACTTCCTGCCACTTGATAATTCTGGCGCAAAATTACACCATGTATCCGTAGTTTTGTTTGTTAACAAGAGGATAACTAAAAAAAATCCTATTTCACCCTTAAAATTTAAGAGTAGATCGGCGCGGTTCGGTACTCTTATCTGGCATTCTTTTTACCGTTAAACATATAATCTCGATGATTATCGTAACAGGAGCAGCCGGCTTTATTGGCAGCGGGCTTATCAGCCGCCTCAATCAAGACGGCTTTAAAAACATTATTGCAGTAGATGATTTTTCCAAAATCGAAAAGGCAGAAAACCTCGAAGGAAAGACGATCAAGGAAAAAGTAGAAAGAAATGCGCTTTTCGAATGGCTGGATGCAAACAACCGCGATGTGGAATTCATTTTCCACATCGGCGCGCGTACCGACACCACGGAGTTCGACAAGGAGATCTTTGATGAACTGAATGTAAATTATTCTAAAGCCATCTGGGAAAAATGCGTGGCTTACCAAATTCCCCTCGTATACGCGTCGTCCGCGGCTACGTACGGGTTGGGCGAGCACGGATACGACGATAACGAATCTACGATCAGCCAGTTGAAACCGCTGAACCCTTACGGCGATTCTAAAAACGAGTTCGACAAATGGGCATTGGCGCAGGAGAAAAAGCCGTTTTTCTGGGCGGGCCTTAAATTCTTTAACGTTTACGGACCTAATGAATACCACAAAGGCCGTATGGCGTCGGTGATTTTCCATGCATACAACCAGATCAAGGCCACCGAGAAAATGAAGCTTTTCCGCTCGCACAATCCCGATTTCAAGGATGGAGAGCAAATGCGTGACTTCATTTATGTAAAAGACCTGATCGACGTTTGCATTTTCTTCATGCACCACCGCAAGAACTCGGGCATATACAACCTTGGAAGCGGCAAAGCACGTACATTTAAAGACCTGGTAACGAACACATTCCACGCCATGGGCAAGACGCCCGACATTTCGTTTATTGATACCCCGGCCGATATTCGCGATAAATACCAGTATTTCACGCAGGCCAATATGAGCAAATTGCGCTCGATCGGATATACCCGTCCGTTCAGCACGCTGGAAGAGGGTATTGATGATTATGTAAAGAATTACCTTTCATCGAGAGCGTATTTGTAGGCCTTCCGGCTGATCAGAACTTTGAAAAGACCTGACCCGGCGGGTCTTTCCTGTTTCACCGGCCTGAAACCTATTTCCACGGGCCACTGCCGGAATCTCCACAATTTTCCGTATTTTTGAACCTCTGAATAAACTCAATCCCACTTCTCTGTGTTAGCATGATACCAACCAGAGTGTGACATTATTACGACTATGAGCAAAGAAGAAGAATTGTTGGAGGAAATCACCAGTTCGGAATACAAATACGGCTTTGTGACTGATATTGAAGCAGATGAGGCTCCTGCGGGCTTAAATGACGACATTATCAGGTTCATCTCGGCTAAAAAGAACGAACCCGAATGGATGCTGCAATGGCGCCTGAAAGCGTACCATTTGTGGCTTACCATGGAGGAGCCCAAATGGCCGAACGTGCACTATCCTCCCATCGAATTCCAGGCTATCAAATATTATTCGGCTCCGAAGAAAAAGAAGGCTGTCGAGAGCATCGACGATATCGATCCCGAGTTGCGCAATACTTTCGAAAGGCTGGGGATTTCTTTGAATGAACAAAAAAGGATTTCCGGCATCGCGGTCGACGCGGTAATGGACTCGGAGTCGGTTTTCACGACTTTCAAGGAAACCCTCAAAGAAAAAGGCATCATTTTCTGCTCGATCAGCGAGGCGATCCGTGAACATCCGGAGCTTGTGAAAAAATACCTGGGCTCGGTGGTACCACCGAAGGATAACTACTACGCAGCCTTGAACTCGGCGGTATTCTCGGATGGGTCATTTGTATACATTCCGAAAGGTGTTCGCTGCCCAATGGAGCTTTCGACCTATTTCCGTATCAATGCGGCAGGAACCGGCCAGTTCGAAAGAACACTAATCATCGGCGACGAAGACAGCCACGTGAGCTACCTCGAAGGTTGTACAGCGCCTATGCGTGATGAAAACCAGTTGCACGCCGCGGTAGTTGAAATCTTTGCGCACGACAATGCAAATGTAAAATACTCGACCGTACAGAACTGGTATCCAGGCGATAAGGACGGAAAAGGAGGTATTTACAATTTTGTAACGAAACGCGGCCTTTGTGACGGGCCTAACTCGAAAATCTCCTGGACGCAGGTTGAAACAGGCTCGGCAATTACCTGGAAATACCCCTCGGTGATCCTGAAAGGCGACAACTCGATCGGTGAATTTTACTCGGTGGCTGTAACCAACAACATGCAACAAGCCGATACAGGTACCAAAATGATCCACATAGGCAAAAACACGAAAAGCCGGATCGTTTCGAAAGGTATTTCGGCCGGAAAGAGCCAAAACTCTTACCGCGGGTTAGTGCAGGTATTCAAAAAGGCTGAAAAGGCGCGTAACTTCTCGCAATGCGATTCCCTGTTGCTCGGCGACAAATGCGGCGCACATACTTTCCCTTACATTGAAGTGAGTAACCCGTCGGCGACAGTAGAGCACGAAGCAACTACTTCGAAGATCGGCGAGGACATTCTTTTCTACTGCAACCAACGCGGTATTCCAACGGAACAAGCGGTTGCATTGATCGTGAATGGTTATGCTAAAGAAGTATTAAACCAGCTTCCGATGGAATTCGCCGTTGAAGCGCAAAAGCTACTGGAAATCAGCCTGGAAGGAAGCGTAGGTTAAAATTCCCAATAAGATTAAACACAGAAAGCCTTTGATTCGTCGAAGGCTTTTTGTATTTTATTGATCTTAGTAAATTTTTCCATCAACGATCCACCCTTCATGACTCACGTTCCGCAACTAATCATAGACCTGTCGCTCATTCTCACGATGGCCGGTATCATTACCGTAATCTTCAAGAAATTGAAGCAGCCAATCGTGTTGGGCTACATTCTGGCCGGGTTACTTGTTGGACCTAACTTCCACTTGTTTCCGACCATCACCGACATTAAAACGATCGAGATCTGGGCCGAAATCGGGGTAATCTTCCTGCTCTTCAACCTGGGTCTGGAGTTCAGTTTCAAAAAGCTGGTCAAAGTCGGTAACACGGCTGCTATCACCGGGCTTTTTGAAGTATTCATGATGCTCGTAACGGGTTTCATTACCGGCCAGCTGCTCGGATGGAGCAAAACCGACAGCCTATTTCTCGGAGGTATCATTGCTATTTCCTCCACCACCATCATTTTCCGTGCATTCGACGAACTGGGCCTCAAAACCCAGAAATTCACCCGCGTCGTAATGGGTATCCTCGTCATCGAAGACCTTACCGCCGTATTGCTGATGGTGTTACTTTCGACATTATCGCTGAGCCAGCAATTTGCGGGATATGAATTGATCCAATCGAGCTTAAAACTCTTCTTTTTCCTCACAATCTGGTTTTTGGGGGGCATTTTCGTGTTCCCTACACTGCTGCGGCGCTACCGGCATCTGATGAACGACGAAAGCGTGCTCATTACATCGGTCGCATTATGCTTTGGAATGGTGTTCCTGGTCACGAAAGCGGGTTTTTCGGCCGCATTAGGGGCATTCATCATGGGCTCTATCCTGGCGGAAACCACCCACGCGGAAAAGATCGAGCATTTGCTAAAACCGGTTAAAGACTTGTTCGGAGCGGTATTTTTCATATCCGTTGGAATGTTGATCAATCCGGGCCTGCTGTTTGAATACGCAGTGCCGACTGCTATTCTGGTACTCGTGGTAATGCTCGGAAAAACGACATTCGTCACACTGGGTGCGGTAATTTCTGGACAGCCTCTGAAAAAATCGCTGCAATCGGGCATGAGCTTGTCCCAGATCGGTGAATTTTCGTTTATCATTGCAAATCTTGGCCTCTCTCTGAAAGTGACCAGCGGATTTCTCTATCCCATTGCCGTCGGAGTTTCGGTGATTACGACATTTGCGACACCTTACATGATGAAGGCCTCCGAACCTCTGTATGAATGGCTGGATAAACGCTTGCCCGAAAAGTGGCGGCTCTACCTCAACCGGTATAGTACCAGTACGGAGACCATTGCGCAAACGACCCAATGGAACGAAATCCTAAAATCCTACGCGCAGACAGTGATCCTGAACTCGGTGGTCGTGGTCGGCATTATCCTCGCATCCTCGCGCCAGCTCGCACAACAACTGCACACGCGCGTACCCGAGACATTCCTGACCAACTCTGTGCTCTTTGCCATCACATTCCTCCTGATCTCGCCGTTTCTCTGGGCATTGGTCTTCAAAAGAGGCAATCGGAAGGCCTATTCGGCGATCTGGCTAAGTCGGAAATACAGCCGAGGGCCGTTGTTAGTACTTGAACTTTCAAGAGTTGTCATAGCGATTTTGCTGATGGCCTTCCTGCTCAATTCGTTTTTCTCAACCCAAACGGCGTTCATTGTAGCGGGGGCTATTATGGTGCTTGGCTTCGCCATTTTTTACCAGAGGCTTCAACAGTTTTATCACAAAATCGAAGACCGTTTCCTGCAAAACCTCAATGCACGACAATTGGAAGGAAGTGGTAAGTCGAAAAGAATTCTCCTTCCCTGGGACGCACACTTCGCATTCCTTGAAGTGAGCCCCGACTCGAATCTGATCGGGAAAAGCTTGCAGGAGTTGAAAATCCGGGAAAACTTCGGGATTAACGTCGTGCTGATCGAGCGGGGGAGCAAGACCATTCATTTACCAAGACCAACGGAAGTGCTCTATCCCTGCGACCGCATCGAGGTCATCGGTACAGACGACCAACTGGACGTGTTCAGAAGCCACATCGAGGTAAGCACGAATGGCGACGTGTACATGGCGCACGAGGACAATGTCGTGCTCGAACGCGTTGAAGTGAAAACACAGCATAATATCCGCGGTAAAACTATCCGGGAGAGCCAGATCCGCGAAATGACCCACGGCATGATCGTCGGCCTCGAAAGAAACGGGGAACGTATTCTCAATCCGGATTCGTCGATGGTCATCGAAAACCAGGACGTGCTCTGGATCGCCGGTGACCGGGATCTGATCAAGGAGTTTATGGCCAATAAACCGGCTAATAATGAAGAGGAAGTAGAAGTTGCTACTCCTTGATAAGGCCTTGCAGACCGCCGGTATGCACTGCTACGATCGTCGTTCCTGCTTTGAAATAGCCCTTTTTCAGAAGGTCAAACAGGCCGTAGAACATTTTCGCGGTATAAACCTGCTCCAACTGAACGTCAAATTCAGCCCGGAAATCTTGCATAAAAGCAAGCAGTTCACTGTTCCATTTCGCATATCCGCCGAAATGATAGTCTGTCAGCAATGTAAGATTTCCGGGCTCCTTATATTCTTTCAGGAGTTGATGAATATCTTCTTTGAGAAAATCACCTCCCCTTAATACTGAAAATGCAAGTACGCTGGCTCCCGCCGAAAGGATTCCTGCTGCTGTGCCGCCTGTTCCAGCCGCCGCGGCGATGTAATCCGGCATTGCTGCTAACTCATCCTTCACTTCGTCGACCATTTCGGCCGCTCCCTTTAATGCGAGTTCGGTAGTGCCGCCCTCAGGAATCAGATAGGGATTCCCAAAACGGGCGGAAACATTCAGCAGATAGGCTTCTGAATGCCTTTGCCTGTATTCCTCCCGCGATACAAAATGCAATTGCATTCCTTGCTTCCGGCAAAACTGAAGGGTTTCATTCTCCTTACCTTCCAGTTCCAGGCCACGGACAATGCCGATAGTTTTCAAACCCAACCCATTCCCTGCAGCGGCCGTCGCGTACAAATGGTTGGAATACGCACCGCCAAAGGTGAGCACCGCCCCGGCGCCCCTTGACCGTGCATCGAGTAAATTATATTTCAGCTTTCGCCATTTGTTGCCCGAAACAGTCGGATGAATGAGGTCATCGCGCTTTATATACAGCCGTACTTCTGCCTTCTCAGTGGTCGCATTAACGAGTCGTTGAAGGGGCGTAGGTACCGATGAACTTAGTAAATCCACTTATTTTGATAATTTTGTTAATAGTAACTCCCAAAAGAATGTCCGTAGAACTTGTTGATATTGCCTCCGAAGAGGACGATTTATTTGAACATTACCGCATTGTCGCTGACAAAGGCCAAAGCCTCATGCGGCTCGATAAATTCCTGAATCTTCACGTAGCCAACGCTTCCAGGACAAAAATACAAAACGGGATCGAAGCGGAGGCCGTAAAGGTAAATGGCCAACCCACGAAGGCTAGTTACAAGGTCAAGCCATTGGACGTGATCACGCTTTCACTCCCCGAACCACCGCGGGATACCGAGATCGTCCCGGAAAATATTCCGCTGAATATCGTGTACGAGGACGACGTGCTGATGATCATTAATAAGCCCGCAGGAATGGTCGTTCACCCGGCTTATGGCAACTGGACCGGCACCCTGATCAACGGATTGGTGTATCACTTCCAACAACTTCCAACCGGCAGAAACGGCGAAGGCCGACCAGGACTGGTGCACCGCATCGATAAAGATACCTCCGGATTGCTCGTCATCGCCAAAACCGAATTCGCGATGACTTTCCTCGCCAGCCAGTTTGCCGATCATTCGATAGAACGTACCTATCACGCATTAATATGGGGCGAACCCAAAGCCGAAAAAGGTACGGTTACGGGCCACATCGGGCGCAGCGCGCGCGACAGGCGCGTAATGGACGTATACGTGGATGGCAGCCAGGGCAAACACGCGGTGACGCATTACGAAGTAATCAAACCGCTTCGCTATGTTTCGATGATCAAATGCAATCTTGAAACCGGCCGCACGCACCAGATCCGTGCACACATGAAGCATATCGGCCATCCTATCTTTAACGACCCGATGTACGGGGGAGACAAAATCCTGAGGGGCGTGTCGAGCGGAAGTTATAAAGCGATGGTGGAGAACGGTTTCAGCCTCATTCCCGGACAGGCGCTGCACGCGAAATCGCTCGGG
This sequence comes from Dyadobacter sp. SRI_021, assembly GCF_057586235.1. Lineage (NCBI taxonomy): Bacteria > Pseudomonadati > Bacteroidota > Cytophagia > Cytophagales > Spirosomataceae > Dyadobacter > Dyadobacter sp. SRI_021. Next base: position 427,841 of record NZ_JBYCZM010000001.1, read on the forward strand.
TTCATCCATCCTACTACCCGCCAATGGATCCAATTCGATACGGAATTGCCTGAAAACTTCCGGGCAGTCCTCGAAAAGTGGGAAAACTATGTAAACTCTCAGTAGGAAATAGTATATTCTGGATTCTTAACCTTTCTAATCAATAAACCACTAACATGAATATTTCGACCAGGCAGGGAACAGCAGAGGATATACCCGCAATTTTTGAATTGGTGAAGGAGCTTGCGATATACGAACGGGCACTAAACCAGGTAACCAATAATGTCGACAAAATGACCCGTGATTACAACGAAAAGCTCTTCGATTTCTTCGTTGCCGAAGTGGATTCAAAGATCATCGGGCTTTGTCTTTACTACTTTCGTTACTCCACCTGGAAGGGAAAACGACTTTACATGGAGGATATTATCGTAACCGAATCGATGCGCGGCAATGGGATTGGCAAAATCCTTTTCGACGCTACGGTTGTAGCTGCAAAGAATGTAGGCTGTACGGGAATGATGTGGCAGGTGCTCGATTGGAACACGTCCGCGGTTAATTTTTATCGCAAATACGGCACCAATTTCGACAATGAATGGATCAACTGTAACCTGGATTTTTAAGGATCGAAGCTGTTTATAAAGGTTGGCCGGCCCGTTATTGCAACAGGTCCGGCCTTCTCTCTTTCGTTCTTTTAAGCGACTGCTCATAGCGCCACTCCTCAATCTTCGCTTCATGCCCCGACATCAGAATTTCCGGCACTTTATGGCCTTCGAAATCCGCGGGACGCGAATATACCGGCGGCGCGAGCAGATTATCCTGAAATGAGTCCGTTAATGCGGAAGTTTCGTCGTTCAAAACGCCAGGGATAAGGCGGATAATGGCGTCGGCAAGTACGGCTGCGGCGAGTTCTCCGCCTGATAACACATAATCTCCAATGCTGATTTCCTTCGTTACAAACATGTCCCGCACGCGCTGGTCTACCCCCTTGTAATGTCCGCAGAGCATCATCAAGTTGCCTTTCAGCGAAAGCTGGTTCACCATCCGCTGCTGCATTTGCTCACCGTCAGGGGTAAGGTAAATGATCTCGTCGTATGCCCGCTCGCTCTGTAATGCACGTATACAACGCGCAATCGGCTCGATCTGCAACACCATTCCCGCACCACCGCCGAACGCGTAATCATCAATTGTACGGTGCTTATTGGTCGAATAATCGCGGATGTCGTGGATTACGACTTCCACGTGATTGCCCTGCTGTGCCCGCTTCAATATCGAATGTGCAAAAAAGCTGTCGAGCAGGCTGGGAACACAGCTCAATATGTCAATCCGCATCATCGGGAGTGCTTTCTGATGAGTTATCGAGATAAACTTCCAATAAGCCTTCGGGCAAATTCACCAGCAGTGATTTAGTTCCCTTATCCGCTTTGATCACAATATCATTCGCCGTCGGGATGAGCACTTCCGAGCCCTGGTAATCCATCGCGATCAGGTCCTGCCCATTCAAGGAATACACCTCGCGCACAATGCCCAACTCACCTTTTGTTTCATCCACTACTTTAAAGCCTTTGATTTCGTGGTAATAGAACTCGTCGTCGCCAAGTTCCTGCAAATTTTCCAGCGGCAGATAAAGCGAGCTTCCTACGAGCGCTTGGGCTTTTACAATGGTATCAACATCCTCGAATGTCACAATTGCATTGCTCTGTTTTTGGAGGTTGATATCTTCAATAAAATAAGGCACCAATTCCCCCTTGATCTCAATATAAACCGTTTCCAGGTCTTCATAATCATCCGGATAATCCACATCCAGATAAATTACCACATTGCCGGCGGTGCCGTGGGTCCGTACGATATAGCCCAATAAATAACAGTTATCCTGTGTCATTTGCGGGATTTCAAATTTTGGTTCTGTATAAAACAATATGAGTCTGTGCGGAACACCGACAGACCCATAGAGCATGTATGTAACATGAAATTATTCTGCTGACTCTTCCGCCGGCGCATCGGCTGCCGGAGCTTCTGCTGCATCTGTCGCATCAGCAGCTTCATCAGCCGCCTCCTCAGTTGCAACTTCTTCCGCAGGAGGAGTGTTTTTCTTAGCGATAGCCTCAGCACGAGCTTCGTTAACTTTGCGCTCTGCGTCAAGTTTCGCTTTCTTGTCAGCCTCTTTCTGCTGTGCCAAAGTGTCGGCAGCAGTAGCTTTACGGTCTGTTTTAGAGCCTTTCCACTCTTCGAAACGTGAATCTGCAACTTCTTGCGTGATAGCACCTTTCAAAACACCTACTTGCAAGTGCTTGCGGAGCAATACACCTTCGTGTTGCAAAATCGAACGAGCTGTGTCAGTTGGCTGAGCACCTTTCAAAAGCCAGTCAACTGCTTTGTCTGATTCCAAAACGATGGAAGCAGGGTTAGTACCCGGGTTGTAAATACCCAGTTTTTCGATGAAGCGACCATCACGTGGTGCTCTGGCATCTGCGACTACGATATCATAGATCGCTTTCTTTTTGCGTCCCCGACGCGCTAATCTGATTTTAACTGCCATTTGTGAATTTGAATTTTGGGAACTCGTCCCGTAATTAAACAGGGTGCAAAGGTACAAAAATAACTTATAAATAATAAGTCATTTTCGTAATTAACAGGGTGCAAAGATACGAATAAAAAAAGGGAGACAATTTCTCGTCCCCCTTTCGGTGTGTTAGTGCAACTACTAGCGACGGAAACCAGCCGGATAAGTAGAGCGGATTGTATTGTTAGGCAGGATCTTGATCTCTACGCGACGGTTAGATTGAAGACCTTCCACTGTTGTGTTTTCTGCGATCGGACGATATTCACCGTAGTACTCAGTGATGATACGGCTAGGATCTGTCAAACCAGCGCGAACCAGGAAGCGTTTCGCTGCATCCACACGGCGACGCGACAGGGATACGTTGTAGCTATCCGAAGCACGGGCATCGGTGTGCCCCACGAGTACGATGCGGCAATTGGTACGCATGTTCAGCAGTTCAACCACTTTGCTGAGTGTTTCTTTCGAAGCATTGCGGATAATCGCTTTATCGGTATCGAATTCGATGTTGCTGAACAACGCCTCGCATTCGTCTTTCGGCAGGTTATTTTTGATAGCATCGCGGATGATTTTGTCGATATCCAATGCTACACCACCACCGGAAACAATGCTACCCGCTGGGGTATTCGCTTCTTTATCGAACAGGTCGGCCACGCCATCACCGTCAGAGTCAGTATAAAGACGTGGATCAACCGGCTTAGGCATGTTAGCTTTTGCGATGGAGTCCGCATCGTTCATAGTCGGGTTGTAAGGTACCGGAATCAGCTGCTGAGGATTAGCCCAACGCAGGTGGTAACGACCTGCGGCAGCATCGTATTTTCCGTCTTTCGCTCTTACAGCGTTTTTACCTAACTTATAAGTTAATGCGAGGGAAACAAATCCGTAAGCATCGTTTCTTGAATCACCTTTGGCGAATGTCCAGATCCCTTGCTGCGAAACATAGTCACTCAAATCGCCTACGGTTGCATCCAGTTTCTCGGTATTTACAAAGTTGTGAGTGTAATCGATACCAAGGTCAAACCGTGATGACAATTCGTAATGCAAGGCGAAACCTACCGGTACTACCCATTCGCGTGTGTAAGTGGATCCGTTGCGTTCCCATTTACCGGCTGTTTTTGAACTGGCATCTGTATTGGTTGAAAAATTACCATCGATTCCCTTCGTAACATTAGTATAATCGACGTCGGTATGGTAATAGATGATTCCTCCTCCCAAATGCGCATCCAATTTCCAGCGACGGAACTTATTGTAGCCAAGTAGCAAACGATTCACGTTCAATGTACCATCCAAAGTCAGTTGAACAAACGACGGGCTATTGAAAGTGGCGCTGTAAGTATCACCGCTCAATGAGCTGTAATGGTTATCCTTAGCGCCTTGCAGACGACCGTTAACGCCCGTCAGCTGGATACCGAACAGAGGAGTGAGCTGCTTGTTTAATGAAAGCCCCCACGCGCCTGTTAGCTCTTCCCGGTCTCCACGCTTGAAGCCATTATACTGGGTCAAATCTCCGAAGAATTTTGTAATACCTCCGTAACCTGTGATTGACCAAGTATTCATTTTATTTGGTCCTTCATAGGTGCGGTTTTGAGCCTTCGTATTGTAGCTCAGGAGGGTAGAACAAAGCAAAGCAACGTAAAGATTCTTTTTCTTCATGGGAAACACGCGTTATGTGATTCAATTCAATATAGCATTATACATAAATTCAAAAATCAGAAAAAAGGCCAAAGCCTGTAAGCCGGGTTCTGTGACTTCGACCGGTTACCCGATCTCTGCTCCTGCCATTTATCCAGGATTCCGGTCACCCGAAATCTCTAACGATCTACCCGTGTCGGCGCCCCGAGGGGACAGGGACGAGTAGCCCCGTGAACCAACACCTATTTGATCTTTCAGCCCGTAAGGTTTACCATGCATTCCCTGTCACCAGGAAACCGGTGGGCTCTTACTCCACCTTTTCACCCTTACCGAGGCATACAAAAAATATGCCAGGGCGGTATCTTTTCTGCGGCACTTGCTGTCAACGAACCGTCACCAGTTCGCTGCCTTCCTGTTAGGAAGTACGGCACTCTGCGCTGCCCGGACTTTCCTCCCCGGTTAAAAAACCGCAGCGGCAGGACAGCTTAGACCTTTCCTCTGACCACAAAGCTAAGAAATACTTTCTTTCGATCAGCAGTCAATATACCATAAAAAGTAAAAAAATATGGCACTTATGCTGAATATTGTACAAATTTTTGATCAGATTCCCTTCAATCCGTCGACTTTCAAATTTACTCTCCCGGTCGCAAATACAACAGAATAAAGATGTTTCGGAGTAAGGTAAACCTTATCGGGTACAATATCGGAAAGTATTCCTTTTACAACTACCCCTTCGGTGACTTTATAGTTGGCGAGCATTTTCTGAATCGTGTTTTTTGCGTCGGCAATCTGGCCTCCGACCGGGAACACCATCCGCTTTTCCATCATCCTGCTGAACTGCCCCTGCAGAAGCCAACCCGCCGTCCGGACGATCGAATTTTTGGTATCCAGGTCGTAATCAAGGCTTTTGAGTGACAGCTGCTGCGTTGCGGGGTCATAGTAAGGGACTCCCTTTAGATAAATATCGCCGCTAATACTGCCTTTCAACCCGGCCTTGATCACCAGCCGGTCGTTCTGTCCGTACATTTCAATGGAAGTAACCTCTACATGATATTTCCCTCCTAAAAACGAGAATTTCTCCCCGGCAAACTGTTTGGTAGCCAGCCTGGCAGCGTCTTCGTAAGACACGAGGCTAATCAATCCGATCTTGAAATCATCCTGAACCTTATCGACGATCTTCAGGTCCGGCAACTTCTGCATAGGAGCCACGGCCGGTTTTACAGCCGACGTAATAGTTTGGGTATACCCTTTAATACCAATGATCGAATGGAGAACATTGTTTTTCGCAAGCAGCGGCGTCATTTCCACACCAGTGGGCCTGACTACCAGCCAGGTATCATATTCCTTCGCAAGCATCACAGGCTGACGCGCAATATTCCAGGCCAGCTCCGCATTCTTTTTCAGTTCTAGGTTCGAAGCCACCTGTTCGTCGATCGCGTCGGTGATCTTCTCAAAATTCTTATTGAGCATCCGGCTCACCATGCCTTTAATAGGAATATTGATGCCCGCCACGCGGATGTTCGGTTCGCTGATCCAGTCATAACTATCGACATAAGTCTCCGATTTGATCTGCCACGACGGCATAATACCTATTTTAGAGATCAGCCGGATGCGGATCGAGAACTCGGTATCCTTGTAACCCGACATCGTCACACCCAACGGACTAATCTTGTACCCGGCGCTTACCCAGATCTTCAGTGGAACTTCAAAAAGGAACGACGAATCAATCGCCACAACCTTGATCGGGCTGATCTTCCAGACCTTCGCTTTCAGATTGTCGTTACCTTCATCCTCGTAACTGGTATCATCGTAGATCACCCCCTTGATCTGGTTGTTGATCTGCTTTTCGATTTCCGCTACCGGAATCTCGACCGGCACATTCAGTACCGACAAATGCTTCTCGTTCTGGATCTCCTTATCCGAATATTTGTATTCTTCCATAGGGGCCTTAGGGGAGGTTTTCTTAGAACCGCAGCTCCAAAAAACGACGGCTGCCAACACGATTACCAGAAAATAACCGCGCCTGACGTATACTTTACTTGATTTTGACGAGGGTTGCACCGTATCCGAATTTCTCTTTTAATGCATCTTTAAAAAATTGCACATGCTGGTTCCTGCCCAGCCTGCGGTGCAGCTCGTTTTTCAGAGCTCCGCTGCCTGCGCCATGTATAAACGTAATTTCCTCCATTCCATTGGCAATGGCCGATTCCAGGCTACTCTCGAAAACATCCAGCTGCTTTTTCAGGATTGCATCGCTGGACAGGCTTTTATGATTGTTGACCAATTTTTCGATATGCAAATCAATCACCTGCTCCGGTTTAGGAAGGCTGTTCTGCTCGGGGGCGGCCTGTCCCAGCATTCTCGCCTTGATTTCGCCCGCAACATCCTCCGAAATGCCGGGAGTTTCACGTTTCAGGTTCTCCTCATCAAGTTGATATACAAACCCTTCTTTTCCCAACACAGGCACCTTGCCTTTGTTTTTATAAAACGACTGCGCGCGGCAACGGATGCGCTTGTTCAATGCAACAGGCAACTGGTAATTGCCCTCGCGGAAATACAATGCATGGATATCGAACACCGGCCAGGATTCGAAATCCTTCATTTCCACTTCGGTCAGCTTTTGCGAGGTCCGTGGTTGCAGCACCCCGGCAGCCAACCCCTTGTTCACCGATTCAGAAGCGGCTACGGCTGTGAATGGCAATATCCAGTCAGTATTATTAATGACATGTACACTTAACGTGCGGTCGTTCACGGAAATGAATGCCAGGTAAATACCTTTTTCCGCAAAGGGTGCATTGCGTGGAACGATCACATCCGCGCGGGCGGCCACCGCTTTCACTTCTTCGGGTTTCACCATCCGCTGTGATTCCACGGGCGAAATAGTAACAATTTCATTTCTCAGGACAGGAATACGAAATCCGTCCTCAATTTCGATTTCAACCACGTTACCAGGCAAAAAAGCGTAAATAACGCCCTCTTCCCTGCCGTGAACCAGTCGTACTTTATCTCCGATATTCATAGTAAATGTTGCTTTTTCGTCGTCTGAACAGTTTGGGGGTTCAAACAATATTTTTAAAAATAAAACGGCTTAAAACCGACACCCTTGCTGCTAAACTGCAACGCTGGCGCCGGGATTTTCAGGGAATTGGCCAGAAAACCCAGCGTCTTAACAAACTTGTTCCGGGTTTTGATCTTCGTGAGATCGATATCCAGTGACAAATAATATTGCCGGTAAGGTCTGTAACCCATTTCGATACTTACGTCTTTCTGGGCCGAAACCATATTCTGGATACCATAACCTACTGAGAAACAAAGCCAGGCTGGCCAATTGGAGCCTTTGAAAAATGATTTCGGGCTGGCAGAGAACCAGTAGGTTTGACCATTGTAATCTTTCAGCCAGCGCTCCGACCAGCTACTCCCGAGCAGTTCCGGACGCACGTGCGCCAGCGAAGTATAATGAAATGAGAACTTAGGCTGAATACGTACCTCGTCCCACAATGCCACCTGCCCGAGATACAGCACCGAACCCGTCATGTTCGCGATCATGTCGCCGGGAGAAAAACCATAGTCCGGCGAGAAGCCGTCCAGGATTTCAATCGGTGTCTGAAAAATCACTCCGGAAATGGCGCCGTAAACAAGCATCTGCCTTTTCGAAATACCCGTCTTTTTGTACAACGCCGCCGTGTGCCGGGCAATCTGGTACGATGTGTAAAGGTGCCCCATTTTGTCCATTTGCAGCCACTCGTGACTATCGTCCTGGATGGTGAACTTCGTCAGCGGGTTCTTGTACCATGACTTGCTAAGCCCATAAAGCGTTCCCAGATAAATACCCGATTGGGCCGCAAAAATACCGCGGAGCAGTTTATAATTGGGCCGCACGACAGGCCCATTTTCCCGGACAGTCGTGTCCCGGGCGATCGTATCGGCGGGCGGCACGGGTACCTGTGCGTACGCAGGAGACGGCACTCCGGCCAACAGGCCAATTAGTAAGCAATAAAGAGTAAAGCGCATTCGATCATATCGGGAGCAGAGATCAATAACCGCCATGGTATTTTCTCAACCCCCATTCTGCGCCCAGCAACACTACAAGCAGGAAGAACAGCCATTTCAGATAGATCAGCTCAACCATATCTTCGGTACTGTCCAGCCTGTCGGCCGGGCGGTCAGTTTTAAGTTTTTGAATAAATTGTTGCAGTAATGCAGGCGTCATAAATGTGCCGCCCGACCGTCGCGCGAGATCGCGGAGCATTCCGAAATCCGCCGTCGTATTGCTCAGCTCAAGATCCGCGTTACGGATCACAAACTGCCCTGATACATTTTCCTGCTTTCCTTTCAAAGTGGTGGAAGCCGCATACCGGTAAACGCCGTCCGCCAGCCCGCTCACATTAAACCGGGGTGTTTCCTTCGTATGTGTGTACGTGAATTGCTTGCTTTTGCCCTTTTCATCCACCACTTCCAGTTTTACCTCCTGACCGAAAATCGGCTCGTAAATGTCGTTGTAAACCTCTGTCTGAAATGCCACCTGCTCGCCTGCTTCAAACTCGTTGCTGATCGGATATACACGGAATTTCCGGCGGTCTTCCTTCACCGAAAGCACCTGGATCAGTTTCTGAAACAGGTTATCCACTACTTCCTGTTTGCTGGTTTGGGCAAATTCCTCCTGCCGCCATTGCCAGATCCCCTCTCCCGCCAATACGGCCGTTTTTGGGTCTCCATTGGTATTTAAAACCAGAAGTGGTTTGTTGGTATTGAGCGTTCCTACTTTCTGGTATAATATGGTTTCAGTACCCGACGACACATTGTATTCGCCGAAAGGCACCGAAAGCGGAGGAAGGCGTTCCAATAATTTCAGGCTCTCTGCATCCAGGTTCAGCTGAGTAAACGAAGGATTAAACCGTGCCGTGACCTTATCGATCTGGTTATTTGCGGAAGCATTGATAAACAGCGACCGGTTCAGCGAGCTGACCAGCGGCACCGCCGATTGATTTCCCAAAATGAAAAACAAAGGCATTTTAGCATCCAGAAACTTGCGGACCTGCGCATTACCCAATCCGAGTACATTAGGAATCTGATGCAGGATCACCAGGTCGTAAGGCTTTGTACTGGCCGGTGGATTATTAGCAATGGACAGAATATTGATATCCAGCTCATAGTTATCATTCGCCTCGATCACACTCCGGATACTTTTAATATCGGGGTGCGGCGCAAGCGCCATGAGTAGTATCTTTTGCCGGCCATCGATAATGTCAATATAAACGTCCTTCCGGTTGTTCCTGCCGGAAGTTTCTCCTGAAACTGCACCCAACTCAATGGTATAATGCTGAACGCCCTTTTGTGCAGAAGATGTCTTGAAATCAAATGCTTTGAAATAATCCGCACGGTCGATGACAACCGGCTGGCTTTGAATCACGCGGCCATTTTGTTTCAGAGTCACCGTGGTACTTTTGCCCTGCAACCCGTTTGCTGCGATCTCGGCCCGCAAAGGGAACTCATTACCCAAATATGCGATGCGGTTACTAACGACGTCTTTCACCCGGATATCCAGCTTCGGCACCGAGTCTCCCACCGCCAGCGTATTGACTCTGAACGGATAACGGTTATAGGTCGGTGATACGCCCTGGTTCACGATACCATCCGAAAGCAATACCACGTCCGTCAGGTTGCGGCCTTCGAAATTCGTGCGGACCGTTTGTAGCAGTCCCGCCAGGTTGGTTTTGTTTTGATTAAATGCAAGGGAATCTGCATTGTTCTCGGTGCCGCCAAGCGATTCAATGCTTACCTCGAAGCCGGAATCGTTCAGCTCGCGAACAGCGGCCCTCACCTGCTCCATCGCGGCCGGCCCGTACTTACCAACAGATTCGGAGTTGTCAATCGCGAAAACGATCTTGGCCTTGTCGACCGAAGTTTGCGTGCGCCGCACCAGCGGACTCAGCAGCAGGAAGCAGATCAATGCCACCGCAATTCCACGCACAGCTGCCAGCGCATAGTTCAGTTTCTTACCCCAGGCCGCTTGCGGCTGATACAGCAGCCAGGCATAGGCCAGGCCCGCGAGCACGCAGAAAATGATGAACCAGTAAGGGGTTTGGAATATGAGCTCTGACCGCATGGATTGGAATTCAATAGCTGGCGACGTTACAATATACAATGAAACCGCCAGCTATTTACTAACGAAGAAAGACTCTATGTTAACATACCACCGTCGACCTGGATTACCTGGCCGGTGATATAGCGCGACATGTCGGAAGCAAGGAACACGCAGGCGTCAGCCACTTCTTCGGGCTGGCCTCCGCGCTTCATCGGGATCGACTGTTTCCAGTCTTCCACCGCCTTCGCATCTACTGCATCGGTCATTTCGGTTTCGATAAAGCCTGGCGCTACGGCATTCGAGCGGATATTTCTGGAACCCAATTCCAATGCAATGGATTTGGTAAAACCGATGATACCCGCCTTCGAAGCAGCGTAGTTCGACTGCCCTGCATTACCGCGTATACCTACTACCGATGTGATATTGATGATCGACCCGCTTTTCGCACGGATCATGGATTTCGTAGCGGCTTTGGTAAGGTTAAAAACCGATTTCAGGTTGATGTTCACCACCGTGTCCCATTGCTCTTCGCTCATACGCATGAGGAGCCCGTCACGGGTAACGCCTGCGTTGTTGATGAGCACATCGAGCTTGCCGAAATCGGCGATAACGTCGGTAACGAGCTGGTCCGCAGCCTGAAAATCGGATGCATCCGAGCGGTAGCCTTTCGCTTTCACGCCGAACGCTTCCAGCTCTTTGGCCAAAGCCTCGCCTTTTTCGACGCTGGACAGATATGTAAACGCGACATCAGCACCTTCCTGAGCCAGGCGCAGCGCGATCGAACGTCCGATACCCCGCGAAGCTCCTGTTACCAATGCAACTTTATTTGCTACTAACTTCATAAATAGGATTAGAATCTGTCAAAATGTATACTGCCGGCAAAAATAGGATATTGGGCAGAGACCGGCAAATAAACGACCTATGGTACTTTATTACAAAATGATGTAATATTCAGGCAAAAAACCTTCTCCAACCATTTAACTTACACTAACATGAACACTACAAATGTCCAGAAAACATCAGGAGCCTTCATTGCCGCATCGTGGATCGCATTGGGCGTGGGAATGGCAGGCTTCATCATCGGCCTCTGGCGCTCGGAAATGCTGCTGAGCGAAAAGGGATATTATTTTACGGTATTGATGTACGGGCTTTTTGCCGCAGTATCGGTCCAGAAGAGCGTTCGCGACCGTTTGGAGGGTGTCCCGGTGACCGGCATTTATTACGGTATCGCCTGGTTTTCGACGATTCTCGCCATTGTGCTGCTTGTCGTCGGCCTCTGGAATGCGACACTGCTTCCCAGCGAAAAGGGCTTCTACGCATTCGCCTTCCTGCTAGGCATTTTCGGCGCCATTGCGGTTCAGAAAAACACCCGTGATTCACAGATTTTCGAAACCGGTAGCTCATTTTCCAAACCTTCTGATCATTGATACTGTTAAGCCGTTACATTTAATTTTTGAAACTAAATTCAGGTAATGGCAGAAATAATAAAAACAGCCCTGATCACAGGTGGTTCAAAGGGAATAGGATACGGCATTGCCGAAGCGCTCATCCGCGACGGCATCCGTGTCGCAATTACAAGCCGGTCGCAGCAGAATGCCGACGAAGCGGCAAAGGCGTTGAACAAAATCCGCGAGGGTTACGCATTAGCCATCGAATCCGACGTCAGAAATCTGGCTTCGCAAGAAAAGGCAGTACAAACCGTACTCAGCCAATGGGGCCGGCTCGATTACTTTATCGCCAACGCCGGCGTCGGCCATTTCGCACCAATCCAGGAGCTTAGCGCTGAATTGTGGCAGGAAACCATCGATATTAACCTCACCGGCGTGTTTTTCAGCGCAAAAGCATCCATCGCAGCACTGACGGAGTCCAAAGGGTATTTTATCAATATTGCCAGCCTAGCGGGCACCAACTTCTTTGCGAATGGTACTGCCTACAATGCCAGCAAGTTCGGTTTGGTAGGCTTCTCACAAGCCATGATGCTCGACGTACGCAATGCGGGCGTGAAAGTAACGACCATCATGCCGGGTTCCGTCGCGACGGAGTTCAACAACCACGAGCCATCCGATAAAGACGCCTGGAAAATCCAGCCCGAAGACATCGGCCAGATCGTATCCGACCTCATCAAAATGCCGGCGCGAACGCTGCCTAGCAAAATCGAGGTACGGCCTACGACACCGAAATAAACCCGTCGTCGGAATTTTTGGTCAGGTGTAGTCAAGTGTTGTCAGGTGTGGTCATTGATAGTCAGGAATTGTCATTGGTAGTAGAATATTGTAAAATATAGAGAGGAGAACTTGACCATGCTGACGATAAATGACTACACCTGACAACACTTGACTACTGACTACACTTGACTACATCTGACTACATCTGACTACACCTGACTACACCTGACAACACCTGACCACACCTGGCAATGCCTGATCACATCTGACTACTTCCGACTACTCCTGGACCAGGATGCATAAAGTGAGAACATCAACCCACAAGCCGCCAGCAGCAGCAGTGGAACTTTGTACAAAATCAGCAAGGTAAGGCCTACAAAACCAAACAGGAAGACTTGTATGGCATTCTCCGGCAGCCCTGCTCTTTTATAAAAATATAGGTGGGAAACTATGAGGATCGTTAAGCCCAGCAGGTACAACTGTGCCACCTCCGCAAAGCCGAGGGCGCCACTACGAAGCATCACCACCGTTTCGGGGACGATCAGCACCAAATGCGCTGCCACTACCCTACCCCAACGCCTCCAGACCGGCACAGGTAACGACCGGCCCCAAAGCCAGATTTCAGCTTCCCATTGATACAACTCCAATGAAAGCCCCAGATTGAGTAAATAAGCCAGTGACATTCCCACGGCCGGCATGCGAATGTCGTATTCACCAGTGCTGTAATAGAGCATTGTTCCCGCCGCCACCAGCATTGCACCCATTTTACCTACTAATAAGGTAATCCCACGTTCCCGTACGAGCCATTCCATCGACCAATAAAGCCATGACGATGGACGTGGGAATGGCCATTTGATAATGCTTTTACCTTTAACCGGCACATACAAAACCGGCTTCCGAACGCGCCATTCGGCAGTTAGGGTAAGAACGAGTATTAATACAAAATAAAAAGGAATAACCGGCCAGAGGCGTGCCAGTAGCTTGTCCTGAATAGCGATGACGAGCAGGTAAGCCCCGTAATAAAGAATGGGTTGAAGAAGACCCAATGCCTGGCCTGCAAACCTTCGCGTACGTACGATCGCAGGCCAGGTACGCGCGTGATAGATGAAGGTATATTCCGGCAGCTTCCAGGTATTAACCAGGAACTGGACACACAACAAACTATAACCCAGCCAGATCACAAAAAGACTGAGCATTCCATAGGTACCTGTCAGAAAAAATACCGCGAATGCATGATGCTCATTGGCGCTCAGAAACCCGAAAAGTACACCGAGCAACACCAGAAACATTCCGGCCCGCTGTCTGAAAAACGCCGAAACCGTGGAGAGCAGCAGCATTTTCATAGCGCATCCGCAGCTACCAGTGTTTTGTTCTTCAACCGAAAACTCCGGGAAACATGTAGCCCCTCCTGCTCAAAAAGCTGGTGCGACGATAGCAGAAACGTTACACCGTTATGATGGTATTCTTTGATCAGTTCGAAAAGCACTTCGCGGGCTTCGCGGTCGATCGTAATGAGCGGTTCGTCGAGGATAATGAGCGATGGATCGCCCAGGAATGCCAGCAACAGGGATACCTTTTTCACCATCCCACTCGAACAACTGCCGAACGGGTTTTGGAGATAATTAATGCCGAATGCTTCAATGAGTTTGTCGCTTTGCCCGCGGGACGCGCGCTGTGCTTCGGCCACGAAGGCGATCAAATCCGCGGGCGTTAGAAACGAAGGATAAAGCGGCTCTGCCTCTCCGAGGTTCAGGCGAAGGCGGTACTCGACCGGGTGTTTTTTGAGGTCGTACTTATTATCAAGCCTGATATTCCCTTCAAATGGCAACATGCCCGCCAGCGTCCGAAAAAGCGTCGACTTCCCCGCGCCGTTTTCTCCCTGTATCCAGTAAATGCCTTTCTCAATTGCAAAACCGGGGATTGAAAGGATTTCCCGTTCGCCATACCGCTGCGTGAGCTGACTGATTTCCAATACCATATCGCGGAATGGCCGTTATATTAAGGAACGATATTAAACTCGTCTTTCAACACTTGCAGTGCTACTGACTCTTCGTGACGGTAAAGATCCTTGTCGAAAAGCGCATTATGGCCGGCATTCTGTAAGCTGATCCAGCTGTGGGTCGCATACGGGTCGTAATTAAAATGTTTGAAACGATGCCCTGCATTGTTCATATCCGCAAACCATTTCACCCCCACATCCAGGCGGTCGTAGGCCCCGAATGCGGCTCCTTTGCCAACAGGCATAGTGTCCTTACGTGTTTTTTCCAGATCGATCATCGCCACATACTCATTCAGCCTACATTCGGGCAACGGCCATGGCGCGGTACGGTCGACCACGAGCTTGTACTCGCCTGTGCGGGCTTGCGGATACCTGGCAGCCAACTGCATCAGTTCCTGGTAATCCGGCTTATATTCGGTATATCTTTCTGAATCACAAAGCCCGGCTTCTCTCGCAGGGCATACCCAGCACTGCCCGATACTACCGATGCCCGATGCGTCGCCGATGCCATTCAAATACTCACCTACCAGGTCGCTTTTGAAATACACATCATTATGAATCACGAGCAGGTATTTCTGGTCCGATTTCTCCCAGGCATATTGGTAACGTACTGCGTGGCGATACCGCTTGAAGTTCAGCAGGAAATCAAATTTTACATTTTTAGTCCAAAGCCAGACATTGGGTTTGTAATAGACGATCTTATCCCCGAAATGATCAAAAATGAATTTGAAATTCGGTGGCTCCGGCTGCTTGGCTTCTTCTACAAAATAGATTTTATTGATCCATTGATGCGAATGCTTCATGAGCGTCAGCAGTGTAACGGCCGTCTGATACGGCTTCCCGTAGGCGTTGATCGCCACATCCACACATGCTTTTGGAGAGTTCATCATCGTGTATGTCTTTCTTTTTCTTAATAAATAGCCAAAGGTTGCTATTAAATCAGAAACGATCTGTTTTTCGTTTGAAAAAATTAGTAAGTGAATTGAGGCCACTTAACCAGCCGCTTTTCAGACGCCTGTCTACAAATATTTCAAAATAAGACACTTCAACCAACAGATCATACGAAATTTCATATTTTCATTGATCACAAATTCCGCGGAACGTATATTTGAAAAAATTTTAATTAATCCGCGGATTCATTTTTAAAATTTTACAAAACTACACTTACCATTCATAAACCCGGACACCATGAACACTAACCGCCGCTCCTTCCTCCGCCTGTCGGCCTTCGCTCTGCCTTTTACACGCGTCAATCAGCTTTTTGCCAAAACACCTGCGCCCGGCGCTCCGGCGGCCGACGCTCCGGTGGCCGGCACTCCGGCGCCCGGCACTCCCGTGGTCATCTCCACCTGGGATAGCGGTCAAATTTCAAATGCAGCGGCATGGCCGGTGCTCGAAAAGGGCGGTCGTGCCCTCGACGCCGTGGAGCAAGCCGCTATCGCCATTGAAAACGATATCAACTGCTGCGTAGGTCTGGGCGGAAACCCCGACCGCGACGGCCATGTGACACTGGATGCGTGTATTATGGATGAAAGGTCGAACTGTGGTGCCGTGGCATTCTTGGAAAGGATCAAACACCCGGTGTCTGTCGCCCGCAAGCTCATGGAAACAACCCCGCACGTGTTTTTAGTGGGTGCCGGTGCTCAGCAATTTGCATTGGCGAATGGTTTTAAACTGGAATCCGGCAAACTTTCACCGGACGCTGAAAAAGAGTACAAAAAATGGCTCAAAAAAGCAGAATACAAGCCGGTCATCAACATAGAACATAAACAATCGAAAGGCCACGGTCCTTTCGCCCCCGCGCGGCTGGACAACGGCGATTTCAACCACGATACCATGGGTACCCTTGCATTGGATGTCCAAGGTAACCTCTCCGGCATGTGCACGACCAGCGGTATGGGCTTCAAAATGCGTGGCCGCGTGGGAGACTCCCCTATTATCGGCGCCGGGCTCTTTGTCGACAATGAGATTGGCGCAGCCACTTCGTCGGGACAAGGCGAGGAAGTGATCCGCGTGGCCGGCACCCATTTGGTGGTCGAGTTCATGCGTAATGGCTCCTCACCGGAAGAAGCCTGTAAAAAAGCAGTTGAAAGGATCGTAAAACGTGACCCCGAAAGGGCCAAGACTTTTCAGGTAGGCTTTCTGGCCATTAACAAGCAGGGGGAGGTCGGTGCCTATTCCGTCCAGCCCGGATTTGCCTATACCATCACTACCGGCGATGGCAAGGGTAAAGTAGTGGCTTCCAAAAGCTATCTATCGTAGTCCCTCAGATAGAAATATTTACCTAACACTTAACCATTACAATGAACCTTAAATCGACAGCAGCTCTTCTGGCAGGGCTGCTAATGGCGTCCGGATCGTATGCGCAGCAGCATTCGGAGCAAAATCACTCCAAATACGTTGCACCTGCCGATCCGCTCGTGCAGCAGAAGCTTTCCAAATGGCAGGATATCAAATTCGGACTGCTGATGCACTGGGGAACATACAGCCAGTGGGGCATTGTAGAATCATGGTCACTGTGCCCGGAAGACGAAGGCTGGTGCGAACGCCGCGGGCCGCATGCACACGATTGGTTCGAATATAAGAAGGCTTACGAGGACATCGCCAAAACTTTCAACCCGGTCAAATTCAACCCTGAACGCTGGGCGAAGGCGGCCAAAGGTGCCGGGATGAAATACGTGGTGTTCACCACCAAGCACCACGACGGCTTTTCGATGTTCGATTCGAAATACACCGATTACAAAATCACCAATACGCCATTCAAAACCAATCCGAAGGCCAACGTCACCAAAGAAGTACTCGCAGCATTCCGCAACGAGGGCTTCATGACAGGCACCTATTTCTCAAAACCCGACTGGCATACCGACTCCTACTGGTGGCCTTACTTCCCGCCTAAGGACCGCAACGTTTCTTACGATCCGAAGAAGCGCCCCGAAATCTGGAACAAGTTCAAAGACTTCACTTACAACCAGATCGAAGAGCTGATGTCGGACTACGGCTCCGTAGACATTCTGTGGCTTGACGGCGGCTGGGTACGCCCGTTCAACAGCATCGATACGACCATCAGCTGGCAGAAAACGATTCCTTACGACCAGGACATCGACATGGCGCGCATTGCTAAAATGGCCCGCTCGCATCAGCCCGGCCTGCTCGTGGTAGACCGCACCGTTACCGGTGAGTTCGAAAACTACGTAACACCCGAGCAATCGATCCCTGATCATTATATGTCCATCCCGTGGGAATCCTGCATGACAATGGGTGATTCATGGTCCTATATTCCGAAGGAAAATTTCAAATCGACCCAGAAACTGGTTCACACCCTTGTTGACATTGTTGCAAAAGGTGGTAACCTCCTTTTGAACGTAGCGCCCGGCCCCGACGGCGAATGGCACGAAGAAGCCTACACGCGCCTGGAAGAGATGGGTAAATGGATGAATGTAAATGGAGTCGGTATCTACGAAACGAAACCGCTGGCTCCCTACCGCGCCGGCAAATGGGCTTATACCAAAAAAGGTAACACTACTTACGCATTCTACCTCGCCGAACCAGGCGAAAAGCTGCCAGCAAGCCTGAAACCGGAAGGCCTGGAAATCACGGCGAAAGCAAAAATCACATTTGCAGGGAATAAAAAAGCATTGAAAGTGAAGAACGGAGCGATTGAGCTGCCTGCTAAAACTGTGACAGAAGTAGGTACGCAGCCTGCTTACTTATTTGTGATTAACTAGGATTTCGGAGGAAACGACTTGTAGATTTCACCCCGGCTCAATACCCGTAAAAGTGTAACGTCGGGGTGAATGTATTCGATACCAATCCGCCAATCACCGATGCTGATCCTGTAATAATGTTCGTGGCTCTTTTGCCCTTCCATTTTGCGGTAGTCGAGCCCTGACTTTTCTAGATTCTGAGCGGCTTCAAGTTTTTCTATTACCTCGAAAACCTTGTTCTGGACGACTTTCGGCGCGTTTTTTAGATCTTTTTTAAACTTGTTGACGAAAAGTATTACCATCCCATTTCCTTTTTCAGGTCAGAAACCGGGAACCGGGGTTCATCCTTTTCGGCACGCATCAGCTCAAGCATGAAATAGTCATTCAGCTTTTCGTTTTCGATGATGGATAGGATTTGCAGCATTTCGGTTTCGCTCCAATTGCCACGTTGTTTCTTGACACTGAACGTCGGCGCCGGAATACCAATCTGTTCGGCCAGGTAAGCATTTTTATAACCCGATTTATTGATCAAAGTCGCCATATTCTTTTTCAATGCGATATAATTCTCAACGATATTTACCATAACGATCGATGATTTAAAGGAACTTGATGTTTCAATTTTCTAAATTAAAATTAAGATTTTTGTTGTGCACTATCAACTTTTCAACCAATACCTATTAATGAGCCTGCGGTGAGCAGAGAGGAACATGAGCAAAAAATTTGTGAACTCTCTTAAAAAAACGATCTTCACTCTCGATTTGCATCACCCCTATCTGTATCATCAGAAACACCTTTTCAAATGATCAAAAAAATATCCGGTCTCCTCTGCCTGACGGCGTCGATCGCTTTTGCCCAAACTCCCCCAAAACCTTACGGCGCATTGCCGGCGGCGCGTCAGATCGCATGGCACGAAACCGAAGTTTACGGTATCATGCACTTCACGCCCACCACATTCGAAAACAAGGAATGGGGCTATGGCGATGCTGACCCCAAGACTTTCAATCCAAGTGATTTCAACGCCGATCAGATCGTCCAGGCGGCCAAAGCAGGCGGGCTTCGCGGTATTGTCCTTGTGGCGAAACACCACGACGGCTTCTGCCTCTGGCCGACCAAAACGACCGACTATAATATCACCAAAAGCCCGTTCCGGGAGGGTAAGGGTGACCTCGTGCGCGAGGTGGCAGACGCAGCACGCAAGCACGGGCTGAAATTCGGGGTATATTGCTCCCCCTGGGATCGCAATAATGCCAAATACGGTACACCGGAATACATTAAAGTTTACCGTGAACAGCTCCGCGAATTGTACACCAATTACGGCGAGCTATTTATGTCGTGGCACGACGGCGCGAATGGCGGCGACGGCTACTACGGCGGCGCGAGAGAAAAACGTTCGATCGATAATACCACCTACTATCAGTGGGATTCTACCTGGACCAACTACACCCGCAAACTGCAGCCGAACGCGAATATTTTCAGCGACATCGGCTGGGACGTCCGCTGGGCAGGTAATGAGGATGGCAGCGTAAACCCGACTTCATGGGCGACATTAACACCAAAGCCCTCCGAAGGTCAGAATGTGGCCGTACCGGGCCAGGCTAATGCCACCGAGAACCCTGGCGGAACCCGGGGCGGCAAGTACTGGATCCCCGCTGAATGCGATGTTCCATTGCGCAAAGGCTGGTTCTATCACGCAAATGAGAAGCCGAAAACACCCGAAAAGCTGTTTGACCTTTACCTGAAAAGTGTAGGACGCGGCGCAGCGCTGGACCTTGGCCTTGCACCCGACACCCGCGGCCAACTGCATAACGACGACGTCGTAGCCCTCAAAACGTTCGGCGACCATGTCAAAAACACTTTCGCGACAAACCTCATCGGTCGTGCGTCGTCGAAAGCGGTGAATGTGCGTGGTTACAACTCCGTTTACAGCGCCAAAAACCTGCTCGACGGCAAACCGGACACCTATTGGGCAACCGACGACGATTTCAAAACG
Source organism: Dyadobacter sp. SRI_021 (assembly GCF_057586235.1). Classification (NCBI taxonomy): domain Bacteria; kingdom Pseudomonadati; phylum Bacteroidota; class Cytophagia; order Cytophagales; family Spirosomataceae; genus Dyadobacter; species Dyadobacter sp. SRI_021. The sequence continues at coordinate 447,952 of NZ_JBYCZM010000001.1, forward strand.
CCGGAAGTGGTAATTGAAATGAATCAGCCGATCGTGTTCGACATCATCAGTTTGCAGGAATACATTAAACTGGGCCAGCGGATTGAAGAATTCGCCGTTGATGCCTGGATAGGAAACGAATGGAAGGAGGTATACAAAGGTACCAGCGTGGGTGCAAAGCGCCTTGCGAAACTCGACGTACCCGTCACTTCCAATAAGGTACGTCTCCGCATCACCAAATCGCCGGTTAGTATCGCAATCAGCGAGTTTGGGGTTTATAAGGATACTGAGTAGCGCATGCAATTATACAAAAGCGCCGGTTGAAAAATCATCAACCGGCGCTTTTGCTTTTATAACAGTGTAATTCTCAAATTTGTAAATGACTTTATTCTGGATATACGCCCTGCCAGATCGTGCTTATCCAGATTTTGTTGTATCAAAAAATTAACAAAAACATCTGTATCGAGATAGCATACTTAAATAATTACATCATTGGAATCATCTGCTAGTCTGGACAAATCGATGTTCTCATCTACTTTAAGCGATGGGTATTGTCTCTGTAAAGCCTTCATTTGAAGATACACGTCGTGTTGGTTCTTAGAAGCGGCACCTTCAATTGCATAGCTCATCAGGATTGTTTTTATACAAAAAATAATACTATATCCTATTCCTTCACAAGCCGCTCCAACCGCGCGTACATTTCCAGCATCGCTCCCTGGTCAATGAGCGTTTTTACCGGTTTGCGGCCCAGGAGGTTTTTGCTGTCGCGCTCATCTTTCCAGATCCGCTCGGCATCTGCGATGAAGATTTGATAGTCGCCGGCCTGTGAATCAATTTTGTGGAGTTCTTCAAAACCGCGCAGCAACACCACATTGAACCAATAGTTGTCCGGCAACTTGTTGTTCTTGTAAAAATGCTTCTTTGAACCTTCGGCTAATGCCCTGGCTTCGTCCAGGTATTCCTTTTTACCTGTGATATTGTGCAGCAAAACCGCCGATTGCAGCATGGTGCCTGTATTGTAGGAGTATTTGGCCGAATCTATTTTCAGTGACGGTACTTTGATGGCGTCATAATAGGTCCCATCGCTTGCGCGCAGGTTCTTTTTAGTCCAATCGTAGAGGCTGATCGCCGTTTTCAGGTATTCGGGATCTTTTTTGATCTGATATAACCGCAATGCCACCAGTATTCCGGGGCCATTCGAGCAGGTGTTTTTTGTATTCTTTTCATCCTCTTTCCAATAAATGCCTCCGCCCGCCTGGTCGTCGTAGCCGGTCATCATGAACCGGTAAATTTCTTCGGCGATACTCAGGTAATCCTTTTCGCCTGTGCGGTTGTACGCGTCCAGGCACGCGATCGCGATCCATTGGTTGTCGTCGTAGAAACGGGAGTCCTTTTGCTCACTCGTCACATACGCCTGATAACCCGGGGCAGGTGCACTGGTATTGTAATATTGCCGTATGGCGCCCAAAACCGGCTTCATGTATTGCTTGCCCGGGCTTACGGCCTCCGATTCGGTCGCGGCCTGGAGCAATGCACAGAGCGGCCACAGATAAGAATGCGGCTTTTCATTCTTGCCATTGGTTTCAATGAAGAGGCCCGTCGCCGACTCGTAAAATACGCCTTCGATGTTGTGAAGAATCTGCCCGCGCCGCGATTTGTAGTCGGGCGCGGATTGGGATACGGCGAAGTCGAAGCGGGCCATGCCGAGCAAAATCAGCACCGTTGTGTACATACTTTTCATAAATAGTTTCGATTTTTTTGAGTAGAAGGAGCCACTGAGAGGTTCTCTACTTGAAAGATCCTCCTTCAATCGCCGGCCCTAAAATCGCTACCAGCGGCATTTTATCAAAATAGAATAATAAAATTTGGTTATTCTAATAATATACAAAACACTATTTTATATCCAGTTCACATCCCCTATTTTTGATTAAATCCCCCATTAACCTGGCTAATCTTCTTGACCGCATTGGACAAACATACCGACGATGCCTTGCTCTGGAATTCGTTCCGTGGTGGGGACGAGCACGCATATACGGAGCTGGCAAGGCGCTATTACCGGGTGCTTTTCCAGTACGGCCAGCGGTTCACGCATAATATGCAGTTGATCGAAGATGTGATCCAGGACCTGCTGGTACATTTATGGCTGCACCGTACGACCATCAATGAGACGCCGTCAGTGAAGTTTTACCTTATGAAGGCATTCCGCCACCGAATGCTGAAAACCATTAAACCGTTGTCCGAAGAAACCGGACTGACCGACGAATGCGATAACCTGCTGTCCGAATTTTCCAGCGAAGAGGACTGGATTAGCCGGGAAAACGATCTGGCGCTGAAAAAACAAGTCCATACGGCGATCCACCAATTGCCGGCGCGACAGCAGGAAGTCATTTACCTGCGTTTTTTTCAAAACCTGATGCCCGAGGAAATCGGCGGGCTTCTGGCCATCAACGCACAGTCGGTCAGCAACATCATTCAGCGGGCATTATCCAACCTGCGCGGGCTCTGGCGCACGCCTCCCTCCATTTCGGTTGTCCTCTGCTCTTTTTGCCAAATTTCCTCCTTGTTCTGATTTAATTTAAAAAAATACAGCCTAACCGAGTATTCCGGCGGAATAAATGGATAATGTGAAAAAAACCGCATCACTCCATGCTTCACGACCGGTCCGATCATTTACTGCAATCACTGCTCGAAAATTCCGCATTCAGATGCTGGGCAGAGGGCAGATCTGCCGAAGATGGGGCCGTTTGGCAGAAATGGGCGGCGGAACATGAACACGGGCATGCTATTCTCCGCCAGGCTGTCGAAATTGCGCGTGCGGTACCTGTACGCGACGAGCATCTGACAGACGAATACATCCAGCACAAGATCAATGACGCATTGCAAGCAGCGAAACGGCAAGAGCAAGTGGGGAACAGCCGGAAAAAAGAATCGTTTTTCCCTGTTTTCCTCTCGGGATGGAACGTAGCGGCAAGCCTGCTGATCGTTGCCGGGCTTTGCTTGGCATTGTTCCGCATTTACTACGGACATCCTGCTCCAAAAGCGGCACATACAGTCTCATCTGCAAATGCCTTGAAAGAAGTAGCCAATACGGAACGACCGTTCAAATATGTGCAGCTTCCCGACGGCAGCTCCGTGGTACTGCACCGCAACAGCACGCTCAAATACCCCCCCGCATTCAAGGGCAAGAAACGGGAAGTATACCTTACAGGCGAGGCGTTTTTTGAAGTGACCAAGAATCCCGAACAGCCGTTTTTTGTATATGCAGAAGAATTGGTCGCTAAAGTGCATGGTACCAGTTTTAGCATCAAGGCCATTGCCGATGAAAAGGAGATTACCGTTGCGGTCAAAACAGGTAAAGTCTCTGTTTTCAGCGAGCGGGCCTCTCCGCCCCTCCTTCTCACCTGCAACCAACAGGCCACATTCGAGCGAGCACATGCGAAGTTCGTACGATCGGCGCTTAAAAGCCCTGTCCTGCTGAATATCCCTATTGAAAACCAGGAATTTACTTATTCAGAAACACCTGCGGCAGCCGTTTTCGACGCGCTCGCCCAAGCTTATGGCGTGAACATGGTATTCGACCGGAACAGTCTGGCGAATTGCAGCATTACCGCAACACTCGGCGACGAGCCGCTCGAAAACAAGCTGAAATGGCTGTGCACCATCCTTGAAGCCAAATACACGATTACCGAAGACAGCATCACCATTACCGGAAACCCATGCAACTGATTATTCACTTCAAAACCCGACTATTTGGATAAAAACAACAAAGGTGAACGATGCTACCAACATCATTCACCCGTACGAAATCCCCTCTTTCTGTGCTGGCGCTAAGAAGATCCCCCGACTGGAAGTCTGTGGGACACGGGAATTATTTTGCCGATTTTTTAAACCTACAAAACAGACAAAAGTATGAAAAAAACCTTTGACCGGCAGAGTTACCTGCTCAAAATTATGAGAATCAGCCTCATACAATTGTTCATCATCATCCAGTTCTCCGGGCTCGCCGTCGCCTTCGATGGCTTCGGGCAGGAGGTACTCAACCGTCGCCTGACAATCAACATCCGCGAGCAGAAAATCGGTGCGGCCCTGGAACAGATCGGCAAGCTTTCCGGCGTGCATTTCATGTACAGCCCGGAGCTCATCCGCTCGCAGCGCAAGGTCACTTTCAGCGCCCGCGAGGAGAAACTGGAATCCATCCTCGATAATTTCCTGACACCCTTGCAGGTTTCCTATGAAGTTTCGGGAAAACAAATTCTGTTGAAAAGGGCTCCTTCCAAGCCCGCCTCCAACTTGCCTGAAGGCACAGGTACGTCCATTAAAACGATCCAGTCCATTGATTTTCAGGTTAAGGGCACCGTAAAAGACGCTACGGGCGGCACGATTCCGGGCGCCACGGTCGTCCTTAAAGGCAGCTCATCCGTAGGTACCACCACCGATGCCGACGGCGGATTTTCCCTGAACGTGCCTGATGGCAGCACTACGCTGGTGGTTTCGTCCATCGGTTTCCTCACCCAGGAGATTGATATTGCCAACAAAACGATGGTGGAGGTTACGCTTCAATCTGACATCAAGTCGCTGAGCGAGGTGGTAGTAACGGGTTATTCGTCTCAATCGAAACGCGATATTACCGGCGCCGTGTCGACCGTTGACGCTACCGAGCTCACCAAGGTAGCTGCCCCGAACGTGGCGCAGCAATTGCAGGGACGTGTGGCGGGGGTAACCGTTACGTCCAACAACACGCCGGGAGGCGAGGCGACCGTCCGCATCCGCGGTTTTGGTACGATCAACAACAACGACCCCCTTTACGTCATCGACGGCGTGCCTACCAAAGGCGGCCTGAACAGCATTAACCCGAACAATATCGAGTCGATGCAAGTATTGAAGGATGCTTCTTCCGCTTCTATCTACGGTTCGCGCGCCGCCAATGGGGTGATTATCATCACTACTAAGAAAGGAAAAGTCGGCGCGCCCAGATTTACATTCAATTCCCGCGCAGGCTTCCAGACCGGCAAAGTAGACCTGGGCCTGATCAAAGACCCACAGCAATTCGGCGACCTCTTGTGGACGCAACGGAGAAATGCAGGCGTGCTGACGAACGGCAACCCCTCGCACCAGCAATATGGCAACGGCCCTACCGCCGTGGTACCTGATTACATTCTGGCAGGATCCAGCTACGGCCTTTTTGAAGGCGATCCAAAGACTGACCCTTCCCTTTACAACTACAACCGAACCGGATTTTACCAGATCGTAAAGGCCAACAAACAAGGCACCGACTGGCACAAGGAAATCCTGCGCCCGGCGGCCATTCAGGAATATAATATCGGTGCAAATGGTGGTACCGAGAATGGCCGCTATGCCATCGCGCTCAACTATTTCAAACAGGATGGTGTACTGATCCATACTTCGTTCGATCGCTACTCGATCCGCTCGAATACCGAGTTTACTTTCAAAAAACGCATCCGCCTCGGGGAGAACCTGGAACTGAGCTACACTGAAAACAAAGGCTATTATAACGCGAACGGTACGGCCAGCACCACCAACAACCAGGACGGCAACCCGATCGGTAACGGTTACCGCATTCCTTCAATCATTCCGGTGTACGACATTATGGGCAATTTCGCTGCTACCCGTGCCGCCGGTCTGGGCCCAGCCACCAACCCCGTCGCGCAGCTATGGAGAAGCCGCAACAACCAGACCAACACGTTGCGCGCATTTGGTAATGCATACCTCGAAGTGGATATCCTGAAAGACCTGACCGCCAAATCCAGCATCGGTATCGACTTCATCAATGCTAACCGCGTGAGCTATACCCTGCTTGACCTTGAAGAAGCTGAAATCGAAGCAGCCAATGCGATGACGAACGGAAATGCTTACGACATCAACTGGACGTGGTCGAATACATTGAATTATACCAAAAACCTGGGCACGTCGCACAAAATCAGCGTACTGGCGGGTACTGAGGCCATTAAAGGTACCGGCCGCGACTTCTCTGGAACGCGGACTACGTTTTTCTCGGAAGACCCGTTATATATGTACCTCAACTCCGGCACCGCAGGCATTGCCAACACCGGCGCCGGATACGAGTGGGCCTTGTTCTCCATTTTCGGAAAAGCGAACTACTCATTCAAGGACCGCTACCTGTTAGAAGCTACGGTACGCCGCGATGGTTCCTCACGCTTCGGGCAAAACAACCGCTATGGTACATTCCCTGCATTCAGCGCGGGATGGCGCTTGTCGGAAGAAAGTTTTATGAAAAGCATTCCCTGGCTGGATGATCTCAAACTACGTGCGGGCTGGGGACAGACCGGTAACCAGGAGATTGGAAACTACAATGGTTTCAGCACCTACCGTTCGAGCCTGAGCCAGTCGTCGTACGCGATCGACGGATCAAACAATGCGGTACAGCCGGGCTTCGATACCGAGGCTTTCGGTAACCAGAATGCGAAATGGGAAACCACGACGCAGACCAACGTGGGTATCGACGCGACTTTCCTGAAAGGGATGTTCGGTCTGAACCTCGATTTGTACAACCGTACTACTTCCGACATGCTTTACCAGGTGGCATTGCCTGCAACACAGGGGGTTGCAACGATTCCTTTCGTGAATGTGGGCGAAATGAACAACAAGGGTATCGACCTCGGCATCGACTTCCACAACAAAGCATTGAACGGCGACCTGACCTACTCCGTGGGCGTCAATTTCTCTACCTATAAAAACGAGGTCAAAAAGCTGAACAACAGTGCCACCGCTGTGCTCCTGGGGCCTTCGATCCGCAGTTACACCTGGACACGCTCGGTGGCTGGTATGCCATTGTACTCATTCTATGGCTTGCAGATCGACGGCATTTACCAGAACCAGGGCGAAGTGGACAACGGTCCGAAATATCCGGGCTATGCGGCTGTGGGTAAATACAAATACCACGATACTGACGGCGACGGCACCATTACCGACAACGACCGCAAGTTCCTCGGCAACCCGCACCCAGACTTCACTTACGGTATCAATCTGAGTGTAGGCTACAAAAACTTCGACCTCTCGGCATTCTTCCAGGGCGTGAAGGGCAACCAGATTATCAACATGGTGAAACGCTGGGTAGATTTCAATAACCAGGCCGGTAACCGCAGCCTCCGCATGCTCAACGACTCCTGGACGCCTGAAAACCCGGACGCCGTATTACCGATCCTCGATGCGAACGACAGCCGCAGCCAACAGCCTTCGAGCTATTTCATCGAGGACGGCTCCTACCTCCGCATGAAAAACCTGACGCTCGGCTACACATTACCTGCCGGTGTGTTGTCCAAAATCGGTTTCGAGAGCGCACGCGTGTATTTGCAGGCGCAAAACCTTTTCACAATCACCAAATACAGCGGCATCGATCCCGAGGTTACCTCGGTAGGTTCTACCCCAGGCAGCACGGTTTTGGGCGTGGATCAGGGCAATTATCCCAATTCGAAGATGTATCAGATCGGTATCAATTTCGGGTTCTAGTTTGGTTTAATAAATCTTTAACACGGCATCATTCTCATTATTAAATATGAAAAAGAGCGTATTAGCATTAACAGCAATGGTCTGCGTGGGCGTACTCACCTCCTGCGGAGACAGTTTTCTCGAAACCACGCCGCTGGGGGTGGGCAACGAGGCCATGCTTGCGAATAAAACCGGCGTCAATGCGGTATTGATTGGCGCATACAGTTTGCTCGACGGCGTTGGTTCAGGACCGGTAAATACTTCGTCGGTCAGCAACTGGATTTACGGTTCCATCGCCTCCGACGATGCCTATAAAGGCAGTGACGTGGGCGACCAGGCGCAAATCACGACCATCGAACGCTACATTGCCCAAGCCGACATCGGGGCTTACAACGACAAATGGGTGTCCGTTTACGACGGTGTTTCGCGGTCTAACAACGTGATTAACCTGATCGCCAAGGCTACTGATATGACCGCGGCCGAAAAAGCGCAAGCCCTCGGCGAGGCCCGCTTTCTGCGTGCATGGTATCATTTCGAAGCGAAAAAGCTCTGGAATATGGTGCCTTACGTGGACGAAACCGTCACCGACTACATCAATCTGCCCAATGACAAGGATATCTGGCCGAACATTGAGGCGGATATTCAATTCGCAATCGACAATATGTCGGCGACGAAGGCGCAGGTAGGCCGTGCGAGCAAATGGACTGCCAAGGCGTTACTCGCCAAAGTCCATATGTACCAACGGGATTACCTCGCCGCCAAGCCTTTGCTCGACGACGTGATCAGCAATGGCCCGTTCTCGCTCGTGAACAGCTTTCATGACAACTTCCGTATTGCCACGGAGAACAACTCGGAATCCATTTTTGAAGTACAAATGTCTGTTGCCGATGGCGGCGCGGGCCAAAACGGAAGCTGGGGTGATAACTATAATTTCCCTTACGGCTCGGCTCCCGGCGGTTGCTGCGGGTTTTTCCAGCCTACCCAAAATCTTGTGAATGCATTCAAGACCGACGCCAGCGGGCTTCCATTGCTGGATACTTTCAATGATGTGGATGTGAAGAATGACGAAGGGCTTTCTTCTACCGATGCATTTACGCCGTATGAAGGCACCCTGGACCCGCGCCTTGATTGGACCGTGGGCCGTCGTGGACTGCCATTCCTGAACTGGGGCATTCACCCGGGTAAAAACTGGATCCGCGACCAGAGCTTTGGCGGGCCTTACACTTTCAAAAAGTTCTTCGCTTACAGCGGTGAAAATGCAGGCGCCGAGTCGCCCCGTGCCAATGCGAACAACTACCGCGCCATTCGCCTGGCCGACATTCTGCTGATGCGCGCCGAAGTGGCCGTGGAAGACAACGATCTCGCAACCGCATTGAAACTCGTGAATCAGATACGCACCCGCGCAGCCAACGTAGTGGTGCTCGATGCGGCGAACAAACCTGCCGCAAATTACCTTGTAAAACCTTACCCAGCATTTGCGAACCAGGAATACGCCCGGAAAGCGGTGCGTTTCGAGCGGCGCCTGGAACTCGCCATGGAGGGCCACCGGCATTTCGACCTGGTACGCTGGGGCAATGCGGATGTGGTGCTGAATGCCTACCTGACCAAGGAAAGTAAGAAACGTACCTATCTCGCCGGCGCCACTTTCGTGAAAGATAAAAGCGAGTATTTCCCCATTCCCCAGGCGCAGATAGATATCATGGGGGCAAACGTTTTGAAGCAAAATCCATAAAAGTGACAAATTTTTAATATTATTATCCAAAAATTATCACTCAATGATGCCTCACGAACAGGATAATACTTCACGGCGCGATTGGCTTAAAACCATCGCACTCGGCGGCGCGGCGGCGATGACCGGCCACGTTGCACAAGCGGAAACAGCCCCGGCACCCGCTGCACGCAGGATTCCTATTGCCGTCTCAACCTACTCCTACTGGCACTTCCAGGAACAGAAGTACCCGATCGACAAAGTGATCGAGGACGCGGCCAGGCTTGGCTTCGACGGCGTGGAAATCCTGCACCGGCAAATGGATAACGAGACCATCCCCTACATGAACAAGCTGAAAAGGCTTGCATTCGATAATGGATTGGCGCTTCCGCTTCTCTCTATCCATCAGAGCTTTGTGCAGCCGAAGCCGGAAGATCGAAAAAAGGACATTGAACATACCTTAAAATGTATTAACCTTGCGACCCAAATGGGGATTCCGGCGATCCGGATGAACACGGGGAGCTGGCGGACGGTGAAGCGCGATGCCAACTATTACAAAGATGGCAAAGAGCCGCCGATCCAGGGTTTCACGGATCAGGACGCCATCAAATGGTGTATCGAATCGATGCAGGAATGCCTGGTGGCCGCCGAGAAAGCGGGGATCGTGCTTGCGATCGAAAACCACTGGGGGCTTTCGTCGAACATCGATTACCTGCTCGAAATCTATAAGCCGCTGGCCTCATCTCCGGCGATGGGTATGAATGTCGATACCGGTAATTTCGTAGGCGATCCCTATCCGCAGTTCGAACGCCTGGCGCCCTACGCGACGATCGTTCAGGCCAAGACCTATTACGGCGGAGGCCATTATTACGACCTCGATCTGGATTACAAACGGATCGCGGGCATTTTAAGGAAGGCGAATTTCAAAGGTTACGTATCGCTCGAAATGGAAGGGAAAGAAGACCCGGCCACAGCGGTGCCCAAAAGCCTGAAAGTATTACGCGAAGCGCTGAGCTAGAACGCCTTTTGCTTCGCAAAGATTTTCATAATTATATTCTGTAGTTAATAAAGTGCTGCTTCTCTGGGGCCGCACTTTTTGTTTTTAATAATGCCACCAAGACACGAATAAACACGAATAGGATCTTCGTGTTTATTCGTGTCTTGGTGGCTAATTACATCGCCGCGAAGAACCTCTCACAATCAGTTCCGTACTCAAAACCCGCTTCTCATTGACGATAATTTCCTCCGCATCTACCAACTGCAAAATCCATTCTGCGGTAGTGCGACCGATTTGCATAGTAGGCTGGCGAACGGTAGTAAGGCCGGGGCCAATGTAAGCGGACTCCGCATTGTCGCTGAAACCTACTACGCCGAGTTCATCGGGAATGGAAATACCTTTTTCCATGGCCATCAGCATGATTTCAATGGCCGAAGAATCGTTGACGGCGAAGATCGCGTCGGGGCGGTCGATGAGGTCGAGGAGGTACTGGCCGTAAATGCGGGCTTTCTGCTGCGTGAGCATGCCCTGAATGATCATATGGTCCTGAACGGGCTTTCCATATTTCTCCATCGCCGCCCGGTAACCGCGCAACCGCTCCTGGCTAACCTGCAGCGTAAGCGGCCCGCCGAGGTGCGCAATGCGTTCGTAGCCGTTCAAAATCAGATGCTCCACGGCTTTAAACGATGCTTCGAAATCGTTTACGACCACTTTCGGTACGTCGATCTGATCGCAGACGCGGTTGAACTGGATGAGCGGGATTCCGCGCTTGGCGAAAAGACTAAGGTGATCGAAATTGTTGGTTTCCTGCGTAAGCGAAATGAGCAGTCCGTCGATCCGGTTCGCCAGCATTGCCTTCGTATTCGATATCTCGACCTGGTACGATTCATTACTCTGCATGATGGTCAGGTTATACCCGGCCCCGGTCAGCACTTCGTGGGCACCGATGATCACATTCGGAAAAAATTGGTTCTGAAATTCTGGAACGATCATTCCAATTGTATTCGTCCTGCTTTTGACAAGATTATACGCCAGCTGGTTAGGCTGGTAATCGAGTTGGGCGGCTTTGTCGAGTACAGCCTGGCGCGTCTCCGGGCTGATGTCCGCATGCCCGTGCAAGGCGCGCGAGACAGTCGAATTGGATACTCCCAGCGATTTGGCGATATCGATGATCGTCGTCTGGTGCCGTTTGCGTTTAACCAGCGACGCAATCGAATCGTCCTTCTCTGAATGCGTAAAATAGTAGTTGCACCATTTGCACAGGTAGCGCTGCTTACCTCTCACATAGCCCGCCTTCATGATGCCATCTACCTGCGCGCACTTCACACACTGAATCATATAATCTTTGTACTTTTTAAATAAACCGCTCTTCGAATACTTTATCGGAATCTTCCTCCGGCTCTCTTCACAAAAATATAAAAATCTCCTATTAATCATCCGCAAAACCATATATCGGTATCGTTTCCGCAAACGTTACCGATACTTTTTGTTTAATTCCCGGAAATTTATGGGCTAAAACCCGTTCGGCATCGCCTCATCGGGCGACTATATTTAGGTAAAAACCGCATTTCAGCAGGGGTATTCAAAAGTATAGTCCCCCACCGCTAACGCTGTTTCGATATAATAAAATTGTACTATTTCAATTTTACCACTTTAAATCAAACCCTAATTTTTACCTACATGAAGAAAAAAATACGTGACCTGTTCCTGCTCAGCCTCCTGTGTCTGGGCATTGCGCAGTCGCTGCTCGCACAGAATGTGACAGTGAAAGGCAAAGTGACCGACGAAAAGGGCGAAATGATTCCCGGTGCAAGCGTGACTGTAAAAGGTTCTCAGCAAGGAACATTGACAGACGCCGAAGGTATGTACTCCATCGACGTGGCAAATAATGCGACGCTCGTGTTCTCATTCCTTGGCTACCTCAAAGAAGAAGTGGCCGTATCCAACCGCTCGACCATCGACGTTTCGCTCAAAACTGACACCAAGGCGTTGGAAGAGGTAGTCGTAGTCGGTTATGGAACACAACGCAAGGTGGAAACCACCGGCTCGATCGCCTCGGTGAAGGCAGCGGACCTGGTACAGACACCGGTCGCGAATATCGCGCAGGGTTTGCAGGCACGTGTTGCGGGGGTACAGATCAACCAGAACTCTGGCTCACCGGGTGGTAACATCAGCGTGAGGATTCGTGGTACCAACTCCATCAATGGTTCTTCCGAACCGCTCTATGTTATAGATGGTATTCAGGTTTCAAATGGTGGTGGAATAACGGATGTAAGCCCGCTTTCAACGATTAACCCCAATGATATTGAGTCGGTTGAAGTATTGAAAGACGCTTCCGCTTCGGCTATTTATGGTGCCAGAGCTGCCAACGGCGTAATCCTGATTACTACCAAACGCGGTAAAAATGGCGGTACACGGGTAACATACGACGGTTACTACGGCTCGCAAAAGGTGAACAAAACGCTGGATGTCCTCAATGCTTCACAGTTTGCAGAACTGGAAAATGAGGTATTCAAAAATAACTACTATCCCGACCCAGCCTCACTCGGCGAAGGTGTTAACTGGCAAAAACTGATTTTCCGTAAGGCGCCAATCCAAAACCATCAGCTATCCATAAACGGTGGCAGTGAAAAGACGCAGCTAGCCATGTCACTTAACTATTTCGACCAGGACGGGACGCTGATCGGCTCGCAATTCCAGCGTTATTCCTACCGCCTGAACCTCGACCATCGCATCAGCAAAAATGTTAAAGTAGGCACGAGTATCCTGGGCAGCTATTCCATCGCGAACGGTATCCAAACGGGGGGCACCAACATTGGCGACGGCGGCGCGGTACTTTCGTCCGTTTTGGGAGCGGCTATCGGCGCACCGCCTACTCTCCAACCCTACCGTGCCGACGGTAGTATTTTCCCTTTTGGCGAACAAGCCGGCGGCCAGTATCGCGAGGTTGTCAACCCGTTGAATTTCTCAGCTGTCCTCAACAAACGTTCGATCAAACGGACGCTCGCTAACATTTACGGCGAAATCTCGCTTTTGAAAGGACTCACCTACCGCGCGTCATTCAATCTCGATCAGAAAGGCGAACTTTTTGATGGCTATTCGCCTCGCTCGATCGTTAACAAAAGCGACCTGAACGACAATTCCGGCTCCGGTACCAAAGCGAACTCCAATTATCTCGCATTGCTCCATGAAAGCATCCTGACGTACAGCACCACTTTTGCTAAAAACCATTCATTCAAGGCCACAGCCGTATTTGGTACCCAGCTTGAACAAGGCAATTCCAACACCATGAATGCCTCAGGCTTCCCGAACGACGCGACGAAAAACGAAGCCATGCAACTCGCATTGACCCGCACCATCAGCAGCGGCAGGAGCAGCCAGCGGCTCGATTCGTATATGGCGCGAGTAAATTATGGTTTCAAAGACAAGTTTTTCCTTGACATTACTGCCCGCGCCGATGGTTCGAGCAAGTTTGGGGCCAATCATAAATACGGGGTATTTCCAGCAGTATCAGCCGCGTACCGGATCATCGAGGAGCCATTCATGAAGGATATCAGTTGGCTTTCGGATTTCAAACTGCGCGGTAGTTACGGTATCACAGGGAACGCAGGGGGGATCGATCCTTACCAATCGCTGTCCACTGTGGCTTCCGGCAACAGCTACATGATTAACCACACCTATGTTACAGGCATTGAACCCACAGGCATCGCCAACCCGGACCTGCGCTGGGAACGGTCCAAACAGGCCAACATCGGGATCGATATCAGCCTGCTGAACAACCGCATCAGCGTTATCGCCGATGTGTACCACAAGAAAACGGATGACTTGCTCTATGTAAAAACGCTTCCATTGAGCTCCGGTTATGGCGCTATTACCGGGAACTTCGCCGCACTGCAAAACAAAGGGCTCGAACTGGCTGTCAACGCGCGTATCCTGGACGGCAAACTGAAATGGGATGTTTCAGCCAATACGACAATCAACCGCAACAAGGTGCTGGGTCTCGATGGCGGCATTACCACCGAGCGCTTCATGACAACCTACACCATTCTCAAAGTGGGACAGCCGCTGGGTATGTTCAAAACCTATGTTTTCGATGGGGTTAATCAAACCGGCGAAACCATTTTACCGGGATACGATGGTCGCGTGGGTGGTCATAAAGTAAAAGACGTAACCGGCGACGGCCAGATCACGGCAGCAGACCAGGTTATCGTGGGCAATCCGAATCCGAAATTCATCTATGGTTTTTCCACCAATTTATCCTACGCCGGATTCGACTTTGCGGCATTTATCTCAGGCTCGCAGGGCAACGATATCTACAACGCCAGCCGCCTGTCGTTTGAAAATCCGCTGGGACAGCGCAACCTGTTGGCGGGAGTGGCCAATCGCTGGTCACCTACCAATCCCAGCAATCAGTATGTCAGCGGCTTCCAGGGAGGCCGACTGCCTATCAGTAACTACGTGGTGGAAAACGGCTCCTACCTCCGCTGCAAAAACATTACGCTGGGCTACACGGTGCCGCGGTTCAAGGGTGTACAAGGCATTCGCCTGTACGTGAGTGCAAATAATCTTTTCACAATTACCAAATACAGCGGCTATGATCCAGAAGTGAATACCTACGCAGGTTCGAACACGATCATCGGGGTCGACAACTTCGTGTACCCGCAGTCCAAATCGTTCCTGGGCGGTATCCAGGTTACATTCTGATTCATGCAAAATCCTCTTGCCGACTTCGAGTCCCATTTGATATGAAAAAGCTACTGAAAATAACGACATACCTCAGCGCTGCCGGCGTAGCGCTGCTCACTCCTTCCTGCCAGCTGGACGAAACAATTTACTCAGCCATTTACACGGAAGATTTCTATAAAACCGCTGCCGACGCCGAAAAAGGGCTCGTTTCCGTTTACGGCGCATTGGGCGGCCTGGGAGGCGGCCCAGCGCTGACACTGGTTGCGGATTTCAGTGACGATCAGACCTACCCGCGCGGGGTTGTAGGCCGCAACACGTTGACGCTATTCACCTATGATGTGAATTATACGACGCAGAAAAGTAATGCCCGGACCAACGAATCACCCCAGCAGATCTGGGCATCGTGCTACAATGGCATTGAAAAGGCCAACTGGGTAATTGCCAAAGTACCGGGCGCGAATATGGACGAAATCCGTAAGAAACAGATCCTCGGCGAGGCGTACTTCCTGAGAGCGTTTTACCATTGGCTCCTGAGTAAGAATTTCGGGGATGTTCCGGTTAAAATCACCCCGAGCTACACCGAAGAGGAAGCTTTAACCGCCAAAGGCCCGAAGGCTGACGTATACAAACAGATTTACGCCGATCTCGACCAGGCGTTGGCGGCAGGGTTGCCGTCGTACCCCAATGTCGATAAAGGTCGTGTTGCGAAGGAGGTCGTGAACGCATTGTACGCGAAAGCCGCACTTTATAATGAGGACTGGGCGAAGGCCTTGGAAAAGGCCAAAGAAGTGATCAACTCCGGCAAATATTCGCTGATGCCGGATGTTCGGGATGTTTACAAATATGACAAGGAAGATGCCGCACGCGTGGAAAATATGTGGGCGTACGAGGCCGATCCGGTCTCTCCCGGTCTCGGCCATCAATTGACAGGCCTCTGCGGCCCTCCGGGAAGTGCCGGGCCCGAGTTTGCCCGCACTTCCTTCGGTTCCATGTTCGCGTACCAGGCTTTTTTCAACTCGTTTGATCCCACGGATAAACGTCGCACGTTGCTGGATACGAACTATGTAAACAAAGCAGGCGCTATTGTACCGCAAAAAAGCATTACGCCCATTACTACCAAAGGTGTGCTGATCAAGAAATATCAGGATCCGGTTTCGACTGTCGGTCTGATCCCAAACATTCCGATCTTCCGGCTCCCCGACATGTACCTCATTGCCGCCGAAGCAGAGGCAAGACTGAACGGCGCTACGACGGTTGCGTATGACTTCATCAATCCGGTCAGGAAACGTGCAGGCCTGGCTGACTTGAAAACCGGCCTCACCAAAGACGCATTCATTGAAGCAGTCTTACAGGAACGCGCCTGGGAATTCTTCGCTGAGGGCGACCGCTGGTACGACCTCACGCGCACTGGCAAGTTCCTGACGGTGATTCCGAAAGCGGTGAACGATGTTTACCCGACCCGTAACGTCACTGCTAAAAACAAATATTTCCCTATTCCGCAGGACGAAATCAACGCCAATCCCAAGCTGGAACAAAATCCGGATTGGAAATAGCAAGGGTGCAAAAGGAGGCTCGTCCGGAGCCGAAATAGGCTGAACGAACATGATTGCTATAAACAGGTTATCCCTACGGAATTTGGGAGTTCTGAAAAGATCAGGCGATACCCTATAAGGCATTGCAATGTCCCGACGGGACGTCCTGTTTATAGCAAACAGTTATTCATCTGATTAAACGAGCCCCGGAGGGGCCTCCTTCGGATAGCAAAAGGAATGTAAACGATGATTCAAGTAATGCTTTTGTTCTCGCTATGCTGTACTTCTCCGAACCGGGAAGAGCGCATTCGTGAATACAAAATCACCGAAAACGACACGCTCAGCTACACCCTGAAATTAGCATTTGACGAAAAAGGACAACCACAATACTTTTTCAGAAACATCTTCACACCGGTTTGCTACACCAACGAATGCAAACCGGTGTATATCAACTTCTATTGGGATTTGCTGGGCAACTATCAGCGCTACGACCTGCCCGAAGGCAAAGTGCTCACGAAAGTCGATCATGACGAGTTCAAAGAGGAGGATTACCAGAAATTACAAGACATCCTCGCCCAGAATAACTCCATTTTCGCAGACCTCAAAATGGAAGACCTGATCACGAAAGGCACTGATAACCTGACGGACTCCGTCGATGCGAAAGCCGGCGCGACGCTGAAAACCATTAAAAACCAGGTGATCGACGGAGCGGTTTATACCTGCTACACCCTCTGGCATATTGCATACGGCAAGGCGGTACCCGAAATGAAGAAAATCATCGAAACCTATTCGAGCGACGCATTGCTGCACCGGTTTCTGAAAAGCCAAAACCATCATTATCAATATTGGGCGATGGCAAAGGTGATGGACGAAAACGGAGGAATTAAAAAGCCTTTCGAAAAGGACATTGAGGCGATCATTGCGGGAAAGAACGGCTTCATCGCCAAATATGCCTTGCAGCAGGTTGGAAATGATTTTTTCAAAACGGAACAGCGACAAGACTGGCTTTGGGATACCTACCGGAAAACCGGTTATACCATGCAGATAGCCATATTGAAAAAGCTCGGTACAGGTACAATAAGCATCTCCAACGCCCTGGCTTCAAACCTGCAATCCAGCCTGTCCAATGCCAATGAAGAACAAACTCTATTAATCCAAAAAATCCTGCAAAAACAATGAACATCCTCCCCAACCCAAGGCTTAAGCCTTGGGCTCCCGACGCCAGGGGCACAGACATCCTGGCCACAGACGCCCGGGGCACGATCGCCCGGGGCTCGATGGCTCGGGGCACGATCGCCCGGAACCTCGCCATCTGGGCCAGCGCCATTCTGGTCATAGCGCTCCTCGCCTTCCCTGCCATGGCTCAGAACCACCTCCTGATCGAGACAGAATCTTTCGAGGACAAGGGCGGCTGGGTGATCGACCAGCAATCTTTCGTGGTCATGAATTCGTCCTACATCATGGCGCATGGTATGGGCAGGCCTGTGAAGGATGCTACCACAACCGTCAAATTTCCGAAAACCGGCAAGTATCATTTATGGGTACGTACCAAAGACTGGGCGCCTTTTCCGAAAGGGCCGGGCAAATTTCAGGTGCTCGTCGATGGCAAATCCGTTGGTCAGACCTTCGGGGAAAGCGGCTCCGACACCTGGAAATGGTACGATGGCGGTGTGATCGACATTAAGAATGCGACCGCCAAACTAGCATTGAAAGACCTTACCGGGTTCAACGGCCGCTGCGACGCATTGCTTTTCACCGACGACCTGAAATTCAGCCCGCCGAATGAGCTGGAAGCGTTGACCACCTTCCGCAGGAAACTCCTGAACCTGACCGATAAACCCCAGGACGCTGGCCGGTATGACCTGGTGGTGGTAGGCGGCGGCATTGCGGGCACCTGCGCGGCCATTTCTGCGGCGCGAATGGGCCTTACCGTGGCATTAATCCAGGACCGTCCCGTGCTCGGCGGTAACAACAGCTCGGAAGTACGGGTGCATTTGATGGGTGATGTGGATAAAAACCATTATCCCAAACTCGGCCGCATCGTGCGTGAAATGGACAATGGCGACCCTGGCAACGGTAACCCGGACGCGAAAGAATATGGTGATGCCCGAAAAATCTCCATCGTGAAAGCCGAAAAGAACATTTCACTATTCCTGAACACCCACGTTTTTAAAGTAGAGAAAGAGAATGACATCATCACGGCGGTAGTCGGCCGTGACATTGCTACCAATCAGGAGCGCCGCTTTTCCGGCTCGTTCTTCTCGGATTGCACCGGCGATGGAACAGTTGGTTTCCTCGCGGGCGCGGAGTTCCGCATGGGCCGTGAGAGCAAAGCCGAAACCGGCGAATCGCTGGCGGCAGACAAGAGCGACGATTTTACATTGGGTACCTCTAACCTTTGGGCTTCCGTGGACCGCGACACCGTTTCGTCTTTCCCGGAAACGCCCTGGGCAATGCAATTTTCGGATGAATACCACATCGACGAGCCGAAGTCGGACTGGCAATGGGAAACCGGTTTCGGCAATTTCAACACCATTACCCAGGCCGAACAGATCCGCGACCATAACCTGCGCGCGATTTACGGCAACTGGTCGTATTTGAAGAAGAACAAAGCGGCCAAATACGGCAAGAAAGAACTCGCCTGGGTGGCTTACATTGGTGGTAAACGGGAATCGCGCCGCATTATCGGTGATTATGTTTTAAATCAAATGGATATTCAGAAAGGCAAGTTCTACCCCGACGGTTCCGTGACCGCCACCTGGACAATCGACCTGCATTTCCCCGATGCCAAGAACAGCAAGTATTTTGAAGGCCAGGAGTTTTTCGCGGGTACGAAGCACATCAAAGTGGCGCCCTACACGATTCCATACCGCTGCCTTTATTCTAAAAATATCCAAAACCTGTTCATGGCCGGCCGCAATATCAGCACCACTCACGTGGCGTTCGGGAGCACCCGCGTAATGCGCACGTGCGGGATGATGGGCGAGGTCGTGGGGTTTGCCTCGTACATCGCAAACAAATACAAAACCACCCCGCGCGGCGTGTACAAAGACCATTTGCCCGAGCTGACCAGTATCCTCAAAGGCGAAACACTTGCCCCACAACCCTGATTTTCATTGAATAAGCTTGTGACACATATTGCCGGAGTAATATCCACCCTCTTCTGCATGCTGCCGTTGGTAACAATGGCAGCAGCCGTCGAGAGGGATACGGCTATGATTTCAATCAGCGGAGAGGCACAGGGCACTACGTATCACATCCGCTATTTCGATGCTCAAAACCGTAATTTCAAGCATTCTATCGATTCCATACTCGTTGAATTCGACAAATGCCTGTCGCTCTATCGAACCGATTCGGAGTTGTCGGCATTCAATCGTACTTCGCGTCACACATTCCGGTCACAATGGTTTTACGATGTTTTAGCTAAATCAAAGGAAATCTATACAGCGACGGGCGGAGCTTTTGATCCTACCATCATGCCGCTTACGGAGGCTTATGGTTTTGGGAATAAAAAGAATGTGGATCCGGAAAATGTAAACGCGGATTCGCTGATACAATTTATTGGTTTTGAACAGATTGAATTCAATAATAAAGAAATTAAAACCCGTCCCGGCGTGAAATTGGATTTCAATGGAATCGCCCAGGGCTATTCCGTGGACATTGTCGGAGCGCTTCTGAAAAGCCGCGGCATTCATCGCTTTATGGTAGAAATCGGTGGCGAAGTCATTTGCTCGGGCACTAAAAACGGTGGTATCGCCTGGGTAACCGGCATTGAAAACCCATTGAAACCACAAGCACTGGCCGCCACGGTAGCACTCACCAACCGCGCCATGACCACCGCAGGCAATTACCATAACCACATTACCCGCAACGGCATTACCTATAACCATATCATAGACCCACGTACCGGCGGCCGGCGTACCGGCGACCGGCGTTCCGGCGGCCGGCGCACCGGGTCCATGGATCAGGCCCCGCTTCTGAGCGTGACCGTATTTGCCAAGGACGCCATCACCGCCGACGGCTACGATACTGCGTTCTTCGTAATGGGCCTCGAAGCGACCAAAACCTTTTTGAAAAACCGGAAAGATATCGACGTGTACATGCTTTACACCAATGAAGAAGGGCATTTAATGTCCTTCGCCACCGACGGTATCAAAGACCTTATCCAGGAAAAATGAAACGAATAACCTTTTTACTACCGATTTTACTCAGCGCTCTGACCGTTTTACAGACCCGCGCCCAGCGAACTGTTGTGAAGTCGCTAAGTAACAACGCAATCCGCATTCAATGGCGCCAGGTCGACAGTGCATTAAAAATCGAAGAAGTATCCTTGAAGCAAAACGACCGCTGGACGAAGACCATTCCGCCTTCCGGCGAGTACACATTGCTGTATTCCGAAACCAGGCCTTCGACCGAATCGGCCGAAACGTTCGAAAAAATCACCGGCGGCAAATTCCCCGAGGACGCTTACCACTACCAGCAGACCCAATGGAAGGAGAGCACAACCGGCGTGGCGCTCAATACGGCCGGGCAAGCCTTTCACTTCTACCCGCAAACAGGTGAAGCAAAAAATCAGGGATTGGAATTTAAATCTGAAACCGATGTAGCTACCGTCACTTCGCATTGGAAGATCGATCCCCGCTTCCCGACTGATATCCTGGTGACGATGACCCTGAATGCCAAGAAAAAGGGCTTTTTCTCGCTTGCTACACCTACATTGGCCGCATTGCCGGTAGAGCAAATGAGCTGGGTATCGGTACCGGGGTATTTCCAGGGGAATTTTATGCAAAAGAACTTTGCGCTGGCCTATGCTTACGGCCACGGTATCCCCAACCGCCCGGTGGTGTACCGCGAGCGGTGCGCCTCTACCCTGAGCCCGCTGATGAGCAGCAAGGATGGATTTACGCTGTCGGTCGTTCCCGAGCCCGGCCTCGCGCGTGACCCGTGGGCGAAAGACCAGATCACGCAGGTCGACTGGCATTTGGGCCTTTCGCACATGAACCGCAAGGCCCAGCTCTCGCCTACCCTGTATTATCCGGTACTGGGCGAAGAAAAATCGGAAATGGAAGCCGGACAGTCGGTTTCCTATTCTTTCCGTTACAGCCTCATCGCAGGCGACTGGTTCCAGGCGACCAAACATGCGGCTATCGACATTTACAAATTCCGCGAGACACTGGCACTGCGCCAGAGCAAGCAGGCATTGACCGACCGGATCGAAAAGATGCACCATTACCTCACCGACCCGAAGACCTCGCTCTGGAACATCGAAGAGTACAAAGGCAAGCAAATCGGGGCGCAGTCGTACCTCGGCGGTGTAGTGGGCTCGGATAAGGATGCGATGAAGAACTCGGATTACGGCGCCATGTGGATGCTCGCGAATGCCACCAAAGACCCCGAACTGACCCAAAAAGTGCTCCCGCCAGCCGAAAACTTCAAACTCGTACAGCAGCAAACCGACGAAGGGTTCTTCAAAGGAGCCGTCGAAGGCCAGTATTATTTAGCCAAAAAGAAGAAGTTCGTCGAAGAATGGGGCGAGGTGGTGGAACCTATTGCATTGACCTACTATGTGATGCTCGACATAGGTAATATGCTGCTCTTCGAACCGGATAATGCGGAACTGAAAGAGCGGCTGCGGATAGGAGCCGAAAAACTGTTGAGCTGGCAGCGCAAAGACGGCAGCTTTGCTGTGGCTTACGACCGTAAGACGGAGCAGGAGATTTTCAAGGATATTCAGGATGTGCGGCCTACATTCTACGGCCTCATTGTCGCGCACCGCATTCTTAAAGACGAGAAATACCTGAAAGCCGCTGAAAAAGGGGCCGAATGGTTCCTCAAAAACGCCGTGGAGACAGGCGCCTTCCTGGGAGTATGCGGAGACGCACGCTACGCACCCGACTTCGCTACCGGCCAATCGGCACAGGCGCTGCTGGATTTATTTGATTTAACCCAAAATAAAAAGTACCAGAATGCCGCCATCACCTGCGCGAAAATTTATACCTCGTCCATTTACACACACCCTATTGCAGATCACAAACTCAAAACCGTGAATGGCACTGCCCGCGAGGATTGGGAGATCAGCCAAACCGGCCTCAGCTTCGAGCATGGCGGCATTTTCGGTTCGGCTACACGGCATGGGCCTATCCAGCTGGCGAGCCATGCAGGGATGTTTATCCGCATTTATCAGCTGACCGGCGAGCAGCTTTTCGCGGATATGGCACGCGCGGCGGCCATTGGTCGCGATGCATTTGTGGACAGCAAAACCAGTGTCGCTTCTTATTACTGGAATGCGATGAACCGCGGAGCCGGGCCGTACCCGCACCACGCCTGGTGGCAGATCGGCTGGATCACCGACTACCTGCTTTCGGAAGCCGCATTGCGCTCCAATGGCAAGGTCAATTTCCCCCGGGGATTCGTGACGCCGAAAGTAGGCCCGCACCAGACTTACGGCTTTGCGCCAGGCGATGTTTTCGGCGACAAAGCTAACCTGATTATCAAAGAAGGTTTTGCGGTCGCGGACAGCCCGTCCATCGACCCTATTATCTCGAAATCCACCACCCAAAACACCTATTATGTGACGCTGCTGAATAACAGCCCGCAGCCCACCGCATTCAACCTGAAAATCGACAACAGCAAAATATCCGAAACCAACGCACCAGCTACCATGAAATGGGCCGAAACGAATCAGAAAGCGGCCATTACCAACATCAAACTGCCCGCATTCGGAAGTAGAACATTGGCTATAAGCTATAAGCCGTAGGCTTTAGGCTACAAACACCATAGAATCAAAAACACTAATCACCAAGCACATAGCTTAAAGCTTATAGCCTAAAGCTTACAGCATTTTATGAACAATACCACCGACACCATCGTCATTCTCGTATTCTCCGCATTCGTGATGGGCATTGGGATGTTATTTGCCCGAACGGGGCGCAACCTTAAATCGTTTTTCGCGGGTGGCGAGGCCGTGCCCTGGTTTATCGGCGGACTCTCGCTGTTCATGAGCTTTTTCTCGGCCGGTACGTTCGTCGCATGGGGCTCCATTGCCTATAAACACGGTTGGGTAGCCATCACCATTCAATGGACGATGTGCATAGGTGCACTCATCACCGCCGTTTACCTCGCCCCGCGCTGGAAACGCACCGGCGCATTGACGGCCGCCGAGTTCATCCGCGAGCGGCTTGGACTAACAGTACAGAAAACCTATATATTCATTTTTACGCTGGTTTCGGTATTTATCAAAGGTTCGGTCCTGTATCCGGTGGCTAAGTTGGTGAGTGCATCTTTGGACTTGCCGCTGGTCCCCTGTACAATTGGCCTCGGGCTTTTCATGATCGCCTACACGGCCGTTGGCGGTCTTTGGGCGGTGATGGTGACCGATATCCTGCAATTTGTCGTGCTGTCGGCCGCGGTGTTCATTCTGCTGCCGCTTTCCTTCGGCAAAGTCGGAGGTTGGGAAGGGTTTAGGAACAACATTCCCGATGATTTTTTCAATCTGCTGAATGGGGAATATACCCTCGGCTTCGTAGCTGCATTCGTGATTTACCACATTTGCTACATTGGCGGCAACTGGACGATGGTGCAGCGCTACACGAGTGTCGACAGCGAGAAGTCTGCCAAAAAGGTAGCGTTCCTTTTTGCGGGTTTGTACCTGATCAGCCCGGTGATATGGATGTTCCCGCCGATGATTTACAAGGCTATTAACCCTGCACTTACCGGTCTGGATACCGAAAACGCCTACCTCATGATCTGCAAGCTCGTGTTACCTCCCGGCTTGCTCGGACTGATGCTCACGGGCATGTATTTCTCCACCTCCGCCAGCGCCAACACGGCATTGAACGTGGTCTCGGCCGTTTTTACCAATGACATTTATAAAGGGATGGTCAACCCGGCGGCCTCCGATAAGCAACTGATCCGCGTTGCGCGAGGCTCGTCGTGGTTTTTCGGGTTGGGTATGATCGGCATTGCGTTGCTCGTGCCGGCAGCGGGAGGCATTGTGGAGGTGGTACTCAGCATCTCGGCCATTTCCGGCGGCCCATTACTCGCACCCCCGCTTTGGGCATTGTTTTCCAAGAGACTGAATGGCAAAACAACACTTTGGATTACCGGTATCGGGCTGTGTGTCAATCTGTTTTTCAAGACACTCGCCCCGCCTCTGCTCGGCTTCAAGCTCTCGCGCGGCATGGAAACGATCGTCGGTGTGGGCCTGCCGTTGCTGCTTTTGCTCGCTTATGAGCTCTGGGCTCGTTCCAGGAATGTCATTGCCGATGAATACAACATTTACATGCTTTCAAAAGACCAGCGCAAGCAAGTTGCTGAGAATGTAGATACGGAAGAAGCATTCGAAATCAAAAAGCAAAACCGTTTTGGCCTGCAGGTGATCGCCGGGGCACTGCTGTTTACCGCTGTGATGCTCTACATTCTGAGTGTTTTGACGACCGATGGGTCGCTGGTAACGGCCGGGGTGGCTACCGTGGTGTTGATTTCGGCGGCGATACCATTTTCCGCGGCGAGGAAGGTAGTGTTGGTGAAGGACGAGCCACGGGTTGCAGCGTAGGTAGGCATCAGCATTGTTGTTACATGCCTACGGCATTTTCGAACAGTCCGTTTGATCTGCCAATGTTACATTCCTGACGGGATTTTATGAAAGTAAATAACTGAATACAATCGTATTAACAGCAAAAACAAGTCCCGCCAGGGACGCAATATTGGTAGCAATATGGAATATATGAATAGGGTACAAATGCCGTCAGGCATGAAATCGCAAAGCGAAAGACAATCCTGATCGCAAGCAAAAATCAACCTCCCAAAAACAAAACCGCAACTGAACGACATCACATAATGAAACGCTTAACCCTATTAGCTTCCTCCATATTACTGTCATTAACCTGCTTGCAACTCGTTGCCCAGCCGGGTGCGGCCCAGCCGGGTGCGGCCCAGCCGGGTGCGGCCCAGCCGGGTTCGGCCTCTTATCACATCCGGCAGCCGAATGCGATTCCACTGCATGGCGAATGGTGGTTCCTACTCGATCCGGCGGGAGCGGGCATTGCCAGCCAGTGGTACAGGGAAGATTATGCGAAAGAGAACCGCCAGGACAAGGTTACCGTACCGCATTGTTTTTCAACAGACCCGCGTTACGAGTTTTATACCGGTACTGCCTGGTACCGCAAGACTTTCGCCTGGAAAAAAAGCACCGACAAGCGCGTGATCCTGCATTTCGATGCAGTTTTTTACAAAACCGATTTGTGGTTAAACGGCCAGAAGATCGGGCAACATGAGGGCGGGTACACCCCGTTCAGCTTCGATGTGACGGGGCAGTTGCGGGACGGCAACAACCTGCTGGTAGTAGCCGTGAATAACGATACCTGGAAAACAAATACGATTCCCGGCCTCAAAGACGGCGGCAATATCAACGACGGCTACCCTGCCTGGGTGAATTACGGCGGCATTATCCGGCCGGTTTACCTGACGATCGAACCGGAGGTTTACACTGAAAATGTCAAAATCGAGGCCGTGCCTGACCTTTCGAAGGGTACCGCGGTAGTGAAGGCGAAAATCAGGGTGCGGAATGCTTCGGCCAATGCTGCTACCCCGAAAATCGATATGGCTGTTACGCAGGATAAAAAGCCTTTGGCTTTGAAATGGAAAACCAATAACACAAGCATTCCTGCCGGACAAACAGCGACAGTCGAAGCAGAGGCGGCATTGACAGCAGTACAAGTGAAGCTTTGGGACCTGGACCAGCCTAATTTGTATGAACTGAAAACGATTGTCGGCACCGACACGCTGGCTTCGAATTTCGGGATCAGGAAAGTTGAAGTGAGCGGCGCGCAGATTCTATTGAACGGGAAACCAGTTAAAGCCGGTGGCGGCAACCGGGTAATCGATTATCCCGGCATGGGCTCGCTGGAACCGGATTGGCTGGTTGAGAAGGACTTCCGCTTGATGAAAGAAGCCGGGATGGAGTTTCAACGTCTCACGCATTACACGCCTTCCGAATACTTTTATGACCTCGCCGACCGCTATGGCATGCTCATTATCACCGAAGCCGGTAACTGGCAGCTCACACCCAGGCAAATGGACAATGATTCCATGCGCGTGAAGTTCCGCTCGCAGTTTCGCGAAATGGCCGAACGCGACTGGAACCACCCGAGCGTGATCGCATACAGTGTAGGGAATGAATACGGATCGACCACGGCCAGCGGCCAGCGTTGGACCAAAGATATGATCACCTACGCACGTGAGCTCGATCCTACCCGCTTGTACACGTTCGCGACCATGCTATTGAATACCCTACCCGAGAAACCGGAGGACGAAGCCAGCCAGTATGTCGATTTTGTTTCAACCAATACCTATGGCGGCCATGCCAAATCACTGGACCATATTCACAAGCTGTACCCTAACAAGCCTGTATTTATCAGCGAATGGGGCACGCGTTCCGACGGGAAGGGTGGTGAGGCCGGACAAGCACAACATTTGAGTGATGTGATGGCTGAAATACGCAAACGGCCGTTCGTGGTCGGTGCTTCATGGTGGACTTATAATGATTACCGCAGCAAACTATTCGGTACCAACGTGAATGGCTTC
Source organism: Dyadobacter sp. SRI_021 (assembly GCF_057586235.1). Lineage (NCBI taxonomy): Bacteria > Pseudomonadati > Bacteroidota > Cytophagia > Cytophagales > Spirosomataceae > Dyadobacter > Dyadobacter sp. SRI_021. The sequence goes on from NZ_JBYCZM010000001.1 coordinate 474,905, forward strand.
CGGCCATGGGGCATCGTCGGCCCGGACAGGTCACCGCGGCTGGCTTACCCGGTTCACCAAAAAGAGTTTTCGCCGGTTATTGTTGAAAAAACAGGCTTCAAAACCGGAGAGCAGGGTGTCCATCAGTTAACGCTCAAAATTACCTCCCGCGGCGACTTCCCGGCCCGGTCCCTTAAAGGCTACATTCTCAAAGCAGGCGATGCGAACATCGCATTACCCGACCTGAACCCGGGAGAGAGCAAGGATATGGTAATCCCGATCCTCGGGTTTGACAAACAAATCCACATCACGGTGGTCAAACCGACCGGTTTCATCACTACTCAAATTGACATCGACCTTAAATAACTACCTGCGGGGCCACGACAAGCCTTACCAACCACGACATTTAAAGACCTGACAAGATGATAATCGGAGAATCAACACACAAAAGAGAACCAAAAACCATTGCACTGGCAGCGGACCTTGTGATTACAGGAGGCGGATTGACCGGCACCTGCGCAGCCATTACCGCGGCGAGATCCGGGGTAAAAGTAATATTGGTACAAGACCGGCCGGTACTGGGCGGTAACTGTTCGAGCGAAGTCCGGCTATGGATCCTGGGCGCGACCTCGCATATGGGTAACAACAACCGCTGGGCACGCGAGGGCGGCGTGATCGATGAAATCATGCTTGAAAACGCCTACCGCAACCCCGACGGCAACCCGCTGATCTTCGATACCGTCTTACTGGAAAAGGTTACCCAAGAAACGAACATAACCCTGCTGCTGAACACGGCGGTTTACGATCTTGATAAAACACAAAATGGCGATAAGATCGAGACATTGCACGCGTTTTGCAGCCAGAACAGTACCAAATACACCCTGAGCGCGCCGCTGTTCTGTGACTCCTCGGGCGACGGGATCGTCGGGTTTCTGGCCGGTGCTGCATTCCGGATGGGCGCGGAGTCCATGGAGGAATTCGGGGAGAAATTTGCGCCGGACAAAGCTTATGGTGAGCTATTGGGGCATTCTATGTATTTCTACTCCAAAGATATGGGACGCCCCGTGAAATTTGTACCGCCTTCATTTGCTTTGCAGGATATTACGGAAATTCCGCGGTACAAAACGTTCAATCCCAAAGATTTCGGCTGCCGGTTGTGGTGGCTGGAATATGGCGGCAGAATGGACACCGTACACGACACCGAACAAATCAAATGGGAGCTTTGGAAAGTGGTCTACGGAGCCTGGAACTACATTAAAAACTCCGGCGAATTTCCGGAGGCCGAAAATATGACGCTCGAATGGGTGGGTACTATCCCCGGAAAACGTGAAAGCCGTCGTTTTGAAGGGGATTACCTGCTGAAACAGCAGGATGTTGTCGAACAAAAAGTCTTTCACGATACTGTGGCATTCGGCGGCTGGAGCCTCGACCTCCACCCGGCCGACGGCGTGTATTCCGATCAGGCTGGTTGCAACCAGTGGCACAGCAAGGGCGTTTACGGCATCCCCTATCGCTGCTTTTACAGCAAAAACATCGACAACCTGTTCATAGCAGGCCGCATTATCAGCGCTACGCACGTCGCGTTCGCGTCTACACGCGTGATGGCCACGAGCGCAACAGGCGGGCAGGCAGTTGCCGTTGCCGCCGCGGTCGCAAAAAAGTACAATTGCTCGCCACGGGAAGTCGGTGAGAAACATTTGACCGAACTGCAACTGGAGCTGTGGCGCTCGGGCCAGTACTTGCCGCAAACGGCGATTGTCGATCCCGAAAATCTGGTTAACAGCGCCAAAATCTGCGCCTCTACGACATTGGAATTGACAGCGCTCAGTGGCTCCGACCAATGGAAACCCATCGAGCATTCCGTGGCGCAAATGCTGCCCATCAAAGGCGATATGCCCTGGGTAACTGTTTGGGTGGAGGCAACCCGGGACACAGAACTGGTTGCAGAACTCCGCAAAAGCAGCAAGCCGTTCAATCATACGCCTGATGTGAATCTGGAAACCCGAAACTATCGTCTGATAGCCGGAAAACACGAACTGACGCTGGAATGGGGCAGCCATTTCCCCGAGGAATGTTATGCATTTGTATGCTTCCTGAAAAATGAGCACGTCAAAATCCAGTATAGCGAGCAACGCGTTACCGGACTGGTGACCGTTTTCAATGCGACCAATCCTGCTGTTTCCAATTACGGAAAACAGGAACCTACGGAAGATCTGGGCGTGGACACTTTCGAGTTCTGGTGTCCGCAGCGCCGCCCGGCCGGGTTGAACCTTGCATTTTCGTTAAACAAGCCCATTGCACTTTTTGAAACAGAAAACCTGAAAAACGGCTGGCACCGTCCGATTGCCGGGCCTAATGCCTGGATAGCGGCACCGGACGATCGCACTCCCGAGCTCCAACTGCAATGGAACGAAGATCAAAACATTTCCAAAATCGATTTCGTGTTCGATACCGATTTCGACCACCCGATGGAGAACGTGATTTACGTCCATCCGGAAACGGTAATGCCTTTTTGCGCACAGGATATCGAAGTACTGGACGATACAAACCAGGTAATCGGAACAATAACTGACAACCACCTGACTAAAAGAACTTTGGCGCTCACCAAACCGGTAACGACGCGTTCGTTGAAGATCAAGCTGCAAAACAGTCATGCGCATGTGCCGGTATCGCTTATAGAGGTACGTGTTTATTAACGCGGCTTCCGTTTTTATTCTTTGAAAACTAATAAATTGATCTTAAATTTGCCGTCCTGAAATAGCAAACGTTTGTTTGCTATTTTCTTGAAAGTTTACTCTATAATTATAGTATACTACATAGACTTTGAAGGAAGCCGCGGATTTTACACCCTCAACTGAAAGCAACGAGCAAAACTGGGAATCATTACAGGTTGCGTACATCGCAAGTGGTGATCCTGAGGAAGATCGGCGTTTAGCTGCGCTTGCGCGCGAGCAGGGAAAAGCGGTTTTTCTCCGCGATTTGCCGGAAGAATCCGACGAAATCTTCCAAATGGCGCCGGTTGCTGCCATAAATAACTCTTCGGGCAGCGCCGTTTCCAGAAATAATCCAAAAACACCGCTCACCTGGGAGACCATCCAGCAGAAGCTCTGGGCCGCTACGGTGCGTAAGCGAAGCCGCACTGAAATCGCGGTTAACATCTTCTCTGCGATTGCATTAATGGTGATCGGGCATCTGCTTTTCACCTTTTTCACCTACGACCGTCTGACACTCCTCTGGAACGAGCTCGAAGTGAGCGAAGGCTTTTTTTACTATATACTCGGCGGCTTTGTGGCCCAGATGATCGACGGCGCATTGGGCATGGCCTACGGCGTAACCGCTTCGACATTCCTGCTCACGGTGGGCGTGCCCCCTTCGGCCGTAAGCGCGAGCGTCCACACTTCGGAGATCTTTACCAGCGGCGTTTCGGGTTATATGCACCTGAAATTCGGGAATGTGAACAGCAAATTGTTCAAGAAGATCCTCTTTCCCGGCGTGCTGGGGGCCATCGTGGGCGCCTATGCGCTGTCGTCTCTTGAAAAGTACATTTACATCATTAAGCCATTGGTGGCAATTTATACGCTGATCCTGGGAATCCTTATTATTCAGAAAGCGTTAAAGAAACGAGTTGAAAAAAGGCCGATCAAGAAGATCGGCTGGCTGGCGATGGCAGGTGGAACGCTGGATTCCATTGGCGGTGGCGGCTGGGGGCCGATCGTAACTTCGACGCTCATTGCGCGCGGAAGGCATCCCAAGTATACCATCGGGTCCGTGAACCTCGCTGAATTTTTCGTATCGCTGGCAAGCTCCGTTACCTTCATCAGCATTATCGGATTTTCACACTGGCAAGTGGTGTTGGGCCTTATCCTTGGTGGTATGGTGTCCGCGCCCATCGCCGCCACACTATCCCGCCGCTTGCCGATCAAGACCATGATGATTATGGTAGGCACCATCGTCATCATCGTAAGCGTGAGGATTATTTATATGGTTTTGAGTACGTTGTAGGCCTTAGGCTATAAGCTTTAAGCCATAGGCAATAAGCTGAATTGAAATGAGCCATTTTAATTGATTTATAATATATTATACAAAGGGCTTAAAGCCTAAAGCTTATAGCCTAAAGCTTCATATGAAAAAACAAACCAAAGCGATACGCACCCAGACCAGTAAAACCAAATATCGCGAACATTCGACTCCCCTCTTCCTGACCAGCAGCTTCACATTCGAGAGCGCGGAACAAGGAAAAGCACTTTTTGAGGAAACCGAGGAAGGTAACATTTACAGCCGCTTCTCCAACCCGAGCGTACAGGAGTTTGTGGATAAGGTTTGCATGCTGGAAGGTCTGGAAGACGGAGTGGCAACCGCAACCGGTATGGCGGCGGTATTTGCGAGCATGGCGGCATTGCTGAAAAGCGGTGACCACATTCTGGCCTGTCGTGCATTGTTCGGCTCAGCGCATCAGATCATCACGCAGATATTGCCGAAATGGGGCATTACCCACACCTACCTGGATGCCGACGCGAGCGAGGCGGAATGGGAAGCAGCAGTGCAGCCCAATACCCGCATGATCTACCTCGAAACGCCTTCTAACCCCGGACTGGACCTGGTGGACCTCGCGATGATCGGCCGCATTACCAAGAAACACAACATTATTTTCAACGTAGATAACTGCTTTGCTTCACCCGCATTGCAAACCCCGGCCGATTTTGGTGCCGACCTGGTGTTGCATTCGGCCACCAAGTTCATGGATGGCCAGGGCCGCGTGCTGGGTGGTATCGTGGTAGGTAAAAAAGAATATATCAAGGAGTTGCGCTTTTTCTGCCGCCAGACAGGTCCGTCAATGTCGCCATTCAATGCCTGGGTATTAAGCAAAAGCCTTGAAACATTGAACCTTAGAATGGAGAAACATGCTTCCAACGCATTGGCACTGGCTACCGCATTGGAGAAGCACCCGGATGTAAAATCGGTGAAATACCCGTTCCTGGAATCACATCCGCAATACGAGCTGGCAAAACGGCAAATGAGCGCGGGCGGTTCAATCGTCACCATCGACCTCGAAGGCGGCTTCGAACGTGTAGCGGCATTTATGGATGCATTGGAGATCGCATCGCTGTCGTCCAACCTGGGCGACACGCGCACCATCGTTACCAATCCGAACACGACTACCCATGCCAAATTGAAACCAGAGGAGAAGGCAGCGCTGGGCATTACCGAAGGTTTAATCCGCATTTCAGTCGGCTTGGAAGATATTGAGGACCTGATTGAGGACTTCACCCACGCCGTGGAAGTGTCGGTGAAAAGTGATATATTGGAGTAGGATAAAAATTTCAATATGATGTCGATATGAAAGCGCTGACCATCAACTTACCGGAGTCTCTGGATTCAGAAGAATTTGAAATCAAAATGCTTCTGGCCGGTCAGCTTTACGAGCGCGGCAAGGTGAGTGCAGGACAAGCTGCCGATATTGTCGGTATCAGCAAAAGGGCTTTCATCGAGATCATGGGAAGGTTTGGATTCACCCTGTTCGGCGAATCCGTGGAAGATTTGAAAAGTGATGTAGCCAATGCGTGATGCGCTTGTTATTGCGGATTCCAGTTGCCTGATTTTGTTAGCCAAAATCGAAGAGCTGGGAATCCTTAAAAGCATTTACAAGCAGATTTTTATAACGAAATAAATTGCAGGAGAATTTGGCAACGATCTGCCCGAGTGGGTCGAAGTTAGAGAAGTCGAAAACAAAACCCTGCAATCGCTGTTTGAAGAGATACTGGATCTCGGAGAAGCATGTGCATTAACCCTTGCATTTGAGACGCGGGACTGCACGGTAATTCTTGACGATCTGAAAGCCCGGAAAACGGCAGCAAAAATGAATATTAGGGTAACCGGTACGATCGGGGTGATTGTGAAAGCCAAAACGGAAAACAAGATCCCATCGGCCAAAGCGGTTTTTGAAAAAATACTGGAAACTGATTTCCGGATCAGCGACCGCATATTAAAAGAGGCTATCCAATTAGCCGGAGAACAACCATGAACGAAACATTAGCATCTTTAAACTCCGCCATCGAGGGCAAAAGTGAGGTTGAATCGCTCGCGATTCTGGCGGATCTTTTTCCCGGGGAAGTCGTTTTTTCAACCAGCCTCGGATATGAGGATCAGGTGATTACCGACCTCATTTTAAAGAATAATATCAATATCGGCATCTTCACGCTCGATACGGGAAGGCTTTTCGCGGAGACTTATATGACTTTGCAAAAGACCAACAACCGCTACGACACGAAAATAAAGGTATACTACCCGCAAACTGACGCGGTGGAGAACCTGGTGAGCACGAAAGGACCGCTGAGCTTCTACGAATCGATCGAAAACAGGAAGGAATGCTGCTTCATCCGCAAGGTCGAGCCGCTGAACCGCGCATTGAAAGGTGCGAAAGTCTGGGTGACGGGTATCCGGGCAGAACAGTCGGGGAACCGTCATGATATGCCGAGGCTGGAATGGGACGAGGCACACCAGCTTTTCAAGTTCCACCCTATCCTGGACTGGACATTTGAAGAAGTAAAACAATATGTAAAATCAAACGGCATTCCCTATAACCCATTGCACGACAAGGGCTTCGTGAGCATCGGCTGCGCACCTTGCACCCGTGCGATCCAGGAAGGTGAGGATTTCCGCGCCGGCCGCTGGTGGTGGGAAGACGAGTCAAAAAAAGAATGCGGGCTGCATGCGAAGTAGCTTTAAGCAGTAGGCTATAAGCTGTAAGCCTTATACTTGCAGTTAAGCCGCCGACCAGAGCTTACAGCATATAGCTTACAGCCTAAGGCCTTTAACTTTTAAATCAATAACCAATAATATGTCAATTTCAGTGAACGAGGCCTCCGAGATCCAACGGGAGATTAGTGAACGCAGCGCTCCGGATTACCTGGATCAGCTGGAAGCAGAGGCCATTTACATTATGCGTGAAGTAGCCGGCCAGTTTGAGCGCCCTGCCCTGTTGTTTTCAGGAGGTAAGGATTCGATCACATTGGTTCATTTGGCGAAAAAGGCATTCGCACCCGGCAAAATCCCCTTCCCGCTGGTGCACGTCGATACCGGTCACAACTTCATCGAGGCGATCCAGTACCGCGACGAGCTGGCTGAAAAAATCAATGCGAAACTGATCGTTCGCTATGTCGAGGATACTATCAAGGCGAAAGGATTGAAGGAGCAAACCGGCAAGAATGCAAGCCGCAACTGGTTGCAGACTTTCACTTTGCTGGATACCATCGAAGAATTTGAATTTGACGCATGCATTGGGGGCGCACGCCGCGACGAAGAGAAAGCACGCGCAAAAGAGCGAATCTTCTCGTTCCGCGACGAGTTTGGTCAGTGGGACCCTAAACGCCAGCGCCCGGAGCTTTGGAATTTGTTCAACGGCCGTATTCAGAAAGGCGAAAACGTACGCGTGTTCCCGATCTCAAACTGGACCGAGCTCGATGTTTGGGCTTACCTGAAAAGAGAAAATATTGCATTGCCTTCGATCTACTTCGCACACGAGCGCGAGCTGATCCTCCGTGACGGCAAACTACTGAACAATACGCCGGTAATCGAACCCGATCCGGAAGACCAGATCGTAACCCGCCAGGTGCGTTTCCGTACCGTGGGCGACATGACTTGTACCGCGGCAGTAGAATCATCCGCAGCAACCCTGGACGAAGTAATCGCGGAAATCACCATTTCACGCATCAGCGAACGCGGCGAAACCCGGATTGACGACCAGCAGACTGAGGCGGCGATGGAAGACCGGAAGAAAGGCGGATATTTTTAAGGAGTTTAAAGTTCATGAGTTTATGAGTTCAATTAAGACAACTCATAAACTGAACTCATAAACTCTAAACTCATAGACTTAAATTATTACCAGTGGATTTACTAAGATTTATAACAGCAGGCTCTGTAGATGACGGCAAAAGCACATTGATCGGGCGCTTGCTTTACGATACAAAAAACATCCTGGCCGATCAGATGGAGGCTATCGAGCGCGCCAGCAAAACCCGTAATGCCGGTGAAATCGACCTTGCATTACTGACGGACGGCCTTCGTTCCGAACGCGAGCAGGGCATTACCATCGACGTGGCCTACAAATACTTTCAGACGCCCAACCGCAAATTTATCAGCATCGATGCACCGGGGCACATCCAGTATACCCGCAACATGGTGACCGGCGCATCCAATGCGGATTTGGCCATTATCCTGGTTGATGCACGTCATGGCGTGGTGGAACAAACCCGTCGTCACTCGCTGATCGCTTCCATGCTGGGTATCCCCCACGTGATTGTGGCGGTAAACAAAATGGACTTGGTAGGAAATTCCGAGGATGCATTCCTTCAAATTGCCAAAAGTTATAAAGAGCTGGCTGAGAAACTTTCCATTAAGGACCTGACCATCATTCCCGTAAGCGCTTTGAACGGCGATAATATCGTGGAGCGTTCGGAAAGCATGAGCTGGTACACCGGCGAAACATTGCTTTCGGTACTGGAAAATGTGAATGTACTGAAAGACCAAAACGTGGAAGACGGCCGTTTCGCGGTACAATATGTGATCCGTCCTCAGACTGAGGAGCTACACGATTACCGTGGTTATGCTGGTCGTGTGCAAAGCGGTACTTTCAAAAAGGGGGATGCCATTAAGGTATTGCCTTCTGAAAGAGAGTCTAAAATCGCTAAAATCGAATTCGGCGGAAACGAAATAGCGCAAGCCTCTGTTCTTGAATCTGTAACGATATTACTCGAAGACGATATCGATATCAGCCGCGGCGATACGATCGTAACCGTGGACAACTCACCGATCGTGAGCCAGGATATCGAAGCACTGGTGTGTTGGATGGACGATAAGAAGACGTTGAAACCAGGTAACAAATACATTTTGCAACACGGCACGGCACGTTCACGTTGTTCGATCCGTGACATCGAATACCAAATCGACATCAACTCTTATGAAAAACTGGATGAGGTGGAGGCCTTAAAACTGAATGACGTGGCAAGAATCGTCCTTCGAACAGCCCAGCCCATCGCATACGACCCCTATCAGAAGAACCGCGCAAACGGCGCAGCGATCCTGATCGACGAAACGTCCAATGTGACGGTTGGGGCTTGTATGATTGAGTAGCGTTGGCCCTTCGACTGCGCTCAGGGTGACATTTCGTTTGTCAGGCTGAGCGAAGTCGAAGCCGGGCTAGACGGCACTAGCGTCACCGCACTATTGAATAAAAATATACTATCCCGATAGACGATTAGAATATCATCATGAGCGATTTAATCATTTCTGACAGAGTATCCGCCGTTGCAAAGCGCGATATCATTGACCTGCAACAAAAGATCGGTGCATTCAACTCCGGTGAAACGCCGGAGGAGGCGTTCCGCAAATTCCGTCTGACACGCGGTGTGTATGGTCAGCGTCAGCCCGGCGTGCAGATGATCCGCATCAAATTGCCTTACGGCCGCATTACAGCTGATCAGCTGGTCCGTATTGCCGATACTTCCGACAAATATGCAACGGGAAACCTGCACGCGACCACGCGCCAGGACATTCAGCTGCACTTTGTAAAGCTTTCAGACTCGCCGCAATTGTGGGCCGACCTGGAAGATGCGGGCATCACGTTGAAAGAAGCTTGTGGTAATACTATCCGTAACGTTACGGCTTCGTCTGTCGCGGGTATCGATCCGGATGAACCGTTCGACGTAACGCCGATCACCCATTCGATTTTCTCCTACTTCCTCCGCAACCCGATCAATCAGGATATGGGCCGGAAGTTTAAAATCGCCGTTTCTTCTTCTGAAAAGGACAGCGCATTGGCATTCATCCACGATGTGGGCCTGATCGCGAAAATGGGCCAGAACGAAGCCGGTGAAACCGTTCGCGGTTTTAAAGTACTCATAGGCGGCGGCCTTGGAGCGCAGCCATTTTCCGCACAGACTGCATTTGAATTCCTGGAAGAAGAGAAAGTAATTCCATTCATCGAAGCATTGCTTCGCGTGTTCGACCGCTATGGCGAACGCGTACGTCGTCATAAGGCGCGTATGAAGTTCCTGCTCAATGATCTCGGCCTGGAAGGTATGATGGAGAAAGTGGAGGAAGAACGTAAAGCGGTTAAAAACAAGATATTCCAGATTCCGGAAGACCTTTTCGGTACCAACGAGTACGAGGCGATCAACCATGCTCCGCGTCCTTCGTTGTCCGAAGCGGAAATCCTGAAAATCGCTGCCGAAAGCATCGACACCGACAAGCTCGACATTTTCACCAAATGGCTGCGTACCAATACATTTGAACAAAAACAAAAAGGCTGGTATGCCGTGCAGCTGCGTGTTCTGCTGGGTGATATGAGCTCCGACACCGCCCGTAGTCTGGCCGATGTGGTGCGTAAATATGCAGCAGACGATATTCGCGTGACCGTGAACCAGGGCTATATCCTGCGCTTTGTGAAAGGCGAAGACCTCGTAGCTATTTACCACGAACTCGCGAAACTCGGCCTTGCTTCTCCCGGCTTCGACAGCACGATGGACATTACCACCTGTCCCGGAACCGATACTTGTAATCTCGCGATTTCGAGCAGCTATGGTATCACCCGTGTGCTGGAAGACGTCATGCGCGACGAATATCCTGAAATGATCTATAACCAGGATATTAAAATCAAGATCAGCGGCTGTATGAACGGCTGCGGCCAGCACAATGCGGCCAATATCGGTTTCCATGGCAGCTCGATCAAAAACGGCAAATTGGTATTGCCGGCATTGCAGGTATTGCTCGGTGGTGGTTTCTCCGGCGATGGTATCGGCCTGATCGGCGATAAGGTAATCAAAGTTCCTACCAAACGCGGACCGGAAGTGCTGCGTCTGCTTTTGAATGACTATGAAGCAAATGCAATGGATGGAGAATATTTCAACCAATACTATCTCCGCCAGACTAAAAACTACTTCTTCCAATTACTGAAACCGCTTGCAGACCTGACAACGGTACAAGACGACGACTACCGCGACTGGGATCACGACGAACTGTTCAAAACTGAAATCGGAGTCGGCGAATGTGCTTCCGTACTGGTTGACCTCGTGGCGACTACCATCATCGAAGGCCAGGAGAAGTTGAATCTTGCAAAAGAATCTTTCCAATCGGGTGTTTGGGCGGATGCGATTTACCACGCTTACAACGTGTTCATCACCGGCGCGAAAGGTTTGCTGATGTCGAAAGACGTGACTACCAACACGCAATACGGCATTGTCAACGATTTCGAAACACATTTCGGACAGGATTTCAAATATGACGTTCCTGCTGAGTTCGCAGTAGAAAATCAGACTGAAACGCCATTCAAATCACTGGTATTCAGCATCAATAAATTCGAACCAAGCGAAGCATTCGCAGAATATTTCATCAGCACCTCGGAGCGATTCCTGAACTTCGTTCGCGAGACCCGCGAGGCGCAATTAGTCGAAACCGGAGAGCCTGCATTGCAGGAGCTTTCGTTCGGAAAGGATAGTTAAATTGGCTGTCGGCTTTCGGCAATCGGCTGTCGGCTTTTTATTACTGATATTTTCAGAAATTAAAAAAAGCCGACAGCTGAAAGCCGAAAGCCGAAGTACTCTTCACCATGAAACTGACACTGATCGGTGCAGGCCCGGGGGATCCCGACCTGATCACCCTTAAAGGAATCAAGGCCCTGCAAAAAGCGCGGGTTGTGTTATATGATTCCCTTGCCCACCCCTCATTGCTGGATTACTGCCCGGAAGATTGCATCAAGATCCTCGTCGGCAAGCGCTTCGGCAAAACAAGCTGCGGCCAGGACGAGATCAACGACTTAATCGTTGAAAAGGCGCGTCAATATGGCGAAGTAGTGCGGCTGAAAGGCGGCGACTCCTTCATATTCGGCCGCGGGTATGAGGAAATCCTCTTTGCGGCTGAGCACGGTATTGAATCCGAAGTAATCCCTGGCATATCGAGTAGCTATGCGGCACCTGCATTAGCGGGCATTCCGCTTACTTCACGCGGCATGAGCGAGAGCTTTTGGGTCATTACCGGTACAACCAAAAATCACGCGCTTTCAAACGATGTACGGCTCGCTGCGCAGTCGACTGCTACGGTGGTCATTTTAATGGGTCTTCACAAATTGCAGGAGATCGTCTCCATTTACTCCGAACTGGGCAAATTCGACGAACCCGTTTCTATTATCCAAAACGGCACGCTGGAAAACCAGAAGGTAGTTACGGGCAAAATCGGTAATATCGTGCCGCTTGCGCAGGTTGCCGAAATGGCTTCTCCGGCGATCATCGTGATCGGGAAAGTAGCGGCATTACCGGATCTTTCTTATGGAAAAGTGCGGGAAATGATGCAGAATTCTCAATCGGTAGCCGATTAAAGCAGGCCCAGCAGCCAGTCGAGATTGAAGCTGTTTTCGTGCCCTCTGAATTCGACGAAATAGATAATCCCTGCCAGAATTACATAGCTGATAAACAGCCATTTCTTCTTCACTTCATACTGGTCGCGGTGGTGGAAATAGTCGTACACCATCGACGCGCTGAAACCGAAAATCATCAGTACAAAACAGAGCATACCGCAATCCTGGCGGTAATGCCTATACACATGCAGCGCGGGCGCGCCGAGCACAAGATACATCAGCCACATGCCGAAACCGGCACGGTACAGGTAGACGCTCAGTCTGCGATCATTCTTGATATCAAATAATCCTTCCAGCATAGCATTAGTTCTACTGTTTGAAACAGTGAATATAAACAAAACGAAAGTCTGATCCTAGGTTCAGCGAACAGTTGTTGCCCCGCAACCACCTAATTTACAATGCTTCTAAGCGTCCGACCGCTGCCGTTCAGCGGGTTATTTCAGGTAAAATACAATCAAAGTATTAACTTTGCAGCCTAATTACCGTTTTAGTACAAGATGTTCCTTCCATGAAAGCGTTCCCGACCCATTTGTTTCTGATGCTGCTCAATGCAGTTTCGAAGCTGTCCTGGGGAGCGCTCTACAAGCTTTCCGACATCGTTCGTTTCCTGATCTTCGACATTGGCCAGTACCGTAAAAAAGTGGTGTTGCAAAATATGCGCAACAGCTTTCCTGAGTTCAGTGAAACGAAAATTCACGAAATAGCTGCCAAATTTTACCGCAATTTCACAGACATTATCTTCGAAACCATTAAAATGAAGTCGGTTTCAAAGGAAGATCTGTTACAGCGCTTCGATCTGGAAACGCCTTTGCTGATGCATTATTTTGAAAAAAAGCAAAACGCTGTGGTGGTAGCAGGGCATTTGGGCAACTGGGAAATGCTCAATCTGTTCGCGTCGGCCAAATTGCCGCATCAAATTGTGGTCGTGTATCATGAGTTGCAGAACGATATTTTTGAAGACTGGTTCAAAAACGTGCGTACGCGCTTCGGTACTGAGATGGTGACAATGAAGGAGGCCATTTCCAAAGCATTTGAGCCGCGCGACAGGCCGTTTTTGTTTGTATTGATCAACGACCAGTCGGCCGTGCCGGAAAAGGCATTCTGGACCAGATTCCTGAACCAGGACACGGGTGTGTACCGCGGCGTGGAATTGATCGCCCGCCGGTTAAATGCACCGGTGCTTTATATGGGTATTCTCAAAAACGAGCTGCGCCGCGGTTTTTACAAAGCATATTTCCGCCCGATCACCGAAACGCCCAAGCAAGAACCTACCAACAGCATTTTGCAAAAGCAGATCGGCTTTCTGGAAGAAGATATCCGTCGCCAGCCCGACAACTGGCTCTGGACGCACAAACGCTGGAAGCACCCCCGCCCGGCGCATTTAAACCCGCTGCAACTTTTACAGGAGATCCCAAGTGAATAGACCGGTCAAATTCCTCATTCTGCGCTTTTCCTCTATCGGCGACATCGTACTCACGACGCCCGTAGTGCGCTGCCTGAAAAAGCAGATGCCGGAGGCCGAAATCCACTATTTTACTAAAAGCAAGTTCGAATTCCTGCTGCGTGACAACCCCTATATCGACAAAGTGTGGCTTCTTGAAAAAGGTAATGCAAAAGAATTACTGGCATTGCTGAAAAAAGAAAAGTTCGACTACATCATCGATCTCCACCGCAACGTCCGCACGCTTCGCATTAAATGGACACTCGGCGTACCTGCATTCAGTTTCGAGAAGCTGAATGTGCAAAAGTGGCTTATGACGCAGTTTAAGGTCAATTACCTGCCGTCAGTACACATTGTGGACCGGTGTTTGGATACCTTAAAAACATTTAACATCCAAAACGACGGCGAAGGACTCGATTATTTCATTCCCTATAAAGACCAGGTAGAACTCGAATGGCTGCCGGAAACGCACCGCAAGAGCTATGTCGCGTACGCGATCGGTGGCCAGCATTTCACGAAGAAAATGCCTGCGCCAAGAATGATCGAGCTTTGCAGCAAAATCAACCATCCCGTCATTCTGCTAGGCGGACCAGAGGACTTTGAAGCGGGCGAAGCGATCCGCATTGCACTAGGCGACGCGCAGATTTTCAATGCCTGCGGCGAGTACAATTTCAACCAGTCGGCTTCCTTAATCCAAAAGGCATTGATCGTCTTCACGCACGACACCGGACTGATGCACGTGGCAGCCGCATTCCGCAAGAAAGTGTATTCGATTTGGAGCAATACCATTCCCGAATTCGGGATGTATCCTTACCGCACGGCATTTGAGAAACTGGAAGTGAAAGGTCTCGGTTGCCGTCCCTGCTCGAAGATCGGTTATAGCAAATGTCCGAAAGGCCATTTCAAATGCATGAACGATATTTCGTTCGATTTCCCGATTCCCGAACTCCCGCAGCATAAATAGTGTTGCATTTCCGTCCGTTATTCATCCACACAAACATCCAAAATGGCAAAAAAAGTAAACATTGGTCTGGTGCAAATGAGCTGCACTTCGGACGTTGATGCTAACTTTCAGAAGGCTACCGAAAAAATCCGTGAAGCTGCGCAAAAAGGCGCGAATATTATCTGTTTGCAAGAGCTCTTCAAATCGCTCTATTTCTGCGACGTCGAAGACCATGGCAATTTCAGCCTGGCCGAAGCAATCCCCGGCCCGTCTACCGAATCGCTGGGGGCATTGGCGAAGGAATTGGGCGTGGTGATCATCGCCTCACTGTTCGAGAAACGCGCGCACGGTTTGTACCACAACACCACAGCCGTACTCGATGCCGACGGTGCTTACCTGGGCAAATACCGCAAAATGCATATTCCCGACGATCCGGGTTATTACGAGAAATTTTATTTCACACCGGGCGACGCCTCGCCGGGCGACGCTCCGGTAACCGAGCAGGATACCGACGGCTACCGGATATTCAATACCCAATTTGCCAAAATAGGTGTGCTCATTTGCTGGGACCAGTGGTACCCCGAAGCGGCCCGCATTACCAGCCTCATGGGCGCAGAGATTCTTTTCTACCCTACTGCTATCGGCTGGGATGTGAACGAAAAGGATCCGATTATCAATGAAGAACAATACGGAGCCTGGCAAACGGTACAGCGGGGGCATGCCGTCGCGAATGGTGTATATGTTGTATCCGTAAACCGCGTGGGCCGCGAAGCCGACCAGCAGTTCTGGGGCGGCTCGTTCATCGCTAACCCCCAGGGAAGGCTGCTCTACCTCGCGCCGCACGATGGTGAGGTGACGCACGTAGAAGAGCTAGACCTCGAAAAGCTCGATTTTTACCGTACAACCTGGCCCTTCCTCCGCGACCGTCGCGTGGACTCCTACCGTCCTATTTTGAAGCGGTTTATTGACCAGTCGTAATTCAAAAATATAATTATTTTAATATACACGAAAAGAGCGCCTTCTAACCCGGGGTGCTCTTTTTTGTTGCTTCACACGCTTGCAAATGCGCACGCGCGAAAAACACCTAGTAACCCAATGTTGCAATTTTACAAGAATTAAATTCTGCTAAACGTCTATATTTTAGACAATTACGGACACAAAATTGGCACATTAATCTACAAAACCGATAGGAAGCGCTAAAAATCAGATTAGTAAAATTTATTATCAAATTATTACAATAATAGTCTGTAATAATTTTAAATGACCAATTTTTATTGCAAAAAACTTCAATTTTTAAATCTAATCTCTTGCATTATTTGACATTGTCAGTATATTTGAAAAGTCATTAAACGAATGACAGAACTTCTAAACCGAAGATATATTCCGGCCGCACATGAATATATCTGACCGTGTTGAGAGGGGCTTGCTGAAAGCCGGACGTACCGGAACACGGTCACCGGGCGAGTTACGCTCCAACACAATATAATTTTTTTAATAAAGGATTTTTAACACCGTGGACAAACACAACTTGTCGACGTCAGGCTCTTCTATGGCCTTTCTGAAACTGTTCAACCTGTTTGTCCTCGATTAAAGAGGGTATTGCTTTCCGGAAAAGCAGTGTTGCAAGCTTATGGCTGTGTTGTTCTGTCCACGCGAAAGTGTGTGCGGCGCACGGAAGTGTGGACGCCACACAGCCATAACTTTTTTCTCCTCCTACTACTACACCTAACAATTTTAACCCCTGATTCCCATGCGTAAAGTTCTACTCTTATTTATATGGGTTTGTCTGTGTTCCCCGGTAGCTTTCGCACAAGTGCGCCAGCTCACCGGAAAGGTAACAGCGGCCGAAGATGGTCTCGGACTTGCAGGCGCGTCAATCATTTACAAAGGCACCAATGTGGGTACAAATGCCGATGCTGACGGTAATTTCAGTTTTTCAGTTCCGGGTGACGGCGTGCTCGTCATCTCATATGTAGGTTTCCTGATCAAAGAAATGCCGATCGGCAACCAAACCAAATTTGACATCAAGCTGGACGCCGATACGCGACAGCTGGCCGAGGTGGTAGTAACCGCATTCGGTATCGAGCGTGAAAAAAAGGCGTTGGGATATACAGTACAAGAAGTGAAAGGCAGCGCGTTAACTGAGTCCCGTTCAACAAACGTGGCGAATGCGCTTTCAGGTAAAATCGCAGGCGTTCGCGTGCAATCGAACGGCGGGCCGGGTAGCGGCTCTACGATCCAGATTCGTGGCTCTTCGTCCGTCTCAGGTAATAACCAACCCCTGATCGTCATCGACGGCGTGCCGATGGAGCAAACTGCTAGCAAAACCTGGGGCGGTGGTATTTCGGAGATCAACCCTGACAATATCAAGGAAATGTCCGTGCTCAAAGGACCCAATGCGGCTGCATTGTACGGTTCTCGTGCTGCCAACGGCGTTATCCTCATTACGACCAAAAACGGCCAGGGCACTAAAGGGCTTGGGGTAGACATTAACTCCAACATCAGCTTCGAACGCCCGTGGATCAAACCGAATTTCCAGAACACTTATGGAGGTGGTAATGGCTACCGCACCTGGTATACCGACGGTTGGAGCGGCAACATCACCGATCCGGCAGAAATTGCGCAATACCGCGCCGTTTACGACGCAAGATATCCGCTCGTGGGATCAGAAGGGACAGACGAAAGCTGGGGAGCTCCGATGGACGGGCGCCTGGTGAGACAGTGGTGGACTGGTGACGATGTTGCACCACTGACTCCTCAGCCCAACAACTGGGACGAGTACTGGAATACCGGTCGCACGGTGACGAACAGCATCGCGCTGAACGGCGGTAACGACAAAGGTTACTTCCGCCTCGGCCTGAGCCGCGTGGACCAGACGGGCATTATGTACTACAACGATTTCCACCGGAACAATTTCCGCATTAACTCGGGCTATAACCTGACCAAAAACCTGAGCATTACATTGTCGGGTGAGTACATCAAATCGGGTTCGGACAACAAGAGCTACGGCAGCGGACAGGAATTTATATGGTCGCACCGCCACGTGTCCTGGGAGCAGCTGCGGGATTATGAGAGCTATATCGGCGTGCACAACCAGCGCGGCAACGACACCGACCCGCCGAACTGGCAGCATACATTTTTTACTAATCCGTATTTCATGCAAAAGAAGCTTCCGCAAAGCAATGAGAAGGACCGCTTGCTGGGCAACATTGCATTGAACTACAAGATATTGCCTTCGCTGAGCCTGATGATTCGCAGCGGCACCGATTACTGGACCGACACGCGCATTAACGTATCCAACTTCCTGCGTGTACGTAATGGCGTACGCACGCCGGGACGCTACTCAGAGGAAGTACTCCGCAGCCAGGAAACCAACTCGGATTTCATGCTGACTTACAACAAGAATATCAATGCGGACTTCGGATTGAACGTGCAGTTCGGCGGCATTAAGCGTACCAATTATTACAAAAGGAACTATTTCTATGTAGGCGAGCTCGTGGTGGACGGCCTTTACAATGCAGGCAACTCGGTACCGAGCCAGAATACGATCGAATCGGAAATCCGCAAGTCGGAAACGCAGAGCTTGTTCGGAACGGCTAACCTTTCGTGGAAGGACGCATTGTTCCTCGACCTGACTGCCCGTAACGACTGGTCGAGCACCCTGCCTGCCAATGCCCGTTCGTATTTCTATCCTTCGGCTTCATTGAGTGCCGTACTAACGGAGTTGTTCGATGTAAAAAGCAATGTGTTCACGTTCGGGAAGGTACGGGCAAGCTATGCCCAGGTGGGTAATGATGCCACGCCTTATCAACTGGCGCAAACCTACCTCGCGAGCGGCTCATGGAATGGTGCAGTGCCAAAATTCTCAGAAAACACGCAGATCGCCAACAGCGGCCTGAAACCTGAGATCACCACCGGCCTTGAATTGGGTGCAGACTTGCGGTTTTTGAAAGGCAAAATCGGTTTGGACGTGACTTACTATAACCAGACTACGAAAGACCAGATTCTGGGCGTGGAAATTTCCAAAACGAGCGGCTATAACACCCGCATTCTGAACGCCGGTAAGATCACCAACAAAGGGGTGGAAATTTCAATCTCAGGAACGCCGGTAAAACTTCCGGGCGGATTCAGCTGGGACGTTTCGCTCAACTGGGCTCGCAACCGCAACAAAGTGGTGGAACTGGCCGAAGGTTTGACGACCTACACACTCGCAACACAGCGCGGTATGTCGTCGGAAGCACGCGTAGGCCAGCCTTACGGGACATTCTATGGTGTAGGTTTCCAGAAATACAATGGACAAATCATTTATGGCGCGAATGGTTTACCATTGACTGCGGCGGGACAAAAACTGGGCAACATCCAGCCCGACTGGATCGGCGGTATGCTGAACACGTTCAACTACAAAGGCTGGTCGCTGAGCGCCTTGGTAGACGTTCGCATGGGCGGCGACATTTATGACGAAGGCACAGGAACAGCCCGCTGGACAGGCCAGTATGCCGAAACCGCATTGGGCCGCGAAGAAGGTGTGATCGGCCAGGGTGTACGTGAGGTGACCGCTGCGGATGGTTCGAAATCCTACGTTCCAAACGACATTATCGTCACAGCCAATCAGCTCTACGGCTATTCCAACCCTCGTAACTACCACGAGTCGGCGATCTTCGATGCGAGCTATGTAAAACTACGCGAAGTATCGCTCGGCTACTCTTTCAGCCCTGCATTGTTGAAAAAGGTTAAAATCCAGTCGGCCAAGATCTCGCTTGTAGGCCGGAACGTATGGATGATCTTCAAAAATACCCCGCATATCGATCCGGAGATCGATGCCAAAGGGGGTAACCAGCAAGGATTCGGTTATGGCGAGCTTCCTAGCTCCCGCAGCATTGGCGCAAACCTCTCGCTGTCATTCTGATTCCCTCCAAACTATTTGAAGACCTAAAAGCATTACGAGATGAAAAGCATATTGACCCATAAAAACATCTGGATGACCGCCCTGGCAGGCGCTATGAGCATCACCAGCTGCACCAAGGATTTCGACAGCATGAACGTAAGCCCTAACAGCCCTACGGCTATCGGGCCACAATACCTGCTCCCTACCGGCATCGAAACATCTGTAGACCGCTACTGGGGCCACCGCGACCGCTTCGAGCGCATCAATATCGATGCGGCCGAATTGTACGTCCAGCATCTGACCCGTAATATTTACAGCAACGAGGGCGACGACTACACCGTTTCGCCCGCATTGCTGGCCAATAACTGGAAAGGGTTCTTCAACGACGGCCTGCTCAACTTCCAGCGGATCATTAACCAAACCAACGCCGAATCGGCCTCGCCTAACGCTAATTATGAGGGAGTTGCGCTGGTGATGCGCACCTGGGTATTCTCTCTCCTTACCGACATGTACGGATCGATTCCGTACACCGACGCCATCAAAGGCACTGCCAGCGAGGCGGTTTACACGCCGAAATACGATTCGATGGAAACCATTTACGCAGGCTTGCTGAATGACCTGAAAATGGCTAATGAAAAGCTGTCGGTAAGCGGCCCGGCTATCGCAGGCGATATTTTGTATGCAGGGGATATTTTGAAATGGAAAAAATTCGCCAACTCGCTCCGTCTGCGTCTGGCTAACCGTCAGGCTGCCAAGAAACCGGCGGAGTCGAAAGCGATTTTCGCGGAAATCCTCGGCGACGCAGCGAAATTCCCGATTTTCACCAGCAATGCAGATAATGCGGCATTAAAATGCACTGCTGTTCTCCCGAGCAACAATGAATGGAACCAGATCCTGATCCAGGGGGGACGTACCGACTGGAACATCAGCAAAACTCTGGCCGACAAGATGAATGCCCTGGGCGACACCCGCATTACGGTATATGCTAATCCAAACAAGGACGGGCTTTACCAGGGACATGCCAACGGTCTGCCCGACGCGATCGCCACCGGCTACCTTGCCACCAGCTCGACCATCGGAAAAGCATTCACCGACGCAGCTGCTCCCGAGGTAATCATGACCTACGCGGACCTGAACTTCATCCTCGCGGAAGCAGCCCTGGATGGCGACATTACGGGCGATGCGAAGAAGTATTTCGAGGAAGGCATTACCGCATCTTTCAGTCAATACGGCTTGACGCCTCCTGCGGGTTACATGACCAAGGCCGGACCGGTGAGCAAGGAAAAAGTGCTCGAACAAAAATGGATCTCCCTCTTCGGGCAAGGCGTCGAAGCATGGATCGAATGGCGCAGAACGGGCTTCCCGGTATTTCCCGCGCCGGACCCGCGGGCGGTGCTGAACAACGGCGGGATACTCCCTACCCGCTTCAACTATCCGGCATCCGAATATTCGCTCAATGCAACGTCGGTAGGTGACGGCGTGAAGCTTAACGGTGGTGCCGACGACATGAAAACCAAACTGTGGTGGGCTGAAAAATAACGGTTTATTCCCAATTCCAAGACTTTGAAAATAATGAAAAATATCAAATCGCTTTTCCCTTCCGCGCTGGTTCTGCTGGCAGTCACCTTTGGCTTTGTATCGTGCAAAGAAGAGGATCCCTTCCTCGACCGCGATGTAGCTCCGGTGCTCGTTGACATCGTGGGAGCTCCATTCGGCGCACCCACTGCCAGCGAACCGACCGTAACTTACTCTGCTACCGCCGAAAAGCTGACGCTCTCCGCAAGACTGCTGGAACTCGACAAGACCAACATTCTTGACCATACCAAAGGCATTGACTCGATTCCCGTGCCAAACCTGGCGATCAAAATCACCCTTCGCACCGGCGCAGTGCTGGGTGAGGTCACTTCCGACGCTCAGGGTTTGGTTAAACTCGAAAAAACCTGGGCCGACCTGGGTGTGACAGCACCAAAAGCCGGCAGTATTACCAAGATATCCTGGTCGGGCAGCCACAAGGGGATCGCATTTACAAGATTTTCACAAATACAGGCTAACTAATTGAAAAACAAGGAACATACGATTCGCAGTTAACCTCCTGATTTTGTAACTTGAATTAAGATTTTTACTCCTAATATTTATCGTCACGTACTTAAACATTTGAACAATGAACCAAAAAATTGACCGTCGGAACCTGTTAAAATCCGGTTTAATGGCATTGGGCGGCATCGCCGTAGCACCACATCTTACTGCCGGCGCATTCGAAAACACACCATTGTCACTGGATCCTGAAAACCGCATTTACCGCAGCCCTATGGTGAGAGAACACTTCTTGCCAAATGATTTCAAGGCGCCAAAGATCGTTGCCAAACTAAGTGCGAACGAAAACCCTTACGGACCACCAATGTCGGCCCAGAAAGCGGTAGCAGAATCCGTGAAAAACGGTAACCGTTACGCATGGAAAGAAATGTACGACCTGGTGGATAAAATCGCCAAGAAAGAGGGCGTTACTTCCGATTATATTATGATGGGCCCCGGCTCTTCCGACCTGCTCGAAAAGGTAGCCCTGGTGACTTTCATGAAAGGCGGCAATATCGTTTCGGCCGACCCTTGCTATATGTCACTCGTGAGCGTAGCGAAATCAGTAGGCGCTACCTGGAAACCCGTCCCATGTACAGCCGACTGGTCACACGACCTGAAAGCCATGGAAGCGGCGATCGACAAGGATACCAAACTCGTTTACATTTGCAATCCGAACAACCCGACCGGCGCTATCACCAAAGGCCAGGACCTGCTCGACTTCTGCTCGCGCGTGTCCGAAAAAGTACCGGTGTTCGTGGATGAAGCTTATATCGAGCTCGCGGTAGGTGCCGATACCCAAAGCATGGTTTCGCTGCTGGCTCAGAAGAAAAACGTGATCATCGCACGTACCTTCTCCAAAATCATGGGTATGGCGGGTATCCGCGTGGGTTACATTGCTGCACAGCCGGAGTTCCTCGAAAGCATCAACAAGATTACCCGCGGCGGAATGGGCATTTCCTACACGTCGATCTTCGCGGCATCTGCCAGCCTCGACGACAAGGATTTCCAGGGCAATACCCGTAAACTGAACCACGAGGCCAAAACATATCTCTACGAAAACCTCGACAAGATGGGTTACAAATACATCCCGTCGTATACCAATTTCGTGCTCTTCCCGATCTCGATCCCAGGCAAAGAGCTGCTCACCAAGATGACCGCCAAAGGCATCGCCGTCCGTTCCTTCGACGTCATGAACAAACCATGGTGCCGCGTAAGCATCGGTACGATGGACGAGATGAAAGCGTTTGTGGGGGCATTGGGGGCGCTGAGCTAACATCTTGCATTTATCCTTCGACTTCGCTCAGGATGACATTTTGCAATTCGCTCAGGATGACATTTTTGCAATTTGTCAGTCTGAGCGCAGTCGAAGGCAGTCCCTACCAGATTTTCACTCCCGTTACCATACCTTATTACAACGTCCCGCGAAGGCAATACCCTCTTTAATCTTCGATACTCCTATTACTTAAATATTCCTGACCATGAGTGACGCATTGCAAAAAACCATCACGCTATTGTTACTAATTGCCTTGGGACTGTTGCTCAAAAGCAAGTTCAAGAACAAAGATCAAACTAACGGCATCAAGGAGATCATCCTCTCCGTGGCGCTGCCCTCAACGATATTTATCTCATTAATGAAGATCGACATCGACTCGTCGATGTTCGTGATTCCGCTCGTCACACTGGTTTTTAACTTCCTGATGTTCTTTTCCGCGCCGCTCGCATTTGCTTTGTTTGGAATAGAAAAGAATAGCCCTACCGGCCGTACGCTGATGATGCTCATTCCTTCACTGGCGCCGGGCTTGTCGTGCTTCCCGTTCATTGCCGAGTTTCTGGGAGAAAAAAGCCTTGCGATCGCCGCATTGGCCGATGTGGGCAACAAGTTTTTCGTGCTCATCTCGCTATACATTCTCGCGATGAATATGTTTTTGAAAAACAGCGAAGATAAGGAGATGAAAATGGGCGGCAAGCTGAAAAGCCTCTTCGCAAGCATGTTCCAGGAACCCATCAACCTGCTGATCTTCATTGCCATCATCCTGTTGAGCCTCGGAATCAATTATAACTCGCTACCGCCGCTGGTAGTGGATATTTTTGATAAAACCAGCGCGATGATGACACCGCTCGTATTGCTTTTTATCGGTCTGGCCGTGCAACTAAAAGAGGGTAAGAAGCGTATCGTTGCAAGTATATTGTCCTTCCGCGCGGGCATTACGATGCTCATCAGCGCGGGAATGATCTACGTCCTGAACATTACCGACCAGAATATGGTATTACTGTCGATTGTAATCCCATTGAGTGCCGCCAGTTTCTGGCCGCTCGCCCACATTTCCGCGTTCAACCTGCGGGAGGACGCGAAAGGCATGGCCAAAGAGAAAAGAACATTTGATCTGGAACTGGCTGTGTTGTTACTTGCATTTTCTTTACCATTCTCAACGATATTAATTTTATCCATTTTGTCTTCCGGTTCATTCTTTGCACATACGTCCACGCTCATTACTTCCGGGCTGATCCTGATCTGCCTGGGTGCCGTACCGAATGTGCTTAGCAAGGTATTTGTCAAAATGTCGAAGGCATCTTCCTAATTTAAACACCGCATGAAATTTCTGACCACCAGTATTTTTTCACTCCTGTCACTCACCATCTTTGCCCAAACCGAAATAGCCGCCGTCAGCAGCATCCAGTCGCAGGCGACGATCCGGATTTCGAAAAGTACCAAGCGGTGCAAGTATTTCTCGGCGAATGCGCCGGTGACCATGGCGGATGGCAGCATCAAATCCATCGCGGAGGTACGCGTGGGCGAGCATGTGAAGACGTGTAAAGACGGCAAAACGACGATCACGCAGGTGAAGCAGATCGACGTTTTCAACCAGCCTACTTCGCCTTTGACCGCGGTGTACCTGCGGCCCGCGGAAGAAAATACGTCCGGATCGCCGATCGTACCCGCATTGCTGCTGGAAGCCACGCCACACCACTACGTGCAGACCAACCATGGAAGAAAACGGATGAAAAGGCTCTCGAAAAAGGATATTCTCTATCATTACGAGCCTTCCACCGGCATTGTGTCATCATGGAAAGTGGGCGCGGTACAGGAAAATGCGCGGCGCGTGAGCAAAGCATACAACCTGAAAACAGTGGAAGGAACTTACCTGGTCGACAATGTGATGGTCGCCAACAACTGATCTTATTATTTACTCGACAATCCGGTAAGGCCCCGTTCGCGGGGCTTTATTTTTTGGTCTGCTTCAAAACCTTTTACGACCTTTGCACTTCATTTTTGAGCAGAACCAATACATTTAAGATACTTTGGCAGCAAATACCGCTTCATCGACACCCCGCGAACTGGGTTTCACTTTTCCGGCCGAATGGGCCCCGCACCGCGCTACCTGGCTTACTTTCCCCCATAACGGGGCCTCCTGGCAGGGCGACAAGCTGGCCAAAATGCGGCCGCAATACCTGGCATTCATCAAAGCGATCAGCAAGGGAGAGAACGTCGGCATTATCGCCCACGACGAAGCATTGAAGCAGTTCATCATCAGCGAACTCACGAAAACGGGGGTCGATCTCACCAAAATCGAATTTATAGTAAAACCCACCAATGATGCCTGGTGCCGCGATCATGGCCCCTCTTTTGTCGTAAATCCTGAAACGGGCGAGAAAATGATCGTCGACTGGGGCCACAATGCCTGGGGCGGCAAATATCCGCCTTACGACGACGATAACCGCACTCCGCGCGCCGTGGCCGAATACCTGAACCTCCCGGTTGTAAATCCGGGGATCATTATGGAAGGCGGCTCGGTGGAATTCAATGGCGCCGGCAGCTTGCTGACCAGCAAATCATGCCTGCTGAACCCAAACCGCAACCCGCATTTGAACCAGGGGCAAATCGAACAGATATTATGTGATTACTACGGCATCGAGCAGGTTCTTTGGGTAGAAGACGGCATTGTAGGTGACGATACTGACGGCCACATCGACGATACCACGCGCTTTGTGAATGAAGACACCATTGTTGCCTGCGTAGAAACCGATCGCAACGACGAGAATTTCGCGGTGTTGAATACCAACTTACAAATGCTGAAAGAAATGCGACTGCTGAACGGGAAGCAGCCGAATATCATCGAACTGCCTATGCCGAAAGCCGTCATTATCGACGATTTCCGAACGCCCGGCTCCTACGCCAATTTCCTGATCTGCAATGCGGGTGTGATTGTACCGGTATTCAATAACCCGCACGACCAGATTGCGATTGATATTCTGGAAAAAGCATTCAATGGAAAGAAAATTATCCCGCTTTTAGCTACGGAGATCATCTGGGGACAAGGCAGTTTCCATTGCCTGAGCCAGCAGGAACCTCTGGTTTGATGTGCAATGCCGGAAAGTAGTCAAAATTACTTTCCGGCATATTCACTATTCCGGACTGGTTACGCCCTCCCGGTCATTGCTTGATGAATGGAATCGCATCACTTGCGAAACCAGTGTCAATTTTGTAGAAATCGCTGGTTACGAAAAGCTTGCCCTGATACAGTGTACCTTCAACATCTATCGGGTAACTTTTATCCTTTTGCAAAGAGAATTTCAGCAAATGCGTGCTGACTATTTTAACATCTGCCACAGAATCTTGCGAAACTAACTTCGTTCCCTGGCGCCATGGCGTATCAATACGAGTCATACGCACTTTAACTGTATTTACCGACTTTTTCTCTACGACCCATTCATAATTTCTTTCATCGCCCAGATTCGTAACGTATTGCAGGCGATAGGTTCCGACAAGGAATCGGGTCATGTCTTCGGGTGCGGGTTCCGTCTTACTGCAAGCCATCACGATGAGCAGCATTGGCAATATAAAAATTCCCTTCATAGCCGATTTACATTTATAGGTGTGAAAACATAGCTTATACTATTGTTTGTCAAATTCGTACCATGCTACATGGGTAGCGTCATCTCCCTGCAAAGCCGAACTCGTCATTGTCAGTTTCTTTGGAGCTGCCAGCAAAGTGACCTGTACTAACCGGCGGTTTTTATCGGTGTATGAAAAATGAAGCCTTTTTTCATCTTTAACCTCGATTTCCGTCGCCGTGTCGCGACTGGAAATCTCTAACCCATCCCCTCTCACAACGACTTTCTGCATATCGAAGTCCAGTACATTGGCCGAGCGCCGCGTAACTACCCAGGTATATTTGGAAACAAAGCCCAGTGGCGAAGCAATAGCATATTTATAAGTACCCGTAAAATTTCCTGTGGCATCTCCACGCACGGGATCGTGCTGGGAGCATCGGGTAAAAAACAACACAGTCAGGACGAGGATAACGTTTTTCATAGCAATAGGTCAGTTAAGGATGTAACTGATACTAATACGTAAGTCACTCAGAATAAATTATTCAGCCTCCGCCAAATTTTCCCAGTCGGTGCGTTCGTGCAGGAATACATTGTAATCCACGAAACCCCGGATGCCGTCTACCCAACCTTTTTCGCTGTGCTGCCAGAATAACACATGGGCATCGGCAGCAAGGTCGTTCAGGTGCGTGCGCGAGTAGCCTGCAAGCCAGAGCGGATAATCGTCGAAGTTTCCGGCGATGTATTTTTTGTAATAATGCTCATTGACGTAAATGATGGGCTTCACGCCATAATGCGCCTCGATAAGCGTAAGCCAGTTGCGTACGCCTTTAATGATAATATCGTCCGGCTTGCCGCCATTCACTTCCAGGTCCAGCACGGGCGGCAAATCCCCCGCTTCCATTCTCACCTGACCAATGAAATTATCGACTTGGCGATCGGACATGACCCGCGGGTTGTAAAAATGATATGCGCCGCGCTTCATCCCTACCCTTTTCGCTTCGGCCCAGTTTCGTTTAAACTGCCGGTCGAGGTGCGTGGCGCCCTCGGTCGCTTTGATGTACACGAAATCGATGCTGACATTTTCGGAACGGGCGTTCTTGAGCTTGTCCCAGTTGATTTTCGCATTATGGTGGGAAACGTCGATCCCATGGACCGCGTAACGCAGCGGCAGCTTAATCCCGAATTTACTGATGAACTCCCACTGGTTTTCGTCCGTCCGGTCGTTCCACCAGACCAGCCCGCCAATCACCACCACAATGGCCCCGATAATAGCCCAACCCTTCGCCGGGAGCGGTTTCAGGTATTTTACTTTATTGAACGAGGTGCGGGTCTTCTTCTTTGCCATACTGTGCAAAATTAAGAAAGATCGCTATTCCCGGCATATCGCCATTCATTTTCCATAATTACCACTCGTGTACTATGTAATGCATAGTACCTGACATAGCCCATATATTTGAATCAACAAAACGGAATTATTAGCCATCACTTAAAAGAACATAGCCATGAAACCTTCAATTAAATCCATCGCATTGACAATGGTAATCGCTGCCACCTTCGCATTCAATGCCTTCGCCGAAGATAAAGAAAGCAAAAAAGCAGCAACGTTCGGAACCGGTATTTTCGCTTCCAACAGCGGTAAGATCCACGTCAACGTCGACAAGTACACCGACAGCAGGGCAGTGGTATTGATCACCAACAAAAGCGGACAGATCATGTACCGCGAAACGATAGACCGCGACACCGATAAGTTCAGAAAGACCTTTAATGTGAATGAATTGCCAGCCGGCACTTACAGCATCGAGGTTTCCGCCAACGGTCAGAAAACCGAAAAGAGCTTCGAAGTGTCCGAGATCCGCACCGAACGCCAGGTTTCCATCAAGTAACCAGCCCTATCTGCAAACAAAATGGCCAGTTCCGACACCGGGCTGGCCATTTTGCATTTGTATTTCAATCGCGGGATCAGATCACCACGTTCACGATGCGCTTTGGCACGACGACTACCTTCTTCGCCGGCTTGCCCTCCATCCATTTTTGAACGGTTGCGTCCGCCAAAACTTCCTTCTCGATTTCAGCAGAAGGCGTATCCAGCGGGAAAGTCAGCGAAGCGCGAACTTTTCCATTGATCTGCACGGGATATTCGAATACCGATTCCTTCACATATTTCGCTTCAAATACGGGAAATGCGGCTTTGGAAACACCACCTGCTTCGTTACCCAATGCTGCCCACAATTCTTCTGAGATATGCGGCGCATAAGGCGAAAGCAGAATTACCAGTTGTTCCAAAACTTCCTTGCTCTGGCACTTCTGGCTGCCCAGTTCATTCACACACACCATGAATGCACTCACAGCCGTGTTGAATGAGAAGTTTTCGATATCCTCCCCGATCTTTTTAATCGTTTTATGTAAAATCTTCAACTCCTCAGGCTTCGCTGGAACGTCTTTCACCTGCCACTGGCCGGTTTCGGTGTAAAACAAGCGCCACAGCTTACGGATGAAGCGGTAAGTTCCGTCGATGCCGTTGGTATTCCACGGTTTCGCCTGATCCAATGGTCCCAGGAACATTTCGTACAAACGCAGGGTATCCGCCCCGTAACGCTCCACGATGTCGTCCGGGTTCACGACGTTGAATTTCGACTTCGACATTTTTTCCACTTCCACGCCGCAAATGTATTTGCCGTCTTCGAGGATGAATTCCGCATTTTCGCCCGCGATGTCCGGGCGCGTAACTTTAAATTTCTCCACATCCAGCACGTCGTTTTCGACGATATTCACATCCACATGCAATGCGGAAACCTCATATTGTGATTTCAAACCTGCACTCACGAATACCGGCCTGCTGTAATCTTCACCCTTAACCCGGTACACAAAATTGCTGCGTCCCTGGATCATCCCCTGGTTGATCAGCTTCTTGAACGGCTCTTCTTCCTGCACAAAGCCGCGGTCTTTCATGAATTTGTTCCAGAAACGGCTGTACAGCAAGTGGCCGGTCGCGTGCTCGGTTCCACCGATGTACAAATCCACATCTTTCCAATAGCTGATCGCTTCTTTCGATGCAAATTCGTTTTCGTTTTTCGGGTCCATGTAGCGGTACCAGTACCAGCTGCTGCCCGCCCAACCCGGCATAGTGCTCAGCTCGTAGCCATTGCCCGAGCCGTGTTCCCAGCCTTGCGCGCGGCCCAGCGGCGGCTCACCATTTTCCGTCGGCAGGTATTTGTCCACCTCCGGCAGGTTCAACGGCAGCTCGCTCAGGTCTAGCAAATAGGGTACCGGCTGGCCTTCGCTGTCATTTTTGTAATATACAGGAACCGGCTCGCCCCAGTAACGCTGGCGGCTGAACACGGCATCCCGGAGACGATAGTTGATCTTGCCTTTACCTAATCCTTTTTCTTCCAGCCAGCTGATCAGCTTGTCGGTCGCTTCCTTATAGCTCAACCCATTGATAATACCTGAATTGATGTATTTCCCTTCCTTCGTCGCGTCGGCCTGTATTTCGATGTCCTTTTGTGCATCGAGGATGGGGATAATGGGTAAATTGAAATGCTTCGCGAAGTTCCAGTCGCGCTGATCGCCGGATGGCACGGCCATTACCGCGCCGGTTCCGTAGCCTGCCAATACATAGTCGGCAATGTAAACCGGCACTTTCTCTCCATTCAACGGATTGAGCACATACGCACCCGTGAATGCGCCCGAAACAGTTTTCACGTCCGACATCCGGTCGCGCTCCGACTTCTTCTGCGTCATGACAATGTACGCGTCGATTTCCGCACGCTGCTCCGGTGTCGTGATCACATCCACCAACTCATGCTCCGGCGCGATTACCATGAAGGTAACGCCGTAAATCGTATCGACACGGGTCGTAAATACCTCAATATTAGCATCAACATCGTCCACTGCAAACTTCACCAACGCGCCGACCGACCGTCCGATCCAGTTGCGCTGCTGCTCTTTCAGTGACTCCGTCCAATCCACCGTATCCAACCCGTCGATCAAACGTTGTGCATATGCGGTGATCCGCATCATCCACTGGCGCATCAGTTTCTGGATCACGGGGAAGCCGCCGCGTTCCGAAACACCGTCTTTTACTTCGTCGTTCGACAATACCGATCCCAACCCCGGGCACCAGTTTACAGTGGCATCGGCGACATAGGTCAGGCGGTATTTCAATGTCATCTTATATTGTGCTTCTTCCGACCATGCATTCCACTCCTCGGCAGTGAATGCGGGGGTATCTTCGTCGCAAGGCGCGTTTACTTTGGCATTACCTTCCTGCGCAAACTTCGCGGTCAGTGTTTCGATAGGCTCAGCCTTGTCGGTATCGTTGTTGTACCAGCTATTGAACAGTTCGGAGAAAATCCACTGCGTCCATTTGTAATAGCCCGGATCGGAAGTCCGCACTTCGCGGTTCCAGTCATAGCTCAATCCCAGGTTCTTCAGCTGTTCGATGTAACGGGTAATGTTCTGCTCCGTCGTAATCGCCGGGTGCTGGCCGGTTTGGATCGCATATTGTTCGGCCGGTAAACCGAAGCTATCGAACCCCATCGGGTGCAGCACATTGAAGCCTTTCAGCCTTTTGTAGCGGGAATAGATGTCCGAGGCAATATACCCCAGCGGATGACCCACATGCAAGCCCGCTCCCGAAGGATAGGGAAACATGTCCAACACATAATACTTAGGCAGCTCCGACGTGTTCGACACGCTGAACGTACCGTTTTGCTGCCAGTAGTCCTGCCATTTTTTTTCTATTTCCCGATGACTGTACTCACTCATATCCTGTTAGTTGTTATGCTTTTCCCGGGTTCTCGGTGTGTATACCCGCCCAAAATGCTGATTATCAGAAGGTAAAGCTTTTGTTTGTTTTCTATTTTCTCAAATAAACCGCAAAAATAGCGTTTTTTGATCGGATTCAGGTGGTCCGGTATATTATTACGCCATCATCATGCGGACAGGCACGACGGTGGCGCAGGAGGGCCCTCCGGAGCTATGCAATCCGGCACAAGATTTTACCGTTATGCAGCAGTTATTCATCTTACCCCAATTTTCAAATGCTATGAGAAACGTGACGATTGCACTGTTTGCATTATTGATCAGCTACTCCGCCTCCGCTCAGTACGACCCCGGTTTCCGCTTCGGTATCAAGGCAGGTGCCAATTTATCGAACATCAATGGCAGCAATGACCTCACCCTCGCGCCGGGCGGCAATGCATTCAACTTTAAAGACAATTCGAACCGTTCGCTGGGGTTTGCCGGCGGGGTTTTCTTCCGTTTTGGAAAAACGTTCTACATACAACCTGAGTTACTGTTGTCCCAGAAAGGGGGTAAATTCAACGTTTATAAAGACGGCCTGACTAATTCGGAAGGAAAAGTCGATATACGGTTCAGCAACTTGGATGTTCCTGTGCTCTTCGGTTTCCGTGTCGCGAAATTTTTTCGGGTCAATGTAGGACCGATGGCCTCGTTGCGATTATCCAGCAACGGCAAGCTTGGGGATTCATTCGATGATTTCACCGGCGACAATTCGGATGTGACCTTCAAAAACCGGCTGGCTTATGGTTATCAGGCCGGCGTCGGTTTCGATTTCGGACGCATGAGCCTCGATGTACGTTACGAAGGCAACTTCACGGAGATTGTGAAAGTGAATTTCAACAATGCAACTACCGCTTCCCAGTTTGGCAAAAAGGGTAACCTTTTCCAGGCCACGCTCGGTTTCGCGATTTTTTAAAAGTGGGTAAAATCAGAGCCAAAACCTGAAACGGAATCTGTGTAAACGGTTCCGTTTTTTTTATTGCTCATGAAGGCCGAATGCGGGGCTATTTCTACTTTTGTGTTTCATTCGTTAAATTGCCTGTAAGCGAAATCGCACAAAATCAGGCCCATATATCGGTACAGTGGCTATTAATCAAGATAATGTAAGACTGGTTTTCGGACTCAAACTCAAACAGCTCCGGCTCGACAAAGGAATGTCGCTCAGCGAACTTTCCCAGAAATCGGGGTTGTCGATTTCCTATATCAATGAAATTGAAAAAGGGAAAAAGTATCCGAAATCCGACAAAATCCTTGCATTGGCGAGTGCCATTGAGGTCGATTACGACACGCTGGTTTCATTAAAACTGAGCAAAAGGCTGGAACCGATTTCTGACTTGCTCAGCTCGAATATCCTCACAGAGCTTCCCCTCGAACTGTTCGGTATCGACCCGGCCAACCTCCTCGAAATCCTTTCCGACGCGCCCACCAAGATCAGTGCGTTCGTAGGAACGCTCATCGAAATCGCCCGGAATTACAACATGTCGATCGAGAAGTTTTATTTCTCGGCATTACGGACGTACCAGGAAATGCACGACAATTATTTCGAAGATATCGAAGAGGAAGCCGAGCGCTTTCTGGCGGAGCAAAATGTGGAGGCATCACGCCTCCTGGACGAGCAGCAGCTCGAAAGCATTCTGAAAGACCAGTACGGCTATACGATCGAGCCTATTAACGAACGCAACAATCCCGAGTTTGCGACGGTCCGGTCGCTTACGATCCCCAATGCAGCCGGTACGCGTCTTTTGATCAATGCGCATTTATCCTCCGTGCAGCGGGCGTTTATCTATGGGCGGGAAATCGGGTATTTGTATTTAAACCTGAAAAACCGCCTGCATACGACCGCATTAGTCGAAGCGGAGTCGTTCGAGCAATTGCTCAACAACTTCAAGGCATCCTATTTTGCCAGTGCTATTATCATCAAAAGAAGTTTGCTGGTACCGGCCATTGCCGATTTTTTTGCACAAAAAACCTGGCAGCCCGAGAAGCTGATCCAGCTCATCCACGATTTTAATACCACGCCGGAATCGTTTTGTTACCGGCTCAGCAATATCCTGCCGCGGTATTTCGGCATTAACCAGATCTTCTTTTCGCGTTTCAATAACTTCGTCGGGCAGAACCTGTTCCATATGACGAAGGAAATGCACATTTCAAGAAAGCATTACCCGCATACCGTTCGCGACGAGCATTACTGCCGCCGCTGGGTGGCGCTCACCATCCTGAACGATCTGGGCGATATTATCCAGGCCAAGCAGCCGCCCCGCATTTTATGCAAAGCCCAGAAATCGACGTATATCGATACACAGGATCAATATCTCGTAGTGAGTTTCGCCCAACCGATGTCGCCCACTCCCAACCTGAACGTGAGCGTGTCGATGGGCATTTACCTCGACGAGCAAACACGGGAGAAACTGGCATTCCTGGACGACCCTTCCCTGGCGGCCAGGGACGTGAACCAAACCTGCGAGCGCTGTTCGCTGTTCGACTGCCGGGAGCGCATTGCGGCGCCGGTAATCCTGCAAAAACGGCACAAAAACGAGGAATTAAGGAAAGCACTGAAACGGATGATTAACTGATCATTTCCGGTTACTTAGTATATTTAAAACGTAAACCCGGGAAATTTGAACCTTGAATGGGGGTTTCCTGTCAAATAAATGTCTGATAAGTACCCTGTCGGTTGCTATTAAAAAAATCTTAGAAATAGGCAGGCCAAAACTTACAGTTCTCTTCTCAACTATCTTTGTTTATTATTTGAAGAAATTGCTATGCCCGGCACTTATGATTTTGAGGATCTCATTCTAAAACTATCGACTCCTTTTTATATCTGTCTGATCGGTCTTGAGATCTTTTTAACATACAATACACCACACGAGGAACTGGCCAGACGTCCGGCCTATTCTGTGAAAGATACATTGATGAACGCGGTGCTGATGCTGCTCAATGGCGGCATCGATTTGCTGTTCCGCGCGGCTTACGTAAGCGTACTGATCTGGTTTTACAATTTCTCCTTCTTTGAACCGATCGCTAATCCTTACTGGTACTGGCTTGCATTGTTCCTCGCCGAGGACCTGGCGTTCTATACGCTGCATTATGTCGATCATCACTGCCGGCTGTTCTGGGCCGTGCATGTGACGCACCATTCCTCGGAGCATTTCAACCTGACTACCGGCTTCCGGTCATCGGTATTCCAGCCGCTCTACCGGTTCATTTACTTCATTCCGCTTGCATTGGTAGGATTCAACCCGGCTGATATCATCGTGATGTATTCCATTACGCAGATTTACGGCATTATCGTCCACACCGAATACGTAGGTAAGCTCGGCTGGCTGGAATACATTTTCGTAACCCCTTCGCACCACCGCGTCCACCATGCAAGCAACATCCAGTACCTGGATAAAAACATGGGTATGTGCCTGATCATCTGGGACCGCCTTTTTGGCACCTTTCAGGAAGAACTGCCCAGTGAGCCCCCGCGCTACGGACTCACCAAATCCCTCGAACAACAGGGATTAGCCCAAACCGTATTCCACGAATGGAAGGCGATCGGAGAAGATTTCGCACAGCCGATCGACTTTAAAACGAAGTTGAAATATCTCTTCAAAGCACCGGGATGGTCTCCCGACGGCTCGCGCGAGACGAGTAAGGACTTACAGCGAAAACTGGCGAATGCAACTTCGGCCATCGGCTATCAGCCATCGGACGAAGTAACAAGCAAATTTGACAGCCGACAGCCGACAGCCGACAGCCGAAGTACTATTATTTAAACGCCTGCATCCCCGTAATCTCCGCACCAAGGATCAGCAAATGGATATCATGCGTCCCCTCGTACGTAATCACCGATTCCAGGTTCATCATGTGGCGCATAATGGGGTATTCGCCGGTAATGCCCATTGCGCCGAGGATCTGGCGGGCTTCACGGGCGGTATGCAATGCCATTTCTACATTATTTCTTTTCGCCATGGAGATCTGAACGGTGGTAGCTTCGCCTGCGTCCATTAATTTGCCCAGGCGCCACGCGAGTAGTTGTGCCTTCGTTATCTCAGTCAGCATTTCGGCCAGTTTCTTTTGCGTTAGCTGGAAAGCGCCGATCGGTTTATCAAACTGTATACGCTCCGCAGAATACTTGACAGCTGTTTCGTAGCAATCGATCGCCGCACCTACCGCTCCCCAGGCAATGCCATACCTCGCTTTATCGAGGCATTGCAATGGAGCTTTCAGCCCCTCTGCACGCGGAAGGATATGGGTGTCAGGAATAAATACATTGTCGAAGACCAGTTCGCCCGTCGCACTCGCACGCAACGACCATTTGTGATGGATTTCAGGTGTTGAAAAACCCTCCATTCCTCGTTCCACAATCACGCCCTGCACCCGCCCCGCTTCATTCCGGGCCCATACCACGCCTACGTGCGCAAAGGGTGCGTTGGAAATCCACATTTTGGAGCCGTTAAGCACATAACCACCCTCGGCTTTCGTCAAATGCGTCTTCATTCCACCAGGGTTGGAACCGTAGTCGGGCTCGGTGAGACCGAAACATCCCAGCCATTCGCCGGTCGCGAGCTTGGGCAGGTATTTACGTTTTTGCTCTTCCGAACCGAATGCAAAGATCGGCCACATCACGAGCGAGCTCTGCACCGAAACCGTCGACCGCATACCCGAATCGCCTCTTTCGATCTCCTGGCACATTAGCCCGTAACTGGTATAATCCAGCCCGCCCCCGCCATATTCCGCCGGAATCGTCGGTCCGAAAACGCCCAGCTCCCCGAACTTGGGTATCAAATGCAATGGAAACTCGGCCTTTTGCGCACAATCTTCGATAATGGGTTTGATTTCCCTGTCTGAAAAATCGCGCACCGCCTGCTGAATGAGGCGTTGCTCTTCGGTCAGAAGGTCGGAGATGTTGAAGAAGTCTGTTTGAGTCATTGTGGAATCAGGCGTACATCAGTTTGCCCTTAGCTTTGGGGATCTCCCGACCCAGTTCTTTTGCCGTCGAAATCCATTCGTCGATCACTTTTTGGGCGTTCGCTAATGCCTCGCTTTGCGTCGCGCCATCTGCCATACATCCCGGGAGTTCGGGGACTTCAACAATAAGGGAT
This sequence comes from Dyadobacter sp. SRI_021, assembly GCF_057586235.1. NCBI lineage: Bacteria > Pseudomonadati > Bacteroidota > Cytophagia > Cytophagales > Spirosomataceae > Dyadobacter > Dyadobacter sp. SRI_021. The sequence continues at coordinate 511,361 of NZ_JBYCZM010000001.1, forward strand.
TGATCTTCCTCGCTCCAATACATGATCAATTCATATTTGCTATTCATAGCTGAATAATTTGTATTTAAGTACAATCACCCTCACCTGCTTAATCTGATAGGGTCTTGCCTTGCTACCGAGCGGCTGGATATTTACAATTTCGGAAATATTCTCCTTATAAAAAATTCTGTGACTGCCCCCGCCTATTTTCTCGATGAACCCGAGATTCAATAAAATCATACGTAATTCTTCAAAACTAAAATTGTTATCTGAAGAACCTGACAACAATTTCATCATCAATTTTTCAAATTTGTGCCAATGTGTTGACTGTTGGATTTCCGTATTTTCTTAAACCCCAAACACCTCCTTCACATAAACCAAATCCTCCTTATGTGCTTGAACCCCATCCATGGTCTTCGGAGAGGTTTTTTCGAGGCATTGTTCCAAAACCAAATGCGGCTTTACACCCAGGTTATCCAGCGCATGAGCCAGTCTGGGGTAATCAATATCCCCTTCGGTGAATGTTTCCTGCCAAATGCCTCCTTTCGATTGCCGCAAATGCAGCTCGGCAATGCGTTTGCCATACAATTTCACGATGTCAAACAACGCGACTTGCGAGTTGCCCGACCCGCGGTAAACCCAATGCACGTCCAGGCAGAGCGATACGTTTTTCGGGTCGGTAGCGAGCAGCATGTGATGAAACTCCCGCGCGGCGGCACGAAGCTCCACGTCATGCGTATGGTATGCAAGGGTCATATTCCGTTTTTTGAGCTCGGCACCGAGTTTATCGAGGTTTTGAGCCTGCCGGGTTAGTTGTTCGTCGGATTTGTTCTTGTCGCTTCCCCATTGAATAGGGCTGGGATTTGTCACAATGATTTTAGTATCCACCGGTTTGAGTGCGTCGGCAATGGAAAGCACGGATTTAATGGATTTGAGCCCTTCCTCCACCTCGTGTAATGCAGTATTGACGTAAACGGAGGGCATTGCCAGCCGGTGTTTTTTGAGTACAGGAAGTAGCTTCGACACCTCGCCGGCATTGTTGAACGCTGGCTCGTAGGCCTTCAAACCCGTGGAAGCAAACTCGGCCAGCGAGGCGTCCGGATCCTTGCCCCAATCTTTCCCGTCGCGGGCGTAGAAGGTTATCCAGGAATATTGATTGCAGGATAATGGAAATGGCGCGGCGCTTTGTTCGGCCCGGGCAACTTCCGAAAGTACTGCTACTCCGGCCGAAACAGCCAGGGTGTTCAGGAATTGGCGGCGGTTTTGCGACATGATTTGATCGGTTTGGATGGTGTTTGATGATCGTCATGCATTAAAGTAATGCCGCACGGTTTGCTACCCGGGTGTGCGGCCAGGCGTAGTCGGTTGTGGTCATGTATTGTCACGAATGGTCGGGGATGGTCATGTGTAGTCAGGAGTTGTCAAGGATTGTCAGGAATTGTGCGGGGTTGCGTGCTGTGAAAGTATCCGTACCTTTGTGGCATTAAAGGATAAATCCCTTTCCAAAATAATATGCAGCATACGCTCCAATTAACGCTGGCGCCCGAGGTCGCACTGGACGAAGACAATTTTCGTCGCTTTGTAATTCAAAAACTTCGCCTCCGCGAAAGCGACAACCCATTTATCCGCAAGACACGCCAATCGATCGATGCCCGCAGCCGGCAGGTGAAAATCAATGTGCAGGCCGAAGTTTACGTGGGCGAAACGCCGCCCGCATTGGCAGGTACGCGCATTGTATACCCGGATGTGAGCAAGCGCCCGCAGGCGTTGATCGTCGGTTGCGGACCGGCGGGCATGTTTGCCGCATTGCGGTTGATCGAACTGGGGGTTAAGCCGGTTTTGTTTGAAAGAGGTAAGGATGTACGCACCAGACGGCGTGATCTGGCGGCTATTAATAAGGACCACCACGTCAACCCCGAATCCAATTATTGCTTCGGAGAAGGCGGTGCCGGGACCTATTCGGACGGCAAATTGTACACACGTTCCAACAAGCGGGGCGATATTCGCAGGGTACTTGAAATATTCGTCGCACACAGCGCCAGCGAACAAATTCTGATCGATAGCCATCCCCATATTGGCACCAACAAACTGCCGGTAGTAGTTGCGGAAATGCGCGAGAGCATTCTCAAAGCCGGCGGTGAGATCCATTTTGATACCAAGGTCACAGACCTCATAGTTCGCGACGGCCGCATGACCGGCGTGGTCACCAATGACAAAGACGAGCACACCGGAATCGGCGTGATACTCGCAACAGGCCATTCTGCCAGAGATATTTATGAATTGCTTCATACCAAAAACATCCTGATCGAAAGCAAGTCCTTCGCGATGGGCGTTCGGATTGAACATCCGCAGAATACGATTGACAAGATACAATACCACTGTGAAATCGATCGCGGCCCTTACCTGCCCGCCGCTTCTTACAGCCTGGTCACCCAAACCCGCTATAAAGGCGTGCAACGGGGCGTTTTCTCTTTTTGCATGTGCCCGGGAGGCTTTATCGTGCCGGCAGCGACGGCCTCCGGCGAAGTGGTCGTCAACGGCATGTCGCCTTCACGGCGCGATTCGCCCTATGCCAATTCGGGCATGGTGGTAACCATCGAAGAGGCTGATCTGGCCCCCTACAAAGAATTCGGTCCGATGGCTGGTCTCCAATTGCAACGGGAACTGGAACAGGCCGCCTGCCGACTCGCAGGAGCTACCCAAACGGCACCCGCGCAACTCGCGGTGGATTTTATTAAAGGCCGCACCTCTGCCCATTTGCGGGATACGTCTTACCAGCCTGGTTTACAATCGGTTGACCTGTACGATGTGCTTCCGGGCCACATCGCATTCCCATTACGCGATGCATTGTCGGATTTTGGCCGCAAAATGCGGGGTTACCTCTCCAACGACGCCCAGTTGATCGGCGTCGAGAGCCGCACCTCCTCGCCCGTACGCATCCCTCGCGAGCGCGAGACCTGCGAGCATCCTGAAATAAAGGGTTTGTTCCCTTGCGGCGAAGGGGCTGGTTATGCAGGGGGCATTATGTCCGCTGCCATGGATGGAGAAAGATGTGCAGAGCAACTGGCGAAGTTGTATGCCGGAGCGCTGGCTTAGCGCATTTACAATCGGTATAAGTAATTGTTATATTTGTGTATATCGATTGTAAACATTTATCACACACTAGTTATGCCTGAAATTTTCCGGATGTTCGGGATGAAATTTTTCTTTTACAGTCTTGAACATTTACCCATTCACATCCACGTCAGAAATGCCGATGGCACGGCCAAGTTTGAAGTAAATCCGGTAAGATTGGTGGAAAGTCATGGAATCAAACCGAAAGACCTGATGCTCGCCGAGGCGTTGGTTGAACAGCATTCGGAGCTGATCATTAAAAAATGGCACGAATTTCATGGTGAATGATTTTAATACACAAAAAGCAGAAGCAATGAAGATCAACAAAGTTTGGTTTGACGAAACCAATATATACCTGGTGCTCGACAGTGGCCACACTATCGGTAATCCGCTGTCTTGGTTTAAACGGCTGGAAAACGCCACTGCGGAACAGCGGCTTCTATTTGAACTCGGCCCTTTAGGCGACAGCATTCACTGGGAAGAATTGGACGAAGATTTGAGTCTCGAGAGCTTTTTTGACTTCAAAAGAGAGCTCAACTACGCGAAGATTTAGGTTTCCTCCATTAACTTAGGCGTAATCTTCTGCCACCTAACGCTTCAACAACTCAGCCAACATGGCCGCATTGGAATCATTTTCCGCTTTTACCGAACAACTTGCACATAAACTGAAATCCCCGCTCCCCGGCGAGACGGCCCACCGGGTAATGCAGGCTTCTTCCCGGCTCCGCCTGACTTTCAAACCCAATCACCGCACGCGCCGGAGTGCCGTGCTGATCCTTTTTTATCCTTACCAGGACGAAATCTATTTCCCGTTGATCCTGCGCCCCGCTTACGACGGCGTCCATAGCGGGCAGGTTGCATTTCCGGGCGGGCGATACGAACTGAGCGATGAGAACCTGATCCGCACCGCTTTACGCGAGGCGCAGGAAGAAATCGGGCTGCGGCTGACGGATGTCAAAATCCTGGGGGCATTAACGGAGCTTTTCATCCCCGCGAGCAATTTCCACGTGCTGCCTGTCGTAGCTGCCATGCCCTTTCGCCCCGACTTCTACCCCGACCCGCGGGAGGTGGAAGATATTTTCGAGATCAAACTGATAGAGATTTCCGATATTAATATTATCGGATCAAGTGATATACAAGTGCGTGGAGAACAGGTACATGCGCCACATTACATGGTCCAGGGCTATAAAATATGGGGGGCCACGGCTATGATGATCAGCGAACTGCTGGCCGTGCTGAATGCACCAGACAACTGAGTTTTATCGCTTATTTTGCTATATTAGCAGTTAATTCAACCTGATCTTCCGGTAAACTTCACCCTGTTTCTTTCTTTTTGAATGAGCCAGTCCCCTATGAAGACCGGGAAGCGGATGGCTGATCAACTATTTCTGAATACTTAAAACCTGGTTCCTCCTGCATTTATGGACGAAAACGGAGCTGCGCCCGACGCAGAAGATAGCGGATTGCATGATAAACTGCCCATTTCGGGCTTATATGAAAACTGGTTTCTTGATTATGCCTCTTATGTAATTCTGGAACGTGCCGTTCCGGCGATTGAAGACGGTCTGAAACCCGTTCAGCGGCGCATTATGCATGCGCTCAACGAAATGGACGACGGCCGCTTCAACAAGGTGGCCAACGTGGTCGGCTCTTCCATGCAGTACCACCCGCATGGCGACGCGTCCATCTATGACGCGATCGTCAACATCGGCCAAAAAGAGCTGCTATTCGATACACAGGGTAACTGGGGCGATATCCGTACAGGCGACGGCGCTGCAGCGGCACGTTACATCGAGGTGCGGCTTTCTCGGTTTGGGAAAGATGTCGTTTTCAACGACGACACCACCGAATGGCAGCTCTCCTACGATGGCCGCAAGCGCGAACCGATCACATTGCCTGTCAAATTCCCGTTGCTGCTCACGCTGGGTGTGGAGGGGATTGCAGTAGGTTTGTCGACCAAAATACTTCCGCACAACTTCTGCGAGCTCATCGAGGCGTCGATCGGCATCCTGCAAGGTAAGGAAGTCACGATTTACCCGGATTTTCTCACGGGCGGCCTGGTGGACGTCTCCAACTACAACGACGGCCAGCGGGGCGGCAAAGTACGGGTACGTGCCAAAATCGAGGAAGAGGATAAAAAGATGCTCGTTATCCGCGATATTCCCTTTGGCACCACCACTACCTCCCTCATCGAATCAATCATTAAGGCCAACGATGCGGGTAAGATCAAGATCAAAAAGGTCGTAGATAATACCGCCGCGGATGTGGAAATTCAGGTGCATCTGGCACCCGGTGTTTCGCCCGACATTACCATGGACGCTTTGTACGCGTTCACGGAATGCGAGGTGTCCATTTCACCGAACGCGTGTATCATCATTGCTGAAAAACCGCATTTTGTCGGCGTAACCGACATTTTAAAATACAATACCCAGCAAACCGTCCACCTCTTACAACGGGAGCTGGAAATCAAGCGGCTGGCTTTGCTGGAAAAGATCCTGTACGGCTCGCTCGAAAAGATATTCATCGAAAACCGCATTTACCGCGACATCGAGGAATGCGAGACTTTCGAGGCCGTGATCCGCACGATCGACAAAGGCCTGGAACCCTACAAACCGCAATTTTACCGCGAAATCACCGACGACGACATTGTCGAACTGACCGAAATCCGTATTAAACGCATCTCGAAATACGACAGTTTCAAAGCCGACGAGCTGATGCGCAAATGGGAAGAAGACCTCGCGGAAACCGAGGATAACCTGGCGCACATCACACGTTTCGCTATCGAGTATTTCAGGGAACTGTTGAAAAAATATGGCAAAGGAAGAGGAAGAAGGACCGAAATCCGCGCATTCAACCAGATCGCCGCAAATATCGTGGCTGCCAATAACCAGAAGCTCTATGTTAACCGGGCGGAGGGTTTCATTGGTTATGGTTTGAAAAAAGATGAATACGTGATGGACTGCTCGGATATCGACGACATTATCGTATTTCGTGCCGACGGCCGCTGCGTGGTGACTAAGGTGCAGGATAAGGTGTTTGTTGGCAAAGACATTATCCACTGCGCCGTTTTCGTTAAAAACGATGAGCGGAAGGTCTACAACCTGGTATATGTCGATGGCAAAACCGGCGTTTCCTACGCGAAGCGCTTCCAGGTGACGGCGGTCACGCGCGACCGCGAGTACGACCTTACGCAAGGCACCCCCAAATCGAAGATTACTTATTTCACGGCGAACGACAATGGCGAGGCCGAGATCATTACGGTGAACCTTCAAGCCCAGAGCAAGGCCAAAGTCAAGCAGTTTGACTACAACTTTGCCGAACTCCTGATCAAAAACCGGAGCGCAATGGGGAATATCCTCACGAAATATCCGGTCCGGAAAATTACGTTGAAATCCGCCGGACGCTCTACGCTCGGTGGTGTGGATATGTGGTTCGACCCGATTATCGGCCGCCTCAACCGCGACGAGCGCGGCGAGTACCTGGGTAACTTCGGCCCGAGCGACAATATCGTGGTCATTTACAAAGACGGTAGCTACGAGCTCACCAACTTCGACCTGACCAATCATTACGAGCCTCACGAAGTATTGCTGGTCAAAAAATTCGATACCAAGCTCCCTATTACCGCCATTTATTTTGATGGCGGCCAGAAGCAGCATTTTATCAAAAGGTTCAACATCGAGACGTCTTCGCTCGACAAGAAATTCCTTTTCATCAGTGACGCTAAAAACAGCAAGCTGATCCTTGCCAGCACGGATATCCGCCCGAGGCTGGAAATCGTTTATCCTAAAACGGCACAGAAAGAACAGACTACCGAGGAATACCTCGTCGAAGATATGGTCGATATCCGCGGGTGGCGCGCACAGGGCAACCGCATCCCGAACGACAAGTTCAAGGACATCCGCTGGCTCGAACCGCTCCCGGTGCCTGTGGAAGAACCTGTCGGGGAAGTTACCGACGAACCCGTGACCGACGAAGCAGGTGAAGAAGTCGACGGAACTACTGCCGGATCGGAGGCCGACGACGACCGGGAGAATGCTTTAATCGAAAATTCTGTTAATCGGGAAGATGACGGAGATAGCGGGGAAGATGACGGCAGTGCTGGGGAAGCGGATAGCAGCGACCAGCCAAAAAACGAGTCAAAACCGAAAAAAGAAAGCAAAAAAGGCTCGGATCCCAGGAGTCAGCTAGGGTTATTTGAATAGGCCCGGCAACAAAAACGCCCGTCGATCGCGTATATCAGCTTTAAACGCCGATATACGCGATCCGGCAGAATTTCCAGGAACTGAAAATTCAACAGGCAACGTGTGCACAGGTGAAAAAATTGATCAAAATCATATTAGCCTTATTATTTGCCTGCATGGTTTTCATCTTGCTTTGTAATTTCTGGGTGGTTTACTGTACACGCCAGTATTCCTATTTTTCGATCGAAAGCCTGCCGCCTAACGACGTGGCACTGGTGCTTGGTACCAGTAAGAAGTCGGAAAAAGGTACCGAAAACCTGTTTTTCAAATACCGGATGGAGGCCACTGCACGGCTCTTCAAAGAGGGAAAGATCAAATACATCATCCTCAGCGGCAACAACGATTCGCAGTATTACAATGAACCGCTGGATATGCAGCGGGCGCTGCTAAACCTCGGCGTCCCCGAGAATGTGATGACGCTTGATTACGCAGGCTTCCGCACATTCGATTCGGTCGTTCGTTGCAAGAAGGTTTTCAATCAGGACAATTTCACGATCATTTCGCAGAACTTTCACAACGCCAGGGCATTATATATCGCTCATAACGAGGGACTTAATGCCATCTCATTCGCCGCACAGGACGTCCCCAATGGCTATTCGTTCCGGACCCTCGTGCGCGAGTATCTTGCCCGCCCGAAGGCCGTGCTCGACGTCCATATCCTGCGCCCGGCAGCGGACGTGACTTCCAATATTCAAATTGGTAAAAATGAGCATGACGAATGAAGCTGCGACGGAACATTACCGCCCTGCTTCTGCTTGTTAGCCTTATTGGTACAAAAGGCTTTTCGCAAACCAGTTATATCATCAAAGGCCGCATTACCGACGCCACCACGGGCGATCCCATTCCTTTTGCCAACATCGGCATCCGTGGGCAGCTCGGCGGCACCACTACCAATTTCGATGGTATTTATGAGCTCAGATTCAACCCGCCGGCCGACTCGGTCACTGTAACGTACGTCGGATACACGAGCCGGAGTAAGGTCATAGTCCCCAATCGGAGCGAACAGGTCATCGACGTCCAGCTTTCGCCCGGCACTACCCAGCTCCGTGAGGTGAAAATACTAGCGGGTGAAAACCCTGCCTATGCGATAATACGCAAGATTGTGGCCCACAAGAAAGCTAACAATGCCGACGAGCTCTCAGCTTATGAATATGAGGCGTATAACAAAATCCAGATCGACATTGACAATCTTTCGAACGGGTTCAGGGATCGGAAAGTGGTCAGGAAAATGACCCACGTGCTCGAAAAGTTCGATAAAGTAAAAGGCGAAAATGGCGAAACGATCATCCCGATATTCATTTCCGAGTCGGTTTCAGATGTTTTCTACCGGCGTGATCCCCAGAAAAAGAAGGAGGTCATCAACAAAACAAAAATGTCCGGCGTAGGCCTTACCGACGGCAGCGTGGTTTCGCAGTTGATCGGCTCTACATTCCAGCAATATAATTTTTACAACAACTGGCTGAATATCCTCCAAAAGGACTTCGTATCGCCCATTTCCGATAGCTGGAAACTCTACTACGAGTACTATCTGGCCGACAGTGTGTACAATGGTACCAGTTACGATTACCACATCGATTTCGAGCCAAGGCAGAAGCAGGATCTCGCATTTGCGGGAACAATGTGGGTCGACGGACAGACATTTGCATTGACACAAATTGACGTGAGCGTAGGCAAGCAGGCCAACCTTAACTACATTGACCGCATTAAAATCCAGCAATCGTATGAGTTGTCGGACGATGAAAAGACCTGGCTTCCGCGTAAAACGCGTGTATTGATCGACGTCGATGAACCTACCCCTCAGGCTGCGGGAATGCTTCTGAAATTCTATTCAGCCCAGTCCAAATACCAACTCAATGCACCGCGCGAACCCCGCTTTTACGACACCGCCATTGAGCTGGCAGAAGACTACCGCGACCATGACTCCACTTTCTGGGCCCAAAGCCGCCCCGAAGATCTCAGCCCTACAGAAAAACTGACTTTCGAACTAATCGACTCGCTGAAAGCCCTACCGGTAGTGAAAACCTATACCGAGTTGCTCAATATCTTTGTAAACGGCTACAAAAGGATCGATAAATGGAACATCGACCTGGGGCCTTACCTGTTTTTGTATGCCAACAATAAAGTAGAAGGGCACCGGTTCCGCCTCGGCTTCCGGACTGATCCGGGTTTCAGCAAAAAATGGATTTTCAGCGGTTATGGCGCATATGGCACCCGAGACCAGGAGTTCAAGTACGGCGGCGGGCTCGACTATATCATCAGCCGGAAACCCTGGACAATGGCTGGGATCTCCTATTCCAAAGACCTTGAAAGGCTGGGGCTTTCCCCCGAGGCCATCGGCCCCAGCACTATTTTCGGCGCATTGTCGCGGTTCGGGGCATTCCGGCGACCTTATTGGCAACAGGACGTTTCGGCCTATTTCAAAAGGGAGGTCGTGAAAGGCCTTACCGGCAGCGTGCAGGTCCGGCACCGTACCTTCGATCCGTTGTTTGACTTCACTTACCGCACCAAGCCGGCCGCGGGTGAGAATTCTCCTGTAAAGCGTGCATTCGACATTACGGAAGTCAATTTCGAGGCGCGGCTGGCACAAAAAGAGACATTCCTGTTGAACGACAACGAACGTATCAGCATGGGTAATGGCAACTCACCGGCATTCACGCTGCGCTATACGCATGGTTTCAAGCACTTGCTGGGCGGGGATTTCAACTACAACAAGTTTTCTTTCAACATCCGGCAGAGTTTTCGCGCGGGCGTGATCGGGCGCACCTATTATCATGTTACGCTCGGCTATATTCCTTCCACCCTGCCCTACCCGCTACTCTACACGCCGCTAGGCAACGAATCATTCTTTTATGTAGAGAATGCATTTAACCTGATGCGTTATTTCGAGTTTATCAGCGACCGTTATTTCGCATTGCGTATGGAGCACAATTTTGAAGGATTTATACTAAACCGCATTCCCGCGATCCGGCGGCTGAAACTGCGGATGCTGGCTACGGGAAGATTGTTCTATGGCAATATCAGCGAAGCCAACGAGAAGCTTACCACTACTACTAATGAATCGGGCAAACAGGTTCTTGCATTCAGCCAGCTGAATGCAAAGCCTTACATCGAACTCGGCTACGGAATCGATAACATTTTCCGCACGGGCCGCGTCGATTTTATTCACCGGCTCACCTATTTGGACAGCCCGAACGTGACACCTTTTGCGGTGAAGATTTCCTTCTGGTTTAAATTGTAGGGATTACTAAATGCTTTTGAGGTCTTTGGAAGCGTAGGTCAAATGCACTTCCTGTCCGATTTCAAGATCCGGTTTGTTCCGGTAAAAGGATAGCTGCTCCTTTCCCTTCACACAACGGATTTCCCAATGGTTGCCATGAAAACGCATGGCTTCTACCTTGCCTATCCAACGGCTTTTCTCCGGGTTACGCGTCGGCTTGATCTTTTCAGGCCGGATGTAGAACTGCTTTTTGTGCTTGTCCCCGGCCATCCAGTTAATATCACCCGTCAGCTCGGCTACATAGCTGTTTGCGGGGTTGTTGTACACCTCCTGCGGGGTGCCAATCTGGATAATCCGTCCGTCGCGCAGCACCGCAATCCTGTCCGACCACGCCAATGCGTCAGCGGCTTCGTGCGTGACGAATATGCAGCTCATTTTCTGTTGCTTGCGCAGGCGTTCGATCGCGTCTGCGAGCACGCGACGGTTATGGTTATCCAAATGCGCGAACGGTTCGTCGAGCAAAAGTACGTCCGGGAGTTCCGCAATCGCTTTGGCAATAGCCGTACGTTGTTTTTCGCCACCGGAAAGCAATTTGGCCTTGCGGTCTTTGACATTTTTCAATGCGGTCGTTTCCAAAAGCTCGGCCACTTTTTCGAGCCGGTAATCGGGCTCGTAAAAGCGCAACGAATAAGCGATATTCTCCTCGACCGTCTGGTTAGGAAACAACTCGAACTCCTGGTGAATGAGCCGTATCGCCTCGTGGCCGGGCATGAGCTCGCTCGCCACGGGTTTCAGTAATTGTCCTTTGAAAAAAACATCACCTTGCTCCGCATCCAGGAAGCGCCCCAGAATGCGCAGCAAGGTGCTTTTCCCCGACCCGCTTTCGCCCAGGATACCCAGCCATTCGCCCGGCGCAAGGTCAATATCAACGCCGGTAAGGACCGTGTCGGTGCCAAATGTCTTGGTGATCTGCTGCGCACGCAGAGTCGGTCGGGACTGTTTCATGCTCAGGCCCAGGTAATTTTTTCTTCGATGGTGCTATTACGGCGTACCGGCGTTTCGGGTGCGTTGTGGTAGCCGAGGTAATAGAGGCCGAGGCATTTCTGTCCTTCGGGCAGGCCAAGGTACTCGCCCAACTCTTTCAATACCGCGGGGCTGCTCCAATACGAGCCGATACCATAAGCCGTGGCTGTAAGCCACATATTTTGTACTGCGCAAGCCACCGCTGCGGTTTCTTCCCATTCGGGCAGGTCGTTCGGGTGGAGCTGCGCATTGATCGCGATCACGCAGGCCGATTTCAGGATCTTTTCGCCAGCAGCCTCGTAACGCGCCTGCGAGAAAGATTCCGCGGGCGTATTGTTGCGGTAACGCTCCATGAAAAAGCTGGCCAGATGCTGCAATTTTTCCTGTCCTCTGAACACGATGAAACGCCACGGCTCGGTACGCTTGTGGGTAGGCGCATAGTTGGCGTTTTCAAGAATATTCTCAATGATCTCCTGCGGAATCTCTTTCTGGATGTAGTTCGGTGGGAAAATAGCCCGGCGTGTGCGGATGATATGGTTAATGGTTTCTACTGTCTGTTCCATTACTGATTGTTTTACTACTCGGATTTGGTCAAGCAGCAAAACTAACGATTATACCCAAAATTTACCCAGAACTCGTGCTACTTTGCCGTTAAACCATTATTTTCAGCCTCCTCTTTGGCAAAACCCGTAATTTGGCCGGCCAAAATCAACACCAATCAAACCTGAAATCGCATGCTTGTTACTACTACCCCGAATATCGAAGGTAAAAGAATCACTAAGTATATCGGACTGGTGAATGGTGAAGCCATTATCGGGGCCAACTTCTTCAAAGACTTTCTTGCAGGCGTACGCGACGTTGTAGGCGGGCGCTCGGGCTCGTACGAGCAAGGGTTGCGCGAGGCCAAAAGCATTGCCATCCGTGAAATGATGGAGCAGGCCCAGCGACTGGGTGCCAATGCGGTGATCGGCGTAGATATTGACCTCGAAACGATTGGAAACAGCAGCTCGATGCTCATGGTGAGCGCCAACGGCACTGCGGTGTGCTATGAGTAATGGCTGAGGCCGCTTGCTATGCACCGCGCCCATAGCAAGCGGCAAGCGGTTCTTAGAATACGCCGCGAGCGATCTGTGACACGTTGTCGGATTTGCCCATCGTATAAAAATGCAACACAGGCACGCCGTAAGCCAGCAGCTCCTTGCATTGCTGAATGCCCCATTCGATACCTACCTGGCGCACTTCCTTGTCGTTGGCGCATTTTTCCACTTCTTTTACCAGATCCTGCGGGAATTCCAGGTGGAAAATGTCCGCCAGGACGGTCAGTTGTTTCCGGGTCGATAGTGGTTTCAAACCAGGAATGATGGGAACAGTAATTCCTTCGGCCCGGCAGCGTTCTACAAAACTGAAATACTTCTGGTTATCGAAGAACATTTGCGTTACGATATAATTAGCGCCCAGCTCGATCTTCTTTTTCAAGGCCGCGAAATCCGAATCGAACGATGCCGCATCGAAATGCTTTTCGGGGTAGCCGGCTACGCCAATGCAGAAGTCGGTAGGCGACATTTCAGTCTCCGCGTGGAGCAGGATTCCCTTGTTCATATTATCTACCTGTGTAACGAGCTCCGAAGCGTAGGTATGCCCACCAGGCTTCGGCCGGAAAACACCCGCCGACTTCTCGGGGTCGCCACGGAGCACCAGTACGTTATCGATGCCCAGGTAATGCAGGTCGATGAGCACATCTTCGGTCTCGTCTTTCGTGAAGCCTCCGCAAATCACATGGGGCACTGCATCTACCTTGAAGCGTTCCATCAGGCGGGCACAAATGCCGACGGTGCCAGGGCGTTTGCGGATCGGGATTCGCTCGATGCTGCCGTCCGGACCCACCCTGTCGATCAGCTCTTCTCGATGATACGTCACATCTACAAATGGAGGATTGAACTCCATTAAAGGTTCAATAGAATTCAGCAGCTCATTGATATTCTGACCTTTCAGCGGGGGAATGATTTCGATAGAAAATAGGGTCTTTCCCTCCGCGCGGCGAATGTACTCGGTAACTTTGGTCATCTGGAAATGATGTGGTGTGTTGTAAACGAGTACAAAGAAAGCAAAAAAAATGGCCTACCGCATTACAGTAGGCCATTCCACGTAAACCCTCCTCTATCAGTGTTCGTCAAAAATGTTAATTGGGTTGCTGACAGGGCGTCAGTCCCAAAGCAACAATTTGCTTGACTGAATACTAATAACTAAAATTCTGTGCCAAATTAGGAAAGAAAGCGTTTACGAACAATTTATATCAAACTTTTTTTATGCAAATGTAGATTAGTTACTACAATTTTCTCCAAATATCCTGTTTCAACCCGGTTTTAACACATTTTGCGGTTACATGCAGTGTTTACTATTTCAACACTTTTGGGAAACGATTCCCCAAAAGGTTACACATTTTGTAACTTCTACTGATTTGGCCTCGTCATTTCAATATGTTCGATCTCATCTTCGAGGTAGACCTCTCCTGACTGCCTGAAACCGAACGATTCATAGAACCTTTTGAGGTACAGCTGCGCGCCGATCCGGATCGGGACGTTGCCATACAACGCTTCCAGTTTTTGAATTGAAACATTGAGCAACTCCACACCGTACCCTGCCCCGCGTCCCTTCCGGGAGACGACGATCCGCCCGATCGCCGGATATTCGTACGACAGACCGGGTGGAACTATGCGCGAGAAGGCCATGAGCTCGCCGTCGCGGTAACCTGAAAGGTGATGGCTGCGCTGATCTTTGTTGTCCGCATCGAGATAACAGCAACGTTGTTCGAGTACGAAAACCTCGCTGCGTAGTCGTAGTATGCCGTAGAGCTCGGTTGTAGTCAGTTCGTCGAATGTTTGAAAGCGCCAGTCGAGTTGATAATCCATGAAAATTGGGGATGAAAGAATTTATTTTACCTGATATTGACCGTTTTTATAAATTTGCGGCACAATTGACAATACCAAGGTACCAACATTAAAATAACTAATAATACATTATAAGTATGGGAAGGGCTTTTGAATACAGAAAGGCGCGGATGTTCAAGCGGTGGGACAAGATGGCCAAGACTTTCACCCGGATTGGCAAGGAAATCGTTCTTGCGGTGAAAAACGGGACTGCCGATCCGGCCACCAATTCTAAACTCCGGGTGCTGCTGCAAAACGCCAAAGCGGTGAACATGCCCAAAGAAACAGTTGAAAGGGCAATTAAACGTGCCACCTCGAAGGATCAGGAGGATTACAAAGAAATGGTGTACGAAGGTTATGGCCCGCACGGGATTGCGATCCTCGTGGAAAGTACCACCGACAACCCCACCCGCACCGTTGCGAACGTAAGGAGCTACTTCAACAAACTGGGAGGCAGCCTTGGCACCATGGGCATGCTCGACTTCATCTTCGACCGCAAATGCATCTTCAAAATCAAGAACACCGGCAAGGATATCGAAGAGCTCGAATTTGAACTGATCGACGTAGGCGGAGAAGAGGTGTTCCTTGACGAAGAGACCAATCTGATCAACGTTTATGGAGAGTTCCCTGCTTTCGGTGCATTACAGCACTATTTCGAGGAAAATGGCTACGAAATCGTCGAAGCGGACTTCGAGCGCATTCCGAATGATACCAAGACATTGAGCGACGAGCAGGTTGCAGAAGTCGAGAAATTGATCGAGAAAATTGAAGAGGATGACGATGTAGTGCGCGTTTACCACAATATGGCTTAATGCAGCGCCACGATCCGGTGTTGCGTCTTCATAAATTCAAAAAAAGTCCCGGGCTCTTTGCCTAACAGCGAAGCGCCAACGGGCGACGAAGATGAGACTGCTATCACGGTCTCATTTTCTATTTTAACAGCCCCGAGGCTCACCGCGATAAAGAACCAGCCGGCAGTCGTTTCTAACAGCGATCCCAAAGCGCTGCCGGTAGGCGCCTCACCTTCACCGATCTTTTCGAGGATCAGCCGTTCCTGTCGCGCCTGCTCGTACTGGCGCGCGTGCATGTTGCGATCGAGCTGGCCCATCGAGCGCGAGGTTTCATATTTATCCCCCATCGAGCTTTTCCCCTGATCGTTCGCCGATTCCTGCGCCGCTTCCATCGCAGCCCACGCTACCTGCATGCGCTCATCGAGGAGTGATTTCACATGAGCGATCACCTTTGCTTTATCCATTTCCAAAAAGTAGTTGCGGCCGGCGAAAGTTGCCGGAAGATTGCAAATATAATGAGGTACCGGGCTATTTCCCCTGTTCATCGCTCCGGCTCCAGTTTTGAATCCGACAAAATTGCGCCCGGATTTTCGCATTGACCGCTTCCTTATTATCTTTGCCAAACTTTCTTGAATACAAACAATGACACAACTTTCGGTCCGGCACTTACTTGGAATCAAAAACCTGAACGAGAACGACATTCAAACTATCTTAGATACAGCGACTCAGTTCAAAGAAGTCATTAACCGGCCCATCAAGAAAGTCCCCTCCCTTCGCGACATTACCATTGCCAACGTTTTTTTCGAAAATTCCACCCGCACCAGGCTTTCTTTTGAGTTGGCGGAAAAAAGGCTTTCTGCCGATGTGGTCAATTTTTCGGCTTCCGGCAGTTCTGTTAAAAAAGGAGAAACATTGCTCGACACGGTCAATAATATCCTCGCCATGAAGGTGGATATGATCGTAATGCGTCACAGCAGTCCGGGCGCACCGCATTACCTCTCGACTCGCATCCCTGCGAACGTCGTGAACGCAGGCGACGGAACGCACGAGCACCCGACACAGGCATTGCTCGATGCGTTTTCAATGCGTGAAAAACTGGGTGACCTGGCCGGCAAAAAAATTGCGATCATCGGCGACATTACGCACTCGCGCGTAGCATTGTCAAACATATTCTGTCTGCAAAAGCTGGGCGCAGAAGTAATGGTATGCGGCCCTTCAACCTTGATACCTAAGCATTTGGGAGAGCTGGGCGTGAAGATCGGGCATAATGTAAAAGAGGCACTGCAGTGGTGCGACGTGGCCAACGTGCTGCGTATACAGCTGGAACGGCAGCAGATCAAATACTTCCCGTCGCTGCGTGAGTATTCGTTGTATTACGGCATTAATAAAGCCATGCTCGATGAACTGGGCAAGGAAATCGTGCTCATGCACCCCGGCCCTATTAATCGCGGCGTAGAACTTTCTTCCGATGCGGCGGATTCACAACATTCCATTATTCTGAACCAGGTAGAAAACGGGGTGGCTGTGAGAATGGCCGTACTTTACCTGCTGGCGCAGCAATAATCAGCACCTTACTTCTTTTCGTTTCCGTCCAAGAAGACCTTTGTCCCACACTTTCTGAATATAATCGGGCGAATAAGGGACTTTGCATTCGGTATTGCCCATATTGACTTTCACTTTCCCAATCCTTTTGCCCACTTCCATTGCTTTCTCCGCCAAGGGCGCGTAATACGAACCCACAGCGATCACGAAGCCATTCATAACGTACCGAACCTGGTTTAGTGCCGTGTGTATTTCTCGCTCCACGCGATCGAGCAGCTGGTCAATTTCTTGTTGATCGAGCTGATCGTCCGGTGTCAATGCCAGAATATATCCCCAGGTCGCCCATCCGGCATCCGCGGTGAGCTCACGGTCGGATTCGATCCATTTTCGGGCCATTTCAAATTTGTAGGGGCTTTCAGCGGCATTCCAGGCCACGGTGTACTCGCTGATCATATGCCATGAAGCACCTTTGATCCATTCGTCGAGCACCTCCGGGGTCATCAATGCAGGTTTCGACATCAGTCCTGCTAGGTACATCGCCTCGGAATTACCAGTCTTGAACAATTCAAGCGCCAGTTCGTGGTTATTTTTATGCCTTTTAAGGATGGGTTTCATGTCTCCTATCCGCACACCGTAGATGGGCTCTGCCGCGCCATGGTTCCGCATCGTTTTGAGTGTTTGCTCCGTGGCCAGCATGGCTAGCTCGTTCATGATTTCCTTCACCTGCTCCATTTCCCGGCGATTTGTTTTTCATTCAAAATATAATGTTTTTAAAGAAAAATTTACTTTTCATCCCATTCTAAAAATACATCCATCATGACTTACAACGAAGGCATGCTGCGCGACGGCGCGCTCGAAAACAGGACAATCATCGTCACCGGAGGCGGCACCGGGCTCGGAAAATCGATGGCAGCTTACTTCCTCCGCCTCGGCGCAAATGTGGTCATTTGCAGCAGGAAAGAAGACGTTCTCCAAAAAACAGCATCAGAACTTGGCCAGAGCATAGGCGGCAAGATTCTATACGTTGCATGCGATGTAAGAAAGACCGAGCAAATCGAAAATGTTATCTCGAAAGCCGTTGAAGCATTCGGGCAGGTAAATGGATTAGTTAATAACTCCGCAGGGAATTTCATTAGCCCCACGGAACGACTCTCCTACAAAGCCGTCGACACGGTCGTCGACATTGTACTGCGCGGCACCTACTACTTCACCCTGGCTTTGGGCAAGTACTGGATTCAAAACCATACCAAAGGCTCGGTCCTCAATATCGTAACCACCTACGCCACTACCGGCTCGGGCTGGGTAGTCCCCTCGGCCATGGCCAAGGCAGGCGTACTCACAATGACCAAGTCGCTCGCATTCGAATGGGGACGGCATGGCATACGCCTCAATGCGATCGCGCCCGGCCCGTTTCCGACAAAGGGAGCCTGGGACCGCCTGTTTCCGGAGGAACTCGCCACGAAATTCGCATTCGAAAACCGCATTCCCCTCGCGCGCACGGGCGAACACCAGGAACTGGCTAATCTCGCCGCCTATCTGATTTCGGATTTTTCAGCCTATATGACCGGCGAAGTCATCACACTCGACGGCGGCGAAGTACTCACCGGCGGCCAATTCAATTTCTTGAAAGAAATCACTGACAGTCAATGGGATGCCATTGAGGAACAGATCAAATCGGCCACCCGCGGCAGTAAGAGTCCGGAATAAAAATTTTATTACCGTTTTATTGGGTAATTTTGCCCGTTCATTCGTTATTTGACAAACGATGAATACACGTACATGAGAACAAATCTTCGCTTTTGTATCCATATAATGTCTGTTTTGGTGATGGCTGGTTGCGCATCATCGAATAAGCCTATGAAGCAGATTCCCGAGGCGCAGGTACGGCCGACGGAGCAACAGCAGGCACCGGCACCGGTGAACGAGGAACTCACCCTGGTGGCCATTCAAAGCAAATATTTGTTGAAAGACACGACGCAGGCGTCTGTTTTCCTGTATGTGGATGCTTTCAAAGGGAAAAATCCGATCAGCGTCGCAGATTTTGTAAAGCTGTATAATCTCAATTACGTCATTTATTCCGATTACGGAACACGCGAACGGCTTGGCTATGGCAATGTGAAACTCGATTCGACGAACGTTTCCCGCATGGGCGACAAGATCGTGATTTCCTATGAACTTAAAAGCCCCAACCGCGACTACGGCGTATTGCTTAGCGAAATCAGTCAGACCGGGACGCTGAAAAAGGTACTGAACGACCTCACGATCCGCTTCAAAAAGCTGGCCGTAAACCAGACATATGGCGTCTACCTGGGCAACTCCACTCAGCCACTGCAAAGGCACTATGTAAGTTCCAATGAACAGTTTACGATCAGGAAAGCAGGAGAAAGTGCCGATCAGCTGCACGTTTATTACTACAATCACGAGTTCGAGCCGGCGGGGTCACCGATGAATATCGCGCCGAAAACCGGCAACAAATCACTCGAAGTGGACAGTACCTTCACGATCCTTGCCAATCAGCCCTTGCAATTCGCGAAGGAAGGTCTTTACAATATTTTCGCAGACACCACCCAGTCGGAAGGCCTTGGTATCCTGGTGGTAAATGAGCGTTTTCCGAAGATTACCCGCCCTCAGTTGCTCCTTGGCCCATTACTTTATATGAGTACCAATAACGAGATCAACGAGATCAAGAAGGCGGAGGATTACAAAAAGGCTTTGGATAAATACTGGCTGACGCTCATGAATGGTAACGCACCGCTTGCTCAGCAATCGATCCGCTCGTTCTATGGGCGCGTCGAAGAAGCCAACCAGCTTTTCACCACCTACAAAGAAGGCTGGAAAACCGATAAAGGAATGATTTACATCATATTGGGCCCGCCGGACAAAGTGCAGCGCAGTAAAGACCGGGAGGTGTGGACGTACGATCACAGAGGCAATGCGCAAAACGTCAATTTTACATTTAACAGAAGAAACAATCAATTTGTGGATGATCATTATGAACTGGTTCGCTATGCCGAATACCAGCCGATTTGGTATCCAGTAGTAGAAGCATGGAGAAACGGAAGTATACGGTAAGAAAACCAGCCCCCAGACAGTCCCAGGCCGATATGGTTTTTGGTACGCAGTCGGTACTTGAAACCCTTCGCTCGGGCAAAGAAATCGAACGGTTATTTATTCAGCGCGAATTCGGGCTCGCGGAGATTGAAAAACTCGCCAAAGAACTAGGTGTTCCCTACCAGCGTGTGCCGGTTGAAAAATTGAACCGGGTAACCCGCAAAAACCACCAGGGTGTCATCGCATTTGTGTCACCCATTCAATACATGCCGTTGCACAATGTGCTTACGCAAGTGTATGAGGATGGCAAAACCCCGCTCCTGCTCCTGCTCGACCGCGTTACCGACGTCCGCAACTTTGGTGCGATCGCGCGTACAGCGGAATGTGCAGGTGTGCAGGCGATCATCGTTCCCACCAAAGGCGGTGCGCAAATCAATGCGGATGCGATGAAAACATCCTCCGGTGCATTGAACTTCCTGCCCATTTGCCGCGAGCCTAATCTCTACGAAACGCTGACTTACCTTCGCAACAGCGGTTTACAGATCATCGCTTGTACGGAAAAAACAGACAAATCGCTCTACGATATCGATTTCACCGTTCCTACGGTAATCATCATGGGCTCGGAGGAAGATGGTATTTCCAAAGAGTTCATCGACCTCGCCGATAGCGGTGCGAGAATCCCGCTTGCCGGACAGGTAGAGTCGCTGAACGTGTCCGTTGCGAGTTCTATCATTCTCTATGAAGCTGTGAGGCAACGGATAAAATAATATGGAAAAAAGGCAAGTCTCGCGACTTGCCTTTTTTAGTGCTCCTGCTTAAAACTCTTCATAATCCAGCCGCCACCGACCACATCATCGCCTTCATAAAAAACAGCGGCTTGTCCAGGGGCTATACCATTCACGCCATCGTGAAAGCGGGCCACTATTTGATCCGGGCCGGTCTGTTCGATGATTGCCGGCGTACCGTCATGTTTGTAGCGTACTTTGGTGACGGTTTCCAGCGGTTTTTCGATCGACGCGTATTTTTGCAAGTTTAATTTACTCACATTCATACCGTCGCGGAAAAGATCGGGCATGTCGCCGAGCACTACTTCGTTGGTGTCTTTTCTAATTTCAGTCACAAAAACGGGGCGACCTAACGCGATACCAAGCCCTTTGCGTTGACCGACGGTGTAGAATGGGTAACCTTCGTGTTTACCTACCACGGTACCATCCGCGTAGATGAAATTACCACCTGCCACTTCGGCTTCCAGCCCGGGAATGCGCCTTTTCAGGAAACCGCGGTAGTCGTTATCCGGAACGAAGCAGATTTCATAGCTTTCAGATTTATTCACCAGATCAATAAACCCTCTTTCGCGCGCCATCTCACGGATTTCAGTTTTATGCAAATAGCCTAACGGCAGCTTGGTACGGGCAAGGCTTTCCTGCGACACGCCCCAAAGCACATAGCTCTGATCTTTCCAGGCATCAATACCTTTGGACACATAATGGCGACCGTTGTTGAACTGCATATTGGCATAATGCCCGGTAGCAATGAACTCGCAATCGAGCCTGTCGGCGCGACGCAGCAATGCATCCCATTTGATGTGCGTATTGCAAAGCACGCACGGGTTGGGTGTACGGCCTTCGAGGTATTCACCTGTGAAATGGTCGATCACATAATCGCCAAACTCGGCGCGGATATCGAGAATATAATGCGGGAAACCCAGTTCCACTGCGATATTGCGCGCGTCGTTGATGGAATCCAGCGAACAACAGCCGGTTTCTTTCTTGGTACCGCCACTGCTGGCATAGTCCCAGGTTTTCATGGTCATACCAATGACCTCATAACCTTGTTCGTGGAGAAGGACAGCTGCGAGCGAGCTGTCGATGCCGCCGCTCATAGCGACAAGAATGCGTCCGTGTTTACTCATGGTAGTAACCTGGCGAAGGTTGAATGCCTTCCGATTTTAATAGTTTTGAAAAGGGAGCAACAGAACTATTCGGCCAATTGTTCCAAAATGCAAAGATAAGACATAAAACGGATCATCCCGATCTATTTGTTCTTTACAACGACTTTAAAGGATTCCTCGCCAACTTTCAGCATGTAAAGGTCGTCGGGCAGATGACTTACGTCTAACTTCTCCAATGGCAACACCGCCGATTCCATTACCACAAATCCGTGCCTGTTAATCAAGGCAAAATTCCTGTTGAGACCTTTCTGGTCGATATGCAAATATCCCCGGGCAGGATTAGGATAGACCTTCGTCAAGTTGGAAGCAGACTTAACCACGATTATTTTAGAATAATGAGAAGCACCGTCCCAATCGATCTGTTTCAGGCGGTAGTAGGCCGTTCCCTGGGTACCCATGTCCGTAAAAATGTAATCCTTGTTGCTCTTCGAATCTCCCGAGCCAGCTACGAAACCGATCTCCTCGAAAGCAATTGCATTGATGCTGCGTTCGATAGCAAAGCCCTTATTACCGGCTTCCCAGCTTGTACGCCACAGCAACTTGTTCCCCTCCGGCGAAACCATTCCAGTGAAAGAAATTAACTCCACCGGAAATACAACCAAACACCCTGGCGACGACAAAATCGCTTGCCTAGTATTACAGGCTGCCGCATTGTTTTGCAGGTTGGCCGCTCCGTTTTGACTCAGCCACATACAAACACTTTTTACGCCACAATTTTGCAGCGCACCAGAACCCGTGATAGCTATTCCTTTGGATAATTTTACATTTTCAAGTCCTTCCAAACTAGTCATCACCGACATATTCAGCAAATTGAGTGTACCCAGTTTCTTGACTTTCTCCAACCCCTTAAAATTTTCAACTGACGGAGTATTCAACTCAATTGTGCCGATGCTATCCAGCGAATCGAATCCGTCGAAGGAAGTATTGTATGCATACGGAGCAGGATAATTACCTTGCATGAAGATTTTGCCGATCACTTTGACGGACCCCAAACCCCTGAAATCGTGCAGGGGAGTCCTGATGTACAACGTATGTCCGATTGTATCGAGAGCCGTCAGACCTAGCAGGCTTTTGACCCCTCCGTCCGTCACTTGAAGGGTTTCGACCTTTTTTAATGCACTTAAACCGGTAAGATCTTGCAGTTGCGGGTTATTGCTCATGGCTATCCGCCCGATGTAGGTAATATGCGAAAGCCCGTTCAGATTTGTGACGTTCGTGCCATGCATGTCGATTCCGTTCAACTCGGTGCATCCCGGGTATTTGGCTGCCAGATTATCAACATCCGCCTGGCTGGTCAGGCTCACGCTAGGATACCCGCATGGCTGAGCAAATAGCCAACGAGCTGGCAAAAGCACTAATAGCACAAAGAGGAAACGTGTTTTCATCAGTTCAGGATTTAGGTGGCAACACTTTTACTCTAAGTTACAAACTTATCCTAAAACAAGAGCTATTTGTAACTTTCACGCAATCACCATCCTGATCACATTCTTAATATTCAATTCAATAATCTCCGTCATGGTCTCGCATTTGTGGTAATGGGCATCGGAATAATGCGCTGCAAGACTTTCGCGTAGCTGATGAATGTTATCAGCGGTTGATATTTTGTCCTTGATACACACGTCGCGCAGATCGCGAAGACGATAACGCTCTGCTTTGGCCTGGTACATGATCGACGACTGCTCTTCCTGCTGATATTGCACCACCGTTTTGTCGGTCAGGTGTTCCATAGCGAGTTGCACATAGGGCAGATTTTCTTTAAAAAACTGCGGCATATATACTTTCAGATTGCCTTCGTAAAACTGCTGGTCGAAGTCGATAGCGCGCAGGCGGAACTGGAAATCGTCGAAGTCCGGGGTAATCTGCATGACAAAGTTGTAGGAGCGCATATCGCCCAGCAGCGTGATTTTGCAGCGCTCATTGAACTTCACAAATTCCTTCGCGATCCGGATCGGGTTGTAGTCGGGATCGCGCATACGCGTACGGGCAAATTCGTCGCCTGGAATACCCGCAATATGCTCCTCGATCAGCGTCTCGCCGTCGACGATGTAGTTAACCTGGTTGGGGGAGAAGATTTCTTCCAGTTCCAGCCCGTAGATGCGGGAAGAATCGGCTTTTTTGACGTAGAAATAATCGTAAATATCATTCAGCCGGTTCACGATTTTAATGCGGAACGGGTTGGAGTTGCCAAACTTGCAATAATCGATGCGATCGATGTATTTGTGTTCTACAATGCGCAAGTTGCCCGAAGCTTTGAGCATTGCATACACCTTTTTCAGCCCGGCATGCAAGCGTTCTAGTTCGTGCGGCGGATACAGCGGGCTTTCCCAAAGCGTATCCTTCCCGTTTTTATCGATGACCGGAAACGATTCGTAGAAATTCAGCAGATCGTGGTAAGCCACCGGCAGCCGGGCGTCGCGCTGGTAAAAACGCAGGTATTTGCGCAGCTCGGAACTCACCGGATAAATCGGTTTTTTCTTTAATATTTTAACATCACCCATTTCCATACAAGGAAGTTACGCATATTTGACCGATTAAAACCATTGACCTGACCCAATGAGCTTATATGGATTGGTAATTTGCGGCGGTGAAAGCACGAGGATGGGGACGGACAAAAGTCTGCTGGTGTATTATAAAAAGCCTCAGCACGAACACGTTGCCGATTTGCTCGCATCCCTATGTGAGCGCGTGATCCTCTGCTGCAATACGGAACAATACAAAACATTCCGAACTTCCTACCCAAAACTGTCTGACCTTCCGAAATACGGTGGCGCCGGCCCCATGAGCGGATTGCTCACAGCATTTGAGACATTTCCGGGAAATGACTTCCTCGTGGCAGGCTGCGACTATCCTTACCTGACGACCGACGAGCTGGCCAATTTTCTGCATAATACTGATAAGGATTTGCCCGCCGCGGCCTTTTATAATGCAAGCGGATTTTACGAGCCGCTGCTCGGATGGTACTCGCGATCGGCTGGCAATGCATTGCGTGAGACTTTTGAAAACGGCTCGCGCTCGTTGCAGCATTTTCTAATAGCGGAAAATGCAGGGAAATACCGGCCATTGTCGGAAAAAACAATGCTAAGCGTAGACACGACGGCTGATTTCCAAGCCATAAAACGGGCACTCGAAGCGGAAAATGACTTTTAAAATGGAGACCAGTTCAATAACCAGCCATAAAATCGTCCGCATAAACGGACATACCGCCGAAGAGCTCGACGACCAGCTCGCCGTGGAAGAGCCGCTTGAAATACAGATTGCCTTTCAGTCGGAAGGGCGAAAAGAGCGCAAAAACATTTCGGTAACAATGCGGACACCAGGAAACGATCCTGAACTTGCGGCCGGATTTCTGTTCACGGAGGGCATTATCCATTCCAAAAGCCAGATCGACGGCATTGCGCATTCACCTTTCGACGAAAATCGGGTGGTAGTAACTTTCTCCGCCGGTTTCGAGCCAAAATTAGGTTCACTGGAACGTAACTTCTACACGACGTCCAGCTGCGGCGTTTGCGGCAAGGCGAGTATCGATGCGATCAAAACACGTTCGGCTTACGTGAATGCAAATGAAGGTTTGATTGTGAAAAAAGAGCTGCTATACCGGCTCGTGGAGCAGATCGTTCAGCATCAGAATACATTTGAAACCACCGGCGGGTTGCATGCTTCGGCGCTTTTCGATATTTCAGGGCAATTTTTGATGCTGCGCGAAGACGTAGGGAGACATAATGCACTGGATAAACTCATCGGCGCAGCATTACTGGCGGAGCAACTTGCACTCGACAAACACATTCTCCTTCTCAGCGGCCGGGCGAGTTTTGAACTTATTCAAAAAGCCGCCATGGCGGGAATTCAAATGGCGGCGGCGATAGGAGCCCCTTCGAGCCTGGCTGTGCAATTGGCAGAAGAAAGTGGCATTACGCTGGTAGGGTTTCTGAAAAAAGACAAATTCAACATTTACACCGGCCATCACCGGATCCAATGACTATGAAAATCCGCATTCACGGAAACTCCGTACGTTTCAGGCTTTCGAAAACGGAAGTTGCCAGACTTGAAAATGAAGGGTACCTCCAAGAAACGACCGACTTCGGCCCGGCGCAATTTAGTTATGCCGTGCAAAAATCGGCGATAAGCGAGCTGCAAGCGCGATTTGAAGATAACAAAATCACCCTGGAAGTGCCGGAGAAGCTCCTTACCGGCTGGGCTGCGAACAATACCGTCGGGTTTGAGGGGAATAAGCCGCTGGCCGATGGCAGTTCCTTACTCATGCTGATTGAAAAAGATTTCAAATGCCTGGACAACGTCAATGAAGACCAGTCCGACAACTACGACAATCCCAAAACTTGCTGAAAAATGTCCGAAAACCCACTTCCGATACCGGGCGCTGAAAACCCGGAAAAACTGACCGGTTTGAAACAAGGCCCGATCAAAAAAGTGGCCGCAGGCATTCCCGCGGTGGTTTCCGCATTGGAAATGACCATTAGCGAAGCCGGTTTTGAACGAGGGATGAAAGCGCTTTTCAATCTCAATCAGAAAGGCGGCTTCGATTGCCCCAGTTGCGCCTGGCCCGACCCCGACGACGAGCGCTCCGGCATTGCCGAATATTGCGAGAATGGCGCCAGGGCCGTAGCAGAAGAAGCTACCGCTAAAAAACTGACCGCGGAGTTCTTCTCGCAGCATTCCGTGCAGGAGTTGGGTAAACTTTCGGACTACGAGATAGGCGGCAAAGGCCGCATTGCCGAGCCGATGTTCCTGCCCCCAGGCGGCACGCATTACCAGCCCATCACCTGGAATGCTGCATTTGAAAAAATAGGAACCGAACTGAACCGCCTCGCCTCGCCCGACGAAGCGGTATTTTACACCTCCGGCCGTACCAGCAATGAAGCCGCATTCCTGTACCAGCTTTTTGTACGGGAGTACGGCACCAATAACCTGCCCGATTGCAGCAATATGTGCCACGAGAGCAGTGGCACGGCATTAGGCGAGTCGCTGGGCATCGGTAAAGGCTCCGTGACCCTGAACGACTTTTACCAGGCCGAGGTGATCATGATCCTCGGGCAGAACCCGGGTACCAATCACCCGCGGATGCTCACCGCATTGCAAAAAGCCAAGGCCAACGGCGCGAAGATCATCTCCATTAATCCGTTGCCCGAAACCGGCCTGATGGGTTTCAACAATCCGCAAACTGTGGTGGGTGTGCTGGGTTACAAACCGGGGCTGACCGATATTTTCCTTCAAGTGAAGATCAATGGCGACATGGCCTTGCTCAAAGCCATTGAAGTACTTTTGCTGGAAGCGGAACAAAAGGCCCCAGGCAGCGTTTTTGACCAGCATTTTATCCACGAAAACACACAGGGCTACGCCGATTTCCTGCAAGACTTGAAACAGTATGACGCTGCAGAACTCGCCGCGCAGGCGGGCGTACCTTATACACAGGTGCAGGAGGTTGCGCGCGTGCTCGCAGGAAAAAGCAAGATCATCGCCTGCTGGGCAATGGGGCTGACGCAGCATAAGAATGCAGTGGCGACTATTAAGGAAGTCGTGAATTTATTGTTGCTGAAAGGCAGCATCGGTAAACCCGGCGCAGGGACATGCCCAGTGCGCGGGCATAGTAATGTACAGGGTGACCGTACGATGGGCATTTTCGAGCGCCCTGGCGCCAAGCTGCTGGATGCGATCGAGCACAACTTCCATTTCGCTCCGCCTCGGAAACACGGTTATGATGTGGTGGAATGCATTAAGGCCATGCATGCCGGCGAAGCGAAAGTGTTTTTTGCGATGGGCGGCAATTTCCTCTCTGCCACGCCCGACACGCGTTTCACCGCAGAAGCCTTGCAGAAATGCAAACTGACTGTCCACGTATCTACCAAACTGAACCGTAGCCACCTCGTTCACGGTCAGGAAGCATTGATACTACCTTGTCTCGGCCGGAGCGACAAGGATATGCGTAACGGAGAGAACCGCTTTGTATCGTGCGAAAATTCGATGGGCGTGATCCAATCGTCGCGGGGCGTGCTTCAACCTGTTTCGGAACATCTCCTGAGTGAGCCGGAAATCGTGTGCAGGCTTGCGAAAGCCACACTGGGCGAGCGCAGCAAAGTAAGCTGGGATAAATATATAGAAGACTACGACCTCATCCGCACCGACATTGAGCGTACCATTCCGGGTTTTGCGGATTATAACGAACGGGTACGGCAACCCGGCGGCTTCTATTTGCCCAACTGCAACCGCGCCGGTGACTTCGACACCCCTAGCCGCAAAGCGCATTTCCACATTGCGGCGCCAGAAAAACAGCATTTGAAAGAAGGCGAGCTCATGATGATGACCATTCGCAGCCACGACCAGTTCAATACCACCGTGTACGGCCTGAACGACCGCTACCGGGGCATTTATAACGAGCGGCGTGTGATCCTGATGAATGCAAAGGATATGCGGGACCGCAACCTGAAAAACGGCGATCTGGTGGATTTGCACAACGATCATGGCGGCGTAGCGCGAGTAGCTCATAAATTTGTGGTCGTGGAATACCCGATTCCCGAGCAGTGCACAGCCACATACTTCCCCGAAACGAACGTACTGGTACCCATCACGAGCGTCGCGGAAAAGAGCAATACGCCTACGTCTAAAATGGTGGTTCTAACGGTTACACCGCACCAGGGTTTTTAGGATAACTTAATATTGACCTAACAGACACCCGCCCAAGTTGCCGTAATTTCGCCGCTGTTTGACCGAATGGGGGTAAAATGCGCGAAAAAGTGTCTTTTTAAAGAAGTTTAAATTGAATACAATGAAAAAAGGATTTTTAATGCTTGCAATCGGGCTGATGAGCCTGGTGTCGATGGATGGTATGTCTCAAAAGAAAAACAAGGTGATCGCACACCGCGGTGCCTGGAAAAATACCGGTGCTACTGAAAACTCGATCGGCGCATTGGAACACGCGATTAAGCTGGGCTGCTATGGCAGCGAGTTCGATGTGCATATGTCGGCTGACTCGGTTCTGTACGTGCTGCACGACCATTCCATTCAGGGAACCAATATCGAAACGACTAATTCGGCCGAGCTTTCGAAGATCAAACTGGCTAACGGCGAGTCGCTGCCGACTCTGGAGGCCTATCTGAAGGCGGGTGGCAAGCAGAAAAAGACGCGTTTGATCCTGGAAATCAAAACTTCCAAAATCAGCAAGGAACGCTCATTGGCATTAGCTGCGAAATGCGTGGAATTGGTAAAGAAAATGAAGGTGGAGAAAATCACCGACTACATTGCATTCGACTGGGATGTGTGCCTGAAGGTGAAGCAACTCGCCCCGAAAGCACACGTGGAATACCTGAACGGCGACAAAACGCCTGACGAAATCCAGGCTGCCGGCCTCGACGGGATCGACTACCATTTCAGCGTTTTGAAAAAACATGAGGATTACATTCCCGCCATGCGCCAGAAAAAACTTACTACCAACGTGTGGACAGTCAATAGCGAAGCAGATTTGAAGTACTTCCTCGAAAAAGATGCTGATTACATCACTACCAACGAGCCTGAGCTGTTGCTAAGCCTTTCGAAGTAATTTTTGAAATATATTAAAAGCGAAACTCCCGATCGGTAACCGGTCGGGAGTTTCGCTTTTTGTATTTATATATAATGCTTGAAATCCTGAATGCCTCAACGAATGCGCGCCATTTGCAACTGCCCGTTGGTTTCCTGCCATGCGCGGATCACTTGTGTAAGCTGCTTATATTCGATCAGGAAGCCGTCATGGCCATAAAGCGAATCGATCTCCTGAAATGCGGCGTCGGGAATATGCCGGGCCAGGAACTGCTGCTCCGAAAGCGGGAATAGTAAATCGGATTTGATACCCAGTACCAGCGTTTTCGCCTTCACGAGCCCGAGCGCATGTACGATCCCCCCGCGATTGCGGCCTACATTATGCGAGTCCATGATCTTGGATAGCGCCCAGTACGAGAATGCATTGAAACGTTTCACAAACTTGTCGCCCTGGTACTGCTGGTATGACGACGCCCTGAAATCATCTATCTGATCCGGATTATCGCGGGCTTGCGTAAAGTTGTAGGTATCATAATTGCGGTAAGAGAGCAATGCGATTGACCGGGCCGCACGCATACCCATAGCGCCGGCTTCCGGGCTATCTTCGGCATAGGTCGGATCCGCCTGGATCGCCATCCGCTGTGATTCGTTGAACGCGATACCCCACGGCGAATGCAATGCATTGGAAGCGATCAGGATCAGTTCTTCAAACAAATCCGGCTTTTCAACGGCCCATTCCAGTGCCTGCTGGCCGCCCAGCGAGCCCCCAATGCAGATCTTAATCTTGCTTATCGCCAGCTCCTGACGTAAAAGGTCAAGCGTTCCCACCACGTCCCGGACGGTAAGCGTGGGAAAACTATGGTAATAAGGCTGGTTTGTCCTCGGATTGATCGACAGCGGCCCCGTAGATCCGTAAGCTGACCCGATCACGTTCACACAAACAATGAAATGCTGGTCCGGATTGAAATATTTACCCTCTCCTACCAGTCCGTCCCACCAGTCGTGGGCATTGGAGCTGCCGGTGAGCGCGTGGCAAATCCAGACGATATTCGTGTCGTTGGCGTTTCGTTCTCCGTAAGTAGTGTATGCGAGTTCAAATCCTGGCAGTTCACCCCCCATTTCGAGGGCGTAGGGATAAGGGTACTTAAATGTCTTCTGGTCCGCTTGCATAAGAGCCACAGCACGTGGTTAAATTCAACACATGGTAAAATCGACATCCGAAATAATTCATTTCGGATGTAGCTGCGAGACTAAAGCCAATCGGCTTACGGAAATTTCTAACTGTAAGAGCACACGAATTGATTTTATATCTCCTAATAAACTTAGGTGGGAATTAGCACCTTTCTCCGTCGCGGTAGCAGGTTGCCAGAGGTTCATAGAGCCCATTCTCTCGCCTCTTCTTTATAAATCAACCGCCGCATAAGGGAAGCAATTGATTGATGGTGCAATATTAAGCCCGGATGCCTGAAAATACAAGCAAATACAAAAATTCTGTCCTTTCGCGAGGCCCGCTCGTGCCGCTGCGGCTTATCTTTGCCGGTCAACCATTTTTAGTAGAATGAGAATCTTTTTTCACAGTCTGCTGCTCGTTTTCGGCGCTGCACAGGCATTCGGACAATCTGTTTCACCCTCACCGGAAAACATCCGCAAACACATTTCGTACCTGGCCTCCGACAAAATGAAGGGCCGGGGCACAGGAAGTAAAGAGAATGAGAAAGCCGCGAAGTATGTGGCGAAACAATTCAAAAAATACCACCTTTTACCCAAAGGAACCGAAGGTTATTACCAGCCTTTTACAGCCAAAATCAGGCGCGTGGTGGTGCCCGACAGCATCCGCGAGGCAGGAAATGTGATTGGATTTCTCGACAACGGGGCTCCCTATACCATCGTCATAGGTGCTCATTTCGACCACCTCGGCCTGGGCCGCCAGGGAAGCTCCAAGGCCGAAAAGCCAGAAGGACAGATTCACAACGGAGCCGATGATAACGCATCGGGGGTGGCCGGACTGCTAGAACTGGCGCGGTATTTTTCGGGAAATGATAAAAAGGAACCCTATAACTTCCTTTTTATCGCATTCGGGGCAGAAGAACTGGGGCTTGTGGGCTCCCGTTTCTTTGTGAACAACCCGACATTGCCGTTGGCCGATATCAACTTCATGTCGAACATGGATATGATCGGTCGATACGACCCGAACCGGGGCGTCGGCATTGGCGGGTACGGCACCAGCGCCGAATGGCCTGCGATTTTCAAGGATGTGAAAAGCGATACAAAGTTTTTTACGGATAATGCGGGAAGCGGCGGCTCGGACCACGGTTCATTTTACGCCAAGCAAGTCCCGGTGTTGTTCTTCCATACCGGCGGCCACGACGATTATCACAAGCCGACCGATGATGCGGAAAAGATCGATGCCAATGCCGAAGCCGGTATTCTGGGTATTCAAATTAAACTCATTGAGAATGCGATGTTATTACCAAAACTTAAATTCACAGAAGTCAAGTAAGTTATTGTCCACCATTCGGGGGAGAACCCCTAAAATCAGTTTGTTTTGTACGGTTTTGTTGCTCCATCATTCACTTACGGCCAGGCACACATCTCTCCCGAAGAGTTGTACGGAACGCTATTCCGTGACGTGCAATGCAGCCACATTTTTTCCGATTCAAAAACTTTCGCCGATGCAATCCCGCTGGAAGACCCGGTACTGATCATAGAGCGGTACCACCAGGAAAAAGACCGCCCGGGCTTTGATATGGAAACATTCGTCCGGGGGTATTTCAGAATGCCGGCCCAAATTGCGTCGGGATTCGTTTCGGACAAGAATGACTCAGTTTCCGAACATGTTGATAAGCTCTGGTCGATACTTACGCGCCAGCCCGAAAACCAGGAACGGGGCGGGTCGCTCATCCCCCTGCCCCACCCTTACGTGGTGCCGGGGGGACGTTTCAGGGAAATATATTATTGGGACAGCTACTTTACGATGCTGGGGCTCAAAGAATCGGGACGCGTGGAGTTGATCCGGAATATGCTCAATAACTTCGCCTATCTGATCGACACGCTGGGTTTCATCCCCACCGCCAATCGGACCTATTACCTGAGCCGCTCCCAGCCCCCATTTTTTTCATTAATGGTGAAACTGTTTAGTGAAATGGAAGGCAAAAAGGTCTTGAAAAAGTACCTGCCACAGTTGCAAAAGGAGTACGACTACTGGATGGATGGCTGCTTGGAGCCTTGCGAGCCTTTCACAGCTCACCGGCGCCTCGTTTATCTCCCCGACGGCGTGCTACTGAACCGCTATTGGGACGACAAGGCCACTCCGCGCCCGGAATCGTACAGCGAAGACACAGAGCTGGCCCGGGAAGCGAACGAGAAGTACGGCACGCCCCCCGAAGAGCTCTACCGCCATATCCGGGCCGCCGCGGAATCGGGATGGGATTTCAGCAGCCGGTGGTTTGCCAACGAAACCGATTTTGCATCGATCCACACGACGGACATACTGCCCCTCGACCTGAACTGTCTGCTTTACCACCTCGAAAAAACCATCGCGGAAGCGTATTTGCTTTGTGACAACCGACGAATGCACTTGCTCTACGAGGAAAAGGCACGGCAGCGGAGCATCGCTATTCAGACCTATTTCTGGGATGAATCCAGGAATTACTACATGGATTATGATTTCCGGAAAAGGGATTTCTCTAAAGCTATCACCATTGCGGGCGCATTCCCCCTGTTTTTCAAGCTCGCGCCTAAGCCGCACTCCCATTATGTGCGTGCATACATAAGGCTCAATTTCCTCAAATCGGGCGGATTGCTGACTACTATGGTGCGAACAGGGCAGCAATGGGACGCCCCCAATGGCTGGGCCCCGCTGCAATGGATCGTCTACAAGGGATTGCGCAATTACAATTTTCACCGGACCGCCAACGAGCTCAGCGACGAATGGCTGGGACTGATCGAGAAGGAGTTCAGGCATTCGGGTAAGATGCTCGAAAAGTACAATGTATCGGACACCAACCTGATCGCCGGAGGAGGTGAATATGAAATTCAGGAAGGGTTTGGCTGGACCAACGCCGTCTATCTCCGAATGAAAAACCGTAAGTGATAGTCGTATTTTCGACGAAATACGCTTTGATTTCTTATCCGTTTCCAATAAATTATATTAAAAATTGGGAAGAAAATCTTCCCGTAGCGGATATTTTTAATACCTTGCTGTTATCAAGCCCATTTGACTTCATGAAACTTCCTATATACCAAATCGATGCTTTTACTGACAAGTTGTTTGGTGGAAACCCTGCCGCAGTAGTTCCTCTGGAGCAATGGCTGCCGGAAGAAACGATGCTCGCCATCGCCGCCGAAAACAACCTCGCCGAAACCGCGTTCTATGTCCCGACTGAAAATGGCTTCCATATCCGCTGGTTCACACCGACGGTGGAAGTGGATCTCTGCGGACACGCAACACTCGCCGCAGCATACGTCATTTTCAATGTCCAGAAATACGAAGGGCAATCCATCAGCTTTGATTCGCGAAGCGGCGTACTGACCGTCGATTGCAAGGAAGATTGGCTTACATTGAATTTCCCTGTGGACCAATACCACATTGCCGTACCGCCTCCGGGACTCGTTGAAAGCCTGAAAAACACGACGCTACTGGAAGTTTACAAAGGCAAAACTGACTACCTGGTTGTGCTCGAATCGGAAGCCGTGGTAAGAGATCTTGATTTTGACATTATCATCCTGTCGACCATCCCGGCACGCGGCGTCATCGTAACTGCCGCTGGCGACGAGGTGGACTTCGTCTCCCGGTTCTTCGCACCGCAATCGGGCATTGACGAGGATCCTGTAACCGGTTCCGCGCATACCACTTTGATTCCCTACTGGGCCGACAAGCTTTCCAAAACACAACTGAATGCGCGCCAGCTATCGCGCCGGGGCGGCTTTCTGAAATGTGAATTGCAGGGCGAACGCGTTTACATCGGCGGCCAGGCGAAGTTGTATCTCAAAGGTGAAATTCTGGTAGACTAGGCGTCCCCGACTAGGCGCCCCCGACTGGGCGTCCCCACTAGCTCCTTTTATTTCCCGCAAATTTCGTGCGTTGCCCGGCATACAAGCCAGTAACCACCAGCACCGTACCAACAACGGTGTATAGCGTCACTGGCTCGCCCATAAGCCACCAGGCGAAGAAAAACCCGAAAAGCGGGCAAAGGAATAACCAGAGCGAGGCTTTCACAGTATCGATCCGGAGCAGGTAAAACCAGCATATCAATCCCACGATTGAAACTGCAAGGCTAAGCCACAGTACCGAGCCCCAAAAGACGGGGTCCCACCGGGTAGCACCAAAATCGGCCATACCCAATGTGAATGGTGATAGGAAAACTCCACCGAGAAAAACCTGCCAGCCATTAATGAGTAAATTAGGCAACTCCCATTTTACAGTGGCGTAGTAAACGCTCGCAGCCGATACAGCCACCATGCTGATAAGCAGCAATGTGATGCCTCCGATGGTGGTGTAACTATCGGCCAGCAACGGGTAAGTTGCTACCGCCACGCCTCCCATTCCCAAAATTATCCCCGCCCATTCTTCCGCTTTCGGCTTTCTCTTCAACCACCACGACGATAACAGCACGATAATCAGCGGATTCGTAGACACGGCCAGACTGCCGATACCCGCTGCGGTATACTTCATCGCATACACGTACAGGCCCAGGTAAAGCGTTGTATTCAGGAACCCAAACAGTGCAAGTTGCTGCCATTCTTTTTTCGTGGGCAGCCGGTAGGCTTTATCTTTGATGAACACGTAGGAAAATGATAGCAGCAAGATACCAGCTATAAAGAACCGAACGTTTGCCAGTATCAAAGGAGCCGCCGATTGCACACCAAACTTCGTTGCCACGGAGGCCGACGACCAGAGAATGGAAAAGAGAAGACCGATACCGATGTTTTTCACACGCAGGAATAATAACGATCCAAAATTACAAGTTGTACTTCGGCTTCCGCCCCCACTTTTTATATTTTTGGGTATGATTAACA
The DNA here is from genome assembly GCF_057586235.1 of Dyadobacter sp. SRI_021. NCBI lineage: Bacteria > Pseudomonadati > Bacteroidota > Cytophagia > Cytophagales > Spirosomataceae > Dyadobacter > Dyadobacter sp. SRI_021. The sequence continues at coordinate 546,742 of NZ_JBYCZM010000001.1, forward strand.
AAAAAAATGCGCTGCGGGCGGTGCTGATGGTCCTGCTTTGTGCCCCGGCGCTGCATGTTCACGCCCAGAACCAGTGGACTTACGACTTCAACAACGGCTTCCTGCCCATTGAAAATGGTGGCCCGGCATTAAAACCGCTGGGGCGTCCCGGGCAAATCATCAAAGAACAGATTCCCGGCTCCGATGACCTTTCAAGGTCTATTTATGTTTTTGAGAAAAACAGTGGCCTCCAATTCAACAGCGGGGAAGCGAAGGGATTTCTGAATAAATCATTCACGGTAGAGATCTATTTCAAACTCGATTCGCTCGATATCTGGAAACGCGTACTCGATTTCAAGAACCGCAAGAGCGACTATGGCACCTATATTTATCATGGCAAACTCAATTTTTTCAATTTTGCCATGAGTGAAAAGGCCGCGGTACGCGCGAAGCAGTGGGTACATTATGTGTACTCGCGCGACTATGAGACGAAAGTTATCCGAATGTATATCAATGGCATTCTTAAACTGGATTTCAAGGATCCGGGTACCGAAGGAGTGCTCGACGCCGACCAGGTACTGAATATCTTCCAGGACGACCTCATCGCCGGCAACGAATCCAGCTCAGGAACCGTGGCGCTGATCCGCATTTACGACCGGGTGATGACACCGGTATTTGTGCGCAGGAGTTACCAGTCGATCGCCAAAACATTTAAAGAGCCGGTCGCGAAAAAAGAGGAACCTAAAGAAGAACCCAAACCGACGCAAGAAAAGCCCGAACCCATCCGAAACAAGAATCTCGCAATGGTGACAGGGCGCGTTTACGACGGCGGCAATCTGAAACCCGTCAACGACGCGGAGGTACACGTGCGCAAATCGGCCAACGATTCCCTGGTGGCGCATACCAGAACCGTCGACGGCGTTTACAACGTGGAATTACCCCCGCACCAGACATACCGCATTACCGCACAGGCCGACGGTTTTCAGTCTAAAAGTGTGATCATCCGCACCAACAACCGATTCGAGGAAGTGAAGGCGCTGATGAATATGACCCCAGAGACGCACTCCACGCCACTTTCGACACTCTATTTCAGCCAGGGAACCGAGGTCCTGGAAGACAGCGCCCTCGCCGATCTCGACTCTATCGTAAACTATTTCCAAAAGCGGCAGGATTTGCGGCTGGTACTGAAAGGGCATACCGACAACACGGGAAGTTTCGAAAAGAACCTCGAACTCTCCAACAAGCGCGTGGAAACCGTGAAAGCCTATCTGATCGGCAAGGGTATTATCGCCAGCAGGATCGAGGGTTCGGGCTATGGGTCGGCGCAACCGAACCAGGTCAATCGGACCGAGGCAACGAAAAAATCAAACAGAAGGGTGGAAGTTTGGGCAGAGCCGGTAAAAAGATAAAGCCATCTCATGGAGATGGCTTTATACTGACTATTCCTAAACCCTTAACCTTTTCTTATCTTTTATATCTTTTATATCTTTTAGCTTCTCAGCTGTTTGTCCTTTTCTTGTTAACGTCGGGTTCCCCGATCGCTCCATTGTTTTTGTAAAGCAAGAAATACTATCAATAATACTCCAATTTTTCTTCTTTACAAAATTCAGAGAACTTAACCAATATACGCTATTAATTATTCTCCAGATCTGACGAAATCTTGCTGTTTCGCCCTTTTTATTCCTCTTCGGCACACCTTATTTCGCCGGATTGCTACCCTGAAATTCCATTGTTATGCAAAGATAACAGCATTTCAATTGGCTTCCTTGATTTATTCTATTTCACTTCCGCCTTATTGCACTACAAATGTCGGGATTAATTTTGAAATTACAAATTGAATAAAAACCGCCAATCAAAATATTCTTTGGAATTTTATCGCAATCTCGACACTTCAAAACCTATTTTATATTAACAATCAGCAATTAACTTTTATTAAATTTTGAAAAAACAACCAAAAACCAAATAAATACAATTCTTGAAATATTTATATTTTCTTTAAAAAGTACAATCATTGGTTATAATTGTTCATTGTCGATTGTATCCCCAAAGTGCAAAACGATGTAACCATATCGCCTGCTCTGTCCAAAATGATCGGTAGCTCCGCCATTTCCTCATTGGAAAAAGGTTTTAACACGTAATCTACTTGCCTACCACGCGGAAAATTATTTCCGATCCCGAAACGCAGTCTGGGGTATTCTGTGGTGCCCAATAATTCCTCAATATTCTTCAAACCGTTGTGCCCACCGTGACTGCCTTTAGGCTTGATCCGCAAAGTACCGAAGGGCAATTGCAGCTCATCCACAATGGTTAACGTATTTTCCGCAGCCACTTTGTACTGGTCCATATAATACCGGATCGACTTTCCACTTAAATTCATATAAGTAGTAGGCTTTATAAAATAAATATGCCTGCCCTTGTATTTCCATTCTGCCACGAAAGCCAGTTTTTCAAAAGAAAACTTAAAACCGTGCTGTGCGGCGAGGCGGTCGAGCACCATAAAACCGGCATTATGCCGGGTAAAAGCATACTCCGGACCAATATTCCCCAGCCCGGCAATCAGATATTTCATTGAATAAAAGTTTTAATTTCGTCTTAGAGCACTTTAATTTAGGCTAAAATTCAGGGAAATTTTATGATACCCCAAAAACGATTAGTACTTAGCAGCCCCCTTCTGGAAATAATGATCAGCCGGCTTTGTCAGCAACTGATTGAAAATCACCAGGATTTTTCGAACACGGTTGTCATGGGTTTGCAGCCCAGGGGAATACACTTTGCCGAACGCATTGTGAAGGAGCTCCGCGAAATCACCGGACAGAATATCCTCCTCGGACATTTGGATGCTACCTTCTATCGTGACGACTTCCGCCGCCGCGAGTCTCCACTCGTGCCGAATAAAACCAATGTACCGTTCCTGATCGAAGGTAAGAAAGTGATCCTGATCGACGACGTCCTCGCCAGCGGGCGTATGGTACGCGCGGCGCTCGATGCTATGACTGCATTCGGCCGCCCCAAAGTGGTGGAATTGCTGGTACTGATCGACCGCCGCTATAACCGCGAACTACCCATCGATCCCGATTACGTGGGAATGCAGGTAAGCACGGTGGAAACACAGCGGGTGCAGGTGGAATGGACAGAGCAGGGCTTTGACGCCGACCACATCTGGCTCGTCGACTAGCCCTGTGCTAAATAATGTGTTAAGGCTGATGACCGGGTCGGGAAGCTTCTTCCTTGGCCTCCATTTTACCAATATCGTCGGTCTTGTAAGTCAGCTTGTTAACGTAAAACACTTCGCGCCCCTGCACAATCGAAGAAGTACCAATCCGCTGCATGCCGTAAGCGAGGAAATATTGACCGTACCATGGTGAAAGATAGCCGTCTTCATTGTTCAGTACCTTTTCTTTCTCCGATTTGGGATTGATTTTAAATTTCTCCGTTTCTACCACCACTTTATTACGACTGATCACTTCGGTGTGGATTTCTCCTTCCTGCGGATAAGCCAGCACAAAATAGTCGTCGACGGGTGTTACCTGTACCATTTCCTGCAAATCGAAGCTTGTGAGGTCTTTAATCGTAATGGTATTGTCCCACATGAGCTTGCCGCTACGGTCGAACCCGCACACGATCGCGTGCGTGTACCGGTAGCCTTCGAGTGCACGCGCTACGTATGGGCGCGAAATCCCGCCGGAAATGATTGGACTCGTGGAGCGCTGATTGGGATAATACACTTCCGCTACCAGCACAATTTCCTTCTCCGTCTGAATCAGCTGATGTACCAGCAGCCGATAACGAAACCGGTTTTCCTTACCCAGGCTCTTCCGCTTGCCGATCTTTTCCAACACCCGGGCGCGCCGCTTGGGCTTCATGTAATTGAAGAAATTCTGCAATTCCGAAAACTCGATAAACTGTGGCTCTTCCGGCGTATCGTCGGAAACATGCGTCACGTAAAGGCCTTGCGAATATTGGGTACAACCTACAGAATAGTTGCCGATCAGGTAGGAATCATCCGCATTGAGCGGCACAATCTGCCCTGAAATGAAGCTGTAACGCGGGTCACTCAAACTGGTCCTTTTCAATAGCTTGCCATCGTAATTGTAAGTTTTTATTTCAAAAACACAATTTTTCTTACGGTAAGCATAGGTGATCACATTAATGTATCCGTCGATCTCGTTGATATCGACATTATTCAGCTCGGTATTCTTTTCAAAAAGGCCGGGTAGTACGCGGGTTGTGTGATCGAAAAACGAATGCACGATCACGATCGGCCGTGACCGGTAATAGCCCGACACCAATGCCTTGCTGCCGATCACCTTGAAATGCTGGACATCGACGCCCGAAAGCAGATTACCTTTATAGGTATCAATGGAACCGTCCTGGAAATTCAGTTGCAGGAACAGGAATTTGTCGGTATCAGGCTCAGCAAACAGCCAGTATCCGCTTTCTTCAGCTTTGTAAGCCATCACCGGAATGTACCGGAAATCGAGTTTATAGGAAGTCCGCCAGAGCGCTTTCAGGGTTGTGTCGTATTTTACAAACTCCCATTGCTCGTTGCGGTTTGAAAATTCATTCCCCCGTATTACAGACAAAATCCCCTTCTCACCCAGACTAAAAACCTCGAATTGCTCGGAAGAAGATGAACTGGTCGGGATTTCGAGGCGATCGGATTGCTGCAACTGTGCCAGCACCCCGCAAAGCGGCGCGAAGATCAATAGCAGCATTAATTTCAACCCGGAATAGTTTATAGAACGGTTATGCATAACTTCTTCCTTCAGGGGTGTGACACAGATCAATAATTAGCCTAATTTTGCATCCTGCAAGGCTCACATTGCTATTAATATTAGAAATAATTTCATTTAAATAAAAACTTGCGGGAATGTAATCCCCGATTTTTCATGACAATTGAAGCAATACTCAAGGAGGATATTCAAAAAGCCGTCCAAAAACATTTTCAGCTGGACAACCAGGAAATCATCCTGCAACCTACCAAGAAAGAATTTGAAGGATTTTACACATTTGTCACTTTTCCTTTGACCAAAGCGGCTCGCAAGGCACCAGCCGAGATCGGGCAGATCATTGGCGATGAGCTAATTATGTCGTCATCGCTTGTTGCAGGCTTTAATGTCGTGCAAGGTTTCCTCAACATCAGCCTGAAAGACAGCACCTGGCTGGATTTGTTCGGCAAGATTGCTTCCGACGAGACATTCGGTTCGCTGCCTTCTAACGGGAAGTCGGTGATGGTCGAATTTTCCTCCCCTAACACCAATAAACCGCTTCACCTGGGGCATTTGCGCAACAACTTCCTGGGCGATTCACTTTCGAAAATCCTGAAAGCGAGTGGCTATGACGTGGTAAAAACGTGCCTGGTCAACGACCGCGGTATCCACATTTGCAAATCCATGCTGGCCTATCGGGAACTGGGCAATGGCGAAACGCCCGAATCGAGCGGCATCAAGGGCGACCACCTGGCAGGCAAATATTACGTTCTGTTTGATATTGAGTACAAAAAGCAGATCAAAGCACTGGTAGAACAGGGCCTGAGCGAGGAAGAAGCTGCTAAAAAGGCCCCGTGGATCATGGAAGCGCAGCAATTGCTCCTGCTTTGGGAAAATAACGATCCTGAAACGGTAGCGCTCTGGCAAAAAATGAACAACTGGGTTTATGAAGGATTTGCAGAAACTTACCAAAAAATCGGTGTAAGCTTCGACAAAACCTATTATGAATCAAATACATACCTACTAGGAAAGGATATCATCGAAGAGGGTCTTCAAAAAGGTATATTCTTCAAAAAGCCGGATAATTCGGTCTGGATCGACCTGACCGAAGAAGGACTTGATGAAAAGCTGGTACTTCGCGGTGACGGAACATCCGTGTACATCACTCAGGACCTGGGCACGACCGAATTGAAAAACAGCGATTTCGGCAACGACCGCTATCTATGGGTAGTGGGTAATGAGCAGGATTACCATTTTAAAGTACTGTTCGCGATCCTGAAACGCCTTGGCCGCACCTACGCCGACGGCTGTTATCACATCAGCTATGGTATGGTGGATTTGCCTTCGGGTAAAATGAAGTCGCGCGAAGGTACTGTCGTCGATGCGGACGATCTTGTAGGCCAGATGGTGCAGACGGCATCCGACCGCACGCAGGAGCTGGGCAAAATCGATGATTTTAACAGCGAGGAAGCCAAACAGCTTTATAACCAGCTGGCATTGGGCGCATTGAAATACTTCCTGCTGAAAGTAGATCCTAAAAAGCGAATGCTCTTCAATCCCGAGGAATCCATTGACTTCCAGGGACATACAGGGCCATTCATTCAATACACCTACGCACGTATCCGTTCGATCATGCGCAAGGCCGAGCAGGCAGGCATTCCGGCAGAAATACCGGGCGACAGCTATGCCATGCACCAGGCCGAACGCGAGTTGGTGTTTGCACTGTCGCAATACCCTGTGAAGGTTCTGGCGGCTGCCAACGAGTTCGCACCGTCGCTCATTTCGCAGTACGCATTTGACCTTGCAAAGGTTTATAACCAGTTCTATGCGGAGGTTTCCATCTTCTCCGATCCGGATCCGGAAGCAGTGAAATTGCGCGTCGCATTATCCGGCGCCGTTGCGGAAACGATTCGCAAGGCTTTGGGGTTATTGGGCATAGATGTCCCCGAACGGATGTAAGCAACTTTTTTGAAAATCGGGCCGTATAGTGTTTTGGAGAGTTAACCCGATGATCCCTGCATGCAAATCACTTTCTAACTATATGTAATAACCATAACCAAAACCTATTATGAGCTTAATAAAGACACTTTTCATTATGATTACTTCATTGATTACCGGACTTTTCGTTGACAAATCCGAAATAGCGACCCGTCCGGAGAATGCTCCTGTTGCCAAACAAACGCTTTATGACTTCAAGGTAAAATCGCTGGTAGGCGGCAAAACCGTTGATTTGAGCAAATACAAAGGTAAAAAGGTCGTGATCCTGAATGTGGCTTCCAAATGCGGTTATACCAAGCAATATGCCGACTGGGAGAAATTCTACAAAGATCATGGCGACAAAGTGGTGGTACTCGGATTTCCCGCTAACAACTTCGGCGGCCAGGAACCAGGCACCAGCGAAGAAATCGCGACTTTCTGTTCTGCAACCTATGGCGTAACGTTTCCGATGTTCGAGAAGGTATCTGTATTGGGCGACGACCAGGCGCCGATCTACAAATGGCTAAGCAACAAAGACCTGAACGGCTGGAATGACAAAGTTCCTACCTGGAACTTCTGCAAATACGTAATCAATGAAAAAGGCGAACTGACGCACTTCTTCGCTTCGAAAGTATTGCCTACTGACGAAGAGTTTACGAAGGCGGTAGGAATTTAAGTATATTCACTGTCGGAGGCAGCCCTTGGTATTCCGAAGGCTCTTCCGACAGTTTTTTAATACATCAACTATACGCAACTATGAAAAACATCAGTACTATTGAAGAAGCACGTCGTTACCTCTCCAATGCCAAACAAATTCTTCGCGAAAAGGCAATCAAAGAAGATGAGTTGTATAAAGACAGAAAGTATGTAAAAATGGCCGGACATACCGCCTACATAGGTGTTCTGGAAGCATTGGATGTTGTTTTTGGAGATAAGAAAAAAGGGAGGAAGAGTGTCGACTGGTATAGGGAAGAATTATCCGCGGTAGACAAAAAGATGCTCGCATTATTCATAGAAGCCTACAATACGCTTCATCTTGCAATGAGCTATGATGGAAATCGTATTGTGTCGGTTTCCAACGGAGGCCTCGATGTCGCTGAAAAAATCTTAAACTGGGCTGAGCAAAAAACAGCAGCCTGAAATACCCGAATTAACAATACCCAACAATGAATCCCTGGATTGAAGCCGCACGTCCCCGCACATTACCTCTCGCATTGTCTTGTATTTTAATGGGCTGCTTTCTGGCTGCGGCTTCGGGGCAGTTCAGCTGGCCGGTGGCTGGTTTAAGCGTACTGACGACCATTCTCCTGCAAGTACTTTCCAACTTTGCCAATGACTATGGCGATGCGGTCAACGGCAAGGATACCGATCTGCGCGAAGGACCACGCCGGGCTGTGCATTCAGGACATATCACTGCTGCGAAAATGCTGCGGGCCATTATTCTTTTCTCGGTACTGGCATTGATTTCAGGCATTACCTTGCTTACGATCGCATTGAAAGATGCGCCAGCTAATACATTCTGGGTATTTCTCGGCATTGGTATTGCCTGCATTATCGCGGCCATTACCTACACTGCGGGTAAGCGGCCATACGGCTACGTAGGCCTGGGCGACCTTTCCGTACTGATCTTTTTCGGATGGGTGGGTGTGCTTGGCAGCAACTTTTTACACACCCACGTTTGGAACTGGGGTTTGCTCCTGCCAGCAACCAGTTGCGGCCTCTTTGCAGTAGGCGTATTGAATATCAACAACATCCGCGACATTGACTCCGACCGTGCAACCGGAAAGAACTCCATTCCCGTGCGAATCGGGCGCGAGAAAGCCATTGTCTATCACTGGTGCATTCTGCTCGTCGGTATGCTCTGCGTAACGGTTTATACGGCTCAGCACTTTTCCAGCTATACGAGCCTGATCTTTTTCCTCAGTTTCCCACTGTTTGTCAAAAACGGACTTGCTATTTCGCGGCTGACCAAAGCCAGCGAGCTTGATCCCTATCTGAAACAAATGGCGCTTTCTACCTTGCTTTTCGTGATCCTTTTTGGGATTGGTATTGTCCTTTAATGCCTATTTCACAAAGGGTTTGATTGCATTACCCAGCAAGCTGTAACCTTTTTCATTAGGATGCAGGCCGTCGGAAAATAGCGACTCATCGATCTTGCCATCGTCTTTCAGGAACACTTTTCCCGGGTTCACGAACAGCACATCGGCTTCACCTGTGATTTGCACCAGTTTATTATTTAATCCGGCCACACGTTGCTCCTGCTCGCGGCGCGGGTAAATTCCCATCATGACGATCTGTGCCAGCGGTTGCCGGTATTTAATCGCGTCAATAAGCTGTTTCCAACCCGCCACAATTTCCTCGTCGCTGTTCAAACCTAGATTATTCGTACCGATGTTGACAAAAATCTGTTTCGGCTTGAAACCGTCCAGTTCTCCGTGATAAATGCGCCACAGCACATTCTCGACGCGATCCCAGCCATAGCCGATATTCACGGAATTTTTCCCGAATGTGTTACTCCACGACGATTCACCAACTGCTCTCGGTCCTTTGGGCAAGCCGCCCCAGAAATGCGTGATGGAGTTGCCGATCACGACGACTGTCGGCGAGGTTTTCCGGTTGAGTTCGAGAATTTCCGAATGTCGTTTTTCCCAATCATAATTGTGCAACTCGCGCATCTGGGTTACCGGGCGGGTGGTTGAGAACTCGCCTGACGGCTCGTGAAAAATACTTCTTAAATGCTTTTCGTAGCCATCGGCATATTGCAGCATGCCCAGGTCCGTCTGGTGCGTGCCGTCCACCGTCGATTCGTAGGTTTGCCCGAAATCTTCTTTCGGGATCAGGTAAATGTTCTGAAAACCCTGCGTTTTTAATGTAGCGAACGCGTCTTTCAACACGCCGTTGATCTCTGCATAATAATGTTTACTTTGCGGGTTAATGTCCTCTTCGGCATATCCCGCATGTTCCGCAAGCGCTATCGGCACGTCGGGGCGCTTTTGGCGCAATGCCATTACGGTGTTGATTACCCGCTTCTTCACTTCTTCGGCCGTCAGTCCGAGCTTGGAATCGGGGCGAATGGTAAGGTTAGGGAGACAGTCGAGCACATAAATTTTCGCATCGATCTCGCCGATCAGATCCACCACTTCCTTTTCCAATCTCCCATTTCCCGAAAAACCCAGGTTGATGAGCGGCCGGTCCATTTTCCGGCTTAAGATCGATGTCCAGGCCATACCTGGCCGCGACGCACACGCCCCCTGTGCGATTGACGTACCATAAATAACGATCGGTTTATCAGGCCGCACGGCCAATGGAGTAAATTCCGTTCCCTGCGGCGTACCTATTTCCAACCATTTCACGCTGTTATAAAGCGGCAGGAACAGTCGGTATTCGCGTCCGTGCTTGTGGTAATTATCGTTCGGAGACAGGTTTTTAAAATCGTAGGTAATGGTGTCTCCAAACGCGTATTTACCTGCGCACCAGCGCCATTCCCCATCATTGCTTACCGCATATAAGTCCACGCCGCTCACGCCTGTTGCAGGCATATGCGGGAGCGCGTGCTTGCCGCCCACTGCGTAACGAATTTTTATATCGGAAGCATTGGCACGGAAACGGATCATCAGACCCGCGGATTGATTGGACAAGTTCCAAACCACGTCACGTACCTGCTTTTCGGCCCGCGCCGGCAGGCGGTCATACGGACTTTTCAATTCCTTCGTAGGCCAGGCCTGCCCTTCTACAACAGGAAAAGCAGCCGTTTGAGGATTCCACCAGACATACTGGCTACTTTGCGCTAAAACCTGAATGCTCAGCAACAGGCCTACGCACACATTTGAAATTGATCTGAAAAGCATAAAAAAGTAAAACGGACACCAATGTATCGCTACAAAAGTGCCCGTAAGGCTATTTCTCCCGTTTGGGAAAAGATTATTTCACAATCACGCCATCGGCAATAAATGTCAGTTCATCCTTCGGCTCAGTGATCTTCGCAATTTCCTCCTTGCTCTTGCCAGCATCCTGCGCATAATGCTTCAAATGCTCCACCGGAACCAGCGTCTTCCTGGCTTCTCCTTCGAAAACGACGGTTTTGCCTGCAATGTCTTTCGGTACGAAAAACGCATAGTCTCTGAAAACCACCCGCATGGTTTCGCCATTATCCAGGTTGACCTTCATCCAGCATCCCTTCGCCTGGCAAACGGATTCCACTGTACCCGTCACCTTGGCCTGTATTTCGTTTTTATCACCCATTTGCGCCGGAAGCGCCGTCGCCGCAATCGCCTCCTTATCATCAATTTGCTTGCCAAAGTTGCTTTGAGCTTTGGCGAAAGAGACGGTTAGTATAACCAGGAGTATTGAAAGATGTCTTTTCATGATTATAGTATTTAGAAGTGTGTTAAAAAATCTCTTGAATTTAAAATCGCTGTATTTTTAAACGAATTAAGTATCAGCAAATCTTCATCCCCCGTAATAATACATGTTGCATTGCTTAATGTGGCCAGTTCCAAAAACTTATTGTCTTTCGGGTCACGGCATATATTAATTCGCTCCTCGGGTTCCGGCCACATTTCGAGCTGGTCGTCCAAAAAATTCAAAACACGAACCCTCTTTTCGAAGGAAACATATCTATCGAATTTGCTTCTGAGAAAAACATCCGCTAACTCCCGCTGTATGGCGTGAGTTGTGATGACTTTCCCAATTTTCATCGCTTTAGTGAGCGCAAGGCTAGTAGTACTACCTTCAAGCAAAAATGCGCTGATAAGTGTGTTTGTGTCAAAAATGAATCTGCTAATCGCCATTCAAAAGACTTTCAAGTTTATCGTGTGTGAGTCCATTCTGCCGGGCTTCCTCCCGCACATCACCCAGAAGTTGAAAAAAATTTTCCAGTTCAGCCTGACGTATTTTCTCAAAAATCTGGTTTTCAAGATCCTTTTCAAGCCTTTCCCTGAATTGCCTGGGAGCATTGCGCCATGCGCGGGCTAACTCGTCATTTACTTCCAAAATAATCCGTTCCATATCGATAAGTGAATGATCAACATAAAGTTAACACCTCCCGCAATACAATCAAAACCACCCTACTCCAACACTTCAACCCATCCCTTACAATGGTTTCCCTGCGGGGTGTCGACGACGTAGAGGTACGTACCGTTGGCAATGCCCTTCCCCCAATTGTTTTTATAATCCGCTGACTTAAAGATGGATTTCCCCCATCGATTGAAGATTTCCAACGAGGATGAAGCGACGGGGACGATGAAAAAATCGTTCTTCCCGTCGCCGTTCGGGGTGATGACATTACTTAGTGTGAAGGCAGGCTCCGCGCTGATCTTTTTGGAGGCCGTAAGCGAGCAGCCTGCCGCATTGTAGGCCGTGAGCGTGACCGTATATTCGCCCGGAACTTCATAAACGTAGTTTTTCACTTCCGGGTCGGCCACCGGATTACCCGTACCCATATTCCATTCGTAGCGCTGCGCTTTGCCTGTTTTGTTGCTTAATGAGTAGGAAAATGGCTCATTACATGCCCCGCCCGATTGCACTATCTCAAAATCCGGCGTATAGGACTGGTCGATTTTCACCGTAATTTCACGAAGCGGGCGACAGCCGTCTTCATACAAACCTTCGATTACGTAAATTGTGGTCTGTGTCGGCTTCACAGTCACCAATTTCCCGATGGTTTCGTCCAGACCCGTTGTCGCATGCCATTTGTATTGCGGCGCACTACCTGAAACGGTCAGCGTTACGGTGGCGCCCTGGCATACTTCGGTGTCAGGCATATCTACGAAATCGGTCTTTTTCTCGACATCCAGTTTTACCTTTTCCGTTACTTTGCAGCCCAGATTGTTGCTGATTTCAACCGTGTATTCCGTCGTTTCTCTCACTGTAGCAACCGGCGTGGCACTATTCGCATTGTCCAGCCCCGTTGCGGGCGACCACTTATATTGGGTACCGCCGCTGGCGCTCAGTTTCACGATGCTGTTCTCGCAAACCGTGGTATCGCCCGTTACTTTTGTAGTTAATGTTTCAACAATAACCTTCTTCTCAGCCACGTCCATTCGCTTGCAACTCAACCGGTTGTAGGCCGTAAGTGTGACCGTGTATTCGCCCGGCTTGGTAAATGTATATTCCGATTGTCCTTCGTCCCTCGAAATCGTACTCCCGTTGACCTCCCATATGTAATCCACCCCGCCTTCACTGGTGTTCACGAATGTCAGTTCCAGGGGCGCGCAGCCGCGAAGTACGTCTTTGGTTTGGCCCTTATAGACGTCGAAATCCGCCTTCAATCGGTCGATATCAATCTTGAAAGCCGCGTTGTTGCAGTTATCGCTATTATTGGTTTCCGACCAGGCTTGGGGCGTTGTCGGGAAATGGCTGCCTCCGCAGGCGCAGGTCGCGTGGTAAATCATCCCATTTTTATCGAACCGGCTCGTTCCCCCATCCACGTGATCGCCTTGCAGGCGGGTGTCACGCGCGAGGCTCCCGAAAAATGTCGCGTAGAGCAGAGACTTTGCTCCCTGTTCCAGAATAGCGATGTAAAAGTTGTTTCCGTTGGTAGCGGACTGAATGGCGTCATCGGTAACTGGCAGGCCGGTAGTACTGCTGGCCGCGTTGTTATTGGTACCACTATTGACATTTCCTCCCCAGCCTGCCAGATAAATATTCCCGCATTCGCTTACCAGAAAGGCCGTAGGTGAAATATCCGGCGTACCACGGCCCGAACCGATAATGGTCGAGAACAAGGTTTGGGTTAAGGAGGCATTCAATGCGTGCACGAACTGGCCGCTTTTTGCATTATGATACACCCCCTGACTCACCGGATAATTGCCTGCCGTGAGTCCGTAGACATATACCCGATTGCTCGCGTCGAGATCCAGCAAGTAAGCCCCGTCCTCCTGGTCGGTCCCGAGGTAAGTCAGTGCCGATAGCTGGTCATTTGCAAAACGTGCCACGAAACCATCCTCCGTTCCTTTCAATGCCGATTGATAAACTCCCGCTTTGGTCTGCAAATTGCCGCTTTGGGATATTCCTGCGGCATATACTTCGCCATTGGCAGCGACTTTCAACGAATACGCTGCATCCCATTTATCGCCGCCCAGATAGGTTGACCACAGCAGTTGGTCCAGCCCCACTGAAAGTTTCAAAACCACACCGTCCTGGCCGCCCGCCAACTTGTTTTGCGCAGGATTTTTCAAGGGGAAATTCGTCGAATTAGTGGATGAAACCACATACACCTGGTCGTTTTTATCCACTCCTATTTCACCCCGGAAACTGTCTCCGTAGTTCCGGATCGTCACGTTATTGGTTACACTCACCCCATCATTACCACTCCCGCCAACGAATGTAGAACCCGTCAGATGGTTACCTGCAGTATTAAGTTTCGCTACAAAAAGGTCGCTGCCATTGGTCATCCCGATTCCCGAAATCGGCTCTATGCCCGTTCCGCCGCCAAAAGCGCGCTGAAATGCATTGTCTGTGGTTGGAAAATTTTTGGAAGACGTCGTCCCGAGAATCAGCAGCTCTTTCCGGCTGTTCACGATCAGGCTCGTGGGAACATCGCCATTGTTACCTCCGAGAAAAGTCGCATACAACAAGTCAGAACCATCGGGATTGAATTTCATGATCGAAACATCAACTAACCCACCAAATTTGACTTGAAAAGCCCCGGTTGACGCCGGAAAATTGGCCCCGAACACGGTACCACCGGAATAGAGGTTACCCTCATCATCATACGTCGCGGTATGGCCCCAATTATCGGCCACGGAACCCGAGTAAGTTGAAAAAATCAGTTCCGGGTCGATTGTGAGCGGCAATGATTTGTCGTAACCGGAAGGCAATTCAAAATGCGCGATATTCTCGCCCGAAATGCGGAATGCCGAAGGGACTTCAATCGCGCGTGCATTGCTGCCCGACTGAAACGAATACGGCTGTGCTTCCCTGATATCCCCCACCGAAGTCTTGATTACGATCTGCCCCGATTCATTTAAAGATACTTTCTCGGCACCTTTATACTGGAAACTGATCCGCGAAGCGTCCGCGCCGGGTTTAACCATGAATTCATATTTGAGCTTCGCCTGGCTGAGATAAATGCGGAGATCGATACCGGGGTAAATGTCCTCGTAAATTACCTCCTCAAAACCGTTCACGCCACTCGCCCAGGTGCTGGCGTCATTTCCCAGAAAGTAGTTGAAACGTCCTTTACCTACCTTCAATGGTTGATGTCGCAAAGTTGGAGACGCATTGAGAAACGTTACTTCCACGCCATGCGCGCGCAGGCCTGACGTACTCATGTCCTCTCGTGCGCCCGAGGCCTCTGTATGCCCCTTCGCATGCATGGCGGAGACTTTCGTGCCATCGTAAAGCACATAAAGCAGCGAATGCGACTTCAAAAACAGAAAACCGCCAGGGATAGCGGCGCGGAAGCGGACATCGCTGTCCCATTGCCCCTTGTTTTCGATGAAATAGGCCGACGCAGCCCGGGAATGGTCGGCTGTGCGGACAATAATCAGAAACGATATGAAGAGTAGCCGTAAAGTTTTCTGCATAGTCCGCGCGGCAAAGTTTTTCTATTTGAACGCAGAAACCGAGATGATATTTTTACAAAATTCGTATTCCTGCTGCACATTTGAACCCAGTAAAACCAACTGATTCTGTGTACTATCCATTACGTGATCGAGGTACCAATTGATGCCTTGCACATCCAGATTTGTTGTTGGCTCATCAAGAAAAACCACCGGCACATCCGATAAAAACGCCAGCCCCAATTTCACCCGTTGCTTCATCCCCGACGAAAAATGCCGGATAATTTTCCCGCTGGCATGCGGAAGCTGAATAAAATCCTCAAAATCCTTCGCCGAAACGCCATTTTTGAATGGTTTGAACTTACTATGAAACTCGATTTGCTCGCGCAACGTGAACTCCTCTATGAGTTCCAGGTACGGAGCGGCAATCACAATATGCTTATACCAATGGTCCGTTTCGATTTCCTTCCCGTTCCGGTCGGCGTAAGTGATTTTACCTTCGGAAACAGGTATCATACCCGTCAGCAGTTGCAGTAACGTCGATTTACCGCTGCCATTCGGCCCTACAAATACATACTTCTCTCCTGCTGCGAGTTCGAAGCTGGCATTTCTGACAATCCACTCTTTGATGAACTTCTTCCCTATTTTATCGACTGTAATCCGCACTGCTCTCTGTTAATGTAATCCTGATTATTGGCCGCTATAATAATCGGCAGCCGCCTTCGCGATCTGGGCGATCACCAGTTCGCGCGTATCTATTTTCGCAGTGGCGTCCGAAACGAACACTACCACGGCAATATCTCTTTTATTTTTTAACTTAATGATTCCCACATCATTCGTCGCAGCAGCCACTCCTTTATCATTGGTGCCAGAAGTACCTGTTTTATGTGCCACC
This sequence comes from Dyadobacter sp. SRI_021, assembly GCF_057586235.1. Lineage (NCBI taxonomy): Bacteria > Pseudomonadati > Bacteroidota > Cytophagia > Cytophagales > Spirosomataceae > Dyadobacter > Dyadobacter sp. SRI_021. The sequence continues at coordinate 562,806 of NZ_JBYCZM010000001.1, forward strand.
ACCGTACCTTCGGGCAACAACCCTTTGATCCTTTTCAAGCCCGTAGGACCTTCAACCAAAATTTTCCAAAGGAAATCGTGACTGGACTTAGAAAGCGTCTTTCCCTTATAAACAATGTCCAGCAATTGAAGATACGCCGAAGGGTGGGCAAAATTGGTGTATTGTACATGCCAGCCAGCCTTCATTTCTTTCTCCGTCGCCACAATCGCGATGTCTTTCACGCCCAGGGAATGAATGTAGTCATTCACTTTTTTAGTACCGCCCGCCAGTTCAAAAAGAATATCGCATGCATTGTTATCGCTTTCCGAAACCGAGTAGCTCAGCAATTCGCCAATCGTAATGTCAAAATCTTCCCTGGGGTGTTTATCGCGCATCGGACTGTGCGTCTTCTGATCAAGCTGTGCCTGGGTGACGTGTATTTTCTGATCCAGTTTCAATTTCCCTTTGTCCACCAGATCCAGAACGGCCATCGCCAGTGGAAATTTGAAGGTGCTTTGCATTGTAAACTTGTGATCCTGATTAATCAGCAAAGTTTCCTTTGTCTTCAAATCCATCACCCCCACGCCTACGATACCGTTTGCCTGTTTGCTGATGTTCTCAATTTCAGATTTGAGCTTCGCTTGTTGGGCAAATGCAATAATTGGGAATAGTACTATTAAAACTGAAATCCGGGCGAATCTGGTCATGGATGTTCTGAGGCTTGATAATCGTGGTCTAACTATGGCCGTTCCGCTCTGCTTTCCGGTCTTCTATGGTCAGTTTGACGAGTTCGATGCGGGTATCCTGGACGGAAACGATCTGGAAAGAATAAGGCGGGATGTCCACCACTTCATTCTCGTCGGGTAAGTCGCCGCAGAAATGGATCAGCATGCCGGCTATTGTATCGTAATCCCCTTCGGGAAGCTCCCAGCCGTATTTTTCATTCAAATAATCGAGCTCATGGCGCGCACTGAGCATGTACGTATGATCGTCGAGTTGCCGTTCCGTCCAATCTTCCGTGGTATCGTATTCATCTTGGATCTCCCCAAAAATCTGCTCCACTACGTCCTCAACACTCACCAAACCCGATGTTCCACCGAATTCATCCACTACCAATGCAATGCTGCGACGTTCTTCGAGAAAGCGCAGCATAAGGTCGCGTGCGGGCATAGCTTCCGGCACGATCAGGATGGGCGTGATAATACTGCTGATTTCTTTCGGCTTTTTAAACAACGACAATGCATGACAATAGCCCAGCACCTCATCGACTGATTCCCGATGCACAATGATTTTGGAATGGCCGCTTGTAAGAAATGCCGTGCGCAAATCCTCGATACTCGCATTCACATTCACCGCCGAAATCTCTGTTCTCGGGATCATACAATCTCGGATCCGCAAATCTTTGAAATCCAATGCATTGATAAACATCTTCTCTTCAATACTGTGATCGTCAAAATCGGGATCGTCGGCCGAGACAATGTCGTCGCGCAACGATGGCGAGAGAATATTTTCCTTTACAAACGGCTCGATCACCCAGTAAAGCGGCGTCATCAGCCATTCGCCGAAACGTACCGGGAATGCTTTCAAATCCAGCACCTTTGGAAAGCTCCGCCCAATTTTCACCCAGCTCGAATAGCTACCCATCCACAAAACCGCCAAAGTCCCGAACAATGCGATGATCAGCAGCCAGTTTTGCATGCCCGTATTCAGCTCAAACAAAGGAAATACCGTGACTACCCCCATAAAGCAGCCCAATGCTACGGACAGCAGGCGGATCATCCGGAGAATACGGCGCCAGTAGAGCGTCTGCTCCACCTGCTCGCTCTTCTCGTGACGGAACGAATACCGGTCTATCCACACATCCAGCAACACCGATCGCACGGCGCCGTAATAGCCCGCCAGCATGAAAAAAACGATCGTCGTAACCAGGAATATCAGGTTCATTTCTTGGCTTTTTTACCGGATTGGATATTAACCGCCGACCGCTGCCTACCAACCGCTGTCGGCCGACGGCCGACAGCCGATGTCTTATTCGGTGCTGCCCCGGGTTCACCTGCCTGTTTGGCAAGCGTAGCAGCTTTCAAACGGCTGAATTGGAATAGCAAGAAGCAAACAATGCACAACAGTAAAAGCCAGTAGCTTTCTAAAAGCCCGGCGCGGCGGAATTCGAGCACCCAAAGCACTAGAAAGCCGAATGCAAGGGCCAGGAAAATCGTCCGGATCAGTTTGGAATTCATTAATGAAGAATCTGCTTAAACATGCAGGGTCGCAGCCCTGTTTTCTCAATGATTTTCAAAGATACCACAGATTGCGCCAAAACGGTCATCGATGCATTAATCTTCGTTTCAATGCATAATAAACCATACATAACTCGGTCATTTCACCCTAAAATAGCTAACTTGCAGGGATTGCCGTACAATTCAGGGCCGACACTTGAATTGTAAAATTAATTCTTGAAAAAATATCCTTTATTACTATGAGCGAAACGACAAAACGCTTTGCACCCGGTGTTGTAACCGGCGATGGAGTTAGTGAAATTTTCCGCCACGCCAACGAAAACAACTACGCCCTTCCGGCCGTGAACGTGGTAGGAACCAATTCGGTGAATGCGGTCCTGGAAACAGCCAAAGCGGTTAACAGCCCTGTCATTGTACAGTTTTCAAATGGCGGAGCTATATTTTATGCGGGAAAAAGCCTTTCCAATGCCAACCAGCAGGCGGCTATTGCAGGCGGCATCTCGGGTGCGATGCACGTACACCAGATGGCGGCATTATACGAAGTGCCTGTAATCCTCCACACCGACCACTGCGCGAAGAAACTCCTTCCGTGGATCGACGGTTTGCTGGATGCCGGCGAGCGTTATTTCGATCAATACGGTAAGCCATTGTACAGCTCGCACATGCTCGACCTCTCGGAAGAGCCTTTGCATGAAAACATCGAGATCTGCGCTAAATATTTCGAGCGCATGGCGAAGCTGGGCATGACCCTGGAAATCGAACTTGGTGTGACCGGCGGCGAGGAAGACGGTGTGGATAACTCGGACGTTGACAGCTCGAAACTGTACACTCAGCCTGAGGAAGTGGCATTCGCTTACGAAGAACTTTCAAAAATCTCCCCTAATTTCACCATTGCAGCTGCATTCGGTAATGTTCACGGGGTATACAAGCCAGGTAATGTGAAATTGGAGCCGAAAATCCTCCGCAACTCACAAAACTATATCAAAGAGAAATTCGGAACCGGCGACCTGCCTGTTAACTTCGTATTCCACGGAGGCTCAGGCTCATCCCGCGAAGAAATCCGCGAAGCGATCGAGTACGGTGCAATTAAAATGAACATCGATACCGACATGCAGTGGGCAACCTGGGAAGGTGTTCTCAACTATTACAAATCGAAAGAAGGCTACCTGCAATCGCAACTCGGCAACCCCGAAGGCGCAGATTCGCCAAACAAAAAATACTACGACCCACGCGTATGGCTGCGCAAAGGCGAAGAGAGTATGATCTCCCGTCTGAAAGTGGCGTTTGAAGATTTGAATTGCATTAACCAGCTGGGGTAATTTGCTCAGCTGATATGTTAAGAGAAAAGCAACCTGTGAGGGTTGCTTTTTTTGTTCTTGCGAGATTTTTCTACCCCTCCACCATCATCCGCTTCCGATGCGCCACGCCCCAGTCGCGGAGCGTCTTGATCACAATCTCCAGTGAATGTCCGTATTCGGTGAGAGAATATTCAACCACCACGGGAATGGAGTCATAAACCGTCCGTTTCACAAGGTCGTTGCTTTCCAGCTCCCGCAGTTCCTTGGAAAGCATTTTGTCGGTAATGCCGGGCACTTCTTTCGCGATTTGCGAGAAGCGTTTGTTGCCGAACATGAGGGATATGATAATGGGCAACTTCCATTTGCCGCTGAGTACTTCCAATGCGTCGCGCACGGGCAGGATGCTTTTGGTGCATTCGTCCCAGGTGTGCGGCTTTGCTTGCTTCGTTTTTTCCATAGCTGATATTTTCACTATACTTTTGTATACTACTTACAAATGTATAGTAAATTTAATTAAGTTTGCATGCCTATTAATCAACGGCGTACCAAACTTAGATAAAAATGAGCGAGTTAATAAAAAAATTGAACTGGCGTTACGCCACCAAACGTATGAACGGTCAAACCGTTCCCCGGGAAAAACTGGACAATATCCTCGAAGCCATCAAACTAGCGCCTTCCTCGGTGGGTTTGCAACCCTACAAAGTGATTGTAGTGGAGGATAAGGCTTTGAAAGATAAAATTTTCAGCGAGGCGGCCCCACGGCAGTTGCAGATTCCCGATGCCTCGCATTTACTGGTATTCGCGGCGTGGGAAAGGATCACGGCCGAGCAGGTGGACGATTTCATCAAGCTCATCGCCACCACACGGAATGTGAGCCTGGAATCGCTGGCAGGCTACCATAGCAGTATTAACGGCGGTATTTTGAGCCGCAGCGAGGAAGTTAATTTCGACTGGGCAGCACGGCAGGCTTACATTGCTTTGGGGCACGGACTGGTAGCTGCCGCCACGGAAGAAGTGGATGCTACCCCGATGGAAGGTTTTGATTCTGCTAAGCTGGATGAGATCCTCGGTTTACGCGAGAAAGGACTTAGCAGCGTCGTGATCCTGACATTGGGCTACCGCGATGCAGAAAAAGACCCATATGTGAATGCCAAGAAAGTGCGCCGGGCGCATGAAGAACTTTTTATTTCCATCTGACATTTCTTTTAAACGGGAGGTGGAATAGTCAGGAGGTGGTCAGGAATGGTCAAGGGTAGTCTGGGATCGTCAAGGGTTGTCAGGAATGGTCATGCGTAGTCACGAATTGTTACAGGTAATAATGACAACACCTGACTAATAATGACAAGATCTGACAAGATCTGACCAAAAATGACTCTCCCCAAATCTCCCAGCACACAAACAACGAAACTATGAAAGTTGAAATATGGAGTGATGTAATGTGCCCGTTTTGCTATATCGGCAAAAGGCGCTTTGAGAGTGCGCTGGCGGAGTTTCCGCAGCGTGATCAGATTCAGGTGGAATGGAAGAGTTTCCAGTTGAACCCGCAGATGAAAACCGAACCGGGTCGTAGTATTAATGATTACCTGGCCGAAACCAAAGGCTGGACGCCGGAATATGCGCAGCAAATGAACGACTACGTCACGAATATGGCTGCCGAAGTAGGCCTGGAATACAATATGGATAAGGCCGTTCTGGCCAATTCGTTCGATGCGCACCGGTTTTTACAATTTGCCAAAACAAAGGGACTCGGCGACGCTGCGGAGGAACAACTGTTCAAAGCCTATTTTACAGATGGCAAGAATACCGCCGATCACACCACGCTGATCGACTTGGGCAATGCCATTGGCCTGGACTCGGCTGAATTGAAGGCCGTTCTCAACGGCACGCGTTTCAGCGAAGATGTACGTCGCGATATTTACGAGGCGCAGCAGGTAGGCGCACGTGGAGTGCCGTTTTTTGTGCTCGATCGCAAATATGCGGTTTCAGGGGCGCAACACACCGAAACTTTCCTGAATGCATTGCAGCAGTCGTTTGGCGAATGGGAAAAAGCCAATCCCAAACCACTGGTAAGCCTGGCCGACGGTGTTAACTGCACGGTCGACGGAGAATGCAACTAGGCTGAAATATTCTTAGTAAAAAGGGGTACGCCGATCATCCGGTGTGCCCTTTTTTATTTGAGAAGGCATCACTGGTACGGTTCTATAAGTAAAGTCGATAGCGCGGGTCTGGAATGTCGGGTAATTTGTGCTAATTGCGCTAATTTGTTGCACAAAATACCACACCTCCAACTACCGCTGTCAGCAACTTTACACCCGACTTTATGCGCTTTCTGGCATTATTGCTGCTCTTTCTAACCATGCAACAGTTCTCCCGGGCGGGTGGGATCAGGGGACGCATTACCACAAAAAACGGAGAGTCCCTCCCCTATGCCGGCATCGCGGTAAAGGGAACGAGCAACGGTACCATGGCCAATGAAGAGGGGGAATATGAGTTCAGCCTCGCGCCTGGTAACTACGAGATCATTTTTCAATACCTGGGTTTTAAGAGTGTTTCCAGAACCGTCACAATCGGTAGCGATTTTACCGAGTTAAATGTAACAATGGAAGAGCAGGCGCTGAGCCTGCAAGAAGCCACAGTAGGCAAGGGCAAAGAGGATCCCGCATACACGATCATGCGTCGCGCAATCGCGAAAGCCCGTTTTCACCAGTTGCAGGTACGGGGATACACGGCCAAAGTGTATTCAAGAAGCACCGGCGTAGCTACCAAAATTCCTTTTTTGCTGCAAAAAAGACTAAAAAAAGAGGGCGTCCAGCAAGGTAAGGCCATTCTGAACGAGAGCGTCGCGGAGATCAGGTACCGCCGTCCTAACAATTACAGCCAGCGCATTATTTCCACGCGCAACAGCCTCGATAACAGCATTCCATCACCGAATGAGTACATTCTGGCCAGCTTATACAGCCCTGAAATCGCAGGTACCATTTCGCCATTATCGCCCAAATCATTTGCCTATTACAAATTTGAATATGAAGGCTATTTCGAGGAGCGCGGCGAGATAGTGAATAAAATAAGGGTCATTCCAAAAGCTTATGGCGAAGGCGTTTTCAAAGGAAGCCTATTTATCCTCGAAGACCGCTGGGCGATCCACAGCTACGATTTGCAAACTACCACCAGCGGTTTGAACATTGCCGCAAAGCAGATTTTCAGCCCGGTACAAGGCGTATGGATCCCCGTCAATCAGCAGTTCCGGCTGAATGGTAGTTACCTCGGTTTTGCGGGGGAGTTCCGTTACCTGGTTTCCCTTACGTACGATAACCTTGACGTCGATCCAGGTTTACGCGAAGACATCGTCATTGCAGATCATAAAAAAGAAGACGCACCCAAAGTAAAAGGTGGCAAAGACCTCGAAAACCTGATCCAGGCACAGAAAGAGTTTTCTACCAAAAATTTCAGAAAACTCACCAAACAATACGAAAAACAGCAGAAAAAGGAACAAAAAGAAGAGCTCGGCAACGACCGGCTAGTACGGCAGGACTCCATCGTGATCGATTCGATGGCCAACAAACGCGATACCACCTACTGGCAAGCACTACGTCCTATTCCACTTACCCGATCAGAGGTTTCGAGTTATGTCAGTCAGGACAGCATCAAGGTCGTCAAGGACTCTATCCGGGTAAAAACCAAGCCTGATTCCACGCATTTCAAGCCTATTCACCTGCTTTTGGGTAATACTTATGCATTGGGTAACCGCAATACGTTTTATTTCAGAAGCCCTTTCCTGTCGGTCAGCTATAACTCGGTGGAGGGTAATGCGGTCAATTTCATCACCGAATGGCAGAAGCGCTGGGGGAAATCCTCATACCTGAGTATGCGCCCGCTTGTGCGCTACTCGTTTGGGCGTAAGCAGCTGTACGGGAACCTGGAAACCAACGTAGGCAGCAAAAACTGGAACCTGGCATTGGCAGGCGGCAAAATGGCGACGCAGATCAACAGCCGTGAGCCGATCCCGCCGCTGCCGAACAGCGTCGCGGCGCGCTTTTTCGATCGCAGCCTGATGAAGTTGTACCAAAAACAGTTCGGCCATATTCAATATACGCTCCGCAACATCGGCGACATTCTCAGCATCAATACAAGCCTGGACTTTGAGCGCCGTGTGGAGCTGCTCAACCAGGAAAGTGCGCGGCCCATTATCTTTTGGAGCCAGTTTGGTTTTACGCCCAACCGGCCAGTTAACCGCGAGCTGGCTAATACCGGTTTTAAAGATCACAATGCCTGGATTTTCGACATTACAGCCACATTGCGCCCGTGGAGAAGGTATCTGATCCGGAACGGCGAAAAACGCTATTTGAGAAGCCGTGGCCCCGCATTTAGTGCTAATTATAAAAGCGGACTGGGCTTTTGGGGAGATGTGGATTATTCACTCCTGCAAGGAACGATCCGCCAGAATATGAGCCTGGGACCGCGCAGTAACCTCGAATACCTGGTGAATGCGGGCGGTTTTTTAAGCACCAAAAAAATGTACTTTCCAGATTACCAGCACTTTATGGGGAATGAATTCTTCTTCCAGTATGTCTACCCACCCGATCAGTTCCGAATGCTGCCCTACTACCGTTACAGCACTGCAAAGTGGTTTTTCCAGACGCATTTGACGTGGTCGATGCAGCATTTCCTGCTCACACGCGTGCAGTCGTTACGCGTGACGGGCATTTCAGAGACGTTGCAGCTGCATTACCTGCGTGTGCCATCGATCCGGAATTACACTGAGGCCGTTTATGGAATTGATAACATTATGCGGATTGTCCGGTTGGAGGCCGTCGCGCAATTCCATGGCTCGCATTTTCAAGGCATGGGGTGGCGCGTCGGGGCCTCCTTTCGATTCGGACGGTAATTATTTCACTTTCGTAGCCTTGAAACGCGGCGCGGTTTTGTGGGCTGCCGGCCACACGTTATTGTCGGGATCAATATCGGCCATACGCTGGCTCGGATCGATTGCAATGGCTTGAATATCTGAAATGCTGCGGTCGATAGTGAACGAATATTCTGGATAAGTCCAGCCCCAATCCGCCAATTGCGTAGTTTTGGAATACAACTTCTCGTTCTTTTCGCCCCGCATGATTTCCAGTGGAATGTAAAAATTCTCCTGGGTACCGTCTTTGTAGCTTACCACCACATCCAACGGCATCGGCATTTGACCGATTCTTTCGAGCACTACGTCCGTCTTACCAGCATCAGCAACCACTTCCCGGATGTCGTAATCGATCGTTTTGGTGGTACCCACGAAATTCTCCCAGAACCAATCCAGTTCCAACCCCGATTCCTTTTCCATAATGCGTTTCAAATCGGTCGGGTTCGGGTGCTTGAACTTCCACTCATTGAAATACCGTTTCATTCCGCGCTCAAAGGTTTCCTTACCCATGATATAGTTGAGCTGGTTTAGGAATACGGCACCTTTATTGTAGCTCGCAATGCTGTACGCCTTATTGGTATTATAATGATCGGCGTGGGTCGTGAGCGGCTCTTCCGTTCCAGACTTCACCAGGCTGCGGTAGCTGGTGGTAGCACTGCGCTGCGCGTCGCCTTTGGCAGGGAAAAGCTCGTTCATCACGATATTCTGCGCGTAGGTCGTAAAACCTTCGTCCATCCACGGATATTTGGATTCGTTGGTGCCCAAAATCCCCTGGAACCAGCTGTGAATGGATTCGTGGACGGTAACGCTCGTCAGCGCGTGGAGGTTCAGGCGCCCGGTGATGAGGGTTGCCATCGGATATTCCATGCCTCCGTCGCCGCCCTGGATAATTGAATATTGCTTGTAAGGATAGCGCCCGAACCGCTCGTTCATGATCTTGAACGAACGCACAGCCAGCGGCTCCATTTGCTTCCACACATTAGCCAGTGTATCGGTTTGGTAGAAGAAATGCAGGTCCAGCTTATCATCGACTTTCACGACGTCGTGCTGGTAATCACGGTCGGCGGCCCACATAAAATCGTGTACTTCCGGTGCTATGAAATGCCAGGTAAGGCGGTCACCGGGTTTGTGGGTTACATTTTTGTTAGAATATCCGTGACCTATTTTATCAGGATTCTGCAAATAGCCCGTCCCTGCGATCGTGTAAGCCGCATCCATTGTGATTTTTACATCAAAATCACCCCAGATCCCATAAAATTCACGACCGATATAAGGATTGGCATGCCAGCCTTCATAATCGTATTCCGACATTTTCGGATACCATTGCGCCATCGAATAATCGATACCTTCATTGTTGTTGCGGCCTGTACGGCGGATCTGCAATGGTACCTGCGCTTCAAACTCCATGTCGAAAGTATGCTGTGATTTCGGCAGGATCTTCTCATTCAGCGTCACTTCGAGAATGGTACCTTCTACCTCATATTTCAGCGGTTTCCCATTCTGTTTCAGGGATAACACCTTTTCATAACCGATTTCAGAAGGCGACAATTTGGAAATGCGGTCCTTTACACGCGAGTCGGGGTCACTGATCGAGCGCGAGCGGACGTCCATCTGGCTGCCGGGCTGGAATGCGTTCAGGTATAAATGATAAAATACCTTTTGAAGAGTGTCGGGGGAGTTGTTGGTATAAACGAGCTTTTGGGTGCCCTTGTACTGGTGTTTGACAGCGTCAAAATCAATTTCCATCTGGTACTTCACGCGCTGCTGCCAACGGTCACTTTGTGCTGAGACCCGGAACGCCAGCGCGACCAGTAAGAGCACGGAAAAATTAAACTTCATTATAAGGTTAGTAATTTGATTAAACCGCAAATTAACGGAATTGTCTGGTTTATAGGGAGAAAATTATATATTTGAGAAAAACTCACTACTATGCAACGCTCCATCGAAATACCAAAAGCACTTATTTACGAGGAGTTTGACGGGCACCCAGTTTACCGTAAGGGATACCGCGATTATCTCGTGGGAACCAAAACGGTAGAAGAATTAATGGGTACCAGTAAATTACAGTGGTTTATCGTCACAGCCATATTGAGAAAAATTCTTGAATTGTTTCAACCTGGCGAATATCTCGTCGGAACTAATGAACCGGGCGTACATCTCAAACGCGGCACCAACCTTGCGAACGATATAGCCATTTATCGTAAAGGGCAACTTAAAATCGGATTAAACTCTATTAACTATGCCGAGATTCCCCCGGTAGTAGCCATTGAAGTAGACGTACGGGCTGATTGCTCCGATATTTTCTCAAATGAGTTCGAATATATGGAAGCAAAAAGCAAAAGACTGCTGGATTTTGGCGCTCAAAAGATTATCTGGATAGGCTCCGTCTCCAAAAAAGTTTCTATTATTTCGTCAGACCGTCGATGGGAAATCATTGATTGGGATTTGCCGTTCGAAGTTCTTGACGGAAAGTATGTCAATGTTTGGGACTTGATGTTGAAAAATGGTTTTGAAGCATAAACTGTGCATCATTCTCCACAAAAAACCTCATTTTAAAGCATTTGCAACGGTTTGCGGCATTTGGCGCGTAATTCCGCTTCTGGCATAGTGTTGGTAATTATTAGATCAGAAATCAATAATTAAGAACCTAAATATTTGTCACTCATGCTTAGATGGACCGTAATATTTCTGATCATCGCTATCGTGGCCGGGATCCTCGGATTCGGTGGTATAGCAGCAGGCGCAGCCGGAATTGCTAAAATTCTTTTCTTCGTATTCCTCGTTCTATTCGTGCTAAGCTTATTAAGCCGCGGTGTCGGGCGATCCTGACGACTTTCGGAGATACAATAAATGAAAAAAGCGGACATGTCCGCTTTTTTCGTATTCCTTATTCCCATTCGATGGTAGCCGGTGGCTTTGAAGAAATGTCGTAAACGACCCTGTTCACCCCTTTTACCTTGTTAATAATATCGTTGGAAACTTCTGCGAGAAAATCGTACGGCAAATGCGCCCAATCGGCAGTCATACCGTCGACAGAAGTTACCGCGCGCAGCGCTACCACGCGCTCGTAGGTGCGCTCGTCGCCCATTACGCCTACGCTCTGCACGGGAAGTAGCATTGCACCCGCCTGCCAAACGTCTTTATAAAGATCCCATTTACGTAAGCCACCGATAAAGATCGCATCCACTTCTTGCAGGATAGCCACTTTTTCAGGAGTGATTTCACCCAAAATACGAATTGCAAGGCCTGGTCCCGGGAACGGGTGGCGGCTTAGGATCTTCTCATCGATGCCCAGCGTACGTCCAACCGCCCTCACCTCGTCTTTGAACAGCGTATTCAGCGGCTCGACTACTTTCAGTTTCATGAAATCGGGCAAGCCACCCACGTTGTGGTGCGATTTGATGGTGGCAGAAGGGCCTTTTACCGAAACGGATTCGATCACGTCAGGGTAAATAGTTCCCTGCCCGAGCCATTTCACGTCTTCGATCAAATGCGCTTCCTGGTCGAAAATGTCGATGAACGACTTTCCGATCGCCTTGCGTTTCGCTTCGGGATCGCTCAGGCCGTCGAGCGATTGGTAAAAGTGTGATTTGGAATCTACACCTTTGATATTAAGGCCCATATCCTGGTAAGAATGCAGCACTTGTTCGAACTCATCCTTACGTAGCAGACCATTATCTACGAAAATGCAATAGAGGTTTTTACCGATCGCATGGTGTACCAGCGTAGCAGCGACCGTAGAATCCACGCCGCCGGACAATGCCATTACGACCTTGTCGTTGCCCAGTTTCTGGCGAAGTTGCTCGATAGTATGCTCCACGAACGATTCCGAAGTCCAGTCCTGCCTGCAACCGCAGATATTCACGACAAAGTTGTGTAGCAGCTTTTTACCCTCGGTAGTGTGCGTCACCTCGGGGTGAAACTGGATACCATATGTGAGTTCATCCTCGACTTTAAATGCGGCCACCTTCACTGATTCCGTCGAAGCGATCACGTGGAAGTTCTGCGGTGCGCGTACGATCGTGTCACCGTGCGACATCCACACCTGCGACGATTCCGACAGGCCTGCCAGCAGCGACGAATCAGAATCATCAATTTCCAGTCGTGCACGGCCATATTCCCGGTGTTGCGAAGGCTGAACTTCGCCACCCAGCTCCTGCGCGAGCAGTTGTGCGCCATAGCAAACACCCAAAAGAGGTAATGTCTTGCGGAATTTGTTGAGATCGACCCGGGGAGAACCCTCGTCCCTTACCGAACAGGGGCTACCTGAGAGAATTACACCTTTGACGTTGGGAGTGAGTTCGGGGAAGTTGTTGTATGGGTGGATTTCACAATAAACGTTCAGTTCGCGAACTCTGCGTGCAATTAACTGGGTGTACTGTGAGCCAAAATCTAAAATCAGAATTTGTTCGGTCATATATATGCTATCTAAAACGCAAAGGTAGGGAGATTGGGTGAAAAGCAAAAAACGAAGTTGAAACTTCGCCACTTTGGACGTTCAAATAGCTATTTAACCGTTTAAACTTTTTTCCCGCCAATATGCAACTTCGTTTTATCCCTTTGTATCTATAAGCCGAAAGATAGACACACACCACTTATACAACATACACGCCTTTTATGTAATCAAAGGTTCTATGTTATACCAAGTACCTATCTTTGCAGTGTACCTAATGGAACAACTCACTCCCCGGTACGCTGAACTTTTAACTATTAGCCATGAAAATCTTAATGAACCTAACTGCAGCACTGCTGCTGGGCAGTGGATTTGTGCACGCACAAGCTCCCCAGCCACTTACCGGAAAAGGAAAAATCACCGGTGCGGTGCTTGATGAAAAGTCACAACCGTTCCCGTTTGTGAACATTTTGCTGTTGCAAGCCAAAGACTCGGTGCTTGTAAAAGGACTTGCTGCCGACGAGCAGGGTAAATATGTATTCGACCAGGTAGCGGCAGGCAAATACCTTACGCTGATCTCGATGGTAGGTTACCAAAAAGCTTACAGCGAACCCTTTAATGTAAAAGATGCTCCCGTAAACCTCCCCACTGTCAGTCTGAAATCGGATATCAAATCACTGAGTGAAGTGACAGTCGTAGCGAAAAAGCCATTCATTGAGCAGGAAATTGACCGGACGGTAGTGAATGTGGAAAACAGTATTGTTTCTGCGGGTGCAACCGCGTTGGAAGTGCTCGAGCGAGCTCCCGGCGTGACGGTCGACCAGCAGAACGAGCAATTGAAACTGCGTGGCAAGGAAGGGGTAATTGTGCAGATCGACGGCAAACAGACTTTTTTATCCCAACAAGAACTCATTACCCTCCTGCGCAATACGCCGAGCGACAACATTGAGAAAATTGAATTGATCACGAACCCTTCGGCCAAATACGATGCGGCCGGAAACTCGGGGATCATCAATATCAAAATGAAGCGTAATAAGAACTACGGCACCAACGGGAACATCAACCTGGGTGGCGCGTGGGCGAAATACGGTCGTGCGAATGCAACCGCGACACTCAACCACCGGGCCGGAAAAATCAGCACATTTATCAGCGGCGGCGCTTTTTATAACAAGGGATTTAATAACAACGACATTTACCGTACCATTCCTTATGACGGCAAGGTAACGATCTTCGATCAGCACACCGAGCGCATCAACCGATCGGAATACTATAACGTACGTGCCGGCCTCGACTACTTTGCAACGGACAAAACCACTGTGGGCGTATTGGTTTCCGGCTTCTACAATGATTGGAGCAACCCCTTCGGGCAAACCAACACCCGGATCCTGAACGAAGACCTGACTCTTCAACGGACATTCCGAACCAACGTTTTCAATGGCGGCAAGATGAATAACATCAGTTCCAACCTGAACCTGAAACACCAATTCAACGATAAAGGCAAGGAACTCACATTCGATCTGGACTACGTGCATTACGGCGGCAAAAAGAAAAGCGACCTGGATACCCGCTATTTCAAGGCGGACGGTACGCCGGACGAAGCTGCTACCGAAATGGTGCGTAACGATATGCCCTCGGACATCAACATTGCCATGGCGAAACTGGATTACACGCAGACGATCGGCAAAGGAAAATTCGAAACCGGTTTGAAATCGAGCTATGTGACATCGGATAACGATATGGTGTTCGAAACGTTCATCGACAGCTGGCAATTTGACCCGAAACGCTCCAACCGTTTCAAATACACTGAAAACGTGAATGCAGCTTATGCGAACTACGCCGGCGCAATTTCGAAGAAGATCAAGTATCAGTTGGGAGTCCGGGCAGAACACACGCATTCGATCGGCAACTCGATCACGCTGAACCAGAAACGCGACAGAAACTATATCAATTTTTTCCCTAGCGTATTCTTATCGAACCAGTTGGACACCAATAACGTGATCAACCTGTCGTACAGCCGCCGGATCGACCGTCCGAACTATCAGTCGCTGAACCCATTCGAGTTTTACCTCGACCCGTACACATTCCAGCGCGGTAACCCGAACCTGCGGCCACAGTACACGCATTCATTCCAGTTGGTACACGTTTACAAGAATGCATTGAACACGACGCTGGCTTACAGCCGCATCAAGGATATGATCGCGGATGAACTGCCTCAGCAGATCGCTTCGGAGAATAAAACTTTCGTGACTTCGGATAACCTTGATAATCAGGACAACGTCAGCCTGACCGTCTCATTCCCGATTCCAGTCACTAAATGGTGGCAAGTGCAGGCGAACTTTACGGGTGTGTACAACCATTACAAGTCATATTACCTGGAACAGCAGCTGGAAATCAAGCAGACATCCTGGAATATGTATGCCAGCAACCAATTTACGATTGGCAAAGGATGGTCCGCCGAGCTCTCGGGATGGTATAATAGCAGACAGTTCTATGGCTTGTACGCAGCCCGTCCGATGGGGATGATCAATGCAGGTTTGCAAAAGAATATCCTGAACAAAAAAGGAACGATCCGTTTCAATGTGAACGACATCTTCTGGACCAACCGCTTCAACGGTACCGCGGTGTACAAGGATATCAATTTCAAGGTACGTTCCGAATGGCCTAGCCGCCAGTTCAGACTGACCTTCACTTACAACTTCGGTAATCAGAATGTGAAGGGTGCCCGCCAGCGCAACACCGGGTCGGATGATTTGCAGAAACGCGCAGGAGGCAATTAAAAGTGGAATTCCGGCCGAACGAGGCCAGTGTTCATAAATTAGTTAGGTTTGTTATGCAGAAAATCCATCCCGCGATGTGCGGGATGGATTTCTTTTTGCATATAAACCTAATAAGTGAAATGTTTATGCTTGCAGCGCCGCAACACCCGGAAGCACTTTACCTTCCATGTATTCGAGCAATGCACCGCCACCGGTTGAAACGTAGCTTACACGGTCGCCGTAGCCCGCATTGTTGATCGCAGACGCAGAATCGCCACCACCGATCAGTGAGAATGCGTCGTTGTCTTCGGTTACCGCCACTACCGCCTCAGCGATCGCGTTGGTTCCTTTCGCGAAATTCGGGAATTCGAATACGCCCATCGGGCCGTTCCAGAGCACGGTTTTTGATTTTTTAATGATATCAGAGAAAATCTCAGCAGTTTTCGGACCGATGTCGAGACCTTCCCATTCGTCAGGAATATTACCTGCCTCAACAACTTTGCGATCTGCGTCGTTGGAGAATTTGTCAGCAATTACTGTATCCACCGGCAATACCAGGTTGATACCTTTCGCTTTTGCTTTCTCGATCAGTTCAAGCGTCAGATCCTGCTTGTCGGCTTCGAGCAGCGACTTACCGATGTTTCCACCTTGTGCCTTGGAGAATGTGTAGGACATACCGCCGCCGATAATGAGGTTGTCTACCTTATCGAGAAGGCGCTCAATGATCAGGATTTTGTCGGAAATTTTCGCACCGCCCATGATCGCCGTGAAAGGTCTTTCCGAGTGTTCGAGCAGACGTTCCGCGTTGTCGAGCTCAGCTTGCATTACATATCCGCAAACTTTGTCCTTAAAAAACTTACCGATTACGGCTGTGGAAGCGTGCGCGCGGTGTGCGGTACCGAATGCGTCCATTACCCACACGTCACCGAGTTTCGAGAGTTTCTCAGCGAACTCTTCGTTACCTTTTTCTTCTTCTTTATAAAAACGCAGGTTTTCGAGCAACAGAACTTCTCCCGGTTGCAATGCAGCGGCCAGCTCAGTAGCGCTTGCCCCAATGCAATCGTCGGCAAACTTCACGGTCTTTCCGAGGATCAGCGACAATGGGTTTACAAGGTGTTTCAGGGAGTACTTTTCGACAGGACCGTCCTTGGGGCGACCAAGGTGTGACATTAAAATGACGGAACCGCCGTCATTAAGAATCTTGCTGATTGTAGGAATGGTCGCACGGATACGGGTATCGTCCGTGATCTCAAATTTTTCATTAAGCGGGACATTGAAATCCACGCGAACCAGGGCCTTTTTCCCTGAAAAATCATAAGAATCTAATGTTGTCATGGGCAGGTAAAATTGTTTTCCATAGAGAGCAAATGTAAATCAATTTCTTAATTATATACTACGCTTTTCAGAAAAGGCGCCGCTCATAATAACTATAATCCTATTTTTACCTTTCATCTTTCTATAAAAACAGTATTTAACCAAATTTTAATATAAACCATCCCGGACATGCCGGCACCGCTCTTTTCACCAGTCGAAACCTCCATTCACGCATTCAAAATTGAACATTCAGTCATTCCCCATTCCACGGCGGCTCATTCAATCATTCAGTCATTCGGTCATTCGGTCATTCGGTCATTCAGTCATTCGGTCATTTCTTTTAATTTCGGTAACTTTATTTCTTCATCAACTAAAAAAGTAACCATTTTGTCCGCCGAGTTGACCGATCCGTTCGCCCAGGAACAAGTGTTCCCCACGGATTTACCGCCCAAATACTATCTCGAATATTTCAATTACGTGCTCGCCTTCGTTCGCAAGCGATATGAGCACATCCTGCACGAGAGCGAGCTGGAATTCCTGGACAATTACGAGTCGCTTTCCGAAGATGCGCAATGCCTGTTCATCCGTTTCAGCAACCGCAGTAAATCGTTTTTCCGTACCAATAGCCTCTCTTACGCCGAAATCGAGGATATGCCCGCGGTGCTCACCGAACTGCTCGAACGCGATTTCATCGAAACGCTTTGCGAAGCGCACGAAAGCCGGTTCGGAGAGGTCATCGACCTTTTCACCAAACCCGAGTTGCTCGAAGTCACCAAGCTGCTTGAACCGGACGTAATGCCTTCCAAAAGCATCAAAAAGCCTGATCTGGTGCGCTGGCTGCTGCATGAGTACGATTTTGCGGTGCTTTGCGAGGTGATCGGAGAATTGGAGCCGGTGGTAAAAGTGTCATTCGAGGCGGAGGTAATGCTGATGAAGTTCCTCTTTTTCGGTAACCGCTATGCCGACATGACGGAGTTTGTCGTTCGCGACCTCGGGCACGTGCGGTTTCAGTCGTTCGACGAGCAGTACCTTTCCATTCAGTTTGATACGCGCAAGGATGCGGATGATACATTGATGGTGTCGTTGATGAAAGAAACCTTCGACATTATCAAACAGGATTTACCTCCCGAGGAAATCTATGACTGGTTTATGAACTGGCAGGCTGCAAGCGGCACAGGGCTCAGTCCTAAGGCTTTACCCTCATTCAATTCATTCATATTAAAGGTAAGTGCCTGGTTGGAACGTAAGAAAATGCTTTCCCAGGCCCTAACCATTTACCAGCTTACCAACGACGCCCCAGCCCGCGAGCGGCGCGTGCGATTGCTTTATAACCTGGGCGAGATCGACGAAGCACTGGCATTATGTGAAGAGATTTCCGAAAGCCCGCAGAATGCCGACGAGCGCTTTTTCAGCCTCGATTTTTATGAAAAGATCAAAAACAAAAAAGCCCGGACCGTCAAAAGGACGACCCAGGCTTTGAAGGCTGCCGAAGCGATTGAAGTACCGATTTCCTATCGTTTCCGCGTGGAATTCGGGGCAATCACTTACTACCAGTCGCAGGGTTATAATGCATTTTTCAGCGAAAACGAACCGTGGCGTGCATTGTTCGGGCTGCTGTTCTGGGATATTATTTATGACACCAATGTGCAGACGATCCATAATCCGCTGCAACGCATTCCGTCGGACTTCTTTCTGCCCGACTTCTATTTCAAGCGGTCGGAACAATTGAAGGAACGGCTCGCCGCTGCCCATTCGCGCGAGATCATCGACGAGCTCGTTACGCAAACATTTACAGACAAATACGGCATTACCAACGTGCTCGTGCCGTGGTATGACGGCGCATTGGAAAAGGTACTAACATTAACGTCCCTTCTGAGCCCCGAAAAGATCCACAAGATCATGCTCGAAATGGCGCTGAACCTCCGTGAAAACACCCGCGGCTTCCCCGATCTGCTCGTTTGGAACGACGACGATTATGCATTCATCGAAATCAAATCGCCCACCGACCACCTGTCGTCGCGGCAGCTGCATTGGCAGCATTTCTTTGCCGAACATGGTGTACAGAGCCGGATCGTCCGGGTGAACTGGATCAAGGAGGATATTAGTCTAATGTAAACTCGGCTGTTACCGGCAGGTGGTCCGATGCATATTTCTCGTCGATCACCTTGGTGTTGGCACTTTTGAGTTTGCTGCCCTGCTTGTGCATGATGAAATCGATGGTCTTTTTCGGTACTTCCACAGGAATAGTAGGCTTGCAATCCGTGCACGAACGGGTGAAGTATTTATCGAAATAGGCGATTACCGGGCTTCCAGGTGTTGCATTGAAATCGCCGCCGAGGATCATCGGCAACTGCGAGTCTCCGAAATGCTTCACAATGGTTTCGGCTTGCAACAGGCGGTTGGGCTCTTTCAATCCCAAATGCGTACTGGCGAAAATCAGCTTGCGGTTATCCGGCAGCTTCACCGTCACCGCAGCGATCGTGCGATCTTCTTCTTTCAATTCAGGGCGGATCGGCAATGCGAACTTCGCCGAATCCACAATCGGAAATTTGGTCAGAACCGCCACGCCGTAGTCGCCGCCCTGGTGATCGATTGCTTTGGAAAAATAGAATTTCATGCCCGTCAGCGCGGCCAGCTGCTGGGCCTGGTTCTTGCCTTTGCCGGAACGCTCGGTATTCACGTCCACCTCCTGCAATGCCACGAAATCAGGCTTTTCGGCATTGATAACCTTTGCAATTGCCTCTACATCAATTTTATCCCCGGCCGATGGCGGGTTACAATGGTGGATATTGTAGGTCATCACTTTGAAGCGCTGCTTCTTGGCGGGCTGGTCGGGTAACGTACCGGCTAGTACGTTGACGGACAGGAGCATGAACAGGGGGAAGACATACTTTTTCATCGGTGGTACGAAGATTAAGGTTAATAATGCGCCAAAAATAGTGGTTGAAAACCAGAAATAATCCCGCCTGCTAACCCGTTTGGGTTTATCGTCCCATCAAATCTCGACCCGAAGGGCATTTTTCACTATCATTACACATTCATTAACAATCCTCGCTTCATGAAGCTAAGAAAACTCCTATTCGCCGCGGCCGCGCTCACGGGCCTCGGCGTCGCGCATGCGCAAACCAGGCCGGAGGATGTGAAAAGTTTCACGCTCGCCAACGGCATGAAATTCCTCGTCCTGGAAGACCATTCGATCCCCACTGCGAACATGTACCTTTTCTGGAAGGTCGGCTCGCGAAATGAGGTGCACGGCATTACCGGCCTCTCCCACTTCTTCGAACACATGATGTTTAACGGTTCCAAAAACTATGGTCCGAAGCAGTTCGACCGTGTGATGGAAGCCAACGGCGGTTCCAACAATGCGTATACGACCGAAAATGTGACCGTATACACCGACTGGTTCCAGAAAGATGCATTGGAAACGATCTTCAAACTCGAATCCGACCGCATTGGCCATCTCACCATCGACCCTAAAATGGTGGAAAGCGAGCGCGGCGTAGTGCTTTCCGAACGCAGTACCGGGCTGGAAAACAGCAATTACCGGCTCATAGGTGAGCAGGTACAGTCCGTCGCATTCCAGGAACACCCGTATATGTTCCCGGTAATCGGCTTTGAGTCCGACATCAAAAGCTGGACGCAATCCGATTTGGAAAACTATTTCAAAACTTATTACTCGCCTAACAATGCGACCGTGGTGGTGGTAGGAGATATTCAATTTGATGAAGTAAAAAAACTGGCCGATCAGTACATGGCTCCGCTTCCTGCCCGCGGCCTGCCTCCGAAGATCCGTACCGTAGAGCCGCCGCAGAATGGCGAGCGCCGTGTTACGACCTACAAGGACATTACTACGCCAAACCTGCTCCTGGCCTACCACGTTCCCGAAACTGCCCATGCCGACTATTACGCGCTGGACCTGTTCAGCAGCCTGCTCAGCTCGGGTAACTCTTCGCGGTTGGTCAAATCACTGGTCATGGACACCACCATCGCTTCCAGCGTTTCGACCGGGCTCGATAATGGCTTTGATCCGACATTGTTTGCCGTTTTTGCAGTAGCCGGCGACAATGTTTCAGCGGCAAACCTCGAAAAAGCCATTGAAAAACAAATCGACATGATCATACAGAATGGCGTAACCGACGCGGAATTGCAGAAAGTGAAGAACCAGAAGCTGATGGAGTTCTACCACACGCTCGAAACTATCAATGGAAAAGCCAACAGTCTCGGGACTTACGAGGTGTTTTTTGGTGATTATAAAAAGATGTTCGAAGCTCCCGAAAACTATAAGAAGGTCACCGTGGACGATATCAAACGCGTCGCAGCGCAGTATTTCACGGAGCGCAACCGCACCGTAGGGTACCTGCTTCCTGAAAAATCGAAATAACAGCCATTCAAATTCAAACTGGAATGAAAAATATCCTGATTCTGGCACTCGCCCTGTGCGCATTCGCAGCCAAGGCGCAGAACAATTTCAAAGTACCTCCTTACGAGACATTCAAACTTAAAAACGGGCTGACGGTGTACCTGATGGAGCAGCATGAAGTACCGCTGATCAACGTTTCGGCCGTGTTCGATGCCGGTGCGATCAACGATGGCGAACGTTACGGCCTTGCAAGTCTGACGGCCGATGCATTGCTGTTCGGGACGCAAAAATACACCAAAGCGCAGATCGAAGAAATGACCGATTACGTCGGTGCAAGCCTTTCCACTTATGCTTCGAAGGATAATGCAGGCCTCGCGGCTTCATTTGCGGTGAAAGACCAGGACAAGCTTTTTGAACTGATCCAGCAAGTGCTCATCCACCCGGTTTTCGATGCCACCGAATTTGACAAACACAAACAGCGGACGCTGCTCGAACTCGCCCAGGCGAAGGAAAGCCCGCGCTCCGTGATTGGTAACTATTACAATGCATTCCTGTTCGGCCAATTCCCTTATGCCACGCCGACAACGGGCAGCAAATCCACTGTTGAGAAAATCAATGTCGAGGCGGTGAAAGCATTTTACCAAAGCAACTACACCACAGGCAAGGGAGCTATTGCAGTGGTGGGTGACTTCAAAATTGCGGATATGAAAAAGAAGGTAACCGCGTTGTTCGGTGACTGGAAAACGGCTCCCGCCAGAATGGTGAAACGCGTGGCGCCCAATCTGGAATTCGACAAGGCCCGTGTGCTCCTCGTCAACAAGGACGACGCCCGTGAGACCACATTCATGATCGGCGGCAAGGGTATCGACTATAATTCACCGGACTACGTGCCTGTGGTTGTGATCAACACCATTCTCGGCGGCAGGTTTACTTCCTGGTTGAATGACGCACTGCGCGTCAATTCGGGCCTCACCTACGGCGCCGGCAGCCGTTTTACCCGCTATAAATATGCAGGCACATTCGGGATCAGCACATTTACCAAAAACTCCACGACCATTCCGGCGATCGACATGGCGCTGAGCGTGCTCGACAGCCTTCACAAACATGGCATTAATGAGGAAATCCTCGCGTCCGCGAAGGCGTACGTGAAGGGCGATTTCCCGCCGGATTACGAATCGGCCGGGGCATTGGCGAGGCTGCTTACGGATATGTATACTTATAATTTTGATGAAGGTTTTATCGATACATTCCAGGCAAAAGTGGATGGATTGACTGTCGCGAAGGCGAAAGATATTATTGCGACCTATTTCCCTAGAGACAAGTTACAATTCGTGCTCGTGGGTAAGGCTTCGGAGATTAAGGAGCAGGTCAAAAAGTACGGCGAACTGAGTGAAAAACAGATCAAGGCCGACGGGTTTTAGTATATCAATCACAGACGCTGCTTTAAAGAATACCTATCTAAAACAATCAACGAAATGACAATGAAAAAACTAATCGGTCTAGGCTGCCTGGCGGCTGCATTGCTGGGCGGAAGCGACCTTTTTGCACAGGGCAAGCCGGTATACACCGCGCCGATCGGCTTGCAGGCATATACTTTCCGTGGCAGTTGGGGCAAAGGCATTGAAGCTACGCTGGATACCATCAAATCCCTCGGCGTTACTGAAATGGAAGGTGGCCCGATCGCCGGCATGACCACCGAGGAGCTCCGCAAGCAGCTCGATAAACGCGGTATTGCCATGCGTTCCATCGGTGCCGACTATAAAAAGCTCAGCGAAAGCACCGCACAAACCATTAAAGACGCCAAAATCCTCGGCGCCAAATATGTAATGGTCGCCTGGATTCCTCACGAAAAAGGCAACTTCAACCTCGAAACTGCGAAAAAAGCAGTCGCTGATTTCAACAAAGCCGGTAAGGAGCTCAAAGAAGCAGGCATTTCGCTCACTTACCATAACCACGGCTACGAGTTTGTCCCTTACGAGGATGGTACGTTGTTTGATTACATTGTCAAAAACACGAATCCGGAATACGTCAACTTCGAAATGGACGTCCTTTGGACCGCATTCCCGGGACAAGATCCGGCGAAGCTGCTTTTGAAATACCCGACAAGATGGAAGCTCATGCACCTCAAAGACCTTAAAAAAGGGGTGAAAGGCGATCTCTCAGGCGGTACACCTACTACCAACGACGTGGCGCTGGGCACCGGCCAAATCGACATCCCGGCGACATTGAAGGCTGCCAAGAAGGTGGGAATCAAGCATTACTTTATCGAGGACGAGAGTCCTTCCTATCTGAAACAGATTCCGCAAACTATTGCCTATATCAAGAGTATTAAGGAATAGGTGCAACAACACCTTACCAAACCTGACAACACCTGACTATTCATGACTTCTTTGTCATTTATGGTCAGGTGTTGTCATTTGTTGTCAGTTATTGTTAGCCGTGATCGCGGTTACCACCCGGGATTCTGCTTCAACGTCGGAGTGCGCTGCAGCTCGTCCTGCATGATCGGGAAGAGATAATGCCTTGGCGTTACGAACACGCGGCTTTCTACGAAATAACGCTGCATCCGGTATTTTTTACCATCTACTTCAATTTTCCCGTTCGGATCTTCCACCGGCTTCATACCATTTATCATCCGCTGTGTTTTCGGATAAGGCCAGTAGGATTGCGAGCGCTGCTCGTTGGTTGCGCCAGCGCTTTGCCACCCCTGCTCGCGCGCGAGCTCTTTTTGGGAACTTGCCTCCAGGTATAGCCTGGACGACCAGATACGGTTGTTTTCGTAAAACAGCTCCACCCGCCTTTCGCGTTTGATATACTCGTCCATCAATGCCTTGCTGGTTTGTGCTTCTGGCGGGATGGGGGCCATGAATGAACGCTTTCTCACATCGTTCAGCATTTGGTAAATCTCCGCATTTGGGCCGGCTGATTCATTCACTGCTTCTGCATAAATATAAATGAACTCCGGCAAGCGCCACACCGGCGGGCCGCTGATCGCGAAACTCTTGTCGCGGTTCCACGATTCGCGCAGGATTTTGCGGAGGAAATAACCGGTAGTAGAAGAGTTGGAAGCCCCGATCTTGTCCGGACCGGTAGCTGTATTGATCACTTTCCCCTTGAATGTGGAACCGTGGTATACGATATCACGGTAAAAACGCGGGTCTCTTTTCACACTTTCATAGGGATTGCCGTCGTCGTAGCCATCGGTTTTAGCGCGGGTACCGTACACCGGATAGCCAAATCCATTCGGTGCGATGTATTCATATTCATCCACCTGCTCCTGCACTGGCATTTGGCGGGAGCTTCCGCCCCAGCTCGGCGGGTAAATATCACCCTGCCAGTTATTGTCCTTATCGCGGGTGACGAAGAAAACGGCCTCGTTCTGAAATGCCTGCATATCGTGATACAAGTCCCAGAGCCGCGCAGGCACTTTCGAATTATTGTTGTTGTTTCCGGCGTCGTCGCGGAAATCGGATGCATCGTGGCCCTGGTAAAGGCTGTAACGCTGGCGGCCATCCACCTTGAAATCAATGACCGCCTTTGCTGCCTCCTTCGCCTTCACCCAGCGATCGACATTATAAGTGTATTCCGAAGCAAACTGACGCGTGTCGTTCGGGAAAGTCCCCCCATTCCACATCGGTGTGGCAGCCATCCAGGAAATCATCGCTTTCAATCCCAGGCAAGCTCCTTTATCCACCCGGCCAAAGTCCGCCCCGCCCCAGCTCCCTGGGACACGTGCAAATGCGGAGTCACAATCCTGTTTGATCTTCTCTGCAATAGCATGGAAAGACTCCTGCTTGAAATCCATCGGATCGCTGGGCTGGATGGTGTGCGTCACATACACCACCTCCCCGTACATACGCGCGGCCAGGTAATGGAAGTAGGCGCGCATGAAGTAGGTTTCGCCGATGCGTTTATCGAGGTCACCGGCTTGCAACGGATTATCGGGCGTATTGTATTTCCTTACACCTTCCAGGATCACATTGGCCTTGCGGATGCGGGCATACAGATCCCACCAATATTGCCCGCGACTGCTCCGGTCGGGCATGGCATTGGGGTTCCAGTCTCCGGTATTGAACTTGTTGGTCAGGCTTCCTTCCGCCGTCGAGCCCTCGGCCTCATCGGTCACAGGAGCTGATGAAAAGTGCGAGAAAAACACCAGCGGACTGTTGGAACCTTTGGCATTGTCGTACAGGTCGGTTACCAACTGGTTCATTTTATTATATCGGGTAAAAACCTGCTCGGCATCTACCTGATCGTCCGGTTTGCGGTCTAGGAAATCCTGCTGGCAGCCCGATAATACTACAAGACCGAATGTTATGCTCGTCAATATTTTTGTGGTATTCATAAAAATCAGGTTAAATCAGAATGAAATGTCGACGCCAAAATTCACCACCTTCTGGATAGGGTACCAGTCGCCCGATCCCTCGCGGGTTTCGGGATCCATATCCACATCTTTGAGTCCGTCCCAGGTAAGGAGGTTCATGCCCTGCACATAAATGCGGAAGTTATCGATCCCGATCTTCTTGATCGTCGTTTTGGGCAGATTGTAGCCTACTTCTACCGTTTTCAGACGGATGTATTTCGAATCATACAAAAACAAGCTGCTATTGTTATTCTTGTTGTTGCTATGATCGCCGAAATGCAATGCCGGATACGTTGCGGTGGCAGCAGTTTCAGGTGTCCAGCGTTTCAGGTGCATCGGTTTCACCTTGCCGTATTTGTCCTGGGCAAAAAGCGGGAAATCGTAAACTGCCGCGCCGGATAGCTGCACTGATGCCCGAGACGCACCCTGGAACAATGCGCTGAAATCGAAGTTTTTGAAACGACCTCCCACCGGCAAACCGAACATCAGCTCCGGGTTACGCGGGTTACCCACGGCGGTACGGTCGCCCAGGTCGTCGATCTTGCCGTCGTTGTTCAGATCCTTGTACACGACATCCCCCGGCCGCAGCGTACCGAATGACTGGAAGCCGCTGCCGTTGTTCATCGCATTCAGCTGATTGGCCTCTTCCTGGTTCGCCACGAAGCGATCGAAAAGGTAGTCAAAATGCTCGTCGATACGCTTGCCGGTGTTAGCCCTTCCGGGCGAAGCATAAGGAATCTCATTCATGAAAATGATCTTGTTGCGGGCAAAAGTCATATTCGGACGAACGAAATACGTGAAATCCTTGCCAATGCTGCCGGTCCAGCCTATCTCGAAATCGAAACCTTTGTTGTTCACGATTCCCGAGTTCAGGAACGGGGCATCTTTGCCGACGATGTCAGGGAAGCCGAGCTTGTTGCCACCGCCCATGTTGGTAATGATGTCATAGCGGTGTTCGCGGAAGATATCGAGCGTCAATGTAAGGCGTTTCAGGAATGTCGCGTCGATACCGATGTTGGTTTTGCGGGCCTTTTCCCAGGTCAGGTTCGGATTGGCCAGGTCACCCTCCGACAGGAAGCCGCCGGCACCCGAGCCGAAATTATCCGTACCAAAATTGTAATCGCCATCGCGCCGTCCGAAATATTGCAGATAAATGAAACGCTTGTCGTCAGGAATCTTGTCGCTTCCTACCAATCCAAACGAGCCGCGGATTTTCAGATTGTTAAGCCAGTTTTGGGTATTGGTCATGAAACGCTCTTTCGTGAGAACCCAGCCGGCTGCTACCGATGGGAAAAAGCCGTACCGCTTCCCCTTCGCGAAATTTTCAGAGCCATTATAAGCCGCATTCACTTCCAGCAAATAACGGTCATCATAGCCGTAGGTAGCGCGGGCCGTAACGCCCTGATAGCTGAACGGCACCTGGTTGTTGATAACCCGCTTCGACCGGTTGAAAAGCACCATGCCTGTCACATCATGCAATCCAAAATTCCGCATATAGTCGAGCTTGGCCTGGAAATAGGCTCGGCTTTCATTGTTATTGTTGCTATACCCGTTCCCGATCGTTTGGTCGATATTGTATTTGTTCCCCGACTTGTACGCACCCGTGTAATGCCCCGGTGTACGATAAATGTCGCTTCCCACAGTAGGAACAAATGTGGCATAACCCGGATATTCGCGGTAACCTTCCGAATAGGTACCCACTTTGCGATCGATCCAGCCGCCGTCGTTGGCGTCGTAAGAGAACATTCCCTCAATGGCCAGACCTTTTGTAATAAAATTCAGCTTATGTCCCAGCGAGAATGAACCATTGAGATACGTATTCTTCTCATTCAAAAAACCGGTACGGCTGAGCTCTCCGAGAATGTTGAAGCGGTAAATTTGGTCGCCATACAGCATTCCTAGTGGGTTATTAGCCTGGAACACCTTGTTGGCGGGGTCGTCGTTCGGTTCCACGATGATCGGCAGGTACGAAGGCTGGGTATTGGCCAGCTCCACAATGCGGGCGGCGGTTGTGCCCGGCGCGTTACGGTCGGTAATGCGGGCACCGAGGTCCAGTTTAGCGTAAAAATTGTCCGTAATGTCGATATCGATGTTCGAGCGGAAATTGTAACGCTTGAACACGGCCTGCGTGCTATTCGCCGCCAGATCGGTGTGTCGGTAGTTACCATCCTGCTGGAAGTAGTTGGCCAGGACGAAATACCTGGCCCTCAACGATCCACCGCTAATAGACAAACTGTAATCATGCTGCACACCCGGCTTGAACGCATAATCGAAGTAATTCCAATTATAGCCCAGGCCATCGGAGTTATCCCCTTTTGCCTTGCGGAAATCGGCAATAGCCTGATCCGAGAACAGGTTCAGCGTTGCCGGGTCGGCATCAGGATTATCATTTCTTCTCGCTTCATTGTAAAGCATGGCATAGTCCGCCGAACCGAGGTAGGTCGGGAATTTCACCGGTTTGTTGATACCGACCGACGCTTTGAAGTTCACAGTCGCCTTATCCTGCACTTTTCCGCGTCGGGTTGTGATCAGGATTACACCATTCGCCCCACGCACACCATAAGGCGCTGTGGCCGAAGCATCTTTCAGGATTGTAAACGTCTCGATCTCCGAAGGTGCGAGGTAATCCATGCTCCGTTCGAGGCCGTCGATGATCACGATCGGCGCTTTATTTCCGTAAGTAGCGGTACCTCGGATGAAAATATCGCTGCGGTCTACGCCCGGCTCGCCACCACTGAACTGGTTCGCGAACAATCCGGGTAGCCTTCCCGCCAATGCGTTGGTAATGCTGGCAGTCGGGCTTTGCTTCAAATCTTCGGTAGTAATGGTCGCGATCGAGCCAGTGATGGTCGCTTTACGTTGAGAGCCGTACCCTACGATCACAATTTCTTCCAGTCCGTTCAGATCTTCTTCCAGCTGGATGCTCACCGTTGTTTGCGAGCCAACTGTCTGTTCTTTTTTGAGATACCCAATAAAAGAAACCACCAGCACATCGCCCGCTTCGGCTTCCACCGTGAACTTCCCGCTCGCATCCGCCGACGTTCCTTTATCGGTTCCTTTTACAATCACCGTCGCACCCGGCAGCGGATTCCCCTTCGCATCGGCGACGGTTCCGGTAATTTCCCGGATAACCACCTCGGGCACTGCCGGCACATTAATGTTCCGCACGGGGCCGGCCCCGTCGTGCTCCTCCTTTTTGTAGATCGCGATTTGCTTACCTATTACCTTATACGTCAGGTCTGTTCCTTTGAGCGCGGCATTCAGGATAGCCGGCACGGTTTCATTTTTCAGGTCCAGATTAATATTGATTTCCTGTCTTCCCGAAAAAAGATCATCCCTGTAAAATATGCGATAACTGGTTTGTTCCTGAATTTGCCTGAACAGTGTGCCCAGATTTCCGTTCCGGATTTTGACATCCATCCTGCTTTTCTGAGAATACCCCGTTGCATGCACGCTCATCATCCCGATCCATAACAGCATAACTGTCAGTTTCATGATTCTCAGCAGTTTTGATGGGTGCAATTTTCCCAAAGGGCAATACCCTTTCTGGTCAAATTTTTTCATAAATTTGATTTGACTTTTGTTAATACAATGGTTTAAGGATCACTTGCTTGCCGGCAAGTGTGAAGATTCGGGAAACGTTGCCGCGTTTCCCGTTTTTATGGTTTGATAGCGCTTTCCTCCAATACGTACCTCCTTTCGTTAGGTTGTTGTTTGTAATTAAGCCCGGTGGTCAGCGCGAGCACTTTCAATACGTCGCGGACGTCGTCTTGCAGAATCAGGTCTCCTCCGAATTTGACACCCGCGAGTTTCGGTTGTTTTAGTTCAATATCTACCCGGTAATACCTTGATAGCTTTTTAATAATTTCAGACAACGGCGCGACATTCAGGGCCAGATAGCCATCCTTCCAGGAAATATATTGCTGGACGTTCACCTGATGCGTTTGCAGCACCGCCTGATCCTGATCGAAGACGGCCCGCGTCCCCGGTGAGATCTTTGTCTTTTTCGACCCGAAGAGTGTCTGCCGCTGCGTCGTGAGCTCTACGCTGCCCTTGGTGAGCACAGTGGCCGTGTAAGGATCGTCGTCATAAGCACTTACGTCGAATTCCGTGCCCAGCACTTTTACCTCCATATCTTTGGTATGTACATAAAAAGGCGCGTTTTCCTCGTGGGTGACTGAGAAATACGCCTGCCCTTCGAGGTACACCTCGCGCAGTCTTTTATCGAAATGCGACGGATAAACCAGCTTTGAGCCGGAGTTCAGCCAAATACGCGTCCCGTCGGCAAGCGTCAGCACCGACCGCTTGCCATAAGGCACGACTAATGTATTAAACTGCTGATCCCCGGCCACCTGCTGATCTATTGTCGATGAAGAGTCAACCTGAATGAGCGCACCGTTGTCTTTGTATTCCAGGCTCGAATTATCTTTCCGTAAGCTAATCACCCGTTTATCGCCGAGGATCAGTTGGGTTTCGTCCGGTTCGTTCACGCCGCGGGCGGCAACCTCCTGCATGGTACGGGCGGAATCTTTGTAAAACACGAGATAACCCACGCCCGCCAACAACAGCAAAGTCACCGAAGCCGCCGCGGCAATCCAGAATGTGTTGAATGATCTTTGTT
Organism: Dyadobacter sp. SRI_021; assembly: GCF_057586235.1. Taxonomy (NCBI): domain Bacteria; kingdom Pseudomonadati; phylum Bacteroidota; class Cytophagia; order Cytophagales; family Spirosomataceae; genus Dyadobacter; species Dyadobacter sp. SRI_021. The sequence continues at coordinate 593,030 of NZ_JBYCZM010000001.1, forward strand.
TCCTCTGCGAGATAGTTTCGCCTACCTGGTTCCAGAGTGCATCCTTTTCATCAGGTGAAAAGGTTTCGTTACGGAGGGTTTTGAACAGCAGCTTCGCCCGCTCGCCGGCCACTCTTTCCTCTTCGGTCAGGTGCTCGGGACCTGGTATCGGCTCCTGCTTGTTGCGTTTTCTTTTCATGGAAGTGCGCTTGTTTAAACTACAAGAGCGCAGCATGCCACTGATATAGACTTCTGAGAGGATTTATTTTAACAAAAAATGGAAAATATTTTCTTAACAGCACATTATCAACAAGATAACCCCGAATTCAAGTTTACCGCGCAGTTGTTTGAGGGCGCGGTATACGAAAGTGCGGCAGGTAGGGACGGAAATCTGCATGATCGCAGCGATTTCATCATAATCGAGATCCTGATGGAAACGCAGGTACAATATCTCCCGTTGGCGGTCGGGAAGCAGGTTGATCTCGGCGGCAAGGTGTTGCAAGGTTTCCCGCTCCTTTTCACTGACAACCAGCTCTTCTTCAATACTGAAACTGAATGTATTGATCGCCAGTGAATCTTCGGTATCCCAACGATCAAATCGCAGCATCGACGATTTCCGGTGTGCGAGGTGCAACTTCCTGCGGAGTGATTTGAGCAGGTAGAATTTTACATTGGCATCCCGGGCCAGATTTTTCCGGTAACCATGCAAATCAATGAAAAGGTCGTGAATACAATCTTTTACCAGTTCCCGGTCTGTGCTGTACCGCATACCGAACGCGTACAGCACGCTGGCATACTGGTCATAAAGGTCGCTAAACGCATCGGGATCGCCGGAAATGAAGCGTAGCCAGGTATCATGATCCGGGTCTGAATGTGTCATAGCGCAAAGTTCAATGCATATTTCCTTAAAAACGTTTCTCTGAAACGTTTTTCCCAAACAGGGTTCTCCAAACGGGGATTAAATTTAATGAGTATCTATGAAAGTTATTAAATATCTCCTGTTTCTTCTCCCTATTTTTATACCAATACATTTGGTGCCACCGGCATGCTTGCCAAGTGCGCAGATACTTTTTACTTTGCATCAAAAAAGCAATCAACATGGAACCAGCACTATTGAATGAAGTCCCGTCGCTCGATTTGGCCGATTTTACATCGGGAGATGCCCAGCGGAAGAAGCAGTTTGTCGAAGACCTCGGCGCGGCATTTACCAACATCGGTTTTGTAGCCATTAAAAATCACGGGTTAAGCGATACGCTGCGCAATGATCTTTACGAAAGTGTAAAGCAATTCTTTTCGCAGCCGGACGACATCAAGAAAAAGTATGAGTTCCCCGAGTTGTTCGGCCAGCGCGGTTATATCGGCAAAGGCAAAGAAACGGCAAAAGGTTTCAAAGTAGCCGATTTGAAGGAATTTTACCACGTAGGCCAGCCCGAACCCATCGGACAAATGCCGTCCAATATCTTTCCCGAGGAATTTCCCGATTTCAAAAAATATACCCTCGAAGTTTACCGTACTTTCGAAAATACCGGCAAAATGCTGCTGCGCGCCATTGCCATTTACCTCGGCCTACCGGAAGATTATTTTGAGGACAAGGTCAAAAACGGCGACAGCCTGCTCCGCGCATTACATTACTTCCCTATTCCTAATCCCGAGTTGGTACCGGAAGGTGCTGTAAGGGCCGCAGCACACGGAGATATCAACCTCATTACCTTGCTGATGGGCGCCAGCGCGGAAGGCCTCGAAGTGCTCCGCCGTGACGGTGAGTGGATCCCTATTACCGCATTACCCGATCAGATCGTTGTGAATGTAGGCGACATGCTCGACCGGCTCACGAACCACAAGCTCAAATCGACCATTCACCGCGTAGTGAACCCGCCGCGGGAGAAAATGGGCACTTCCAGGTATTCGATTCCGTTTTTCATGCACCCGCGCGCCGATATGGACCTGACCAGCCTTGAAAGCTGTATTACCGTCGAACAACCGAAGTTGTACACCGACATGACTGCCGGGGAGTTTCTTGATGAACGTTTGCGGGAGCTCGGTTTGAAAAAATAAAGTACCCTCAGCTTGTCTTACCCACCTATCCGTCGATTTCGTTACATCATTTACCTGATGGACATCCTCCTGCTGTCGCTCACGGCATTCGGGGGACCGCAGGTACACCTGATGATGATGATCGAGCGGCTGGTACATAAGCGAAGGTATGTAACAGAAGAAGAACTACTTGAATTACAGGCGCTTTGCTCGATATTGCCAGGCCCTAGCTCCACGCAGACGGTCACGGCGATAGGCCTGAAAATAGGCGGGCAACCGCTAGCCTACCTGACGCTGCTCGTATGGTCGCTACCGGCGATGCTCCTCATGACGCTGGCAGCAATAGGCATTCATTACCTCGAACGGAATGCGATTTCACTGGACTTTACGCGCTTTGTGGGTCCCATGGCAGTCGCGTTCCTGATGTATGGCGCCTCTTCCATTGCCCGAAAAGTGATCCACAATACACAAGGCTGGACACTGCTGGTAATCTCGACGATCCTCGCTTATACGTACCCATCTCCATATATGACGCCCGTGCTGATCGTCTGCGGAGGTGTAGCGGCTTCACTCAATTTCAAGAAGCACGAGAAAATGGAAAAGGCCGAGATCCGCATCAAATGGCGGCCTATTATCTTCTGGATTTCCGTGCTGATTACCGCGGCCATTATCGGTAAAATCACGAATTCACTGCCGGTCAGGCTTTTTGAAAACTTCTACCGGAACGGAAGCCTGGTTTTCGGCGGCGGGCAGGTACTAATTCCCATTTTGTATAACGAATTTGTGGAGTTCAAGCACTACCTGACCGAGCAGGAATTCCTCGCCGGGATGGCGCTCACCCAGGTGGTACCCGGGCCTGTATTCTCCATCGCCACGTTTGTCGGAAGCGTGTCGCTGCAATCCAACGGCTGGTTCGGCCAGATTGTCGGAGGAATTGTGGCTACGGCCGGGATCTTTCTGCCGGGCACTTTCTTTATCTTTTTCGCCTACCCTTTCTGGGACCAGCTGAAACGTTACCGCGGCATCCGCGCTTCCCTTGAAGGCATCCACGCCGCCAGCTGCGGTCTCACCATCGCCGCGGCAATTTCGCTTTTTCAACCGATGATGACTAGCATTCAGCCAATGGCAACCGTTATCGCCACGTTGATTGTCGTCGCATTTGGCAAGGTGCCCTCATACTTGATCATTCTGGCGGGATTGTTGCTGGGGCTGGTGTTTTGATGGGCATTTTAGCCAGAGAACGGGAAAGATTATGTATATTTACTTAGACTTCATTCAATAACTTAATACGGTAGTATATGCTTTTGGAACTCAATGATAATGTAATCAAAAGTACCGGGCTCTCCGAGCAGGAGTTGAGGATCGAACTGGCGGTGCGGCTGTATGAAGATGGTAAAATTACTGTCGGTCAAGGCGGAACCATGACCGGACTGGGTAGCATTCGCTTTCAGCAGGAACTCGGAAAACGTAAAATTGCCTGGCACTACGATATAGAGGACTTCGAAGCAGATCTGGAGACATTAAGAAAGTTTTCGAGTGATCGTAATAAGTGATACCTCCGTTATTAGCGGACTTGTGCAATCAGGGCATTTATATGTCCTTCAAAATCTTTATGAGAGGATCATAATTCCGAAACGGGTATATCTGGAATTGCAGGATTTAGATGTTGCATTCCGAGGTAAACTTGCATTGGATTGGATCGAGATCAGAGAAGTTTCAAGTACTTCACTTTTGAATGAATTAACCGAACTTCTTGACCCAGGGGAGGCAGAAGCAATTGTACTCGCGACAGAACTGCGTGCGGATTTGCTTTTGATCGACGAAATAAAGGGGCGGACCGTGGCTACGCAAATGGGCCTATCTGTAATCGGAACGTTGGGCGCCCTGGCAGAAGCGAAGAAGAAAAATTATATCGCCGCCGTAAAACCGGTGATTGACATACTAATAAATCAATGCGGTTTTTGGATCAAACCAAGCCTTGTCCAAAGAGTTTTAAAATCAGTAAATGAATAAGTAATACCGGCATAAGCATTCCCAAACCCAATGACCAGACACCACCTAGCCCTAGTTACACTCCTTTTCATAACAGCATTTACCAGTACAAAAGCCCAAATCAGCTCTCCACCGGGCTTTTTACAGAAAAACAACACGAACGCGTCCCGGCAATGGGTTGATTCCGTTTTTGCGACGCTGACACCCGATGAGCGTATTGCGCAGCTGATCATGGTTGCGGCTGTGTCCGATACCAAACGGGCACTCATCGATCCAAAAACCAGCAATCCAGCCGCAGTGGAGAAGCTGATCCGTGAAAATAAGGTCGGTGGAATCGTATTTTTTCAAGGTGGACCGGTGCCTCAGGCACAGCTGACCAACTACTATCAGTCGATTTCCAAAGTGCCATTGCTCGTGGCGATGGACGCCGAGTTTGGGCTGGCGATGCGGATTGACAGTACTGTTCGTTATCCTTATCAAATGACTTTGGGGGCCATCCAAGGTAATAATGACCTGATTTACCAAATGGGCGCACAACTTGCGAAACAAGCGCGGCGACTGGGCATGCATATTAACTTCGCACCGGTGGCCGACGTGAATAATAATCCCAATAACCCGGTGATCAGCTTCCGGTCTTTTGGTGAGAACAAATACAAAGTCGCTGAAAAAGCTGTTGCCTACATGCGTGGAATGCAGGATAATGGTCTTTTAACCAGCGCAAAGCACTTCCCTGGTCACGGCGACACCGGCACCGACTCGCATTACGATCTGCCATTGATTTCACATTCTGTCCAACGCATTGATTCACTGGAACTTTACCCCTTCCGCGCGCTGATCGATAATGGATTGAGCGGTATGATGATTGCGCATTTGAGCATTCCGGCGCTGGATAAAACACCGAACCTGCCTTCTACCCTTTCCAAACCGATTGTAAGCAAGCTGCTTCGCGACCAACTGGGATTTGAAGGGCTGATCTACTCCGACGCCATGAATATGAAAGGCGTTACCAAATTCTTTCCTGACGGCAGGGCCGATGCCATGGGTCTCGAAGCGGGCATGGACTTGCTGGAATTCACCGAAGATGTAAACAAATCCATCACCGAAATCAAAAAGAGCATTGCCGAAGGCAAAATCACTCAGGCGGAGATCGACTACCGCTGCCGGAAAGTGCTGGAAGCAAAAGCATGGGCAGGGCTGAACCATTATAAGCCGGTTGATCTTAATAACCTCTACGAAGACCTGAATCCCAAGGCAGCCGAGCTCACCAATCGACTGCTTACTGAAAAAGCCCTTACGGTACTTAAAAACGACAATAGCATTCTGCCGCTGCGCGAGCTGGATACGCTGAAAATCGCTTCCATTTCGGTGGGAGCTGATACGGTCACTACTTTCCAGAATACGCTGGGACTTTACACCACGGTCGATCATTATTATATTCCTGCCAAAGCTACGGCAGAGCAAATAGACGCCCTGCGGTCTAAACTGAATGTTTACAATCTCTTGCTGGTAGGCGTGCATTTGGGCAGCATTTCTCCACGCACGAGTTATGGCCTTACCGAGCCGATGAGCACGGTTTTGCAGGAACTGATCGCTACCAAAAAGGCCGTGGTTTCTGTTTTCGGCAATCCCTATGCCTTGAATAAAATGCCTAAAACCGACGACGCGAAGGCCCTGATCATGGCGTACCAGCTTACACCGTATACCCAGGATTTATCGGCACAACTCATCTTCGGGGCTATTCCGGCATTGGGCAAGCTGCCAGTGACGGTGAATGCCCAATACGCTTACAATGCGGGAATAGAAACCCCGGCGCTGGGTAGATTGAAATACACCATTCCCGAAGAACTTGGGCTGGATTCGAAAGTGATTACGGTTAAAATAGACTCTATTGCTAATGCCGCGGTAACGCAAAAGGCCACGCCCGGCTGCGTCGTGCAACTGGCCAAGGATGGGAAAGTGTTCTTCCGCAAAGCTTACGGCAAACATACCTATGAAGGCAATCATCCGGTAAAACTGACGGATTTGTATGACCTGGCTTCGGTAACCAAAATCACGGCATCCACCCTCGCATTGATGAGTCTTTGGGATGCGAAAAAGTTTGACCTGGACGCGACGATGAAGGATTACCTGCCCGATTTCGAGGGCTCCAACAAAGCCGACCTGCAATGGCGCCGAGTGCTCACGCATAGCGCACGCTTGAAAGCATTTATTGTGCTGTGGAAAGAAGCCCAAAAAGCGGACGGCAGTTGGAAAAAGAAGACATTCAGTACCAAGCAGTCCAAGCGTTACCCTACTTCGGTGGTGGGCGACAGTTTGTTTATTTTCAAGAATTACGACAAAACGATTTTCAAATCTATCCGCAACTCGCCTTTAAATGAAAAGGAAGGTTACGTTTACAGCGACCTTTCATTTATACTTTATCCTCAAATCGTAAAACGATTGAGCGGTGAGGATTTTGAAGATTATATCAAAAACCACTACTATCACAAGCTCGGCGCCAATACACTCACTTTCAACCCGAAACGCTTTTACAAACTGGACGACATTGTGCCTACCGAGCGCGACACGTTCTTCCGCATGACACAGCTGCACGGCCAGGTACACGACGAGGCAGCGGCCATGCTGGGCGGACTTAGCGGCCATGCCGGGCTTTTCGGCACTTCCAATGATGTGATGAAAGTGTGGCAAATGTATTTGCAGGACGGTTATTATGGCGGCCAGCAGTTGCTCAGCAAAGATGCATTGATTGAGTTTACGCGTTACCAATATCCTGAGGAAGGGAGCCGCCGCGGTATCGGATTCGACAAGCCTACATTCAAATACACAGGAAATGCACCGAAGTATGCAAGCCCGTCGAGCTTCGGACATACGGGTTACACGGGCATTATGACCTGGGCTGATCCGGCCTGGGGACTGAATTACGTTTTCTTGTCGAACCGGGTGTACCCGACGCGCGAGAATAACAAAATCTCGACGCTGAACATCCGAACATCGATCATGGATGTGGTTTACGAACAGCTTTTAAAAAAGTAACCGCGGTTACCGCACCGAACCCTGAACTTGCTACCTTTGTAACTCTCACGAATAAGATTACCATCATGTACTATCGGTTTGACAAAGAAAAAGCGTCCCGACGGCCTGGAATCACGCCGTTGAAGGAGGCTATCGATCAAATGCTCGATAGGTACAAGCTGCGTAGCCGTTTCGACCAATCCTATGTGGTCGCGCATTGGGACAAGATCATGGGTTCGGCCATTGCCACCCGTACCCAAAAAGTGTATATCAAAGACAACATCCTTTTCCTGCAAATCGAATCCGCTCCGCTTCGCAACGAACTTTTCCGCGCGAAAGGCAAGATCATCGAGCTGATTAACCGGGAAATGGGCAGTGCGCTCGTGGAGGATGTGATCTTTGTCTGATTCCTTCCCACGCAAAAATTTGTAATTTCAATCCGCAATAACCATATGAAGGGTATGACTACGCTGACGATTAAAACCGAGAAAGAGGAAGTAATTGAGGCTGTGAAAGCACTTTTGCGGGGATTTAAAGTGGCATTCGAAGAAAGGGAGGAAAAACCATACGATCCGGAATTCGTGGCCATGATCAAGGAAAGCGAGCAACAAATCAAGGAAGGCAAAACCGTTAAATACGAACCCGGTACTAATCTATGGGATCTGGTAAATTCAAAATAACATTTACCGAACAAGCGATCACACATTTGTCATTTTGGCATAAATTCGGCAACAATATCATCATCAAGAAAATAGAACAGCTTATCGAAGCCATCGCTGATACACCAACGGAAGGAATCGGAAAACCTGAACTTTTGAAATATGAACTGGCTGAAAAGTATTTCAGAAGGATCAGCCATGAACATCGTATTGTGTACGAGATCGTTGACCAAACCATATATATTCTTTCTCTGAAAGGCCTACAAGTCCCTATCTTTGCCTTCCAAATAAAAGCAATCGGAGGCATTGCGTGTTAATCTGAATGAATCCAATCCTATTTCCTGCATTTCTGAAACCTGGCGACCGCGTTGGGGTTTTGGCTCCGGCCAGTATTGTGAAGTATGAAGATGTTATGCCTGGTATCGGTCTGCTTAACGGGCAGTGGGGGCTTGAAGTAGTGGAAGGAAAAACGCTGAGGACGGCATTCAATCAGTTTTCGGCTTCCGACGGAGACCGGCTGGCGGATATGCAGCAAATGCTCGACGATCCTTCCATTAAAGCCATTATTGCCGCCCGCGGCGGCTACGGCTGTTCCCGGATCGTGGACAAGCTCAATTTTGACAAATTCCTCCAAAACCCGAAATGGATCGTCGGTTTCAGCGACCTGACGGCCTTTCTTTCGAGAACTTTCCAGCTGGGTTATGCGAGCATTCATGCGCCGATGGCCAAAACGATTACGTGTGCGGGCGCAGAAGTGGCAGCGGAATCCCTGAGACAGATGCTTTTCGGAGAAATGCCTGCATATGAGGTAGCCCCACATGCATTAAATCGTACCGGTAATGCCGTCGCGCAAGTAGTGGGAGGCAATCTTTGCCTGCTGGCGCATATGATCGGGTCAGAAACGGAGATCGATACCGAAGGTAAAATCCTTTTTATCGAGGATATCAATGAATATCTGTACAACCACGACCGGATGATGATTCAGCTCAAACGCTCAGGCAAGCTGGATAAGCTGGCCGGGCTTGTTGTGGGACAGTTTACCGATATGAAGGACAACAATAGCCCTACGTTTGGCAAGGACGCATATGAAATTATAGTAGAGCATGTGGCTGAGTTCGATTATCCGGTCTGCTACGATTTCCCGGTGGGCCATGTCGGCGACAACCGTGCCATGGGTGTCGGCATGCAGGCGGCATTCAACGTATCGGAGCAGGCCGTAGAGCTCCGCTTTCTTTTAAATTCCACAGCTGTTTAGTTTAGAGATATGACAAATTTCAAGGACAAGGTTGTCTGGATTACCGGGGCATCGTCGGGTATCGGCGAGGCGTTGACGATGGCCTTTGCCAAAGAAGGGGCGAAACTCGTGCTTACTGCTCGCCGCCGTGAGGAGTTGGAAAGAGTAAAGCAACAAACCGCATTACCCGACGCAGATGTGCTGGTACTCCCTTTGGATGTTACCCAATTCGAGCAGGCCAAACCTGCCGCAGAACAGGTAATTGCCCGTTTCGGACAGATCGACGTGATGGTGCATAATGCAGGTGTTAGCCAACGCTCCTACATCAACGATACCGACCTGGAAGTTTATCAAAGCCTGATGAATGTCAATTTTTTCAGCACGGTAGCACTTACCAAAGCCGTGTTACCGCATATGATCGCCCGGCAGTCGGGGCATTTCATTGTGATGAGCAGTGTTGCCGGGAAAATTGGCACCATCATGCGCTCGGGCTACAATGCAGCCAAACATGCATTGCAAGGCTTCTACGATTCGCTGCGCGCCGAAGGTTATCAGCACAATATCAAGGTTACGACCATTTGTCCAGGCTACATCCGCACGAATATCTCTTTGAATGCATTGAATGCATCGGGCGATAAATTCGGCAAAATGGACAGCAACCAGGCCAAAGGCATTCCGGCGGATGTTTGCGCCGAGAAGATCCTCGACGCTGTCAAAAAAGATAAAAAGGAAATCTATATTGGCGGAGTTAAAGAGGTAGCTGCTATTTATCTCAAAAGGTTCTTCCCGAACCTGCTGTTTGATCAGGTCAGGAAGAACATTCCGGAATAACCTATTTGGCTTTCGCTTTTTCGAGGTAGTCGGTGGCCAGGCGGGCAATGGAACGCACGCCCAGTACGAGACTACCTTCATCTACATTAAAATCGGGCGTGTGGTGCGGTGCCGCTTCCGCAACACTTTTACCCTTTGGCATACCTCCTAAAAAGAAGAAGAAGCCTGGTACTTTTTGTTGGTAAAAAGCGAAATCTTCAGCCCCGGTTTTGACCGGGATCACATTTACATTCTCCTTCCCGGCTACATTCTCCAGCGTCCCGATCATTTTGGCGGTCAACGCCTCGTCATTGTGTGTAACAGGGTACATTACATCAATATCGACCGTAGCCGTGGCTCCTGCACTTTCGGCGATGTTGGTTGAAATATCATTCAGGCGCTTATGCACGTACGAATGCATGTTTTCGTCGAAAGTCCGGATGGTACCGATCATTTTAACCGATTCAGGGATGATATTCTGCCGCACGCCGCCATGGATTGCGCCAATAGTCACGACCGCGGGTGCGTGGGTGAGGTCCAGGTTACGGCTGACGATCGTCTGTAATGCAGTCACTATCTGCGAAGAGGTTACAATCGGATCGACTCCCGACCACGGGTAAGCGCCGTGCGTTTGTTTTCCTTTTACGTCAATACTAAAAAAATCCACGGCAGCCATCGTCGCGCCAGGGCGGTAAGAAATCTTTCCCACTTCGATCTGCGAGTCGATATGCAGGCCAAAAATCGCATCGACTTTCGGATTTTCGAGCACTCCTTCTTTCACCATCAGTTCCGCACCTCCCTCCTCGCCTTCCGGCGCCCCTTCTTCGGCCGGCTGGAATATAAACTTAACGGTACCGGGAAGGTCGTTTTTCATCGATGCCAGCACCTCAGCCACGCCCATGAGTATCGCAATATGCGTGTCATGCCCACATGCGTGCATGACGCCCGTAGTCTGCCCTTTGTATTCCGTCGTTACTTTCGATTTAAAAGGAACGTCCGCCCGTTCAGCCACCGGCAGACCATCCATATCAGCCCTCAGCGCCACCACAGGCCCCGGCTTGCCGCCTTTCAGGATTCCTACCACGCCGGTATGCGCAACGCCGGTTGTCACCTCGATGCCTAGTTGCTTCAGGTGGTTGGCGACCTTCTCGGCCGTCTTGAACTCTCGGTTGCCCAGCTCCGGATTTTGGTGAAAATCACGCCGCCACGCCACTAGTTTCTTTTCCAATGCGGGTGCTTTCAGGTCGATCGATTTGGCTAATGGTGACTGCGCAGATGCCGGTTGTCCGGCGATAACAGCGATCAGCACCACAGCAGACATCCTGCTGAATTTGTTAAAAATTTTGTCTGTAAAAGGAGTTGTCATAGGAAGATGTTAAAGAATCAGGTTTTTCAAGATCGGAAAGAAATTCTTTCGTTCCAAAACAAAAAAGGCCTTACCCGTAATGGATAAGGCCTTGAACTTGCAAATGTTTACCAATTAATGCTCGTCTTCGAGGAAACCTGTGCGGCGGTAGCCGGCATATATCCACTGCGTTGTAGGATCTTTTTCAAAAGTAAACTTCACGTAAATGGAATCTGTTTTGTTTCCACCCGTCGAAGTTGCGGCACCTTTGAGAATTTTACCTTCGATGATCGAAATGGCGGACTTTCCGGCTTCCATATTTGGCAGCTTATCCGCCTTGTCAAAAGTCATCGCGGGCAAATTTACCTTGGCAACAACGGCCACAGGGTCTGCATCAGGCGTGAGCAACTCGTGATCGTTGATGATCAGGTCGGTTTCGTTGTTGGCCGCAGTGTTCGAAGTGGTAATAAGGAAGCGTCCGCCATCTCCTATATCCTCTCCGTTGGCAAAAACGCCTATGTACCATTCACCACACATCGCCTGTAATTTGGTCCCTTCGATGGTTGGCTCGCTGCCCAGATCACAGGACAACAGGCCGAACACCAATAATATCAGAGAATACTTTATATATTTCATAAACCACAATTTTAAAGTTTTACAAAAGTACGAAGCGCTGTACCGTAGCCCGGGTTGATCACAACCCAGCTGTAAGACACCCCTTCCTTGATGGATGCATTGATACATTCGAATGCATTACCGGAAGTGAGTTGGTAAGGAACACCTATTTTGCCTTTATCAAAGTAATAGAACAAAACAGCGTCTCCCGGTGCCGGTACTGCAACACCGCCAACATTATCGGCCTTGTACAGGTTGCCACTTACCTTCGTCACTTTTGAAATACCGTTCGCACCACCATTTCTCTGATAGCTCCCCGTAATGTCGGCCGTCGCCGCAGCAGAGATCACTCCTATGTAACGATACTCTGTCGACGAGTATCCATCCTTGTTCACGGCATCGTAAGTGAGCACATAAACACCTGGTGTTTTTGTATCCACTGTTCCGGATACCTTCACCTGAATCTCCGTATCTCCTTCCTTAGCAGTTGCGCCGGGGTCTGTAAAAGTGCCTCCCACCGCTACCTGATTCCATTGCTCACCTTTCAATGTGATAACGGGGTAATAGGTAATTTTCGAGATACCTTCTGTCACCTTATCCTCTTCGCACGAAAATGTGGCAAACAGGGTCAGGGCTATCATTATCAGTTTTATTCCTCTTTTCATAGTTTCTGTTATCAATGACCTGTGTTTACTTCATCCACCAAACTTTGGCCGTAATAGGCACGGCAGCAGGTGCATTAATGTTACCATCGCGCGAAGCGGAAGTGTAAGGGAGTCGTTTAGGCAACTCGTTTCCGATTACAGATTCCTCAGACACCGTCCATTGACCCGGCACGTAATTATTTGCCGTTGAACGTACAGGCGATTTCTCAGGATAACCGGTACGCGCCTGGTCCAGATAAGACTCGTATCCCTGACGGAACATCGCTACCCATTTCTGGTAGATGATCGCTTTCAGCTTTGCCTCCATAGTTCCGGTTGATGGGTATTCGTAAACACCACCTTTGGCAATCTTCTTGGCGTCAAATGCAACGTTGAATTTCGCGTAAGCCGCAGGAACAGCTTTTTCGTAAAACTCCTTCGCTTTCGCGTCATTGCCAATGCGCAGGTATGCTTCCGATAACAGGAAGTATACTTCGTCGATACTGAAAAAATAGAATGGGTCAGTAGCTGTCATTCTTGCTACGCTAGGGGTCGCGGGTGCGATGACAGTGTTATTGAAATCGCCTTGTTCCAGACCGCTCTGCCCGGTGGGACCCGGTGTAAAGTAAGCAGCGAGACGCGCATCGTCGTTGTTGGCCTGCAAATAGGTCATCAATGTGCGGCTAAGGCGCAGGTTGGTTCCCGTGTTCAGCTGACGGACGTTGGTCTCATACAATGGATTGCTGCGGTTGGGTTCGTCCACAAATTTGGTCAATGCTGCATGGTCTTCCAGGAAAGGCGTCTTCGCATCCAGCATGGACTTGATAGCTGTAATCGCCTGAGCCGAGTTAGAGCTTGCAGTTTGGCGCAGGTACAATTTCAGTTTCAACGTGTTCACAAAGCGTTTCCAATGATCGATTTGATTGTCGGCGCTCATGCCGCCGAAAATCAGGTCGGAAGCTACCGCCGTGGATTTTCCGTTGTTGAAGTCGAGCGCGAGAGCGGCGTCGAGTCTTTTCAGCAACTCCGCGTATACCGCAGGGCCGTCGTCGTATTTGGGTGCCTTAATGGTTTCCACCTGTAGAGCTTCCGTCAAAGGAATCTTGTCAAAAAAGTCGGCCAACATCTGGTAACCGAAGGATTGAACGGCTACTGCCTGCAATACCATATTGTTATTACCTGCAGCGGTGGCTTTGATTTTAACATCTTCGAGGTCATTCAACCCTCCCGCGTAAAACTCCGTCCACATGTTGTTGTAGTCCGACGGGTTAAGATCGTAAGAGTCGATATTGCGGTACTGGGAACTTGCATTGGACTGTGTCCAGTGCTGCGACCAAAGCCCTCCGATAATGGCCATATCACTTCCGACAGAAGCCACGATTGACGCCTGTGCAGCCGGCAACACAAACTCCGGCGCCACATTGGTCGGGTTGTTCGGGTCTTCGTTTACATCGAGCCAATCGTTGCAGGAGCCTAGTGAAAGTGCTGCAACCAGCAAAACACTATTTTTTATAATACCTTTCATTTGAAGCCTAATTAGAATGATAGATTTAACTGAACACCATACGTTGCAGTAGAAGGGCCTGCCGCGAATTCACCATAGAGGTTTTTCAGGCTGGTTCCAAACGTATTGGCTTCCGGGTCAACGACGTGATTGGCCTTAGGTGTCCACAGCACCAGGTTACGGCCAAATACACCCACAGATGCACCTCTTACCGGCAGCTTTGCCAACGCCTTCTTAGGCACTGAATAGGTGAGTGACACGTTTCTCAGTTTGAAGAACGTTTTCGGCAGCACGTGGTTATATTCGTTCGCCGAGGTTGATCCGCCGTAGTAAGTGAACACATCCGCACGGGATACCGGAGTGGTATTAGGTGCATAGCTGTCCTCGCCCACTTTTACAACGGAACCTGGTACAACAAACGGTTCACGGTCGTTATACTGTGTCATATATGCATTTCCGTTGAAGTAATTCAAACGGGCGGTGTAAGAGTAGAACACGCCACCATTACGGTAGTCACCATTCGCGCTGAATTTGAAGCCTTTGTAATCCAGGTAAGTAGATACCCCCAAAGTATAATTCGGATTGATTGAGCCTCTGTATGTTTCTTCGGAACTTACAAGCGGCAATCCGTTTGTCGGGTTCACAATGACGTTTCCGTTTGGATCACGCTGCACATCCGGCGAGTAAATAGCACCCAGCGGCTTGCCTACTACGGCGCGCAGTTTTACATTGTAGCTGCTATTCAGCAGGATATTTCCTGAACCGCCTTCCAGACCGAGTGACTCCACCTCATTCCAGATCTTATTGTAGTTCACTGTTACCCCCCATTCGAGTTTCTCTGTACGAACGGGGATCAGGTTCAATGCCAATTCAACCCCTTTGTTTCGTACGCTACCCAGGTTCACAGTTTGCGTAGTAGCACCTGTTGCAGGTTCGAGAGCAAGGCTGATGATCTGGTTTTTGGTCAGTTTGTTATAGTAACTCAGGTCTAGTCCCACACGTCTTCCGAAGAAACCCAGTTCAAGACCTCCCTCGTATTCGGTCGAAATCTCCGGCTTCAGATTCTGGTTTCCAAGGTTGTTGGAAACTTCATATGCATTCAGACCACCGAATGGGAAGTTGATATTACCAAACCCACCCGCGCGAACAGAGCCCGGCACGTATACGGAATAAACCTGATAAGGGTCTGCGTCGTTACCCGCCGATGCCGCCGCGAAACGCACTTTCACGAAAGGAATCTCCGCCGGCAATTTGAATACATCCGATAACACGGCGCTGATGCTCGCGCTTGGATAGAAGTAGGAGTTTTTACCTTTTGGCAGTGTACTGGTCCAGTCGTTACGTGCACCCACTGTGAGGTACAACCAGTTGTCGAAGCCGAATACAGCCTGACCATAGATACCCACAAGACGCCGTTTGCTCGTGGTAGCGAACGTGGTAGGTGTTATGGAGCTGTTCGAAAGGCTATAAAACCCTGGAAGGTCGAGGTTGGTAACTTTTGCAAAGTTGGTTTGCGCAGTTCTTTCGTTGAGGTTGTGCCCCAAAAATGCCTGTACATCGAAACGCGATCCGAAATTGTGTTTGAAATTAAAGATCAGGTCGCTATTGAACTGACGGTTCTGACGCGCAAGTTGCGACACACCACCGAAAACATCGTTCGCTGTGCTGTTAGGGGCACTATCCGAGATTTTACCGACGTTACCCCAGTCTTTCTGGAATGCATCGGAATAGTCACCACCCACCCGGTATTTCACATCGAGGTTTTTCAGCAGTTGGTAGCCAAATTCGATGTTACCGAAAATCCGGTCCTCGTCGTAATTGTTTCCCTGGTTGTACAATGTCCAGTAAGGGTTCTGTGCGTATGGCGTAAAATAATTATCCAACGTCATGAACTTGTAGTAGGGACTATTAGGATCCAGCAATGCTTTTGAATCCACGATCGAGTGGTCACGAGGGATCTGAATGATCTCCTGCCATACTACTTTACCGCCACCTGCATCGTCGCCCTGGCCGGTCGCAACCACTTTCTGGTTTTTGTGAACGTAGTTAATGTTGGAGTTCACGGAGAATTTATCCAGCTTCAGACCTCCGTTCAGACTCAACGTGTTACGTTTGTAAGAGTCGGCATTGGTAGGAACGACCCCGTCGGCTGTCGCATTGGAATAAGCCACACGATAATTGGCAGTTTCGGTGCCGCCCGATACCGCAATGCTATTGTTCCATTCGTAACCTTTGTCGAAGAAATCTTTCAGGTTGTCTTCCTGCGCCGAGAAAGGTTTCAGCATTTGGGAGTTATCTACCACATTGCCCCAGAGGCGTGTTTTGCCATCAAGTTTAGGCCCCCACGACCCGTTTTCAATGCGGTCGAACAAGCCGCTCCATCCCTGGCCATATGTATTTTGCAGGTGAGGAACGCGCAATACCTGTGATCTCGCAAACGAGGACGAAATGTCAACCTGCGTTTTGCCGGACTTACCTCTTTTGGTGGTGATCAGGATCGCACCGTTAGCCGCGCGGCTACCGTACAACGCGGATGCCGAAATACCTTTCAGTACCGTAACGCTTTCAATCTCGTTAGGGTTGATATCGTTCATCTGGTTACCAAAGTCCATCGAACGGTTGAAATCATCATTGCCATTTTGCGCGTTGGTTGACGAAGTGTTACCGCGGTTGTTCATCGGCACACCGTCGATCACGAACAGCGGCTGGTTATTACCGGTCACAGAGTTGAAACCGCGGATGTTCAGGACGGTCGACGCTCCCGGTGCTCCCGATGCGGTGTTCACAGACAGACCCGGCACACGCGCGTTGAGCGCATCGAGCGGGCTGGTGTTGCGAGCTTCTGTGATGGATGTATTGGCAATGGTAGCGGTACTGTAACCGAGCGACTTACGTTCGCGCGAAATACCGAGTGCAGTTACGACCACCTCGCCGAGTTGCTGGGCATCCGCCACGAGCGTTACGTTAATCGTCGATTTTGAACCGACCACAATGCTCTGGCTAAGATAACCGACAAATGAGAACACAAGCGTTCCGGAAGAGGGGGCTGTAATGGTGTACTTACCGTCGATATCGGAAGTGATACCTCTGGTTGTACCTTTCAGGGTGATGTTTACACCGGGGAGCACGCTTCCGTCGTCGGCGGTCACAACTCCCGATACTTGTTTATCCTGGGCGAACGCCTGCCAGCCAGGAGTCAATAAGCACCCTAAGAATAGAAACAGTAGAGTCTTTCTCATACTAAGGATTTAAAGTTTGTTTAAATAGGATATTAATTGCGTCAAGGTTACAAAACTAATTCTTGTTTCAATCAATTACAATGCCCTCCAAATCAATGCCCAGAATATAATTTGGTACAAACCGGCTTTCATTGTCAGTTTGTTAGCAGGAATAACAAAAACACCTCGATAAACGTATTTGTTAGAACTTCATGCTTTCCGCATATTCGCAATCAAAATTGCAACGCCTTCTCCCTTTTCTTAGATGATTTTCAAACAATTCAAATATTTGCTAAAAGTAGCGTACTGTGGAGGGTGTAGTTTCTGGGCCGCAAATGGCCCATTTCTGGGGCTCAAAAATTTATATTAAGCTACAAACAATATTAAAAAAATGCAAATATTTATCAAAAAACCGTCGATGGCGGGACATTGCTAATCCTTACGCTTTTTCAGAATCACTTTATTTAGATTCATTCTTCAATTTTATTACGTATACAGTCACCGTAATTAAAGCATCCACATTTTCACCATTGGGGATCTTTTCCCCAATAAATGTAAATTCCTCAAAAAAAGACATCTATTGTTAACAATTAGTTAAAATCAAGCCAGTTTTTGAAAATTTCACATATTTGAAAAAATTGCAAAAAATCACGACTTCTGCATAGAAAATTCTCCATATCCCGCAGTCAAGCCAAAGTAAATTTTGAAAATTCGCAATGAAAAGGTTGTACTGGTTAAACTAATAGTTATTTTTGCAACAGTATGTTTACATAACAAACCTAACTTTAAACTTAATTTATGAGGAAGACTTTATGCTCCTTAATGGGTTGCTTGCTGCTATTTCTGACGCAGCTTCACGCCCAGGATCTCGCCGTGACCGGCAAGGTCACCGCCGACGATGGCTCGACACTTCCGGGTGTTAACATTTCTTTGAAAGGTACTACTCGCGGTACCACCACCGACACCCAGGGCCAGTACACAATTTCCACCTCAGCCGGTGCTACGCTTGTTTTCAGTTTTATCGGTTTTCAAACACAGGAAGTGATCGTTGGAAACCAGTCCGTCATCAACGTCACACTTAAAAGTGATGTCAGCCAGCTTCAGGAAGTTGTGGTAACGGCCCTCGGACAAGAGCGTAAGAGAAATGAGCTTGTCTACGCGGCCCAGCAGATCAACAACGAGCAGATCGTACAGGCCCGTAACCCGAACGTCATGAATGCGCTCGCAGGTAAAATCGCCGGTCTTGATATCAAAACGAATAACAACATGGGTGGTTCGACGAGCGCGATCATCCGTGGTTACAAATCCATTACCGGTAACAACCAGGCGCTGTGGGTAATCGACGGTGTACCTGTTACCAATGCCAACAACAACTCCTCCGACCAGCAGACAGGTCGCGCCGGTACCGACTACGGTAATGCTGCTTCCGATATCAACCCGGACAACATCGCGTCTGTGAACGTATTGAAAGGTGCTGCGGCTACCGCACTTTACGGTTCGCGTGCTTCCAACGGGGTAATCCTCGTTACCACCAAGCAAGGTCGTAAAAACAGCTTCGATGTAACTGTGAACAGCGGTGTTACATGGGGCAAGATCGACAAAAGCACTTATGTGAAGTACCAGAAGGAATATGGTGCAGGTTATGGCGGCGACGGAGCGAAAGACCAGTTCTACCGCGGCAACCTCGGCTCAGGTGAGGGCGACATTGCCGTATTCGATGCCGATGCTTCTTTCGGAGCAAAATTTGATCCTAACAGACTGGTGTACCAATGGGATGCGATCGACCCAAGCTCCCCTACCTATGGCAAAATGACTCCATGGGTAGCTGCTAAAAACGGGCCGGATGCATTCTTCGAAACAGCCGTGACATCCAACCAGAGCGTAAGCATCCTGGGTGGTGGCGAAAACACGACATTTAAAGTAGGCTACACGCGCAGCGACGAAAAAGGTGTGCTTCCCAACAGTAAACTGGGGAAAAACCTTTTCAACTTCTCGGCTTCATTTGACCTGACCAAGAAACTGACGATCTCTGCCAATGCCAACTACTCTCAAGTGAAAGGTGTGGGACGTTACGGAACAGGTTATGACGGCAAAAACCCTAACCAGCAGTTCAGACAGTGGTTCCAGACTAACGTTGACCTGCTCGAACAAAAAGCGGCCTATTTCAGAAACAGACAAGATGTAACCTGGAACTGGGGAGATCCAACGGCTCCATTCGAGGATAACGGTCCGATTTACTCGGAAAACCCGTACTTCTCACGTTACGAAAACTTCTCGAATGACTCTCGCGATAACTTCTTCGGTTACGCAGCAGCAGTTTACAAAATCGCTCCATGGGTCGACCTGACTACCCGTTTTGCCTACAACGGAACTCAGGATATGCAGGAAGAGCGCATCGCATTCGGCAGCTCCGACCCTGCACAGTACAAGCGCTATAACAGAGGTTTCAACGAGACCAACCTGGATGTAATTTTCAACTTCCGTAAAGCCATTACGAAGGATATTAACTTCTCCGGTTTGGCAGGTGGAAGCATGCGCCGTTCAACTGAAAACTCGATCCGCGCGCAAACAAACGGCGGTATGGTTGTTCCAGGCCTGTTCTCGCTTTCGAACTCAGCTAACCCGATCGAAGCGCCTACCGAAACATACAGAAGAATCGGTGTGGATGGTCTTTACGCGCAGGCTTCATTTGGCTACAAAGACCTCGTAAACCTTGATCTTACCGCAAGACAGGACAAATCGACGACTTTGGTCAAAGGTCAGAACACGTACTTCTATCCTGCCATTGGTGCCAACTTCAACATTTCCAACCTCGAAGGATTGAAAAGACTCAGCTGGCTGACCATGGCGAAACTGAGCGCCAACTACGCAGAAGTAGGTAACGACGCGCCATGGGGTAGTACCATCGACGTGTATGACAAACCAACCGGACTGGGTAGTATTCCCTATTTCACACTAAGAAATACCAAAAACAATCGCGAGCTGAAACCAGAGAGAACGAAAAACTATGAATTCGGTCTTGAAAGTGCATTCCTGAATGACCGCGTAGGTTTCAACTTTACCTACTATCGTTCATCGACCCTCGATCAGATCCTTCCTGTGTCAATCACTGCGGCAACCGGTTACGCATTCCGTTATGTAAACTCCGGTGAAGTACAGAACAAGGGTATAGAAATCTCTGCATACGTAACGCCGATCAAAGTTCAGGACTTCTCATGGACCCTGAATGTGAACTTTGCAAGAAACCGTAACAAGGTGATCAGCCTTTACGGAGAAGGTGCTACCAGAGTAACCAACGTACAGATCGCGAGTCTTCAGGGAGGTGTTTCGATCAATGCTGCGGAAGGCCAGCCATTTGGCGTGATCCGTGGAACCAACTTCGTATACCACGAAGGAACCGGCCAGAAAGTGGTTAAAACCAACGGTATCTATGCCGCAACCGCCAGCTCTTCAGAAATCATTGGTAACCCCAACCCGGACTGGATCGGTGGCGTAAGCAACACACTGAAATATAAAACATTGTCACTGAGCTTCCTGCTTGATATCCGTCATGGCGGAGATGTGTGGTCGTTGGATCAATGGTATGGCGAAGGAACCGGTCTTTACCCGATCACGGCAGGTCTGAACGAATTGGGTAATCCTAAAAGATCCCCTGTTTCGCAAGGTGGTGGCGTATTGTTCCCGGGTGTGCAAGCCGACGGAACGCCTAACACTATTCGTGCCGCGAACGTAGACGGAAACGGTGCTACCGCATACGGTTACCCTGGCAACCCGCCAAGAGCGATGTACATCTACGATGCGAGCTACATCAAACTGCGAGAAGTCGCACTTACTTACGCACTTCCGCAGGCGATCGTAAGCAAACTGCGTGCATTCAAAGAGATCGACATCTCGTTGATCGGACGTAACCTTTGGATCATTCACAAGAACATGGAGTTCCAGGATCCCGAAGAAGGTCTGGGCTCAGGTTTGCTGAATGGCGCGGGCGGTTACCAAAGCGGTGCTTACCCGGCTGTAAGAAACTATGGTTTCAATGTTAAATTCCGTTTCTAAGCGATATGAAAAAATTAATCATTCTTTTCCTCCCGTTCCTGATGTTGACGGCATGTGTCGACAGCCTGGACGACTATAATGTGGACACCAAGCGTCCGTCTACGGCACCGCCCGTTACCTTCTTCTCGAATGCATTGAAAGGCCTGGCCGATACACTCACCAGCCCGAACGTCAATGTAAATAACTACCGCCTGTACGTTCAACACTGGACAACGACCACTTACCTGGACGAGCCACGTTACAACGTTACGGCACGTATCATCCCGGAATCATTCTGGCGTGGATTGTACAAAGGCGTTATCTCCGATTTGAATGAATCGAGAAGACTCATCAACGCGGACGCCCTTCTGGCACAGGCTACCAAGGACGTGCAGCTTGCACAGATCGAAATTGTAGAAATCATGACCTGGGCTGCATTAGTGAACACTTTCGGTAACATCCCTTATTCCGAGGCGATGAACCCGGAAAACCCGCTGCCTAAGTACGATGATGCGAAGACAATATACGACGCACTCCTGGTTCGACTGGATGCAGCCCTGCCAAAACTGGAGTCAAAAGGAACACCCTTCAGCGGCGGCGACCTGCTTTACAAAGGGAATATCCCGCAATGGGTGAAATTCGGTAACTCACTGAAACTGAAATTGGCGATGATCATCGCTGACAGCGACCCTGACAAAGCGAAAAAAATGGTAACCGAAGCGGCGCCGAAAGTATTTACCAGCAATGCTGACAAGGCGGCCTTCCCTTATATTTCGACACCGCCGAACTATAACCCGATCGCCCAGAACATGAACTCGCTTTACACGAGCCGTCAGGATTTCATACCTTCGGCAACCATCGTGACCCCAATGAACGAGTTGAATGATCCAAGAAGGCCTTTCTTCTTCACAACCATCAACGATAAATACGTAGGTGGACAATACGGTTTTTTGAATACCTATTCTGCCTTCTCACACGTGAGTGACAAGATCATCGATCCTGCCTTTGAAGGTCTGTTGCTAGACTACTCGGAAGTGGAGTTCCTGCTTGCGGAAGCTGTTGAAAGAGGTTTCATTACCGGTTCAGCTGCGGACCACTATAACAAGGCTGTTACAGCGTCGATTACCTACTGGGGCGGTACTGCGGCGGAAGCTGCGGCATACCTGGCACAACCCAAAGTTGCCTACGCCACAGCTGCTCCGACCTGGAAAGAAAAAATCGGCTTCCAGAAATGGATTGCCCTTTATAACAGAGGCTGGGAATCGTGGGTTGAGTGGAGAAGACTTGATTACCCTAAACTATCCCCTCCGTCAGGCGGAAACGTACCGGCTGGTCTGGCAATCCCAGTACGTATGATATACCCAATCGTAGAGCAAACCCTCAACGGTGCGAACCGCGAAGCAGCGGCAAGCGCGATCGGTGGCGACCTCGCTTCGACCAAATTGTGGTGGGATAAATTCTGATATCCAAACCAAGGATATGCAGAGAGGCGGGCTTCGGTCCGCCTCTCTTTTTTTTGTGATAATCACAATCCGTTCGAAGATAGTATACCGATTAAAAACCCAACCCCGCCGGACGCTGGATGCATTCCCGAAATGCGCTTTTGATCATTGTAAATTCAGAGTCATAAGGTTTTTCGAAAGCCCTTCCACCTACAAACCTGACTTTGATGAAATCACTGCTACTCATGATCGGAGCCGGTATACTCGTGCTCTTTCTCACCACAGCCCATGCGCAAACGCGCGAACTGACCGGCAAGGTTACAGCCGAAGACGGATCAGCGCTACCCGGTGTCAATATCTCGTTGAAGAATACGACAAAAGGCACTATCACGGATGACAAAGGCCAATACGTTATCGCGGCCGAACCAGGCTCTATCCTCGTATTCAGTTTTATCGGTTTCAAAAGCAAGGAAGCGCCAGTCGGAAACCAGACAAGGCTGGACATTATCCTGACCAACGATGAAACACAACTTCAGGAAATAGTCGTCACCTCACTCGGCATTGCCCGCGAAAAGAAAGCGCTAGGTTATGCCGTACAGGAAATCAAGGCCGACAAACTCACGCTCGCCCGTGACCCGAATATTAGCAATGCACTCGCCGGTAAAATTGCGGGTGTGCAGGTGCTGGGCCAGTCGGCGGCTAAATTTGGCACACCCAGCATTCGAATCCGGGGGATCAACTCACTGACCGGCAGCGACCCGCTTTACGTGGTAGATGGAACGCCGACAGATATCAGCATGGTAAACATGGATGATGTGGAGTCGCTAACTGTTTTGAAAGGTCCCTCTGCCACAGCACTATATGGCAATCGCGCGTCCGCAGGCGTGGTGGTAGTCACTACTAAAAGAGGAAAGTCAGGTGAAACTTCTTTGACCCTCAATCATAGTATGACCGTCGATCAGGTATCGCTACTACCCAAATATCAGAATGAATACGGCGGTGGTTACTCCCAGGAATGGGAAACGTTCAAATTTGATCCTAAAATACATCCGGCCGCTTGGGCTTCGTACGAGGGCCAGCGTATTCTGGATTATTCGGCAGATGAAAGCTGGGGACCGAAACTGGATGGGTCCATGCACCGTTCGGCATTCTCATGGCAACCGGGAGAAGGTTTTGGAAAAGAAACGCCCTACGTCGCGCACCCGAACAATGTCCGTGATTTCTTCGAAAAGCCTTTGAGCTACAATTCAAATATCGCGTTTTCCAAAGCAGGTGACGGCTACTCTTCCCGTATTTCCTACACACATATTGTCAATAACGGCATCGTCCCGAACAGCCGGCAGATCCGCGACTACATCAGCGCAAAAACGGCCGTCACCTTTGCCAAAAGGCTTACGGCAGAACTGAATGTAAGTTACACGGGGACTAAAACAGACAATACGCCCGCCGACCGCTATGGCAGCTCGGGTGGTACCGGCCCGGGAACGAACCTTTTCAATACCAGTAATTCCACATTGAACGGCTACAACCAGACCACCGGCTCATTTAACCAATGGTTTCAGCGACAGTTGGATATCAAGGACCTGAAAAACTACAAAAACCCCGATGGTACTTTCCGAAGCTGGAACATTGGAAGCCCTACGGATGCACGGCCAAAATATTGGGATAGCCCCTACACACAGGTATACGAGAACACCAACGTCAACCGTCAGCAGCGCATTTTCGGTGACGCAGGGCTCATTTATCAGGTTACCGACTATTTGAAAATCACCGGCAAATTCCGCCGCGATTACGGGACCTACTTCATGGACGGGCGTGTCGCGTCCGGAACTTTAAACGCCGGGGGATTGGGCGCATATGCTTACCTGAGCGGAGCAATCCTCGAAAACAATTATGAGAGCATTGCGAGCTTCAACAAGGAAATCCACAAGATATCGATACTTGTGAATGCCGGTGGTAACATACGCTACAACCGCACCGAAGGGACACTCCAAGGTACCGCCGGGGGGCTTACTACACCTGGCTACTACAATATAGCCGCATCAAAAGATAGGCCGGTAACGGCAAACTACTTGTTCGAAAGAAAGACAAACAGCTTGTTCGCTAACGCTAGTCTCGGATATGGAGATTTTCTGTTTATCGAAGGTTCGATACGAAACGATTGGTCCTCTACACTCCCACCATCCAACAACTCCTACCTGTACCCGTCCGTCTCCACAAGTCTGGTATTTTCTGAATTTATTCCAAACAATGGGATATTATCATTCGGCAAACTGAGAGCCGGCTATGCACAAGTTGGCACAGACCTTGGAGCTTACCAAACGGCCCTGAGTTATAGTGTAGGCGTCCCGTATGGCACTAGCCCCGTAATGACACTCCCCAACACGCTGCCTAATTCAGTTCTGAAACCTGGTATGTCATCCTCCTATGAAGGCGGAATCGATCTTCAATTTTTCGGAAACCGTATCGGGTTCGAATTCACGGCGTACAAGAACAACAACAGTAACCAGATCATACCATTAGCGGTAGCATCTACAAGCGGTTACAACAACGCCGTCGTCAATGCGGGCTTAATTACTACCAAAGGGCTTGAACTCCACCTCTCAGCCCAGCCGGTTAAGACCGAGGCATTCACCTGGGAGCTGGACATCAATGCCGACCGCAACCAGTCCAAGGTGGTCGAGCTGACAGAACAAAGTAACAATTACCGTATTGATGGCCCGCAATGGCGAGCACTTACGCTTAATGCACGCGTGAAAGAGGATTGGGGAATGTTAGAAGGCGTGGGTATTAAAAAGGATGCAAATGGCAGGAAGATTGTCTACGCTCCTACCCCTGAAAATATCAAAGCGGGAAAAGCGGGTTTGTATATAAAAGAGAATAATGTCAATCTCGGCAATGTACTACCCAAGTTCAAAGGCGGAATGATCAATGCATTTCAATACAAAGGCTTGACATTGCAGGCCAGCACGGATTTCGTCGTAGGCGGAAAGTTCTTCTCCGTAACCCGAATGTTCAATGCAGGATCGGGCCTGGCAGCGGAAACTGCCGGCAATAATGAGTTAGGTAACCCAAAACGCGATGATCCCGATAAAGGTGGTGGCGTGCTGCTGGATGCAGTTACAGAAGATGGCCAACCAAACACGTACCGCGTAGACACTCAAAACCTGTACGAAAACTGGCTTTTTGCGCTCAACGAGCAATGGATTTACGACAAAACCTACGTAAAACTCCGGGAGGTATCGCTGGGCTACAAAATCCCAAAAAGATATTTGGGTAAATATCTTAAGTCCGCAAGTGTATCGCTGATCGGACGCAACTTACTGCTCATTTACAGCGCCATCGGCGGCGGGATCGACATTTCAGAAACTGAAACGCTTTGGTATGAAGGCGGACAATTACCTCCTGTAAGATCCATAGGCGCGACGCTTAAAGTCGGTTTTTAGATACACATCCACCTCAATTCGCATCATCATGAAAAAATACTGGCAATCAGCTGTCCTGGCACTCCTCCTGCTTACAATAGCACCGGGATGCAGCGACTTTGGAGATATCAATGTTAACCCTAACAATCCGTCCACGCCGAGCACAGCGGGCCTGCTCACAGGCGCGCTGCGCAATGTGGGCACTATCAATGCACAAGTTGGCCCGGGCGGGGCGAACATCGTCCCCGCGATGTATGTGCAGCAATTCGGAGATGTGATTTACATTGAGGATTCGAAATACAAGACGATCAATTTCAATTACAATGGCTGGTACGCCGGTCCACTGATTAACCTGCAACATATCATCGAGCTTAATACCGATGAAAAAACCAGGGTTAATGCATCCACATTTGGCTCCAATGCCAATCAAATCGCGATTGCACGAATCCTTAAAGCCTACTTTTTCCAATGGATCACCGACCGGTGGGGCGATATTCCTTATTCAGAGGCATTAAAAGGCGATGCGGATTTCACACCAGCATTCGATAAACAGGAAGCCATCTACACAGACCTGTTCAAGGAATGGAAAGAGGCCGCCGCGCAATTCGACGAAGGTAAAGCAGTTCAGGGTGATATTCCTTTGGGCGGGAATACCTCCAAGTGGAAGAAGTTCGCCAATTCACTCCGCCTTATCGCCGCATTGCGACTTTCGAAGGTCAAGCCGGATTTAGGTAAAAAGGAGTTTCAGGCAGCATTGGACGACGGAGTTATTAGCTCCGCGGCCGACAATGTTCAATACAAATTTCTCGCAGAATCGACCAATGAAAATCCTATTTACACCAACTATGTGGTGAGTAATAGAAAGGACTATGCGCTCAGTGACGTGCTTGTCAACTATTTAAAGAAAACAGCAGACCCCAGGCTTCCCTATCTGGCTGCCAAAAACATCTCTGGTGAATACGTCGGTGTCCCCTATGCTATCGGAGGGGCGAAGGCACAAGATTTGTCATTAATTGGCCCCGCGCTTTCACAGCAAAATTCGGCGGTAAACATCATTACTTACGCACAAATGCTTTTCGCGCAAGCCGAGGCTGCTGCATTGGGCTGGACCAACGGGAACGCG
This sequence comes from Dyadobacter sp. SRI_021, assembly GCF_057586235.1. Taxonomy (NCBI): domain Bacteria; kingdom Pseudomonadati; phylum Bacteroidota; class Cytophagia; order Cytophagales; family Spirosomataceae; genus Dyadobacter; species Dyadobacter sp. SRI_021. The sequence continues at coordinate 620,098 of NZ_JBYCZM010000001.1, forward strand.
AAAGCACTCTATGAATCAGCCGTTGAGGCTTCGTTACAGCAATGGATGGGCACTAACTACACTGAAAGTGCTTTTAAAACCTACCTCGCGCAGCCTGACGTGGCGTATTCAGCCAACATGGCTATCGAACGCATCAGCACGCAGCGGTGGATCGCGCTCTTTTTTCAAGGCACCGAGGCTTGGTCGGAGTGGCGGCGAACAGGGTTTCCCGTACTGAAACCAGCCGCAAGCACCCTTAATGGCGGTACCGAAATCCCTCGTCGGCTTGCTTATCCTGTAACTGAAAACACGCTCAATCACGATAATTACCAGGCCGTTATAAGCAGCCAGGGCAAAGACGACCACTACACAAGAGTATGGTGGGACAAACCTTGACCAAGATAAATTACAAGTTTCCCAATAGTACATTTTCAGCCACGTGCTTCACGTGGCTGAACTTTTTTAGCAAAAAATCCACACAAAGTCTTCAAAACAGTGCCATTGTAGCATTGCGTCATTTGATTTTCTTTAACTTTGAGGGTTATCCAACTCTTGAAAAAATGGAATTTCTAAAAAGCGACCGCCTGAATCATCTGAAATACGAGATCCGCGGTGCTACCTACCAAAAAGCGTTAGAGCTTGAAAGTCAGGGCTACAAAATCCATAACCTGAACATCGGTAACCCCGCACCGTTCGGTTTCGATTCGCCCGACGAGATCGTCCACGACATTATCATGAACATCCGCAATGCGCAAGGCTATTCGGATTCTCGTGGCTTGTTCGCGGCGCGTAAGGCGATCATGCATTATACGCAGACAATTGGTATTCAAGATGTTGAAATCAACGACATTTTCATCGGAAATGGTGTCAGCGAACTGATCCTGCTTTCGATGCAGGCATTACTCAATCCTGGCGACGAAATATTGGTCCCTTCTCCGGATTATCCATTGTGGACGGCCGCGATCTCGCTCAGCGGTGGCACACCGGTACATTATATATGTGATGAAGAAGCCGATTGGAACCCGGATCTGGACGATTTGGAAAAGAAAATCACTTCACGTACCAAAGGTATTGTGATCATCAACCCCAACAATCCGACGGGTGCTGTTTATGACAAGGAAGTGCTCGCACGCATTGCACGGATTGCGGAAGAGCACGGTCTGATCGTTTTCTCCGATGAGATTTACGATAAGATCCTTTACGACGGAGCGGTGCACCATCCGATGGGCTCGTTTGTAAACGATACGCTTTGTGTGTCTTACGGCGGTTTGTCGAAAAACTACCGCTCGGCTGGCTTCCGCGGTGGGTGGATGATCCTCAGCGGCGCTAAGCAAAAAGCCAAATCTTACGCGGAAGGCCTGCTACTCCTCGCAAGCATGCGCCTGTGCGCGAATGTACCCACGCAATACGCGATCCAGACGGCATTGGGCGGTTACCAGAGTATCAAGGAACACGTGGTACCGACGGGCCGGTTGTACAAGCAAATGAATCTCGTCTATGACAGACTGACTTCTATACCGGGTATTACTTGCGTGAAACCCAAAGGTTCATTGTACGTTTTCCCTAAAATCGACCTGAAAAAATTCGGTTTTAAGACGGACGACCAGTTCGTGTACGAGCTGCTTTCCGACCAGAAAGTGCTGGTAGTGGCTGGTACGGGTTTCAATTATCACCTCGATCCGCATTTCCGCATTGTATTCCTGCCGACCATCGACGAGCTGAACCAGGCAATGGACAAGCTGGAATTTTTCCTGACCAACCGCCGCGTAATGTCGACGCGTACCGTTGAAGACATTATCGCATAAGTAATTATTAACCCGAACCTCCACTGATAGTATATATCGCCCGATGACCTTATCCGACAGAACTATTCAGGAGGCCAAACGCCAACGGTTATTCCTCCTCCTTTGCGGTATCTTTCTCACCAACGCGCTTATTGCGGAAATCATCGGCGGTAAAATATTTTCAGTGGAGACACTTTTAGGCATTGCCCCGGCTCAGTTGCCGATCGGCGGTCAGAAGCTGGATTTCAACATGACGGCGGGGGTGATCAGCTGGCCAATCGTCTTCATCACGTCTGATATTATCAACGAGTATTTCGGTCGAAAAGGCGTCAAAAGAATCTCTTATGTCACCTCCGCGCTGATCGTCTACACGTTCCTGATTATTTACGTGGCGACCAAGGTGCCGCCAGCTCAGTTCTGGCTAGACCTCAACAACACCGACAGCCACGGCAACACATTCAATATCAACGACGCATTCTCTAAAATTTTCAACCAGGGCCTGGGCATCATGATCGGCTCGATCACAGCCTTTTTATTGGGGCAGTTGCTTGATATACTCATATTCTCCTGGCTTCGCCGCAAGACCGGCGGCCGTTTCATCTGGCTACGCGCCACCGGCTCTACCATGTTCTCACAGCTAATCGACAGCTTCGTCGTGATCGGGATTGCGTTTTATGTTTTTGGGAACTGGGATTTGAAACTCGTCTTTTCCGTAGGCACCATCAACTACCTTTACAAAGGCATGGTGGCAATCCTATTGACGCCGCTTTTGTACATAGCGCATTATTTTATTGACAATTATCTCGGCAAGGAGTATGCGGAAGAACTTTCGCATCACGCCGCGCACGAGTAACGGCTTAAAGCGGTACCTGTCTCCTCATATTGTCCAGCATTACGGCAGTTGCGATACCGACATTCAATGACTCGGCCTCTCCGAAGCGCGGTATCATGATCTTGTTGGTCACGAATCGCTCGACCTGCTCACTAATCCCATTGGATTCATTGCCCATGACAATGATTCCTCCGTTGGCGGGATATTCAAAATCATACAGCGAACTTCCTCCGAGAAATGCGCCGATCACCTGCTGTCTTACATCTTTCACCTTTTCAAAATACTGGGTCAGATCGGTGTAATAGAGCTTTACGCGTGTAAACGATCCTTTGGCTGCGGCAATCACTTTGGGATTGTAAACATCGGTCGTATCGCGCGAGCAGACGACCTTGGTAATGCCGTACCAGTCGGCGACGCGGATTATGGTGCCCAGGTTGCCCGGATCGCGCACGTCGTCGAGCACGAGCATATATTCTCCCCGCGCGAGAGACAAGAACGCATTTTCCTTCGTTTTAGCCACAGCAAGGCACGAATCGTTGGTTTGAAACGATCCCAGCCCTTCCAGTTCCTGCGCAGTAACCGTTTCGAGGATTACGTTATGGCGGGTTAAAATACTTGAGTATTTTTGCTGAAATTCCTGTGTTACCAGTACAAACTCGATCTCAAAGTCGGAATCCAGTAATTCCAGTACACTTTTGGCACCTTCTATCACAAAGGCCTCGTGGAGCTGCCGGTACTTTTTGATTTTAAGCGAGTTAATATACTTGATACGATTTTTTGACAACATTGAATATTAATTGTAGGACGATATACGGCTGGTTGATTTTCCTGATTCTAACGGGACTGTTTTCCTGCGCACCCAAACCCACTTCCAAAGGTTACTTGCTTGGCAACTCCTCCATCAAGGGCAATCGCGTGATCGGCGATTCGGAACTGGATGCATTGATCCCGCAAAAACCAAACCGAAGGTTGCTCGGCTTTCCTATATTTCCTTACGTTGGCCTTTACCGGTTTGGCGAGTTGTTTTACAACCGCGAGGAAAAGCAGCGCAGGGTGATCGAGGTAACGCAAAATTACCAGAAAGAATCCCAGGAACACGCAGATTCCCCTCGAAAGCTTGAAAGAATCAACACCAGATATGCCAAAAAACTCGAAAAAGCACAAATACGAGCTACACAGGGCAACTTCTGGATGCGGGTACTGGGTGAAGCGCCGGTGTATTATAGCCAGGCTGACGTGGCACTGAATGCCGAAAAAATGCAGAAATATCTGTATAACAACGGCTTTTTCGATGCAAAAGTGACCTTTGACCCCGATACAATTTTTAAGAGAATCCGGGTCAATTACCTCGTGACCGAAAACCGGGCGACGATGATTCGCAATATTCATTATCAGATTAGCGATGAGCTGGCCGACAGCCTGATCAGGGCCGACTTGAAGAATGCCGCATTGCTACCCCACAAGCGCTATGACGGCGACGCGTTCGAAGAAGAACGTATACGCATCGAGACGCTGCTTCGAAACGAAGGTTATATGGGCTTTTCGCGGCAAAACGTGAGTTATATCGTCAACGATACGATCACTAACCGGCCGACTGATAGCCTTTTCAAATCGGTGGATGTGCGGGTGAGAGTGGATATGCCTGCACCCGCCAACAAGCGTTACTCGGTCAGTTCGGTCAATTTTGAGGTACTCCCCCCTTCCGGTGTGCCGGATTCGATTTTCAGGAAGGATACCAGCATGTTTGAGGGGATCAAATATGTGTTTTCAGACAAAAAATTCTCGCGGAAAGCGCTCGATACCAAAATGCAGGTGCGCCCGCACACCTGGTACAGCCAAAAACGGGAACGCGATACCCAACAACAATTGTCGCTGACCGACCAATTCCGGTTTGTCAACTACAATTATACGCTCGATTCGACCGGACGGGGCATTAACAGCTATTTCAAAGCGATCCCGCTCGATAAATACCAGATTTCTACTGACCTCGGTCTTAATGTAATTCAGTTACAAGGAACACCCGGGCCCTTTGCGAACCTGTCTTACAAAATCCGGAATGTTTTCAATGGCATGGAAAACTTTGAAGCCAACATCCGGGGAGGCATTGAACTCGTGCCGAACTTTGTCGGAAACCAGGAGATCTATAAGAGCGAAGAAGTTGCAGTTAGTACCTCGCTTACATTCCCGCGGCTGCTTACCCCACAGAATTTATTTAAAAGGCAAACTGCGAACAACAACCCGCGGACCCAGCTATCATTAGGTTACAACTATGTAAACCGGCCAGAATATACCCGTACAAATGTTAAGATTAACACCAACTATTCCTGGCAGCCTACCCGGACGACACTCATAAATGTCTCTCTCGTAGACCTCAACATCATTAACAACACTTATCTCCGCGACGACTTCCGCATTCTTCTGGACACGCTGCAGCTCCGAGGTAACAACCTTATTTACAGTTTCAAATCTGCATTCGTATCTGATTTAAATGCCAATTTTGTCTACAACACGAACACGCTCATGGGACCGCAAAAGAAGGCCCATTACTTTCGGATTGCAGTAGAATCGGGGGGCACGACGCTGAACTTCCTGCCCCGGCAGCGCGATGTGATCAAAAACGTATTTGGCGACAGTCTTCAATTTTATAAATACATCCGTTGGAATGCCGACTATCGTCGTTACTGGCCCGCCGGAAGAAAATCTGCATTTGTTGCCCGGGTGAATACGGGCGCTATTTACAGCTATGGCGATTATAAAGTCCCCCCATATGAGAAATATTTCTTCGCGGGCGGTTCCAACAGCGTCCGCGCGTGGTTGCCGAGGAGGCTCGGGCCAGGTTCAGCCAAGCCGGTTACATATAATAACTTGTCGATCGAATCCCCTGGCGAGTTCCTGTTGGAAGGCAACCTCGAATGGCGGGGATTTCTGGCCAAATTCCTGGGTGATATCAATTATGCATTGTTCATAGACGCTGGGAACGTATGGAGGCTGGGCAGCAATGCCACCAGCGACGATCAGAAGTTCAAAGCCGATAAACTTCTGCGTGAGATCGCAGTGGGGACCGGGTTCGGGATCCGCTATGACCTATCATTTTTCATTCTCCGCTTCGATTTCGGGGTGAAAGTCTATGATCCGTCGCAGGACCGCGGAGAACGCTTCGTGCTGGATGACCTGAAATTTAAACGCCTTTTCAGGCGCACAGAGGCCAATTCACTGAATATCAATCTCGGCGTAGGCTACCCGTTCTGATCAAGCTCTGGCCATTGCGGACGTATGACAGTTTGTCAGTTTTCTTCCAAATTTTCCTATATTTGTGGTTTGAGCGTTTAAGAATTTCCTTCTCATGGAGCATAGAATTGCAGATTCACTAAAAATATTGACAGAGGCGGACAAGGAAGCCTGTGAAACAGTGCGGGTTTCGGAAAACGAACCGCTTTCAGGAAAGAAAAGACTATTTATTGAAAGCTACGGCTGCCAGATGAACTTCTCGGACAGTGAAATCGTGGCTTCGGTCATGCGTGACGCAGGTTTCGCAACAACTTCGGATGTAAATGATGCGGACCTGATTTTTCTCAACACCTGCGCCATCCGCGACAATGCAGAACAAAAGGTGCGGAATCGCCTGAAACAGCTCAATTTTATCAAGAAGAATAAGCCCGGCATGCTGATCGGCGTATTAGGCTGTATGGCCGAACGCCTTAAAACCAAATTCCTGGAAGAGGAAAAAATGGTCGATATCGTAACCGGGCCGGATGCATACCGCGATTTACCCCGACTGGTGGATGAAGCAGAAACCGGCCAAAAAGGCGTCAATGTATTCCTTTCGAGAGAAGAGACTTACGCTGACATATCGCCTATACGACTGAATTCCAATGGTGTAACCGCATTCATTTCGATCATGCGCGGCTGCGACAATATGTGCAGCTTCTGCGTCGTGCCTTTCACACGCGGACGCGAGCGCAGCCGTGACCCGTACTCGATCGTGAAGGAGGCAGAAGGCCTGTTCCGCGACGGCTACCGCGAGGTAACGCTGCTCGGACAGAATGTCGACAGCTACAAATGGAAACCCGAGGTGAATACTGAAGGTGAAATTTCCGGTGAAATGGTCGTCAACTTCGCAAACCTGCTCGAAATGGTAGCCAAGGTAAGCCCTGAACTCCGCATCCGTTTCAGCACATCGCATCCGAAAGACATTACCGATGAGGTGTTGTATACCATGAAAAAGTATGACAACATCTGCAAATACATTCACCTGCCTGCGCAGAGCGGGAATACGCGCGTGCTGGAACTGATGAACCGCACCTATACCCGCGAATGGTACATGGAGCGCATTGACGCTATCCGCCACATTCTCGGTGATGATTGCGGGATTTCGCACGATATGATCGCAGGTTTCTGCACCGAAACCGAAGAAGAGCACCAGGATTCACTTTCACTACTGACTTACGCCAACTTCGACTTCGGCTATATGTTTGCCTATTCGGAACGACCGGGAACATTGGCGGCGAAAAAATTCAAGGACGATATCCCCGAGGATGTCAAGAAAAGAAGGCTTTCAGAAATCATCGAAGTGCAGCGCGCTATCTCATTGGAACGCAACCAGCGGCTGGTAGGTACCGTACAGCGCGTGCTGATCGAAGGTCCTTCTAAAAAATCGGAGAACGACCTCAGCGGTCGGAACGACCAGAATAAAATGGTGGTATTCCCTCGCGAAAACTTTGAAAAGGGCCAATATGTCAACGTGCTGATCACCGAATGCACCGCCGCCACCCTTCTGGGACGTGTGTTGCAGCCCGAGCCCGTATTGGGATAATGGCCCGACTTATTCTTTGAGACCGTTTTGACCTTTAACTAAGGCTTCCGGCTGCCGGAAGCCGTCAGATACTTCATGGATTCATCGGAAATACAAGCAATAAAGAACCGCTTTGGGATCATCGGCAACTCGTCGGGGCTGAACCACGCGATCAATGTGGCCGTGCAGGTCGCAGCGACGGACCTCACGGTTTTGATCACCGGTGAAAGCGGCAGCGGAAAAGAATCATTTTCCAAAATCATCCATAGCCTCAGCGCACGCAAGCATGGGCCGTTTATCGCCATCAACTGCGGCGCAATCCCCGAAGGAACGATCGATTCAGAACTGTTCGGGCATGAAAAAGGCGCATTTACCGGCGCATTGGATGCCAGAAAAGGATATTTTGAAACGACCAACAGCGGGACGATTTTCCTTGATGAAGTAGGCGAAATGCCGCTTGGCACACAGGCAAGACTACTTCGTGTCTTGGAAAACGGAGAATACATCCGCGTAGGCTCGTCCAAAGTTTTGAAGACAAATGTCCGTGTAGTTGCGGCCACCAATGTCAATTTGCTCGATGCAGTCAACAATGGGAAATTCCGGGAAGATTTATATTACCGTTTGAACACGGTCCCCATTTACGTACCGCCTTTACGTGACCGGGGCGAGGATATTCTGTTGCTTTTCAGGAAGTTTACCAATGACTTCTCCGAGCGATACCGTACCAAACCTGTAAGACTCGATAACCAAGCACGTGACCTTCTGCTTCAATATACCTTCCCCGGGAACATCCGCCAGTTGAAAAACATCGCGGAGCAGATTACGATTCTGGAGACCGATAAAGAGCTGCCGATCAGCATTGAAACACTTAACCACTATCTGAACCCCGTGCAGCCGTCGAGCCGCAAGGCACTGGTTCCGCTGCGTTCCGGCGATGGTGATGGCACATCGTTTTCGGAAAGAGAACTTCTATACAAAGTACTTTTCGATATGCGGCGTGACATGACGGAACTGAAAAAGCTCGTCAGAAATGTGCTTGAAAATGAAAAATATGGCGGTGAAATCCTGAAAGACCATCAGGAGCTGTTCAGTTCCCTGAACAATACCGACCCCATTATCACCACGCCCACCATCGAACCGGCCCGCCTGCTATCGCCGCCGCCTTCACGCACGGTGGACCTCGACCGCTACTCCGACGAGCGCGACGAGATCGAGGACGTGATGCACGTCACCGCCGAGGAAGAATCGCTCTCTCTGGAAGACAAGGAGAAAGAAATGATCATCAAGGCGCTTCGCAAAAACAATAACAAGCGAAAATACGCAGCTAACGCATTGGGCATTTCCGAGCGTACGTTATACAGGAAGATCAAACAATACGACATTGAAGAATAAAGTTAAGATATGGGCTCTGGTCTTTATGATTTGCCCGGTTTTCATGTCTGGATGTGGGGTGTATTCATTTACAGGGACCAATCTTTCTCCCGACATCAAGACATTCAGCGTGTTGAACTTCACCATGGGGACCGCCGGTGGACCTAGCGATTTGCCACAGCGACTGACGGAAGATTTGAAAGAATATTTCCAGAGAAACACCAGCCTCATAAGCCAACCTGGCGGCGGCGACCTGGTACTGGAAGGTTCCATTACCGGCTATGACGTGACTCCCGCGGCACCGACAGCAAATGACCAGGCAGGCCTGAACCGGCTAAACGTGACTGTGCAAGTGCGTTATACCAACGCGAAGGACGAGACCAAGAACTTTGATCAGTCGTTTACGTATTATGCAGATTTTCCTCAGGATCAGACACTTAATCAAAACGAAGCGCGATTACTGCCGACCATTCGTGAAAACCTTGTGCAGCAGATCTTTAATAAATCGGCAGCCGACTGGTAGGAAAAGCCTTGCCGCAACTTTCAATTTCAACAACTCAATTTTTTCAATACAACCCGGAATATGGCGCTCATCGATAAGGAAACATTTGATCAACTGGTGAAAAACCCAGGCTTGATTACGGCAGATGTGATCCCGCAGCTGGAAGCCACGATCAAGGCATTTCCGTATTGCCAGATCCCCTACTCGATGCTCGCCAAGGCATCGAGCCTCGCCGGTACCGAAAAGCTGGAAGAAACCCGCCCCCGCGCCGCCGCCTACGCACTCAGCCGCGTGGCCTTGCAGCAACTCGTGGAGAGCGACAATGAGCGCTATGACGCTACTGTGGACGTTGACGACATTCTTGAACCCCAGGTAACGCCCGAACCACTCGATAGCGACGACATTTTAATTAGTACTGTTGAGCAGCAGGCTTCTGCCGAATTGCAGCGCACCGAAGAGCAGCGCCGCCAGCAGCAGATCATCCAGGGTTTCATGAAAAAGAATCCGCGCATTACCCGCCAGGACAACAATCTGGAACCTATCAATATAGATCTCAGCAGCCGGTTAGCCGGTGGAACAGAAGGAAGCATTGAAACCGAAGCGTTTGCCAACATCCTCATCCGGCAGGGCAAAATTGAAAGGGCAATAGATGTCTATCAAAAATTGATTTTGAAAAAACCGGAAAAAAGGAATTACTTTGCGAAAAAATTGAGTGAATTATACGCCCGGTCTTAGTGAGTTCAAAGTCATTAGGTCAGGAAGTCATTAGGTCAGGTAGTAGTTCATTGATTGCACATTCACACACATTCAGTCATTCAAAATTCAGTCATTCAAAATTCTTTAAAACATGTATTTGGGTTTAATTATTCTGGTTGCCATTGTTGCAGTATTGTTGATTTTGGTCGTTTTGGTCCAAAATTCAAAAGGTGGAGGGCTTTCAAGCGAATTTAGCGGCGCAGGAACTACCCAAATGTTTGGTGTTAAAAAAACTACCGATCTACTCGAACAAATCACGTGGGGTCTGGCAAGCGCGGTGATCATCATTTCACTGGCTTCTTATATTATGGTGGGCGGTTCTAACGCCGGCGCCGGTATCAACAGTGTGAACGTGGAAAGAGCTCAGAATGCAGTAGTACCAGGCGGTAAAATCGCTCCGGCACCCGCTGCAACGGAAGGCGCCGCACCCGCGGCAGGCGAGGCTGTTCCTGCCGGCACTAAAACACCAGCTGCTACACCTGCCGACACTGCTAAGAAATAAGCGGGCATGGCCTGAAAAGAAAATCCTGCGACGAACATCGCAGGATTTTTTTTGCTCCCTTGTTTAAAGGCACATTTAAGCAACATTAATCTCCCGCAGCATCAGCCGCTCCGCCACTGGCAACAGCGTTTCCTGCAAAGGATAGTCGTATTTGGATTCCACTACGTACGTCGCCGGGTTCGGCATCTCCCGATTCCTTTTCGTAAGGTCGACCTTAATCTGAGAGACCGTGTTTCCGATGCCAATGCGGACGGTGTCGACGTAGACAGTTTTCAGGTAACGCTCCTTCAATGCATTGTACAATGCGAGCTGATACTGAAAAATACTCACCAGCGGCTGAAACGTATGCAAAAACAGCAGGTAACCTTCCTGCAAGTGCAGTGGCACAATGCCTACGGGCGAAACTTTCACATTCTCTTCGACTTCTGAAAAGCGTTCCGAGCCCTCTTCAATGGATTTGGAAAAACGCGGAATGGCGAAATCGAGGATATAATTCAGGTCGGACATGAATGAATCGTCCTGGTGCGTCTCCTCGTACTGCAACTGCCAGGTCTTGACGTCGATACCTGTCAGATTTTTGGGTAAACTGGTCCTGATCCTGCTTTTATTATTCTGGATGCTGACACAAGTGTCAAGGTGCAGCTTCAATTCTGGCAGACAAGGATGCAACCGGTTGTGTGTGAACTGGTCCCGAACGTGCTGGAAGTACGCCATCAGCACATATTTCTTGTATTCAAAATCAAAAATTCCTTCGGTAAGCCAGTTTTTATCAAGTTCTGACATAGGGTTTTTCAATTTGGTGTCGATAAAATTTAGTGAATTCCCTCGCTGAAAGCAAGATTTCAGCATTTCTGACACACAAATGACATTATAGTACTATAACGCCACCCAGGAGTACAAATTTGTCACACTACCCGGAAAAAATGTCAGAGCAGGGACACCTGGCATAGATTGTGCTATCCGGGATGGAGTCTAATCATTACTGACAATTAAAATAAACGTTTAATATTTATGTCAACTTTAGCAGAAATACAAGTGAATGTACAACCGCTAGCTGACCGCGTTCTGATCGAACCTGCCCCAGCCGAAGAAAAAACAGCATTTGGTATCATTATCCCTGATACTGCAAAAGAAAAGCCGCAGCGTGGTACCGTACTGGCAGTAGGCCCCGGTAAAAAAGACGAGCCGCTTACAGTAAAAGTTGGAGATACCGTTTTGTACGGTAAGTATTCAGGCACTGAATTGGCATATGAAGGAAAAGACGTCCTGATTATGCGCGAGTCGGATATCTACGCCATCGTAGGTTAATCTAAAACACTCAGATTCAATAGTTTCTCTTAAAGTTCAAATTATTAACAATTATGTCTAAGAAAATATTTTTTGACACAGAAGCACGCGATAAAGTAAAGCGCGGTGTGGACACCCTGGCTGACGCCGTTAAGGTTACATTGGGCCCACGTGGCCGTAACGTGGTGATCGACAAGAAGTTCGGTTCTCCAAGCATCACAAAGGATGGTGTTACTGTTGCCAAAGAAATCGACCTGAAAGATCCTATCGAAAACATGGGAGCTCAGCTGGTGAAAGAAGTAGCATCGAAAACTGCTGATTCAGCGGGTGATGGTACTACTACTGCTACCGTATTGGCACAGGCGATCTACTCGATCGGTGTGAAAAACGTAGCTGCTGGCGCTAACCCAATGGATTTGAAACGTGGTATCGACAAAGCCGTTGCTACTATCGTGAAAGATCTGGAAGGCCAAAAGAAAAACATCTCTACTTCCAAAGAAATCGCTCAGGTTGCAACTATCTCTGCCAACCATGACGAGGAGATCGGTAACATGATCGCCGAAGCGATGGAAAAAGTAGGTAAAGAAGGCGTTATCACCGTTGAAGAGGCTCGCGGAACTGAAACAGAAGTTAAAACTGTGGAAGGTATGCAGTTCGACCGTGGTTACCTGTCTCCATACTTCGTAACCAACACCGAGAAAATGGAAGCTGAACTGGAACGTCCGTTCATCCTGATCTCTGAGAAGAAAGTTTCTTCTATGAAAGAACTTCTTCCTGTGTTGGAAGCAGTTGCACAAACCGGCCGTCCTTTGCTAATCCTTGCAGAAGACGTTGATGGAGAAGCACTGGCTACATTGGTAGTAAACAAAATCCGTGGTGCATTGAAAGTAGCAGCTGTTAAAGCTCCTGGTTTCGGTGACCGTCGTAAGGCAATGCTGGAAGATATCGCTATCATTACCGGCGGTACCGTTATCAGCGAAGAGCGTGGTTTCAAACTGGAAAACGCTACTTTGGATTACCTCGGTACTTGCGAAAAAGCGATTATCGACAAAGACAACACCACTTTGGTTAACGGAAGCGGCGCATCTGAAGACATCCAGGCACGTGTTAACCAAATCAAAGCGCAGATCGAAAACACTACATCTGACTACGATCGCGAAAAACTTCAGGAGCGTCTCGCCAAATTGTCTGGCGGCGTAGCTATCCTTTACATCGGTGCTGCTACCGAGGTTGAAATGAAAGAGAAAAAAGACCGCGTTGATGACGCCCTTCACGCAACACGCGCTGCGGTGGAAGAAGGTATCGTTGCAGGTGGTGGTGTAGCGTTCATCCGCGCAACTGCTTCTCTTGACAATCTGAAAGGTTCAAACGAAGATGAAACAACCGGTATTAACATCATCCGCACGGCGCTTGAAGCTCCATTGCGTACGATCGTTTCTAACGCGGGTGGCGAGCCTTCAGTTGTGATCAACAAAGTGAAAGATGGTTCAGGTGCTTTCGGTTACAACGCGAAAGACAACACCTACCAGGATCTTTTGGAAGCTGGTATCATCGATCCTAAGAAAGTATCTCGTCTGGCACTCGAAAACGCAGCATCTATCGCTGGTCTGTTGTTGACAACAGAATGCGTTATCGCCGACGAACCAGAAGAAGCTCCTGCAGCAGGTGGCCACAGCCACGGCGGCGGAATGGGCGGCATGATGTAATCGACCTCCGTTTCTTCGGAACATATAAAAACCGGCTGTCAGGTAACTGGCAGCCGGTTTTTTGTGGTATTGAAATGATTTATGCCAAATGCTGGACCATTAACCCGTCCTGCATGACCAATCTCCTATCCGCCATTTCGGCCAGCTCTTCGTTGTGCGTCACAATGACAAAAGTCTGCCCCGTTTCGTCCCGCAGTTTGAAAAACAACTGATGCAAATCCAATGCATTATGCGAATCGAGGTTACCGCTTGGCTCGTCCGCTAGCACAATGGCCGGCCGGTTCAACAATGCACGGGCGACGGCCACGCGCTGCTGTTCACCTCCGGAGAGCTGGGAAGGCAAATGGTCCATCCGTCCGCCAAGGCCCAGCAGTTCCAGCAACTCTTTCGCGCGGGCCTGAATGTCCTTTTCATTGACATTACCATTGATATAACCCGGCATACAAACGTTTTCCAAAGCCGTGAATTCCGCAAGCAGGTTATGGAATTGGAAAATGAAACCGATCTTCTCGTTGCGGAAGCGCGCGAGCTCTTTATCCTTCTGTGTAAACACGTTAATACCTTCAATAAACACTTCGCCATGTTCCGGCCGGTCGAGCGTTCCGAGGATGTGAAGGAAGGTGCTTTTGCCTGCACCCGACGGCCCGACAATGGCTACTACCTCTCCTTTTTTCACTTCCAGATCAATGCCTTTTAAAACCTGCAATGAACCGTAAGTACGTCTGATCCCGCTCGCCCGAAGTAGCTCCATATTGAAAAGATAATTGCGCCGAAAACTCGCCCGTTTTGATTAATTCCTTAATTTGCCGTGAAAATACCAATTTACTTTTATACTCATGAATATTCACGAATATCAAGGCAAAAGCGTTCTTAAAAAATACGGTGTGCGTATTCAGGAAGGCCTCGTAGCCGACACTCCGGATAAGGCGGTAGAAGTTGCACGTGAGCTCAGCCAGCAGACAGGCACCAAGTGGTATGTTGTAAAATCCCAGATCCACGCAGGTGGCCGTGGCAAAGGCCGTATCGTCGGCAGCGAGCAGCGCGGTGTGGCGTTGGCTAAGTCGGTTGAAGATGTCAGGACCATCTCCAACAACATCCTGGGTAAAGTATTGGTAACGCACCAAACCGGTGCAGAAGGCAAGCGAGTAAACAAAGTCCTGATTGCAGAAGACGTATACTACCCAGGCCCTACCGAGCCGAAAGAATATTACCTGTCGATCCTGTTGGATCGCGGCAGAAACTGCAACGTGATCATGGCCAGCACCGAAGGCGGTATGGACATCGAAGAAGTGGCAGAACACACCCCTGAGAAAATCATCAAAGAATGGATCGATCCTAAGGTTGGATTGCAGCCGTTCCAGGCACGTAAAGTGGCATTTGCCCTGGGTCTGGAAGGTGATGCATTCAAAGAAATGGTGAAATTCATTTCCGCATTATACAAAGCTTACGTGGAAAGCGACTCGTCGATGTTCGAAATCAACCCGGTTTTGAAAACATCCGATAACAAAATCCTCGCCGTAGATGCCAAGGTGGATCTGGACGACAATGCATTGTACCGTCACCCTGAACTGGCCGAAATGCGCGACACCAACGAAGAAGATCCTTTGGAAGTAGAAGCCGGTGCCAACAACCTGAACTACGTGAAACTGGACGGAAACGTAGGCTGTATGGTAAACGGAGCCGGTCTTGCAATGGCCACCATGGACTTGATTAAACTTTCGGGCGGTGAGCCTGCCAACTTCCTCGACGTAGGCGGCGGCGCAAACGCACGTACCGTAGAAGCAGGTTTCCGTATCATCCTCAAAGACCCGAACGTAAAAGCGATCCTGATCAACATCTTCGGCGGTATCGTTCGCTGCGACCGTGTTGCTGCGGGTGTGGTTGAGGCTTACAAAGCCATCGGCGAAATCCCTGTGCCTATCATCGTTCGTCTGCAAGGAACCAACGCAGAAGAAGGCGCACGCATCATCAACGAATCCGGTCTGAAAGTATATTCAGCGATCGAATTCAAAGAAGCTGCTGCTAAGGTTTCTGAGGTGTTGGCTGAGCTGGGCGTTTAAGAAACTGCCTCAGGGCTGACGTAATATTAAAACGTTAATGTCACCCTGAGCGCCATCGATGGGTAAATGCGTGATGCAAATACCCTTCGGCTGCGCTCAGGGTGACATTCGTTTTATCTGCCTGGTCAACTATGGAAATATGCGGGTACGTTCCGTACAAACCTTTCCATGCTTATCTACAAATCTACAAATCTTACGGTGCGCTGCACCTTTACGTCTACGCTTTAATATACCACGCCCAATCTTGCAAATATTGCGGCATTCTGGCCTTTGCTAATTAAATTGAAAGGCGCAGCACCGCAAGATTTGTAATGCGGGGTATGTTCCGACAAACCTTTCCATGCTTATCTACAAACCTACAAATCTTACGGTGCGCTGCACCTTTACGTTTACGCTTTAATATACCACGTCCAATCTTGCAAATATTGCGACGCACTCCGCCCTTTGCTAATTAAATCGAAAGGTGTAGCACAGCGTAGTATTTGTAGCTGACCGAATGAGGTATATGGAAGCGCCAAGGTGCAGAGCACCGTAAGATTTGTAGAACTAACAATCGTTAATTAATCGCCCCAAGGTGCAGAGCACCGCAAGATTTGTAATACAGAGCACGGGCAGAGTTGTCAACGTCGAAAGAAAAACAATATCTGACAATACCTGACCGCCTGGCAATATCTGACGCCTCCCCTACCCGATAAGGAAATACAAAACCATTGTCACCGCAAAACTCGCAACGCCCTGCAAGCCTGTCAGAATCGTATGCGTACGGTAGGTATCCTTAGCCGAAATGCCGGTAAACTGCGATACGACCCAGAACCAGGCATCGTTTGTATGCGAAACGACCATCGCGCCGCTGCCGACGGCCATTACGACCAATGTTATTTGAACGGGCGCTACAAAACCGAGCGATGCCAGTAATGGCGCCAGGATGCTCGTGGTAAGTACCATGGCTGAGGTCGTCGAGCCCTGGGCAGTTTTGAAAAAAACGGCGATCAGAAAGGCGATCACCAACAGGTACCCTCCCGACATTTCATTGTGCAACAGCCATTCGCTCACCATATCCTTCAAAGAAGTTTCCTTCAAAATCGCACCGAATGCACCTCCCGCGCCCACAAGCACGAGCGTGGTGCCGCAATGCTCGATACCACTTTTGAAGCAAGCCATCATGCGTTGTGAGGCATTTTCGGGAAACAGCGAATAGCTGAAAAATATCGCCAGCAGGAACGAAACCAGCGGGCTGCCGAGAAAGCTCAGCCAGCGCGTAAATTCTTCCGGGAAATGCAGGATTTTGGCAAACGAGGCCAGGGTAATGAGTAATATCGGCAGCACAATGGGCGTAAATGCCTTCCACGCGGGAGGTAGCAGCTGCTCCTGGATCATTTGCGGCTCTTCCACGGCTGCGTCTTCAATCAGTTTTACATTTTTAGCGTATTTCCCGGCAAACCAGGTGGATAAGAACAGACTGGGAATGGACACAGTGAGTCCAATGATAATGACTAGTCCGATAGAATCCGGAATGCCGAGATTACCGGCGGCGGACAATGGACCGGGCGTTGGCGGGACTAATGTATGCGTCGCAAAAAGCCCGCCGGAGAGTGATAATGCAATAGTTGCAAGCGGCTTACCGGTTCTCTTCGCGACGATCTGATTAAGTTTATGCAAAATAATAAACCCCGAGTCGCAAAAAACCGGTATGCCTACGATCCCGCCAATCACCGACATCGCAAATGCGGGCCGCTTTTCTCCGAACAATTTCAAAATCACATCCGCCACTTTAATGGCCGCACCGGATTTGTCGAGAATGGCGCCTATCACGCAGCCGAGGATCACCATCAATCCTATTTTGGACATTAGTTCTCCAAAGCCTTTACCAATCGTCTCAGCCAGTTTATCAATTGGCAAGCCTGCGAAAACACCGACGCCCAGCGCCGCCAGCAGCAACCCAACGAGTGGATGCATTTTCAATACCGTGGAACTCAGAACAATAAACGCAATGGCAGCCAGTACGATGACGAATATCATGCTTACAGAAGTTTAAGCACCGCTTCGTCGCCCATTACCGCATTGGCCGGGCGTGGATGGCTGGCGTCGAAAACGGCCAGGTCTTTCTGTTCGAGTACTTTGGCCGGTTCCTCGTCAATTTGGCCGTCTTTATTCGTCACAGCTTTCAAATCGAGTTTCAGATGTTTGGCCATGAACGCATACATTGCTTTTCGCTTGGATGGACCATAGTCGTGTTTTTCATTGGCCAAATGCACGGCTTCGAGGTTATCTTTTTTGTTATAAAGCGAATAGATTTTTTGCATGAAGGGATATTCTACTTCCGGCGTATTCTTCGTCCAATCGCCGCCATCAGAGATCATGATCATCGGGCGTGGGGCTGCTAATGCGGCTATTTCTACATTATTGGTTTGATATTCACCCTTTTTGTGGATAGGCAGACCACTTTCGCACACGCAGCCACCGAAGAAATAGGCGGAAACCATCACCACAGGTACTGACACCTTCACACGGTTATCCAATGCCGTGAGCAGGAACGTCTGTGTTCCCCCACCCGATTCACCCGTGCACGCCACGCGATTCGGATCCACGCCGGGAAGGGATAGCAGGAAATCCAGCGAGCGGATGCTGTTGATCGTCTGCAATTTCAGTGCTTTGGCCATTTTGTGCTCACATTGTCTGGCATCACCCTGCCCAATCATGTCCCACACGAACACGATCGCGCCCATACGTGCGAGCGTGGCGCAGCGCTTCTGCGTTTGCTCGCGGAAGCGCCCATGCGGGTTCTCCCCATGCCCGTGCGGCGCGAGGATGGCAGCGTAGGATTTCTGCTGCTTCAATGGTCTGTATAAATTTCCCGTTACGTAGATGCCGGGCATACTTTCGAATGCGACATTTTCGATGGTATAGCCATCCATTTGCTTTTTGGAATGAATGATGGGTTTCGAGCCCGGCTTTTCCGGCAATGTCTGCAAATCCATGCCGTTGCGGATCTGCTGGCGGATTTGCGCGGCGCGGGCTTCCCATTCTACCCGGGAAGTCGGGACATGTTTTTCGAGGAATTCCTTCCCTTGTTCTTCGGTAAAATAGGCGCCCTGGCAGAGTTCGGTTTGTTCCGCCTGCACGGCCGATGTGAAACCGAGAATGCTGAAAAGAATGGTATATGCGATTTTCATAGGAATGCAGTTTGGTCAGAAAAGCATGTCATGCGAAGAGAATACTGTTACAATACGCCCATAATTGGCCCGGAGGGCCATCCTGTTTCTGGCAAAATACGATGTTGAAGATGTTCGCACCCCCAGCGGGGTATCCTATATTGTTTCACAGGAGGCCCCTCCGGAACCAAAATGTGGTTTGTAGTATTCGTGATTCCTATAAACTGGAAGCCTCTCCGGGCAGCGCTTTCGTCGCTATACGTTCGTTTCCCGCAAACCTTCCGGAATAGCCACTTTCACATACTCCTTCAATATCACCGCTTCCAAATCTTTCACAAGCCCCTTATATTCCCCGTCGATCTGGAAATGTGCTGCTTTCTGCACGCATTCGATCTTCGCCTTTTCTACGGAAATGACTTTCATGATCTCAGGGTTGAAGTCGGTGCTGCCGGCGAGGATTTTAGCGGTTTCAATGAAATCCAGCTTTTTAGCAATCACCAGCTCGAAAAAACCGTCGCACATATCCCCTATCGGATTGATACTCACACCTGTGCCGTACTTCTTAGCATTGGCAATGATTACGATCAAAGCTTCGGTTTCAAGGACTTCATCGCCGGTTGTAATTCTTACATCGAAGTTTTCGTGCTCGCTCAGCGTGCGCAGCATTTCCCGGGCGTAGCCGAGTTTGCCTCGAGTGTCGCTGTCCTCATAGTTTTTAACCAGCAATGCATTTAACCCGATATCTGCCAGATGCAGACTGATTTCGCCATTAATTGATACAGCATCTATCGTAGAAACTGTACCTCCGAATGCCACTTCCAACGCCTGATCAATGGAGCCGGATAGGCCGAAATCCACGGAAAGGCCATTAGCAGAACCGGCCGGGATAATGCATAGAATCGCATCGGTACCGTGTAGTGCCTGAGCGACCATGGAAATAGTACCGTCGCCGCCTGCTACCAGCACACGCTCCGGCCTGATATTTTCAACCATTTCACGGATGGTCTGCTGATCGTCGTCGCCGGTGGTGGTGTAAATGCGCAAATCATAGCCCTCGGCTTCCGATTTTTCAATAACCCTTTCAAAAATTACGTCCTTGTTCACGTCCCCGGAAATGGG
The DNA here is from genome assembly GCF_057586235.1 of Dyadobacter sp. SRI_021. Lineage (NCBI taxonomy): Bacteria > Pseudomonadati > Bacteroidota > Cytophagia > Cytophagales > Spirosomataceae > Dyadobacter > Dyadobacter sp. SRI_021. The sequence continues at coordinate 639,940 of NZ_JBYCZM010000001.1, forward strand.
ATTTACTACCAGCAAAACTTTCGGTTGTGAAGACATATTCGATAAATTAGGGACCTGATGTCGTGGAGGATAAAGATAGTTATGAAACGTTGTGACTTAAAATTATACCGTGGCTATGCCAACAAAAAGGAACTCGTTGTGTTTGGTCATGTGGTAAAAAAATACCCTTCCGGTGACCGGAAATATACCCGACGTGGCTTTCGCTACGCCAAAACCATCATCGAGCTCTTCTCCATTAAAACTATTCCGTTTTTGAAGATTATCCTGCATTTGGGAGAAAAGACCTTTGAAACGACCGCCGAAGCCGACGGCTATTTCCGCTTCCAGGTGCCGCTTGATGCCGAAATGCCGGGCGGCTGGCATACCTACCGTGTAACGCTGGACGACGAAATGAATGGCAAAAAGTACCACGCCGAGAGCTCGGAGGAGTTTTTCATGCCTTACAAAAGCTCTTACGGCATCATTTCTGACATCGATGACACATTCCTGATCTCGCATAGTCGCCGTTCCTTCAAGAAGTTATTTGTTTTACTATCCAAAAACGTGCAGGCGCGCAAGCCCTTCGACGACGTGGTGAAGCATTACCAGCTGCTTTCGTTCGCGAGCCGCACGCACCCGCATAAGGATAGCAACATCTTCTTTTATGTGTCGAGCAGTGAGTGGAATTTGTATGACATGATTGTCCGGTTCGCGGAGCTCAATGGGCTGCCCAAAGCTGTTTTAAAACTAAAAAAAATCAAATCGGGCCTGGACGACTTTGTGATGACGGGCAGCGGATCCCATGAGCACAAGTTGCGGAAAATCCACAATATCATCAATTTTTACCCCGAATTGCAGTTCATATTACTGGGCGACGATTCCCAGAAAGACCCGGAGATTTACGAAGAAATTTGCCGCACGTTCCCGCAAAGCATCCGCGCGGTGTACATGCGCCAGACGCGCCGGCGGGCTAAGCCCGACGCCACGGCATTGCTGAAAAACATCCAGGACTTAGGTATCGATACCTGCTACTTCGCACACAGCAACAAGGCGATTATGCATTCCCTCGATCACGGCATCGTTTTCCAGTCGCCCGCCGAACCGGAAGTGAAGGAAATTGTGGAAAAAGCCGTTTCCTGACATTTCAGGGCTTCAGATTATCTGCCGGTTGTTTTTGGCGTTTTTCAGCACTTTCGTAACTTGACCTCTCCCTTTTTTGGAATAAACATGAAAAAAATCCTGATCGTTGAGGATGACCGCAGGATCGCGCAGAATATTTTCCGCGGACTGGCCGCCGAGAATTTCGAGGCGGAGATTGCTTATGACGGCATTACGGGCAAGCAAATGGCCCTAGAAAAGAAGTTTGACCTGGTGTTGCTGGACGTAAATCTGCCAGGTATGAAGGGCTACGACGTTTGTCAGCAGATCAGGATCTACAAACCGTCGCTGCCCATTATCATGCTGACGGCTTTCGGGGAAATCGAGGATAAGGTGGAAGGTCTGAACAGCGGCGCGGACGATTACATTGTGAAACCATTCGACTTCAGGGAGTTACTCGCCAGGGTGAATGCGGCATTACGCGTGTCCGACCTTTTGAATCCCGAAACTTCCGACAAAATTCTGCGCATCGCCGACCTGGAAATGAACCTCGGCACCAAGCAGGTGAAGCGGGGAGGCAACATCATCGACCTCACAGCCAAGGAATTTGCATTGCTGGAATATTTCCTGCTGCACCGCGGGCGCGTAGTCTCCAAAATGGACCTGGCGGAACACGTATGGCACCTCAATTTCGACCCCGGCACTAATGTCGTGGAGGTATACATCAATTATTTGCGAAAAAAAGTCGACAAGGACTTTCCTACCAAGCTCATCCACACCCGACCGGGCATGGGTTACATTATGAAAGAAGAATAACCTCCCATGAAGATTAAAGACCGCATCGCCCTCCAATTCACGCTCCTGGTAGCGGGGGTGCTGCTGTTGTTTTCCATTGCCATTTACAGTGTCTCGGAACATTACCGCCAGGAAGAATTTTACGATCGCCTGCGCAGCCGCGCACGTACGACCTGCCGTCTGCTCGTGAAGGTGAAAGGGATTGATAAGGACCTGCTCAAAGCCATCGACCAGAACACGCTTTCGGAAATGCTGGACGAAAAAGTGCTGATTTTCGATCCCAGAAACGAGCTGATCTATTCCAGCGTCGACGACAAGCTACTTACTTACCACACATCGCTGCTGAATGAAGTGCGCGAGAAACAGTACATGGAGTTTCACCAGGGCGAGAACGAGGTGATCGGGCTGCTCTACCAGGAAGGCGATGAACCGCTGGTAGTACTAGCGTCGGCTTACGATACTTTCGGGCATAGCAAGCTGCAAAATCTGAGAAGCACACTGGGCTGGGGGTTGCTGGCGGGAATCGCGGTGACGATCGGACTGGGAATTTATTTTGCGGGCAATGCATTGAAACCCATTAGTCGGATCAATGCACAGGTATCGCTCATTACGGCCCAGAATTTGTCCCAAAAGCTCGACGAGGGGAACCGAAAGGATGAAATCGCTCAGCTTGCGATTAACTTTAATACAGTACTTTACCGGCTCAACAAGGCATTTGAGCAACAAAAAAGCTTCGTATCCCACGCCTCTCATGAGCTCCGGACGCCGTTAGCGGCTTTGAAATCCGAAATCCAGCTCGGACAGCGGTTCAACAAGGATAATCCTGAAATTGAAGAGGTCTTTGCGAACCTGTTTTCGGATACAGAGCGACTGATCAGCATTACCAACAACCTGCTTTTCCTCGCGCGCTCGTACGAGAATATGGGCAACATGAAAATGACGCATATCCATATCGAGGATCTCGCGTTTCTGGCCAAAGAGGAGTTGCTCTCTTCCCACCCCGATTACAATGTGGTAATCGACTACGAGACCATTCCCGAGAATGAAAATCAAACCGTGATCGAAGGCAATGAGGAATTGCTCAAAAGAGTGCTCACTAACCTGCTCGACAATGCCTGCAAGTACTCGTCCGACCATAGCGCGCAGATACTGATCTCCTCCGACGATAAATCATGCATTGTAAAAGTCCGCGACCGAGGCATAGGGATCAGTGAAGAGGACCTTCCGCATATTTTCAATCCGTTTTTCAGGTCGTCCAATGCGACTGAACTTCCCGGATTCGGGATCGGGCTTTCCATTTGCCAGCGGATCGTGGAGTTGCACCATGGCACCATTTCCGTAACCAGCGAAATCGGCAACGGCAGCGAATTTCAGGTCCAGCTGCACCACATCTGACGCGCCGGTCATTCTAATTTTTTTCTAAGGTTATTTTAAGGCTGGTGTAATACCGGTGTCGGAATATCGCACATTCTAACACGGAAATTATGCGAACCTACCTCACCGGGCTCTTAGTACTCTTGACAACCGCCTTACACGCACAAGATACGCTGCGGCTCTCGATCCGGCAGGCCGACAGCCTGTTTTTGCAAAACAATCTTGAAATCCTGGCCGAAAAGTACCAGATCGACATTGCGAAGTCGATCGAAATCCAGGATAAGCTTTGGAACAACCCCACTTTCGGCGTCGAAATCAGTGCCTATAATCCTTCGCGCGGCGCGCTCGACGTGGGCAGGAACGGCCAGAAAGCATTCACGATCCAGCAGCTTATCACACGCGCGGGCAAGCGCAACAAGCAGGTGGCGCTGGACATGGAGTCGACCCGTAAAACCGAATTTCAGTTCTACAACCTCATCCGCACATTGAAATTCGAGCTGCGGCAAATCTTCTTCGAATCGTATTACCTCGAACGGACGATCGCACTGTACGACAATCAGATCGGAACGCTTACCACGACCGTCAATGCATTCGACAAAGAATATAACCGCAAGAATATCTCACTTAAAGAAGTGGTACGCCTCAAAGCGCTGCTCTTCGAGTTGACCAATGAGCGGGCCAATATCCTTTTTGAATTGCAGGAAAACCAGCGCGATCTCCGCACTTTGCTGAGTACCGACCGGCCGGTCAAATCGCTCGTAGACAGCACCGAAATCCAGCGCTATCACCTCGATCGCTACAATGTGGCTGCATTGAAAGAAAAGGCATTGCAAAGCCGTGCGGATTTAAAAGTGGCGCAATCGGAGACGAAGCAGGCAGAATTGAATTACACATTACAAAAAGCTTTGGCCAAACCGGATGTGCAGGTAGGCGCCGTATACGACCAGGCCAGCAATTACCAGAACAACTACTTCGGCGTGAATGCGTCCATTGCGTTGCCCTTCTTTAACCGAAACCAGGGTAATATCCGCGCAGCAAAAAGCAGCATCAGCTACTATAAAACCGCTGAAAATGCCAAACAGAATGCGGTAAGCAACGAGGTCGATGCCGCCGTTCAAAAAGTGGGTATTGCCGACAAGGCTTTCCAAAGTGTCGAAGGCCAGTTCACCGACCAGTTCCAGCTCCTGAGCAACGGTATCTACGACAACTTTCAGAAAAGGAACATCTCCCTGCTGGAATTCATCGACTTCATCGAGACCTACAACGAGAGCATCAAGGAATATAACCGCCTCCAAGCCGACCGCATCAAGGTCTACGAGGAGCTGAACTACGTCGTTGGCGAAGAGCTATTCAACTAACCATTCAAACTGAACATAACTTATTCACGGCATTGCCATTAATGCATTTCCCAATGAAAAATTCACTGTATGTTGTCGTGCTGGCCGCTGTGGGCGTATGGCTGACCTCCTGCGAAAAAAAGAAGACCGAAAACGACGAATCGAAGGCATTTATGCTGTCAGATACGATGATGAGCCGCATTAAAATCGACACGGTACGCACCGAGCCGGTCCGTAACGAGCTCACGCTGGTGGGTAAAGTAGTCCCTGACGAAAATCAGGTCATTAAAGTGTATCCGCTGGTAGGTGGCAATGTGGATGAAGTAGATGTGGAGCTCGGCGATAATGTCCGCAAAGGCCAGAAACTGGCCACGATCCGTTCCGGTGAAGTGGCCGATTTCGAGCGGCAAATGATCCAGGCACAATCGGATTTGCTCATCGCACAGAAAAACCTGTCCTCGACCGAGGATTTGTTCGAAAGCAAATTGGTACCCGAACGGGATGTGATCTCTGCGCGTCAGATCGTGGATAAAGCACAGGCAGAGCTGAACCGTATGAAAGAGGTTTTCTCGATCTATGGTTTAGGTAAATCCACCAACTATACGGTAAAATCGCCGATCAATGGCTTCATTATCGACAAAAACGTGAACCGCGGCATGCAGCTCCGCTCGGATAACTCCGAAAGCCTGTTCACAGTCGGCCAGATCGCCGATGTGTGGGTCATGGCCAATGTGAATGAGAGCGACATCCCGCGTGTGAAGCTGGGTATGCCTGCGGAAGTGCGCACGATCAGCTTTTCGGACGAGGTATTCAAAGGGAAGGTCGATAAGATCTACAATGTCCTGGACCCTGATACCAAGGCCATGAAAATCCGCATACAGTTGCAGAATGTAGGTTTCAAACTCAAACCGGAAATGCACGCGACCGTCACGCTCAACTTCGAGGAAGGCGAGCAAATGCAGGCGATCCCATCGCAAGCGGTCATTTTCGACCGCAGCAAGAACTGGGTAATGGTCTACCACAGCCGCACCAAAATCGAAACGCGCCCTGTGGACGTCTACCGTTCCCTCGCGAACACGACGTACGTACGCGATGGTTTGAAGCCCGGCGAAGCGATTATTTCGAAAAATCAATTGCTGGTTTATGACGCGTTGAATGATTGAATTTTGAATGATTGAATGACTGAATGACCGAATAATTGATTTAATGACCGAATGAATGAATGGCTGAATAGGGACATGTGCTTGCCTGAGGACATCTTTCATTCTTAGATTTTATTCGCTCAATCATTCAGCTATCGCTAGTATCCTTGATCATTCACTTATTCAATCATTCAGTCATTCACACATTCAATCATTCAGTCATTCAATCATTCAGTCATTCAGTCATTCAATCATTGACTCATGAACAAATTCATCCGAGGCATCGTGGGCTTTTCGCTCAAGAACCGGTTCTTCATATTCTTCATGACAGGCCTGCTCATCATTTCGGGCATTGTCAGCTACCAGAACACCCCTTTGGAAGCGTTCCCGGACGTGACCAACACGCAGATCATCATCGTCACGCAATGGAACGGGCGCAGTGCCGAGGAAATAGAGCGTTTCGTAACGGTACCGATCGAAGTTGCGATGAATTCCGTACAGCAAAAAACCAATGTGCGGAGCACGACCATGTTCGGTTTGAGCATTGTCAAAATCATTTTCGACGATGGCGTCGAGGATTTTTTTGCACGACAGCAGGTTAACAACCAGCTTCGCACCGTGTCGCTGCCCGATGGCGTGGAGCCCGACGTGCAGCCGCCTTACGGCCCAACCGGCGAGATTTTCAGGTTCACATTACAAAGCAAGGACCGCGACAGCCGCGAACTGCTTACCCTCCACAAATGGGTGATCGACCGCCAGCTCCGCAGCGTGCCCGGCGTGGCCGACGTGGTGGCATTCGGCGGCCGTGACAAGATTTACGAGGTGCAGGTAAATCCTACCAAGCTCGTAAAATACAACATTACTCCGCTGGAGGTGTACCAGGCTGTTACGAAAAGCAATATCAATGTCGGCGGGGACGTGATTGAGAAGAATGGGCAGGCATACGTAGTACGCGGAATCGGGCTGCTGAACTCCATTCCCGACATTCAGAATATCATTGTAGAATATGTGAAGGATAACCCAGTCCTGGTGAAGGATGTGGCCGATGTGAAGGAATCGGACATGCCTCGCGTGGGTCAGGTGGGACTCGATGGCAATGACGACGTTGTGGAAGGGATTGTGGTTCAAAGAAAAGGCGAAAACCCGAGCGAAGTACTGGCGCGGGTGAAGGAAAAAATTGAAGAATTGAATACCAAAATCCTTCCTCCCGACGTCAAAATGGTCACATTCTACGACCGCGACAACCTCATTGAGTTCTGTGCGCACACCGTGAAGCATAACCTCGTGGAAGGGATCGTGCTCGTGACCGTGATCGTGTTCATTTTTATGGCCGACTGGCGCACGACCGTCATTGTGTCGATTATCATTCCGCTTGCTTTGCTATTCGCATTTATGTGTTTGAAATTGAAGGGCATGTCGGCTAACCTGCTTTCCATGGGTGCGATCGACTTCGGGATCATCATCGACGGCGCCGTGGTCATGGTAGAGGGAATATTCGTGGCCCTTGATCACCTGGCGCACAGGAACGGCATGGACCGGTTCAACAAGCTATCGAAACTCGGGCTTATCAAACGCACCGGCGGCGAGCTGGGGAAAGCCATTTTCTTCTCCAAGCTCATCATTATCACCGCATTGATACCCATTTTCAGTTTTCAGAAAGTGGAAGGCAAAATGTTTACGCCACTGGCCTACACACTTGGTTTTGCATTGCTGGGGGCATTGCTTTACACGCTTACGCTGGTGCCGGTGCTATGCTCAATTTTGCTGAAAAAGAATGTGCGTGAAAAGAGCAATCCGGTCGTCCGCTTTTTCGACAACACAGTGACCAGGGGCTTTGAATGGTGCTATGCGCGCAAAAAACTGAGCGTTATCTTCGCATTTGCATTCCTCGGCGTCACACTCTTCTCCGCCAAATTCCTCGGTACCGAATTCCTGCCAACGCTCAACGAAGGCGCTTTGTGGGTGGAAGCCAAAATGCCGATGAGCAGCTCCCTGGCCGAAACCACCAAAATGGTGACCACCCTTCGGGCCAAACTGAACGAATTCCCGGAAGTGAATGGGGTATTATCCCAAACCGGCCGCTCCAATGACGGTACCGATCCGTCGGGTTTCTATTATGTGCAAATGCAGGTGAATTTGAAACCGAAAGAAGAATGGAAACGTAAGATCAGCCAGGACGACCTGATCGAGGAAATGGACGCTAAGTTGAAACAGTTCCAGGGCATTAACTACAACTATTCGCAACCGATTATCGACAACGTGGCCGAAGCAGTGGCAGGGATGAATGCCAGTAATGCGGTGAAAATTTACGGCGACGACCTCGAAACCTTGAACAACAAAGCTAACCAGGTACTGGAAGCGATCAAGAACGTGCCGGGGATCAAAGACGTGGGTATTCTGCGGAATATCGGCCAACCGGAGATCAGCGTGATCCTGCACGACCACAAAATGGCGCAGTACGGCGTAAGCATTGCCGACGCGCAAGCCGTGATCGAAATGGCGATTGGGGGTAAAACGGCGTCTATTCTGTACGAAGGTGAGCGGAAATTCGACATTCGTCTGCGCTATGAGCAGCAATACCGCCGCACGGTCGACGATATTCAGCAGCTGATGGTACCTACGCTCACAGGAGGTAAAATTCCTTTGAAAGAGATCTCAACGATCCGCACCGTTACCGGTCCCGCATTCGTGTATCGTGACAACAATAAGCGCTTTATCGGCGTAAAATTCTCCGTCCGGGAGCGCGACCTCGGCAGTACCATCGCCGAAGCGCAATCGAAGGTGAAGCCTCTGCTTTCTAGTTTGCCGAAGGGTTACTCCGTAAGCTGGTCGGGTGAGTTCGAAAACCAGGTACGGGCTACGGCGCGGTTAGGGCAAGTGGTACCGATCAGCCTGGTAGGGATATTCATTTTGCTGTTCATCATGTTCAGCAATGCCAAAGATGCCGGGCTGGTGCTGATCAACGTGCCCTTCGCACTGATAGGTGGTATCCTCGCTCTGCACGTCACGCATATGAACTTCGGTATCTCCGCGGGGGTAGGTTTTATAGCCCTTTTCGGCCTCTGCGTTCAGAACGGGGTGATATTGATTTCCGTATTCAACAAAAACCTTGCTGCACGAATGACGCTGGACGAGGCGATCAGGGAAGGGGTAAAATCGCGCATCAGGCCGGTGATCATGACGGCGTTGATGGCGGCCATTGGTTTGCTACCCGCGGCAGTTTCCACAGGCATTGGTTCCGAAACCCAGAAACCGTTGGCAATCGTGGTAATCGGCGGATTGATCACCGCCACCGTGCTCACGCTATTAGTTTTCCCGATCATTTACGGCTTCTTCAACCGGAAAATCAAGGTTTCAAAATATACATGATCTTTCAGCCTGAGTAGACCGGGCCGCCGGACGGTCGAAGTGCATAACGATCGTTGGAACGACCACGTTCGAACACGCTATTTGCAGGCCTCTGGCCGGTCTCGACCATCCGACCGGCCAGAGGCCTGCTCATATTTTCCCACTACCCTGGTTCAGATTGGAGAAATCATAGCCGATGTGGAACACATAGCGGAGTGAAATCCCGAAGTTCCAGCCGGAACCATCGCCTTCAATCCGCGCACGCTCCGTTTCCACGCCGTTCACTTTGTATATCAGGTCGGTAGTGAGAGAATTACCCATCCCCCATTGTTTACGGGCAAAAAGCGACATATCGATCGATTTCGCTACCTTGATCACATACTCGGCCGACGCTTCCACAAGGCCTGTCATGGATTTGGCAATGCGTGTGTCACTCGACATGAACAGGGTGTCCACTCCCTGCCGGCGTCCCTTTTCGCGGTAGCCCGAGAATTCCATGTAATCTTTTGATTTACCCGAATTAGGTACCAGCCCCGCGCCTGCGCTGATCCAGAATGCCGATTTACGAACACAAGGTCTCCCCCAAAGCAGCCGCATTTTTCCGCGTACAATCAGGCTGTTTTTATCGTTTTCCATCTGATATTTCAGGGGATTATCTCCGTAGATCATCAACACATTATGAATAGCCGAGCGATCGTATTCCAGCTCTACATTCCATTGTTCTTTGAAAACCCACCCAGCGGTCACACCCCAAGCCGAAACCGTCGGTGACTCGGTACCTATCAATTCGTCAAAATCGTTGTCGATCGTGTTTTTATCGTTCCGTACAAAACCACTCACGCCCACATACCAGCGGTCATGGACCTTCACATCGCCAAATTTCTTGAGAAACGATTCGGTATTATAGGGCTTGGCACCAATAGGCCTCGTGTAGCTTTTGCGATAGTAATCCGCATCCTGGGCCCGGGTCTGGAGAAATGCGGCAAAGAAGAGGATCGTAAAAATGGATTTCATAGAAGTGCTCCTTTTTTCTCTCCTTACGCGCGCTCAGGCCCGATCGTTGCATGAAAATGCTCCACTAATGAAGCTGAAAGCAATTACTTGCCAGTCTGGAAACTGATGGTAAAAGTAGTGCCCACGCCCAGCTGTGACTGCACTTCGATGCGTCCGTGGTGTGCATGGATAATGCTCATAGTCGTGGATAACCCGATGCCCATTCCATTATTTTTTCCGGTAAAATAGGGTTCGAATATCTTGTCCATATGCTCCTCGCTAATCCCCGAGCCATTGTCGACAAATATTACCTGAATGTGGTCTCCATGGTTTCTCGTTGCGATCCGGAGTATGCCCCGGTCCTCTTCCATGGCCTCGATAGCATTGGTAATGAGGTTCAGGAAAGCCATTTGCAGCGAAACCCGGTCGAGCGGTAATGCGAGCTCTTCATCAGCAAACTCGTTGACGATCTGAATCCTCTTGAGCTGTACGCGGTCGAGCGCGGCACTGATGGCCTGGCTCAACACCGAATGTACCGAACTTTCTACCAGTTCGATATCCTCCGAAGAGGACGGCTGCAGCAACTGGGTAATGAGGTCATTAATGCGCGTGCAGTTTCGCTTGATAATCTGTGTGTAGAATTTGTGATCCTCGTCGGCGAGCTCCATTTCCAGCTGCTCGGCCGAAAGGTTCACGTTCGTGAGCGGGTTACGTACCTCATGTGCGAGCATGCGCACGAGCCTGCCGGTCACAGCCATTTTTTCAGAAAACAGTCTTTCCTTTTCCGACTGCTTCCGGGCGGTCATATCGTGCAACCGGCCCTGGATATAGGGATGGTCGTCATCCACTTCCACCGATGCGGAAAACAGACAGTACTTCTTATCGGCGTCTTTGCTCAGTAAGCGCACTTCATGGTCATGAATAGGCTGGTCGGCAATGTCTTTCCAGCGCGCTGCGAACAGGGGATCATCTACCAGTTCAGTAATTTTCTTCTCCCTCAACTGCTCGCCCGAATAGCCGGTGAGAATGCTCGCAGCTTCATTGAAATCAATGATATTACCTTCAAGATCGCTGATAAACAAGAAATCATTTGATTCTTCGAACACCCGGCGATAGCGCCGTTCGCTATGGCGCAGCGCTTTCAAAACCGAAGTACGTTCCAATGCATACCGGATACTTCGTTCCAGTTTCTCGGCATCCAGTTCGCTCTTGATCAGGTAGTCTGCCGCTCCAAGGCGTAATGCTTCGACGGCAATCTTCGTATCACCTTTACCCGTGAGCAGGATAATCGGCTCCTCGCATTCAAAATTGCAGGCGAGCTCGATCAGGTCGATACCCGTATTTTCTCCGAGGAGGTAATCGAACAGGTAAAGGTCGAATTTGTTATTTCTGATCTGGATTTCCGCCTCTTTGAACGTCGCACACCAGGTGATATCGAATTTCCAGTTGACCAGATCCTGAAAATATTCACGGGTCAGGAAATAATCATCCTCGTCGTCATCCACCAACAATACCCTGATCAGTTTGCTATTCATCCCTAGTTCCTGTTCCGCTGTCAGATGTCGAATTGTTTCATTTTGTTATAAAGCGTCTTCCGGTCGATATTCAGTAAACGCGCCGCCTTGCTTTTATTGAAATTGACGTCCCGCAGCACCTGCATGATCATGTCGTATTCCGCCTCATTGGCTACGGTTTTAAGGCTTGGCTTGGCGTCATCGCCGTCCACATTATCGGACAGCAGTGATGCCGCCACCGAACTTGCCGCCGGGGCAGGCTCGTCATCCAGGTCTTTCAGGCGTTTGTAATTCACAATCTCGAACGGCAACGCCTTTTCCTCGATCAGTTCGCCATCCGAAAGCAGGGTCGCACGCTTGATCACATTTTTGAGCTCACGCAGGTTCCCTGGCCACGAGTAGTTCAGGAAATCATTTTTAACTTCTTCCGAAAACCCCTTGACATTCTTACCGAGCTCCACATTGGTTGTTTCGAGGAATGCACTGGCAAAAAGCATCAGATCATCTTTACGGTTCCGCAGTGCGGGAACTTCGATCGTGAATTCATTGAACCGGTAGTAAAGGTCTTCCCGGAACTTGCCGTTACGCGCCGAATCGAGCAGCCGCTCGTTACTCGCCACGATAATACGGACGTCCAGATCGATCTCTTTTGAACCACCAATGCGGCGCATTTTACGCTCCTGCACCACACGCAGCAGTGCTACCTGTATTTCATAGGACAGGTTGGATACCTCATCCAGGAACAGCGTACCGCCGTTCGCGAGCTCGAAATGACCAATTTTGGTCTGTAATGCACCTGTAAACGAGCCTTTTTCGTGCCCAAACAACTCGCTGCCGGCCAGCTCCTTTGAAATGGCCCCGCAGTCCATCGCCACAAACGGCATGTCCTTACGTTTCGACCGGTTATGGATTTCCTGGGCAATAGCTTCCTTTCCGGAGCCGCTTTCGCCATAGATAATCACGCTGAAATTCGTTGGAGCCACCAGATCCACCTGGCGAAAAAGGTTATCCGAAATATCGCTGTTGCCCATCACATAGCCCGCTCTTGTCCGTGGCTGACTCTTGCGCGCGGGTTTCGCTGACTCGCCATTGCCGTCGGACGACGCCGGGGCTACATATTGCTGCTCCTCGTTTTGGGAAGCCTCCGCGTCGGCAATGGCCTTCTTTACTGTAACCAAAATTTCGTCGGGGAACAGTGGCTTGGTGATGTAGTCGTATGCGCCCAGCTTCATCACATTCACCGCCACTTTAATATCCGAATAACCGGTAATGATCAGGACGGGCACATTGGGCCTTTTGGACTTAATGGTCGTCAGCAATTCGGTCCCGGTAATATCTCCGAGTCTGAAATCGGTCATGACGAGGTCGGGCGAAATGGATTCTATCAATGCGAGCCCGTCTTTGCCATTCTGGGCTGTTTCTACTATAAAATCATTTTTTGACAAAAAACGCTTCAAAAGGAAGCAAATATCCGCTTCATCATCAACAACAACTATTTTTTTCATGCCGGGTATCAGGGCTTAACTTGTTTGCTTTAAATAGTAACTCTCAACCTCGCGGTAGGTATATTTAATTGCTCGCGGTACTTGGCCACCGTTCTTCTGGCAACGGAATAGCCTTTTTCGGCAAGCATATCTGTAATTTGTTGGTCATTATATGGGTGGCGCTTATCCTCCTCACTCACAATCTCCCGGATAGCCTCCTGGATCTCCCGGTTCGAAACCTCCGTACCATCCTCATTTGTAACACCTTCTGTGAAAAGGTCTTTCAGCAGCACAATCCCGAACGGCGTCTGCACATATTTGTTGGTCGTGACGCGGGACACGGTAGAAATATCCATGTCGATGATCTCGGCCACGTCTTTGAGGATCATCGGCCGGAGCTTCTTGATATCGCCAGTTTGGAAATAATCGTATTGCAACTTCACGATCGCTTTCAGTGTATTCAGCATCGTATTCTCCCGCTGCTTGATGGCATCAATGAACCATTTCGCCGAGTTCATCTTGTTTTTGAGGAACTGGTTGGTAGCCTTATCCTGCTTCTGCTCCGCCATTTGGGTAAAAACCTTGTTCAGTTTCAACGCAGGGCTATTTCCCCAGGTTAGCTGTACTTCAATCTCCCCATCCTCGGTGTACCAGAGCATGAAATCAGGCTTGATGCTTTCATTCACAATGGAATCGTTGCGTAATCCCGACGCCGGCTTCGGATTGAGCGTGGTAATCAGCTGAATAGCCTTTTTCAGGGACTCTTCGTCCAGCCCGGTGATCCGCATGATTTTGTCATAATTCCGTGAACCTAGCTCATCGAAAGCATCCGTAACAATCTTGCAAGCCCATTTCCAGGTCTCGTTCTGGTTCTCCATGCGGTTGAGCTGGATAAGCAGACATTCCCGCAAATCGCTGGCCGCTATCCCGGGTGGGTCGAGCTGTTGGATGATTTTCAGCATTGTGTTCACTTCGTCGGTATCGATAAACATGCTGTTCGCAAATGAAATATCGTCCGCAATCACATCGCTTTCCCTCCTCAGAAAACCGTCCTCATCGAGCGAATCGAGGATGAAGTCGGCGATTAATTGCTGGCGTTCATCCAGTTGCAGAAAGTGTACCTGCTGTTTGAGGTCGTCCCTGAACGAGATGGCCTCCACCATCGGGCGGGTATATAATTCGTTGTCAGCCGACTGGTTGTTTGCATACGTTTTATAGTCCGGAATGTCGTCGTCGCGAAACTCGTCCCAGTCGTAATAATCTTGGACGGAATTATCTTCATTACCCGACGAATTATCCGATTCGTCGAATTCTTCCGGCGCATCTTCCGACGTACTCTCTTCCTTCCCCTCTTCCAGTATAGGGTTTTCTTCCAGTTCTTCCTTAATTCTTTGTTCAAGCTCCATTGTAGTCAGGTGCAGTAAATTCAGCATCTGAATTTGCAAGGGAGAGTATTTTAAAGTCTGTCTCTGCGTCTGCGTCTGTCTTTGCATATAGCAACTAAGGGTAAAATTTACATTCTCTTGATGCTTTAAATTTACGACTCTTTATCCAATCTTGCCTCAACAGAGAAGTGCGTTACCGAAGATTGCGTAGTTATTTCCACATACTGAGTATTATAATTCAGAATGTAGAGCTAATCCCCATTCAAAAACGCCTCCGCGGCCACTCCAGCCAGCTTTTGAAGTCTCGCAATAGTAAGGCAGAATATCTGGTGCACATCCGGCAGTACCTGCTCACCATCTGCTTCATCTGGCTGAAAATCAAAAGATATCGTATCTTCAAATGGGTTCCGGTTTTCGTTTCCCCGATATTACACTGCCGTCGGTACGAGGCCTAACATACGAAAACCACAAAATACAGAATGCAAAACCCTTGCCCACTTCTATAAACGACGAGACCCTCCGCCGGGGAGGGTCTCCTATCTGGTGCGGCCCGGTCATGCCGGCTGCAAAGGTTTTTCGTCGGTCGCACTCTTGACCCAGTACAAGCCTTTGAGCAACAATTCACGTCCTTGCTCCACGCCATGCTTCATAATCACTTTTTCGATCAGCAGCGGCGCGAGCAGATTGAACGGCATAGGAAGCCGCCTTAATGCGGTTCTTCCCAACAAGGCGCCTAATCCCACTTCCACGCCCCGGCCTGCAATGCCGTCGGGGCCGGCTGCCATCAGGTCCTTGAAATAGTCGACCGTCTGGGAAGCGGTTCCCTTTTTCTTTTGCGACTTTGTCAGATCACCCTTTGGTTCCATAGCTATTCCGGTCAAATGTTTCCTACCTGTTCACGGGCGACGTCTGCATATGCCTCCCCTTCCTTTTTCAACTGGTCGGCGGCATCGGCAGCTTTCGCCTTACTTTTTTCCAATGCCGCTATCAGATCGCCCGCCAGCTCATTGGTTTTCTTTTTCAATTTTTTGATTGTTTTCTTACTATCCTCCGGTGCCAGCAATAAGCCGATAACGGCACCGGCCACTGCTGCTGTTACTATCCCAAAAATGATTTTGTTCGTTGACATAACACACTTGTTTTAATGTGGATCATTTCGTTTCACCCAGAACCGCCGCAAATCCTGTACCAATCAGAATGACCCGTGCGGTCCGTAGATGGCAGGATTATTGCTTTTACTACCCGAAAATACCTCCGCTACCAATGGCTGAAATTTTTACTTCTCACACAGCGCTATGAAAATTGTTATTATTGAAGATGAACGGGATCTGGGAGTGTTGATGCGCAATTTTCTAGTCAGGCAATTGAATATTAAAACCCCCGACGGCAACGTCAGGGTGGTGGCTTCATTGATGGAAGGCATTGATTGTATCCGGGACATGCGTCCCGATTGGATATTCATAGACAACAACTTACCCGACGGAAAGGGTATACAGGCAATCCGGCAAATACGGGACGTACACCCGGGCAAACGTGCAAAAGTGGTGATGATGAGCGCCATGACGAACCTAAAAGAAGAAGCATTTAGGAACGGCGCGGACTTTTTCCTCGATAAACCCATAAGCTTTGTAGAAGTCAAGAATATCTTCACAAAACCTGCAAACGAAATCTGAGCTTTACGGCGCCTGGCATCACAACAAATCGTGGAAATACTTGCCTCAATTGGGGACTTACCCTGGTTGTCCGTAGAAAATATTGCTCAAAGCGGCCCTTTTGCACTGTTCAATCGCAGTTAACTTCTAAAACAGCACAGGACATTTTGTTCCTGACCTACCTTTACGGCCCGGCATTTTCACCTTCTGACTGCGGTAGCGCACATGCTTCTTCCTCTCGGTATCTATTTTCTTTTTCTCGTAGGGAACGAGCTTAAAATCATATTCGGGGATGAAATAATCTTCCTTATACTCCGCCACAGGCAAAGGCATATAGTGGCGTCCCGGGAAACTTAGTACGTCGTATTCATAGTCGTACAGATAGATGGTCACGAAACCGTCACGACTATATTTGATGCCGATATCGGAAAAGGGACTGTTTTCATCCGAAGAAGCAACGAGCCGCATTATTTCCTTCTGCTTACCTTTCATGAGCACCGACATATTGTACTGGAAAACGCGGTGCAGCGAGTCGATCTGAATGGCGATACCGAGATAGTACTTCGCATCTTTGAGCCGCTCCTGGCCCGCATACATTACGGCTGTATTGTTCAGTGCACTCTTGTCCTGGTAAGTCTGGTAGCTCAGTTTCGCGTCGTCGTATCGTTCCATATACCGGTACACATTCCCCTGGTTCACATTATAGAACTTTCGGCCAGGTGCGGCCGCCATAGCAAGTTTGAAGTCTTCGAATGCGCCATCGTACCGGGCGTTCGCTTCGTTTACCTGGTGTTTCTGAGAATGCCGGTTACCAATGTAGGCCTGCACAATCCCGTGATTGTTGTGCAGGAACGGTAACTCCGGCTTTTCGCGGACAAGGCTATCGAATAAGGCCATCGATTTATCAAGCTGATCGTTTTCCAGCAGCACGATCCCCCAGCCGTTTTGTGCATTCACATTCGACCGGTTTAGTGAAATGGCCTTTTTAAATACCTGATAACCTTTTTTGTACATATCAAAATGCAGCAGCAAGTTGCCATAGTTGCTCCACATCAGGTCGTAACCCTGCTCATACTGCAGTGCTTTCGCCAGATACTGGCCTGCGTCAGAAAACCGTTTCTGGTCGATCATGATGCTGCTTAATCCTGCCAGGGCCTCGTAACGTATTGGATCGAGCTTAATCGCCTTCTGAAAGTCCTCCTGCGCCTCAGCGCTCTTTTTCAGGTAGTATTCCGAAAAGGCTTTTGTAACAAAAAGGTCTGCGAAGAACTTGTTGTCCTCATTCAATGCCTTTTCCCCTTTCTTGAAGTCCTTTAATGCGAGATCATACTTCTTTTGCCCGTAATGGGCCACCGCGCGGCCCAGGTAAGCAGGCAAATAGGTCGAGTCCTTCTTGATCGCCCTGTCGAAAAGACTGAATGCGGTCTGATATTCATGCTTGCTAAGATGGGTATTCGCGATGCCGGACAGTAAAGAAGGCGTCTCGCGTTTCAAAGTCGATGCAAGTTTGTAGTACCGCTGTGCTTCGCTGGTCTGTTGCAGACCGTAGCACGCATGCGCCATTCCGAGATAGGCATCGCCGCGAAATGTGCGGTCGTCGGTTTCGAGGTACTTTTCAAAAACGGCCTTCGCCATGCCGAACTGATTGAGTGAAAGCAGCGCGTTCGCGTAGCGTATCTGCGCTTTCGGGTGTGTACGCGCTACTTTCTCGAAATCCTTCACCGCCCGTTTCTCGTTGCCCGTGCGCATGAGGATATCGCCCCGTTGCAGGCGGTAAGCCATTTCGTCCTTCTGGCGAATCGCCGCCGTGAGCTCATCTACCGCCTCTTCCATCCGGCCGCCGTACTTATGCACCATGCCCAGGTTGAAATTCCATTTACCGCCTGTGCTTTTCGCGGAATTATCGGTGGCGTACCTTGCCGCCTCGTTGTATCGTTTCTGCTTACCGAGCGCGACGAGAGTATTCACAGTAGCCGCGGTGCCGCCGGGAGCGTCGAAGAAATCTTTACGCGCCGCATCGTATTTACCCGATAGCATCGCAAAAAGGCCGCGGTTATAATGCAGATGCGGATCGAGCTCGGCCAAATCCAGCGCTTCCATAATGTGTAATGCTTTTTGGTAATTGCCGGAAAGCGCAAGGATCACCGCCTCGTTGTTCATGCGCTGCACGGAATCGGAGGGTTGAAAGGCTTGCTTGTGGTAGGCAGCATAAGCGGCCTGCAAATTGCGCACACCGCGTTGGTATTCCTCGCCGCGCAATAACGCAGGATTATTTTCTTCGAATGACTTGTTAAAAATAGGCAGAAGTTCTTTGACAAGTCCTTGGCACTCACTAAAATCCTGCGCTGAGACCTGCCGCGGCGCTAACACCGTCAACATCAGCAACATACCTGTCATTACAAGTAGGTGGATTTTCTGTACCATAGGGGTGCTTAATGGTTCAAAAGCCCCTAACCTACAAGTAATCAGGGAAAATTACAATTATTGCTTAGACCGTTTGATAAATTTCGGTTAAAATATAATTTTTTAAATAAATAACATCATTTTAAGTAAACTACTGGTGATTAAAGTTGCACGGAAGCCAGAGCGTCGATAAACACCTTTTTATCGTTAACCAAAACCGTCAGAGCACGTTCCGAAAGGTTTTCAATGAAGACCGCCTGTTTCGAGACAGATACTTTCAGCAAAATACCCCTGAAACCGATCCGGAACGAATATTCTTTCCATTGCTCTGGAATGTAGGGTTTGAACGACAGCAGGCCGTCAGTCACCCGTTGTCCGGCAAAGCCTTTTACTATGCTCATCCACGTGCCGGCCATCGAAGTAATATGCAGACCGTCCTCGGTGTCGTTGTTATAGTCATCCAAATCCAGACGGGCGGTACGCAAGTACATCTCATACGCCTTTTCGCGCAAGCCTAACCCCGCCGCGAGGATCGAATGGACGCACGGCGATAATGACGATTCATGGACGGTCATCGGCTCATAGAACTCGAAGTTGCGGCGAATGGTGGCGGCATCGAATTCATGTTCGAAGAAATAAAGGCCCTGCAAAACATCAGCCTGCTTGATAAAACATGACCGTAGGATCCTGTCCCACGACCACCGCTGGTTAATGGGGCGCTGGTCGGCAATGTCGGCGACGGTCAGCAGTTCCTTATCCAGGAAACCCTGCTGCTGCAAATACACCTGCCTGTTTTCATCAAACGGATAATGCATATTGTCGACGATGTGCTTCCAGTCCGCAAGTTCCGTGTTAAGTTGCAAGTTGGTTTTGAAAATCAGCTCATTCAGCTTGCGGGAATCTTCTTTCCATAGCTTATCGATGACTTCCAGCGTGTAGCGCAGCGTCCAGCAAGCGATGTAGTTGGTATACCAGTTGTTATTGACATTGTTTTCATACTCGTTCGGCCCGGTTACGCCCAGCATCACATACTGTCCCTTATCCTCCGACCAGTTGATCCGCTGCTTCCAGAACCTCGAAATCCCGATCAGCACTTCCAGGCCCCATTCTTTGACATAGCTTTCATCCCCTGTGTAGCGGGTATAGTCGTAAATGGCATACGCAATGGCGCCGTTCCGGTGAATTTCCTCAAACGTGATCTCCCATTCGTTATGGCATTCCTCCCCGTTCATCGTCACCATCGGATAAAGCGCGGCGCCGTCGGTGAAACCCAACTTTCCGGCATTCTCGATCGCTTTTTCCAAATGCTTGTAACGGTAAATGAGCAGGTTACGCGCCACTTTTTCGTCCGCCGTAGAAAGGTAGAACGGAATACAATAGGCCTCGGTGTCCCAGTAAGTACTACCGCCATATTTCTCCCCGGTAAAGCCTTTGGGCCCGATGTTCAGACGCTCGTCCTCACCGGTATAAGTTTGTCCCAAATGGAAAATATTGAACCGGATACCCTGCTGGGCGGCCACATCGCCGGCAATGGTGATGTCGTTCTTCTCCCATTTGCCCGCCCACACCTGCACTTGCTCCGCGTACATGCGATCGAATCCCTTTTCGGCAATGCGGGCAACGTAGGCTTTCGCTTTCGGTACGAGTTCATCGTGCGGGTAGTTGGCCGATGAGAGGTTTACGGCATATTTATAAACAGTAACCTCCTGTCCTTCCCGCACTTCTAGCTGCACGGTACCCGCCACATATTTTTCCCTTGAAGCGAGTTGAACGGTACCGGTTACAGGCATACCATTCCGTTTTACATCAAACTTCATCCCAGTCGCGACGCGGAACTGCTCCACCTGGTAAGGATTGCTTTTCGTTTCGAGCACGAGATAACCTTCCTGCCCGTACGCCTCATGCGCGATGCCGTTCCAGAACGATTCATCATAGTTGGAATCCCGGTTGCGGATGTGGCCGTCGAGGAATGGAGTAATACTAAAATAATCGGTAAAATTGAGCGGCACCATGCTGTAACTAATGGCGCCGGCCTCGTCGTCGGCCATGCTGCAAAAGCGTTTGGAATGAATGCGCAGCTTCCTTCCGCCCGACAGCGTCACCGTCGCGGTACGTTCCAGCACACCTTCTTTCATATTGAGCACACGACGGAATTCGTCGATTTTGCAGGTATTCAAATCGAGCAATTCTGTACCGACGCGAATCTCGATGCCCGTCCAGTTGCAGGCATTGAGTACTTTGGCAAAATAGTTGGGATAACCGTTCTTCCACCAGCCTACCCTGGTTTTATCGGGAAAATAAACGCCCGCGACGTAGTTTCCGAGCAGTGTTTTGCCTGAATACCCTTCTTCTAAATTACCCCGCTGACCCATCCGGCCATTGCCGAGGCTCATAAGGCTTTCCGTAATTTCGTTGTGTTCGGGGTGAAAACCTTCTTCTACAATGCACCATTCATCGTGCGTGATGTAATTCTTCATATGTTTTCCAATTGAGGCAAACCAAAATTTTCAAAACCGGCGATCACGATATCGGCTTCGGTCAGTACCGATGCTTCCCCCACGCCCACAGCGAGCATACCGGCCGCTTTCGCGGATTCGATACCCGCAACGGCGTCCTCGAACACCGCACAATACGCGGGTGACACATTCAGATCGGCCGCACCCATCAAAAACACCTGCGGATCCGGCTTGCCTTTGGTGATACGGTTGCCATCGACGATCGTATCGAAATAATGCAGCATATCAATCCTTTCGAGAATGACCTTTGCATTCTTGCTGGCCGAGCCGAGGCCGCTGGGGATACCATTCCGTTTCAACTCTTCCAGAAAATGGCGCACGCCGGGTAACGCATCGTCTGGCGTCATTTGCATGCAAAGTTCCAGGTAACGCGCATTTTTGGCAGTGGCTCTGCGAAGCTTCTCTTCGTCGGACAATGTAACTCCGCCGATCGACAGCACGATTTCGAGTGATTCCATGCGGCTGATGCCTTTCAGGCGTTCGTTTTCTTCACGCGTAAGGTCGAAACCGAGGTCCTGCGCCATTTCGCGCCAGGCGATGTAATGGAATTGGGCGGTGTCAACGATTACCCCGTCGAGATCAAAAAGGCAAGCTTGTATTGAGGGCATATCATTTCAAATTTAATATCTTGCAAAATAGTAAAAATTAGCAATTTGCTGCGTCAGGGCCGAAATACGGGCTATCCGGTGTCACCACGCCGCGCTGCAAGCTTTCCCAGAACATTTAGAACCCCCAAAAAAATGCCCGCCGTCAACAAGGACAAATTCATTATATACCAGCTACTTACACGCCTCTTTGGCAATCAGAACACAACCAACAAGGTCTACGGGACGATCGAGGAGAACGGGTGCGGGAAGTTTAATGACATCGACGACACTGCGCTGGCCGCATTGAAGGATTTCGGTGTGACCCATCTCTGGTACACCGGCGTGCTCGAACATGCCACGCTCACCGATTATTCGGAATACGGCATTAATCCCGATCATCCGCTGATCGTGAAAGGCATTGCCGGCTCTCCTTATGCAGTGAAGGATTACTATGATGTGGATCCCGACCTCGCCGTGGATGTGCCCAAGCGGATGCAGGAGTTCGAAAACCTTATTATCCGCACGCACGCGCACGGGCTGAAAGCGATTATTGATTTCATCCCCAACCACGTTGCGCGCCAGTACCATTCGGATGTGCGGCCTGAGGGTGTGAAGGATTTCGGTGAGGACGACGACAATACAGTCACTTTTAGTCCTTCCAATAACTTTTATTATATTCCAAACCACGATTTCGTCGTACCGGAAGGCCACCAGCCGCCGCTGCCGGTAACGACTCCCTACCACGAACGGCCCGCCAAAGCGACGGGCAACGATGTTTTCCAGGCCCAACCCAGCCAGTTCGACTGGTACGAGACCGTCAAGCTAAACTACGGCGTCGATTACCTCAACGGCCGGTCGCTCCATTTTGACCCTATTCCTTCCACCTGGCTTAAAATGCGCGACATTCTTATTTTCTGGACGCGCAAAGGCGTGGACGGTTTCCGGTGCGATATGGCCGAAATGGTGCCTGTCGAGTTTTGGGGCTGGGTGATTCCGGAAGTGAAAAAGGAAAACCCCTCGGTCATTTTCATTGCCGAGATCTATAATCCATTCGAATACCGCAATTACATTTATACAGGTCGGTTCGATTACCTATATGACAAAGTTGGGCTGTACAATTCGCTGCGGCGGATGATCGAGGGGCATGGAAGCGCTTCGGATATTACACGCATCTGGCAGCACGAATCGGGCGATTTCAGTGAGCATATGCTTCGCTTCCTCGAAAACCACGACGAACAGCGCATTGCATCCCGGTATTTTGCGGGAAACCCATGGACCGCATTGCCCGCGATGGTGCTGAGCGCCACGCTCCACACAGGCCCGCTGATGCTCTATTTCGGACAGGAACTCGGCGTGGACCCTACCCAGCAGGAAGGTTTCCAGGGCGAGGACGGCCGCACGACTATTTTCGACTACTGGGGTGTACCCGAAGTCCAGCAATGGGTCAATGGCGGCCAGTTCAACGAAGAGCTCCTTACCACCGAGCAAAAGACGTTGCGTCGGTTTTACAGTAACCTCAATGCATTTGTGCTTAAAAACGAGGCGGTATATGCAGGCGGATTCTATGATTTGCAATATGTAAATATCAACGGACAGTCGTTCAACTACGACGGGAATATCATTTTCAGCTATCTGCGGCATACCGACGATCAAAAAATGTTGTTCGTATACAATTTTCACGAGTCTCTTACCGTAGAAACGCTGATCAAAGTGCCGCAGGATGTATGGACGAACGTGCTGAAACTGGGCAATACCGGCGATTATAAATTGAAGCCCGTGTTCCCGGTTGAAGTGCCTCTGGTACAGCTGCGCACAGCCGACATTACTTCTACGGGAGTGCACATCGAACTTCCCCCGATTTCGGCATTTGCGTTCGAGATCGTGCCGAAGTAACCCCATTGCAAGCCCTTCTGCCGTTGCAAAAGGGGCTTTTGATCATTAATTTTACATTATCCACGAATTTGTGGCTATTCTATCGTGGCAAGTTTTTTGTCTTTAACGTACCCTGGTTTTAAAGAAATTCAAGTATGATCCGATTTGTAGTGCTTTCCATTTTGTTGCTGGGTTCTGTTGCCTCTTTCGGGCAGGCCAGCCTGCAAAAGACTTTTGTGCAGAAAATGGAGCTGCCCGCCAGTCCGGATATCGGCACGCAGGTCCTGCGCATGAGCGAGTCGTTCCTGGGCACGCCTTATGTCGCCGGCAGCCTGGAAGGCAACCCTACCGAACGGCTGGTATGCAAGTTCGACGGGCTGGATTGTACGACATTGGTAGAGAGCGTGATCGCGCTGGCCGTTGCCAAAACCGAAAATGCGACTTTTGACGAATATAAAAATGAGCTGACACGCCTCCGGTACCGCGACGGCGTAATCGACGGATATCCTTCGCGGCTGCATTACATCCTCGACTGGCTGTATGAAAACCAGAAACGCGGCCGCCTCGAAGACATTACTTCCAAGGTGGGCGGGGTACCTTTCAACAAGGAAATCAATTTCATGACTACCCATGCCAATTTGTACCCGTCGCTAGCTGCCAGTGAAGTGTACGAAAAACTGAAAGAACAGGAGGCGGTGATCAACTCCAGAGAGCACAGCTACATTCCCAAAAGCGCGATCCAAAAAGCCGAACCCATGCTGCACGATGGCGACATTGTTGCATTCACGTCGTCGGTGGAAGGACTGGATGTGAACCATATGGGCATTATTTCGAAAGTGGGCAGCCGCGCTTACCTGATCCACGCGTCGCTCACGGGCAAAAAGGTGATCATGACGAATGTTCCGCTGGCCGAATACGTGGCATCCGTCCCGAAACATACGGGTATGATCGTGGCCCGTCTCAACGATATCTGAACCGTGAATGGATTTAACCGAACTGATTAACTACCGGAATTCACCCTGGCTGTTGCTTTTGCTGGCGGGCACCATTGGATTGGTCATCAGCATTATCATCATCAGTCTGATTAAAATAACCGCATCCAGGAAAGAGTGGACCGTGGTGCACGCAATCCGTGAAAATCTCACCAGCGTGCTGCATTTCTTCGTACCGATCGTACTCATTACGGCGGCGGCCAAAACCTATTCCTACTCCAACCCGCAATACGACTGGGTTTTCGCATTGAGCAAAACCGCGCTCATTGGCATCACGACCTGGCTCATGGCCCGGATTGTGATCATCGTCGAAAAAATCCTGATCGCCAAGCTCGATTTCAATACGCCCGACAACAACCAGGCGCGGCGGCTTTTTACCAAGATCAAGTTCATCAAACGCATTGTGGTGATCATGGTCGTAACCATCGGCGTTTCGATATTACTCCTCAGCTTCGACAGTGTGCGGCAATATGGCGTCGGGATCCTTACGTCGGCCGGTATTGCGTCGGTAATCATCGGTTTCGCGGCGCAAAAGTCGCTGGCAAACCTGATGGCGGGTATTCAGATCGCATTCACACAGCCAATCAAAATCGATGACGTGGTGATCGTGGAAGGCGAATGGGGCCGCATCGAGGAGATCAATCTGACCTACGTGGTGGTCAATATCTGGGATTTAAGGCGCATTGTACTGCCCATTACCTATTTCATCGAAACGCCCTTCCAGAACTGGACGCGTAATGAAAGTGCACTGACCGGTGCAGCATTTTTTTACCTCAATTACCACACCCCCGTTGACAAGCTTCGGACGAAATTGAAAGAAATCCTGGAAGCTACCCCGCTTTGGGATGGTCGCGCGTGGGCATTGCAGGTGACGGACACGCAGGGACAACTGATGGTGGTGCGGGCGCTGATGTCGGCACGTAATTCCAGCGAGACCTTCGATTTACGCTGCCTGGTACGCGAAAAATTGATAGAATATATCGTACAGGAACATCCCGAGGCATTACCCGCAACCCGCGTGGAAGAGACTACGCAGACGAAATTCAAAGTCTCCGAAACGGGCATATAAAAATTGGCCTCCGGAAGATCCGAAGGCCAGTCTTTTCTTACTACTCACCTAACTCAATTTAACTCAATACAGTTTTTCTTCGATATTTTGATCCGTTCGTTTCCGCATCGTAACAGGCACCGCTTCGGGATTCAAAAAGGGAAATCACAGCCTGCAAGAAACGGGGAATACCAACGAGTGAAAGCTATTGAAATGCCTGATGGCACGCATAAATCAGAACGTGCGATTTACATTACAAAAGAGCTTTTCCGTTGTTAAAGAGGCATTAACGCTGAATTAAAAACGAATTAAAAAGGCGGGAATTTCAAAATGAAGGTCGTGCCGGTGCCTAGTGCAGACTCCACTTCGATGGTCGCGCCCTGCATGTTGATAATGCGCTTGGTGAGTGCAAGACCAATGCCATAGCCTGCTTTACTGATCGTGGATTGACTGCGATAGAAGGTATCGAAAATATAAGGTAGCTCTTCCCGGGCGATGCCGATGCCCATATCACGGAAATAGACGATTATCAGCCGGTTTTTGATTTCTAAAAAAACATTGCAGGTCTTGTCCGGCGAGTACTTGCAGGCATTGTCCATCAGATTCAGGAACGCCGTCCTCAGCAGACTCTCATCCCCGAAACGCTTCAATTGCTCCTCGTCGTCGGGGATTTTATCATAATGAATATGCACCTGATAGCCCGGGTTTTTCTGCTGTACCGAGCCTTTTGCCTGCCATAGTACCTCGTCGATCCTGATCTTCGAAAATGTTACCCTAAATGCATTCTCCTCGGTCCGTGCGAGTTCGAGGAGGCGGCTTACGAGCTCGTTCATTTCCTTCGCTTCGGACCAGATACCTTTCAACGCATCCTGGTAATCGGCCGGCGAGCGCTCTTTCATCAAACTCAGCTCGGCCTCGCTCATGATGAGCGCCAGGGGCGTACGCAGCTCATGCGAAGCGTGTGAGACAAAGTTTTTCTGGGCGACGAAAGCGATTTCGAGCCGGGTAAGCATCTGGTTGAACGTTTCGGCCAGCAATGCCAGCTCGTCCTTCTCCCGCCCTACCCGCACTTTTTCATGCAGATTTCCTGCTGAAATATTATTCACCTGATCGATAATGTCGGCCACGGGCTTGATGGCATCATTGGAAAATTGCCAGCCGGCAACGCCGACGAGCACCATCGACAACAGCCAGCCTACCAGCAGGATTTCGCGGAGGCGGTTGAGCTGGTTCATGCCCAGGTAATCGTTCGCGATCACCGCCACGACCCACGGCTTCCGGTGGTCCTGCAAAATGTGCCGGATGATGATTACCTCCTTCTTCTGATGCTTCGTATGGATTTCCTTCCCGGCGCGCGCCTCGGTAAGCATCGGCTTGGAAAGCCTGAAATGCTCCTTCCCGCTGACAAATATGACCGAATCGGAGCCATCGTAAATCGTGATTTCTTCGTCGAGCAGGATGGTTTTGTTCTCCTTCTCGATCTTTTCGATGTCCGCTTTGCTGATACCGTGGCTGGCCTCCACGAGCTGGGCGATCGTCTGGCCGCGCTCGTTCAGGAAGGAGTAGAACTGTGTTTCGCGGTATTGGTCGTAGAAAAAGTAAATAGCAACACAAAACAGCGCCATAATGGAGCCTACCAGCAAGGTAAACAGCAGCGTCAGGCGCGATTTGATGTTCATTCTTCCTTGAAAATGTAACCCATGCCGACTACCGTGTGAATCAGCTTGGTAGGATAGTCTTTATCAACCTTTTTGCGCAGGAAATTGATGTATACATCGATCACATTCGTACCTGTATCGAACCGGATGTCCCACACCTGCTCGGCGATGTCCACACGCGAGACCACGCGCCCACGGTTACGCATGAGGTATTCGAGCAATGCAAACTCTTTGGCGGTGAGATCGATCCGGTTGCCGCCGCGCCTGGCCACCTTTTCGTCGAGATTCAGTTCGAGGTCTGCGAGGGTAAGTACCTGACTGGATTGCTCACGGGCGCTGTTGCGTTGCGAAAGCACCTTGATCCGCGCAATCAATTCGCGGAACTCGAAAGGTTTCACCAAATAATCGTCGCCACCGGCTTCGAAACCATCGAGTTTGTCATCGATCGTGCCTAATGCGGTCAGAAACAGGATCGGGGTCGTGAGGCCGTCGGCGCGGAGCTGCTTGGCGAGGTCGTAGCCGTTGAGCAGCGGCAGGTTTACATCCAGAATGATCACATCGAACCGGTAGTTGGAAGCCATTTTCTTACCGACTTGTCCGTCATAAGCCAGTTCCACTTCCCACGACTGCTCTTCCAGGCCCCTTTTCAAAAAGCCTGCGAGTTTCGGTTCGTCTTCAACGATTAGTATTTTCATAGAATGATCAAGCGGTTTAAAGTGCCAAATGTTGCACAGATTTTTGCTTAAAAAAAGGCTGCCCGAAATATCGGACAGCCTTTTTGTCTATATCCACACCATTGGAACGTTGGCATTTCTCGACATCCCACGTTCCATTATAATGCAAAATATAAAATTTAAATTATAAACAATAGGTAGTTGCCTATTTTTGCAAAATTTCATGTAAGTATCAGTAATAGTCTGCGGAATTGTCATAATCCGAACGGTCGCCATATGCGCCGTAATCATCATCTTCTTCCAGACGCATGGCCTTTGCTGCTTTTTTAATGAGTCCGATCTGGCCCGCGTGGTAAACGTCGTGCTGGATTACGCCGTGGATTAATGTATAGTAAGAGTAATCACGGCCCGGCACAAATTCTTCCAGGAAGCTGTCGTCTTCGATCTTTTCGAGTTCCGACACCAGTTCTTCTTGTGAAAGGCTCAATTCCATCTGGATTGCCTCCCATTCAAACTCGTCGACCACCGGAAATTTCTTCCAGTCCTTATCCTGCGTTTTAATATCGAACTCCGCATCGCCCTGCAACTTCCGGACCGCAAAAATGCGCCAGGTGGTCATGTGATACACGATTTCGGCGATAGAATGCGTATTGGCGCTCAGACGCGCCTCCGCGATTTTCGGGGTAACGTCGCGCAACGCTTCTACTACCGACGGTCCATACCACGCCTCTTCGCTTTCGTAGGTGTCGTTAAGTACATCTATAATTCTTAAAATCTCTTCTTTTGCTTCCATATGATTAGATTAAACAGCTGCAAATTTACGGGGATTCGGATGAAGATTGTCCAATTGTGTTTTCAATATTAAAGAGACATTTTACCGGCTTCCATACTCTCCTGATCGTCTGCGGGAAACGGCAGCGTTCCAACCAATCGCGGCGCGATACCGTCACCAAGTAGTTGATGAGTTTAGAGTATATGAGTTTAAAGTATGCTGTTCGGCAGCACCATCGAACTGAGATTCATGGACTCACAAACTTTAAACTCATGAACTCATAGGCTCATAAACTTTAAGCATTTCAATTTTCGTTTATTTAACAAATTTTAAAATACAACTCAAATGTTCAAGAAAGCCTCTTTCCTTTTACTGATCGTCGGCCTTGGATTGATGTCGTGTTCGAAAGATCCGATCAGCGATCTTTCCAATGAGGAGTCGTTGGTATACATAACAAATCACGATAAATCCGCCAATTTCACGCAGTATAAGACATTCAGCATTGTAGACTCGGTGCTGATCGTCGAAAATGACCGCGCCGGCACTTCCCTGGACGACATCGACCGCGCCATGCTCCAGCGCCTGATTACCAATATGGAAGCAATGGGTTACAGACACGTGGGTCGCAAGGAAAATCCGGATTTAGGTATCAACGTGTCGTGGATCACCAATACCTACTTAAATGTTTATCAACCGCTTTCCTCCTATTATGGCGGTTACTGGGGCGGATTTGGTTATGGCTACCCTAGCTATTACAATTACTACGAAACCCGTGAGAGTTCCTGGCTGATATCGATGCTCGATTTCAAAAACCCGAAGACGACGGCATCCGGGAAAACTTTCAACGCGGTCTGGGAAGCCCAGATCCGCGGCGCAGCCATCGGCGATCAGAAACTCGTAGACAAAATGGCGGATTCCATTTTCGGCCAATCCGGTTATCTTAAAATCAAGTAACAAATGAAACGCATCATCATTATTGCCCTTTTTCTTGGGAATATCCTGCCCGCATTGGCACAGGAAAAACCCAAGTTATATACCATTGCCTCCCCGTTTGAACGTTACACCCATTACCTGGCTACCGCCCGCTTCATGGGTGCCGTACCAATGGGTTCTTTCAAGGATAATTATATTGATAAAACCTCATTCCAAAATTTCTCGCTCTCCATTGAGTGGGTCCTAAGAAACTCCCCGCTTTCCGTGGGAGGTGAAATCGGTTCTACTTATTTCGAAAAACGCGTACCCCGGGCGCTGTACGAAGGTTCGGAAGGCACCATTTCAGCAGTACAGACGCGCACCGTTTCGCAATATCCTGTCGAGCTGTTCGCTAACTACCACTTCCTGCCCCGCAATTCGCAGGTGCAGCCTTATGTGCAGATCAGCGCCGGTGCCAGCATTCTCGACTATACCGTTTATTATGGCACATTATCGTCGCAGGACCAGAAAGTACGCTTTAAATACGGCATTGGGGCCGGTTCCAAATTTTTATTTAAAAAAGACGGGACGCTGGGCCTTGATGTGCGTGTCAAGTATGATGGCACGGCCTATAAATATGACTACATCGACAAAGGCATATCATCCGTGAACGGCTCGATAGGCCTATTCTATCGTTGGTGGTAAACAACGTATCGTGACACATAAAAAGAAGGTTTTGACCAAAACATCGCTTCTCTGGCTTAGTGGCATTCTCGCATTCCTGATCGGTTCCGGGCTCTGGGCCTGGAACCGTTTTGGCCCCAGCGCCCACAAATCCTACGCCCAGATTACAGAAAGTTTCCCCATGGCGCGGACGCTCGACTCAGCGTCTAACGCCTGTGACCTCACCATACGCCGGTACCGTCAGATCGGCCGCGAAATGCAGTTCGAACTCGCAGCCAATGCCGGCGGACTTTCGCCTTATGACGTAAAAATCACCCAAAACGGTCATACACAAACCTTCCAGGCCGTGCCGCATCGGTACGGCACCTGGCTCACGATCCCCGATGTGCAGGTCAAAGGTGGCGAAGCGCAAATCCACGTTACGAGCCTCGGCCAGCAGGGTTGCCAGACAACCGCTGCATTCAACTTCGAAGGTGCTGTGGCCAATGAGGTGATCGACGCCAAAGAATGGATCCGGCAGGGAAGCAAGGACAACTGGCTCGACGTGCGACCAATCCGGAGGGACGACAAGCTCTACCTGCGTGATTTTGCCAACTACAACGACAGCCGAACCAAAGTGGTCATGATCGACGGCATTGTGGTGCAAGGGCTGGAAAATGGCATTCAGGTAAAACCGGGTTATTTGTACTCCGTAACGGCCCGGTGGATAGACGCCCCCTACAACGACTGGTGGAATGCTGCCAAAAACCGCAGCGTCCGCCAGCAGAACATCTACATCGCTGGCAAGCCCGACGGGGCAGCAACCCAGGCATTAACGCGCATCAGCATTCCCGACTGGTTTTCCCCCTCACGCACCATTAATGTCGATTTCGATACCAAGTTCCCTGAATTTGAACCTATCAAAGGTAAGCTGGTGATGCAATACCGGCTAAACAATTATGTTCCTTCCGATAATTACTACAAACGCGGAATCGGCTATTTGTCCAACACTGAAAAAGAATACCCTGCGGAAAAGCTGCATTATACGGCTACTCCCAATTATTTCGGGGATAAAGACGAAAAGTGGTTTGGAAGTCTTTCCAAAGAACAGGTGGAAGCATTGGCAGGCGTACCAGGATTCGGAGTGTATGCTTACGATTTTGAGTTTTGGAACCAGCATTATTCCAAAGAAGTCATTCAACGACTGATATGGTTTTCGAAAGTGGTCAAAAAGAACCACCCGAATATGCATTTGATGGATTACTGGGGCGGTGGGGCTTATACCAATCCGCATATTAATACCGTCGGGGGAGCAAATCCGAAAGATTTTATCAAAGAATATAGCGACCCAAAATCCAATAATCCAAACTTCGACCCGTTGCCGAATGGCGACAGCTTCCGGGACGTATTCAATACCGTGCCGATAGATGTGTATCCCAAACCGATGTTCGCGATCGATAATGCCGGTAATTCGCCCAACAACTTCGTATTGCTCTCAGCAATCCATTCGCTGCGCATCAACAAGCTCCTGCCCTATCAGAAAGACAACAAGTTCATTTTCTACGGCTGGAACCGGTATATGCCGTTGTACAAAGACCCCATCGTTCCCTGGAATTACCAACTCACCGATCCGAAGGGTGAGCTCATCATGAACCAGCTCGAAATGATGCCCGCCAGCCAGGCATTGAGTTTCTCGCTGTTCTCATTAATCCTTTTCGATGGTTATTACCTTTGGCACGACGGCGCGCCCAGCGCGAAAAACCCAAATGCCTATAAATTATCGAAAGACATGTGGGGCTGGGGCTATGAATGGTACGCGGCCGACGGCAAAACGCCTGAAAGCGAAGTGGGCCGTAACACCTCTGGCGGAACGGCCGCCCCTTACTGGGACTTCCCAACGGAATATTACGCTTTGGGCAACTGGATGGCCAAGCAAGTCGAGGATGTGATTGTAGGCGGCCAAAACCAGGACCTGGCATTTCAACTGAACGGGCAGTGGGTCCAACCCAAAAAAGAGCAGGCGTTGCTGGCGATTGATGGCAAGCAGCCATTTGTTACATCTATTGTAAAAGGAAACCAGATAGTCGTATTAGCAGTCGATTCCTTTCAACAGCCTTCGGCACAACGGAAAATGAAGGTTCGTCTGCCCGACGGCGTGGAAACGGAAATCGAGTTGTACGGCAACTGGCCGTCGCTGTACCGCGGAACGTTGAGGAAATAGTTTTGAGATACCTCGTAATAGCAGAAAGCTCGCCGATGAAGCGAGCTTTCTGCTATTTATGCAAAAAACGTATGCTAAGCCACTCTCACGTAGCTTCCAAGCCATTTCAAATGCGTTCCGTACTTGTGCATGATCTCCTGCACTTGCGGGTCGTCCATATGCCCGAGGAATTCAACGAGGAACCATGCCCGGAACGATGCCTCGCCACGCAACGGCCGGCTTTCGATTTTGGTCAGGTTAATGCCGCGGTCGTTGAAATCTTTCAGGAATTCGTACAAAACGCCCGGGCGGTTGGTATTCGGCAGATTGGCGATGATCGTCGTTTTGTCATCGGCACTTCTCATATTCGTAAAATCCTTCGCCAGGATGAGAAAGCGCGTCTGGTTCTGATCGCTGTCTTCGATATTGTCGAACAGAATAGGTACCCCAAACAGCCTCGCTGAAATCGACGAGCATATCGCCGCTGCATCCGGTTCTTCGGACGCCAGTTTGGCCGCTTTGGAAGTGGAGTCTACTGCAATCAGTTCGATGCCCATTCCTTCGAGGTATTCACCGATAAACTTCCCGCATTGCCGGAATGCAATGTCTTTCGAATAAATTCTTTTGATCGATTTCAGGTTGTCGGACTGCGATGCGAAAGTAAAATGTACTTTCAAGAGCATTTCAGCCACGATGGACAAGTTCTTTTCGCGCAGGAAGTCGGCAGTTTCGACTACGATGCCTTCCTGGTTGTTCTCGATAGGCACCACACCGAACTTCGCCCGCCCCGTTTCCACACTTTCAAATACAGAATGGATCGTGGGTAGCACGAGGTACTCGCTCATTGCGCCGAAACGACCTTCGGCCGCCTGATGCGTGAAACTTCCTTCCGGCCCCAGATAGGACACCCGCTCGGGCAGTTCGAGGTTGCGGGAAACCGCAAATATTTCGAAAAAAATGGCGTCGATCGCCTGCCTGGTGAGTAAGCCGTTGTTATGTTTCGCCAGCCGGTCGAGGATTTGTTTCTCTCTTTCCGGACGGTAGATAATCGACTGGGAAGACCGTTTCAGCTCACCTACCTTCTTCACAAGCTCCATGCGCTCGTTCAAAATGCTTAGCAGCTGATCGTCCAGCCCATCGATCCTGTTTCTTAAATCCTGTAATTCCACAAAAACACTTTAAATAGGTTGATCAAACCGGGAGGTGCGTATACACTTCTGAATAAAGACCTTCCCGCTCCGATATTACTTGACGACGCCAAAGATAATGCACGGCATGCAATGCGCAGTAGACCTAGCCCGCGAGTGCAAGTTCTTCGACATTCTTCTCTACTTTGAGATTATCGATAATAAACCGCTGTCTTTCAGGTGTATTCTTACCCATAAAATAACTTAGCAGCTTTTGAATGGATGTCTCTTTTTGCAGGATCACCGGTTCTACCCGCATATCCTCGCCAATGAATTTGCCGAATTCCTCCGGAGAAATCTCTCCTAACCCTTTAAAGCGGGTAATTTCCGGCTTACTGCCTAGTTTATCGATTGCCGCCTGTTTTTCTTCTTCGCTATAACAGTAAATGGTCTCTTTCTTGTTGCGAACCCGGAACAAAGGTGTTTCCAGCACAAACAGGTGCCCGTTCCGAACAAGGTCCGGGAAGAATTGCAGAAAGAAGGTCATCAGCAGTAAACGGATGTGCATACCGTCCACGTCGGCGTCGGTAGCAATGATAATGCGGTTGAAACGCAGGTTTTCCACACCATTCTCCACATCCAAGGCATGTTGGAGCAGGTTAAACTCCTCATTTTCGTAAACAATCTTCTTCGTAAGCCCGAACGAGTTCAATGGCTTACCCCGTAAGCTGAATACCGCCTGGGTTTGAATATCCCGCGATTTGGTGATCGAACCGCTTGCAGAGTCTCCTTCCGTAATGAAAAGTGTCGTTTCGTAACGCTGCTCGCTTTTCAAGTCGGTCAGGTGCAGACGGCAGTCCCGGAGTTTTTTATTATGCAAATTGGCTTTTTTCGCACGGTCGTTGGCAAGCTTTTTGATGCCCGCCAATTCTTTCCGCTCCCGCTCCGATTGCTCAATGCGCTTTTTCAATGCGTCGCGCGATTCGGGGTTCATATGCAGGAAATTATCGAGTCTTTCTTTCACGAAATCATTCACAAACGTCCGCACCGTGGTGCTATTCGGGTCGGGTGTGATGGTATTGGAACCCAATTTCGTTTTGGTTTGCGACTCAAAAACCGGCTCCTGAACACGGATTGCAATGGCGCCGATAATAGAAGAACGAATGTCTTCCGGCGCGTAATCTTTCCCGAAATGCTCGCGCACTGCTTTAACAACTGCTTCCCTGAATGCAGCGAGATGGGTGCCTCCTTGTGTCGTATACTGACCATTCACAAAAGAGTAGTATTCTTCACCATATTGGTTGCCATGAGTCATAGCCAGTTCAATGTCGTCACCCTTCAAATGAATGATCGGATAACGCAGCGATTCCGGGTCGGATTTACTTTTCAGAAGGTCGAGCAGACCGTTCTGCGAGAAGTATTTCTGCCCGTTGAAATTGATCGTCAACCCCGCATTCAGATAGCAGTAGTTCCAGATCATATTATCCAGGTATTGCGGGATGTACCGGAAGTTTTTGAAAATAGTATTGTCCGGCTCAAACGCCACGTAAGTTCCGTTGCGCTGGCTGGTCGTTCCTTCTTCCGATTCGTTCAGCAGCGTCCCCTGATGAAACTCCGCAGATTTGGTTTTGCCGTCGCGGTACGATTGTACCTTGAAATGGTTCGAAAGGGCATTCACCGCCTTGGTACCTACGCCATTCAAACCGACCGACTTCTGAAACGCACCCGAATCGTACTTCCCGCCGGTATTGATCTTCGAAACGCAGTCCACGACTTTGCCCAAAGGAATACCGCGGCCGTAATCGCGCACTTCCACGCGGTGCTCGGATATCTTAATCTCGATCGTTTTACCATTACCCATCATGTGTTCGTCGATCGAGTTATCCACAACTTCTTTCACGAGCACATAAATTCCATCGTCCACCGACGAGCCGTCGCCGAGCTTTCCGATGTACATCCCGGGCCTGAGGCGGATATGTTCTTTCCAGTCAAGCGACCGGATACTGCTCTCGTCGTACTGAACATTTGTACTTTCCATATTTATAACTATTCTTTTAGGAGTATTATCGCTTTTGGAGGCGGTATTTTAATAATTTGAATCTTTTGTCGTTACCCTGTTATAACTTTGCGGGGCTTCCCGACGGGGGCCCCCGATTAATAGAAATTCTTTAAAAATAGGAAAAATCTAATTTACTTTGCCATGATATACACTACCACAACATTGCGTGTACTCGAATCCCAAATTCAAAAATACTAGTCTTATACATAGTTTTAATGAATTTTCAGACTTTCAATAGTACAATAATTCTTCTTATGAACAGATCCAGTTTGGCTAAAAGTTATAAATCTGTACTTCCCTATTTCCTGAGTTTCATCATTTCGTTACCCGCTTTTTCACAGGTTACTGCTCCGACAGCCCCTTCCGGGACTGCCCCGACGTCCACCGGCGCCCAGGGTACACCGCAGTCGGGTCCGAGAGGTAATAGCGGCACCACGGGCGGTAACACACAATCGGGTGCGGGCAATCCGCAAGGCGCTACCCAGCAGGGCGGAGCCCAGCAGGGAGGCAACCCGCAATCAGGGAATCCGCAGCAGGGAAACGACGGTCAGGGCGGTGACAAAGGGAAAAATGCTGCTAATCAGAACGGTCAGAATGCCGAAGGCGGTGACCAGAGCAAGATTAATACCAGCACCAGCACCAAGTTGACTCCCGAAGAACAAGCGAAAGAAGCATTTCGTCAGAAAATCTACGGATATTCAATTTTTGCAGACAAAAACCTGGGGTTAATACCTGATTTACAGATCGTTACACCAACCACCTACGTCGTTGGCCCCGGTGACGAATTGAAGATTTATCTGTATAACTACGCAGAAAGCACTTACGAAACGGTTGTCAACAAGGATGGCTTCATCAGTATTCCCCGCGTAGGAAACGTGATGGTTGCAGGCCGTACGATCGAAGAAATTAAGAAAATCCTGATCGACAAATTTGCCAAATTCGTACCGGGAATGATCGGTACGGGTGGTGAAGGGGCCCGGACAAAACTGATGGTTACACTTGGAGAAGTTCGTTCTGTAAAAGTTTTTGTAACGGGGGAAGTGATTAATCCAGGGACTTACACAGTGTCCTCCCTGTCGTCTGCATTCAATGCATTGTACCAGGCCGGCGGACCTAATGAAATTGGATCTTTCCGTGAAGTGCGTGTTGTTCGCCAGGGCAAGGTTGTATCTAAACTGGACATCTACGACTATCTTGTAAACGGTAAAATCGACGGCGATATCCGCGTACAGGAAAACGACAACGTGGTGGTAGGCTACTACCTGAAACGCGCCGAAATCGCTGGCATGGTGAAACGTCCGGGAATTTATGAGCTGACGCCGGAAGAGAAACTGAGTGATGTGCTCCGTTACGCGGGCGGTTTCAGCGACAAGGCCTACCGTGCCAGACTAAAAATTCAACGCATTACTTCCAAAGAACGTAAGATCCTGGATGTGCCGGAAGAGCAATACGACAGCTTCGAAATGGCAACCGGCGACTCGATCAACGTAGAAACTGTCCTGGACCGCTTCGAGAATATTGTCACTGTGGAAGGTGCGGTAATGCGCCCGGGCGAATACTCGCTCGACAACAGCCCTACCCTGAAAAAGCTGATTGAGAATGCACAGGGAATGCGTGAAGACGCATTTGTGGGCCGCCTGAACGTGCTGCGTACCCGCGAGGATCTGACCATTCAGACCATCCCCATCAACTTTACCGATGTATTGAACGGCGTAACACCTGATCTCGTACTGACGCGCCTCGACCAGATCATCGTCCCATCGAGATTCGAAATGGCAGAAACGGCATTTGTGAGCGTTGAAGGAGAAGTAAACAATACTAAAATCGGCGAGAACGAGGGTAAATTCCCATACACGACCGATATGACGCTTGAAGACGTGCTGGTTCAGGCTGGCGGTCTGAAAGAATCAGCCTATACTTCGGAGATTGAGGTTGTCAGAAGAAAAAGAAATTCGGTAGCCGGGGCAGCAAATGCGCAGATCTCAGAGGTCTATAAGTTCAATGTAAACCGCGACCTGTCATTGAATTCCAAAGCGACGAACTTCGTATTGTTCCCATTCGACCAGGTGATCGTTCGTAAGTCGCCCAATTATGTAGAGCAGCAAACGGTTTTCGTGGAGGGCGAAGTGTTGGTAACAGGTCCTTATACGATCGTCAATAAGAACGACAAGATCAGCGACATTATCAAAAGAGCGGGTGGCCTAACCGAGCTTGCTTATCCGGAAGGGGCAACACTCTTGCGTCGTACAATCGTGAAAAACCTCGACGAAGCGGTGGACTACACAGAAGTTCAGCAAACGGAGAAGCAAATCAAACAAGGAACCCTTACCGGTGACCTGCCGAACGTAAAAGAAGAGAAAATCGGCATTGTGCTGAAAAACATTCTGAAAAACCCGGGTTCATTCGAAGACCTCGTGGTGCAGGAAGGTGATATCATCCGCATTCCAAAGCGTCTGGAAACCGTTCAGGTGACAGGCTCGGTACTTTACCCTACAACCGTGAAATATGGCAAGGGGATGAACTTCTCGGATTACATTTCACAATCGGGAGGTTTCACGGTGCAATCGCTCAGAAAGAGCTCTTATATCAAATATCCTAACGGTAATATCGATCGTACGAGAAGATTCCTGTTCTTCAATGTATATCCGAAAGTACAGCCGGGATCAGAGATCTTCGTTCCG
Source organism: Dyadobacter sp. SRI_021 (assembly GCF_057586235.1). Taxonomy (NCBI): domain Bacteria; kingdom Pseudomonadati; phylum Bacteroidota; class Cytophagia; order Cytophagales; family Spirosomataceae; genus Dyadobacter; species Dyadobacter sp. SRI_021. The sequence goes on from NZ_JBYCZM010000001.1 coordinate 678,205, forward strand.
ACAAGAAATGCGCCGGCTCTGAATACACAGCAAAGCATTCAAACAGCTACAACCTTGTTGAGCTCAATTATGGGATTGATTGTAACAGTATTGGCATTCCGTTCACTTAAATAACTATGGCGACAACGACCACACAACAAATCCCGGACGACGAGTTATCTCCCAAGGAAGTCGTCGAGAAAATATTGGTAGTCAAAAATGCATTGATCCGTAACTGGCAATGGCTTTTGCTCCTGCCAGCCGTAGGTTTCGGTATCGGATATGCCATGGATACCTACCAGAACAAGCCGCCTACCTATGAAGCGACCGTCGTGTTCAACCTCGGTGCTGCGGGCGCAAGCTCAGGCTTCGGCGATGTAGCAGGCCTGCTCGGTATCGGCGCGCAGCCGGACGCGAATATCTTTACCGGAGAGAACTTCTTCTATTTTGTAAAGTCCCGCCCGGTATTGGAACGGAACTTGCTGAAAGAAGTTGAAATCAATGGGAAGAAGCAACTTCTTGCCAACTTCTATATTGACTCAAGCGGTATCAAGACCTCCGACTGGGCAGATTATCCCGACTTACAGAAATTCCATTTTACGACCAACGACGTCAAGAAAATGGACCTCAATTCCCGTATCAACCTCAATACCATCGTGAAGCGTGCAGCTGAGGCGACGGAGATTGCATCCCTCGACCGAAAGTCGTCGTTCACGCAGCTCTCCACCAAAATGGAGAACGAACGCCTCGCGGGTTTGTGGGTAACCACCCTTCTGGAAACGGTAGAAGAAATGTACACCGAAAACCAAACGCAGAAAACACGTAAAACACTCCGTCTCCTCAACCAGCGCGCCGATTCACTCGCCAGGGTGTTGGGAATTGCGGAACATAAGCTGGCCAAACAGCTCGATTACAGCGCCCAGATTATGATGCCGGAAGTAAAAGTATCAGCCAACAGTATGGAAAGGAAATCCTCATTCCTGCAACAGCTGTATTACGAAGCCATGGCCAATGCCGAAAAAATGCGCATTTCCCTCGTAAAAGAAGCCCCTTTGTTCACAGAAATCGAAGGTATCAAGGTGCCTCTGGATGTAAAATATGAAGATAAGCGTAATGCCAAAATCGGGGCATTGGCGGGTTTGATGATCGCACTGATCTTTGTTTATTTCAGAACAGTGTTTTCTACACCTACCACTACAATCGTGCGTAAGGAGGCGGTAACGGCGTAACCATGGCAACTCAACACTCTATTACAATCAAAGCCGGCGGGTCTGAAAAGGATTATTGGAAAGACCTTTGGCTCAATAAGCAACTACTCTGGATCCTTTCAAAAAGAGATCTTTCCGTTAGATATAAACAGACACTCCTTGGCGTCGCGTGGAGCGTATTGCGCCCCCTCATGACCATGACTGTCATGGTCTTTGTTTACAGTTATGTGGCCAAAATAAAAGCGGATCCCGGTATTCCGTACCCACTCATGGTACTTGGAGGGCTTACAATCTGGACTTTCTTTGCCAACACTTTCACCCAGATCAGCAACAGTATCCTGATCAACCACAACCTGGTGTCTAAGGTATACTTCCCACGGTTGCTCATGCCGCTGAGCTCGGTTGCCGTTGGTTTTGTGGATTTCCTCATCACTTTCGGTATTTATTTACTGGTGACGGCGTTCTTCCAAACGCCCATTAGCTGGCAGATCATATTTCTTCCTTGCTTCATTTTGCTTACATTTATTACATCGATGGGCTTCGGCCTGTTTTTTGCTGTGCTGAATGTACGTTTCCGGGACATCGGACAGTTGATTCCCTTTATGGTACAGGTGGGCATGTATGTATGTCCAGTGGCTTATCCCAGTAGCCTCGTTAAGGGCACCTGGTATGAGAAATACTATAACCTGAACCCCCTCGTAGGGATTATCGACGGTTTCCGCTGGTGCCTTTTGGGAAGCAAATCCTATTTCAACCCGCAGAGTTTGTATTCAACGGTTATTACATCATCGATCATTTTGGTTATTTCGCTGATCTATTTCCGTAAAAAAGAGAATACTTTCGTAGACCATATCTGAAATAACTACTCTTGGGCATGCCTGTAATTGTAGCTGAAAATATCAGCAAAAAATATATCATCGACCATCAGCGTAAAAATGGGTCATCCGGCCTGCGTGACATTGTTTCCGATACGGTTGACAAATGGTTCCGCAAGCAGGAAAAGAACGGTTTCGCCGAGAAAGAGGAGTTCTGGGCGTTGCAGGATGTGAATTTTAGTATTGATAAAGGAGACCGAATTGGTATTGTAGGCCATAATGGTGCCGGTAAATCGACGCTCCTGAAAATCATGAGCCGCATTACCGAGCCTACCACCGGCCAGATTAAAATCGACGGCCGCATCGCCAGCTTGCTGGAAGTAGGTACGGGCTTTCACCCCGAATTGACAGGCCGTGAGAATATTTTCCTCAACGGCGCTATTCTTGGCATGTCGAAGGCTGAAATCCGTGAGTCATTTGACGCGATCGTAGATTTTGCAGGGGTTGAAAAATTCCTGGATACGCCTGTTAAGAGATATTCGTCGGGGATGTACGTCCGCCTGGGTTTTGCAATTGCAGCGCACCTTAACCCGGAAATTCTTATTGTAGATGAGGTACTCGCCGTGGGCGATACCGAGTTTCAGAAGAAATGCCTGGGTAAAATGCGGGATGTTTCGGAAAGCGGCCGCACGCTGCTATTTGTAAGCCATAACCTTACCGCCATTCAGGCACTTTGTAACAAGTCATTCTATTTTGAAAAAGGCCGGCTGATAGACCAGGGCGACACAACGCACATTGTAACCAACTATCTCAGCAAGGTTTCACATAAATCGCTGGAAAAGCACTGGGACAATATCGACTCCGCTCCCGGGAACGACCAGGTACGCGTGAAGAGTTTCAAACTTTTCCCGGAATATCAGGACGATCTGAACCACATCGACGTCCGTACGCCGATCAACTTTCAGTTCGAGTTCTGGAACCTGGTAGAAGGTGCTTCGCTGAACCTGAGCATGCACCTGTACACATTCACCGGCGAGTGTATTTTCAATGTAGGCACGCAAGCGGAGACCTTCTCCAAAGGTCTTGTGAGCGGGACTTGTGAAATTCCCGGCAACTTCCTGAATGACGGCTCGTATGTGGTTTCGATGATGATCGTGAAAGACACGAGCACCGTGCTTTATAATATGGAGGAAGCCCTTGTTTTTGATATTGAGGATTACCGTGAAAATGTGACCTGGTATGGCAAATGGCCCGGATACATTCGCCCTCAACTCAATTTTTCCATTCGCCAATCTGAACACGTAGTGAATGATTAACGTCACCAAAACCTTTCTACCTGACCAGGAAGAATATCTGCAATATGTCCGTGGAATCTGGGAGCGTGGTTATCTGACCAACAACGGTCCTCTTTTACAAAAGCTCGAAGGACAACTTAAAGAATATCTGAAAGTCGATCATCTTTACTTCTGCAGTAATGGAACGATCGTTCTGCAAATAGCTATCAAAGCGCTGGAACTGAAAGGCGAGATCATTACGACGCCGTTCTCCTACGTGGCGACGTCCAATGCGATCTTGTGGGAAAACTGCACGCCGGTTTTCGTGGACATCGATCCAGCCACCTTCAATATCAATCCGGAATTGATCGAAGCGGCCATTACGCCGGCCACATCGGCGATCCTCGCTACGCATGTGTATGGCAACCCTTGCGATATCGAGGCAATCGAGGCCATTGCTCAAAAACATAACCTCAAAGTCATTTACGACGCCGCGCATGCATTTGGCGTTACCTATAAAGGAAAATCACTGCTTTCATACGGTGACCTGAGCACTTGCAGCTTTCATGCCACGAAAGTGTTCCATACCATTGAAGGCGGAGCGTTGGTTTCCAATCACCCGGAACTCGACCGCAAACTGCATTTGTTGCGTGCCTTTGGCCACCAGGGAGACGAGCATTATGAATTTGTCGGGATTAATGGAAAAAATTCGGAATTCCATGCAGCAATGGGGCTCGTAAACCTCCCGCAAGTACCCGCAATTATACAGGCGCGCAAGGAAGTTTTTGCCGCTTACGACAACCTGCTCAACTGGGATATTTTGTTTAAACCCACATTGAGTGCTGATATTGAATACAACTATGCTTATTACCCTGTGGTGTTTCCCTCGGAGACGGTCATGTTCAAGGTAATGGATGCATTGAGAGTGGAAGAAATTATTCCGAGGAGATATTTTTACCCGTCGCTTAACACCCTTTCTTTCATGCCAAGGCAAATTGCCTGCCCTGTTTCCGAGGATATCGCGGCAAGAGTGTTAAGTTTGCCATTATATGTTGGGCTTCCTTACGAAGATATCGAGAGGATTTCCCGCATTATCAACGGTCATTTATCACCATAATCGCATGGTCATTTTTTATTGGCTAACTTTTTTCCTGTTTTTATACGGTATCAGCTTTGTTGCAAAAAAAATTGCTCAACCTTCACTCACAGAGCTGATTATTACCTTCTTCATCCTTTTTGTCGGTAGCATTATCCCTACCGGCTTTGTTTTGTCGGCGCTGAACCTCACCGCTAATGTCTTGGCGTGGATCGGCGGTACCTACGTGGTGCTTGCATTACAATATCTACTCTGGACAAGGCTCGTACCGCAGCAAATGCCGTATTCCATTCGCGGACTGATCGCCAACCGCCTGGGCACATTCCGGCTTTGGACCCGGGAACTTTCCGCGTACCTGAAAGTGATTTTCGGTGCGCTGTTCCTGACACTGGCGGTGATCGGAATTACCAACCTGATACTCGTGCTCTTTACCGCGCCGAACGAATGGGACAGTATGACCGGGCACCTCAACCGCGCAATCCGTTACATTCAGCGAGGCACAATGGAGCATTTCGGTGGAGCCAACTGGAATATGGATACCTATCCGAAGAGCCTTACTACGATTCATATTTACACATACCTGATCAGCGGGAATATTGAGAATGCCTTCAAACTCATTCACCAAATGGCATATTATGTCACGCTGGTGTCTGTTTTTGGTATTGCTCAAAGGATTGGAAGGAACTTGTCAGCGAGTTTCTTTTGCGCACTGGCATACAGCTTGTTCCTCGACTTCCTGATGCAGGCCGTTACAACGGAAACTGACATTGTACTAACGGCTTACTTGAGTTGCCTGCTGTATTTCCTGTTTACCTATTACACCAGCCGCGACAATCGCTATCTCTATCTCGCAGGAATTACCTTTGCGATCGTCACAGGTCATAAGGCGACATTCGCATTACTCATGCCGTCGGTGTTCGTAATCATGATCTACACCGTTTTCCTTGCGCCAAGTTTTAAGGTATTCTTCGAAAGGACGTTAAGGCTCGGACTGGCGATCGCTTTTTTCGCATTGATTTATACCATACCGACGGGCTATATCCGCAATATCCAGGTTTTCGGGCACCCCATCGGCCCTCCAACGGCACGTTACCACCAATCCTACGAGCGCGCGGGCGGCGCGGCCAACCTGTTTGAGCAAGGAAGCCGCAATGTGATCCGGTATATTTACGATTTCTGCAACCTCGACGGCATCCGGAATGCGCAATGGGGTTACGATCTGAATACCGCCATCCGGAAACCGCTGGTGCTATTGGAGAATAAATTGAAAATGCGCCTCGACGAAGAGAAAGACTTCACCATCGTTCCATTCTCTTTCCAGCGTGGGTTTTACTATTACAATGCGAACCCGTACTGGGGTGTGCTGGGATTTGCGTTAATCCTGCCGCTGATGTTCCTCGTATTGATACGGGTTTTCAGGTCGCGGGTGCATTTTTTCCTGGTGATCGCATTCTGCCTTAACCTGGCGACGATCTCCTATTCGGCGGCTTATGATCCGTTCAAAGGCCGGTATTTTATGGAAGCCGGGCTTTTCGGCGTGCTTTTCCTGTTGCTGCTCTTCTCCCACCATCGCTTGTCAATCATCAAACCGCGCAGGAATGTCTGGAAAGGCTACATTATGCTCGTTGTAGGGCTTGCCTGCATATCCGGCGTTATGGCTGTTTACCTCAATATCCGATGCCTTCCGCTGCCAGCATATGGAATGGAGTCGGCATTAACCATGGACCGTATTCCTTACCAGACGTTTGCAAGACCTGATATCACCCAAGCTTACGTCCGTTTCGACTCCATCGTGCCTGAAAATGCCACTGTGGCACTCGCAACTGTAAACAGCGATTTTGAATACCCGCTTTACGGCAAGAACCTCACGCGGAGGCTGATTTCTATCAACCCGTTTGAAGAAGGCCTTCGCCCGATCCCTAAAGACGCCGATTACCTGTTCTATGCCCGGAAGGTGGTGAACGATACCAGCAAGATCCGCGCATTACCGACTGACATCCGCCTGGGCTCCGACACCACTTTGTATCGCCGGATGTTCCTGAGCGAGCGCGGGGAAGATTATTATCTGAGAAAACTCAAATAGCCCAAGCCATGACTATTGCTATCATGCAGCCGTATATTTTTCCATATATCGGCTATTTTCAGCTGATCAATGCCGTGGACAAGTTCATTATTTACGACGATGTGAACTTCATCAACAAGGGCTGGATCAACCGGAACAACCTGCTCGTTGGGGGAAAGGCGCACCTTTTTACCATTCCGCTGAAAGATGCGAGCCAGAATAAACTGATCCGGGAAGTGGAACTTGCCCGACATGAACAGTGGCAGAAAAAATTATTGAAAACCATTCAGCAGTCATATCAGAAGGCTCCCTGTTATCAAAAGGTTTTTGAACTGATAGAAGAAATCGTAAATTTAGAAGTTGATTCAATCAACGAGCTATGTATATACGCTTTGCAAAAAACCTGCGCGTACATGGGCATAGGCACGGAGATTGTTCCCTCTTCAACGATATATAATAATAAACACCTGAAAGGACAGGACCGGATTCTGGATATCTGTAAGCAGGAGCAAGCAAACCACTACATCAATCCGATTGGCGGGGTGGAATTGTACGATAAAGGGAAATTTGAAAACGAGGGAATAAGACTGGACTTCATAAAAAGTATATCTAGCCCGTACCCCCAATTTAAAAATGCTTTCGTACCTTGGTTGTCTGTTATAGACATTCTGATGTTTAACGGTCTCGACGATATCAGGAAACAATTAGAGGCATACGAACTGATTTAGTAATGGCGAAGGTTATCGTTTTTGGAGTACTCGACACAGCAGAATTAGCGCACTATTATTTGACCCATGACTCTGATCATGAGGTTGTTGCATTCACCGTCAATCGCCAATACATCGAGCACGATAATTTTCACGGCCTGCCTGTGGTGGCGTTCGAGGAGGTGGAAACCATTTTCCCCCCTTCGGAATATAAATTCTTTGCGCCGATGACCGGGCGTAATATGAACCGCAACCGCGAGGCGATTTACAACCACGCCAAAGCGAAGGGTTATCAGTTTATCTCCTATATCAGTTCCCGTGCGACGCTCTTCGGTAATGAGATCGGCGAGAACTGCTTTATTCTGGAAGACAATACTATCCAGCCGTTCACGACTATTGGCAACAACGTCGTGTTGTGGAGCGGAAACCATATCGGCCACCATGGCCAGATCAAAGACCACGTTTTCTTTACTTCGCATGTGGTACTTTCGGGGCATTGTGTGGTAGAATCGTACTCTTTCTTCGGGGTGAATGCCACCATTCGCGACTACACGACGATCGCGCAAGGTACACTGGTAGGAATGGCGTCGGCCATCATGAAAGAAACCGAAGAATGGGGTGTCTATGTAGGAAACCCTGCGAAAAAAGTACCCGGAAAGTTGAGCTACGAAGCTTATTGAGTCGATCCGGTTACGAGATTTTGAGCTAGCTAATATCGGTAATGGAGCAGAAGAAAATACTTTTTGTAAGTCACGATGCTAACAGGGCAGGGAGTCAGTTGCTGCTACTGCAGTTATTGCGGCTATTGAAAGAACGGGGCGTTCCGATGCACCTGCTGCTCTGTAACGGAGGGGAACTGGAAGCGGAATTCGAGGAAGTAGTGGGCGTTACGCGTCTTTTTCAAACCAAAAAGATTACCACTCCCCCATTTACCGGCAAATTGCTGCGCAAAACCAACCTGCTGAAATTCTACGAAGAGCACTCACAGCATAAAGGAAACGAAAGGGTCCTGGCGGAACTCGAACAACAGAATATCGGCCTCATTTTCATCAATTCCATTGCCAATGCGGAAGTTTATTACGACTTCCTGAAATCCTTTCACGATTTGCCTCTTGTGCTTTTTGTACACGAGCTGGCCATGTCTGTCAAGATTTATACGCAGGAAGAGCAACTCTCTTTCCTGCTCAAAAAGACGGATCACCTGATCGCCGTTTCGAACGCCGTCGCTGACCACTATATCCGTAAATACGATTTCCCCGCTGCACACGTCAGCACTTTTACGCTGATCGACCACGAGCATATCGATCAACGGCTGGCCGACGTTCAGCACGACATTCTTGAAAAAACCTATAAAATCCCCAAAGACGCGATTGTAATCGGTGGTTGCGGAAATGCCGAATGGCGCAAGGGGAATGATATATTTAACTGGATCGCCAGCCGGGTTATCCGGAAGACACAGCCATTGCCGGTTTACTTCGTGTGGGTGGGCGCAGGCCCGCAGCATGAGATCTACCAGCTGATCGAAAACGATATCCGGCTTATGGGATTAGGCGACAAAATCATTCTCATTCCGCCAACGCCGCGTGCATTGGACTATATCAACCGATTCGACGTGCTGCTCCTCAGCTCCCGCGAGGACCCTTATCCACTGGTGGTTATGGAAGCTGCATTGCAGGAAATTCCGGTGGTATGTTTTGAAGGCGCAGGCGGCGCGCCGGAACTCATCGAGGGCGATGCGGGGTTTGTAGTACCGTATATGGACATTTCGGCGGCCTCGGATGCGATCATCCAGCTGATCCTCGACCCATCATTGCGGAACACCCTGGGCCAGAATGCACGTAAAAAAGTATTGGAAAGGCATAACACAGACAAAAGCGTAGCCAGCGTCGAAGCCATTATTCAGAAGTATTTACCTTTGCAGGTTTCGGAACAGCACAATCAATGACCATTGCCTTTACCATTTGCTCCATCAATTACCTCGCGCAAGCCCGGACATTAGGAGATTCGCTCAAAGCCACCAACCCGGATATCCGGTTTTTCATTGGCCTGGTCGATACGCTTCACGGAGTTGCATTTGAAGATTCATACGCACCCTCCTACCCGATGATCGAGATCGACAAGATCGAAATCAGCGATTTTCAGGAAATGTGCGCTCGCTACAATATCACCGAGCTGAACACAGCGGTAAAACCCTTCTATTTTACCTATTTTTTCAAACATTACCCCGAGGCGAAAAATGTCATTTATTTCGACCCGGATATCATTGTTTTTCAGCCGCTAACCGAACTTAAAAACTCGCTGGCAAAGCACAATGCCGTGCTCACGCCGCATATCAATACGCCGGTCGACGACCAGTTGACCCCCAACGAGCTGCATCACCTCAATACCGGTGTTTATAACCTTGGTTTTGTGGCGTTCAGCCGTTCGGATGAAAACAACCGGTTCATCGCATGGTGGGAAGAAAAACTGCGCTATGAATGTCTGATCGATCTTTGCAACGGGCTTTTCGTGGATCAGAACTGGATGAATTTCCTGCCGGTTTTTGTCCCCAATACACATATTGAAAGAAGTCCGGGTTACAATGCGGCTTACTGGAACTTGCACGAGCGGAAATTCTCGCAGCGCGAGGGCCATTGGTATGTGAATGAAGAAAGTCCCCTGATCTTCTTCCATTATAGCGGCTACGATCCTGCCAGGCCGGATATCCTGTCGAAATACCAGGACCGTTTCGAGCTGAGTGCCCGCACCGACCTGACTGCACTTTTCGCATTGTACAAAAACAGCCTGATCGACAACGGGAACGCTTATTACCGTAAATTCCCTTGCGCATACATTAAGCCCGCGCCTGCTCGCCGGTACCTGCGCGTGAGGAAATATTTGAAAATGCCTTTCAACTACCTGATCGGCAAGCTGCAAACGATCTGATGAAAGAGCTGGTTACCGTTATCGTTCCTATTCTCGAACCTCAGATCAATCCAACGGAGGAGAAATTGCTCCATCACGCGCTGGAAATCCTTGCCGACTATCCGATCATTTTCGTCGCCGGCGAAGGTGCCGATCTTTCGGTTGTACGCGAACATGCGGAGAATATCGATGTCGTGCATTTCCCCAAACGCTTTTTCGAATCGCGGCAGCATCTGGGGCAGCTTTTGCTGATGCCGGATTTTTACGATCGTTTCAACTGGTGCGACTTTTTATTGATTCATGAGCTAAATAGCTGGGTGATCAAAGACGAGCTGCATTACTGGTGTAAGCAAGGTTACGATTACCTCAAAGCCGGCCCTGTATTGACAGATGCCCATGCTGCACCCGGCTTTTTGAAGCGCATCACCGGGCTATCGGAGGAGGAAAAACGATTATTCGGGATGGGTTATGCGGACAACGGACTTTACCTTTGCCGCATTGAGCGGATGACGGCCGCTTTGAAAGGCAAACGAAGTGTGGCTCATCAATACCGCCACAATCCAAACCTCCCTAATGCCGACTCGGTGTTCTGGGAGCTTGAAGCGAACAGGTTTTTGCCGCATTTGAGAAAGCCTACCGACATAGTACGCAGCCATTTTGCGCAATTTGGTGTCCAATATCAAAATACCACTTTGCCTTTTGCCTTGACAGGTATTTCGAGGGACAACATCCACGAAATGCCCTACTTTAAAACTTTGCCTGAAACGGAATAATCGTTCATGAATATTATATACACAGTTTGTAACCGAACCAACCTGCCGCATGCACTGGCTCTGGCGGATTCTGTGTTACAACACCAGCCTGAAAGTACGCTTTACATCGGATTGGTTGATTCCCTCAGTATTGAAAAGCTTCCGGAGCATGTAAAGCTGCTTCCGGTTTCGGAGCTCGCCATTCCTGATTTTAACAGGATGGCCGCTGAATATTACGATTTCGAGCTTCTACCCGCTACTCGTCCCTGGTTTGCTTTATGTTTATTAAAAAAACATCCAGAATGCACACAATTGACATTCCTGAGTCCCACAATATGGCTCAAAAACGCATTCCACAGCTTGCTCGAAGCGGGGCCTGAAATATTTTTGACACCCAACATTTCAGCACCATTAAAAAAATCGGCCATTCTGGACGACAAACGCATTCTTAATGCCGGGATGTACCATTCGGGGAGCTGGACCTTGCAGCCTTCCAACAAAACAACGGCAGCACTGGAATGGTGGGCGCACCGGACAATCGACCGCGCGTATTTTGACCTTTGCAACGGCATGAATACGGATCAGCTGTGGCTGAATTACATTCCGGTGTGGGTTCCTGCAACAAAAACAATCCATAACGCAGGTTGGCATTACGGATTGAATGCGGTTTTGAATAAAAACCTTGTCAGTCAAAACGGCACGTACGAAGTCGATGGCCAACCATTGGTTTCGCTTGATTTCGCCGGGCTTGGGTATTTCGATCCGATCTGGTCGGATCATGCCCCGCTTGTGACCGAGAACAAGGCGTTTCAGACATTGTTCATGCAGTATCAACGCATTGTCATCCAAAAGAAACAGGAACTGAAAATTAGTGGCGAACCGACGTTTGGAAAGTATGCCAATATCCTTCCTAACCGGCTCATGCGAAAAGGCATTGCGGCCAAATTGAAGGAATTAACCAACTATATCGATCAGTTTTAACCAGCGAAACAGGATTCCATGCATTTTTTAGAACAAACCACACAGGACCTGCGGAACTTCGTATCAGCACTACAACCAGCCCAAACTTCCGGCAATGCGCAACGATACCCGAAACTGACGGTCATTACCCCTTCCTACAACCAGGCCTCCTTCCTCGAAAGGACGATCCTGAGCGTACTCAACCAGGGCTACCCGAATCTCGAATACATTATCGTCGACGGCGGCTCGAATGACGGGAGCGTCGAGGTGATTAAAAAATATGAAAAATACCTGTCATGGTGGGTTTCCGAGAAGGATCGCGGGCAGGTACATGCCATCAACAAGGCGCTGGAGCGGGCAACAGGCGAATATATCAGCTTCCAAAACTCCGACGATGTATATTTTCCCGGCACGTTCAGTCGTTTTGGAGAAGCAGCATTGAAATATCCGGTCGATATCCTTTATGGCGACCTGTACATGATCACTACCGACGACGAAGTGACCGAAATACTCAAAACGACTTCTTACAACTTCGATTGTCAGATCCTGGAAGGGATGCAAATCCATAACCAGTCGCTTTTCTTCAGGCGTTCGCTTGTGGAAAAGTACGGGATGTTCGACGAGTCGTTCCGTTTTGCATTCGATTACGACTTTATTACCCGGTACACTTCGCATAAATCGACGACTACGAAAAAGATCGACGGCCTCGGGGGCGCGCTGCGGGTACACGCAGAAGCGAAGTCATCGACCATCGCCACGACGATCGGCCGGGAGGAGCATGCGAGGGTACAAAAATTGTACATTTCAACGAACACCGTACTCAACAAAATCAAGTATCTTTGGTGCCGTGTCCGTAAAATCGCCTATTTCATTCTGCGGTTCGATATTCAGTACATCAGATTCCGGCTTTCCAGATGAATTGGAGCTTATTTAATGTAGTCAATAATTTTAACTATCTCCGGTATTCCGTGGGCATCGCGATGATGTTCAACGGATTTCCGCTGATATTTTTTATACGCGACACACTTGGTATAGGCCCCGCGAGCAGCGTTTTTACAGCTATTTTTTTCTCGCTGGCGCTATTATTGATGGTGCCGCCCACGCTTTTCAAGCGACTTTACAAACCGAATATCATCCTGATCAACCTCGGGCTCGGTTTTCTGCTACTGACGCTCTGGTATTTCATGTTCATGAACCATCAGGGGAAATCCATTGCTGACATCGGTAACTTCGTGTTCACATTCGGATTTATCGCATTGCTGATGCACGTCCCCAACGATGTGAAAGACACGCTGATACAAGTTCTTTTCCTGTTTTCCTTTTTTACCAACATTACCCTCGTTTACTCGCTCATCACCGATCCCAACTGGACGCCGGGTATGCGGGCTGCCGTCAATTTTGCCAACGAAGGTGCCCAACCCGGAGGTAACCCGCACATCACGGCCCGTAACGGGGTTATTACCTTACTTTCCGCCCTGGTTTTGCTGGGGAACACCAAACACCTGTTAACCAGACTATTCCTGTTTTTTTCAGTACTATTTGGAATGGGTGTGGTGGTATTGTCGCTCGCGAAATCCAGCTATCTCGGCTTGGGAATTGCTTTTGGAGCCTATTTTTTGTTTCATTTCAAATTTTCGAACATTACCACCGGCATCGCCAATGCATTCAAGTTCAGGAATATGGTGTTTATCATACTCATATTGGTGGCGATCAACTATTTCCTTTCGCGCTACGGTAACATCCTGAACCTGTTACTAGGTTATTGGGACATTTTCCAGGACCGGATCATGAACGTGATCTTTACGTCGACCGGGGTGAGGCTTTCGGAAGAAGCTGATGTCGATTACTCCGCTATGGGACGTGTAAGCGGTTTTGGCGAGTTTTTAGAAACCCTGTATTCGTGGGATATCTTTCTTGGCAGAGGTTATAAGAATGACTACCTCGACGTTCCTCTGCTGGAATCGTGGGTAAATCACGGGATTTTTGGTTTTGTCTTTTTCGCAAGCTTTAACTTCTTCCTGTTCCTTTACGTGATCCGTGAAGTGCGCCGCCATACCAACCCTCTAACGACGTTTCTGGCCTATTTTTTCCTGTCGATGATGGTGCTTCTGTTCACCGGTGGCCGTCCCTACGATATTGCATTCTGGTTTCCGTATTCGGTTATGATCCGTTTCCTGGGTATCAAATACCTGGACGCTATCCCGAGATTTAGAAAGGTTTCAAGGCCCCGCCCGCAACCCGTAAGCACCGTAACCACCTGATACGCTCCCCCGAGCCGTGGGAGCTTCTGAGAGGTTCCCTGCATTCCGCGCATGAAGAACAGAGTTGAACAACTGGATGGGTTAAGGGGCATATTCGCCGTCCTGGTCATTGCCCATCACCACAACGCATTCAAAGAGTCGATCCTTTACAACAACTTTTTCGTGATCAACGCGAGCCTGTTTGTCGACTTTTTCTTCGTGCTGAGCGGCTTCGTCATTGCACTCAACTATGTCGACCGCATTCACAGCACCGGCGACTTCCTGACTTTCCTGAAAAAGCGTTTCATCAGATTATACCCGCTACTGTTTTACACCGAAGTCGTTTTTGTAGCAGCCAACCTGCTCGGCGAGCACAGCGCCTTGAAAAATGTGGCCGGAATGGGTCTGAGTTATTATTTGTACACATCTCTCGACGCCCTGACATTCATGGGTTCCAGCACGGTGTTCGGCGGGTGGATCAGCAATAACTATCCCTCATGGTCGATTTCGGCTGAAATGATTTCCTATGTGGTATTCGGACTGGTGGTTTTGATATTACCCCGGTTTAAATACGCAGCGTTTGCGCTCATAGGACTATTGTCGGGCATTTTCATCTATTCCCGGGGCGAATACCTGCTTGCCTACGACTACGGTTATGTCCGCGGGCTTCTCTGCTTCTCGCTGGGCATATTCACACACCGGCTGTTAAGGCAAAAAACATTTCAGCTTTCTGCGTTCGAAATACCTTTCCTGCTATTCATGATCGCGGCCATGTATTTTGTACACCATTGGGAACTGAACCTGTGGAAGCTCGTTTTCCCATTCATTTTCTCGCTCGGCATCGTCATTTTTGCGAGCTCTACCGGCATCGTTACGCAAATGCTGAGCAGCAAGCCCTTCCAGTATCTGGGCAAAATCTCCTACTCTATTTACCTGAACCACGCGATCGTGCTGATATTTGTCAACATCATTTTGTTCAGGTTTTTAAAATTACCCGAAAACGAGGGAATGTTCGCGATTTCCCTGCTCAGTTCCATCGGGTTAACTATCCTGTATTCGCATTTCACCTACGAATGGGTGGAGAAACGTGTGGGTAAATTCCTGAGAGACAACTGGAATTAATGGCATGATCTTTACTCCAGCTTTTCTGTGGCTCTGACTAAACCTTTCGGGGCCGGGATGGGTTATCATTAAAGACAAAACAGTAGTGTTATGGCAACATTCTCAGAATTGATCAACAGCGATAAACCAGTTTTGGTGGATTTCTCGGCCGAATGGTGCGGCCCATGTAAAATGATGAAGCCGATCCTCGAAAAAGTAAAAGCCGATTTGGGTGACTCGGCGACGATCATTAAAGTCGATGTGGATAAAAACCAGTCGGCGGCGCAGGCGTACCGCATCCAGGGCGTTCCTACGCTGATCGTCTTCAAAAACGGCAAGCCGCTCTGGCGCCAATCGGGCGTAGTACAGGCCGATCAGCTCAAATCCGTTATCAAGCAATACATTTAATGTTTCCCTGGTTCAATGCGTAATACCCGCGGCTTCGACACGATTGAAAATAAAGATTTTAGCATTGAGCCATTGCTGGAAAGCAGCTACGAGCAGGTCCGGTTTGTGCATTGCAGCATCCCGGACCTGGCCGGCATCGACTTCATCGACTGCGTATTCGAGGAATGCAACCTGAGCAATGCATCGGTTAAGAATTGTAAGATTTCCGATATTGAATTCGTCCACTGCAAACTTACCGGCGTCAACTTTTCGGAGGCCAAAGACTTTGCATTCGCTGCCGTTTTCGAAAACTGCATTCTCGATTACGCGATCTTCGAGCGGAAAAAGCTGAACAAAACCGTTTTCAGCAACAGCAAAATCCACAATGCCGATTTTACCCAAACCGACCTATCGAAATGCAAAGTGCATAACTGCGACTTCTGGGACGCGGTTTTCGACGGTACCAACCTCGGCGGCGTCGATTTTTCAACCAGTAAAAACTTCACAATCGACCCAACAGCCAACAATATCCGCAAGGCGAAGTTTCTCTCATCGGACCTTGCAGGCCTTTTAACCAAGTTTGACATAATTATCAAATAGTGCTTTGAACCGCTCCGCGTTTTTTGTTTCTTGGGCGCTTCTAAACCAAGCCTTTGATTATGTCCACCCAGTTTTTCGCAGAGAGAGTTTTTACAGGGAAAGAAATCCTATTTAACCAGATTATCATTGCCGAAAACGGTCGTATCCGAAGCGTAGAAAGCGGTACACCCAAAACCGGCATGCCCCAGGTGACCAACCTCGCTCCCGGGCTGTTCGATAGCCATATTAACGGAGGCGAGCAGTTCTACTTCACCGAGCGCGCCGACGAGGAGACGATCGACGACATTTACCAGGCGAGCGTACGAACCGGTACCGCCTATGTACTCCCTACCCTCATTACCTCTCCGCACGACAATATCCTGAAAGGCATCGAGGCCACACGCAGCTACATGGCCAAAAATCCGGATTCCGGCGTTTTGGGAATGCATTTGGAAGGCCCGTTCCTGAATCCGATCAAACGTGGTGCGCATTTGGCGTCGTTTGTCCGCAAACCCACCAATCCAGAGCTGGAAGAGATCATCCATTACGGCAAAGACGTGATCCGCCTGATCACCATCGCCCCGGAAATGTTCACCGAAGACCAGCTGCAAATGCTGCTCGAATCGGGCATTACTGTTTCGGCGGGACATTCCAATGCTACCTACGCAGAGGCTATGACCGCATTCGACCAGGGGATTCAGCTGGTGACGCATCTGTACAATGCCATGTCGGCATTCGGCCATCGCGCTCCCGGGCTGGTAGGCGCTACTTTCGACACCGATTCCGTTTACGCACCGATCATTATCGACGGTACCCACTGCGATTTTGGTGCTGCCAGCGTGGCCTACAAAATCAAGCGCGACAAGCTCTTCCTGATTTCGGACGCATTATTTTTAGGACAAAAAGTTACCCAGTTTAAATGGGGAGAATTTGATGCAAGCCTGAAAGACGGGAAATACATCAATTCGGATGGCAACCTCGCGGGCGCTACCATTTCGCTTGGCGACGCCGTACGGAATGCCGTTGAGATCGTTGGAATACCCGCTCAGGAAGCGATAGAAATGGCAACCATTCGTCCGGCAACCGCCTTGGGTGTCCAGGACAAGATCGGTAGCATTGCACCAGGCTACCCGGCTGTTTTCACCACATTCGACGATAATCTCGAAACCTTCGAAGTGCTGCGCTGCTAGGCGCTACAACACCAGCATACCGCCATTTTTCAGCTCCTGCCAAGTGCGGGAGTTGAGAAATGCTTCAAAAGAGCCTATCCCGGCTGTTTCAAAATCGCTTTTAAACTGCTCAAAAGCATATGGCTCCCGATTAACGATCAGCAGTTTGGGAAGTATTGTGGTGAGCCACTCTCCTACTTCCACTTCGGCTTCCACGGCCCACTCCTTTTTTTTGTTATAAAAAACGAGTTCCGCTATTTCTCGCACCTTTTTAGCTCTTTTCTCTTCAAAAACAGCCATTTCCGGCAAACTTCCCGTCCAGACGATCACTGCGTTCGGCCGTGCGGCGAGTTCCCCGGGCTCGTGAATACTCTTTTCAAGGTAATTCGGCGGAATGGAAGTCGGCGGCGTTTTGAACTCAAACCATTTGGATAGCGGAAAATCGAGGCACACACCATGCATATAGTTGAAAAGCGACTTGCGCAAGCCTTCTGCAAACCGATCGTGATCGGTTCCCAGCGGATCGTCGTGTTCTAGATCATTATTGGCGAACTTACCCGTATCAGGCCCGAGCCGCATGACGTCGAATTCCTCGGGATGTAGGCCCACCGGGCTATGCGCCGTCATCGCAAACCGGTGCCAGAAGCCCGACTGCACTATACCTAACTGAAACATTTGCCGCACCATTTCCAACGAATCGATCGTTTCCTGTGCGGTTTGGGTCGGGAACCCGTACATCAGGTACGCGTGCACCATAATGCCCGCCTGCGTAAACGCATCCGCCACGCGCGCTACCTGTGCGACGGTGACGCCTTTTTTCATACGGTCGAGCAGACGATCGGAGGCCACTTCGAGACCGCCGGAAATGGCGATGCAGCCCGAGGCTTTCAGTAGCAAGCACAAGTCGTGCGTGAAATTCTTCTCGAAGCGGATATTAGTCCACCATACAACAGTTAGCTTCCGCCGGATAATTTCCAGCGCCAGGTCGCGCAACAAGGCCGGCGGCGCGGCTTCATCCACAAAATGGAAGCCATTCTGCTGCGTCTGCCCGATTATTTCTTCAATGCGGTCGCAAAGCAACGAGGCAGTCATCGGCTCGTAGCGGCGGATATAATCCAGCGAAATGTCGCAAAACGAGCACTTCCCCCAGTAACAGCCGTGTGCAAGTGTCAGCTTGTTCCAGCGGCCATCGCTCCATAAACGGTGCATAGGGTTCACGATCTCGATCACCGAGAGATAATCGTGCAAAGGTAAATCGCTGTAATCCGGCGTACCCGTTTCGCGCTGCGGGACGTCCTTTTCCTTTGCGCCATTATGGTATACCACTTTTCCATCGACCCGCGAATATACGCGTTTCAGGCTGGCCAGCTCGCGCCCGCCATCCAGGTACTCCAAAAGTGATTGCAGCGGCGCCTCACCGTCGTCGAGGCACACAAAATCGATGTAATTGAAAACTCTCGGCTCTTCGAGCGAACGCAATTCCGTATTGGGAAAGCCCCCGCCCATTACGATTTTGATATGCGGGTAATGCGTTTTCAGATACTGTCCGCATTTGAAACCACCATACAAATTACCCGGGAAGGGCACCGAAATGCATACTATATCGGGCTGGAACAACTTCACTTTTTGTTCCAGAACGTCCTTCAAAGTCTGCGAAAGCAAGGTATCCGGCGCTTCGAGTGCAGCTTCCATTTCATCGAAACTCGTTGCCGAACGGCCGAGGCGCTCGGCATACCGACTGAAACCGAAATGCGGGTCGATTGCTTCCTGGATCAGATCGCCGAGGTCTTCAAGATACAATGTGGCCAGATGCCGGGCTTTGTCATGAATGCCCATGGTACCGAATGCCCAGTCGAGGTCTTCAAGCTGCTGAAAACGGCTTGCTTCCGGCAAATAGCTGCGGTCGCAAATGCTATGGGCTAGCGTGGGATTACTGTTTTTAAGAAAGCGTATCACCGGATCGATCGTCGAAATGTACTCGTCCCGAAGCGCATAAATGCGGAAACTATTGTCCGTCAGCTCGATATCCGACGCTTCGAGCATCGCAAAAAGCTTTTTAAGCCCTTTGGACGAAAACAGTTCCAGGATCACGTCAATCCCCAGATCAGCCTGATAGGATTCCCTTTCCAAAGTGTTCAGAAACCCTTTGAGGTAAGCAGTAGCAGGATAAGGCGTGTTGAGTTGGGTAAATGGTGGGGTAACCAGGAGTGTCTTCTTTTTCACGGATGCACGTTTTCTACCATGCAAAGGTAGGGGTTTTGGATTTGAAAGAATACTGGTAACTTGGCTGGTTGCCGAACATGCGTCGTTTTGCCCATGAAGATCCTGTCCGATGCCTTACTGGAAAGTTACCGGAACCAACCCGGGATCGACATTCAAACCGCGTTACAGCAATTGGATGAAACATTTGTCAGGTCGGACTCCTTTAACTTCTATACCTCTATTGCCGTCATCACTTCTTCCAAAATCGAAGGCGAACCAATGGAGGTCGACAGTTATATCAAACACAAAATCCAGCAGATAGAATATCTGCCGGAGCTTACCCAAAAGCCCAACGATCTTTTCCAGGCCTACATTTATGCAAAAGAAAACCGTCTTACCAAAGAGCATTTCTCGCAAGCCCATCAGATACTCACCGAGCATCTTTTACCCGAACATTGGCGGGGCATTTACCGGCAAAATGCAATGGTAGTCATGGAGCACAATACCGGCCGCATTCAATTCGAAGCGGCACCCGCCCATTTGGTACAAGGGGAAATGGACAAGTTATGGGACGACATTGACAAGCTCCTGCGGTGTGATCTCTCAGTGGAAGAAACCTTCTATTATGCCTCGTTCATCCATTTGATATTTGTGTGCATCCACCCATTCAACGACGGTAACGGCCGGGCCGGGCGATTGCTAGAAAAGTGGTTTCTCTCCGATAAGCTGGGCACGATGGCGTGGTACATTCAATCGGAGCGGCATTATTACCAGCATGTCGATGCCTACTATCGAAATCTCAACAGGCTGGGCATATTTTACGAGCAGCTGGATTTCACCAAAGCCGAGCCGTTTTTGAAAATGCTGCCGAGGGCGTTGGATAATTGAAATGTGATTTCAACATTGAAACTTCCGACATTCATCGTGAACTCATGAAAACGAAAGAACGTAAAGTAAAGGAATTTGATACCGTGAAGACTTTTCGCAAAATCAAAACCAAGATTTCTAAGGAAATCAAGGATATGAATTTGGAGCAATTGCAAAAGTACTTTGAAGAGCACAGGCTCAGACCCAAGGCTTAAAGATAATTTGACTGCAAGGGCGCACGGTTAATCAATGCGGCTCCGGATGTTCCAGGTACCCATGGAAATCAACCTGCCGCATGCGCTTGCCTTTGGCCGGGTCCTTATATTTGGAAAATGCCCAAAGTACGTAGGAGGTGATGTCCTGATAAAAATCCGAGCGGATCGGAAACAGGCCGTCGCCGTTGCGTAATGCATTGGTAAACAGGACGACGGTAATATCCTCAGGGCAATGCATCCACACGCTCCTGAAACCCTTCGGATTGGCGATTCCAAGCCCAGAATACCACCAGCCGTCATGATAGCTGAATTTTCCCTCCGGCATTACGGCACTGTAACTACCCAAACCATTGTTCACAATTTCGTCTCGGATATCCTGTGTGATGACAGCATTATTGTCGGGTGAGAAAAGTGCGGCGTATAACTTCACACCCTGGTTAGCCGTAAGATAGATACCATAGCCGCCGGTAGTCGAGCTGAAATCGCCCGGATCGAAACCGTATTCTCCCGAGTACGGAAAGTCATAGCCAAATGTAGGCACGGGCAAGCCGTTTGAAAAAGGTGTTTCCACCACTACTCCCGCCTTTTCAAAAATGTTTTTCCGGATAAATTCCTCGTATCCGTTCAATGCGGAAACGGCATCATTGTTGTCATTACCCGTAAATTCCAACCCGTTGATCGCTGGTATCAATACCCTGAAAAGCCCGAAGTTGGCATTCTGGTAACAGCTCGACCCGTGGTTTTCTTTTTTAATACCATTTTCAATGAGCAATTTCAATCCATACCAGACATTCTCGGTGAATGCACCATTCCTACAACTTTCGGTCATGCCCACAATCCCGCTCGTGTGCGTGAGCAGGTCTTTGAACGTAATGAGCTCGATGTTGGGACCTTTTACCCAGGTTTCAGGCAGGTAGCCGATGATTTTATCGGTGGTTTTGATCCCCTTTTGTTTGGCCAATATCAGGAAAGCGGCCGAAGTAATAGTCTTCGTCATGCTGGCAATCTGCATCTTGGTATCCGGAGTTACAGCCTTATCCTCTTGTATTTCTGTCTTTCTGGCATAAAAACCACCAACTCCGGTACCGATCAACTGATCCTTTTTGTACACTGCAAAACTGTAACCGAACCCTTTTCCTTTCAGCGAGTCATCAAGGATTTCAACAAACTTCTTCGCCGGCTCCTCCTCGACAACCGGATCCGGGTTTTTATCCTTTTTACAGGCCAGAATAGTCGCAATGAAAAGGCAGAAGGTATAAATCAGTCGTAAATGTCGGTTCATAGTTCGCAATATTATGAAAATGTAAAATGAAGATAGCAACTAGTCCGATTGCTTTCCAAACGGGTATTATTGTGACCAAAATCGCCACAGTTCAACATGCAATCTTTCAATCATTTATACTCCAAATTCCTCCTTATGGGAATTCTACTAAGTGCCAGTTTCGCAACGGGCTATGCACAGCAAAACAAAACCTACCCACCTTCATCCTTCCCGGACCGGGTCATATTGGGTTATAAGGGAAATCCGGCTGTATCCCAGGCTGTCAACTGGCGCACAGACTCGACCGTGACAACTGCCATTGCGGCGATCCACGAAGCAGACCCCTCGCCCGACTTCCCGTCCAAGGCACGCACCGTGCAAGCGGCCACGCACCAGGTAGTGATCGACGGCAAGACGATCCATTATCACGAGGCGAATTTCGGGGATCTGAAACCCTCCACACAATATGTGTACCGCGTCGGCGACGGTAAGGCGTGGAGTGAATGGTTCCATTTCAAAACGGCGTCCGACAAGCCGGAGCCGGTTTCGTTCCTCTACTTTGGCGATGCGCAAAATGATATTCGTTCGTTATGGTCCCGGGCGGTGCGCGGAGCATTCGCGAATATGCCCAAAGCCAATCTGATGATCCACGCGGGTGACCTGATCAACAACTCCAATGCGGATTACCAATGGGGTGAATGGTTTGAGGCAGGCGGCTGGATCAACGGCATGGTACCCAACCTCGCTACGCCCGGCAACCACGAGTATTATCGCGATGAAAAGCGTAACCTCTTCGTTTCGAAACACTGGAAACCGCAGTTTGCATTGCCGGAAAACGGCCCGGAAGGCCTTTCGGAAACCGCATATTATGTCGATTACCAGGGCGTCCGCTTTATTTCACTGGATTCCCAGGCTGCGATCCTCGATTCGACCACCATGAAAAAGCAGGCTGCCTGGTTCGAGCAGGTTACCACCAATAATCCGAATCGCTGGACGATCGTAGTGCATCACCACCCCATTTATTCCACCAAAAATGGGCGCGACAACGACGAGTGGCGAAATACCATGGAGCCATTGTACAAAAAGCATAAGGTGGACATCGTGCTGCAAGGCCACGACCACACTTACGGACGAGGGCTGAACATTCCGATAGGGCAGAGCCGCAAAAAGCCCGACGGACCCATTTACGTAGTATCAGTAAGCGGTCCGAAGATGTATGACATCGGCTTGCAGAACTGGATGGACCGTGCCGCTTCGAATACGCAATTGTATCAGGCCATTACCGTTGACCAGAACAAACTTGCCTTCAAGGCATTTACCGTCAGTGGCGACTTGTACGACGCATTTGATCTGAATAAAGATAAAAACGGCGTCAATACCCTGGTGGAGCTTTCGAATACTCTAAAAATGCAGGAGCGGCTCGATCTGCCTGAGCATTACATGAAAACTTTCAAGGAAGAAGAGTTGAAAGAATATAACCAACGCTATCAGGAATATAAAAAACGCAAAGGCATTAAGTAGTCCCAAAAAGAGCCGAATCGCATTAATTGTCACGCTGAGCGTAGACGAAGCGTTACAGTAATGCGCTTCGACCACGCTCAGCGTGACGTTTTAATTATATTCGATACATTCTTATTTCAGTTTAACCGCATACAACGCATTACGACCGGTCATGAAAAGCGTATCACCTGCCACGATCACGGTGGAAGGTCTTTCCGGCGTTTCAATCATATTAATTTCCTTCCCGGAAGAATCGAATACATACACCTGTCCATCCGCAATATAAACGTTACCTTCACGGTCCACCGCAGAACTGAATTCCCCTTTTTCAGCAAATAATCGAGGCTCCATCAAATGCCCCTGCGGGCCTACTTTGAACCGAACCGTCCTTTTCAAATACTCGTCGGTACCGTACAGTACGTTTCCGGGATGTCCCTCCACCAGCGCATTCGAACGCGCCAGGTCATACACCGCCGGCACGATCGTCACACCATCCGGTGCAAGCCAGCATTCCTTGAACGGGTTGGTACTTACCTTCAAAAAATCGCCCGAATCGCGGCGACGGTTGGAAGGATTAAGTGTTTTGACAATGCCCGTCACACTTTCGATAGCTACTTTTCGAAGCAAGTGTATTGATTCTTCCGGCTGATTGGGATTAATAGCATACACCAATGTGCCAAAGCCGCTGTTACCCCAACCGCTGAAAGAGGTGCCTGCTGCATCGGGCGGATTGGGGAACGTTTCAGGTTTACCATCGATCAGGTAACCGGGTTTGGGAACATATTTGAATACCACTATCAGATTATCCTTCGTATCGACGCCCAGTGAAAGCGGCTCCCAGGGAAAGTCGGCCACAAGGCTTAATGCATTCGTGCTGGCCGACCATTTATAGATCCTCCGCGCCCGCGATTCGCTGAAATACACATTCCCCTGGCTGTCATGACAAATACCATCTGCAAACTCGAAACCCTTTGCCAGTTGCACAGCTTTCTCAACCTGTAAATCACTCACGCGGGGCTTAGGGTTATCAATTACCAGCCGGTTAAACTCCCACGGACGTACTTCTATGCCCGAATTAACATCATATAGGGGCACTGTCGACGGGTACTTGGTCTGACTATAATTATGCACATTCAAAAATTCCAGCTTGCGATTGTTCCAGGAGCGGATTGAATGCGGAAAGGGTGTATTTACGCGGATAACCCGAAACATATACAGGTTCGCAAACAGCATATTATCACACGATTCGATTTCCAGCGGCTGGCACCCCGAACTTTCCTTACTCTCCTCTTCGAGCTGCAATGCGTAAACTTTCCAGTTGGATACATTCTTAAATCGCACCTCATTCCGCACATGATGCTCTACCGACATCGCATATACGCGCCCGGGTGTAGATGTATTCGACACGTATGTGCCCGCAGATGCGAAGGTATTCGCGGTCCAGATGTTCTTAAATGTGCCACCGCCGCCATTAGTTATCCAAAGGCTCCAATACTGCGTGTCCCAATGCTGCTCATTGCCCACATGCGAGGCATTGTCCAGCCCCTCCTGCCCCGGGCGTTTCCGGGTGATGTTACCGTGGCCGCCCAGAAATTTCACATCATTCACATAGGAATTGGCATCCGCCATCCATTTCAGACCCACGGCCCGTGTATTGCTCGCTGCGGTCGAAATGCCAATGCCGGTGACGATATTGCTCCCGCCCAGCGACGACTCCACCATCGGTTTCGGCGGCCCGAAACTTCCGAATGCATGAGTGTTGTCCTGTAAAATGAATTGCGTAGAAACGGGGTTTAGGCCTATTAATACTGTCCTTTCTTTCAATTTCAAGGTTTCGGTAATGCGGTACCAGCCTTGCGGAACGTAGATCGCCCCGTACTGGTCAATGGCCGCCTGAATGGCTCTGGTATCATCCGTAACGCCGTCGCCCTTGGCGCCCAGTGTTTTGAGATTTACCCAGGTACTGACCTCAGGGAAAATTGGAATGTCCTTCGCGACAAACGCGGGTTCAGCTTTAAGCATTTCGATTTCATGTGTGGTAGTATGCACCGGCTTTGCATCGATAGCGGCCATTTGCAAGCCGTGGTTCAGGCTCTTCACCCGATACATTTCGCCTTGTCCCGCAATCTGCTTTCCGCTGACACGAAAATGGGCTAGCACCGGCACTTTTTTGCATGCTATATTCCGCAAACTGACCTGGGTATACGCATTATTTTCATTGCTGATTATCAATGCCGGCCCGCTCACGTTTTCGAAGCGACTGTCTTCTATAAACAACTTTTCATAGAAGTTGGGATTGATTTCCAAAACTGTCGGCACATTTTTCACTGTCATTCGTACGATTGTCAGCCCCGATTCCTGTGATCGTATTGCTGCTTTCCGCTGTCCTTCAAACCAGGTATCGACCATCATAAACTGCCAACCCGGCGATGGTTTGAAAGTATAAATACCATATTCTCCTCCGAAAAAGCGTACGTCTTCCATTTCATTCCCCACGTCGAACATCCCCGCCTTACCCGTACCTGCGTGAATATCCACGTGCGAAATGAAACTATGCTGCGCAAAATGTGTCCGCAAGGCCACCGCCGACGGGTTACCCGCGCCAATTCGCAAATCCACGTTCGACATGGCGCTGTAAAACGTACTGGCTCCGGCATCCGGCACTGGTTGTCCCTCCTTCGGAATAGAAGATGTGAACCAGAACATATATTTCGCATTACCTTTGTCCTGCGGGTATTCCTCCTGAAAACCCGGTGCATTGTCGGCGAGAACGATCAGCGGCCTTTTTTTTCCATAACCGATCACACGCACGGCGGTGGGAATATAAATCGTCTTACTGATCTTGTACGTGCCCTCGGGAATGAACACGATCCCAAAATTGTAATTGGTTTTCACCTCATTGATAGCGCGCTGCAATTCGTCTGAGACGTCGGTTTTCCCGTCATTGGTGATTTTGAAATTTTCAGAGGTGAAATAAACCGCGTCTTCGTCATTCAGCCGCGCCTGGTAAAACGATTTGCTTTCAGGTACCGCATTCATCTTCGGCTTTTTCTTTTGCGCAAAGCCGGTTTGCTGCACCAAAAGCATCAGTGCAAGCATTAAAATTCTATTCAGCATATCCGTCTATTTTTGCGATGCCCAGAGAATGGCGTTTTTGAAAATGGTTTTGTACACGGCACTTTCGAACAGTACCGGCGAATGGCCCATGAAAATGTACACATTCTTCGCCTTCTTCCTGGGGTTAGACCATATGACCGGGTGATCACCCATTTTGACCTTTGAATCGGGCTGATAGGTCGATTCGTCGACGCTCGCGATCACATCCACATTGGGCCGCGGGCTTTTATCATAGATATACCATTCCTCTTTTTGCACCGGAAACGATGCCAGTACGCCCTTCATGACGGGATGCTTGCCATTTTCCACTTTCACTGTCGCCGCCGCAAAATCGGCGATGTAGTTCTGATAGCGGATACCGCCCATAAAATCCGAAAACCAGGGCCAGATTTTATAGCCGTCAAATTCACCCAGCAAGGTAGCATGGTGAAAACCGATCCAGCCCCCCCTGCCTTCGTCGATATATTGTTCAAACGCCGCAATTGCCTCGGGTTTCCAGGCATAAGGCACATAATCTAACTGGATAATGAGTTGATATTGGCTCAAAAAAGTCTCGTTAACCGAATCCGTTTTATCAATATAGTCGATGCTGAAATGCTCTTTGGCAGCCAGTGAATCCAGCCATGGGCGCGCTGCTTTGGAATACGCAATGTGATGGCCGCCGGGCTCGGCCATCGCCAGAACGCGAAACCTGAGCTTGGGTTGTGCCCAGGCGACCGTCGTGCCGGTGACAAGCCACAGCACGACGCAACAAACCGGGATTTTCCGGAATACATTTTTCATTGATTTAGGATTTAGGGATTTAGGATTTAAAGACATTATTTTTCAGCGCATTACCGGCAAAGTAATGCTACTGGGGTGATCTGCATCGTGATGAATCGAAATCCGCGATTTCTGAAAATCCGATTCGGATGCTTCGAAAATATTCATGAATTTCTGCGGGTTACGGTCTACCAGCGGGAACCAGCTGCTTTGTATTTGAACCATCACGCGGTGGCCTTTTTTGAATGTATGCGCCACTTCGTTCAGCTTCACAGTTACCTTTTCGATTTTGTCTTTTACAAAAGGCTCCGGCTTCGAGAAGCTGTTCCGGAATTTCCCCCGCAGCACTTCCGCACGCACCATTTGCTGGTAACCATCCATTATTACAGGTTTGCCACCTTCTTGCGCAGCAGGTAAGGTCGAGCCGGCAGGCCAGACGTCTATTACTTTTACGATGAAATCCGCATCCGAGCCGGTCATGGAAACCATCAGATTGGCTACGATTTCACCGGTTAATGTCAAATCCTCTGTTAAAGTGTCCGTTTGGAAACTGACCACATCAGGGCGGCGCGATGCAAACCGCTGGTCTTCGGCCATGTACTCGTTGTTGCGGTGTCCGCTGATCACGTTGGTGTACGGCACTGGCTTGGCAGGGTCACTTTCATAGGTAGTCGAACTAGGCTCCGATAGCAGTTTTGCCACAGCCATTCCTCCATTTTTAGCGAAATAATAAGTCGTAGGTTGACTGTTTTTCGGCGGCCACACTTCATAGTTCCGCCATTGATTGGAGCCGGTTTCAAAAACAGTTACTTCCGACTGCTCGAATGCACCTTTTCCTTTGAGATAAAAGTTGAAAAACTTAGTCTCGATCTCCTCCTGGTAATATTTGTTCACATCGGCACCAAACTGGTATTGCGCGAAGCTTTTCCAGGCCGGCGCTGCCCAGCCTCCATGCGTCCAGGGACCCATTACCAGCCGGTTGTTATTCCCCGGACTCTGCTTTTCGATCGCCGCGTAGGTCTTTAATGCGCCGTACAAATCCTCGGCGTCAAACCAGCCCCCTACGACGAGTACCGCCGGTTTAATGTTTTTCAAATGTTTTTTGATATTTCGCGACTGCCAAAACTCGTCATACACAGGATGCGCCGTCGTCTGCCGCCAAATGCTGTTCGGATCGGCGAAATAGGGGGCCGCATTGCTCTTTTTCAATGGCCCGAAATCAAGGAAATACTTGTAAGCATCATTGTATTCCGCGTTGAAATGACTCTGGTAATTGGTGCCGTCCTTGCTTTTGGGACCGTCAAAACCGCTGTAAAAGCCAAAGTTATCCATCAGAAAGAATGCGCCGTTGTGGTAGCAATCGTCGCCGATAAACTCATCGGACATGGGTGCCTGCGGTGAAACAGCGGCCATGGCAGGGTGCGCATTCGGCAATCCCGCGGAAGAATAATAGCCAGGAAACGAAATGCCCCATTGCCCTACTTTTCCATTATTTTTAGTGTTTTTTAAAAGCCATTCGACCGTGTCGTAAGTGTCGCTCGATTCGTCCACATCTTTATTACTCTTCTTGTTTTCAATCGCCGGTGTCATCTCCCGGAAGTTGCCTTCGCTTTTGTAGCGGCCTCGCGCATCCTGGTACACAAAAATGTATTTCTCGCGCATCAAATGCACATTAGGCCCAAGCGTGCGACGGTAGTTATTCTCTCCATAGGGCCGCACCGAATACGGCGTACGCTGCATAATGATCGGGTAGGTCTGCGAATCGTCTTTGGGAGTGTAAATGGCGGTGAAGAGTTTTACCCCATCCCGCATGGTAATGTATTGCTCGGTTTTGGTGTAGTTGGCTTTGACCCAGCTCGTATCCGGGGCTGATTGCTGGGCGACGGCTACCCACGATAAAAAGCATAATAAATACAGCAATACATTTCTCTTCATGACCGTTTGGTTTTGTTTGGATTAGTAAATTCAAAAATACGTAAGAAACCGTACATTCGTCCAGTTTAAACTTTCACCACTCCTCCACATGCTATGCGTAAACGGGTCATTAAATTTTCTTTCATGATATTCTTCATCTTTCTGGCGGTGATCGCCATTGGCGTGTATGTTTTCATGCAGCAGCCATTATTCGGAAGACATCCTTCGGGCGCACGGCTCGAAAGAATCCAAAAATCGCCACACTACCGCGACGGGCAGTTTCAAAACGAGAGTTTCACCCCCGATCTCACCGAAGGCAACAGCTATTTAAAGGTTTTCACGAAGTTTTTTTTCGGCAAAAGCAAATACAATATTCCTGGCGCATTGATCCCCTCTCAAAAGACAGACCTACTGCATTTAAAACCCGAAGAGAATGTACTGGTTTGGTTCGGGCATTCGTCCTATTTCATGCAGGTCGACGGCAAAACCATCCTCGTCGACCCG
The DNA here is from genome assembly GCF_057586235.1 of Dyadobacter sp. SRI_021. NCBI lineage: Bacteria > Pseudomonadati > Bacteroidota > Cytophagia > Cytophagales > Spirosomataceae > Dyadobacter > Dyadobacter sp. SRI_021. Next base: position 707,780 of record NZ_JBYCZM010000001.1, read on the forward strand.
GTTTTCAGCGGCAGCGCGTCGCCCCTCAAATTCACGACACCGAGCTTTAAGGGTAGTGATATCTATCAAGTGGAAGATTTGCCAGCCATCGACTACCTCTTCATTTCACACGACCACTGGGACCACCTCGACTACGAAACCATCCTGAAACTCAAAACGAAGGTTGGAAAGGTCATAACCGGCCTCGGTACGGGCGAACACCTGGAATATTGGGGTTACGACGTGGCCAACATCATCGAAAAAGACTGGAACGAAAGCGCCGACCTCGGCGATGGCTTTAAGGTGAATGTAACGCCCGGGAGGCATTTTTCCGGCCGCGATTTCAAGCGGAACCGCGCATTGTGGGTATCATTCGTTTTGCAGACGCCGACATTAAGAATCTTCATCGGCGGGGATTCGGGCTATGACAATCATTTCAAAAGGATCGGTGCCCAATTTGGCCCATTCGACCTCGCATTGCTGGAATGCGGCCAGTATAACGAAGCTTGGAAATACATCCACATGATGCCCGAAGAAACCGTCACCGCCGCCCGCGAACTCGGTGCCAAAAAGCTGATGCCCGTTCACTGGGCCAAATTCGCCCTCTCTATCCACGACTGGAACGAACCCATCCTCCGCGCCAGCACCGAAGCCCAAAAGCAAGGCATGCCGCTCGTAACCCCGCTCATCGGGCAAAAGGTAGAATTGAAAGGGAATCAAACATTTACGCAATGGTGGAAAGAAGCGCGGTTGCAGCCGGAGGGGTAGGAAAAGCGCCGGGAATTTTTGAACTTTGAGTATCTGACAACCGGGAGGTACTCCCTAAACACACTACGAAAATGACACAGGAACTGGTTGACAAAGTGCGGGCTTATGTGGCCGAGCGCAGGAAAGAGATCAATGGGTCAGGAGATCCACGTCAGGCTTCGATTGATCATTTGAAGGAGGTCGGCTATTTGGATAGGAATGGCAAGGTGACCGAGCGATATCGGGGCGGCACAACGGATGATCAGCATAAATCCGTCTAGGTCACTGCTTTGATTTATCATCGCGATTGACCTTATTCTCAGCCTCCCATAAATCATAATTCCGCTGTAAATTCAGCCACAAGTCGGCGCTTGTATTAAATGCTTCGGAAAGTTTGACTGCCATTTCTGCATTGATGGCCAACTTTTGATCTAATATGGAAGAAAGCGTTTCGCTGCTTACCGTGAGGCCGAGAGCGATTTCGGTAGTAGAATAATTCTTTCCCGTTTCTTCTCGCAATCCTTCAATAATTCCTGCCAATATTGCTCCCGGATGACTCGGGCGCATTCCTTTATTTGTCATAACAAATCGAATACTAAGCCAGAACAACTTCCCTTAACTTTTCTCCCAATTCATGGATCGCCGCTTCCAGGCGTTTGGCTTGCTGCGGTGAGGGGTATTTTGTTCCAGCAACGTAATGCCGCACCAACGAAGGGTTAATGCCTGCCCGGCGTGCTATCCCAGCGACTTTTACATCGTCGAAAACTTCGAAGAATGCGCTTAGATCGTAAACATGATCGAACTGCACATCCGAGGATTTTAATGATTTCCACTCAATGTAAGCGCTGCCTTCATTTTCTATATAATCGTCTAGCAATTCACGCAAATTCTGTTCGACCTCCTCGATTGTTGCCCCAGATGTCACAGGCAGGTAATCAGGCACATTTTCGATGCGCCCCCAAAGTTCCCCTTCGTTTTTTTCAACAATTATAGTCAGTTTCATACGATTCTATTTTAAACCCGCTGCTTTCAAAATTTTGCTCAGAGTTCCTGGTGGAATATCCTTACTTCCATGAAACGCCACAGGGATTGTGTGCGACATTTCCGGATGCTTGAAGATTCGGTGACTACCACGGCATCTCGCTTCATACCAGCCATTGCATTCAAGCAGCTTGATCAACTCCTTTGCATTCATATTAATATAGTGTGTAACAAAAACAAAGGTCGCAAAATTGCGACCTTTGTGCAAATATCAAGTACTATTTTACTTCCTCCCCAACTCCCGCTCCAACGCCGCTATCCGATCGTCCTGGTTTTGTAAGGCCTTTCGCTGCAAATCAATGTATTCATTTTTGGATAAAGTTACGGTCTCCTCAGAGGTGAGGGATTCGCTGTTAACATTACCTTCTTTCAGCATTGCCCCAGCGCCCGCTACTAACCATTCAAGGTTCACTTTTGGATATTCATTGAAAATTTTCTCCAATACTTCTACCCCAACTGTTTTCCCATTCTTGATAGGCTTCGCCAGCGCATCTTTTGAAACACCGATTTTTGCTTCAAATGCAGTTATTGAAGTACCAAGGTGGTCAATAAAAGCCTTTAAACGGTTTGAAAACATTGTTGGATAAAATTTTCTCTACCAATTCCCCTATGCTTCTCCTGAGACATTGTGTAATAAATGAAAGTCGCAAACTTGCGACCTTTTTGCAATATCAAATGCTGTTACTTCCTCCCCAACTCCCGCTCCAACACCGCTATCCGATCATCCTGGTTTTGCAAGGCCTTCCGCTGCAAATCAATGTATTCATTTTTAGTTATGGTGATAACTTCGGAATTGTTGACAAACTCAGGGTCCTTACCGCCTTGCCCCAAGAGCAACCAGTATGGATTGACATCAAACAGTTTGACAATTTCACTGATCGCTTCCGCCGTCAAACTTGCCGCGCCTTTTTCAAATCTGTGATAGGTACTTTGAGCAACACCTATCTTCTTAGCAAATTGGGTTTCACTAAGTTGCAAATGCTCGCGAAGTCTTCGAACTCTTTGATAGTCAAACATTATTAAAAAGAGTCACAATTTTTAATTCATTTTGAATTGATTTCAATTTCAAATGAATTAAATTTGGTAAAACACAATCTGTTAACCGCAAATTACACATTATGCACATCGAAACAAGTTTGACCGATCCGGCGATGATGCCGATCAAGCAGCGGCCTTTACAGCGGTTCGCGAAAGCCAAGGAAATGGCCTAAATGGCGGGAAAAACTGGCGATGAACGACCCCTTTTTCGATACCCTCACGGGCGAGGCGTACATGCGCTCGGTCGCGCAGGCGTTTTCCGACCCGAGCCGCGGGCAAGTCGACCGCATTGAGCAGGTCACGTTGGCGCTGGAAAGAATGGCCGGGATCAGATCCCATCCTATTTAAAACAGGTGCACAAAAAACGGCCGGGCTTGAACAACCCGGCCGTTTGGCATATGAATGCTATCTGATGGATCAATCAGCCTTAATAAAGCGCAGCTTCGTAGCTTCGCCGCCATGGTTGATCTTCATAAAGTAATGTCCGCCGCCCAGTTTCTTCACATTCAAGCGATGGCTGTTTTTGCCTTCCGTGATGCGAATCGATGCATTGCTCACCGGCTGGCCGGCCAGGTTGTAGATCGTTACATCCGAAGTTCCGGCCGTGCGGGATGAGAACTGAATGTTCACATAATCCTGGGCAGGGTTTGGCGCGATAACCGTGCCTGAGATAAGACCCGGATTGACCGCAACGATTTTACTTTTGGTGAAAGTACCGTCGATATCGATCTGCTTCAATTGGTAGTAGTTTGTACCCAACAGCGGATTTTCATCCAGGAAGCTGTATTTACCGATCCGCTGATCTGTAAGTGCTACTTTACCAAGTACTTCTTCGTTCGACATACGGCTGTCGAAACGCAGCACTTCAAACTCTTTTCCGTCTTGCTCTGCAACCACATTCCAGGTCAGCTCTACACCTTTCTCAACGGCTTCGCCTTCAAAATTTGAAATGTAGATGGGAAGCGGAACGTTCACACCAAATGCGATAGTTGAAGGCGTAGATTTACAGTTTCCACCCTGAATTTCGAGGGTATATGCACCGGTTGCCAATGTATTGTAGCTGATACTCGGTGTATTGCTCGTTGGCGCAACGCTGTTCTGGCGAAGAAGAACGCCGTCTTTTTTGATCTTCCAGTCGATGGCAAATACGTTATCCCCATCAAAAAGGAATTGCAGGCCGGTTTCACCAGAGGATACGATCTGCTGCAAACTAGGTCCCCGTGTACAGGCAGTGCGCGTGTCGGTTGCTGAAATACTGAAACTTTTTGTAACCACCGATGCCGCTTTACAATCCTCGGCCTTCAACTCGAAAGTATAAGTTCCATTTTGCAGATAGCTGAATTTCAGGTTGGCTGTGTTGGATGTAAGTGTACCCGTTTTACCGCTTCCGACTGCGAAATTGCTGCCGTCCAGGATTCTCCAAGAGAACACATGCAAGTTGGTACCGCCGTAGTTGATCGTCGCGCTGCTTGGCGTGATAGACGTAATGCTGGTTACCGACGGTCCGTTCTGGCAGTCGGGGATAGTTACCACAGGTTCGTTGATTGTGAATGCGCGGCTGCTTACTGCCGAAGCGCAGTTGTTTCCTTCGATTTCCAACGTATAATTACCCGGGGCCAGCGAAGAGTACGATATGTTCGTCGAAGTAGCGGTGCCGAAATCGTTTGTCGTGCCCGATCTCACTGCAGTGCCACCCGATTTGATCCGCCATTTCAGGCTGGTTACGCCGGAACCGGTAAAAGAAACCGTCAAAGCCGTTTGGCTGATGTTGCTTACGTTGCTAATGGCCGGGCCAGATGCGCAGTTATTATCAGGTAGCGGTGTAGCGGTTTTAGGCGCGTTAGGCCAAAAACAGCCTGTAACCATTGCCGTAGTCAGTACACCTCTCCATTGTGGATCGAGGTAGCTTCCATTGTTCCCGGTAACCGTCTCGGAAAGCAATCCCATGTAATAGTTGTCCTCACGGGTATCGTTCTCTCCCTGCTTGATCTTTACGCGTAACAGGCCATCTACATACTTAATAAACTGGTATGTATTACCCGTGCTTCCTACAAACACACCCAGACGGTCGCCATCCGGCATCGTGACGCCATTACAGGTAATCTGCCCGCTGCCGTTGGTACCCAGCATATTCACGGGTGCTGTGCTCGGGTCAACCGGGTTGATACAGCCGAGAATCAATGCATCATTCTCGGCACTTGGCTGGAAAGTGCCCTCTTGCAGGTGGTAAAGAATAAACAGGTTGTCCGCAATGGTCCCGGCCCAGTTGAGGTATATCCGGTTTTCCTTAAGGAGAATATTCACTGCCTTGCCATCACCTGTTCTTCCGAGGTATTCCCCGTCGGTCCAGGTACGACCACCGCACGAAACGCGGGAAGCCAAAGGTGCAGCCGTTTTGGCCGCGATGGTGAAAGATTCGTCTGCAGACTTTGCGTAAGGATTCTTGATCTCGTAAGAACCGTTCAGGTCATTTGCAATACTGCTTTCCAGATTTAAGCCGTCCACAGGCGTACCTGTGCTCCCGGCGTCGTTGTTTGGAGCCGCTGCCACCGAGCTTATCACTCCTCCCGCAAAAACAAGTTTCAGTAAAAATTTCATAGAGCGTAAAAAATAAGTGGGCGATGCGAACGAAATAATCGAATGTTATACAATTTGAAACCAGCGCTTTCGTTCGTTCCAAATATACTACAAAGACCTAGAAAAGATTTTATACTTGTAGAATAATATTGCTTACTGAATTATTGAAACGATCCGTTCGGTAAGCAACAGATCGACAAAATCGCCCCTGGTGTATTGCCAGACACAATTTTTGTGACAAGCTTCGCTAAAATTTAATGAGAAAAATAAAAGTTAAAAAAATGCAAAAATTCATAAACAACTGAGTCTAAGCGACAACTAGCTCGCTAACGGAGTGAATTAGTTGGCAGATTCAGGTCGAACGGGAAGTAGATCTTATGCGCTCCACAAGTTTTGGCATTGAGCCCAAGTTTCGAGATTGATCCGTTTTCGGACTGATCCGCCCTGATCCCTCGATCCACGAGTAATCCGAATACAAGAAAAAAAGCCAGTCAGATTATTACATCCAACTGGCTTCCAAAGTGTTAGCTGAAAGTGCTACTGCACGGTTTTGTGACCCATAGGGGAATCGAACCCCTGTTTCAACCGTGAAAGGGTCGTGTCCTAACCGCTAGACGAATGGGCCGACTGGTCTCCTACTTCGTGCGTTTTTGTTTCACTTTCTTTCACTTTTCGTTTCCCTGTTCCGAAAACGTGGTGCAAAGATGCAGGACTGGATTTTAAAAAGCAATACCTGACCGCAAATAAAAATCAATTAATTTTTAGTTAACTCATTCTCAACACCATTTAATACAAACTTTTTTTATCACTTTTCCAGTGGTTGTAATTCCGGTAACTTTTTAACTTTGGGTTTACCCACTTACGCCGTTTCACTCCCTATGACCAAACTGATCCGCTTCCTTTTCATTTTGCTTTCGATTCAAACTGCATTTGCACAAACTCAGACACCGGATCAATTCCTGGGCTTCCCGCTTGGTTCCAGATTTGCGTACCACCATCTGATCGTCGATTATTTCAAATCCGTTCAGTCCCAAAATACGGACAGGATGAAACTCGTCCAGTATGGTACCACCAACGAAGGGCGACCATTGATGCTCGCATTCGTTTCTTCGCCGGAAAACATCGCGAAACTCGAAATGATCCGCACTAATCACCTGAAAAGTATCGGCCTGCTCTCAGGCAAGGCCGATGCTGCCGTCCCTCCGATCGTTTGGCTGAGCTACAATGTGCACGGGAATGAATCAGTGTCGGCCAATACGAGCATGAAAGTGCTGTACGAACTGCTCAACAAAGGCAATGCCCTCACACAGGATTTTCTCAAAAATATGGTGATCCTCATCGACCCGTGTATTAATCCCGACGGTTACGAGCGCTACACGCAGTGGTACAACCGCGTACAGAATGTCACGCCGGACATTACGCCATTTGCACTCGAACACGACGAACCCTGGCCCGGCGGACGTTTCAACCACTATCTTTTCGATCTCAACCGCGACTGGGCCTGGCAAACGCAGAAGGAAACGCAGGAGCGCATCGCACTATACAACCAATGGATGCCGCATTTCCATGCTGATTTTCATGAAATGGGCGCTGCAAGAAGCTACTACTTCCCGCCGGCCGCTAAGCCCTACAACAAGGACGTAACGGCCTGGCAACGGCAGTTCAACGAGCTCGTGGGCGAATATTGCCGCAAGTATTTCGACAAAAACAACTGGGCATATTTCACCCGGAACGACTACGACCTCTTTTACCCCAGCTACGGCGACACCTGGCCCACCGCCAATGGCGCCATCGGCGTCACGTACGAGCAAGGCGGGGGCGGGCGGGCGGGGCTCGCGCTCGAACGTGTGAACGAACACGATACGCTTACCCTCAACAACCGTATTGCGCACCATTATGCCACCAGTCTGGCCACTTTGGAAGCCGTAATGTCACAAAAAGAGAAAGTGGTAACCGAGTTTATCCGGTTTCATCAGGACGCCGCCAATACCCCGGCAGGAAATTTCAAAACTTATGTTGTCAAAGCAGGCGGCAGTGAAAATACGCTGGCATTCAGCAAATGGCTCGACCGCCAGGGATTCAATTACGGTATCGCAAGTAAATCGTCTTCTGCCAAAGGCACGGAGCTTACTACTCTAACCGAGCAGACAGTTAAAATAGACGGTAACGACCTCCTGATCAGCGCCTATCAACCCAAATCCAATTTGTTGCGTATCCTGTTTGATCCTAAGCCGGCGCTCGAAGATTCTGTGACGTACGACGTTACCAGCTGGGGCCTCGCATATATTTTCGGGTTGAAGGCCTACGGTTTGAAAGAAAAACTGACTCCTGCTGCCATTCAGGCAGTTGCACCTGAAAATACGATTCCAGTCTCTGCACCGTATGCATATCTAGCCGGTTGGTCGAATGCCGGAGATGCCGCATTCCTGGCCGAGCTTTTGAAGGGCGGCGTGCTGGTCAAAACCTCCAATACGTCGTTTGAAATGGACAAAAACAGCTACCCGGCCGGCACATTGATCATCACCAGAAATGGCAATGAACGTATTTCGTTTGATAACCTGGTCACGTCGCTTGCCAACAAACACGGCGTGAAGCTCACGCCTGTCAAAACCGGCTTCGTGAGCACAGGTCCCGATTTCGGAAATGACAATGTCGTTGCGCTCAAAGCGCCGAAGGTGGTCGCCATTGCTGGCGAAGGCGTTTCTGCAACCGCATTTGGCGCCGTCTGGCATTATTTCGAACAGCAGATCAAATACCCGGTAACGATTGTCAATGCTGCTAAACTAGCCGCCCTGCCCTGGAACGAAATCGACGTCCTGATCCTGCCGGATGGCCGCTATGGCGACATCATCCAGGACAAGCAACTCGAAGCGCTTCAAAGCTGGATTAAAAACGGGGGCAAACTGATAGCTATGGAGCATGCGACCGATGCGTTCGTCAATAAAATGGGCTTTGGTTTAACCAAGAAATCCTCAGAAAAAAGAAAGGATGACGGTACTTTCAAAAAATACGGCGAACAGCAGCGTGAAGACGCGAGCGACTCCTCGCCGGGCAGTATGTTCCAGATCACGATGGATCGCACTCACCCACTTGCTTTCGGATGCGGCGATGCCTATTTCACGATCGTCCGCGACGCCTACGAGCGTGACTACCTCAGAGACGGCTGGAATGTGGGCTATTTAAAAGAGGATAATTACAAAGCCGGATTTGTCGGCACCAAAATGGCCGGCAAGCTGAAAAATACGCTCATTATCGGGTCACAGGAAATGGGTCGCGGCCAGGTGATCTACCTAATGGACGACCCGGTTTTCCGTGCGATGTTGGAGAAGGGCAAAGTGCTGTTCGGCAATGCGGTGTTTAGGTAATTTTGAATGAGTAAATGAGTAAATGAGTAAATGAGTGAATGATTGAATGATTGAATAAATAGTCAAGTATTGTCAGATGTGGCCAGGTATTGTTTTGAATATCTAATCAATTTAATCAGACAACTCCTGACCACGAATGACTTCCTGACTAATTCCATTCACTCATTCAGTCATTCACTCATTCAATCATTGAAAATACCGCACCGCCAACTCATATCCTCTAAGCCCCAAGCCCGCTATAATGCCTTTACAACGCGACGTCAGATAACTGTGGTGGCGGAACGACTCCCGTGCGTGGATATTTGAAATATGCACCTCAACGGCCGGCGTGGGAACGGACGACAGCGCATCCGCGAGGGCGATGGAAGTATGCGTATAACCGCCTGCATTGATTACGATCCCATCAAATGAGAAACCTACTTCATGTATTTTATCGATCAGCGCACCCTCGTGGTTCGATTGGAAATAATGCAGCTCCACATCAGAAAAAACCGCTTTCAATGTTTCAAAATAATCGTCGAATGACTGATTTCCGTATACACCAGGCTCTCTTTTGCCCAAAAGATTCAGGTTCGGGCCGTTCAGGATCAATATCTTTTTCATTTGCTTTGTAGCATTCATAAATTCTTTTTTCGCTATGTGGCAAAGCTACATCAAACATTTTAAAAATTATCTCCGCCTCGAACGCTCCCTTTCCGGCAACTCGGTAGAAGCGTACGTGCGGGATGTTGAAAAGCTGGAAGAGTTTCTGGAACTGAGTAAAATCGACCTTGCACCTGCCCGCGTACAGGAAGAACACCTTTCGGCATTCCTTAAATACATTGCCGAGCTTGGGCTCGCCGCGCATTCGCAGGCACGCATGCTCTCGGGAATCAAAGCATTTTTCAAATATCTGTTGCTGGAAAACGAGATCACGGAAGACCCGACCGAACTGCTCGAATCCCCCCGCCTGCCACGTAAACTGCCCGATGTGCTTTCCTATGAAGAGATTGAGACCATGCTCAACGCGATCGACCATTCTACGCCCGAAGGCACACGGAACCGCGCAATTATGGAGGTATTGTATAGTTCGGGATTACGCGTTTCGGAGCTCACGGACCTCCAACTGACCAACTGCCATTTCGATATCGGCTTCCTGCGCGTTATCGGAAAAGGCGACAAAATGCGGCTGGTGCCCATTGGCCGGGAGGCCATTAAATACACGCAAATCTACCTCGACCACGTACGGGGCGATATTGCGCCTCAAAAAGGCAGCGAAGACATTGTGTTTCTGAACCGCCGCGGCGGCCAGCTTTCACGGGTGATGATTTTCCTGATGATCAAAGATACCGCGGAAAAGGCCGGGATCGATAAAAACGTGAGCCCGCATACGTTCCGGCATTCGTTCGCGACGCACCTCATCGAAGGAGGAGCGAGCTTGCGTGCCGTGCAGGAAATGCTGGGGCACGAGTCGATTACCACTACCGAGATTTACACCCACCTCGACCGGGATTACCTCCGACAGATCATTACCGAGTTTCACCCCAGAAGCTGAGCGGCTAGTCTTCGACTTCTTTCAGCAGCGAATCCAGTTTCAGAGAATCGGAGTCGGGTGTGGCACCCGGTAATGCCCGTTTCAGCTGCTTGGGTTTATTCCATGGCGCTGTGGTACGGCTCGACATATCGTATGAAATGTAGGCAAACAGCGCTACGAATGCGATAAAGACGAAAATGAATATTTTCCTGTTACGATTTGGCTGTTCCATTTACTCTTCCTCTTCTCTTACCTGCTTGGGCGTCTTATAAAGCATCAGATCACCGGTTTTGGCAGATATTTCTTCCCATTTCTGATTTTTAAACTCAATAAACGCGGCACTTCCCTTCTTCATGGAACCGATACTCGCTCCAGACAGGTATTCCGCGAAATAGGTAATGTCGGGATTGTGACCGAATAACATCAGCGTCGAGTACTGTTCTGAAGTACTGTTCACTGCTTGCAAGTATGCCCTGGGGCCTCCGTCGTAGATCCCTTCCTGTTTCTGGATCTCGTCAACAGACACTTTGAACTGCCCTGCGATGATCTCGGCCGTCTTGAATGCGCGTGACGCCGGGCTCGATACAAAAACATCGGGCTTCACCCCTTCCTGAACCAGCCATTTCCCCATCGCAAGCGACTCCGACAAACCCTTACTGTTCAGATTTCTGTCAAAGTCCTTGATTCTGAAACTCTGGTCTTCTGCGGTCGCGTGCCGGACTAAAATGAGGGTCTTTTTCATGTGCTGGTTTTTTCTCCAAAAGTAAATAATCTGCTTTTGTAAAACTGCCGGTTCAGGCCGAAAAATTGGAACGGTTATTTTCAACCACTTAATATGGATAAACTACCTTTTGACATTATTTCATCCACAAACCGCGACAATTAATATGTAATTTTGTTCCTTGATCAACTTATAGAGAAGAAATCCATTTGCAATAGATTATGTTACAGTTCCTTAAATATGTCCTGGCTACTTTCGTGGGCATTATCCTCTTCGTGTTCCTCTCCTTTGTGATCCTGGGCAGCATCGGTGCGATGTTCTCTTCGGACGAAAAAGTGACGATTTCAGAAAAATCCGTACTCAAACTCGATCTGAACCAGCCCATCAGGGAAGTAGGTGTCGACAACCCGTTGTCGGAATTTGGGCTCCCCTTCACCGGAGAAGAAACCGTGGTGGGATTAAAGGACATCCTCGAAGCATTGAAAAGCGCTCAGAACGATGACAAAATCAAAGGAATTTACCTGAAAACAGAAGGTCCCGAAGCCGGTTGGGCGACATTGGAGGAAATCCGGAACCAGCTTTTGGAATTCAAAAAATCGAAGAAATTCATCGTAACCTACGGCGAAAGCTATTCGGAAAAAGGTTACTACATCGCTTCCGTAGCCGACAAGATCTACCTCAACCCGGCGGGCGGCATTGAATGGAACGGACTCTCGGCGGAATACAGTTTCTTCAAAGGCACATTTGATAAGCTTGAAATCAAGCCATTGGTATTCAGGGTAGGCGAATTCAAAAGTGCCATTGAAATGTTCTCGCGGCAGGATATGAGCGAGGCGAGCAAAAAACAGTCTATTGAACTGATTGGCGCCATTAATAACAACTTCCTGAAAAACATTTCGGCCTCCCGAGGCGTCCCGGCGGATCAGCTCAAAAACCTCGCCGATTCCCTGGCCGTCGAAAACCCGAAATCTGCATTGAAATACAAATTTGTTACCCACCTTGGCTACCAGGATGAGCTGGAAACGGCGTTGAAGAAGGAATTGAAAGTCGATGCGGATAAACCTATTTCGTACCTCGGCGTGAGCAAGTACCTCGACGGCGCCAGTACACCGGAGAAAGGTGATTTCAACAAACGTATCGGCGTATTGGTAGCCGAGGGTGAAATTACCAGCGGCGACGGTGGTGATGAGAATATCGGCTCCGACAAGTTCATCAAAGAACTGAAAGAAATCCGCGAAAACGACAAAATCAAAGCGGTTGTGATCCGCATTAACTCGCCTGGCGGCAGCGCATTGGCTTCGGACGTCATGTGGCGCGAGATTCAGATTACGGCTAAAAAGAAACCGGTCATTGCATCGATGTCCGACGTCGCCGCTTCCGGCGGTTACTATATGGCCATGGGTTGCGATACCATTGTGGCCCAGCCTAATACGATTACCGGGTCCATCGGTATTTTCGGGTTGATCTTCAATGTAACCGACTTTATGAACAACAAGCTTGGTATTACCTTCGATGGCGTCGGTACCAGCCCGCATGCCGACTGGCCGACCGCTACCCGCGAAATGACCGAGTTCGAAAAGTCGATGATTCAGAAAAGCGTGAATGAAGGCTACGAAACATTCACACGCAAAGCAGCCGAAGGCCGTAAGATGCCGGTTGAAAAGCTGAAAAGCCTCGCACAGGGCCGGGTATGGTCGGGTGTAGAGGCGAAACAGAATGGCCTTGTAGACGTGTTGGGCGGTGTGGACGATGCGATCAAAATTGCCGCGAAAGCTGCCAAACTGAACGAAGGTGACTACCGTGTACGCTACTATCCTGAGAAAAAACGCCCATTGGACGAAATGATCGACAAGTTCCTGGGCAGCAATGAGGAAAAAGCGACGAACAAGGCATTAGGAGACCTCGCTCCGTATGTTAAAATGTATCAAAAACTGATGAATATGGGCGGTATGCAAACCCGCATGCCCTTCGAACTGGTGATCCGCTAAACTGTGCCGTTTTATATTATCTGGCCTCCCTCGGCCCGCATTAAATGTGGGCCGAGGGAGGCCAACCTTTTAGTCTGTGATCTTGACTCCTGTTTTTCGATCCAATTCCTGTCGTACGATTAGCACCGCATGTTTGTTAGGCGCGATTGCCACGCCATCGAGCCGCGCGTAAACCTTCGTAAACTCTGCCCCGAAATAGAGTATGATCGACGAGTAGTAAATCCAGGTCAGGAGGATCACGATCGATGCAGATGTGCCATAAGCCGCTCCGAGGTCGGATTGCCCGAGGTAAAAACTAATGACGAATTTCCCGATCAGGAATAAAACGGCCGTAAATGCAGCCCCGACGAGGCATTCCTTCCAACGCAGGTCTCCATCCGGCAACACTTTGAATATCACGGTAAACAGCGCTGTAATAATCGAAAGCACCAATGCGAGGTTAACGATATAAAAAACGACTACCGACGCTTCCGAAAACAACGCTTCCAACCGCGAACTCAACAGGTCTACCAGCGCGCTGGCTCCCAAAGATACCACCAGCAAAAAACCCAGCGTGAGGATTAACGAAAAAGAAATCAGCCTGTTCTTCAGGTATTGCAGCCAGCCCTTTTTCGGCTTAGCCTTAATGGCCCATATAAAGTTGATCGAATCCTGCATCTCGGCAAACACCCCGGTAGCACCCACCAGCAATGTGCCGATACCTATCGCAGCTGCCAATCCCGATTTGTTCGACAGTTCAGCATTTTTCAGGATTTCCTGCAACTGCGAAGCAGCCGAAGCGCCTACCAACCCGCTGATTTGCCCAAACAACTCGCCCTGTATCGCATCTCTTCCGAAAAAGATACTGAACACCGAAATAATAACGAGCAACATTGGTGCCAGGGAAAATATGGTGTAATACGAAAGTGCAGCACTCAGCTTCATACCATTGTCGTTGAGGAATTCATTGAAGCTGTCTTGGAGCAACGACCAGAAGAGTTTGATACGTTTCATCATATAATGCGTTGGTATGGTTCTTCGAATGCAGATAGCTTGCTGGTAAAAACTATTATGCCACGGGGCCTGTAACCTTTTTATGAAGTTCCGCTAAAAGCAGAAAAGAGCAACCAAGGTGCTCTTTCCACATTCAATCAATATTACTTTACAATCAAGTCTACAAAAGCAATCCGGCAAGGGTAGCGGACATATAAGACGCCAGCGTGCCGGAAATCAACGCCTTAAAACCCAGTCGCGCTAAGTCTGCCCGCCGCGAAGGTGCCAGCTCACCGATCCCTCCCACCTGGATGGCAATGGAGCTGAAATTGGCGAAGCCGCACAGTGCGAAACTGGTAATCACAATAGTCTTATGGTCGAGCGTGTCTCTCAATTTCACCATATCAAGGTAAGCTACAAATTCGTTGATCACCATTTTGGTGCCCATCAACGAGCCGGCTGCCTCTATATCCTTGGCCGGGACGCCCATTGCCCATGCAAAAACAGAGAATATTTTACCCAGGATAAAGTTGAAACTCAATTGTGGAAATGCAAAAATGCCGCCAATATAGCCCAGTAAATAATCTAGCAATGCAACAAGCGCAATAAAGCCGATCAACATGGCAATCACATTGAAACCTACTTTGAGACCTTCTCCCGCTCCCGCGGCAATCGCATCTAGCAGATTGGCATGCGTTTTCTGGATTTCCAGCTTTACCATCCCCTTCGTGTCCGACTTATCGGTTTCAGGAAATACAATTTTTGAAATAACCAATGCACCCGGGGCAGCCATCAAGCTGGCGGCAATCAGATAAGGTGCCGGTACTCCTAGTGAAATGTACACAGCCATTACGCCACCGGCAATACAGGCGAAACTTCCGGTCATGGAGGCCATGAGCTCGGAGTTGGTCATGTTTTTCAGATAGGGTTTGATCATAATCTGCGCTTCAACCTGCCCTACAAACGTACTCGCTACGTTCGAGAGCGCTTCGGCACCGCTCACGCCCATGAGCCAGTACACCGCCCGCGCGATGACCGACACGACGCGCTGCATAATGCCCAAATGGTAGAGCATATTCACCAGCACAGCCACAAAAATAATCGTCGGAATAACCTTGAAGAAAAAAACGAAGTCGTTGCCGGGGCCAAATGCACGTTGCATCAGATCTGGCCGCACCAATGTACCGAAAACGAAATCGGCACCTTTATCGGAGAAGGAGAGCAACTTCTGGACCTTTTCACCCAGCCACTGAAAGATTCGCTGGCCAATGTCGGTACGGAGGATAAAGACTGCGAGCCCGAATTGCAGGCCCAGGCCAACGGCGACTGTGCGGTAATTAATGGCCTTTCTGTTGTTCGACATCGCAAATGCAATGCCCAGGATCAATACGATACCCAACAATCCTGTAAATCTCTCCATGCGTAGTTTGTTGTCACTTTTTAACCAAAGGTGCAAAATAACAACAAATTAGTCGCATGGTCGCAACTAACTCAAAATATCAGGAAGAGAGGCAATTATTTAGAAGTTTTGTCTGATTTTACATCAGTTGGAAGAGAGTCGGCCTGGCGGTGTGCGATTTTCCAGACATTATTTTCTTTCCGGAACAGGATTGTGACATGTAAATCAGCCTTGCGCCCATCGGCGAACCGGTAATGTTCTTTTTGAATGAGGTAACCTTGCGCACTGCCTTCCTGGCTCGCGACCTTTTCATAAGTGTAGGTCACGTCTTTTGCAGGAATCGATCCGGTATTGTTCAAACTTGCTTCCACCGCCTTCCATCCTTTTGAATCCAGGTTTTCGGCACCTCCGAATAGGGTAACGTCATCGTGGTGCGACCATAACGACTTAATGAATGCCGGATTACCTTTCGCCATTTCAAGATTGGCCTTGTGAAGGTCGGCGATTGCAGCGTCCAGAGAGGGCGCTACAACAGCCTTGGGTGATTGTTTACTCTCGTAACCCGCCGTAATAATTGGCAAAGTGTTTTCTCTTGTCATGCTCCTGTATTTAAAGGACGATGCCAGCAGGATTAGAAGAATGAAAACTGAGATATTTCTTTTCATGGCTAACAAACTATTAAGTTCTCACTTAAGTCATGCAAATATCAGACGGTTAACTACAAAAAAATAGCGTATAAATACCTGATTACGACACGGCATACCACCTAATTACGCCCTTTTGTAAAAATTAGTATGTTTTGGGCACAAAAAAAGAGAATAGTAGGCTACTATTCTCTTTTTGCATTTTTTTAATAATACTATCTTAATATGCGAGCACCGGCGAAAGCCATTTCTCGATTTCCTCTACCGGCATGTTTTTGCGCCGCGCATAATCCTCGACCTGATCCTTATGAATCTTGCCGACTGGGAAATAACGGCTCTCCGGATGCGAGAAATACCAGCCGCTCACACTGCTTGCAGGGTACATCGCGAAACTCTCGGTAAGCGTGATGCCAAGTTCCTCCGCCCCAAGCAGGTCGAATAAATGGCGTTTTTCGGTATGGTCCGGGCAAGCAGGATAACCTGGCGCCGGGCGGATGCCGATATATTCTTCTTTAATCAATTCTTCATTGGTGAAGTTTTCCGCTTTGGCATAACCCCACAACTCTTTGCGCACTTTCTCATGCATTAGCTCGGCCAATGCTTCCACCAGACGGTCGGCCAATGCCTTGATCATGATGCTGTTGTAATCATCGTGATCCTTTTCATACTTTTCCAGCAATGCTTCGATACCTACACCGGCTGTCACCGCAAAACCGCCGATATAGTCGGTATGGCCCGATTCGAGCGGCGCTACGAAGTCCGACAAGCAGTAGTTCGGCAAGTTAGCCGCTTTCTGGCTTTGCTGACGCAAATGGTGCAGTACCACAGCCGTATCCGCTACCAGCTCACCGGCATTCAGGTTTTCGACACCTTGCTGACTGATTTTATATTCAATATGCTGGTGCGAGCCATGACGTTCACAAGGCACTTCCTTCGTTTCCTCCTCGAAATGATGCAGCACAATATCGTCCTCGATTGAGTTGGCAGGCCAGAAACCTACCACCGCACGTGCTTTCAGAGATTTATCCCGAATGATTTCGCCCAACAGCACTGCAGCGTCTTCGTAAAGCTTCATGGCTTCCTTACCTACGACTGCATCATCGAAGATCTTCGGGTATTTCCCGTGCAACTGCCAGGTCTGGAAGAACGGCGTCCAGTCGATGTATTTGGCAATATCGGCCAGATCGTAATCATCGTACACACGTGTGCCCAGGAACTGCGGTTTCACGGCCTGGAAGTTGCTCCAATCGATTTTGGCTTTGTTATCTCTCGCCTTACCAATGGTTACGTGCGCCTTTTCGCCACCACGCTTCGAATGATCATCGCGCAGTTTTGCATATTCGGCCTTAATATCCGCCAACACTTCGGCCTGGCTTTGCTCGCTCTGGATCAGTTTTCCGGCCACAGGTACCGAGCGCGACGCATCGAGGACGTGGATTACCGGTCCTGAGTAGTTTGGATCGATCTTCACAGCTGTGTGAATGCGCGAGGTAGTGGCACCGCCGATCAGAAGCGGCATTTTCATACTGCGGCGCTCCATTTCTTTCGCTACGCCCACCATTTCGTCCAGCGACGGCGTGATAAGGCCAGAGAGGCCGATGATGTCTACATTATGCTCCTGTGCAGCGGCCAGGATCTTGTCTGTCGGCACCATTACACCGAGGTCGATGATCTCGTAATTGTTACAGCCGAGCACCACGCCTACAATGTTTTTACCAATATCGTGCACATCTCCTTTTACGGTAGCAAGCAGGATTTTACCCGCCGAAGAACCGCCTTCCTGCTTTTCAGCCTCAATAAATGGCTGCAAATAGGCCACGGCTTTCTTCATCACTCGCGCCGATTTCACGACCTGCGGCAGGAACATTTTACCTTCACCAAACAAGTCGCCAACGACGCTCATACCATCCATCAACGGTCCCTCGATCACTTCGAGCGGACGATCGAACAGCAGGCGGCATTCTTCAATATCTTCGTCAACATAATCGGCAATACCTTTTACTAATGCGTGCGAAATGCGTTCCTTCACGGGAAGTTGTCTCCATGAAAGGTCGGGACCGGTTTGTGTTTTGCCCTTATCCTTTACGGTTTCCGCATAACTTACCAAACGTTCAGTGGCGTCGGGACGACGATTAAGCAACACATCCTCAACCAGTTCCAGAACATCTTTCGGAATTTCATCATAAATACCGATCTGACCGGCATTCACAATACCCATATCCATTCCTGCCTTGATCGCATGGTAAAGGAATGCGGTGTGAATCGCCTCGCGTACCGGCTCATTTCCACGGAAACTGAAAGACACGTTGGAGACACCACCCGAAACTTTCGCATGCGGAAGGTTTTCCTTTATCCATTTCACACTGTTGATAAAATCGACAGCGTAGTTATTATGTTCTTCCATTCCCGTCGCGACGGTCAGGATGTTCGGGTCAAAAATGATGTCCTCTGCCGGGAAACCGACTTCATCCACCAGAATGCGGTAAGCGCGTTCACAGATTTCAATGCGGCGCTCATAGTTATCAGCCTGTCCTTTTTCGTCAAAAGCCATCACCACAGCAGCCGCACCATAGCGAAGTACCGTCCGCGCCGATTCCTTGAACTTCTCCTCACCCTCTTTCAGAGAAATCGAGTTCACGATGGATTTTCCCTGCACACATTTCAAACCGGATTCAATCACCTCCCATTTCGAAGAGTCGATCATCAGAGGCACCTTGGAAATATCGGGCTCGGATGCGATCAGGTTCACAAATGTCTTCATCGCCTCCACACCATCGATCATCCCTTCATCGAGGTTAATGTCGATCACTTGCGCGCCGCTTTCCACCTGCTCGCGCGCGATGGTCAGCGCCTCGTCGTATTTGCCTTCGCGGATCAGGCGGGCGAATTTCTTCGAACCGGTCACGTTACAGCGCTCGCCGATATTCACGAAATTGGTCAGCGCATTGATTTTCACTGGTTCCAGGCCCGAAAGTTTCATCACTGTTTCAGAAGCCGGCAATGGCCGCGGGCTGTGTTTCCCGGCAATATCCGCGATTACGCGAATGTGGTCAGGCGTCGTTCCGCAGCAGCCGCCGATGATATTGACCAGGTTATCCCTCAAAAACCCGTCAATAATCTCGCCCATTTGCTCCGGCGTCTGGTCGTACTCACCCATTTCGTTCGGCAAGCCCGCATTCGGGTGTGCAGAGGTGTAAAATGGCGACTCTTTGGCCATGATCTGCACGTAAGGACGCATCAAATCCGCTCCTAATGCACAGTTCAAACCCACTGATAGTAATGGCAAATGCGATACTGACGTCAGGAATGCCTCGGTAGTTTGTCCCGAAAGGGTACGTCCCGAAGCATCGGTGATCGTTCCCGAAATCATAATCGGCAGCGCCTGCCCCGGCTCTATCCGCCACGATTCCAAATGCTCGACTTTCCCAACTTTCGCGTCCACAAAGAACTGGTCGATCGCGAAAAGCGCAGCCTTTGCATTGAGAGTATCAAAAATCGTTTCCACGAGCAGCACATCGCAGCCGCCGTCGGTGAGGCCTTTTACCTGCTCGTAATAGGCTTCCACCAGTTGGTCGAAGCTGATCGCGCGGAAACCGGGGTTGTTCACGTCCGGCGAAAGCGATGCGGTACGGTTGGTCGGGCCTATTGAACCTGCCACAAAACGGGGCTTGTGCGGTTCCCGCGCTGTAAATTCATCTGCTACTTCACGTGCCAGCCGAGCCGACTCGTAGTTGAGCTCGTACACGATTTCCTCCATGCCGTAGTCGGCCATGGCGATGGTCGTGCCTGAAAATGTATTGGTTTCGGCAATGTCTGCCCCGGCCGCGAAATAGGCGGCGTGAATTTCTTTGATAATGTCCGGACGCGTCAGTGAAAGCAGATCATTGTTGCCCTTCACATCGTGCGGCCAGTCTGCAAACCGTTCTCCCCGGTAGTCGTGATCCTGCAATTTGTACCGCTGGATCATCGTACCCATAGCGCCATCCAGTACCAGAATGCGGTTTTTAAGAATTTCGCGGATATCTGCTTTTTGAGTTGCTACCATAAGTGTTTTAAATGTATGATTATCATTTCGCCGGAAAAGCATAGAGCTTCTGAACTGACAAATTTAAGCCAATAGATGTTTTGTTCAATAAAATCAAAAAATTCAGATTAAAAGTCTGGTAACTTGATTTAACTTAAATTATTTATCTATATTCGAAGCCTTCTAGGAGTGAATAAAGATATTCTATCTATGCATAATCTGGACGATATTGACGCCAAAATCCTGCATTTGCTGCAACAGGACGCTACTTTGAAAACACGCGAGCTCTCGGAAAAGTTGAACCTCTCCTACACGCCCGTGTACGAACGCGTGCGAAGACTGGAAAAGGAAGGGATTATCAAAAAGTACGTCGCGTTGGTTGACCGTGAGAAGGTAGGCAAGAAACTGATGGCCTTCTGCAACATTGCATTGAAGGAGCATTCAAAAGTAATGGGTGAAAAATTTGTGAAAGCCGTTTCGGCGATGGGCGAGGTAATGGAGTGCTTCAATATCTCGGGCGACTATGATTTTTTGCTGAAAGTGGTCGTGGATGATATGTCGCAGTATCAGCAGTTCTTAATGCAAAAACTGGGTTCGCTGGAAAACATCGGCAGCACCCACAGCTTGTTTGTCATGGGGGAAATTAAAAACTCGTCGGCGCTGGAAATGCTGCCGTCCAAAAAATAAATACGGCACCGGAAAATCCAGCACCGTATTCCAACTCACCCCTAACAAAATATTTTGACGATCGGTAATGATCGGTTAATGTCTCTTATGTCCGCGCCCGAAAGCCGGTTTTTCCAGTTCCTTATTGAATGATCCGTCCACATTGAACAGCAGGATTTTCACTTTACTGTCGACGAGAATACCCACATAGTATTCGCCGGCATCGTTGGTTGCCGCCAGCTTGATCTCGGCTCCTGTGTAATTGGAAGTAATGTAGGACGTAACGGTAGCCGGCAATGCACTTACTTCGATTTTCGTGAGTTTCGCTTTCTTCACGTGCTGTTTCAGCTCCGCTTTAAATGTTCCGTCCGCATCGAAAAGCAGGCCTTTTACCGAGCCATCGGCAAGGGTAATAGCCACTACGATTTTTCCTGATAGATCTTTTGCAGCGTATTTGATCTCCGAACCGGCATAGGCACTGTCAATGTAGGCCGTCACCGCCGCGGGCAAATCGGCCGTTGCAACTTCCGTAAGTTTTCCTTTACATCTGCCCAACGTCACCGAGTCCGATTCCACAGCAAGCCTTGCGGCCGATTCAACCACACTTTCGAAATCGCTCGCCTCGGTTTCAGGGCCCAACGGCTCGCTATTTTTCTGACAGCCTGTGAACCAGATGCCTGCCAGTATCACCAGTAAAAGAGAAACTTTTTTCATGATATACCCACGGGTTTTTGTGAAAGTATCAAACTGTTTTCTGCCTTTACGCCCCCTCCAATGCCCGTGTTGCATGGCTGACGCAATTTTTTGTGATTTTTTTCAAAGGCATTTCTATTTCCGAAGCAGCAAAACTTTTCGTAATTTTTTGCAACAGAATACAGGCCAGGGACGTATTCGAATGTGAGAAATTCTATCCCTGACAATTTGATACCCTGACTTTGCTTTTTAGAAGAAAAATATCTTTTAACGAAAACGACTTTGAGTCGGTGGTAGCGGCATGT
This sequence comes from Dyadobacter sp. SRI_021, assembly GCF_057586235.1. Lineage (NCBI taxonomy): Bacteria > Pseudomonadati > Bacteroidota > Cytophagia > Cytophagales > Spirosomataceae > Dyadobacter > Dyadobacter sp. SRI_021. The sequence continues at coordinate 729,452 of NZ_JBYCZM010000001.1, forward strand.
ATTGCCGGGGATAACCAGGCACAGAGGTATTTGTATAAACAGTTCTTCGGCTATTCAAAAAGCATTTGCCTGCGGTATACATCGTCTGCGGAAGAGGCGGAAGAGGTTTTAAATGAAGGTTTTTTAAAAGTATTTAACAATCTGGGAAAGTACGACGCCAACCATCCTTTCAAGGCATGGTTGCGTACAATCATGGTGAACACGGCGATCAGCTACTACCGTAAGCACAAGAAGCACACGGAGGATGTTATCGCCCTGGAAGACGCCCCTTATCCCAAATTCGATGAAGATGTAATAGGCCAGATCACTGCTGAGGAAATACTGGAACTGATCCAACAGATCAAACCGGTTTATAAGAATGTATTTTTGTTATACGTGGTGGATGGCTACAATCATCGAGAGATAGCAGACCTGCTGCAAATCAACGAGGCAACGGTAAGATCGCATTATGTGCGTGCCCGGGCTCGTTTGCAGCATTTGATCAAACAATATTACCCACATCTCTTCCCAAGTGATTGGGCTGTCAAGTCATTCAGAGGCAATGAAAACTAATAGATTTGAAAATACTATACGCCGAAAATTAGAAAGTATTGAGCCGGACTTTCAAGAGCAGGACTGGGTCCGTATGCAAAATTACATGCAGACGCACACGCCCCCGTCCTTCCTGCAACAATACGGTTCATGGATCGGGTACGCCGCCGCCGCATCAGTGACGTCGGTGATGGCATATATGTACGTCAACCAGCTCTCGCAGAATGATCATCTGGTACGGGACGTAAAAAATCTCCAGAGCCAGATCGAGCTGATCCGTAACCAGCCTGCGCAGGCAGCGAAGGCCGATACGGTTTACGTGCTGCAAACCACACCGGATGGACAGAGCCTTCAAGCTACATTGCAGCCGCGCGATTACAGTCAGATTCCGGCACAAAACAGCGTGCAACAGGATGGGCAACAAAGGCTGGCTGATGCCGGGTCGCTGCACCCGAATGCCTTGCAAGATCCGGAAACTGTTGAAATCGATCATAATTCGGTAACTTCCACTGGTTCCGAGCCTAACATTACACATCAGCCTCGCGAAAAAGCTGCGGAACCGCTGGTAGCGACCGTGCCCTCCAACGAAACGGCTGTCGCAGAATCGAATATGCCGAGTAATGCAAATACGGTAAATCCACAGGGTAATCAACTACCGAAAGCACCTTCAAACTCAGCCGGCGGCAGGACTTTCGGTGATGAATTCAGCATTGCGGCTATCAATACTCCGGTGGAAATGCATACCGGCATGTCGTCCCAACGGAAAATGCATTATGAACTAACCAGCAGGCTCTCCGCACGTCAGGTACAAAAAGCCCTGGTTACCAATAACATGCAGATCGCCAAAGTGCCAGCGAATGCAAAAAAGGCCGACCAGGTTGCGCAGACGGAAAGTATCATTCCAAAATTGCCTTTGAAAACGCCTTACCGCTTTGGTGCCGGGTACCAGATCGAAGGCAATGGCCAGGGTAAGACGGTACTTGGAGAGGTGATTATCAAAAAGAAATTCTCGATCGCGGCGGGCATTACCTGGCTGAAAGTAAAACCAGCGGAATTCTTCACGGAAACAGTTTTCAGAGCCAAGGCCCGTTCGGATTTCAAGGAAACACACCCGGGACAGGTGCCGCTCATTTTTGAATTGTATAATATCAAAATTGACCAGAATGTGGTTCAAATTCCGCTTACGCTGGCGTTCCGCAATACGATAAAAGACGATTGGGCCTACTATGCGAGCCTGGGTACGAACTTCAAGGTGTCTTCCAAAGAAACTATTTCGTATGACTGCCGCGGACCTAAAAACGAGTTTTTTAGCCAGAGCTTCACCAAAAAAGGCGACGTGTCCCCTATCACTTCGATGAACTTCGCGGTAGGAATCGAGAAATCATGGCACCCGATTGTGGTGCAGGCCGAAGGCTACTGGGTCAATTATTTCAGACCGCTTTCACCGCTCAGGCAAAGTGCCGGACCAGGAGTAAAAGTAAAGCTACTATATCAGATAGGCCGTCAAATGTAGCTTTTGCACATGAAGTTTCGCGGGCAGGGTATTGAAACTTGTCCGCGAAATTCTATTTTTGGCCTTTATTAACTCCCCTACTAGACGAGCTTTTGAAATTCGCAGCCATAGATATCGGTTCCAATGGTGCCCGCATGCAGATCTCATCCGTCTTGCATGACGAAGGCATTTCCCGTTTCAAGAAAGTCGAATATGTCCGGTTCCCGCTTCGCCTCGGACATGACGTTTTTACACAAGGGCGCATTACCCCGCAAAGTGAAGACCGCATGATGAAGCTCATGCTGGCTTACCAGTTGCTGATGGAACTTCACGAGGTCGATGACTTTATGGCCTGCTCTACATCGGCCATGCGCGAAGCAGCCAACGGGCAGGAAGTCCGTGACCACATCGAGAACCGCACCGGCATCCATATCCAGATCATCGACGGACAGAAAGAAGCCGAACTGGTCAACAACGTGGTGGTGCAATCGCTCGGCGACGGCCAATATATCCACATTGATGTGGGCGGTGGCAGTACCGAGCTGAACCTGTACCAGGACAGGCAGAAGATTAAGGCCAAGTCCTTCAAACTGGGTTCTGTGCGCCTTCTGGAAGGAAAAGAATCCAAAAATGCCTGGTTGAAAATCAAGGAATGGATCAACCAGAATGTCGATTACAGCCAGCCTATTCAAGCGGTGGGCACGGGTGGTAATATCAATAAACTCTTCGATCTTTCTTCCAAACTCACCGAAAGCTCCACCAGTCTCGAAGAAATCCAGCGGATGCGCGATTATATTGATCAGTTCTCCCTCGCGGACCGTATTAACAAACTGCAACTCAACCCCGACCGCGCGGACGTAATCGTACCGGCGGGCGACATCTATACTTCCGCTATGCGCTGGGCAGGCGCAGACGTCATTCACGTACCCGACCTGGGCCTGAAAGACGGTATGCTCCAACTGCTCTACGAACGCGCATGCCGCAAAAAAAAGGCCTGATACCAGGCCTTTTTACATTGTAATATTTACGCTCCAGCATTACCAGACCTGCTCCAGATCCTTCGCCGAGTATTTGTGGTTTCTTTCCGTAAACACGGTATCGGTGTCCTCTTTCTTCAAATGAAGCGGGTTTTTCTTGGTCAACTTGGCAATGATCGCCACGGGGAATAATACGACGAAGAATACCAGCGACAAAAGGATTTTACCATTAATAGCTCCAAGAACTTCCGCGATCTTATACCAGCCTCTCACCACCAGGTCACCAAAAACCGGGATAGCCAGACTGCAAACACCGATTACGGCGGCTGCGATCAGGAAATAGGGATATTGCGATTTAAAAATAAAGTATAGCACCACAAGCCCGGTGACGATCACCAGCTGCGCTTTGACTTTTTCTGATTCACTCATTTTAATAAAGTAGTATGTTATTGGCAGCAATGCGTTGTGCATTGCTGCCAGGCGAAGTTTCAGACAAGAACGGTATTGATCTGCGTTGTGCTGAAAGAAATCAGAACAAAGTGTAGATGAAAGGCGCAACAGCCGAACCGCCACCAATCACGATAAGCACACCAATCAGAAGCAGAACGATGATTACAGGAGCAAGCCACCACTTCTTACGCTCCTTCATAAATGCGAATAAATCTGTTAAAAAATCCATCTTATATAGTGTTTAAAAATTCAAATTTAGAACTTAATTACTTTTTTGCCACTTCTAACCCGTTAATTCTGAGTTATCGTTTGCCGATTGCCTGGTAAAGCCTCTCGGCTATCAGCTGGTTGAGCGCCGCACTGCCGTGGCCGTCGTTCTTCCCTACAACGCGCTCTTTTTCCGGAATTTTTACCACACCGTCGTTAATCCCCACTACGGTCACATTGTTCGCTTTCAGATAATCTTCCACCGGCTTGGTGTAGCCTGCACTTTTATCGACCTGAAACAGGAAAGGAATAAAAACGGCGTACATCTGGGCTTTGGTACTATCGCGATAAGCAAGCATTCCCGAAAGGTCCCTCAAATGCGCATTTAGCACCGTGGTATCCGTGTATGCGGTTTGTACAAACTTCTCAAAAGTGCTGAAACCGGTATGCGGCAATTGCCAGTAAATGAAATTCGGCAGATAAAAGCGCTTTACAATCGTCGCCATCGGGCCTTTGAGATCGGCATAAGGTTCGGCACCGGTGAGGGTGAGACCTTTTTCGCGACCTACCTTCTCGATATCATTAGGGAAATATTCCAGAATGATAATATCGGGTTTTACAGGAAAATCCTGCAATCGGTTCACCTCGTCACGCGTGTCAGCGCCCGACATTCCGAGGTTGTAAATTGTGTATTTGTCTGTTCCAAGTTTGGCTTCGAGCATATTCGAAAAACGCTCGTTGACATCTTTCAAACCGTGTCCTGCTGCAAATGAGTCCCCGATAACAAGGACTTTCTTTTTTCCGGGTTCATTCTGAATCTCCTTGTCGTGGTAACCCAGCGCATTCACCGGATGCCAGTATTTTTCCCACCATATCTGCGACGCTTTCGAAAGCACGCCTTCATGGCTCTGCGGAATGTACATAAACACGATTTCAAGGAAAATCAACACGACGACCAGTGGGGTGATGATCGTTACGATATTGGCTACCAGCCCTTTGGCTTTGCTTTTCACCACACCATAATAGAAAATGCGCAGGATCTCGATGATCAGCAGAAACCAGAATGCAAATTTGGCCAGACGTACATGCCAGCTGTCGCTCTGAGGGTATCCCGGATAATCGAACTTGATGTGAAATTTGTCCGGGTAGAACAGGAACATAAACAGCAATCCCAGGAACAGGATGCGGATGATGCTGGTAACAATTTTAGATGCCATCAGTTTGGGTGCTCAATGAAAATGGATTAGTCAAGAACGAATTCTTCCTTCCAGTTATCTTTTTCCAGCCATTCGGGCTGCTGCTTTTTGTCAAAAATATAGTTCCCTACTACGAGGTAATCCATTTCCGTCCGCATGAAGCAGCGATATGCGTCATTCGGCGTGCAAACGATCGGCTCCCCGCGAACGTTGAAACTCGTATTCACGATCACGGCATAGCCCGTCAATGACTTAAACGAGTCGATCAGCTCGTAGTAACGCGGGTTAGTTTCCTTGTGTACTGTTTGAATACGTGCCGAGTAGTCGATGTGGGTGATCGAAGGCAGATCGGAACGCTCGAAGTAGAGTTTTTCGCGGAGATCCAGCGAGCCATAATTTGCCGGTACCGGTTTCCTGCGGCTTTCCGCAACCGGATGCACGAGTAGCATATAAGGCGAAATACCGTCGTAATCGAAATAGTCCTGGCAATCCTCTGCCAGTACCGAGGGCGCAAAAGGCCGGAACGATTCACGGTACTTGATCTTCAAGTTCAGTTTTTTCTGCATTTCGGCATTCCGGGGATCGCCCAAAATGCTTCGGCCCCCCAATGCACGCGGCCCGAACTCCATCCGGCCCTGCACCCAGCCTACCACATTCCCTTCCGACAATAGCCTTGCCGCTTCCTGTGTCAGGTCTTTAAAATTCTCGTAATGGGTATAAACCGCCTTGTATTTCTTAGCCGTAAGTGCCACATCGAGATCAGAGAACGTTGGTCCGAGGTAAGACCCGCGCATAGCGTCGGCCTTCCAGGTAATCTTTCTGTCCTGACCAAAATAGATATGATATGCAGCTTGTGCCGCACCCAGCGCACCTCCCGCGTCGCCGGCAGCCGGCTGAATGAAGATGTCTTTAAAAACATTCGCCTTTTGCAGTTTGCCGTTTGATACACAATTCAATGCAACGCCGCCGGCCATACAAAGGTAATCGGCACCGGTCAGACGTTTGGCTTCTTTGGCCATTCTCACCACCGCTTCTTCGGTGATATTCTGGATCGCGAGGCCGAGGTTACAATGCACCGCTTCGAGCGCATCTTCCGGTCGGCGGGTTTTGAACCCGAACAATGCCTCCCATTTGTGCTCATTCACCATTTTCAGGCCGGTAGCATAATCGAAATAGTCTTGGTTGAGCCAAACCGAGCCGTCTTCTTTCAGATCGATAAGTTCTTTGAGGATAATGTCTTCGTAGCGCTTAATATCCGGCGACGACGGGTCACCGTACGGCGCGAGGCCCATCAGCTTGTATTCTCCCGAGTTCACACGGAAGCCCAGGAAGTAAGTAAATGCGGAATAAAGCAACCCGAGCGAATGCGGGAAGCGCAGCTCTTTGAGAATGCTGATATCTTTTCCTTCACCCAGGCAGATCGACGCTGTCGCCCATTCACCTACACCATCAATCGTCAGGATAGCCGATTTTTCGTAAGGCGAAGGGTAATATGCGCTGGCAGCGTGCGAGAGGTGGTGCTCGGGAAAGAGCATTTTCACCTTTTTCTTCTTTTTATCGTAGCCTAATTTTTCCAGCTCTTCATTGATGAGCCGTTTCAGGAACATCTTTTCCTTGATCCACACTGGCATCGCGGTCAAAAACGACCGCACGCCTTTGGGCGCAAATGCGTAGTAAGTTTCGAGGAGCCTTTCAAATTTGAGTAAGGGCTTGTCATAAAAAACGATTGCATCAAGCTCGTTAATGGACAAACCACCGTATTCAAGACAAAATGCTACTGCATTGGAGGGAAAACCGGGGTCGTGCTTCTTGCGTGTAAAACGCTCTTCCTGTGCTGCGGCAACAATTTCGCCATTATCTATAAGAGCCGCGGCCGAATCATGATAGAAAGCCGAGATACCTAAAATTTTCATTAACGCGTGATTAGAATAATGTGTACAGTCTGGTGCTAAACCGTTCAAAAGGCGTGCAAGATAAGCATTTTGAACAAGGCTGCAACTTGGCGCCGTCGGCTAATTACACGTATAATGTTATTAAACGGTTCGGAATCAAGCAAATAAACAGTCCGGATAACGAAATGATAACAGCTTACATTACCGGCGAGCATTTAAATGATTAATTATGAACCATTTCGAATGCGTGATTGGTCCGCGGCACAATTCGGTGCCGTATGATAAATTCTACAATTTCGTCCTCGAATCTCCGCCCGCCCGGATCGCCTAACGCGGTTATATTACAGAATTTTGGTAGGCTTATGATTCTCATCGAGCGCCACGAATGTGAAGATCCCGGTCACGGCCTTCTCCCGACTTACCTCGTACATCTTCTCCACAAAAATATCGACGCGCACCTTCATGCTGGTATTTCCAACATTCTCGACGCGCCCTACCAGCTCGATAATGGTCCCTGCGGGAATGGGGTGCGTAAAATCAATACGGTCGGACGATACCGTCACACAACGCAACCTTGAGAACCGTGTGGCAGCGATAAATGCAACCTCGTCCATCATCGACAGCGCCGTGCCGCCGAAAAGGGTATCGTAATGATTGGTGTTATTAGGGAAAACGGTTTTAAAAACACGGGTTTCCGAAGCGGAAATTCTATCTTCTAATGTCAAAATATAACGGTTTACTGGTGTCGTAACGGGAATGAAGTTCGGCGTATTTGTAGTCAGGGATGGTCAGGTGTTGTCATGAGTAGTCAAGTGTTGTCTAGAATGGTTAAGTGGTGTCATGAATAGTCAAGAATTGTCAAGAATGGTTAGGTGGTGTCATAAGTAGTCAAGGGTAGTCAAGTGCTGTCAGGGGCGATCACATCTCTCTATTTCTGACCATATCTGACTACACATGACAACAAATGACTACACACGATCATACCTAACAACACTTGACTACTCATGACTATACATGACCATACCTGACAACAAATGAGTATAAACGACCGCCGTCGCTATCCTGTAACCGCGACCGATTCGCGCAGCAAGTTAGCCGCAGAAATCATGTTACGCAAAGCGGCTTCGGTTTCCGGCCATTTGCGGGTCTTCAATCCGCAGTCGGGGTTCACCCACAAATTCCGCGCCGGAATTACCTTCAATGCCTTTTCGAGCAAAAGGATCATCTCGTCCACCGTCGGTACGCGGGGCGAGTGGATGTCGTACACGCCGGGACCAATCTCGTTCGGGTAATTGAACTGTGCGAACGCGTCGAGCAGCTCCATTTGCGAGCGCGATGTTTCGATCGTGATCACGTCGGCATCCATGGCAGCAATGGAATCGATAATATCGTTAAACTCCGAGTAGCACATGTGCGTGTGGATCTGCGTCTGATCGGCTACTCCCGCGGCGCTCAGGCGGAATGCGTCCACCGCCCATTTCAGATAGTTTTGCCAGGCATGTTTCCGCAATGGCAGGCCTTCGCGGATCGCCGGTTCGTCGATTTGAATCACTTTAATACCTGCCTTTTCCAAATCCACTACTTCGTCGCGTATGGCGAGCGCAATCTGGAATGTGGTATCCTTCCTCGGCTGGTCATCCCGCACAAACGACCATTGCAGGATCGTTACCGGGCCGGTGAGCATGCCTTTGACCAGCTTTTCGGAGTTAGCTTGTGCAAATGCGGACCATTTCACCGTCATAGGCTGTTCTCTTTCCACATCGCCATAAATGATCGGCGGCTTCACACACCGGCTGCCGTAGCTCTGCACCCAACCATTTTGGGTAAATACAAAACCTGAAAGCTGCTCGCCGAAATACTCCACCATATCGTTCCGCTCGAATTCGCCGTGTACCAGCACATCGATCCCAAGCTCCTCCTGCCAGCGCAGCGAATCCACGATTTCCGCCCGAATGCGGGTTTCATACTCGTCCGCCGTCAATGCACCTTTTTTGAACTGCGCCCGGAGCTGCCTTACCTCATCCGTCTGCGGAAACGAGCCGATGGTTGTCGACGGGAACAATGGCAATTTCAGCTTTTCCAACTGAATGGCCTGCCGGGTACCAAATGCATTCTGCCGGTCGAAATCCCCTTCGCGCACTTCGCTAACCCGTGCTTTAACGGCCGGCTTGTGGATCAATACGGAAGTAAGGCGGCTTTCAATCGCCTTTTGATTGTCCAGAAATGCGCTATCATTCGCATAGTCTGCCGCTGCAAGCCTTGCCAATGTAGTCACCTCATTCAGTTTCTGTTTTGCAAACGCCAGCCAGTTTTTAATCTCCGCTGTCAGTACTGCCTCATTCTTCTCCAAATCCAGATCATAAGGACTATGCAGCAACGACGACGACGGTGCCACCAAAATCCGCTCGTCTCCCAGGACATTTACAGCTGTTTGAATCCATTCTAACGATTTTTGATAATCGTTTTTCCAGATATTCCGGCCGTCGACAACGCCCAGCGAGAGCTTTTTGGTGGAAGAGACAAATGCTTCGTCGGCAAGGATCTGTGGTAACGTCTCCGCACCGCGTGTCAGGTCTAAATGCAATGCATCCACCGGTAATGCAGTCGCAATTGCCAGATTATCGTCTAGCGGCCCGAAATAGGTTGTTACCAGAATGCGCAGCTTCGGAAGCGCCTCTCTGATCTGATTGTAAGCGCTTAGAAATGCGAGCTTTTCCTTTTCATTCAAATCCAATACTAATGCCGGCTCATCGAGCTGCACCCATTCGGCACCTCTTGCAGCAAGTTCTTTTAATATGGATATATAAACAGGTAAAAGGCTGTCCAGTAGGTCAATGCGATCGAAGCCACTTTCCTTTTCTTTACCCAAAAGCAAATAGGTAACCGGCCCCAGCAGTACCGGTTTGGTATGAATGCCTTTTTGCAATGCATCTTCAAATTCCAGCAAAACCTTCTCCGAATACCGCTTGAATTTCTGGTCCTTCACAAACTCGGGAACGAGGTAGTGGTAGTTGGTATCAAACCATTTCGTCATCTCCATCGCATTGATATCCAGCCCGTTCTTCTGGTAACCGCGGGCCATTGCGAAATAGAGGTCGAGCTCTTTGTTCGATTTCCCGTCGACCAACTGGTGGTAACGCTCGGGAATGGCGCCTACCATCAGCGAGGTATCGAGAACATGGTCGTAAAGCGAAAAATCATTGGAAGGAATGAGGCCGATGCCTGCAATCTGCTGCGTTTCCCAGTTCTGGTGGCGGATCTTCCGGGCGACTTTCTGCAATGCATCGCGATCGATCGTTCCTCCCCAGAATTGTTCGTTGGCTTTTTTGAGCTCGCGGAGGCTTCCCACGCGCGGGTAGCCAAGGTTGTGTGACAACATACTTTTTGTGTTTAAAGAGTTAATAAAACCCTGTGAAAACACCCTCCCATCCCGACAAAACGCCTGTTGCGGACGGTCGCCGGTACTTCATTCCATCGCGGCAACACGTAGCTACCCTGCGAAACGAACAGATACAGTTTCCCCAAAACAGCCGGGTAGCCTGTGATACTGCAATAAAATGTGGTAAATCAATGCTTGACTACTCCCCACCCGTGAGGGAAAAGCCATTGAGGATGACGGCAAGTCTCCTGGCTTGTATCATTTTTACCGCCCTTCTCGCGCGCCGGGGCGCTGCAATGGGACGCGAGGGTAAAAATTGGCCCTGAATGCTCAGAGCGGATACTTACAGTAGCACGACTGCCCGTGAATTGCACACGGTTCCTTTTTTGTTTTGCTATGTTTTGGCTGAGGGATCCAAAAGCAAAAACCATCACCCCGATTGACGGGCGTTCACAAAGAACTGCGTCAAATTTAGGCGGAAGGCGCATTCGGCCGTAAATGGTCGGCCAATTTCAGTGAAGTGAGTAGAAATTAGCCTTTCGGCAGGATAAAATATCTTATTTGGAGTAAAATAAATGGCGATAAAAGTGATTTCGTATTAGCTAAAAAATCGTCCCGGCCGCATCCGCATCCAGTATAAACTCTGCATTCAAATGATTCTGCAAAACCGTCGCCGGGAAATCCTTTGAAACGGGGAATGCGAGGGCGCGCTGGATTATGGGGGCTTTCGCACGGCTAGAAGCAAGGAGGATCGCAGCGCGTGCTTCGAGAATGTGCCGGATACCGACGGTAATCCCCCGAGTGAGCGTCGTGGGCTGTTTGAAATACTTCTGACCTACTTCAACGGTGACCGTATCAAGCTCAGAAATATGGGCGTAAGTATCCCAGGAGGTACCTGGCTCGTTGAGGGCGAGGTGGCCGTTCATGCCTACGCCCAATATAATAAGGTCGAGACCACCCAGGCTTTCCACGACTTTGTTGATGCGGTCGCATTCGGCTTGCGGATCGAAGGCCTTGCCGTCGAAAAAGACAATCTGGTCGGGACGGAGGCCGACGGGTTTCAGAAAATCGCGGTCGAGGAGGTCACGACAACTGCCGTCGTCGCCGGAACCAAGGCCTATCCATTCGTCGAGGCCGATGAAAATGCATTGGGAGAAATCGACGCGGCCATTCTGGTTGGCCGCTACCAACGCATCGAACATTCCCTTGGGGCTACTGCCGGATGGGAAGCAAATAACCGACGTAGGTTTGTGGTTTATGAGGTCGATCACGCGCTCAGCCGCGGCGGAACTCATAAGCGCGTAGTCGGGATAAACGCTGATTTTGGGTGTCATGAAAAGTGGGGTTCAGGTTCTCGGTGTGTCAATCTAAACATTCTTTTTTCAGAGCTGAACATTTATCCATAAAAAACTCCAGAAACTGCAAGTCCAGGCCTAACTTTACCGCACATTGTTCAATTACATTATCATTCTACTTCAAAAATGGAATACCGTATAGAAAAAGACACGATGGGCGAAGTGCAGGTCCCTGCGCATGTATACTGGGGCGCCCAGACGCAACGCTCGATCCAGAACTTTCCTATCGCACAGGATATCAATAAAATGCCGAAGGAGATTATCAAGGCCTTCGCATACCTGAAAAAAGCTGCCGCTATCACCAACTTCGAAGCCGGCATACTTCCTCAGGAAAAAAGCGAGCTCATCGGCAAAGTTTGCGACGAGATCCTTACCGGCCAGCTCGACGACCAGTTTCCGCTGGTGGTGTGGCAAACCGGTTCCGGAACGCAGTCGAACATGAACTGCAACGAGGTGATCGCCTACCGCGGGCACGTACTGCAAGGCGGTGATTTGGCTGACAAAACGAAGTTTTTGCACCCGAATGACGATGTCAACAAGTCTCAATCGTCAAACGACACCTACCCTACCGCAATGCACATTGCGGCCTACAAAATCCTGGTGGACGTAACGATCCCGGGCATTACCAGGCTGCGTGACACGCTGAAAGCGAAATCCGAAGCATTTAAGAATGTAGTTAAAATCGGTCGTACGCACTTTATGGACGCTACACCGCTAACTCTGGGCCAGGAATTTTCGGGCTACGTTTCGCAGCTCGACCATGGTTTGAGAGCTATTAACAACACATTGGCGCACCTTTCGGAACTCGCATTGGGTGGTACCGCGGTAGGAACGGGGATTAACACGCCTCCGGGCTACTCCGAAAACGTAGCGCGTCACATCGCAGCATTGACAGGCCTGCCATTTGTTACTGCTGAAAACAAATTTGAGGCATTAGCGGCACACGACGCGATCGTAGAAGCGCACGGTGCATTGAAAACCGTTGCTGTAAGCCTGATGAAGATCGGGAATGATATTCGTATGCTGTCGTCGGGCCCGCGTTCGGGTATCGGCGAGATACATATTCCTGATAATGAACCAGGAAGCTCTATTATGCCGGGTAAAGTAAACCCAACCCAATGCGAAGCCATGACCATGGTGGCAGCACAAGTTATGGGTAACGACGTGGCGATCAGCATCGGTGGTTCCAATGGGCATTTCGAGCTGAACGTTTTCAAACCATTGATGGCTTACAACTTCCTGCATTCTGCCCGTTTGATTGGCGATGTGTGTGTTTCGTTCAACGATAACTGCGCGGTGGGTATCGAGCCTTTGCATGAGAATATCAAGAAGCACGTGAACAACTCGCTGATGCTGGTAACTGCTCTGAATACTAAAATCGGGTATTACAAGGCCGCCGAAATCGCGCAGACCGCTCATAAAAACGGCTCTACACTGAAAGAAACGGCCGTGGCATTGGGTTACCTCACGCCGGAAGAGTTCGACGCATGGGTAAAACCGGAAGACATGGTGGGCGAGATCAAGTAATTGGACCGACCCCAAAAGTAATGTCTGCGAATGCCCTGCCGAAATGTGGGGCATTTGCATTTAGACCTTTCAAAATCATGAATATCAAAGAAGAATTGCTGGCCGACCCTTACCAGTCGAAGCGGAAAGCAACGGAAGTGGCCAGGTACGCCTGTACTTCAGAAGATGCATTCAGGCACCTGATGCATTGCTTCGAATCCGACGAGTACCGCCTCGCGCAACGCGCCGCATACAGCGTGAGCATCGCCACGCGCGAGCGCCCGGAGCTCATCCGCCCGTACATAGGCGTGCTCGTGAGTCAGCTAAAACGCTCCGATATTCATGACGCCGTGATCCGCAACAGTGCGCGCATTTTGCAGGATATCAGCATTCCCGATGAATTTCACGGCGAGCTGATGGACGCGGCGTTCAGCATTATCGCGAACCGTCAGCTAGCCATTGCGATCCGCACGTTTTGTCTCACCATCCTGTTTAACCTATCCAAAATTTATCCGGAGATCCAGAAAGAACTGCGGGTATTCCTGGAAGAATCGGTTGAATACGAGCCTGCGGCGTTCCAGTCGAGGGCCCGAAAAATCCTGAAAAAGATCTGAAAATGCCCTCATCGTGGAGGATAGAGGCCTATTTCACCGTCTGATAAGCAGATATTACAGGTAAATCATTTTACCTTGCTTCTTTAAAACAAAAACAATAGATGATCATATACTGCCACGCCATACTCGACGGCTCGCTTAATGCTAAATTGAGCGAAGCCCTTACCCCGCAGCATCAGATCCATTTCCGCACCGAATCGGCCAGCAATGAGGAGCTTAAATCCTGGTTTGCCAGCGCCGATTACATCCTCGGCAACCCGCCGGTAGCCTGGTTCGGAAACATTCCTGCCAATCTGAAATTCTGGCAACTCGATTCCGCCGGGTTCGATCAATACGCGTCTGTGGCCGTTCCCGATCACGTCAAAACGGCGAATATGGGCGACTGGTTCGCACGCCCGTGCGCCGAGTCGATCGTAGGCGGTGTGCTGGCATTGTACCGCGGTATCGATAAGCTGACGCTCTTGAAACAGAAAACAGAATGGATCGGAACGCCGCTCCGCGCCGAGTTGAAGATTTTGTATAAACAGACCGTGATCGTTCTTGGCGCCGGGACGATTGGGCAATCGGTGAACGCCATTTTGAAAGGGTTAGGTTGCACCACGCATTTAATGGCACGGACCTCGCAGGAGGCCGATATCCGTAGCAAGGAAGATCTTTTCAATGCGCTACCGCACGCCGACGTGGTAATTAATACTTTGCCCGGAACCGCGCAGCATTTTGTGAATGCGGAGTTCATTTCGGCCATGAAAGACCAGAGCATTTACGCAAGCGTGGGACGTGGCAGCACGACCGATGAGAATGCACTGATCGATGCATTGAAGTCAGGCAAACTGGACGGCGCCGTACTCGACGTGACGGAGATCGAACCACTCCCTGCCGACAGTCCGCTTTGGCAAATGGACAATGTGATCCTGACCCAGCATACCGGCGGCGGGCACAAAAATGAGCATATGGGGAAAGTAGATTTATTTTTGAATAACATTTTTGCAATACAAAGCGGCACCGCAATCGCCAATGAAATAACCCTTGTAAAAGGATATTAAACCGACCGAAACTGAAATGCTACTGACAGAAACCGATATCGCAGAAGGTATCCAGGATAAATATTTTTTGAAATTCGGGACAGCCACGCGCGAAACCGTGCGCGTGTTCCGCTCACCAGGCCGCATTAACCTCATCGGCGAGCATACCGATTATAACAATGGCTTCGTACTCCCCGCAAGTGTGGATAAGGCCGTATATTTCGTGATCGCCCCACGCGAGGATGAGCAGGTGATCCTCTACGCCGCAGACCTCGACCAGACTTATTCGTTTTCATTGGACGACCTTTCCAAGCCGGAAAAGTCGTGGCCGCATTACCAGATCGGTATTGTGGAGCAAATTCAGAAGAAGGGCTTGAAAATCGGCGGTTTTCAGGCCGCATTCGGCGGTAATGTACCGGTAGGTGCCGGACTCTCGTCATCGGCGGCGTTGGAATGCTGCCTTTTGTTTGCGTTGAATGAAATCTACGGGCTGAACCTCGACCGTTTCAGCATTGTGAAAATGTCTCAGAAAGCGGAGAATGAGTATGTAGGTGTCCAGTGCGGCATTATGGACCAGTTTGCTTCTGCATTTGGCAAGGAGGAGTCGGTGATCCGCCTCGACTGCCGCTCGCTCGAATACGAGTACTTCCCGTTCCCGATGGACGATTACCTGATCGTGCTTTGCGATACGATGGTGAAACACTCTTTAGCCAGCTCGGAATACAATACCCGCCGGCAGGAATGCGAAAAGGCAACCGCCATTTTGCAGCAATATGATCCGAAAGTACTGAGCCTGCGCGACGCGACACCCGCATTGGTGGAAGCACATAAAGAGGAAATGGGTGACGTGGTGTACCGCCGTGCCAAATTCATGACCGAAGAAATCCAGCGCGTGCAGGATGCCTGCGATCTGCTCGTACAAGGCAATCTGCCCGATTTTGGCAAAAAAATGTATGCTACCCACTTCGGGCTCCAAAATGAATATGAGGTAAGCTGCCCTGAGCTTGACTTCCTGGTGGCTCAGACATTGGACGACGACACCGTACTCGGCGCTCGGATGATGGGCGGCGGTTTCGGAGGTTGTACCATTAATCTGGTGAAAAAAGAGAGTGTTGATGCTTTTGAAGCCAAAATGAAGCAAGCCTATTTTGAAAAATACAAAATCGACCTGCCCTGCTATCGTGTGAAAATCACCGATGGCACGGAGGAAGTTGCCCTCGGATAATCTGACCATTTACGCAAACTCTTAACCTTTGACCATGAGAAGAATCCCTTTTTTACTCACTGCGCTGGTTGGCCTTGCCATTTTCAGTTGCTCAAAAACCAAGAATGAAGAAAAAATGATCAGTACTATTTCCAAAGAGGCTTTCGGCCAGCTCCCCGACGGCCAGCAGGCTGACCTGTACACACTGACCAACGCCAACGGTATGACCGTCAACATCACCAACTACGGCGGGATCATCACCAAACTCACCGCGCCGGACAAAAACGGTCAATGGGCGGATGTGGTGCTGGGCTTCGACTCGCTTGCACCTTACCTGAACGGGCACCCGTTCTTCGGTGCATTGGTGGGCCGTTACGGCAACCGTATCGCGAAGGGTAAATTCAAATTGAATGGTCAGGAATACTCTCTGGCGATCAACAATGGTCCGAATGCATTGCACGGAGGGACAAAAGGCTTCGATAAGGTGATCTGGAAAGCGACCGAAATCAAGCAGGATTCAGTGGTAGGTTTACAACTGGAATATACCAGCAAGGATATGGAAGAAGGCTACCCCGGTAACCTGACCGTGAAAGTGGTTTACACGCTCGACAACGAGAATGCATTGACGATCGACTACACGGCGACCACCGACAAACCGACCGTCGTGAACCTGACCAACCACTCGTATTTCAACCTAACCGGCCTGAAACGCGACATTCTCGACCACGAAGTGACCATCGCATCGGATAGCATCGTTCCAGTAGACACCACCCTCATCCCGACCGGCAAACTCCGCGCTGTGGAAGGCACACCATTTGATTTCCGCAAGGCTACCAAAGTGGGTGCAGGCATTGATAAAATCGAAGACGAGCAGATCAAAGCCGGCGGCGGCTACGACCACTGCTGGGTGTTGAAACGCAGCGGCGACGGCCTGGAAAAATTTGCTACCGTCAAAGATCCTGAAAGCGGCCGTGTGATGGAAGTTTACACCACCGAACCAGGCGTTCAGTTCTACACCGGCAACTTCCTCGACGGCAAACTGACCGGCAAAGGCGCCACCTATTCAAAACGTTTCGGCCTCTGCCTCGAAACCGAGCATTACCCTGACTCCCCGAACCAGCCTCAGTTCCCGACCACGACGCTAAATCCGGGTGAGACTTATAAAACTACTACGAAGTATAAGTTTTCGGCGCAGTAATATTCACCAACCGCTTGATATGACGGGCATTGCCGGCTGCTCATTGCCGGCAATGTCCGTTATTTTTATGTTCCGTTTTGGCTAGATTTGGATACACTTATCACACAGACTATGCCAAAAATTATCGAATATTTCGGAATGATATTTTACTTTTATTCTAATGAGCACTTACCTATCCACATACACGTTTCCTACAATCAGTATGAGAGTATTTTCGAAATATTCTTTGAGGACGGAGCTTTAAAGGAAGTGTTGTTACGGAAATCGAGCGGACAGGAACCTCTTCCGACAGCTCAGCTTAAAGAAGCGCAAAAAGTGGTCGAGCATTATGCGCAAGACATTGTGAATAAATGGACTGATTTCTTTGTTCTCAAAAAGAAAGTCAAGAGTTTAAAGATTACCAGAAGGTTATGACAAAGATCGTTGGCGCGGAATATTTGGCAGATTACAAAATCCGGATCAGCTTTTCTGACTTGACTCAGCAGATTGTCGACTTCGGCCCCTTTTTAACGGATCATCCACATCCGCAATACGACAAGTACAAAAATCCAGTTCATTTCAAGAAATTCAAGATTGAACGGGGTAATATCGTCTGGGGGAAAGACTGGGACCTCATCTTCCCCATTGATCAACTGCATTCGGGAAAGATTGACTGACTTTTACCGGTTTTACCTAATTTTGCGGTATCACTTTTGATCAACCGGACGACGATCCGCATTTGCACATTCACAATGCTTACTAAAACCGTAAAAATCAGCAATGTTACCAACCTCTCCGACGCGCGCTATTGTGCGGGTATGGGCGTTGAAATGCTTGGTTTTTCCATTGACGAAGATTCTCCCAATTACATTTCTCCTAAAAAATTCGAGGATATCTGCTCCTGGCTCGCGGGCGTGACGCTCGTCGCCGAGACTTCCAAAACCGATCCGGAAGCGATCGTAAGCGCGCTGAACGACTATCCCGTGCACGCCGTGCAAGTGAATGACCCGGGCTTGCTTAATTACCTCCGTACCGAACTGGGCTTGCCGCTGATGTTGCGGGTAAGCGTCGATCTCTTCGAGGCTGGCGAAATTGTTCCTATTCTGAGCCGCTACGAAGGCGAAGTGACCCATTTCTTGTTAGAAAGCGACAATGAAGCGGAACTGTCCGAGTCCTGGATGCAGGTCTTAGGTACAGTCGAGGCGGATTATCCTGTATTGGTAGGCTTTGGGCTCGATAACGAGTTTACGGTGAGCGCGCTTACCGAACTGCTTCCGAACATCGGTATTGCACTGCGCGGCAGCGACGAAATCCGTCCGGGGTATAAGGATTTTGGCTCAATGATGGACATTCTTGAAGCGCTCGAAGAGCAATAAGGCCGTTTTTCATCCATTTAAAACACATTCTCACTAAAAACATCCGCTTAACACGCCCTTTCGCCGATAATAATTTTCCGGTTTACAGTATCTTGCATTACCTACTACCTTTGATTACAAATAAATACTAAACTAATCATGGAAAAGAAATTGCATCGCATACCTGACCAGGCTGTTTTCGGAGGAGTTTGTGCGGGAATCGCTCAGTATCTGCAAATTGACGTCGTAATCGTCCGCGTGATCTTCGTCGTCATGGCGCTGCCGATACTGCCTCCCGGATTTGGAATGACCGGACTGCTTTATATTATCCTATGGGCGGTACTGCCAACCGGCCCCGCCGGAGAAGTGTACACCACTCACACGGCATTCGGTTCGGAACCTTCCAAACCATCCGATCCGCTGGCGGACAAAAAGAGGTCTGATCAGACGATGATGATACTGGGCGGCGTGCTGATCTTTTTCGGTGGATTAATGCTGGTAGACGACCTGCCGTTCTGGTTCTCGTTTAAAAAATACTTCTGGCCTATCGTACTGATTGCCGTAGGTGCATTCCTTATCCTCCGCCAGCGCGATAAAGAGGCTGAAAACAAATCGACTGTATATCCTACAACACCTCCGCCGGTTGAACCGGTAGATCCCGGTCCCGATCCACAGCCTTACACGCCGTTTTCTCCAAGCTCTTCGCCGGAAACGCATTTTCCGGAAGATCCTGAATTGAAAAAGCCTGACAATGGTGACGATGATGTCATCAAAGTCAACTAACCTTCCTGAATCGTACCATAAACCATAAAGCCATGAATTTCAAAAACATTTTCTGGGGTGTAATGCTCATTGTCATCGGGTCGCTGTTCCTGGTGGAAGAGCTCACCGCTTTCGACTTCGGCCGTTTCTTCTGGCCCATTATTCTGATCGTGACCGGCGGATTGCTGCTGTTGCGCAACTACCTGAATACCGACAGTACTAACCGATCAAACATATAAGATCATGAAAAACTCACGTGGCATTGTTTGGGGCGGCTTACTGATCATTTTCGGGGTGATCTGGCTGCTCCGAAGCATGAATTTACTGAATATCGATTGGGACCTGGTATTACCTTACTGGCCGGTACTGCTGATTATCGCCGGCGCCATTCTGATAGCGGCCGGCCGGGAACGCGGGTCGGGCGGTATTGTGGCATTGCTTATTACACTGGCCGTTTTCGGAGGTGTGGTGAACAAAACGCACCAGGCGTTTGATGACCATGACAACAACTGGCATTTCGGTTGGGACGATGACGACGACGATCATGAATACGGCTACCACCACGACGACGATAATGACGACGACGGGGACGAAAAAGACGAAGATTACCGCAGAGAGCATTGGAAAGAAGGCGACCGGCCCATCAACGGCACGTACAATTACGAAATGGAAGACTTTATCCAGAAAGCCAATTTCAACCTGGAAGGCGGCGCAGGCTCCTTTTCGCTGAATGGTAATACCGCCAAGTTGTTCGAAGCGGCCACTACCAGTACAGTTGTTGGTTTCCGGTCCAATACATCGGTAAACAAGCTGAACAACTCCGCTTCGGTTACCTTAAAAATGGAAGAAGGCAATGTGAAGATCAAAAACGGGGAAATATCGAATCGAGCCAAAATTCAGCTGAACGAAAAACCAGTCTGGAATATCGACCTGGGTATCGGTGCCGGAAAAGGTGACTTCGATTTCAGTAATTACAAAGTCGAAAAACTGAAAGTAAGCACCGGCGTGGCTGATATGGACATCCGCCTGGGCGACAAAATGCCTGCTGCCAGTGTTGATATCGAGGCGGGGGTAGCATCGGTGACACTCGAAATCCCTGAATCCGTCGGCTGCGAAATGCGTATGGACGGGGCTCTGAATGCCAAAAACATGGACGGATTAAGCAAAATCGGCGACGGCCTCTACCGCACCGCGAATTTCGACACCGCAACGAAGAAAGTCATTGTACATTACGAAGGCGGGCTTACCAGCATCAATATCAAACGGTACTAGCCTACACTTCCCAATTCAGCAAAAAGAATATCTTTGCAGCCTTTGCAAGGATATTTTTTTATGCTCAAAACTGCATTTTCCCTACTGCTAACAAGCTTCGCTGCTCTCCAGACCTTTGCCCAGTCATCGAAATCACTGCCTGCTATCGAGCAAAAAATGGTCGACCGGGGCCTTGTCGATATTCAAAAAGTGGATCCCGAAATTCTGGTTGAACTGAAATATTCGACCACCGACAACTTCATCGGACGCGATGTGTACGGCGACCTCACCCGCGCCTATCTGCAACCCGAAATGGCTAAACGGCTTGCCAAAGCCAGCACATTGCTGAAAAAAGAAAAGCCGGGATACCGGTTGCTGGTTTATGATGCGGCACGCCCTAACTCGGCCCAATACGATCTTTGGAATGCATTGGATCATTTAAAAATCCCCGCACGAAGCAAAACCCAATACGTGGCCGATCCCAAAATCGGTTCGAACCACAACTTCGGGTGTGCCATCGACCTTACCGTTGTCGATGAAAACGGCAAACCACTCGATATGGGCACTAAATTCGACTTTTTTGGCCCTTTGGCATATCCACGCTCCGAGCAGGAAATGCTGGAAAAAGGAAAGCTGACGGCCAGGCAAATCGAGAACCGCCAGCTTTTGCGAAAAGTCATGACCCAGGTGGGATTCAAGGTCAATACCACGGAATGGTGGCATTTCGACGGTATGTCGAAAGCACAGGCCCGGGTTAAATATGGAATGATCCCCTGAAAATTCTAATCAGCGCGGACACTACTCCCACCAGTTACTTCCTTTTCGACTTTCGGGTTGCCGCGGTAACGCACGTTGCTCGCGCCGGTGGCTTTCACGTCCAGCAAACGGGTAACCCATACTTTGGCATTACTCGCGCCCGAAACATCCAGATCAGATTCTTCCGTTTCCAGTTGGAATGCATTGAGTTGCGACGCCCCGGAAGCTTCGCCGTCAACGAACTTCATTTTACCAAAAGCATTCAGCTGTGAGGCACCGTTGAGGTCGAACTTTAATGTGGTGCCACTTCCTTCGAAATCGCATTGAGAAGCGCCGGATAGCTCAATTTCAATGCTGGGCAGGTTTTCAAAATCATTGATCTCCGCATCTACCGCGCCCGAAAAATCCACGCCGCTGAGATCGGGCATTGTAATGTCGATATCCATTCTCTGCCGTTTCCTCCATGAATTATTGTAACGCGCAGTGAGCTTCCCGTCCTGAACGAAAATGTTAAGGTCGTCGAGGTCGTTGCGTTCGCCGGTAGCTTCAACGCTGAACGACGTGCCTGCGATCACATGAACGCGGATTGCGTCGCTTACTTCCAGCTCATCGAAATTGCGAAAATCATACGTGCGTGTGGCTTCGCCCCTCGGCGGAATGTCCTCATCCTTATTGATATAAACGCAGGATTGAAAAACAGAAACGATACTAAGGGCAAGCGATAGTTTAAGAAAAGTTTGTTTCATGGCTAAAAGACGTTGTTTACGATAGGACAACTGCCCCCTTGAATCCCCCTATTCAAAAAAATAAATTTTGTTATAGGGGTATGCGGCGGGTAAGTTGTCACATTCCAAAGGACATCCATAATGACCGCTCTTCTATATCAGGAACCGCTAATCGAAAGAGATTATCTATTTTTGACCGAAAATCAAAAACAGATAACGGTGCACTCTTCCGACCCAGAAATAGTCAGCGCGATACGGCGGGGCGATGAACAGGCCTTTGAGCAGACCTTCCGGACCTACTATCCGAGGCTGTGCAATTATGCATGTACAATGCTTAAAGATGAAGAAGAGTCCGAAGAAGTCGTACAGACGGTTTTTCTGACGATCTGGGAGAAGCGGGAGGATCTCGAAATCACCCTTTCGCTGAAATCATATCTCTATCGGGCAGTGCACAACCATTGCCTCAACCGCTTCAAGCACGCGAATGTGCGGAAAGCGCATAAGGATTATACCATGTATGTTTCGAGTGGGTCGTACGACTCGGTGACGGAGGTAATCCACGCCAGCGAGCTGGAAGAACGCATCGAGCGGGCAGTGAGCACATTGCCCGAGCAGTGCCAGAAAGCATTCAGGCTAAGCCGTTTTGAGGAATTGAAATATCAGGAAATAGCAGATCAGTTGGGAATATCCATTAAAACGGTGGAAAATCAGATAGGGAAAGCATTGAAAATTCTGCGCGCGGAACTGGCAGACTACCTGCCCGTCACGCTTTGGTTGTGTGGTAGCATTGTTGAACAGTTAATCAGATCGTAACCATGAACTCATCTCATGCAAACATATCGGAGGAACTGCTCGCACGTTACCTGGCCGACACCGCTTCGGAATCCGAAAGAAATGATGTGGAAGCTTGGCTCGCCGAATCGGAAGCCAATGCACGGGAGCTGGCTACTTACCGGCTGATCTGGGACCACACGGCTGCTATGAAAAAGAGCAGCGTTGGGGTGGATACGGATGCCGCCTGGAATAAAATGAAGGGTAAAATGGCTGCGCGGAAGACTGCTGACCCATCGTCCAAATTGCCTGGGAAGGAAGTGCCTACCCCGGAAGCACCGACCAGGGAGGCAAAAACAATCGAATTCCGGCCCGAGATACGAAAACGCCGGTTGCCGGTAACGATGTGGGCGGCTGCGGTGATTGCTATTCTGGTCACAGCTTTCGGATGGTTCTTCCTTATTTCGGAAAAAACGCCGGAATCGCTTCACGTAGCCACAACCGACAATACGAAGGAGCAACTCCTTCCCGATGGAACGAAGGTTTTTCTCAATTACAACTCTAAACTCACCTATCCTGAAAACTTCAAAGGCGATTTGCGGACGGTTTCACTGCAGGGAGAAGCGTTTTTTGATGTGAAACCGGATGCCGCACACCCGTTCGTCATTCAAGCTAACGGCACGGAGATTCGGGTATTGGGAACGTCTTTTAATGTAAAAGCTTACCATGAAGCACCTGTGCGGGTGGATGTCGCGACCGGGAAAGTACGTGTAAGCAAAAACTCCCACCGCGTCGAACTGGTGAAAGGGCAAAGTGCGGAAGTGCTCAAAGACTCGATCCGTAGCCTGCAAGCCAATATGAACCTGATGGGTTATCGCACACAGATTTACGAATTCAATGCCGCCGATCTGCAAGATGTCGTTACGTCGATCCGCGACGGCTATCACGTGGACGTGCGGCTGTCCAATGACAAGATCGCGCAATGCAGGCTCACGATCCGTTTCGAAAAAGAACCGGTGGACGCCACATTGTCCGTCATCGCCGAAACCCTCGACCTCAGTCTCCGGAAAGAAGGAAAGGTTTACTGGCTCGACGGAAACGGTTGCCAATAGAAACTACAAGTTATCCTGCTTTGAAACTACTTTACAGAATTACTTTCTGCTGTGCCTGCATTTGCCTGCTCCCCGGCTACATTTCGGCCCAGGAATTGCTGGAAAAGCGCATTAATTTGAAAGTAACGAACCAACCGCTCGACGAGACGCTACGAAAAATCGGCAATGCGGGCGGTTTCAGTTTCTCGTACAGCCCCGACATGATCGACGTCAAAAGTCGTGTATCGATGCAGGCTGAAAACCGGAGCGTACGGGAAATATTGGTAGCCATTTTTAAAGACAAGGTCACATTCAAGGAGCGTCGCCACTATATCATCCTTCAAAAGAAACCAGAAACCGAAAAGCCAGAGGAGCCCCAAAACTTCGACCTGAATGGCTACATTATCGACAATAAAACCGGCAAAAAACTGGCTAACGCAAGTATTTACGAGCCGGTGACGCTGGCTTCGGCAGTAAGCAACCAATATGGTTATTACAAAATACGTCTCCCGGCCGCCCGCTCCTCACTCCGGCTCGAAATCAGGAAAGAGGATTATATCGGCAAATCCATCCCCATTCCGACGCGCAAAGATACCTACCTGCAGATTTCGCTTACGCCCGACACGCTGAAACCGATTTCCGGAAAGATCGCTACGCCCACCCCCGTGCAGGTGGACTCGCTGCATACCAAAGTAACTGTCCCGCAATTTGAAGTGGCGAAAACGGAATTACCGCGCGATACCATTTTTATCGATAGCTCGGCCAGCGGCAAAGCTATTACCTGGGCCGATTACGAGTCGTTGCGCAAGAAGTACCGGCGCGTTCAGAACAAGTTTGTCAGCGCATTCGCATCGGCCAAGCAAGCCATACACACCCGCAATATCGAGGATACGCTGTATGCGCCCTTCCAGGCCTCTATTTTGCCATTCCTGGGCACGAACCACGGGCTGAGCGGAAATATTGTAAATGAATATTCCATCAACCTCATCGCCGGGTACTCGCTGGGGGTGTCCAAATTCGAAATCGGCAGTTTGATCAACGTCGTAAGAGGTAATGTCAGGGGTTTCCAGTTTGCGGGGGTAAGTAATATAGTCGGTAACGATGTAGTCGGCTTTCAATATGCTAATGCACTGAACATGACGCTGGGCAATTTCACCGGCTTCCAGGGAACGCATTTACTGAACTACATAGGCCGCAATTTTACGGGTTTCCAGGTGGCCGGCGTGGGTAATGTAATTGTAGGTGAATTGCATGGTTACCAGTTCTCGGCTGTTTATAATTATGCCCACACGGTCAAAAGCGGCCATCAGATCGGCGCTGTGAACTACGCCGACTCGACGGCGACCGTTCCGTTCGGGCTTTTCAGCTGGGTGCATAGCAATGGTTACCGCCGCTACGAGTTCTCCACCGACGAGTTCAACTATTTCAATACCGCATTCAAAACGGGGGTAAGTCGTTTTTACAATATTTTCAACCTCGGTTTCAGCGGCTTGGCAAAAGACAAACCGCTCTTTACCATAGGTTACGGTTTCGGGACGGCCCAAAAACTGGGCAGAGGTTGGAGCGCTAATGCGGATTTGACGGGAAGCTTGGTACTGCTTGAACATAATATCGACGATGACATCAGTCAGGGGCTTGTCAAATTTGCATTAGGTATCGAGAAGAAAATCGGTTCGCGGTTCGCGCTATTTGTGGGCCCATCAATCAACACCTTCTTTGCCAAACACTCCGGTTTAATCAACGCAGAAGGCAAAAAAGGGTTTCCATCCGTTTGGCTAGGGGAAAAGCCGGACGCTTCCAGCAAAGTTTACGGCTGGATCGGCTTCCAGGCCGGTATCCGGTTTTTGAATAAGATCTGAGGCTACTGTTTGTTGGGGATTTCTAGTAGTAGCCGGTTCAACTCGTCGTCGGAAATGTCCGATTGTTCCGATTTGTCGTAAATCGAAACCAGAAATACTTTATTCTTAACCACTTTAACATAAGTAATCACGCGCGCACCACCTCGCTTGCCTTTGCCCTTTGACTTTATCGCAAGCCTTATTTTGTAGAAACCGCCTCTTAGTGCTGTTCCAATAAAAGGGTCTGTTTCGAGTTGTTCGATTAAATGAAGTAAGTCACTTGGAAGAGATATAAACTTTTTTCGGAGCCTTCTGGCTTCCCTTTCAAAGTTTGGAAGGGTTTCAACCTCGAACCTCATAGTTCATTAAGAAACTCACGTGCAGAACGGGTTTTCAGCTTACCTCCTTCCACCAAAGACAATTCGCGAATCCCCTCCCTGACATTTGCACGAACAGCCTCGTCAGAATCCTCTTCGACGTCTTCGCTGATTTTCACGAAAGGAAATTTCATCAAAAGCGCTCGCAGAAAGTCAAGTTCTGTATCCTCTACTTCAACGGTTATTGTAGCCATGACAGCAAATTTTATTTCAGTAAAGATAACGAAATACGGCCGCTATTGCTAAAACCCGATCCGCTTGCGCCCGTTCTGCACAGCCGCGCCTTGTACATATGCGCGCAGCTCGGCTAATTCTTTCTCAAACCCGCCGGACAATATCGGGAAGCGACACCAGGAGCGCGGGTCGAGGTTTCGGTCGTCGAGGTGGAAGGATGGCGCGTAACGCTCCCGCTTCCACTGGTTGCGGCTCCATAACTTAAAGAAACGTTCTGTCCAACCGAGGAGCTGCTCCACGCTATAAGTTCCTTTGTAACGCACATAAAGGTTTTTGTAAGACTCCAATGGCGACTTTTTATCCCTGATAGCCAGTCCTTCCAGGTCATTTAAAAACTCATAAGGCATTAAATCGGCCTCGTCTGTCTGCGTCTGTGCGAGTGGTCGTAGTTCGGCGGTGGGTTGCAGGCTATTTACTTTCTTTAAACCTTCAATCCGGATGTGCTTGCCTTTCACTTCACATCCCACCGTTTCGAGCCAGCGGAGCCATTGGCGCAGGTAATGCTTGTCGATCCCCGCTAACGGACTAATGCTGCCGGAGGTATCACCATCCATAGTGGCATATCCGACGGCCGCCTCCGAGCGGTTCGATGTAGCGAGCAAGAGGTGGTTCGAAAGGTTGGTCAGCAGCCACACTCCCGGGGCACGGACCCTCGCCTGAATATTCTGCAGTGCGATGTCATCCTGCTCCCAGTTCAGCTTCCGGCCAATCTGGCTTTCAATCAGATCTTTATAAGTCTCGACCAGTCCATTGATATTTACATTATAAAATGTAGAACCAATCGACTCCGCCAATGACTGTGCGGATTCGAGCGTATCGGAAGAGCTGTTTTCAGTCCCCTGGTAAATATTATGGATCAAAACTTTGGCAAGGTCTTCCTCTGTTTGGGCAGATTGAATATCCTTGATGTAAGATAGCTTCTGCTTGAAGCGGTCCATACCGATACTTTCATCGGCCAGGCGGATCATCAGCCCACACAATGCAGTACAGGCACAGGAATCGGCCCCGCCCGAAAGTGATATGGTGAAACCGTTGGAACGGCTCTTTCTCAGATAGTCGAACAATGCAAGACACTCGGCCCGCGCGAATTCCTCCTCCTTTAATGCCCCACCTTTTTCAAATGGCTCTATATCCGGAACCTGTGGTAATACCGGCTCGATATCCGGAAAATCGAACCTTGCAGCAACGCGCCAGGTCCGTTCTTTCTCCGCAGTAGCAATTTTGCTCTGAACCTGACTTAAACGGGTGTATTCCGTATCAATAACTGCCGTTGTGATCACATAGTCCTCGTAGCTGAATCGCGGACTGGATGCAAGCAGGTCGCCATTCGAGGCGATCATCGCATCCCCATCGTACACAGCCCTCCCCGCCTCGTTACCCAGGAGATTAGTATAAATATAACTACATGAGAATGAGCGAGACGCATCCACTACGAGCTTCTCGCGCACCATAAACTTATTGAATGCAAAATGACTCGCGCTGGGGTTCAGGATAATGTCCACACCCCGCTCGTAATGCCTGCGAGCGGGACGATTGGCCACCCAGCCATCCTCGCAAATCTCGAACGCAATCTTCACTCCGTGTGAACCGCCCAGGATAGGACCCGAAGCCACGTCAAAAATGAGATCCCCGATTGGGTAAAACATCTGATTGACCTCAATGCTCTCTACTACCCCAGGCTGCCACGGCCTGAACCATCGCGCCTCGTAGTGAATACCGTTGTTGGCCAGGTTTTGCTTGCAGTAAAAACCGGCAATCTGCTTATTGGAAATCAGGCAGGCTGCATTATACAAACTTCCACTATGCCGCAGCGGCAAGCCTACCGCCACGATCATCCCTGCCGTTTCCTCTGCTATTTCGAGCAGGCAATGCTGAGCTTGTTCCACCATGTCCGGCGCAAAAAAATAATCATCGCAGCCGTAACCTGAAATGCATAATTCGGGCAGGCAGAGCAGGCTTACATCCTGCTTCCTGGCCTCCCTGATCGCATCGACGATATTTTGGGTGTTGGCCTCCCAGGCCATGGGTATCTGGTTTACTACTCCGGAAGCAACTTTGATTAATGGCATGGACCGTGGTATGTTTTTCGATTCGGTATGTCTTTGGGCTAAAAAGAGGCTGGAAACTTAATAAAAAAATGCCTTTTTCGAACCGCTAAGGTTTTTTCCTATTTTTGTCAACAACTAATTTAAAGAACAGATTCCTCTTGCAATTCCCCTCATTCATCGCCAAACGAATACGCCATAACGAAGCAGGATCATTTTCTGCCACAGTTTCGCGAATCGGCGTGGCCAGTATCGCCATTGGTATTGCGGTTGGAATCATCGCTTTTGCAGTGCTGCTGGGCTTCAAGCAAACCATCCAGCAAAAAATATTCCTTTTCAGCGCACATATCAATGTAAATGCCTTTTCGCAGGGCAATACTTATGAAGAGGCGCCGCTCCCGGTCAAAAATGCGGTGTCGGATATACTACCAACAATTCCCGAAATCAAGCGCTGGCAAGCCGTAGCACATAAATCGGGCATTCTGAAGACGCCAGACGAAATCAAAGGAATAATTCTGAAAGGCGTAGGCAAGGACTACGACTGGGAAACTTTCAAACCCAACCTCAAAGAAGGGAAACTAATCACCCGCACCGATTCTTCCTCCATTAAATACGGTTATTCTTCACAAATCCTTATCAGCCGGAAAATCGCTGCGCAAATGCGGCTGAAAACCGGCGACGATGTAATCATGTATTCGCTTCAAAATCCGCCCAGGCCCCGTAAGCTGGTGGTCGCCGGTATTTATGAAACGGAAATGGAAGAGTTTGATAACAACCTGATCATCGGGGATATCGGACTTGTACAGCGGCTGAATGGCTGGGGCGCAGATTCTGTCGGGACTTATGAAATTTACCTCAAAGACTTTCACAACCTCGACCAGGTCACCCACAAGCTCCGTCGCGAACTTCCACCAGGTTTATTTCTGCAAAAAGTTACCAGCCTCTTTCCGCAAATCTTCGACTGGCTCGTTCTGCTCGACCGCAATACAGCCGTTTTCCTGGTGCTTATCCTCTTTGTAGCTTGTTTTAACATGATCTCAATATTGCTCGTGATCATTATGGAAAGAACACCGCTCATTGGATTGCTCAAAACACTCGGAAGCCCAAACCGGCAAATCCGGATGATCTTTTTCCAGGTCGGCCTCGACATGCTTCGCAAGGGGATCATTATCGGCAACGTGACCGCGCTCTTGTTATGCTGGCTTCAATACCAGTTCAAACTGATCCCGCTCGACCCGGTCAATTATTACATGGACACCGTCCCTATCGTATTCGATTGGGGAATTTTCGCGTTGGTCAACGTAGTCGCGGTCATTATCACGGCGGCGATCCTGCTCATTCCAACGCTCATCATCACGCGGATTCAGCCGATCAAGGCATTGTTGTTCAAGAAGTAGTTTTTGGGCTAAGAGCTTTGCAAGCAGACGTAAGTCTGTTGAGAAGTCAACTGCGGGCATAAACTGAATATCGCCGAATCTTTTGGCGAATGGATTCAATATCACATTTCTTTCCGAAGGTACAATCGCCGATGGCGCCGTAAATGCGATGATTTCAGGGTCGGTCAGGATCTGTTCGCCAATCCACTGAGAATAGGAAATATCGTTCATCCAATTCTTCTTCAACTGCTGGTCGTCGACATGAAAAACCAGGTTATCATCGTCGGGAATAGTGATTTGGAGTAAGGCGAGCCGCTCCATACATTCCCGGAATTCGGCATGGACGTATTTCTCAAGTAATGCGAGTGAAAGGTTCTGGCTGGCATAAATGCAAGGGCATCCCGCCGGATTCCAGCGCCCTCCAAACAACTTGGCTCCTGAACCCGATAGGTCATCAATATACGCCCTCGCAGCAAGGCGGTACGCGATCATATGTACACGCCATGTTCCATGCGCCCGAGCTCATTGCAAATCAGTTTCACACCCCAGAATGAGCGCAACGTCGAAAAATCCTGCGTTTCACCGAGAACTTCCCTCGGCGTACGAAGCCATCTTTCAAAGGCTTTCGCATCCCCAAATACTTCCAGGCCAAGATCGGCCATATTTTCAAGCTGGTACAAATGCTCCGCATACAACCCTTCGAAAGGCTTATCGTCTTTCAGATACCTGTGCAGCGTTCTATCGCTTACATGCAGTATCTCGGCCCATTCCATTTGGGTGAAAAGCAACTTCTGAGAAAGCGCCTGAAAGCGCCCGACAGGAAACATATCGATCGTTTGCCGGGCAACATACAACACTTCGGGCTCCTCAGCTATCCGCAACGGAGCGACTTCATCGTATTTTTGATATTGTATCGTTTTCATACGTCCGAAATTTGTCAGATTAAGTTACGACTTTTTTCGAATTTATAAATAACAATCCGGTCTCCTACAATCTTTTTACCAACGTGCCGCGTTCAACAAGCCTGCGGCTTTCAGCAAGGTTTCATCATGCTTGGCAAAGCAAAATCTAAGCGTTTTGAAGTCCGTTTCTCTTCCATAGAATGCCGACACCGGTATAGAAGCAACCCCAATCTCCCTGGTGAGCCGTTCGGCTAATGCAAGATCGTTTTCATCTGACAAGTTGGCATAGGAAACATTCTGAAAAAAGCTGCCCTCTGAGGGTTTAAGCACAAAACCAATGTCCTGGATTGCCTCATTAAACAAATCCCGCTTACGCTGGTAAAATGCAGAGAGCGACAGGTAATGCTCCGGTTCGTTCAGGTACTCGGCTACGGCAAATTGCAATGGCGTTACCACGCTGAACACCAGGAATTGGTGAATTTTCCTGAACTCGGCAGTAAGATGGGCCGGAGCAAGACAGTAGCCCAATTTCCAGCCGGTTGTGTGAAATGTCTTCCCGAAGGATCCGCAAACAAAGCTGCGCCCGGCCAGCGAAGGGATAGACGCCACCGAAATATGCTTTCGCCCGTCAAAAACAATGTATTCATAAACCTCGTCACTGATCACGATCAGATCGTGCACCTCCGCGAGGGAAGCCAGCGCCCGTAAATCAGCAGCCTCCCAAACTTTTCCGGTCGGGTTATGCGGTGTGTTGACGAGGATTGCACGTGTTTTTTCGCTAATGCGCGACTTTACGGCCTCCCAATCAATAAAGTCGTATTGTGGGTCGAGCGTTACGGAAACCGGAATGCCGCCGCTAAGCTCAATAGCCGGCACGTAACTGTCATAGGCAGGTTCGAACACGATTACTTCATCGCCCGGATGCACCACTGTGCTGATTGCCACGAATAGTGCCTCGGTGGCGCCGCTGGTAATGGTGATGTCCGTCACAGGATGATATTCGTGACCGGAGGCTTCAAAAGTCTTTCGTGCGATTGCCTCTCGCAACGGCAATACGCCCGGCATGGGCGCATACTGGTTTTTACCTGACCGTACATACTTGTCGACCAGCCACTGTAAATCAGGTGAACAATCGAATTCGGGGAAACCCTGCGCCAGGTTCAGCGCCTTGTGCTCTTCGGCCAGCGCCGACATTTTAGTAAAAATGGTAGTCCCGACATTGGGGAGCTTCGATTGCAACCTGTTTTTCAATAACATATCCAAAAATAGTATTAAACAAATACCGTGTCAGCGGCGAAACCAAAGATAATGCATGGTTGCCTGGCTGACACGGTATGAATGCCAAATATGTAATTCCTATTGCCGTCCGTCGTAAACCGCTTTCAAAATCGTTTTAAGGTCTGGCGTATTATCAAAGTTTTCATCTACAAATGCGTAACCCACCCGACGGTCACGACCGAGAACGAACAGCGATGGCGTAAAAACTTCTTCCGAAATCCCTGCAATGCGGTCCCAGATCGGGGAGGTTTCAGAAAACACGCCATAGGAGCGCGCCACGTTGTAATTTTTATCATGGTAAATCAACGCTGCCGTATCCAGCTTTCTGGCAATGCGCCCTATTTCCTTTTGGGATTCATTCGTCAATATCAACAGTTGTCCCCCCAAAGCCTCCACCTGCGGCGCGAGCGCCTTCAGAACTTCCAGGTGTTTGGGCGCGTAACTTCCCCAGCAATTGCAATAGAAACTGAGTACAAGCGGCTTGAAACGCACCAGATCGAGCACCGA
Organism: Dyadobacter sp. SRI_021; assembly: GCF_057586235.1. Classification (NCBI taxonomy): domain Bacteria; kingdom Pseudomonadati; phylum Bacteroidota; class Cytophagia; order Cytophagales; family Spirosomataceae; genus Dyadobacter; species Dyadobacter sp. SRI_021. The sequence continues at coordinate 761,722 of NZ_JBYCZM010000001.1, forward strand.
TCGTAAGTCGCTGTCCGACGGAGCGCCCGCCAGCGATGTGACCGGAAATCCTTCCTCGTTCCGTAGATAGAACAGCGGAGCCAGCTCATCCTTCTTGGGCGGCTCAATCTGCTCTTCCGCGATCCGTTGTTTAAGTTGTAAGGTGGACACGTTGCCCAGTTCGTCTTCAATTTCGTAGTACATAATGCCAGGGGTCTTCTGATTTCGAAGCTCGAAGTTAACATTAATCTATTTATCCTACAAAATTAATAGACTTATTTTGCCACCGCCATTTCTTAGTATAAAAAACCAATAACCACTTATAATGTTGATCCACGAGCCCCTGAACACGATGCGCCAACTCAACCTAGGCCTTTCTACGTTATTTTTAATCTTCATTCCATCCCTGCTTTTCGGGCAAACTATCACCTGGAAAGAGATTCATCCGGGCATCTGGAAGGGTACCGCAGGCAAGCCCGATGCCTACGATCTGTTGAAAGCGGCGGAAAGCACCGCCTCTCCTGCGCTTTCCAAACTATCCATACAGGAGTTTCCGCTCGACAAATCGGCCATCGCATTTCAATTGAATAATGGCAAGTCGTACCTACGCCTGCCGTTGCAAAGGAATGAGCAGCTGTATGGTTTCGGGCTGAATTTCCAGACTATCCATCAGCGCGGCCGCATTATGCAGCTCCACGCCGATCATTACGGCAAAACCGACAACGGCCGCACACACGCCCCGGTGCCATTTTATGTATCGTCGCTGGGTTATGGTGTCTTCGTCAATTCTGCCAAATACATCGATGTATACGCGGGCTCGGGCGTACGCAAGGACAGTAAAAATCCGCCGAAAGTGATGGATCGCAACACCGACAAGAACTGGGAAGCCCACCCCTATTCCGACGCAGTTGAAATGCTGATTCCGGCCGAAGGCATTGAAATCTACGTTTTCGCCGGCCCCAAACCTGTCAATGCGATCGAGCGTTTTAATTTGCTGAGCGGCGGAGGCTGTCTGCCGCCACGCTGGGGGCTCGGCTTTACACAGCGCGTCCACCGGCTCTACACGGCCGATCAGGTGAAACAGGAGGCGAAAGCATTTGAAGAAAAAGGCTTCCCGCTCGATTTCATCGGTCTCGAACCCGGCTGGCAAACCAAGTCCTACCCTTGTACATTCGAATGGGACCGCTCACGCTTCCCGGATCCGGCAAGTTTTGTAAAGGATCTGGATCAAATGGGTGTCAAAATCAACCTCTGGACAAACCCGTACGTCTCGCCCGATGCCTCCATTTACAAGGCAATAGCGCCCTACACCGGTTCACACACAGTTTGGAATGGTGTAGTACCAGACCTTTCGATGCCCCAGGCGCGCAAAATTCTCTTTGATCAGTTTGAAAAAGAGCATGTCAAAATCGGTGTCAGTGGCTATAAGATCGATGAAGTAGATGGCTTCGATTCCTACCTCTGGCCGGATGTGGCCAAATTTCCTTCGGGCCGTTCATCTGAGCAAATCCGCCAGACTTACGGGCTGCTCGTTCAGAAACACAGCTTCGAAATGTTCCGTCGCAACAATATGCGCACATATGGGCTCGTTCGTGCGTCCAACGCGGGTGGGGCGCCGTTTCCTTATGTGATTTATAATGACAATTACAGCCATGAAGATTTCATTACCGCGCTCATCAACAGCGGCTACGTCGGCGTGCTGTGGACTCCGGAGGTACGTGCGTCGAAAACCGCCGAAGAATGGCTCCGGCGCTTTCAGACAGTATGCTTCTCTCCTATGGCGATGATCAACGCGTGGTCGAGCAGCATGCAGCCTTGGACATTCCCCGAGGTGGCGCCGCAGATCAAGGCATTGGCTGAACTCCGGATGCGCATGATGCCTTACTGGTACTCCGAATTTGCGAAATACCATTACAACGGCACGCCGCCATTCCGTGGGATGAACCTGGAAGAGGGTTTTGGCATAAACATGAAAAAGGAAAAAACGGCGACCAATCTCGAAGAAAATCCTTATGAAGAAGCGGTTACCCATGAAGTGAAAGACCAATATATGGCTGGTGAATACCTGTTGGTAGCACCATTGTTTACCGGACAAACTTCCCGAAAAGTGATTTTGCCCAAAGGAAAATGGTATGATTTCTACACCGGCAAGTTCGCAGGCAACGGCGAGGTGATCACTGTCAGCCCGGGAATGGATCAAATTCCGGTTTTTGTGAAAGACGGAGGTATTATTCCTATGATGCCGGCCCTGCTCCACGCACCGCGGTCGGGAACCAAAACGGATATCGAAATCCGGCATTATGGTGAAAAGAATGGCAGCTATAACCTTTACGACGATGACGGTGAGACATTCGCTTACGAAAAAGGGGCATTCTCGTGGCGTACCATTAAAGTGGAACGGCAGGGCGGCCAACTGAAAGGCAGCATTTCAGCCGCTGAAACTGGCAAGCCTGACACAATCGGTAATATTACCTGGCGATTTATGACGGAATAGCGCCCACGGCGTCGAGATCAAGATAACCCGAGTTATAATGTCCTTTTTCCAGAGGTTTCTTCGCAAGTGCGTCCGTGAGGAATTCAGGGTAGACACGAATCGAATGCAAATCAGTCACATCGTGCCAATGGAAAAGCAATTCATCCTGCCCTTCCACACCGAGAAAATCATCCTGGTTGGGCAGGTTTTTAATCTGCATTTCAAAATAGAAACCTATTTCGTGGTATTTATCGCCATTATAGAGGAAGAAATTTTCGGAAACCCAAAGCATTGCGCCGGCTTCGGCGTCCAGCCCGGTTTCTTCCTGCATTTCACGCTGCAAAGTATCTTTTGAAAATTCGAACAACTCGCAGCGCCCGCCGGGAAGCGTCCAGAAATTATCTGAAGGGGTTTTATGCAGGAGCACCTTGCCATTCAGCACCGCCACACCGGCGACCCTGTAATTGAACAATGCTCCATCAATGCGAAGGCTAATCATCCGTGACGCGTCTTTTCCGCTAAACTACGGTTTTTCCCACAGACGATTCCCTGATCGTCATGACAGTTTTAAGTGAGCGCGTTTCAAATTTGTCGTTTTTTTGCGGATGCTCGATCAGCCTGATCAAGAGCTCTACGGCCTGCTGACCCATTTCCATCGCAGGTTGCATGACGGTCGTCAACGGCGGATTGAGCAAGTTTGCCACGCTTATATTGGTGAAGCCGACGATCGCCACCTCATCCGGCACCCGGATACCTTTCCTTTGGAATACCGACATACACCCGGTTGTAAGCCGGTCGCTGGCTGTGAATATGGCATCGGGCGGCTCCGGCAATGAGAGCAGATCTTCTATTGCGGCTTCGTTCTCAGCCTCTATTTTGCCGCCGTAAAGGCAATATTTGACATACGACTCATCAAATGGAATGCCGTAATCTTCCAGTGCCTTTTTATAACCCGCGAGTCGCTCGGTGGTGATCGACAGGTAAATAGGGCTCGTGAGATGCGCAATGCGCCGGCGCCCCGAAAGGATTAAATGCTCGGTAGCCTCGTAACTGCCTGTAAAATTGTCGGCTACGACCTTATGCGTCTCGATATCATTAGGTACCCGGTCGAGAAACACGATAGGCAGCCCTTTTTCCATCAATTCCTGAAAATGTACGAGATTGGTTGTCAAGCTCGCCAGCGAAACCAGCAGCCCATCCACACGCCTCGAGACCAAATAGTTGGTATTCGCTACTTCCCTTTCATAGGAATCATGGCTTTGGAAAATCACCACGTGATAACCCAGGTTATAAGCAATGGATTCGATGCCATTGATAAGCTGTGAGAAAAAGTGGTTTGCAATTTCAGGGATAATGACGCCTATCGACTTGCTTTTGCTATCCTTCAAACTGAGCGCAATGGGATTCGGGCGGTAGTTCATCCGCTCGGCGTACTCCATCACCAGCTTCTTGGTTTCGGGGTTAATCTCATAGCTATTTCTCAATGCACGTGAGACTGTCGAGGTCGACAGGCTCAGTGCCTTTGCGATATCCTTGATGGTGATGGTTTCCAATGCCAGAAAATTGGTTTATTCCAACTTATTATTCGATTCAAAATATCCCACACTCCTGTGCTCCTCTCAGCCGGACTGCCAATTTATCCTAAAATTTACAATCATCCGGCTCAACTGACAACGTTCCCGATAACGATTGCACAAAAAAAGACAATTCGTTATTTGATTTTTCTGATTATTCAATCTAACATCGTTTGGTTCGGGTCTATTTAGTATCGACGCTAAATTTATCGGATACCCCGAAAAAGACAAATTATAAACCCATTCATGAATACCGTTAATTTATTTGACCTTTCCGGAAAAACTGCATTGGTAACCGGCTGCAATCGCGGCATTGGAAAAGCCATGGCGGAGGCGCTCGCTGAGGCCGGTGCAGATATTATCGGGGTCACTTCTTCGGAGTTTGAGAAAGGCAGCGAAACGGAACGTGCTATCCGACAGACAGGAAGGAGCTTCTACCCCTATCAGGCCGACCTCGGTGAACGGGAAAAGCTCTATCAATTCATCCATCAGGTAAAAAAAGACCATCCTGTCATCGACATTCTTGTAAACAACGCTGGTATTATCCTTCGTGAACCAGCTGCCGGGCACTCCGATGAGTATTGGGACAAAGTACTGAGTATCAATCTCGACGCACCTTACATTCTCGCACGCGAGCTCGGTAAGGAAATGATCTCGCGCGGCTCGGGCAAGATCATTTTTACTGCGTCGCTGCTCACATTTCAGGGAGGTATCAATGTACCGGGATACACGGCTTCAAAAAGTGCTATCGGCGGTTTGGTGAAAGCATTGGCCAATGAGTGGGCGGGTAAAGGTGTGAATGTGAACGCCATTGCACCGGGTTACGTCAATACCGACAATACCAAGGCATTACGCAACGACCCGGTACGCAGCAAATCCATCCTCGACCGCATACCGGCTGGGCGCTGGGGACTACCGGAAGATTTCAAAGGGCCAACCCTCTTCCTGGCTTCGGAAGCCGCGAGTTATGTCCATGGCACCATACTGACCGTCGACGGCGGCTGGATGGGCCGCTAGTCAAACTAATTATAAAAAATTCAACAAGTTGCCGCAGCAAATGCAGATCAGATTTGAAAGCAGCCGGAAAGAAGTAGGGCAAATGGATACCGATACCCTGCGCGACAATTTCCTTGTCAAAGATATTTTCCGGGATGGTGAGATCCATTTCGTATACAGCCACTACGACCGCGTAATCATCGGCGGTGCCATTCCGCTTGCCACACCGTTGGCAATCCCGGTTTTCGATGCCCTGAAGGCCTCCTATTTCCTCGAACGGCGAGAAATAGGCATTATCAATATCGGCGGCGACGGCGAAGTTATTGCCAACGGCACGCATTTCGCGGTCAGTAAGCTGGGTTGTGTATATGTAGGGAAAGGCACAAAAGAAGTATTGTTAACCAGCAAAAACCCTTCTGAACCAGCCGCTTACTATTTACTCTCCTCGCCTGCACATCACACGTACCCGACGCGACTTTTTAACAAGGAAGACGCGACGCCGGCGACCGTGGGAAGCATGGAAACGTCAAACCACCGAACGATTTACAAATACATCCATCTGGACGGCATTCAGAGCTGCCAGCTGGTTATGGGCCTTACGGTACTGCAAACGGGCAGCGTTTGGAATACGATGCCTTCCCACGTTCACGACCGGCGCATGGAAGCGTACTGCTATTTCGATATACCTGAGAATCAAAGGGTATTACATTTAATGGGCGAGCCTTCCGAAACCCGTCATTTGTGGGTGGCCAACCGTCAGGCGGTGATCTCGCCACCGTGGTCGATCCACTCGGGCTGCGGGACTTCCAATTACTCTTTCATTTGGGGAATGGCGGGTGAAAACAAGGATTATACAGATATGGACCCGGTATTGATCGGCGATCTCAGATAATGGAAGCACTCAGAGAAAAAGAATTCGTGTCCGACAGCGAAATCCCCTGGGAAGACCTCGGAGGCGGCCTGAAACGCAAGGTCATGGCCTATGACGACACCCTGATGATGGTGAAAGTGGCATTTGAAAAAGGCGGTATCGGTACGCTGCACAGCCATTTTCATACTCAAATGAGCTATGTCGAAAGCGGCGAATTCGAGATCACGATCGGTGAACGGAAGCAGGTTTTGCGGCAGGGCGATGTGTATTACATCCCGCCGCATCTCGTGCATGGTGCATTGTGCCTTTCGGCCGGCATGCTGGTCGATATTTTTACTCCCATGCGGGAGGATTTTATTAATGTTCCGAAGGCATAACCCGTTCTATATGGCCCTTTTTCTACGCCGTTTACACTCCTTTCCGCTCTGGATCACTTTTGTCGTGACAACCGCTCCTTCGCGCAGGAAATACCGCTATCGCGGCAAATGGCAGATTCTTTCATGACTAACCATAAAGATTCGATCCTTGTCGGCACGACCAGGGATTAGTAATGAAGGCTATTCTTGGAATTTCCAAATATGGCAAGGGTACAGTATTCGCCGTCGGCGATCCGTGAATTTGCAATGATTATGTTGACGGCAGGAGAATCGATACCAGCTTCGGAAATTTCAAAGCGGGCAAAGACCTCACCGGTCGATTGTTGAACAGGTTATTAAAAAATAATTCTCACTGCTATGGGCTATCTTTTCCGCGAGAACCTTCGCCAGCTCAGAAGTCAGCCCGGCGTAGTCGTGGCCGATGATTCCGTGTTCCAGTTGCCGGAAAAAGTGCTGCAATTCGGCACCGGAGCATTCCTGCGCGGCCTGGCCGATTATTTTATAGATAAAGCCAACCGGCAGGGAATCTTCAACGGCCGGATCGTGGTCGTGAAATCCACCGACCAGGGCGACACCAAGGCATTCGAACGACAGGATAACCTGTACACCATTTGCTCCCGCGGCATTCAGGATGGCGAAGCCAAGGAGGAAAATATCATTTCATCGGCCATTAGCAGGGTACTTTCGGCGAAAACGCAATGGTCGCTCGTGCTGGACCTGGCCAAAAACCCGGCTGTAAGCATTGTGATATCCAATACCACGGAAACCGGCATTCAGCTGGTGCAAGACGATATTTACCAGTGGCCGCCGGTGTCGTTCCCCGGCAAATTGCTGGCTTTTTTGTATGCGCGCTACGTGGCATTCGGCGGCAATCCCGATTTTGGAGTAGTGATTATCCCGACAGAATTGATCGCAGATAATGGTAAAAAACTCGAATCCATTATCCTCGAACTCGCTCACCGCAATGGTCTGGAGGGCGCGTTCATCGACTGGATCGAACAAAACAATTTTTTCTGCAACTCGCTCGTCGACCGCATTGTTCCCGGCAAACCCGACGAAACTCGGCTGAAAGAACTGGAAGAAGAACTAGGTTACCGCGACGAGCTGCTCATCACCACCGAGCATTATCATTTGTGGGCTATCGAAGGCGACGAGCGTATCCGTCAAAAAATTGGCTTTTACGGCATTGATGAAGGCCTGATTATCGAGCCGGACATTGAACAGTTCCGTGAACTGAAACTGCGGCTGCTGAACGGCCCTCACACGCTCGGGGGTGGGCTCGCGCATTTGTGCGGTTTCAAAACGGTCGTCGATGCGATGAACGACCCGTTCTTTTCGGCATTCATTAGGCATTTAATGGAAAGCGAAATCGCGACCGCGATCCCTTACGACGTCCGCCCGGACGTAGCCCTCACATTCAGTCGACAAGTTGCCGACCGTTTCCGAAACCCCCATATTTTACATAAGTGGCTTAATATCAATCAGAATTACTCCGCCAAAATCCTTTCGAGGGTCATCCCGACTTATTTGAATTACGAAGCAAAAAATGGTTACCTACCCGAATACATGACTTTCGGGCTTGCGGTTTTTATCTATTTTATGAAAGCTGTGAAGAGAGAGGGAGACCATTATTATGGTCGACTCGACGGTGTTCCTTACCTGATCCAGGATCCGAAAGCGCCGTTCTTTTATCAGAAATGGCAAATGACCTCGCTGCCAGATATGGTGCAGGCGATACTGAAAGAACAATCGATATGGGGCCGTGACATGAATAAAATCGATTCTGTACATAGCTCCATCGTCAGATATCTCCAATCCATTGCCCAAAATGGTATTACTGAAACACTCAAAACGCTTTTAGAAAGAACGGAATATGCTATCTCACAATCCTGAACCCGCAGAGCTTCAATCGGAGGCCAAAAGGACCAGTTATCGCTGGCGCGTTGTCGCGCTCCTGTTCTGCGCAACGACTATCAATTACCTCGACCGCCAGGTGCTGGGATTGCTCAAACCGACCCTGGAAGCCGACTTCGGCTGGTCGGAATCCGATTTCAGCCACATTGTAATGGCATTTCAGGCTGCATATGCATTTTCCCTGATCGGTTTCGGAGCTATTATTGATAAAATCGGCACCAAAATTGGTTACGTGATCTCGGTGGTTGTGTGGAGCATCGCGGCCATGTTGCATGCTGTCGCGACGGGCACACTCAGTTTTGGGTTCATGCGGGCCGTTCTGGGGCTTGGTGAAGCCGGCAACTTTCCGGTGGCGATCAAGGCAACCGCCGAGTGGTTTCCTAAAAAAGAGCGGGCGTTGGCCACGGGCATCTTCAATTCCGGGGCTAATATCGGCGCAGTTGTAGCGCCCGTCATGGTCCCCTGGATTCTGGGCGCCTATGGCTGGCAGGAGGCATTTCTGATCACCGGTGCCCTCGGTTTTGTGTGGCTGATATTCTGGTGGCGGTACTATGAGCTTCCCGCAAAGCAAACGCGCATCAACCAGGCCGAATATGACTACATTCACAGTGACAACGAAGCTGATACGAGCAAAGAAGCACCGGTTAAATGGCTTCAACTTTTCAAAATCCGCCAAACCTGGGCATTTGTTTTTGGTAAAATGCTCACCGACCCGATCTGGTGGTTCTTTCTCTACTGGCTGCCTTCCTATTTCGCCGAAGCATTTAAACTCAATCTTTCCAAACCGAGCCCGGAACTCGTGATCGTGTACACGGCAACCACGGTGGGCAGTATCGGCGGCGGGTATTTGTCGGGGTATTTTATCAAAAAGGGCTGGCCGGTGTTTCGCGCCAGAAAGACCTCAATGCTGATTTTCGCATTCCTGGTAATGCCTATTATGGCGGCCCAATACACGACTAACATTTGGCAGGCCGTCGTGCTGATCAGTCTGGCGGCAGCGGCGCACCAGGCTTGGAGCGCAAATATTTTTACGACAGCCTCGGATATGTTTCCTAAAAAGGCTGTAAGTTCGGTCGTCGGTATCGGTGGTATGGCCGGATCAGTAGGAGGTATCCTCTTTCCTCTTTTGGTAGGGATCATTCTCGACAACTACAAGGCTGCCGGGAATATCGGCGGAGGGTATAACGTCATTTTCATCATCTGCGGGTTCGCGTACCTGCTCGCTTGGGGAGTAATGCACGTGTTTTCTCCGAAAATGGAGAGGGTGGATATATAGTACTTCGGCTTTCGGCCGTCGGCTGTCATACCTGACCGTTTCAGAAAACAAAAGTCCGATAGCCGACAGCCGAAGTTAAGTCCTAATTCCTTATTAATCGATGAAAAAAACACTTTTGCTCCTTGCATTCCTTTTGATAGGCAATGCATTTGTATTCGCCCAAAGCGCCGACGAAAAAGCCGTTGCAGCAACTGTCGAAAAGCTGAAAACTGCCATTATCAGCGCTAACGAGGCCGATCTGAAAAAACTGACCTCTCCCTCCCTCTCCTATGGCCATTCCAATGGTCTGCTGGAAGACCAGAAGGAGTTCATCCGCGCGCTGGTTAGCACGGAATCTAAATTCACCAAAATTGATCTTAGTGAACAAACTATCACCATCTCGGGCGATGTTGCTTTGGTCCGCCACAAGCTGTTTGGCGATACACATAACAAGGGCAAAGAACCAGCGCAGGTGAAACTCGGAGTATTGATGGTATTCCAAAAAGTAAAAGGAAACTGGGTACTGCTGGGCCGCCAGGCATTCAAGCTGGTTTAATCTCTTTCAAAATATTCAAAAAGGGTCTGTTAATCACTTTGGCAGACCCTTTTGGCATTTGAGAAATCGCGTTGCTCCATTTTCTGTCGAGCGATCTCTACTGCCTTGTGTAACTTTTCCTGCAAAATTTGCTGAGACGGCAATGCCGTGAGGTAATCCGCGACGCGGATGTTACTATTACTCAGCTGCATTAATTCAATGTGCTCGCTGCTTTTCCCAGAGCATAAGATCAACCCGATCGGGTCATTTTCACCTTCCATCATCTCGTATTTTTCCAAAAACCGCAAATAAAGCTCCATTTGCCCTTTAAAACCAGCTTCGAATTCCCCCATTTTTAAGTCCACTACAACCAGGCATTTCAGCCGCCGGTGATAGAATAGCAAGTCGATGAAATAATCCCTGTGATCGATAGTAATGCGCTTCTGTCGCGCCATGAATGCGAAATCGGTACCCATTTCAATAATGAAACGCTGCAATTCCACGATAATCGAGGCTTCAAGGTCCTTTTCGGAATAGGCATCTTTCAATCCCAGAAAGTCGAGGAAATATGGGTCTTTGAAAACCAAATCGGGGTTCAGTTTCTGCTCGCTTCTCAGCAGTTTCAGGTCGTTAATGATCACGTCCTCGGGCTTTTTACTGATGGCGGTCCGTTCGTAGAGCATGGATTGAATGCGTTCCCTGAACGTCCGCACACTCCATTTTTCGTGGATGCACATTTGGATATAGAATTCTCTTTTGACGAGCTCCTGAATGGGCAATACCTCCTTGATGTGCGACCAACTCAATTGTCGTATCAGTGATACGACAATTTGTTCGTCAGGAAAGAGCTCTGCAAATTGAGTCATTCTACGCAAATGCTTTTCGGAAAATGATGTCCCGTATTCCCCTTCCAATTGTCGCGACAGTGTAGCGACAATTTGCTTTCCGTATTCAGCCCGCTCCTGTTTCAGGATTTCCTGCCGGATTACCGTTCCGATTTTCCAGTACAACAGGCTCATTTCTGCATTCACCGAAACGGCAATATACTGCCTACTAGCCTGTATCAGATCTTTTACCGCGTTGAAAAGTGAACTTTTTGTGATGTTGTCCATAGTGAATGTGATTAAGTCCACTCATTTAGACGTTCGCCTCCCACTTTGGTAACAGACTTCTACAAAAACTTTTTCACCCAAAAATTGCGTAACAAAAAAGTTACATATAAATTCGCGTAACTAAAAGGTTACGCATTATGAAACGCGACATCAAACTCAAATGGTTTTATCCGTACCCGCCTGAAATGATATGGGAATGCCTTACCAATCCCGAAATCCTCACCAAATGGAGCCCGATGAAAGACTTCAAGCCCGAAATAGGTTTTGAATGCCAAACCCAGCAAAAGCCGAGGCCTGCACAGAATTGGGATGGAATTATGTACCACAAAATACTGGAAATCGAGCCGTTGAAAAGACTCTCTTATAGTTTCAAAGGGGGACCCAAGCCGGGTGTTACCACACTGGATACGGTCGTGACCTGGATTTTGGAACCCAAGGACGGAGGCACTGAGCTGCGACTGGAACATACCGGGTTTACCGGCGCGAAAAACATGCTCACGAGCTTCATCATGGAAATGGGCTGGAAGAAAATCGTTAATAAATCACTCAAAAAGGCTTTCGAAGCACATTTCTTATGAGCACGGAGACGGTGGATGCCTTCCAGGCCCTGGCGGACCGGGGGCGACGGGAAATATTGATGATGGTTGCCAAAGAAAAACGCTCGATCAATGCGATCGCGGAGAATTTCGATATCAGCCGACCAGCCGTTTCAAAACATATCAAAATCCTCCAAAATGCAGGATTTATCAATATTGAGGAGAAAGGTCGTGAGCGATATTGCGTGCTGAGCCAGACCGGCTTCAGCGAAGTCCAGCAATGGATCAACATGTTCGAGGAATACTGGACAGCACAATTCAGAAGCCTGGAAAATTACCTGGCCGCCCATGCGCCCGCCTCCAAAAAATAACCGTCAATGCGCCGGTTTCTTCGGGGCCGGCGCGGAAGCATGGTATTTTTTCTGGACAATGGCAGCATACTTATCCATCAGTTCCAACACCTTTTCGCGGGATTTGGACCTTACTACCAGCCCTACATGGTGCGGTTCGTTCATACGCCATACCACTTCCGGGTCGTTGAAAACCGACAGGTCGGGCCACTCCTGGCGTGCCAGAGAGATGATAATGCCGGAATACTCTTTCCGCACAGGCGGCAGTTTGTAGTTTTCGCCCTTGGCCTCAGCGGTTTCCATCCTCGCCCATTCTTTCCAGAGGTTAATACCCGACGACGCTTCCACCATCTCAGAAAGGTGCGCGCCGCCAACGCGCGACGATGTTTCGAGGAAATAGTATTTCCCGTCGTCATAGCAACGGATCACCTCCGTATGCGAAGCGCTGTGTTTCAGTCCGAATGCTTTCAGCAAATCCACGGCGAGCGTTTGCAATGCATGCTCTTCGGAAGAATCGAAGGGCACCGTAACCGAGCGGAATATCCCCCCGCCATGGGCCACATCGAAAGGTGGAGCAAGGTATTTGCTATTCCAGGAAAATATAACAATACCGTTGTACGATATCGAATCTACATGATAGACGTCGCCCGGCTTGTACTGCTCCACCAAATAGGCGTGGCGTTTGTCGCCCAGTTCGTGAATGGTGTTCCAGAGCTCCTCGGCGGTACTCAGCTTCTGAATGCCCAAAGCCGAAGCCTCCGAACGTGGTTTGATCATCCACGGGCCCGGGTATCTCTCAATAAAACGGTTGATCTCATCATCATTAAAAAGCGCCGAAAAGCCCGGAACAAGAATGCCCGATTCCAATGCTTTTGTACGCATTGCAAGCTTGTCTCGAAAATAGCGGCCGGTGGTCTGCCCCATACCGGGAATCCGGAAATACTCGCGGATGTGCGCCGCTTTCTCCACGTCGAAATCATCGAGTGCCACCACGCGGTCGATCGGGCGCGTGCGCATCACATACGCAAGACCGGTGATGATCTCGTTCATGTTATAAGTACCATCTTCGCCCTCTTCCACATAGAAAAACTCATCCACGGCATCCCTGACCCAAGGTTTATCTTCCAGCTTTTTCGCGGTGATCAAAAAAACCTTATTACCAGCATCTTTCAGCGCCTGCAAAAAATCGTTGCCTTTGAAATAGGTGGAAATGCAGAGAAAAGTCAGAGTTCGGGTCATAAAATGTGATTTGGTGGACGGTAGCGGCATTTAACGAATGAGTCATGCCGCAAAGCATATATTCTCAAATCTAGCAAAAAGAACCATTTTGGCAAGAAAAGCTCCCGTTAAATTTCCGTTACAACCGGGCCATTGAAATTAACCCGCGAGTTTCGAGAGGTAAGCGATCAATAACTTCACGCCGTAGGCGGTTCCGGCACGGCCTGGCGCAAATTCGGTATCTCCGAATGCCATTCCGGCAATGTCGAGATGTGCCCACGCCGGATGCCCGGCAGTAAATACTTCCAGAAACTTCGCCGCCACGATAGCGCCCGCCAGGGGTTTACCGTGATAGTTCTTTACGTCCGCGATATCGGAGTTGATCTCTTCTTTGTATTCATCCCAAACCGGCAGTCGCCACAGGCGCTCGCCGGTCTCGTCGGCTGCGCTAATGAGCTCTGCCGCGAGATCGTCGTTGGGCGTAAAAAGACCTGCCGCTTCGTAACCGAGCGTCTGGATAACACTTCCGGTGAGCGTTGCAAGGTCGATAAGCACATCCGGCTCATAATGTTTGACGGCATAATGCAGGCCATCGGCAAGGATCAGCCGGCCTTCCGCATCGGTATCGATCACCTCGATCGTTTTCCCTGCATAGGAACCGATCACATCCCCGGGTTTCATACCCGAACCATCCACCGAGTTTTCAGTGGAAGGAAGCACACCGATAATGCGGACTGGTAATTTCAACTGTGCCGCCAGTTCAATTGTACCTAAAACAGCGGCTGCTCCACCCATGTCGCTTTTCATCAAATGCATATTGGCCGACGGTTTGATCGAAATACCGCCGGTATCGAAGGTGACTCCCTTTCCAACAAGCGCAATCGTTCGAGTGTAATGTGCCGGTTTATATTCGGAAACAATCATCACAGGCGGCTCGTCACTTCCCTTGCTCACAGCCAGCAATGCATGCATACCTTGTTCTTCCAACTGCTTTTTTTCCAATATCTGAACCGAATAGCCATTCTTGGCGCCCGATTTTACTGCCCAGTCGGCCAGCGTAGCAGGCTTTTTATAATTAGAAGGCGCATTCATCAAGTCCATGACGCGGATTTGTACCAGAGCAGTTTTCAATGCATTGTTCGCTGATTGCTTCATATCCAAACCTTCGGTCAAAATCGACAAGATACCCGATTTGAAAAATTCACTCACCGCTTTCGGCTCCGTTTTATAAAGCTGCAGGTCGTAACCGCCCAAAACAATACCATTCACCGCACTCCCGATCCATTCGGCCCCATGTCCGCGTCCGTCAAGTATGATGTGCGCGGGCCAGCGGTCTTTTCGTTTGAAAAAAAGCGAGCGGAAAATTTTGGCAACAGCCGGGAGCTTAGGTGCTTTTCCCAGCCCCAACCACAACTCTTTCGACGAATACCACCATGTTTCCCCTTTCTCCGCTTTAAACATTTCCTGGTTAGCGGGTTCGGCACCCTGTTCGAACGGGCGGACAATCAGCACGTCTTCGATAGGCTCCTGTATGATCTCTATTTGCATTGGATTCAAAATTCGGTTAATAAAAAAAGCAAAGACAATATATGCCTTTGCTTTCAAAAATGGGTTATGCGGACATTAATCCAATCCGCCGCGGCGGGTAGGCTTGCGCGGCTCAGGCCATGCGCCCGGTACACCTTTGGCATCGAGGGGCAAAATGCTTTTGTCACGCGAGGTTTTGGCAGGATCTTCGCTTGCCTGATAGGCCAGAATTGCCGCCAGTATCGCATTGCTGCGAACGTCGTCGAATACGATCTTGTCGTAGGTATCCCGGTTGGTGTGCCACGTGTAAGTGCCGTACGACCAGTTCAATGAGCTCAATGAAAATGCCGGAGCACCCGCTGCTACGAATGAGGCGAAATCGGACCCGCCGGTTCCGGGGGCACCGGGAAATGAGGTTTGGATAGGTGTACGGATCGGCTCGGGAACTTTTGTCAGCCAGCGGGTTAGGTATTCATAAGCATTCAAAAAGCCCTGACCTGACAGGTTCACGACCCGGCCCGTGCCATTGTCCTGGTTGAACACCGCCTGAATATTCTGCACGATCTCCGGATGGTCTTCCACAAATGCGCGCGAGCCGTTCAGCCCCTGCTCTTCGCTTCCCCAATGCCCGACCAGGATCGTTCGCTTGGGATTGGGATATACCTTTTTGAGAATGCGCATGGCCTCCATCATCACAAGTGTACCGGTACCGTTGTCAGTAGCGCCGGTGCCACCGTCCCAGGAGTCGAAATGCGCGGAGAGGATTACATATTCATTAGGCTTTTCAGTGCCTTTGATCTCCCCTACAGTGTTAAAAGTCTGGCTTATACCGGTTTCTTTCGCGTCGGCACGCACGCTGATTTTCGGCGTATGCCCCGATTCCGCCAGGCGGTATAACAGGCCGTAATCTTCAAGTGAAATATCTACCGTTGGGATGGCTTTCGTGTAAGCACCGAAAATCTTATTTGCCCCAAAACCCTTTGACCAGTAAGACATCACCACGCCCGCCGCGCCCGCTTTCTCCAATGCAAGCGGCAATGTGCGGGAAGTGTAGCCGGTCTTTTTCAGACGATTTGCCCATCCCTCGGTCTGCGCATCCCGGTCCTTTTTCATCTTTTCAAACGATTCTTTCGTGGCAAACTCCTGCCAGTTATAATCAGGGCGGCCTGTGGGTTGGTTCATACTAATCAGCACGAACTTGCCTTTGGCAGAAGGAAGCCATTTCTGAAAGGCTACCGAATCGGCCACATCGGGCAGTATCACCACATCCGCGGTTACCGTTTTACCATTCGTGCCGGGGCTCCATGCGAGCTGCATTCCTTCGAGCGACTTCACGCGCGGCGCCACCATGTCTATATGCGACACGCCGCGCTCCCAACCACGCCACTCACCCCATTTTTCATTTTTTGCGCTGATACCCCAACCTTTGTATTTAGCCACCGCCCAGTCGTGTGCCTGCTGCATTTGAGGCGAGCCTACGAGCCGCGGACCGATCACGTCCATCAGTTCATGACCGAGTTTTTCCAACTGCGAGTTTTCAGTAGCCTCCTTTACAATGTTTTCAACCACTAGGTCTTTCGCGACCGCGTCTTTACTTTGCGCAAAAACAAAACCGGCCTGGCTCGAAAGACAAAGGGTCAGGAATAAATAGATTTTTTTCATGGAATTGGTGGTTTAAGAAATATCGTGACCCAATGTAGGAAATCGCTATGACGCTTTCCTTGCCCTCTTAAAAAATTCTAAATTGATATTTTAATTATATTATTCCAGTAAGAGCCATGGATGGCACACTGGTTCACAGGCAGATATGTTAAACCGGATTATCGCATTTGTATTTTTCGCCAACTACTTCGTCGGAATCCTGGCGGTGGCATTATCCCTGGAAACTGCCTTTCAGCTTAACATCCCGCTCAATTCACTCTCCTATTACATTCTCCTTTTCTGCACAACCGTATTCTACTACACGATCGCCTATTCGGGACCGGTTATCCCGAAAGTTTCCGCCAATCCCCGCACCGAATGGTACCGGCAGCATTACCGTTTTGTACGGATGAGCCAGGTGTTCCTTTTCAGTATTTGCACGCTGCTGGGGGCCTGGTACCTGGTTGAAAACTTCCATGCGATCGTACATTTGCCGCTTTACTACTGGCTGGTTTTAACCGTTGTGCCGCTTGCCGCGATCCTGTATTATGGTTTACTGCCCAAATCCCTCATTTCATTTAACCTACGTCACACCGGCTGGCTGAAAGCATTCGTGATCGGCTTTGTGTGGGCTGGATGCGTCAATCTTTTTCCAGTCGCGGCCCTGCGGATCGAACGGGGCATAGCCGTTGCGGAGCCCCTGCTGATGCTCTGGCTTTTTACCAAAAACTGGATGTTCTGCACGGTCAACGCCATTATGTTCGATATGAAGGACTATGAAGACGACGCGAATATCGAATTGAAAACATTTGCCGTGAGAATGGGACTTCGGAGGACCATCTACGCCGTGCTCGTACCGCTTTTGCTCGTCGGCCTCGTTTCTTTTCTGGCATTTGCTATTTACCAGGATTTCGGCATTCCGACGATATTGTTCAATATGGTACCCTTTGTGTGCCTGCTGGTGGTCGCGTTTTCGCTTCAAAAACGGCAAAGCATTTTGTTCTACCTGATCGTGATCGACGGACTACTACTGGTTAAAGCACTATGCGGGATCGCAGGGAGCTTTTTTGCGCACCAAAATCTGTATTAGCTATGCTGAACAATTATGACCGCATTGCTTCGAACTATGACAGGCTTAGCAGGCTGATATTCGGCAAATCGATCGTTCGCGCGCAGCAGGCATTACTGCCATTTATAACCTCTCACGCCCGCGTGCTCATCGTAGGCGGGGGAACGGGTTGGATATTGGAGGAAATTGCGAGGCTATATCCCTCAGGATTAGCCATCGATTATGTCGAAATCTCATCCAATATGCTGGACCTGGCCAGGAAAAGAGATTTCAAGGGCAATCGGATCACATTTGTTCATACAGGTATCGAAGACTATGCAGCACCTGTAAAATACGATGTAATTATGACGCCGTTTCTTTTCGACAATTTCAGTCGCGAACGTGCACACGAGGTTTTTGAAAAGCTGGATAAAATTCTCAAAAGCGGCGCATTATGGCTGTTCACCGACTTTCACATTGACAAAAACCTCAATCGGATCTGGCAGAAAGCATTGCTGCAATCGATGTATATTTTCTTCAAAAAAATCAGCCACGTGGAAGCGGATCAGCTCCCTGATATGCCACGGCATTTTGCCAATAATGATTACTACCTGACATTTGAAACCTTCTACTTCGGCCGTTTCATCCGTTCGGCCGCGTACCGCAGATCAGGCGACCGCAGCGCGGCCCCGACCGAAAATAAACCGCTCGTTGAAAACAAGGATTGATAACAGGATCAATGAGTAAGCAGTGATCTGCACCGAATTAATCGGCTCATGAAAGTAAAACAACGCGATCGCGAAGTTCATCAATGGATTGATATACAACAGAATGCCCATTGTCGAGGAGGTCACCCCCTGCAACGCATACAGGTTCATGAAGAGCGGAATGATGGTGAAAACGACGGCTATCAGCGTGATCAGGACGTAAAATAAACCTTCTGTTGGCAGCGCTGCGCTGTATTTCGGGTAAAAAGGAAGCAGCAGCAATGCAGAGAACACTATCTGGATCGTGAGCACCAGGAACTTGTCGATACCCGTATTCTTGCGCTGGCTTACGAGATAGAATGCGTACGAAGCCGCGACAATCAGGCTGTACAGAATATCCGATATATTATTGAATGACAACAAAATACAACTCAGAACACTGAGCATTACCGCTGTCCACTGCCATTTGCTGAGCTTTTCATCCAGTACGAAAAAGGCGATTACGGTGGTCATGATCGGGCAGACGAGATAGGCGAACGAAGCGGCCTTCACACTGATGTGGTTCATCACGTAAATGAAGAAAAACCAGTTGGCGGTCAGCAATACCCCGCCGATCAATGTCAGGAATGCAACCTGACGTTTCCGCCCCGCAGGCATTGCCCTGAAAGCAGCGACACTCTCTTTCAGCACTTTCACCCGCACAAACAGACTGATTACCGCCATCACCGCCGCGCACATAAACACGCGGTAAAAAAGGATGTCGAGCGACGGATATCCTTTCAATGGTTTGAGGGCAAGGCTGAAAAAGCCCCAGATTAGAAATGAAACAAATGCGGTGAGGTAGTACTTTGAAAATTTCATCAGGCTGTTGATGTGGTGTGGACCGTATTCCCGGAACAGCAAAAAATACAGCCGGGTTCGTGAAGGGATATTTCCCATTGAAATTTAACCGTTTCACTATGCAACCGTTGGTTGACCTATCGTGTCAACCAGACAGTTTCCATTCCCAAAAGCCCAGATCCATGAAAATTCTCTACATCCTTCCTTTCCTGTTCATCTGCCAGATCGGCCTCGCCCAGCATACTACATTTTCCGTTGGGCTCAATTCAGGCATTTCACGCTTTGCGGGCGCGAGTGCAGAGAAAACAACTACTTCGGGCACCGGAGGACCTTTTTGTGGCTGTGCGCTCCGGGAGGCCAGTTATCTTGGCAACGTACCTGCAATTACCTACGGCGCAAACCTAGTGGTGCAACACGAGTTTAAAAACCACTTCCTACTCGAATTGGAAACCGGTTACGAAAACCTCCGCACCCGTATTAATGTTGAGCAATATCAGCTCGACGACATGATCTTTAAAACCGACAATGGCTACGATATTACCCGTAACCACTTCATTAACATTTTCCCCAGCGCTGGATATAACTTTTCATTAGCAGAAAATCTGGATCTCTCGCTCCGCGGTGGCGCCGATTTTGGCATCGGCCTCAGCAGTTCGAGCCGCCTGGTTATCAAAGATGTATTTGAAGACGACCAATATACCGATCGCGACGGCCTCGCCCCCGGCCTCGATTTCCGCCCCAGAATGGAAGCAAAAATATCCGGTAAGCGGCTCGGGTTGGCAGTAAGTTACGCGCACGGGGTGACGAACTGGCTCAACGACTGGGCAGGCGGCCCTACCGACCTTCATATGCGTGTGTGGCGCATTGGTGTCCAGTACCGAATATTCTAAAAAAGCAGTAAAAGCGGAACCATAGTCGGCTTATTTGACTTGATTGGTAAGGCAATATTAATCAAGTATGACATTTTCCGACATCCGGCTGGTGGCTACCGATATGGACGGTACGCTTTTGAATTCCAAACACGAAATCCACGAATCTTTTTTCCCTGTTTTCAGGAAACTTAAAAATCACGGAATCATTTTCGTCGCAGCCAGTGGTCGTCAATATTTCAACCTCGCCAAAACCCTCGATGCCGTCAAGGATGAGATCATCTTCGCTGCCGAGAATGGCAGTTATGTAGTTTTCAAAGACGAAGAAATCCACATTCAGGCAATCGACCCGGAGATTACCCGCGAGTTGATCTTGATTTCAAGAAAGATCAAAAATACCTACCCGATCATTTGCGGGAAGAAAAAGGCTTACGTCGAGAATGACGACGAAGAGTTCATCAATCACCTCAAACTGTATTTTGAAAGATACGAGGTTGTGCCTGACCTGCTCGAAATCACCGACGATCAATTTCTCAAATTCACATTATGCGACCTGGCAGGCTCTGAAGTAAACAGCTACCCGTATTACAAGAAATACGAGCACGACCTGCAGGTGAAAGTCTCCGGGCCGATCTGGCTGGATATTTCACATAAAAAAGCCAACAAAGGCCGCGCGATGGAGGTTTTGCAGGAAAAATTCAAAGTTACCGCGGAGCAAACGATGGTTTTCGGGGATTACCTCAACGACCTGGAAATGCTCGAAAAAGCACATTACTCCTACGCAATGGCGAATGCGCATCCGGATATCAAAAAAATAGCCCGTTTCATCGCCAAAAGCAACGATGAAAACGGGGTCGTAGAAGTCCTTTCGGAAATCAGGGAGTAAGGCAATGCCCTACTCCGTATATTTTTTGAAGATGGAAGTCGCCGTGTGCCCTCCGAAACCGAAGGTATTGTTCAATGCATAATTCACAGTCTGGTTCAGCGACTTGCCCAACACGATGTTCATACCTTCGGGAATTGCCTCGTCCAGGTTTTGTGTATTAATGGTCGCCGGAATAATATCGTTTTTAACTGCCAATGCACAAACGATACTTTCGAGCGCTCCCGCCGCACCCAGCAAATGGCCCGTCATGGATTTGGTTGCGCTGATCGCCACCGGGTGGTCACCAAATACGGTTTTCATCCCTTGCAGTTCGCTCATATCGCCTAGCCCGGTGGATGTTGCGTGCGCATTCACGTAGTCGATCTTGTCGGGTGTAATGCCGGCTTCCGCCAGAGCTTTTCTCATACCCAATGCTGCACCCATACCATCCGGAGGTGTACCGGTGAGGTGGTAAGCATCCGCAGCCATTCCGCCGCCGACGATTTCAGCATAGATTTTGGCTCCTCTCGCTTTGGCATATTCCAAATCTTCGAGGATCAATGCCGCAGCACCCTCGCCCATTACAAAACCATCACGGTCTTTATCGAATGGTCTTGAAGCCGTTGCAGGATCGTCATTCCGCTTCGAAAGTGCCTGAGCCGCGCTGAAACCGCCCAATGCCGAGTAGATAATCGCTGCCTCGGAACCACCGGCTACCATCAGCTTGGCCTTACCCATGCGGATTGTGTCAAATGCGCTGATCAATGCAGTATTCGAAGACGCACAGGCCGAAACGGTACAGTAGTTAGGTCCGTGCAGTTTGTGGCGGATCGAAATTACACCTGCTGCAATATCCACAATCATTTTTGGAATAAAGAACGGGCTGAAACGCGGTACCCCGCCTGATGCGTGGAATTCCAGTAACTGGTCCTCAAATGTACCCATACCACCGTTTCCGGTTGCCCAGATCACCCCCATGTCCTGGCGGTCTTCCAAGTCGATATTCGCAAAGTCTAGCCCTGCATCCTTGATCGCCGTATCCGACGCTGCAATCGCATATTGGGTATGCAGGTCGTATTTTTTGAGCTCCTTCTTTTCGATATACTCTTCGGGATGGAAGTCCTTCACTTCGCAGCCGAACTGAGTTTTGAATTTGGAAACATCCATCTTAGTGATGGTAGCAGCACCGCTTTTACCATCTACAATATTTTGCCAGAATTCTTCCACGGAATTCCCCAGCGGAGAAATAACCCCCAAGCCGGTAACTACAACTCTTTTCATACAGTTTAATTATTTGATCCAGGACATCAGGAGCGGTTAGTCAACCTCCTGAGTCAGTGTATCTTTGAAGATATCGTCGACCAGTTTCTGCACCTTCGGACCAATCAGCAGGATTGCCGGGATGACGATCAGATACGACATGCTCCAAGATTTGAGCCAAATCACCAAAAAATTGGCAACAAATCCAATATTTAGGGAAATCAAAGCGAAGGAAATTATCCCCGTCGTAACGATCCCCATGATCATGGCAAAAGCGATTTTCTGTCTCATAACGGCAGTGATTTTTGTGTATTGAAGGTTACTTTTTGCGATGTCCTTTTCAGGCAGTTTGGAGGTCAACGCCGGGGTTCATCGCCTGCAAAGCGGCTGCCGGGTTACTCAAAAAGAGACTAAACACATCGGCAGTACGCCCTGTGAGAATTTCATAGGTATTGTTTTCAAATGCTTCCACGAGTTCGTCCGCTACTTGTTTGGCGGGGATCCCATTCGTAGCGCCACCGATTTCAGCTGAAAACTCCGTATCCACCAGCGGAGGGAGGATCTCGAACACTTTGATATTGGTGGATTTGCCCAGCGCAATACGCAGAGATTGCGTGTAAGAGTGCAATGCGGCCTTACTTGCGGCGTAGGTTGGCAGGAAGTGGTTCGGCACCAGGCCCGCTATGCTGGAAACGGTTACGATTGCGCCTTCGTTCGCCTTTTTGAGCAGCGGCAGCAATTTCTGGTTCAGACGGATAATGGCCAGGTAATTGGTGGTAATCTCCTCTTCGGCCAATGTTGCAGCGTCCCGATCACCGTCCAGGTGATAGTAAGCGGCCTTACCGGCATTGTTAATGACCACATTCAGGGTAGGAAATTCATTTTCGAGGCGGGCAACGAGCTCGTCCGTCGCCTGCTGATCAATCACATCGTAGACGATCGGCGTTACGTTATCCAGCTGCGCCGCCGCTTTTTGCAAACGCTCTTCATTCCGACCGGTGATGATTACATGATTACCTTTTGCAACAAATGCTTTGGCGAATTCGAGACCAATACCGGCACTTCCGCCGGTAATGAGGATTGTATTTCCAGTAGTTTTCATTGTTTCTTTATTTAAAATATACCAATCGGTATACTATTTGAGAAAATAAAAGCCGGGTATTCATCCGGTTCCTTTGGCGAATTAAAATTCCATGACAAAAATATACCGATCAGTATATTTTTGCAAGAAAAAACGGAAAAATTTTTGCCTTATACACAAAAAACGGCCTGGTTGCCCACCAGGCCGCTATTGTATTTCCCATAGCCCATAATTTCTTACTTTGCGCTTACGCGCCAGATAATATTGGCGGAGTCGTCGTTCACTAGCAGCGAACCATCATTCATTACCGTCACTCCGACGGGCCGGCCATAAACCTTCTTTTCGCTTTCCACAAAACCGGTGAGAAAATCTTCCGGCTTGCCCGAGGGCTTCCCATTTTGAAATGGTACAAAGACCACCTTATATCCCGAAAGCTTCGAGCGGTTCCATGAGCCATGCAGGCCTACGAATGCGCCATTGTGGTATTTCGCAGGAAATTTGGTTTTGTTATAGAATGCCAGTCCCAGCGCTGCCGTGTGTGAACCGACGGGAACATCCGGCACGATCGTCTTTGCAACCAGGTCGGGGCGTTCCCCTTTTCTTCGCGGGTCTTCATTTTGTCCGAAATAAGCATAAGGCCAACCGTAGAAGCCACCCTCTTTTACACCCGTAATGTAATCGGGCACGAGGTCATCGCCCAGTTTATCGCGCTCGTTCACAGCTGTCCAAAGCACATTCGAACCCGGAGCCCAGTCCATTCCCACGGGATTCCGCAGCCCGCTCGCGTATATGCGCTCGCCCGAGCCATCGGGGTTTATTTCCAGGATATTGGCTCTCCGCTTTTCTTCATCGATACCGTGGTCAGCCACATTACTTGCGGATCCGACCGAAATGTAAATTTTACTCCCGCTCGCATTCGCCAGCAGGTTTCTCGTCCAGTGATTGTTATAGCCACCTGCCGGCAAGTCCACAATCTTTTCGCCTTTGGAAGTAATTTTAGTTTCGCCGTCTTTATAAGGATAGCGGTAAAGGCCATTGGTGTTGGCCACGTAGAAGTAGCCGTTCAACACGAGCATTCCGAAAGGCTTGTTGAGTTTTTCAAGAAAAATTTCGCGCATTTCAGGCGTCCCGTCCTTGTTCACATCTCTAAGGAGCGTGATCCTATCTGCACTTTTACGTGTGGCCGATTCGGCTACGAAAATGTCGCCATTCGGTGCAATATAAGTCCAGCGCGGACTATCGAGTTTATCGGCAAATTTGGTTACTACAAAGCCTGCGGGCGCCACGGGTGTTTGGCCATCGGGCCAGCCAGCCTCTTCCGGCCTGTTCTCCACAGACTCGGTCGCGAATGGAGCAGGCAATGTGAGACTGTCGGTCGCAGTTGCCACGGAGTCGGGTCCGCTTTGCGCCGCTTCTTCCTTTTCCTTCTTACTATTGCAGCCCCAGGCGAACACCAGAGCCAGCAGACAGATCATTTGACACTTCTTCATCTTGATGAATGTTAATGCAAAAAGCTGGGCAGAAACATTGCGTTTCCGACCAGCTTTTACAATAATAATGCCAGTATCCCCCTCTACACCAAGCCCCTTTCTTTCAGGACGGCCTGTTCATCACCGGTAATGTAGGCAAACACTTTCAACGTCCCGTTCAGATGCTGCAACAGGTAAATCACACTGAATTCGATGGAACCCGGCTGACCGCCCTTTTCATAAAACGATTCCCAGTACACTTCCACCATATAATGCAGCTCGTTCAGCTCTGTAATATCCAGCTGCCTGATCTCCATTTTGGTAATACCGATGGAGCGGTAGAAATTATAGCCTTCCGGCACACGTTCCCAAAATTCCTGGTCATTCTTCCCGCCGATAATTCCGTTCGGACTCGCTTCGACGAAGAAATCTGCAAATGCCGCCGCTGTTTCTTCCGCTACCGCATTCCCGGCAAGCCCTTCGGCAAACCGCTTCTCATATGCGTCAAAAAACTGCTCGATCTGATCGTGGATATCTGCCATTGTCATAAATTCATTGGTTCAGACAGCGGTCCGAGAAAGAACCGTGCCATTTCAGCAACCTCAGAACGACACAGGCACTTCCACAATGGTCGTTTCCCATCCCAGATACATCTTCGCGGCTTTGTCGGAAACCTTTTCAAATACTATTGAGAAGTTCTCGATCGGTGCATCTGCTTTTTTTACCGGCGCCGTCACGCGTAACACATCATTAGCCTCCTTGTATTTGTAGGCACCCCAGTAATCTACGTCGCTGCTCAAAATGATTGTCCATTCTTTCTCGTTTGGAATTGCAAACATCGAGTAGGTACCTGCCTTCACTTTTTTGCCTCCAAAAGTGGCGTCTTCATAGAATCTGATTTCCGTTGATTCATCCGCGCCCAGGCGCCACACTTTGCCATAGGGTTCTTTTTTACCGAAAATTTCACGCCCATTCAAAAAAGGACGGCTGTACGACACCTTCACCAATGCTTTCTCTCCGTCCTTGCGGTCATGTGCAAAGTGATCCGGGAAATATGCGATATCGCGCGGGCTTTTATCCAGTCCTCTGAATTTCTGCGCATTCACCCCGAACGCAATCACCATCATCAAAAGGGCCAGGAAAATGTTCTTTTTCATATTTGTGGTCGTTGTTAAAGATTTGAATGCTAATGATATGAAAATCTTTTGGTTTAAGCTCACGCAATCGCCTTCCCACTCAAAACCGGCCGCGGATCTTTCGTATTGCCGATAATCGCGAGACTCCTCTTAAATTCAACTTGCAGGTTATCCCCTTCAAATTTGCACCGTACGGTTTCATGATGCGCGGTTTCGATGAAGCGCCAGGTCATTTCGAAAGTTGTGTCGTCGATCCAGGCGCCATTGGCGGCAATTTTCGTTTTCTTTTCGCCAGGGACGGGGGTTAGGACGAGTTTGAGCGGCATGGTCGATAAGTCGGTAAGGCCAATTTTCCAGTTGCCCAAACCATTTACCACAAGGTGTTCGCCCTTATCGTCGGTTACGCGGAAGAGACACCAGCCCTTATCAAATTCGAAGGATATTTTGCTAATTTTCAACTCATTACTCGCCAGCTTGAATGCTCTCCCGTTCATTTTCGCGGCGAGTTCAGAAGCCGGCTTTCCTTGAGTAAGAGGCAATGCGAGTGAGCCCAGTTTCTTCTGCATCTCCGATTGCACACCTTTGTCGGCAGGAACACCGGTGGCCTTCACAGTCGGCAGGATATGGTTCCAAACGTGGTTCAGAATGGCCTGCATATCTCCGGTTTCACTGGTAATGGCTACTACCATGTCTTCCTTCGGCATTACAATACAATACTGCCCGAATGCGCCATCTCCGCGGTAGGCACCGTTCCGGCAACGCCAGAACTGATAGCCATAACCTTGCTGCCAGTCGTCGTCCTCAGGTTTCCTGTTACTTCCTTTCGACATAATATGCGACCGTGTAGCTTCCTCAACCCAGGCAGCCGGCAGAATGCGTTTACCATTGTACTCCCCTTTTTGCAAATACAACTGGCCGAATTTGGCAATATCCTCTGTTTTGACCCGCAACCCCCAACCGCCGGTATTAATGCCCTTAGGATCCACTTCCCAATCCACATCTTCGATCACCAATGGCTGGAAAAGGCGCGGTTTGAGGTATTCAAGCAAGGTTTGGCCGGTTAGTTTCTGAATAATGGCCGACAGCATGTACGTGGCGCCGCTATTGTACACAAAGAATGTACCGGGTTCGTGCTCCACAGGCTGCGCCAGAAACGATTTCACCCAGTTATCACTCCCCGATTCCCGCAGTTTCCCTGTCGTATCCTTATCATGGCCGGTCGACATGCTGAGCAAGTCGCGTACGCGCATTGCTGCGAGATTGGCGCTTACAGTCGCAGGTTTATCCTCCGGGAAAAAGGAAATGACTTTATCGTCCACTTTCAACTTGCCTTCCGCTACGGCAAAGCCTATCGCGCTGGAAGTAAAACTTTTACTGAGAGAATATAAAGTATGCTTCAAATCGGGTGCATAGGGAGCCCACCAGCCCTCGGCAACCACTTTTCCCTGCCGCAGAACCATCAAACTATGCAGGTTTAGCCGATCGGTTTCGACGGCATTGGCAAAATCCAGAATGCCTTTGGCCGACATTCCCTGCGCTTCCGGCGAGCTGCGCGGCAACTGTCCGTAGCTAAGCGACGACGCCCACGCCGACGCTGGAATGGCGCTGATTACACCCAATTGAAGGGCTCCAAACCCTAGTTTTTGAAGAAACTCCCTGCGGTTGTACGACATAATGATTATAAATGCTGGTGATGGAAAATTTCTGCGCACCGGCGGACCGGCTCGCGGGCGGACAGGTAGCATTTGCGCAGGGAGCGCTATCTTTGCATCAATCACGAAACAAATGACCGCATGCCGGAGAACGCAACTTCCTTCCAATCGCTTGGATTGTCCGAACCATTACTAAAAACCATCGCTGAACAGAATTATACTCAACCCTATCCGATTCAGCGGGCCGCAATTCCAGCCATTTTGAAGGGAAATGACGTGCTCGGCATCGCCAAAACAGGCTCGGGAAAAACGGCAAGCTTTGTGTTGCCTATTCTGGAATCCTTTCAAAACAGGCCTCCGGCGAAAAACCGGCATATTACTGCATTGGTATTGGTGCCTACCCGCGAGCTGGCGGTGCAGATCGGCACGGTTTTCCAGACGTTCGGCGAAAGGCTTCCGCGTAAGGTGAAAACGCTTGCGGTTTTTGGTGGGGTATCCATTAACCCGCAAATGATCGCATTGCAGCATGTGGAAATCCTGGTTGCCACGCCCGGCCGATTGCTCGAACTGCTCTCTTACAAAGCGCTGAACTTGTCTGAAACGCGCATTCTGGTGCTGGACGAGGCTGACAAAATGCTGAATATGGGCTTCGCCGATGAAATGCGGGATATTTTCTTCCTCCTTCCCAAAAGTCGCCAGAGCATTCTCTTCTCGGCTACATTAGGCGATGAAGTGGATAAAATCAATAAGAATCAGCTGAAAAACCCGATCCGGATAGAGATCGAAGAGGAAGAGCAGAACCTCGACCTGATCAAGCAAACCGGCTACTTCGTCGATCCTGACCGAAAGGGGCCGCTATTGAGATATTTGATCAAATCGCAACAAATGAAGCAGGTGCTGGTGTTCGTTTCGGCGACACGAACCGCGGATAACCTCGTTGAAAAGCTGAAAAAGAACGGTATCGACGCCATGGCCATGCATAGCAAAAAAAGCCAGGGTGCGCGCACCGAGGCTTTGAATAAGTTTAAATCGGGAAAATTGAATGTACTGGTGGCGACCGACCTCGCGTCGCGCGGGATCGATATCCAGTTTCTGCCTTATGTGATCAATTTCGAATTACCGCGCTCTCCGAAAGATTACGTGCACCGCATTGGCCGGACAGGGCGGGCCGAAAACCCGGGAGAGGCTATTTCGCTGATCTGCCCCGAAGACGTCCATCATTTCAAAATCATCCAGAAAAAGATGGGTAAGCGCGTCGAAATGATGGAGTCTTACGATATCGAACTGCGGGGCTATTAAATGCTATTTCTTCTTGGCCGCCAGGTCTACAATATCCTTCTTGCTGCCTGTCCAAAATGCGATTTTCCGGCGGTTATAAGTGTAAGTAACCGCCACCGAATCGCCCCAGCTGATCACGGCGGGATAGGAATATTCGTCTTCCTTCTTGCCAGTCGCGATGTCGATCTTATCGGTCCAGTTCTGGCCATCGTCGTACGAAAGGATGAGCGAAAGCGGCGAGCGGGAGCCCCAGTTGTGGTCGTCGGGGTTGTAGGCCAGTACCAATGTGCCGTCGGCTAATTTGGCAAGATCAATGCCGCTGTTTGGGTTGGGCAGTGAGGTCTTTTTAATAGTTGACCAGGTTTTGCCGTAGTCCTTCGAATCGCTGCGCCCGATCACGCCACCGGTCGTACGCACGAGCATATGCACTTGTCCGGGCTCCGATTCCCACAATGTAGGCTGAATGGCGCCTTTTCCTTTTATTTCTGTCGTATCGATTTTTAAATATGGGCTGGCCGTCCAGGTTTTGCCCTTATCCGTGCTGCGGTCTACGAAAACCTCCCAGCGATTCACTTCATTGGAAGCGCCGGCGAGCCAGTCGCCGTTCGACAGCTCGATCAGCTTGTCTTTCACAGGGCCGCGGCCGCCTTTGTCACCCTTTACGAGTTCATAGGCTTCCGACCACGTTGCACCATTGTCCGAAGAAGTCTTTACCCACGTTTCCCACTGGGCGATCTCCTTCCCTACTTTGAAATACAAAATCACTTTTCCGTCGGCTGTTTTCTGCAAAACCGGGTTCCAATGCGCATCCTCGCGGATTTTGGCGACCTCGACCGGAGCGCTCCAATGGCCGGGACGACCTTTCGATAGCCAGATACCCACGTCCGGGTTCTTTTCTTCCGTGCCGCCAAACCATGCTACGAGAAACTGCCCGTCATAGAGTCGCACGAGCGTGGAAGCGTGGCATTGCGGAAAGGGACGCTGATCGCCGAAAACGAATTCTTTGTCATTTGCGAGCGAATCCAGTTTTTTGTCCTCTGCTGTTTCGGTCTGTTTCGAGCCGCAGGATGTCATCACAATGGAGCCCAGCAGCAAAGTAGCCGCCAGCCACTTAGATTGCTTTTTGTATTGTAGCATGGATTAAAAGATAGGTTAAACGTTTTGCAGAATACCCTGCCAAACCGAAAAGAGGCTATTATTTGAGCAACTTCTTCAATTCGTTCATGACCGCGGCGGGCGCCTGCTCCTCGTAGAGAATGCTGTAAACCGCGTTGGTGATAGGTAAATTAACGTGATAAGTTTTGTTGAGCTCCTGGATACTCCTGGTGGCATAATAACCTTCCGCGATCATCTTCATTTCAAGCTGCGCAGCTTTGACACTATACCCCCGGCCGATCATATTACCAAACAACCGGTTGCGGCTGAACTGCGAATAGGCCGTCACGAGCAAATCACCCAGGTAGGCTGACGAACTCAGATTCCGTTCACGCGGGTCGAGAGCAGTAACCAGGCTACCAATTTCCTGCATCGCATTCGATACAAGTACAGCCTGGAAATTGTCGCCGTACCCGAGCCCGTGCGTGATCCCGCACGCGAGCGCGATGATGTTTTTCATCACCGCAGCGTATTCTACGCCATAAAGATCGTCGAGCGCATTGGCGGTGACGTAACGGCAGGTCATCAGCTCCGCAAAATCTTCTGCCGCCGGACATTCTGTGGAAGCGATAGTCAGGTAGGATTGCTTTTCCAACGCCACTTCCTCCGCATGGCACGGGCCGGCAATGACGCAGGTATCCTTCATTTCGATACCAAAAGCATCGGCAGCCCAATCGGTAACGAGGGCGTTCTGGCCGGGAACCATGCCTTTAATGGCTGAAACGATGCGCTTACCCTGCAAATGTTTGGGCGATAAATGCTGCAATGATTCCTGAATGAATGCGGCGGGGACCGCCAGGATAATGTAATCCGCTCCTTTGACAGCGTCGGTGGTTTTTTCAAAAACCTTCACCTTCTTGGGTGAAAGCACGACGTCACTGAGGTAACTCGGATTGTGATTGAACCTTCGGATATGGTCGATGTCCTTCTGGTTCCGGAGCCACCAGCGGATTTGAACGTGATTTTGTTCGCAGAGGATCTTGATCAGAGCAGTCGCCCAGCTGCCCCCGCCTATCACGGCAATTTTAGTATGATTTAAAAAACTCATCCGGCTGGATTGTCAGAATTTGGCTGAAATATTGGCCAAAATAGCTGAAAATAAAAAATCCTTGCAGCAAAGCCGCAAGGATTTTCCTTTTTAACCTAAACTAAATCGAACTTATTACTTTTTTACAACGCATCAGTTCGGGTTTTCATTTGATTTTTTTCCATCTTTTTTCGGATCTTCCTTCTTTTTTTCAACCAGGTCACCGTTATTGAGGTTTTTGGACACTGCAATGTAGGGTCCGGAGATAATTTTGTCGCCCGGTTTCAGGCCCGAAAGTATTTCGATATTCTCAAAATCGCTAATACCCGTCTTCACTTCCTTCATTTCCGCCTTGCCATTCACATCGACAAATACCACTTCTTTAATCACTTCCTGCTTCCTAGGTTTCTTCTCGTCTTCCTCGGCTGGCTGCGCACTATTATTATTCGACCCGTCGCCTGAGCCCGGGATCACCTGTGGAGTGCCTCCCCTCGTAGTAACCGCCGCGATGGGCACCGAAACCACGCCATTTTTACGCTCGGTAATGATCTCTACCGATGCTGTCATACCCGGTTTGAAAGGATAAGATTTTTTCGAACGGGCGGTCATCAGGTCTTTGAAAGATTCATTCAGGATTTTCACTTTCACCTGAAATTCCGTTACGGCATCGGCGGAGGTGCTTGCAGCGGCCGTTGATGTCGACGATAGCGATGCAAGTCCCGCAGCCGTATTGGCGATTTCCTTCACCACCCCCTTAAACTTGCGGCCCGACGAACTGTAAGCATCCACGTCGATTTCAGCGGTATCACCAATCGACACCCGTACGATATCGTTTTCATTCACATTCACGCGCACTTCCATATCGGCCAGGTTGGCAATGCGCATCATTTCGGTACCCGCCATTTGTGACGTACCTACCACACGTTCGCCAGCCTCCACATTCAGCAGCGATACAATACCGCTCACCGGCGCGAAAATGCTGGTTTTACGCAAGTTTTCCGCCGCGTCGCGCATGCTGGCTTCCGCACTTTTAATATTGAAAAGCGCCGCCGCTACATTCGCTTTTGCTGATTCCACGTCCTGCTGGGCAACTCCATAGCTGGACGCAAATCCTTCGAAATCCGCCGAAGAAATCACTTTATCAGCAAAAAGCTTCTTGTTCCGGTCATAATTGGCCTTTGCCTGAACAAGCCTTGCCTCTGCCTGCGCTACCAGTGCCTTGGTTTGCTCATAGTTAGCCTTGCTCGAATTGACCGCAGCTTGTGCCCTGGCCATTAATGATTCGTAGTTATCCGGACGGATCTTCAAAAGCAGTTGCCCTTTTACCACCGAATCGCCTTCCGCTACATTCAATGCGATGATCTCACCAGAAACGTCCGGACTGAGCTTCACTTCCACCTCCGGCTGCACTTTTCCCGACGCACTCACCCGTTCGATGATATCCGATTTTTTGACGATTGCGTATTCTACCTCCGTGGTTTTAGGCTTACCGATGTAGCCGGCCTGTTTGGCCCCAAACAAACCACCGATGAGTAGCACCACGACACCTCCCGTTATCCACCAGATCTGTTTCGAAGATTTACGTGCCATATTTTTTTGATTACAAATTTTTGAAGATAGGTTGCTGATAGTACGGGAATTCTAGAAATCAGAGAGCGGGCGGTTCATATAAAAATCCAGGATTTTAGTCCTGAAAACGTAGTCATACTTGGTCTGAACGAGGTTACCATTCGCTCTGTCAAGGTTGGCTTTCGCGATGTTGTACTCTACCGAGTTGATCGCCCCGACATCGAAACGCACCTGCGCTACGCGGAAAGTTTCCTGTAATGCACGGACCTGGTTTGCAGTTGCGGAGTAACGTTTGGCCGCATTCGTCATATCGATATAAGCCTGTTCCACATTCTTGCGGATCGTCAGTTGCACCTGCTGCGCCTGGTATTCGTAGGTCTTTTGCTGCAATTTGGCATTGGCCACATTGTATTTCGTCCGGAAATTGTTGAAGATCGGAATCGAAAGGTTCAGGTTGATCGCCGAGTTACGGTTAAAGTCGAGCTGGTTGAAATAACGGAAGTTCTGGATAGAACCATTCGGTGCCGTAACGCGCTGGATGATCGGCACTTGCTTGTTGTCTATCATCACATAATCCGTCGTCGAGGGGACGTCAATCGTCGTATTTCCCGTTCCGTCTCCTACAAACCGCTGTTTGGGCGCCGCACTCGAATAAGCGGTGTAAATACCGCCGTTCAGCGTCAGCGTGGGCATACCGGCCCCTTTTGCCAGATCAATATTAATTTTTGAAGCTTCAATCCGCATATTGGCAGCCTTCATTTGCGGCAAGTTGTTCAATGCGGTTTCATAAATCTCCTGAATAGAAGCGTCATACGCCTGCATTGTCGGATCTTTTACGGGTATTTTAACCACATTGATCACCTCGCTGCCCGGCATGTTCATGTATTGTTTCAAATTCAGCTTTGCGCTTTCAAGGTTATTCTGGGCATTTACGAGTGAAAGTTCGTCGTTGGCCAGTTGTGATTTGAGGTCGAATAGATTACTTTCCGCAAGCGTACCTGCCTCTACAAGTTTGGCGGTACGTTCTACCTGCAATTGGGATGCATCGACCTGCCGCTGCGCTACCATGATGAGCTCTTCGTTGGTCACCACCTGCAAATACGACAACGCCACATTGAGCATAATATCGTTACGGGTCGCTTCCAGGTCTTTGGCGCTCGCCTGATAATTGGCATTGTTGAATTTGATGTTATTACTGATCTGAAACCCGCTGAAAAGTGTCACCTGGCCGCCGAGCTGATAGTTGTTGGAGCTGACGTTCTGCTGAACGAACTGGTTGGTGAATGGGTCGATGTTACGTCCTGAACGGAAACCCTGGCTGGCACTGAAGCTGATGCTTGGCCACCGCTGCCATTTCGACTGCTCGTAGGTGTTGCCATTAGTTTGCACCGTAATTTCCGATTGCTTTACCTGCGGGTTGGTTTCCAGGGCAATCCGGATGCAATCTTCCAGCGAATAGGTGTTAGCCGGCTGACTTACATTTTGCTGCGCCTGCGACACTGTCATTCCACCAAACAATGCCAAAACCAGCGCGGAATAGCGTAAAGAATGAAACATAAGCGGTTTAGAGTTAGATGATCAATATTAGTGCTTACCGGAAAATGCAACCATCCATTTGGTACGGACGGTTGCATTTCCGTGGTAAAGGGCGATTTATCGCGGATGCTTCGGGCTCAATGGAAAAACAGGTAACCGAGCCAAATTCCGGCGACTACGCCGATAAAATCGGCGATGAGGCCCGCCACAATAGCATATCTCGTGTTTTTGATCCCGACGGAACCGAAGTAAAGCGCAACAATATATAGGGTGGTGTCGGCCGATCCCTGGAAAATACACACCAGCCTTCCCACAAAAGAATCTGGGCCGAATTCCTTCATAGCGTCGATCATGAGCGCACGCGCGCCGCTTCCGCTAAGAGGTTTCATGAGTGCTACCGGCAATGCGTCTGTAAAGTCGGTGTTCATACCTGTTGAGGCAAACATCCATTTCAAACCGTCGATCACGTAGTCCATCGCCCCGCAGCTCCGAAATGCGCTGATCGCAACCAACAGACCCACCAGATACGGAATGATCGTGACCGAAGTGGTGAACCCGCCCTTTGCACCTTCGATGAAAGCTTCAAAAACATTAACCTTTTTAAACATTCCCCAACCCAGGAACGCCGCTACCACGAAAAGCAGCACTGAATTACCAGCCAGGATCGAAATGGTTTCGATTTGCTCTTTGGGCAAACCGGATAAATACCACAATACCAATGCGATCATCGCTGTCACACTACCAAGCCCGAGCATCACCGTGCGATTGAAAAGATTGATCTTTTGCCAGGTGGCCGTAATGATCATGCTCACAACCGTAGTTACGTACGTGCCTACTACGCACGGAATGAACACGTCTGACGGACTTTCGGCGCCCAAAATGGCGCGTTGGGCGATGATAGAAAGCGGGATAATCTGCAAGCCGGAAGTATGGAGTACCAGGAACATGATCTGCGCATTCGATGCAGTATCCTTGCTGGGATTGAGTTCTTGCAGGCTTTGCATGGCCTTTAAACCGAATGGTGTAGCCGCATTATCGAGCCCGAGAAAGTTAGCGGAGAAGTTCATAATCATCTGCCCGTTTGCCGGGTGATCCTTTGGAACTTCGGGAAAAAGTTTGTTGAAAAACGGGCCTATAAAGCGGGCGATCACATGGATAATTCCTGCTCTTTCACCCACATTGAGAATACCCAAAAAGAATGTCATAACACCCGTGAGCGGCAAAGCAATGTCCATAACAGCCGTTTCGGCCATTTTGAGCATCCCTTCCGTAATGGCTTTGAAGGTTTGCACATCGCCTGTAAAAATGAATTGCAGGAACGCTATCAGAAAGGCAATGACGAAAAAAGCTACGAAAATGTAATTTAAAGCCATATCAGGTTCAGGAGTGCCAAGGTGGGATTAGTAATGATTTGTTTATAATGCATTGAGTAAAATATTTCTTTTAATGCAAATAACAAAGGTATATTGCAAACAGGTAGACCTATCAACAAACCTCAACGATTTTCCATGAAGCATTACAGCTTTTTACTCCTTTTAGCACTATTGTGCTGCAACAAACCCAAAAACAACGACGAAACCGCAAGGGCAAACAGCGGCGAACCCACCAAAGCCATCAACGACACCATCCCGCTCACCCGCGACAAAGTAGAAAACAGCCCGATCGCGAGTTACAGCGAAAAGGTGAGGGACGAACTCAACGACTGGCGCCTGGCCGTGGATATTTACGAAACAAAAGAGACCTTCAAATTTCTGATGAAGATCGAATACATGGTGCAGGAAGCAGAAGATACGCTGACTATCCCCAATTTCGGTATCATGCCCAAAGTGGAAATCCGCAAAGGCCCTCAGAAAGAGTCGTGCGTTGTTGGGTTTCTGGATAAGAAAGGGGAATTTAAGGAGTATAAATTGATTGCTTTGAAGGACAAGCAATTGAAAATTTCAACTCTGAAGTATTACGCGAGGGCGCGGTATAAGGTGAGTAAGTGATTTTTCGGAAGCCCGGCAACGACCTGGCTTCCGAAAATGAATCATTTGAACTACTTAAATTTGGGACGATAGATATATCTGACCGTATCCAGCTCCGCCTGATAGGTAGCGCTGTTCATCACATTACTGATCATTAGGCGGGTGGTAACTCCCCGTGAGTAATCCTGTTCTAAAACGACCAATATTCCTGTACTGTCATTTAGTATCAGCCACTGACGTTCCTGAGAATATTTGTCGTCCATTTCCACGCTCACTCGTGCTGCTTGTAACGATGAGGTTTCATCATCATTCAAATCATAGAATTTGAATCGGAAGAAATACCCTTTGTCTAAAAAAACGCTATCAGTGTTATTGACAGATTTTGATGGAATCCATTTGACCTGCAACTGTTGTTTCTCGGGCGCTCCCGTGACCGGCAGGGATCTCCCCTCCGTAATATTTATCAATCCCGTCAGAATGTAACGTCCATCTGCATTATTCAACTCGAAATTACTATATCCGCGTTCCGCTCCAGGCTCACATCTTTGCATCAACAGCAGGCAGATATAAAAAAGGGCATGTGTTTTCATATCAGTTAGGTATAATAATATAAGCCTTCATATTGGAACTGTTGTACAGCGTGCCATCACCTACGATGTTATCATAAGCGAACCAGGTATTGTTTTGGGAAGTATCTACCCATCCCCAGTTCATTTGACAATAGTGGGTAGAATATTCGTAGCAATATCCAGCTTGGTCCTGGTAAATAGCATGCAAGTCTTGAATGCCATCAATAACCCATACATGCATATTAGGCAAACACACGCTACAATTCGAGCCATATACAATTACCGGTCTTTGTGAAAGCAACTGATTTTTAATTGTGATCTGATTAGCTGAATTAAAAAAGTCGAGGTCATAGGATGTAAATCCACGAGCTGCAAAAAAATCGTCAGTCTTCCCCGGCTGACTCCATGTTTGACATCCCGATCCAGACATTGGGATACCTAGGGCTGGCACCACGGTGTTGTAAGTTGCTCCAACAGCAATTCCAATATCTCTAAGCAGATGAGAAAGGTTTCCGTTGCCAGTATTATCAAGTGGAGCGCAACTCCCTGAATGAGACTGCGGCATTCCTGTAAACATGGCGGAAGTGTAGTTAGTCCTTTCAATACTTACTGACTTATGATGATACCGTAGCACTTCGCCGATCGCCAACGGACCACAACCTACCGGAGCCTTGTTACATGCAAAGGTTCCGGACTTGTTGCAATTTGGGAATACAATTCCGTCAGGACAATGCGCGTTGTACCCTGTCCGTTGATTCCATCCGGCTAAGCTAAATGTCAAATGCTGGATTATCACATTCTGCGGAATTGGATGGGTCACAAAGTATTCACAACTTGCCTCGGGAGTCCAGACAGGCTGATCCGTTCTTCGGAAACTTGCACCCTGTCCTGCTTCAAATTGCCGCCATTCGTTGATAATATTGATGTGTGCTTCGGTATTTTGCCTTACTCCTGCCGCGGTTTCGGCGATCAAATCTTTCCAAAACTGAATGCCTGGATTGTCTGTCCCTAGGTCAAATGTACCGATATCGGCAAAGGCTAAAACAGGCTTCATTCGCTTATCGGCAGAAAGCACCAGAAAGCCCTCATTGTTTTTGTAACTGATTACGTAGAAAATCGCTCTTCCCTGTCTGTCTGCGAAGGTTTTCAACTCATCAACTTCCTTTGGAATCGTTTCCGTCGTTCTTGCCGTTCGTTGCGATTTCCCTACTAATGCAAGGGCCTCCTTTTTTGTAATCAAAAATTTGTCTTGTACCGATTTCTGAGAGACTTCCGATTTACCGGGTAATTCATTCTCTTTTGAGCAAGCCAGAAATGACAGGATAAGCGTAAGAAGCAATGCCCCTCTTTTTAAATTCTTTCTCAATAATAGTGTGACCATTTTGTTAGAAATTTATTTATACTTTTTTGTACAAATAAAATAAGAACAGACCACACCCATTCTGGGAAAAGGAAGGATCGGAACTACAAAAAGGAAGAAAATTCAGGTGGTATGCCAGGGGGCGGTATAAGGTGAGTAAGTGAGGAACGTCAGGGATTACGGCATTGTGGGGCAATGATTATTCTAAAACAAGACGCACATTTTCCGAAGTACCATCCCGATTGACAAGTCGTAAATAGTAGGTACCTCTTGGCAAATCGCCGACTGATATTACAATAGTTCGGTCTTTATTAAAAGCCGCTGTTGTGTAATGTTCCATCGCCTCGATTACTCGTACTTCTTTTCCGCCAACCTCGCTGTATAACCTGATTATCTGCGGAAGTCGCTCAGCAGCTTGTGCATCATCGAATTGAATTTTCA
This sequence comes from Dyadobacter sp. SRI_021, assembly GCF_057586235.1. Taxonomy (NCBI): domain Bacteria; kingdom Pseudomonadati; phylum Bacteroidota; class Cytophagia; order Cytophagales; family Spirosomataceae; genus Dyadobacter; species Dyadobacter sp. SRI_021. The sequence continues at coordinate 799,909 of NZ_JBYCZM010000001.1, forward strand.
CCTGGTCTTTCGCCGGATTGGGGAATACTTTGTAGATCGGTGTTCCCTTTGCACAGTTGTCGACACAAATGGTGATCCCTTTCTGAACCGAGCCGAAACAGTTGCTAACGGTAATGTCTATGCCATAGCAATTGTTGACATAGGAATTGAAATAAGCGGATCCTCCATTGGAATTAAGAATCGTATTAGCCGGATCACTGCAAGTCCATATCCCAAACTGCGTTCCGGGCTCAGCGGTATAGGCATTGAGCATCACGCCCGCACCGTTGCACATGAAATCGGGAGAACCACCGCCATTGGCAGTTACTAGCAAGGAAGCTGGCTGCGGGGCACTTCGTTTGACGTTGATAGGTGTACTAAATGCCGACGTTACTCCGCAAACGGACGACGTAGCCGAGACTTTCACGGTACCGTCCGAAACACCGGTTATTTGCGCGGAGTTGGTATTGCCGGGAGAATTGGCGGTAATGCCGCCGGTGGCCACCCAGTTGTAGCTTGTCGCGTTGCTGGCCGTTGCGGTGATCGTTTTGGGATTACAAAGTAGAATATCAGGTGAATTAATAACCGGTTTTGTAGGAACCGGTCTTGTAATCGTCAGCTGAGAAGACGTGGTCAGACCAGGCACGTCATTTCTGGAAGTCGTGACTTTGATCACGCCGCCCGAGCCGGCATTCGGCGTAAGCGTAACGATATTCCCGCTTCCTGAAAGCGTCCAGCCAGCCGGGTAAGTCCAAACGTAATTGGTTGCATTCGCCACTGGATCAACCGATACGTTGATCGGTGCCGTACCACAATTGACTTGGTAACTTCCGCTCTGCGCGACACCATTGATTTTGATGTTGCCGGGCGTGCCCAGGTAGCGGATGGGGATGGTTTTGGTTTGCGTCAGGCCTACCGGACATTGATCACACTCAGCGGTCGACGGATTGGGCTTCCCAGTGGAAGTCACCTTTACTATTCCATTTCCATTAGTATTGTTCCAAATGACTGTAATCTGATTCTTACCGCTTGCTTCAAGTATGGAAGGATTGTCAGTTGAGCCGCTAACTATAACACCATTAGTCACTTCCCATTTGTATTTGCAGCCTGCACCTTTATTACAAATTGAGAATGAATTCATTACAACAGAGTAGTCATGTGACACATTATTGGGAAGTGCATAAGAACAAGTGTTATTAGGAACTCCACAATTTAGGGTCAACGACTGCCCATCAGCATTTACTAATAAGCCAAAGCAATAAAATACAAATGCAATCAAACCGCCTATTTTTTTAGTTTTCATAGTGCTGTATTTAAAAGTGAAAAGTAAAGTTTAACCTGCTAATGTAATTTGGCTCTATTCCAATATGCCGGTCCCGGTAATTATACCCGCCGCTCTGATTTCTGGACTTTTGCCATTGATAAGAGAAAGCCATGCAAGTTTCCACAGATGCAGAAAATCGCTTGTTGATTTGATATTTATAACCGCAAAATGGCCCCAGGCTCAGATCAACAATTGTCGTCCAGGTCTCCGGAGACGAATATTGGTAGTTATTATTCCAATAAAGCCAGGCGTCCACTCCGTAGAGCAGTTGACCTAATTTGAGATTTCGTCTGAACTCATAACCAAAGGATGTAACGACGTTAAAAACTCGTCGATGAAGCCAGAACTCAGCATCGGGGGGCAAAATCCCGCTCGAATCAGCACCTCTGGCATCTTTTTCACTTAACCATGAAATGTCCCCAATTGACCACCGAAAAGCACCTCTCGGATTAGGGGCATATCTTAGCGTAAAAAACGGGTTCATGCCAGAGGCACCTTTAAGCCGATACGCGTCCAAACTGATATCCCACCGATAGTCTGTACTAGCGTGATTACTGCGAATCCGTTCCGGAGGCTTCTTTTGCTCCTGACAATGAGCACTTTGCATTAAACTAACAAGCCCCAAAAAGGCCATCACAACTAGGTAGCATGCTCTCTTCATATTATTTATATTTTTTGTACAAATAAAATGAGAACAAACCACACCCGTTCTGGGAAAAGGAAGGATCGGACCTACAAAAAGGAAGAAAATTCAGGGTCGGGATTTGAGCTTGCTGACGTAGTTTTCGGAGATGCCGAGGTAGGAGGCGATATACTTCTGGGGCACACGGTTGAAGAGCTCGCGGGAGCGGGTACGGAACGATTCGAGCTTCTCTGGCGCGGAAAGCGTGCGCATGTCGCGGAGCAAATCCTGATGCGTCAGCAACTGGCGCTCGGCGATGATACGGCCAATGCAGCAGGCCTGGGGATGGTTCATATATAGCTCGTAGAGGTCAGCCCTTGTAATGTAAATGAGTACAGAGGCTTCCAGGGTCTCGATGTATTCGCGGGATGGGAGCTGTTTTGAGAAACTGTCGGCGGCATGGAAAAAGTCGCCCTCGCTGGCAAACCAGTCGGTAACGTCGCGGAAGTTGCCCTGACCGTCGGCTGCGAAATGGTAACCACGCACAAGGCCCGATTGCAGGTACCAGAGTTTATCACATGTTTCGCCGTCCGAGAGTAGCACCCGTCCCTTCGGAACCTTCACGATTTTTAATCTCTGCTGAAACAGTGACCGGGTTTGGTCTTCAACGGGCAGGATTTCACTCAGGGAGGATATGAATTCGCAATACATATGATATAGTGTGTTGATATAACCGCAAGTTGAAAATTTTCAACCACATTTCTATACTACAACAAGGCACAAAAAAAGGCCCGGTTCCCCGGGCCTTTTCTGCATTTGTAAGAAGTGTAATTATGCGTTAAATACGAGATCCATCTTCTCACGGATAGTCAATAAACGTTTGCGGTCACCGCCGGAAACTTCCGCGGAAGCCCAGCCCGAGTAGCCAATCTTTTGCAATGCCTTGTTCACTTCGGACCAATTGCAATCGCCTTCCATAAACTCCACGTCGAAGCCTTTCCAGAGCCCCAGGTCGTTTTGTTTTTTGAAGCTGAATTCTTTCAAATCCAGTTTGAGAATGCGCTTGTTCAATGCTTCGATCCACGAAACCGGCCAGCTGTAACGGAGCACGTTGCCTACATCGAAATACCAGCCTACCATCGGGTGTTTGAACTCGTCCACATAACGGGCAGCTTCGAGTGGACTCAGCAAGAACTGGTTCCAAACGTTCTCGAACGCGATCTTAACACCTGTTTTTTCACAAACCGGCAGCAGCTTGCGGATTTCCGCCTGCGAGCGCTCGTATGCTTCCGCGTACGTCACATTCGCATTCACAACGCCCGGTACCACCAGCACCGTAGTTCCGCCGTATTGCTTGGTGTCGTACAATGCCTTTTCGATAGACTTGACGCATTCTTCACGTTTTTTGGGATCCGGATCTGACAATGGGAGTTTCCAGTGCATCGAGTTCACGGTTCCAGGCAGTTCGAGGCCGGTTTTGTCGCGCGCGGCAAGCACCTCCTTCATATCCAGCTTGTCGGGCGAATCGAGTTCGACACCGTCGTAGCCGAGGTCTTTCAGGAGTTTGAATTTGTCCATGATCGACAAATCCTCTTTCACCATGCCCCATTTAAGACTTTTCTTCACCATCGGACGTGCGGCCACCCGGGCGCCGGCAGCGGGCATAGCAGCATTTGCTTCGGCGCTCGCCAGCACCGAAGAGCCCACCGCCACGGCAGATGCTGCCATGGCGGTGTTTTTTAAGAAATCTCTTCTTTGCATAAGGTATCAGGAGAATGCAGTGATACCTGGTTTAGCCACCTCTACAACCGGTGGTTTCATGTCAAAGCTATAAGTATCAGGGCCCAGCTTCTCGGTAGAGTTCAATGCCTCGTTCCAGGTAATGCGTTTGCCGGTGTAGGCAGCCATTCTACCCATGATGGCGGTCAATGTGCTGTGTGCCATGAACTCGCCGTCGTTGATCAGCTTACCGCTACGGATAGACGCAAACAGTTCGTTGTGCTCTGTCTGGTACATATCGTTTTGTACGCCTTCGTACTTCCAGGGGTTAGCACCTGTGATTTCGTGCACGTTACGTGCACAGTTCACCATCGCTGATCCTTTGGTACCGAGCGTTTGTACAAGGTAGCTGTTTTCGCAGTTCGCCTGCTGGCGTGAGTGGTGGAAGCCCTTCACACCGTTATCGTAATCGTAAACAACCGAGAAGTGGTCGAAGATATTACCGAACAACGAGTCGGTACGAACCTGACGGCCGCCTGTACCTACCGCCGAAACCGGCAGCTTGCCACCCATTGCCCACGCCATCATGTCGATGCTGTGAACGGCCTGCTCCACAATGTGGTCACCGGCGAGCCAGGTGTAGTAAGTCCAGTTACGCAGTACGTATTCAGCGTCTGTCCAGCCCGAAACACGTGGGAACGACCACAGTGTACCGGTGTCGTAAGTGTTATAGATAGCCGTAATGTCGCCCACTGCGCCATCGAGGATTCGCGCGAAACTCGCACGTTTCGGCTCGTGGTAACGCCAGCAGAAGCCCGACATCAGGGACACATTCTTTTGTTTTGCCAATTTCGCTGCGTCCAGCACTTTACGTACACCAGGAGCATCGACTGCCACTGGTTTTTCGCAGAACACGTGCTTACCTGCATTGATCGCGGCAGTGAGGTGCTCGGGACGGAAATGAGGAGGCGTAGCAAGCAGCACTACATCCACACCTGAGTCCAGCACTTTTTTGAAAGCGTCGAAACCAATGAATTTACGACCTTCATCCACTTTCACTTTCGGACCGTGCACTTTGGTAAGGTTTTCAAGCGACGCGTCCATTTTGTCTTTGAAAATGTCGCCCATTGCCCACAACACCACATTCGGGTCGGCTTTCAAAGCCTGGTTGGCAGCACCGGAGCCGCGGCCGCCGCAACCGATCAAACCTACTTTGAGGGTGTCGGCATTTACGCCTGCAAAAGCGCGATTGGGGTTCAGAATCGCAAAGGTCGGCAACGTGCTACCTGCCAATGCAACTCCCGCCATTTTCAAAACATCTCTCCGAGAAGTACTCATTGTCAATTAAGGATTAGGTGATGGAATGACTGTTTTTATTGAATTTTCTGTTGATTATGCCAGTGATACAGGATCTTAAAGGCATTAAAGTTAATGCAAAACCGTAATATTTCCTGCTAATATAAACCAAAATTTCCATTTGCGTGCTCGACCACACACAAAAGTTATTAGATGTTAACGATACAATTTATATAGTTTTATATCCCCGAACTTCCGTTTCCTGAATATGGTCCTTGAGAATTTGCTGCTCATTATATCCCTCCTTTTTGTGGTTTCGATGCTCACGATGCTGAGCGAAAAAATAGGCATTTCATACCCGATCTTCCTGGTCATCGCGGGCTTGCTGATCGGTGTTGTTCCCGGAATGCCCCATATCCAGCTTGAACCTGACTGGGTTTTCCTGATCTTCCTGCCGCCATTGCTTTATGAAGCGGCCTGGAATACCTCCTGGAAAGATTTCTGGGCATCCCGGCGGGCAATCGGGCTGTTATCTATCGGTCTGGTGGTATTTACGGCCACCGCCATTGCCTATATCAGCCACGCGCTTATTCCGGGTTTCACACTGGCGATGGGCTTTGTGCTTGGCGGCATTATTTCTCCCCCCGATGCCGTGGCAGCAACTTCCGTTCTGCATGGATTGAAGGTTCCAAAGCGCGTCGTCACAATTCTAGAAGGAGAGAGTCTTGTCAACGATGCCTCTTCGCTGATCGTGTTCCGCGTGGCGCTCGCGACGATCGAAACGGGCAACTTTGTGCTCTGGAAAGCAGGGGCAGACTTCCTGATGGTGGCCATTATGGGTATCCTCATCGGATTAGCCATCGCGCATGTGCTGTACGTAGTACATCGTTTTTTCCCGACTACTCCGAGTATCGACACGGCGCTCACATTCATTTCACCCTATTTGATGTACATCGCGGCTGAGCATTTCCACTATTCGGGCGTACTGGCGGTAGTGAGCGGCGGACTGTTCCTGAGCTTCCGCGCACACGAGCTGTTTACTTATCAATCGAGAATGCAAACCAATTATGTCTGGCAAACGGTCGTTTTCCTTTTAAATGGCATTGTGTTCATTCTAATAGGTCTGCAACTACCTGAGGTGATGAAGGGATTGCATGAGTACACCGTCACCGAGGTAGTGACTTACGCTGTCATTATCAGCATTGTTACCATTCTGATCCGCATTATCTGGGTTTTTCCCAGTACTTACATTCCCCGGATTCTTTTCAAATCCATTCGCAAAAAAGAGGCAAGGCCTGGCTGGCAGCCCGTGTTCATCGTCGCCTGGAGTGGGATGCGCGGCGTGGTTTCGCTGGCATCTGCATTGGCTATCCCACTTTTAATGAATGGCAAGGCATTTCCGCATCGCGACCTCTTCTTATTTATCACATTCGTCGTGATCCTCTTCACACTGGTATTTCAAGGGCTCAGCCTGCCTTACCTCATCAAGTGGTTGAAAATTGAAGATGATGGCGACAGCCTGGAAAAGGAGAATGCATTGATAAACTCCCGACTGGCAACAGTGAGCCTCGATTACATGAAATCCAATTATGAAGGTGAGATACAGGATTTCGAGCCATTCCGGCTATTGAAAGACCGATATGAGAAAATCGTCGAAATGGCTGATTATAAACTGCTTCATTCCGAAGACAGCAAGTCAGTGAGCCACGTGCGCAAATACAGAAAGATGCTATTGGAAATTATTGAAGTAAAACGGGAGGAAATCCTGAAACTGAGACAGGAGAGAACTTGCTCCAACGAGCTCATCAAGACCAAAGAGCATGAACTCGATCTCGAAGAAGCAAGACTCCGAAGGTCACCCTAATTAATTCCACTCCACCTCCACCACGTAATCCCGAAGGTCAATGGTGGTGAATTTCTCGTTATTCTGGCGTTTGAGCGACACTTTACCGTTTTGAACCTTCGCTACCTGCTGCGCGATCACGTCTTTTTCGTTTTTCTTGCGGTAAATAGCGACCATCGGATCCTGGCTGGTTACATCTACCTCGCAAGTACGCCCTTTGGCGGTTATCAGTTTGGAGTTATTAGGCAAATACGGGGCCTTCGCCAGCGCGAGCGCGCGGGAAGCCTGGGGCACGCCGTACCCTACAAAATTGTTACCATAAGGATACAAATGCGATGATTTCTCGATTAATGAGATCAGTTCTTTGTTTGAAAGCTGCGGATTGGCTTGTAACAAACAGGCCGCAAAACCGGTAATCACAGGCGCGGAAAGCGATGTTCCGTACAAGGAAAAGCACGAAACATTCGGTTTCACATAAGACAAAAACTCCGGCCCGACGCTGCTGTAACCAATGCGGTTCCAAAGCTTGCCATTGGTAGCGCCGACTGAAAGTACACCTTTTGCATCCGCCGGGGCAGAAACGATCCCCCAGCTTTTATCGTCGCCCTCATTACCGGCGGAAACGATAATCATAATGCCTTTTTTATCGGAGGCAATCTGTGCCGCTTTGCTGATAGCGCTCGTTTTGCCATCCATTTGCGATGGCTGATAGTTTTCTTTCGGGTCGGAGAAGCCTTTGGCATAACCCAATGAAGTGTTGATCAAACGCACGCCCAGGCTGTCCATCCATTCCATCGCCGCGATCCAGTTATCCTCTTCACCGCGGTATTCGCGCATCGAATAGTCGGTGCGAGCGAGGTAGAACTTCGCATTGGTAGCCATGCCATATTGCACCTGATCCTGGTAATCGATGCCCGAGATCGCGGCAAGTACCTCGGTACCATGCATGTCGGAAAACGACTCGGCAGTGCTGAACAGCAGATCGCCCGGGCGGCCTGGCTTCACATAATCCCGGATGCCTAATATTCTTTTATTGGAAAAAACCTGTGAAAGCGAAAGGGAAGAATCCGCACCGTAGAAACCGGCGTCGATCACACCGATCGTCACGTCTTTAGCGGTAATGTTTTCTTTCAAAAATGCATTAGCCTGTACCTGCGACATAACTGGCGCCATTTGCGCCTTTTCGATCGGCTGCGTGCGTGCAATGTAAAAACCGGGATCGATCATCACCACATCGGCCACGAAATCTAACTCCCTTACTTTCATCGCCTGCTCGCTGGTAAGGTTGGCCGAAACAGCATTCAACCATTTGGAGCGGTTGATGATATTAACCGACTGCTGCCGAAGCGCTGCCTCATATTCCTTTTTTACTGGCAAATCGGTTTCGTCCGAAAGTACCAGGCCTAGTTTCTGCCGGTTTTCCAACGTCAGCGCCGACACCGCAGGGCTCGAAGTCAGATCTTTATTTTTCAGATAAATCCAATATTTCGGGCTTGCTGACAACACCAACGGCACAAATACAAACGCAAGCAAAAGCAATCTTCTCATCAACGGCATTAGTTAGGTATTCTTAATCAATTTGGTATAATAACACTTTAAAAACTGTATTTGCACAGCCGCAAACCATTCCGTGCGGCGGCAAATGTTTAGAATTTTTGAACAAGATAAACGTAATTTTACAAATTAAATTACCGGATCCGAAAAAATACAGACATGCGATATTCCCCGATCGACCAAAAACTATTTGTTGAAAACAGACGCCGTTTGACAACTTTGCTCAAACCGAAATCACTGGCCATTCTCAATGCCAACGACATTATGCCTACCAATGCGGACGGCACAATGGGTTTCAAACAAAACAGCGATTTGTTTTATCTCACCGGTGTCGACCAGGAGGAAACCATCCTACTCATTTTCCCGGACCACCCTGATCCCAAGTTCCGCGAGGTACTTTTCCTCCGCGAAACGAACGAAACCATTGCCGTTTGGGAAGGTGAAAAGCTCACCAAAGAACAAGCCCAAGCCACCACCGGCATTCAGAGTATTTACTGGACGCACCAGTACGAAACCGTGTTCGGCAACATCGTTTTCGAAGCTGAGTATGTGTATCTGAACACCAACGAGCACACCCGTAACGACTCGTACGTGCAGTCGCGCGACGCGAGGTTTATCGCGGATTTCAAAAACCGGTATCCATTGCACAACCTCATGCGCCTGGCCCCACTCATGCACCAGCTGCGCGCGGTGAAGCAGCCGGAGGAAATCGCATTGCTCCAAAAAGCCTGTGACATTACCAAGCAAGGTTTTGAAAGGGTATTGAAATTCGTCAAACCGGGCGTCCATGAATTCGAAATCGAGGCCGAGCTGCTGCATGAGTTCGTCCGTAACCGATCAAAAGGCTTTTCATACCAGCCGATTATTGCTTCCGGCGCGAATGCCTGCGTGCTGCATTATATCCAAAACGACCGGGTTTGCAAGGACGGCGACATGCTTCTACTGGACGTAGCCGCCGAATACGCCAACTACGGTGCCGACCTTACCCGCAGCATTCCGGTAAACGGCCGCTTCACGAAGCGCCAGCGCGATGTATACGACGCGGTCCTGCGCGTTTTCAAAGCCGCCAAAGGCCTCCTCGTCCCTGGCAATATCTGGGATGAATACCATCAGGAAATAGGCCGGATTATGGAAAGTGAACTCATCGGTCTCGGACTTATTACCAAAGAGGATATCGCAAACCAGGACCCGGACTGGCCTGCCTACAAAAAATACTTCCCCCACGGCACCTCCCACTTCCTTGGGCTCGACATCCATGACGTAGGCAACAAATACCGCCGCTTCGAGGCCGGGATGGTTCTTACCTGTGAGCCGGGGATTTACATTCGCGAAGAGGGATTGGGCATTCGTTTGGAAAACGACATTCTGATCACGGAGGACGGGAATGTGGATTTAATGGCGGATATTCCGTTGGAGGCCGAGGAAATCGAGGAGTGGATGAATGGTAGGTGATTCTTTGTAAATTTGGGTAGTTTTATTATTCACCAAATTACATACACTTAAAATATGGCCAGAAAAGAACTCTCCGCACAGGAAGCCGTAACCGAGGCGAAGCGCTATTTGAACAATGCAAAAGAAATCCTGCGCGAAAAAGGCGCCAAGGAAGATGGCTTTTACCAAGATTCCAAGTATGTAAAAATGGCAGGGCATACTGCTTATTCCGGTGTTCTTTTGGCGCTAGACCATTATTTCGGCAAGAAAACCAAGGGACGGAAGGATGTGGATTGGTACAAAGCCAACCTGTCCCAGCAGGATAAAAAGATATTGCAAACGTTCGTATCCGTTTATGAACTATTACACCTCGTGATGGCGTACGATGGCGTGGGAGATGCCGAGGTCGTAAAGCTCGGCTTTCAACGCGCTGAAATAATCATAGATTGGGTAGAGTTACGTTCGGCAGCCTGAGCCATAACATTGCAACATTGCGAGCCGGGAGATTCCGCATCTGCCCGGCTTTATTTATGAATACAAAACACATTGAATGGAACTCCTTCCCGAAGACATTTACAAATTATTGATCTCATTCGCCCTCGGCGCAATCATCGGCGCGGAGCGCGAATACCGGAGTAAATCGGCCGGTTTGCGGACGCTGATATTGATCGCAATGGGATCGACGCTTTTTACGATACTTTCCATTAAAATCAGTTCGGACGCAGGACGGATCGCTGCTAATATCGTGACCGGGATCGGTTTTATTGGTGCTGGGATCATCTTCCGGGAAAATAACCGGGTGGTCGGAATTACGACGGCGGCGATCGTGTGGGTGACTGCAGCGGTGGGGATGGGTATCGGGGCCGGGTTTTACGAGGTGACCATCTGTTGTTTCGTGATTTCGGGGATGACGCTGGTCATTTTGTCGCCCGTGCAGAAGTTTATCCGTCGGAAAAGCCAGATCCGCAACTACCGCATCATGTGCGTGTACCAGCGCAAGACATTGAAAACCTATGAAAATCTCTTCAAGGAATATGATTTGAAAATTCTGCGCGGCGAGCAAAGCCGCGTCGGCACTCATATTACCGGCAGTTGGACGTTGCAGGGTTCAGAAAGAAAGCACGAAAAACTGACGCACCACCTGCTCAACGACGCCGATATTCTTGAATTTGACTTTTAAACATCAGTTACAAATGATATTAGTTTTTCATTAAAACTGATATCTATCATGCCCGAAAACGAGCCAAAAATAGCCCTTGATACGTTATAAATAGCCGACCGGAAACTTTATACCAGCAAACAGGCATTATAGCAATAACCCACGTCCTCAAAAGATTTACACGGCGTAAACCGGTAAACAGGATCCACAGACAATAGACATGTCCGATATTATTAAACAAAAGATCTGGCAGATCATCGCTTCGAACACTTCGGCCGAAGAGGCTGAATGGTTGCAGCAGAAGGCAGTCTCCGCCCCCATTGACCTGATGACCGCCTTCGTGGCAACTCCCAGGTTTCTGTCCAAAAAAATCATTCATACCTCCGACGCCGAAAAGGCCGCACTACACCTTGAAATACCGGGTTTTTCGGTCGAGGGCTGGTCGCTCGTGAGGCTCAGCCGCGTTTGGCTGCTCACGCAACTCGACCCTTCGGACAAGGACGAATATGTTAGAAACATTGAAACACTATTCGATACGGCGGAAATGAACGAGCTGGTAGCGCTGTATTCGGCATTACCGCTGCTTTCCTATCCCGATCAATGGCTTTTCCGCGCGACGGACGCCGTGCGGTCGAACATGGGTTTTGTGTTTGATGCGATTGCATTGCATAATCCCTACCCTGAGAAATATTTCAGCGAACTCGCATGGAACCAGCTGGTGCTCAAAACGATATTCAACGACAAGCCTATTCATTTCATAGAAGGCCTGCAAAACCGCGCGAACGAAAAGCTTGCAGTGACGCTGTCGGATTTCGCGCACGAGCGCTGGGCGGCAGGGCGCAGCGTCCCTGCGCAGGTGTGGCGGCTTACCGGAAAATATTTGACCCCGGCGCTTTTGGCCGATATGCAGCATTTGTTTGATTCTGAAAAAGAAGAAGACCGTAAAGCGGCTGCACTGGCTTGCGGTGAAGCGACGCTGCCAGCTGCCAATTACCTTTTGGCGAAATATACCGATCTGGAAAAATCAGTAAAATCCGGCGCATTGACCTGGGCCGATCTTGAACATTGACATTATGTGCGCTAATCATACAGAAATAACCCCTAACCCTTCGCATTTCGAAGATAGCGAAGAAGCCAACCAGGCTCCCGCGCACCGCGACATTGCCTGGAACGATTACAAGGACCTCATCAAAGGAATGCGGTTTTTCGACCCGCATATCCACATGGTTTCCCGCACGACCGACGATTACCAGGCGATGAACCAGGCCGGTATCGTGGCGCTCATCGAGCCCGCATTCTGGGTAGGCCAGCCGCGTACGGGTTTATCGACATTCAAGGACTATTATAGCAGTCTGGTAGGATGGGAAAGATTTAGATCCTCGCAGTTTGGTATCAAACATTACTGCACCATGGGTTTGAACTCGCGTGAGGCCAACAATGAGCCTCTGGCAGAACAGGTAATGGAAATTTTACCACTCTACATTTATAAAGAAGGCGTAGTAGGTGTCGGCGAGATCGGTTTCGACGACCAGACGCCCGCCGAAGAAAAGTATTACCGCCTGCAACTCGAACTCGCCAAAGAAGCAAAACTGCCTGTACAAATCCACACGCCGCACCGCGACAAGAAGAAAGGTACCGAGCGCAGCATGGCCATTGCATTGGAACACGGCATCGACCCGTCGTGGGTGATTGTGGACCATAACAATGAAGAGACCGTAAAAAGCGTGCTAGACCAGGGTTTCTGGGCGGCATTTACCATTTATCCGTTTACAAAAATGGGTAATGAAAGGATGGTGAAAGTGGTGGAACAATACGGTCCCGAACGTATTATGATCAACTCCGCCGCCGACTGGGGTATTTCCGACCCGCTGGCGATTCCAAAAACAGCTGCATTGATGAAAATGCGTGGTATTTCGGATGAAACAATTCGCCTCGTGACTTACCAGAATGCGATCGACGCATTCGGCAAAAGCGGGCAGATCGATGTGAGCGACTTTGAATCGGGCTACGCCGTCGATCAGACGGAGAAATTCCATGGCAACAGCATTCTGAGAGGCGGTCAGCAGCCGGCTCCGGTGAAAGATTTTTTAGTGATCAATTAAAGTGAGCAGCCTCAAACCTTATTTGCAGCTGACGCGCCCGGCCAACCTTGTTACCGCTATCGCGGACATTCTGGCCGGTATGGCGATCGCGCAGTTTACCTTCTCGGATTTCTCGCCCGCATTACTTGTAGTTTCAACGCTTGGTCTTTACGGCGGCGGCGTGGTGATGAATGATGTTTTCGATGCCAAACTCGATGCCGTAGAGCGGCCCGAGCGCCCAATTCCCAGCGGCAAAGTACCACTTGCACAGGCTGCAACGATGGGCATTTCGCTATTGCTGCTCGGCATCATCGCTGCGGGAGCGTTCAGTTTACAGAGCGGAATGATTGCCGTGGTCGTTGCGATGCTCACCATTTTATACAACCGCTTTGCCAAACATCACGTATTCTTCGGTCCGCTCGTGATGGGCATGTGCCGGGGCGGGAACCTCATCCTCGGCATGAGCGTATTGCCTGAATCGTTTCAGCAATGGGCATTCATCGCCGTTTTCCCGATCATGTACATCGGCGCGATCACGCTCATCAGCCAGGACGAAGTGCATGGAGGCAAGAAACGCACCTTATATATTGCCGCATTTCTTTACCTCGCGGTACTTGCCGCACAGCTGACGATCGCGCAGGGCAAGGGTAATCTTTTGTTTACCATTCCATTTGTATTGCTGCACGCATGGTTCATTTTCCGCCCGCTCTGGAATGCTATGCAGAATCCCATCGGCCCGCTGATTGGTAAGGCGGTGAAAGCAGGGGTTATCTCGCTGATTGTCATGAATGCTTCCTGGTGCGCAGCTTTTGGCCTGCTACCTATCGCTATTGCTGTACTCGCCTTACTGCCGCTTTCGATGTATTTGGCGAAGGCATTTGCGGTCACTTAATTCAAAGGAGGAAAGGGAGGAAGGAGGATGGACGGCTTGTGTAGTTAGTACGTGGTTTCTGCCTGATAAATTAATTGGACGATGACGGAACGGGGAAAACCTGTTAATTTTAGTCTTTATATCAATGATTTTGAGCTGCGTTTGAACGGATCGTGTTTTCAAACGTTTTAATGTTAAATACCCATTTTGCGTGTAATGCCAGATTCAATGCAAACCATAAAACAACGTTTCCAGGTGGAATACAACTACGCCGTATTCTTCACCCAACACCTTTTTGACACCCAGAACCCGTTACTGAAAGATTTTTTTCAAGAATATACCGAGCAGGGCTTTCAACGCAAGGCCCTGGTGATCGTGGACGAGGGGTTTGAACAGACACAGCCGGATTTGAAAAACAACATCCGCGCCTATTTCGCACAAAATGTGAAGCATATCCAGCTCGCTCCCGAAATCATTTCAGTGCCGGGTGGAGAAGCTTGCAAAAATGATCCGTCGCAGTTCGATAAGCTCGTGGAAGCTGTCGACGTTTTCGGGATCGATCGCCATTCATTTGTAATAGGTATCGGCGGCGGCGCCGTACTGGACCTCGTGGGATATGCGGCCGCGGTTTCTCATCGGGGCATCAAGCTGATCCGCATTCCGACGACCGTTTTGGCACAAAACGATTCAGGCGTTGGTGTTAAAAACAGCATTAATTTCCACGGCAAAAAGAACTTCCTCGGCACATTCGCACCACCGGTGGCTGTTTTCAACGACCTCACCTTCCTGCGTACGCTCGACGACCGCGACTGGCGCGGGGGACTCGCAGAAGCCGTGAAAGTGGCATTGATTAAAGACCAGGCGTTTTTCGAATGGATCGAAGAGCACGCAACGGCGCTTGCTAACCGGGACGAGGAGGCCATGGCCTACCTTATCCACCGCTGCGCTGAAATGCATACCGACCATATTGCCGGCGGAGATCCGTTTGAATTCGGCTCTTCGCGTCCGCTGGACTTCGGCCACTGGGCGGCACATAAGCTCGAATTTTTGACCAATTTCGAAGTTCGTCACGGGGAAGCGGTGGCCATCGGCATTGCGTTGGATTGTGTATATGCTAATAAAATCGGGATGCTCGCCGAGAGTGATTTACACCGCATTATAGACGTATTGACCAAAGTCGGTTTTGAACTATACCATTCCAAACTGGCTGAAAACGATAAAATCAACCTCCGCAACGGCTTACAGGAGTTCCGCGAGCATTTGGGCGGCCGGTTGACCATTATGCTGTTGGAAAGAATTGGAAAAGGAGTGGAAGTGCATGAACTGGATGCCGACATTATTGCGCAGTCGGTGGATTACCTCGAAAGTTCCAAAATTATCCCTGCATGATCACGCCTTACGGACACCTTACCTATTGCAGCAACATCCATCCCGGTGAAAAGTGGGACGACCATTTCCGGTCGCTGCGAGAAAGCATTCCTTACATCCGCGAGCAACTGGCGCCCGGCAAGCCTTTTGGCCTTGGCCTGCGTGTCGCAAACGAAGCTTCGATCGAGTTGAGCAAGCCGGAAGTGCTGGCCGAGTTCAAAAATTGGCTTGATGAGCAAGATGTATATGTGTTTGTGATCAATGGCTTCCCTTACGGCGGCTTTCATAATACCCGCGTAAAGGACGACGTGCATACGCCCGACTGGACGACCACCGACCGTCTCGCCTATACCAAAAGGCTTTTCAACATCCTGGCCGCATTGCTGCCAGCCGAAATGCACGGTGGCGTTTCTACCCCGCCTCTATCCTACCGACTCTGGTGGAAAACCGAAGTCGACAAGCTCCAAGCTACCGAAAGGGCGACCGATCACATCCTCGAACTCCTGGATGAACTGATCCGCATTGAAAAGAAAACCGGCAAGTTCCTGCATTTGGACATCGAGCCCGAACCGGACGGAATTCTCGACAATACCGAGGATTTCATAACCTGGTATACCAATCTGCTGCTTCCGAAAGGCACTATTTATCTGGTGGAAAAATACGGAATAGAAGGTGAAGCGGCGCAGGCGCTCATCCTGAAACATATTCAACTGTGCTATGACATCTGCCACGCGGCGGTAGGTTTCGAAAAGCCGGAAGACATTCTCGATTCATTGAATGAATACGGCATTCAGGTCGGCCGCATTCAGGTGAGCTCGGCTTTGAAAGTGAACTATACCAGCGAGCGCGAGGTGAAACGCAAAGCCATTGAAACCTTCGACGAGCCGGTTTACCTTCACCAGGTAGTAGCCCGGCACGACGACGGCCATTTCACCCATTACCCCGATCTTAAAGAGGCGTTGACCGACTGGGACGAAACCCATCAAGAATGGCGTGTACATTTCCACGTTCCCCTGTTTGTGAATACCTACGGCGTGCTCGATTCAACGCAGGGAGACATTGTACAGACATTGACATTGCAAAAAGAAGCACCGTTCTCGGCATATCTGGAAGTGGAAACCTACACCTGGGGCGTGCTGCCGGAGGATATGCAGAAGCCGATCGGCGAATCGATCGTGCGCGAGCTCGAATGGGTGAAGAAAGTTTTGAATTATGAATAAAACCGTAGTTATAGATATTGTAGGACTAAGCGCCAACCTGATCGGCGAGCATACGCCATTTTTGGATGCTTATATCAAAAAGCGGCATTTAACCCCCATTAAGCCGGTTTTACCCGCCGTTACTACTACCTCACAGAGCACTTATGTAACGGGCAAATGGCCTGCGGAGAACGGGATCGTCGGCAATGGCTGGTATGACCGCGAGGATTCGGAAGTGAAGTTTTGGAAGCAGTCGAACAAGCTCGTGCAAGGCGACAAGATCTGGGATAATGCAAGAAAGGTTGATCCGAACTTTACGGTTTCGAAAATGTTCTGGTGGTATAATATGTACTCCACCGCCGACTGGTCGGTAACGCCGCGCCCGCAATACCATGCCGATGGCGTGAAAGCGCCCGACTGCTATTCCTATCCGCCCGAATTGCGCGACGAGCTGCAAGCCGAACTCGGCCAGTTTCCGCTTTTCAACTTCTGGGGGCCGAATGCGAATATCAAATCCACCCGCTGGATCGCTGATGCGTCCATGTCGGTCGAAAGAAAGCATAACCCCACACTGACGCTTATTTACCTGCCCCATCTGGACTATTGCCTGCAAAAATTCGGGCCGGATTTTTCCAAGATCAGCAAGGAGCTGAACGAGATCGATGACGTGGTAAAAGACCTCATTCAGTTTTATGAAGCGCGCAATGCGAAGATTATTCTGCTTTCGGAATATGGTATCAATGCAGTCCATAACCCGATCCATATCAACCGCATTCTCCGCAATGAAGGACTGATTTCGGTGCGCAACGAACGCTGGTATGAGCTGCTGGATGCGGGTGTTTCCAAAGCATTCGCCGTTTCCGATCACCAGATTGCACATGTTTACCTCAATGACCCTTCTGTAAAAGAACAAGTAATGCAGGTTTTGAAAAAGACACCCGGCGTCGACCTCGTCCTCGATAAAGAAGCTCAAAAGGAATACCATATCGATCACCAACGCTCGGGAGACATTGTAGTCGTGGCGAAACCGGATAGTTGGTTTACCTACTACTACTGGCTCGACGACGCCAAAGCGCCGGATTATGCGCATTTGGTGGACATTCACCGCAAGCCGGGTTACGATCCCGTGGAGATGTTCATGGATCCGAAAAATCCATTGATTAAGCTCCGCGCTGGTTACAAACTGGCCCGAAAACTGCTTGGCTTCAGATACCTGATGGATGTAATTCCGCTCGATGCCACATTAGTAAAGGGTTCACACGGAGGTATTAACATTCCCAAAGAATACTACCCCATTATCATCACCGATCAGCCCGCTGAAAAGTCCGAACTGGAAGCAGTAGACGTGTATGACGTAATCTGGAAACACCTGATTTAAAGTCATTTCCAAAAACAAATAGGCTTTCATGGCGCTGCCTTAGAAACTTACTGCTACGACCTCATGAAAGCCATCCTTTGCCTGACGCTCATTCCGTTAGCCATCGCTGTGCAGTTTTGGCCCGCACGGATATTGAGGGCGAAATGTACTATTTGAACTAGGGCACGGGCGAAGTGATGAAGGTGGTTAACGGAAATTTAAATTGAAAAATTAACCGCTCGTCCTATCTTTGCCGGAAATTTAAAACTACTAAAATGTCCAAGGTTCTTATCATTGGCGCAGGTGGTGTCGGTAGTGTTGTGGCACACAAATGCGCATTGAACAGCAATGTTTTCACCGAAATAATGCTCGCCAGCCGCACCAAGGCGAAATGTGATAAAATAGCAGCCGAAATCAAGGAAATGCACGGAGTAACCATCCAAACCGCACAGGTGGATGCCGATATCGTGGCCGAAA
Source organism: Dyadobacter sp. SRI_021 (assembly GCF_057586235.1). NCBI lineage: Bacteria > Pseudomonadati > Bacteroidota > Cytophagia > Cytophagales > Spirosomataceae > Dyadobacter > Dyadobacter sp. SRI_021. The sequence continues at coordinate 818,189 of NZ_JBYCZM010000001.1, forward strand.
CGGTGTTGCTCATCAAACGTTTTCAGCCCAAAGTGCTCATTAACGTGGCGCTGCCTTACCAGGATCTGACGATCATGGAGGCTTGCCTCGAAACCGGCGTGCATTACCTCGATACCGCCAATTACGAACCTAAAGACGTTGCGAAATTCGAATACAGCTGGCAATGGGCTTACCAGGAGCGCTTTAAAGAGGCTGGCCTGATGGCCGTACTCGGCTGTGGTTTCGACCCCGGCGCTACGCAGGTTTTTACTGCCTATGCTGCCAAGCACCATTTCGATGAAATGCATTACCTGGACATTATCGACTGTAATGCAGGCGACCACGGTAAGGCATTCGCCACCAACTTCAACCCCGAAATCAACATCCGCGAGATCACCCAACCTGGCCGCTATTGGGAAAACGGCGAGTGGGTCGAAATCCCCGCGATGTCTATCCATAAACCGATCGATTACCCGGGCATCGGACCGAAAGAGAGTTACGTGTTGTACCACGAAGAACTCGAATCATTGGTTAAGAACTTCCCTACCCTGAAACGCGCGCGTTTCTGGATGACTTTCGGACAGGCTTATATTACGCATTTGAATGTGCTGGAAAACGTGGGTATGACGAGCATCAAGCCGATCAAATTCAACGGTATCGACATTGTCCCGTTGGAATTCCTGAAAGCGGTGTTGCCCGCTCCTGACACTTTGGGTGAAAACTACTCTGGCCAGACGTCCATCGGCTGCCAGATCAAGGGTATCAAAAATGGCGAGGAAAAAACTTACTACGTTTGGAACAACTGCGACCACGCCGAATGCTACCGCGAGGTACGCGCGCAGGCGGTGAGCTACACCACGGGCGTTCCCGCGATGATCGGAGCCATGCTAATGCTCACGAACGACGAATGGATGAAGCCGGGCGTTTATAATGTAGAAGAACTGAATCCGGATCCTTTCATGGAGCTGCTGAATATCCATGGCTTGCCGTGGCATGAAGCGGTGAACATCGAACTTCCCCACGAATATTGATATGTCACGCTGAGCGAAGTCGAAGCGCATGTACGATGATAACCGTATGGCCTGCCTTCGACTCCGTTCAGGCTGACACCCCTATCCTTCCATCGTAATCACCGCCCGGGTGCAAACCCCTCCTATTGGCGGATTGAATTTCGAGACTTTCACAGTCACCTTTTCGACCGTTGGGTAATGCTCCCTTATTTTTTCAATTACATTAAAACCAATGTGTTCCAAAAGCTTGGCCGGCTCTTTCATCACCTTGGCTGTAAGCTGGTAAATGGTTTCGTAATTGACGGTCTCACTCAGCTTATCGTGCTGCGCGGCACGGAAAAAATCGGTAGTAATGGTAATATCCAGGGCATATTTGTTTCCGATACGTTGTTCTTCGGGGTAATAGCCGTGGTATGCAAAAAATTCGAGTCCTTCGAGACTGATCGTTCCCAATGGTGGTTATTAGATTTGGTCAAAAAATGAACCGCCGCCTGACTTCTTCGGCGGGCTGCTTTCTCTCGGCCGGTTGATACCCGCCGAAGAATCCCTGGCCTTCTCTGCCACCTTATGCATTTCCGCCAACACCTCTTCGGCTTCGTCGGCCGCAGTCCGCTGGGTTTGTCTCGGTCTGTTGTAAGCAACCGGCTCTTCACGCACAGGCTCAGGCTCAGGAATTGCCGCTGGTTCGGGCTGAGGTTCCGGAACTGCCGTAACGACTGGCGCGACAGCCTGGGTATCTTGTTCCGGCTCAACCACTCCGGGGAGTTCAGGATCCACCTCCAAAACCGGCTCCGGCTCAGGCACTTGTTCCTCCGCTATTTCGAACACCACTTCCGGCTTATCGTCCTGCAATACAACTTCTACTTCCGGCTCGGCTGCCGGCACTGCCGGCGTTTCTTCCACTTCGATCCTCACCGGCGCCTGATACAACGGCTTCTTCGGAATTTCGATCTCCGCGATATGCTTTTTAATGTCCTCCATTTTGTTGAGGACCGATTCTTTATCGTATTTCTGCTCGAAACGTTCGACGGTTTCGAGCGCGCTGTTGGCCAGCGAACTAAGCTGGACGATCAGGTTATCGCGGAAGTTTTCGATCGCCCGGAAATCACGTTCCTGGATCTTCACTTCCTGTGCAAATTCCTCCTTGAATTTCGCCAGTCTCTCCTCCGTCTGTTTGATAATCTGGCTGGTGCGCTGCTCTGCTTCCGCTACCAGATCATTCGCCGCGACGCGCGATTCTTCTATTCTTTTTTCCGCATTTTCGTTGGCTTCTTTCTCGATTAACTTGCTGGTATCTTCGGCCGCTTTTAAGGTTCTGAATAAGGTTGATTCGATATCTTTCAACTTCGCCAGTTCCTTCTCCGCGTATTCCAGCTGCATCTTCAGCAAGTTGTTTTCGCTTGAATACCGCTCCCATTCCTGAGACAAAGAGTTCAGGAAAGCATCTACTTCGTCCGGGTCATAACCTCTGAAAATCTTTTCAAAAGTGTGCTTGCGTATCTCAATAGCGGATATTTTCATGATGCATTCTATGCTTTGATGCCTAGTTAAAAACGGTCGTGTAAGTTAAAGATATATGATTCATTTTTCAAAGTATTTACCAACATTACCATATTATAAGTATTGCCTTATGCGACCTCCCAAACCGATATCATGCGGTCGTCGCTGCATGAAATCAGTTGATTCTCATAACTCGTCCAGAGCAGTTTATTCACAGACGTTCCATGCCCCGCATGACGTGCCCGGTCGATAATTTTTTTCAGCTTAAATGTGGCTGCGTCCCACAATTTGATGGACTTGTCCATACTGCAAGTAGCGAAGAGGGCGCGATCGGGACTGAATGTGATGTCGTTGATCGCGTACATATGCGCGGGAATGTCGGAGACGATGCCGTATGCATCATTGACGTCCCATATTTTCAGGTGCGCGTCCCGGCCGGTGGTGAACAGGTATTTACCGTCCGGTGAATACTTAACGGAAAATACGGAGTTTGTATGTGCTTGTATGGTCTTTTTTAATTTGAAGCCATCGAGATCGAAGATATGGACGTTGCAATCACTATCCCCGGTGGCAAATTCATTGGTCTCGACATTGACCGCAATGCTGCGAATGCTTCTTCCTGCTATTTTAATGTGCTTCTGAACAGCGAAACCCGGAACGTCCATCACTACCACCACACCGTCCCCTAGTGCGATGAGAGCCTTATCTCCCGCAAAACGGATGTCGAAAATAGCCGAGGTTGTGATTTTGGAAGTCCTTTCAATCGCATTCCCTTTCTTATTCAACACCTGAATGCCTTCGAAATTCTGCCCGATCCACAGCGAATCGCTGCTTTCATGCAATGCGAGCGCGTATACGGAAGTACCCGCGCGGGCAACGAGTTTTCCCAGATCCGGCTTTTGCAGGTTCCATTGAATTACATAGCCATCGGCACCCGCCGAATAAAAGCCGTGGTCCGTTCCGTCAGAAATAATTGTATAAACACTGTCCCTATGACCGGAAAAAGTATCTACTTTGCGAATATTCATCTTGATAGTTTTGTAGCAAACAGTATTACCATGCCCCTCGTTCATTCCGAAAAGATAGAAGACAGCAGTACATTACTGCTCTGGAAACTGACGGAAACCGAAGCGGAACTTCAAACGGCTCTGGGTAACGGCTTTAACCAGGAAGAGCTCGATAAAATATCTCATCCGCAAAAAAAACGCGAGTGGCTTGCCAGCCGGATGCTGATCAAAACGTTGGCTGAGCAGTTTGGCATCAACTACGTGGGCATTCACAAGGACGAGCACGGCAAGGCATTCCTCATCGACAACGATTCGCACATTTCCATTACCCACACCGCCGAATTCGTAGCCGTGGCCATTAATCCGACCGCCGCCGTGGGCATCGACATGGAAAAGACCGATCCGAAATTACAGCGTACTTCCAAAAAATACCTTTCCCCGCCCGAGTACGATCATGCGCAGGACCAGATGGACCGCCTGTGCATGTACTGGTGCGCGAAAGAAGCTTTGTATAAACTCTACGGAAAGAAAAAGATCAGTTTCAGGGATTCTATTTTTATCAGTCCCTTCGAAAACGCCGACATTCTCCTGCGCGGACAGCTCACCGATGAAGACCTCGTAGTTCCCTCCAATATATATGTACGCTGGTTCGACGGCCATTGCCTGGCCATCGCGCTCTGATTATCAGCTTTCGGGCAGCTCGTCGAGCGTCGATTTCAGTATTTTCTCGATTTCGCGGATCTTGTCCTGCTCGCTTGTTTTTTCGTAGGACAGGATCAGGTTACGCAATACGCGCTGCACAATTTCCAGGTTCGTGCATGGCTGGTAAAATATATCTTTGGATTTGATATTCAACTGTGCGATGTAATGGTCAATGTCCGTTTTAGAGAAAATAATCCCGCGGTTGAAAACATTGATATAAAACTGCGTTTTATCGCTTTTGTAGGTCAATACAAACAGGTTAGGCAAATTCACGCCGTACACGGGCATTCCCAGCTTTCTCGCAATCAGCAAATAGATTACACATAAGGTAATAGGGTTACCGCGGCGGCTTTCCAGCACCGAGTTGATCATCGAGTTGGTCGGCGAATGGAAGTTCTTGGTGTTGGCCGCGAAGTTCATCACACCGAAGAAAATGCTATTAATCCGCTTCACCTGGTCTACCGCATTCATTTCCTCCTGAAACTGGATCCAGATGTCGTAATAAAGCTGTTCAATGGTGGTTTTCAACTTTTCAATCGACAAATCGGGGTAATGGTAAGTGGCGATGATCCACATGCCTTCGAGGAGATCGAGCCCGCCGCCGTTTTTCCACGCCTGTAACCGTTCGATCATAATGCTGAGCTGCAATTCGTGGATCAATTCCTCGATTTTACGCTGGACGATCGGGTTGAAACTCTCCTCCCATTCGGTCTCCAGAAAAGGTATCACTGTCCCTCCCAACGACAATATCTTCCCTTCAACATGCTGACTCACTTCATGATCTTCATCATCAAGCAAGGATATCAGTGCCTTGATTTCTTTCTGGTTCATTTTCCTCAAATCTGCGTTTTACAACCAACGGATAAATAAAAACATTTTTTTTTAATGGACGTCAAATTTTCTACTTTTGCCCGGAAAAAAAGCGGGTTAGCGCCCGTTTTGAAGACCATCTATACCACCATATTTCTATAAAAAACGCGCATAACGCATGAAAATTCTCGTTACCGGAGGGGCCGGTTTTATCGGTTCCCATACCGTTGTAGAGTTGCACAATGCAGGGTTCGAACCGGTCATTATCGACAACCTGTACAACTCCAATCTCAACGTTTTAGAAGGAATCAAAAAGATCACCGGCAAAGAGTTTCCATTCTACGAAATCGATTGCAATGATGCCGACAAAGTAAGGGCTCTGTTTGAAAAGGAAAAGTTCGATGGCGTGATCCATTTCGCAGCCTACAAGGCTGTGGGTGAATCGGTTGAAAAACCTTTGAACTATTACGAAAACAACCTCATTTCCCTCCTGGTACTGCTTCGCGCCGCCCAGGAATTCAATGTAGATAAATTTGTATTTTCCTCGTCGTGTACGGTGTATGGCCAACCCGAAAAGCTGCCAGTGACCGAAAGTACGCCTCGCCTGCCGGCCAACTCGCCTTACGGCAACACCAAGGCGATCGCCGAGGACATTATCCGCGACCACGTGCATTCACGCCCCGGCCTGAAAGCCATTTCGCTGCGTTATTTCAACCCGATCGGCGCGCATGAAACGTCGCTCATCGGAGAGTTACCGAATGGCGTTCCAAGCAACCTGGTACCATTCATTACACAAACCGCCGCCGGCCTCCGCAAGTCGCTTACCGTTTTCGGCAACGACTACGATACGCCGGACGGGACCTGTATCCGCGACTTCATTCACGTGGTCGATCTCGCGAAAGCGCACGTGAAAGCGCTCGACCTGCTCGAATCGCAAACGGATACTAACTATTATGATGTATTTAATGTAGGAACGGGCGAAGGTTATACCGTTTTGCAATTGATTAATACTTTTGAGGAAGTAAACGGCGTGAAACTCAACTACACCATCGGGCCTCGCCGGGAAGGGGATGTGGAGAAAATTTACGCGCAATCCGACAAAGTAAATAATGTAATGAAATGGCGTGCCGAGAAAACCATGGCGGAAGCTTTACGCGATGCATGGAACTGGCAACTAAAACTCAAAAGCTGAAAAATGAAAAAAATCTTGATTACGGGAGGAGCGGGTTTTATCGGCTCACATGTGGTTCGCCGGTTTGTCAACTTTCACCCGGAATATCATATCTACAATCTCGACGCGCTTACATACGCCGGTAACCTCGAAAACCTGCGCGATATTGAACATGCGCCGAATTACACATTCGTAAAAGGCGATATCGTCGATGCGGCGTTTATCGACAAGCTCTTTACCGAAAATGATTTCCACGGTGTGGTACACCTCGCAGCGGAAAGCCACGTCGACCGTTCGATCACTGACCCCATGTCGTTTGTAATGACGAACGTGGTAGGTACCGTTAACCTTTTGAATGCTGCAAAAAAGGCATGGAAAGATGATTTCAGCGGCCGCCGCTTCTATCATGTCTCTACCGACGAAGTTTACGGTGAACTCCACGATCCGGGCACATTTTTCGTGGAAACAACCAAATATGACCCGCGTTCGCCTTATTCGGCTTCCAAAGCATCGTCCGATCACTTTGTAAGGGCTTATCACAATACTTACAAGTTGCCGGTTGTTATTTCAAACTGTTCGAACAACTATGGCCCGAACCATTTCCCTGAGAAGCTGATCCCACTGATGATCCACAACATCATTCAGCAAAAACCGCTTCCGGTTTATGGAAAAGGCGAAAACATCCGCGACTGGTTGTTCGTGGAAGACCACGCGATCGCGATCGACGTGATTTTCCATAAAGGCACCAATGGCGATACCTACAATATCGGCGGCCATAATGAGTGGAAGAACATCGACCTCGTGCATTTGCTTTGCAGCATTATGGACCGCAAGCTCGGCCGCGGCGAAGGTGAAAGCGCCAAGCTGATCACCTACGTGACCGACCGCGCGGGACACGACCTGCGCTACGCGATCGACGCTACCAAATTGTCGGAAGAGCTGGGCTGGAAACCTTCATTGCAGTTTGCAGAAGGCCTGGAAAGAACCGTTGACTGGTACCTGGCCAATCAGGACTGGCTGAACAACGTTACCTCCGGCAACTACCAGAAATATTATGACGAAATGTACCAGGATCGTTAATCCGGCCATTTCTTTACTCAATTGAAACTCTATTTATGAAAGGCATTATTCTGGCCGGCGGTTCCGGTACGAGATTACACCCGCTTACACTGGCGGTAAGCAAGCAGCTCATGCCGGTTTACGACAAGCCGATGATATATTACCCGCTGTCGATCCTGATGCTCGCTGGCATCCGCGAAATCCTGATCATTTCAACCCCGCACGACCTGCCGCATTTCGAGAAACTCCTCGGCGACGGAAGCCGCCTGGGTTGCCAGTTCAGCTATGCGGTGCAGCCCAGCCCGGATGGTCTCGCGCAGGCATTCATTATCGGTGAAGAGTTTATTGGCGACGACAAAGTTGCATTGATCCTGGGCGATAATATTTTCTACGGATCGGGCCTTTCGAGCCTGCTCCAATCCAACAATGACCCCGACGGCGGTGTGATCTTTGCCTACCAGGTACACGATCCGGAGCGTTATGGCGTTGTAGAATTTGATAAATCCAACAATGTGATTTCCATTGAGGAGAAACCGGCTGAACCAAAATCCAACTATGCGGTTCCCGGCTTGTACTTCTACGATAACGATGTTGTGGAGATCGCAAAAACGATCCCTCCTTCCCCACGCGGCGAGCTCGAAATCACGGACGTAAACCGGGTTTACCTCGAACGCGGTAAATTGAAAGTAGGTGTCCTCAACCGCGGCACCGCATGGCTCGATACGGGCACATTCCAGTCGCTTATGCAAGCCGGGCAATTCGTTCAGGTAATCGAAGAGCGCCAGGGCTTAAAAGTAGGCTGCATTGAGGAGATCGCGTACCGCATGGGCTTTATTAATGCAGAACAATTGCGTGAAATCGCCCGCCCTCTTTTAAAGAGCGGCTACGGCACTTATCTGGAACGCATTGTAGCCAACGCCTGACAGGCTGCGGCACCGGGATTAGCACATATTATATTCGAATGAAGTTTTTGGTAGAGGAAATCGAAGAATATTCCGCGGCCCACACGGAAGAAGAGAATGCATTGCTGAAATCCCTGAACAGGGAGACCCACGCCAACGTTCTCAGCCCCCGCATGCTCTCCGGGCACATGCAGGGAAGGTTCCTTTCGATGATTTCCAGGATGATCCGGCCCGACCGCATCCTGGAAATCGGCACGTATACGGGTTACTCCGGCATTTGCCTTTGCGAAGGCCTCAATCCCGGCGGCAAACTCATCACCATCGATGTGAACGAGGAGCTCGAAAGCTTCACCAGGCGCTATTTCGACCAGACGCCTTTCAAAGACCAGATCGACTATCGTATCGGTAATGCATTGGATATTATCCCCACGCTCACCGATACGTTCGACATCGTCTTCATTGATGCGGATAAAATCAATTATTCTTCTTATTTTAACCTCTGTCTCGACAAAACCCGCACAGGGGGCTTCCTGATAGCCGACAATGTGCTTTGGAGTGGCAAAGTCGTGCAGCAGTTGAAAAAGATTGACAAAGACACGCAGGCATTGCTGGATTTCAACCGGATGGTACATGAAGATCCACGGGTTTCCAACATGCTGCTACCAATCCGCGACGGGTTGATGATTCTTCAGAAATTATAGTACTCAATAGTCAGGCGACCATTTACCTTTTTTATGGCCAGAACTTCCATTAACAACATCATCTCTTTTGTTATCGTCCTGCTGCTGACCGGCAATGCAGTTTTTGCACAGGCCCCTGAAATCCCGTCCAGCGTTTCCTTCGGCGGTATCACCGTCAAATTCGACCGAAGTGCGCAGAATATTATCGAGGAGGACATCAAAAGTCTGATGTCGAACAGAAAGTTCTGGGAAGAAAAGATGGATCGCGCCATTATGCACTTCCCTATCGTGGAAGGCATTCTCATGGATGAAGAAGTACCTATCGACTTCAAATACCTCGCCGTTCAGGAAAGCTCTTTCCGTCCGGATGTCGTTTCGAGCTCCAATGCGGTGGGTTACTGGCAATTCAAACCGGAAACCGCACGTGAGCTCAACCTCCGTGTGGATAAGGATGTAGATGAAAGGAAGAACATCAGCTCTTCCACGCATGCTGCCGCCTGGTATCTGAAAAAGAACAACCAACAGTTCAACAACTGGGTAACGACTCTGTACTCCTATTACCAGGGCGCGGGCGGTGTAAAAAAGGTGGTTCCTGCAAACTGGGCATACGCTCGCGAGGTGACGCTTACTGGTAAAACGGATCGCTATATGCTCCGGTTTTTTGCCCACAAAATTGCTTTGGAATCCGGTATCGAGCGGTATAAATCGCCTAATGCCTATGTTTTGATGGAATCCGACTACGGCAAGGGACAATCGCTTGATGACATCGCCAGATCCCTGGGTGTTCCTGCTGCAGAGCTGAAAAATCATAACAAATGGCTCAACGACGACAAAGTACCCGACGACCGTGAATACCTCATTACCTTGCCGGTTCCAGTTGATCAGGTTGCTTCCGTTCGCGAAAAGCTCTCACTGCCGCCACGCCAGACGGCGGTTGCTTCCGTTTATGAAGACACCGGTTATCCCGTGTTGAAGAAATCCGCTGTTCAGCTGAAAGAGCCTAATTCACCCACACTTTACGAAATCAACGGCCTCCCGGGTATCGAAGCACGTGTAGGCGACAAGCCCAAAACACTGGCCAAAGCCGCAGGTATCCGCACGCCGCGCTTCATGCGTTACAACGACCTGCTAGCAGACATGCCGCTTGTTCCAGGCCAGGTATATTACCTCTCGCGCAAGCACAAGAAGGCAAGCGCGCCATCGCACGTAGCCCGTCCCGGCGATACATGGCTGAGTGTATCACAGCAATATGGTATCCGCCTGGTAAACCTTTTGAAATTCAACCGTACTACCAGCCGCAACTACCCTATCCAGACCGGCCAGGTGCTTTTCCTGAACAAAAAACGCCCACGTAAACAGCCAATCGAGATTATCGCTCCACCGCAACCTACCGCACCTGCCAAAAAGGATTCGATCATTGCGGCCGCAGGCACATCGGTTGTGCCTCAAAAGGCGCCAGCGTCGGCTTCGACGTCACCAGCGGCCTCAAACAGTAATATTCCAAGCAATGCGTCGGGACGTAAAAAATACACGCCGGTTCTGGTAGAAAAGAATGAAAGCGGCGCCACAAAAGAAACCGAACCAGTGGCTGCAGCACCTTCCGCTACGACTTCATCAGCCGGTAAAACTGCCGAAACTGCTGGCAATTTGTATAAACCTTCCGGCAAAACACCATCCGGAACTGCAGCGAATGCACCGGCAACAACACCATCTACGGCGAATATTAACGACCGCGTTGTGATCATCACACAGGACGACACCAACAGCACATTCAAATCGGCTGAAGAGGAAAAACCGGCTGGCAAATCCAGTACGCCCGGGAAGGTTGTAACGCCGAACACGACGCGTACGACGGCATCATCCGGCTCTGTATACACCCGTATGCGTGCGGAACGCGCAGCGGAAGGAGAAAACGAAGCTCCGGCGAAAAAAGAAACGGAACCGGCGCGTTGGAACAGCAACGAAGAAAAGAATGCGGCTACCGCCTCCTCGGCGCCAGCATACCATACCGTACAGCCAGGTGACACGTATTTCGGCATTGCAAGCAAGTACAACCTTTCGTTGCGTGAATTGCTGACAATCAACAACCGCTCTGCGCAAAGCCGCCTCGTATCAGGCCAGCGGCTACTGGTGTCCAAATCCGGTGAAGAAGCTGCACCGGCCAAAGTTGCAGTGGAACGCCCTGCTCCCGCTTCGACTTTCAAAACACCGGAGGAGATCAAGGAAGAAACCAGGCTCGCCGCTACACCCGGTAGTGAATTTCACACGGTTCAGAGCGGACAAACCTATTACAGTATTTCCAAAGCTTACGGAATCTCCATTAAGGAACTCCTCGACTTGAATAACTTAAATGATTCTGATCGTCTGAAATCAGGCCAGAAACTACGCGTAAAACGAGGTGAAGGTGGCGAATCGGAGGCTGTGAGCCAGCCATCAGGCTCCCAGACGCACACCGTTGCACCAGGCGAAACCCTCTTCCGCATTGCCCAAACGTACCATACCAGTGTGGATGATATCAAGAAATTAAACAATATGTCCGGAAACAGTGTTATGGTGGGACAAAAACTTAAAATACCTCAGCAATAAGCTGTTCCCATTATGATACTCATTGAAAATACGTGCATTAGCGACGACATCGAAGACCAGGAATTTGTCTGTAATCTGGACAAATGCAAGGGCGCATGTTGTGTAGAAGGGGACTCCGGTGCCCCGCTGGATGAGGATGAGCTCGCGATTCTTGATGAGATCTATCCCGAGGTAGAACCTTACCTGACCGAAGCCGGCAAAAAAGTAATCGCTGCCGAGGGTACCTGGACCAAAGATTGGGACGGTGACTACGTAACACCGATCATCAACGGCCGCGAATGCGCTTACGCCATTTACGACCAGAAAGGCATTCTCAAATGCGGCATCGAAGAGGCATACAACGATGGCAAGATCAGCTATAAGAAACCGCTTTCCTGCCATTTGTATCCGATCAGGGTAACGAAATACGAGCAATACCACGCGCTTAATTACGACCGCTGGGAAATTTGCAGCCCGGCTTGCAGCCTGGGTCAGCAATTAAAAGTCCCGGTTTACAAATTCCTCAAGGACCCGCTCATCCGAGCTTACGGGGAGGATTGGTACCGCCAGCTTTCCGAAGAAATCGACGAGAGACAACAAGCCCGCGCCAACGAACATGAAAAAGGGAAATGACTTTTTCAATGACGTTTACGATGTGGTGAGACAAATCCCGGAAGGACGAGCTACTTCCTATGGAGCAATAGCTGCCTACCTTGGGAACAAACGCGGTGCAAGAATGGTCGGTTGGGCAATGGGTAACAGCTACCAGGAGCAGGGCATTCCCGCCCACCGCGTGGTGAACAAAGCCGGGGAGCTTAGCGCGAGCCAGCTTTTTGAAACACCTACTACGATGCAGGAACGGCTCGAAAGTGAGGGCGTAAAAGTCGAAAACAACCGAATTGTCAACTGGGAGCAGTGTTTCTGGGACCCCGAAAAGGAATTGCATTGACATAGAAAATCCCGGTTTGGCGCGTCAAACCGGGATTTTTTATGGATTTCGTGCTCATTGCAGCGAGATCATTTTGGAACTGGTGCTTTCGATATTCACTTCCTTTACTTTTTTGTCCTTCTTGTGGGACAATTCGAAATAGTAAGTTCCATCGCTCATTTCGTCGAGGTTGAACACGCGACGATATTTGGTGTCACGTTGGTTGAACATTTCCGAGTAATAGATCTTACCGGCTTTGTCTTTCAGCACCACACGCAGTCTTTCGTTGGCATTTTTATCAACCGACAACCGTACTTTGTTAGTATCACCAATTTTGTACAATGCTGCGTCAAAAGCGACCACGCTTGCGGTTTCTTTTTCTTCTTTGTTTTTCTTTTTGTCTGCCGCAAAAGATGTGAAAGACAAGGTGAGCGCGAAAGCGCTGGTCAGGATGGAAACAATGGAGATTTTCATGGCTATAAGTATTTTAAAGTTTGGTACTGTACGATCGCACAGTTGACTTTAAATAAAAAAAGGATGTGCCAAACCCGGTTTTCAACAACCAAAGTCTGACACATCCAGCTTTCAACACACTGATGATGAGTAGCTTACATTTATTTTCAAAAATTTTACAGCTACTTCGTATCCCTTAACAGGTTGTTCAGAACCGAACATTTGTGCCTGAAACCGAACGCATTAAAGCGGCACGCGGACGTGTGCACCGGGTCAAATTTTTCCTCTGCTTTCATTCGCGATTTTCTGGATCATCGGCAGCCTGCTGGCGGGTATCGGGTGGCGATAATCCCAGAATGCCGACACGCACACGATTTTCCATTCTCCATTGATCTTTTCGAGCAGCCTCACCTCTTTACTGTGGTGAAAATTCTTTTCGGATTTGTCGCTGTTGAACTGGTCCCAGGTAAGATAGGCCACGTCATCATCGTAAAACTTGAAAATCATATTTTTCCGCTCCACGATCGGGTGGCTGGATACCGGTTCGGGATTAGCGGCAATATACTTACCGACCTGCTTGTTGATATCCGCCCAACCTACGTTGGAATCGAAAGTACCGTCATCGTTACTCCAAGCCTGGAAGGCATAATCTGTTTGTGCATAATTCGATTTCCAGGCATTGTAGTCCCGGGCGAAAAATGACTTTGTTTCATTCTCTATGACTGCTTTAATGGCTTGCTTTTCCTTTTCGAGGTTAGCCTGACGGGCAGCTTCCTCTTCTGCGGCTTTATCCTTGCAGGAAACACAAAGGACAATGCCTAGTAAAATAACTGACAGTGTTTTCATACTGCAAAAGTTTAGTTTGTTAAATAAATAACCGAACTCAATCTTTCAACAAAACATCCATCAGGTGGCATGAATTACACGCCTGATTTTATCAGAAAGTTAAGATTTTTTTGAATATATGCAAGAGAAAACCCTGGAATTGTGTAACCTTTCCCAGGGTTTTTGAATATCAAATTAGCATCAAACATTCACTGCACACTTATGGCTGTGGCACATAGCGTTTCCCGGCGCGATCATGCAAAAGCCAGAGGCCCATAAAAGTAATTAAGCCATTGATAATGAGTCTTTCAAATCCAAATTTATAACCATTAAACCATTCGGCGGAATGGTCGTTAATGATGTAAGTCAATATCGGAGACAGAATACACACGAACGGCACGAAGCGATCTTTCACGGGCCGTTTCAGGAACGCGCCAAAAGAGAACAAACCCAGCAACGGCCCATAGGTATAACCGGCAAGGTCGAATACGGCCGTGATTACCTCTTTGTTGTTCATCCTGTTGAATATGAGGATTACCAGGTAGAATATCACCGAGAAGCCCACGTGTACCCAGAATTTGATCGACGCACGCTTTTCTTCCGGGCGCTTCTCTATGTTCATGAAATCAATGCAGAATGCGGTCGTCAATGCGGTAAGTGCCGAATCGGAGCTGGCGTAGGTAGCAGCCGTGATCCCCAGGAGGAACGTCACCCCGACCACCAGCCCCAGGTGGTTCAACGCGAGCATCGGATAGAAATCGTCTGTCTTTGAAGTCGTAGGTATGCCTTGCGCCTCAGCATATACGTAAAGTAATGCACCGAGCGACAGAAAAAGGAAATTGACGATCACGAGTACCACCACAAACCAGAACATATTCTTCTGCGCTTCCCCGATGTTTTTACAAGTCAGGTTCTTCTGCATGAGGTCCTGGTCGAGGCCGGTCATAACGATCGCAATGAACACACCGGCAAAGAACTGCTTGAAGAAGTTCTTGGGATCGTTGGTATCCCAGTAAAAGATTTGCGAATACCCGCTTTTCTGTACTGTCGTCCAGATATCGCCTATCCCATTGAGATTCAGCTCGCCGGAAACCAGTACGATCGTCAGAACGACAGCGGTAATGAGGAAAAAGGTTTGCAGTGTGTCCGTGACGATGATCGTTTTAACGCCGCCTTTAAATGTATAAATCCAAATCAGGAATATCGTAATCGCTACCGCCACTTCAAACGGGACGCCCAGCGGCTTGAACAATGCGAGTTGCAATACCTGCGCAGCCACGTACAGACGTACAGCCGACCCTACCGTGCGCGAGAGCAGGAAAAAGCCCGAACCCGTTTTGTAAGACCAGAATCCGAAGCGTTGTTCGAGGTAGGAATAGATTGAAATAAGGTTCAACCGGTAGTAGAGCGGCATCAGCACCGTACCGATCACGAAATAACCCAGAATATACCCGATCACCACCTGGAAATAGGAAAACTGGATATTCGCGACCGCGCCCGGCACAGACACAAACGTAACGCCCGACAGCGAAGTACCGATCATACCAAATGCCACCAGATACCACGGCGACTGCCGGTTGGCGGTAAAAAAAGTATTGGTATCCGCGCCTCTGGAAGTAAAAATGGACACCGTGATCAGCATTCCAAAATAAACTACCAGTATCAGCAGGGAAATATAAGGGTTCATTAAAGTGGGTATTTGGGGATTCAGGAGTGGATTAAAAGGCGCTTAAAAGCTTCGGATAGTCTCCGTTTTTAATTAGATTTGCTAATCAAACAGAAATTTGGTTGTTATGCAAGCGCTCACAGAAACAGAGCTGGAAATTCTGGAAGAAACCGTAGATACGGACATTAAAAAGCTGATTATCTACAATGACGACGTGAATACCTTCGATTGGGTGATCGATACGCTGATGGAAGTTTGTGGTCACAGCAACGAGCAGGCCGAACAATGCACGATTATTATCCATTATAAAGGAAAATGCTCCGTTAAGGAAGGTTCTTTTGAAGAGCTGGCCAGGATGCGCAACGAAATATGCCGGAGGGGTATTTCAGCAGAGGTGCATTGAACCTCTTACTCGCTATCACACTGCCAGCATCAACAAACGGGTTTGATATCCATTCAGGCCCATCACTCAGCATCTTCTCATGAACTATCCCTCACGTCTTATTGAGGAAGCCGTCGCCGAAATTTCCCGCTTACCGGGAATAGGCAAAAAAACCGCACTACGCCTGGCATTGCATTTGCTGAAAAGGGATGAAGAGCAAACCCGCTCGTTGTCCGATGCTTTGCTGAGAATGCGTACCAAAACCACCTATTGCGCCCGCTGCCACAATATCGCCGACGACGTACTTTGCAATATTTGCAGCAATAACAAGCGCGACCAGACGACCATTTGTGTCGTGGTGGACACGCGCGACGTACTTGCTATCGAGTCGACGAATCAGTACCGGGGGCTTTATCATGTGCTGGGCGGCATCATTTCTCCCCTCGAAGGCGTCGGACCATCGGATTTGGAAATCGACTCGCTGATGTCGAGGATTGGAAGCCAGGAAGGCGATGAGGCGGTTCAGGAAGTCATATTGGCATTGAGCCCCACGATGGAGGGCGATACGACAGCTTTTTATCTGCAAAAAAAGCTGAAAGCCACAGGCATTAAGATAAGCACTATCGCAAGAGGTATCCCCATTGGAGGAGACCTGGAATATGCGGACGAGATTACGCTTGGCCGCAGCATTGTAAGCCGGGTGGCTTATGATTAACACTAAACACTTAATGTACTATTATGAATAGAACAGACTTTTTGCGGACACTGGCCGGCAGTGCACTCACTGTTGGCGCATTGGCTGAGCAATCATTTGCAGCAGGAGGAACTTCCAATACCCTACCGGCCGAAACCGCTCCTTTCAAACAAACGCCGCTTCCTTACGACTTCGGCGCATTGGAGCCAAGCATCGACAAACTGACGATGGAAATCCACTATGGCAAGCACCATGCGGCATATGTCAAAAATCTCAACGATGCTGTAAAAGGAACCGAATGGGAGAAAAAATCCCTTGAAGATATCATCAAATCAGTGAGCAAAGCGCCTGCTGCCATCCGCAACAACGGCGGGGGGCACTGGAACCACACTTTCTTCTGGGAAGTAATGGGGCCTAAAAAGAGTGCAGCTCCAACCGGTGCCATAGCCGACGCGATCAATGGCCAGTTTGGCTCATTCGATAAGTTCAAAGAAGAATTCGGTAAGGCTGCAACCACCCGTTTCGGTTCGGGCTGGGCGTGGCTTGTTGCCAAAGGCGGAAAACTCGCGGTAGGCTCTACGCCCAATCAGGATAACCCACTAATGGACGTTTCCGACTTTAAAGGAACACCGATCCTTGGCATCGACGTTTGGGAGCACGCCTATTACCTGCATTACCAAAACAAGCGCCCGGATTATATCAAAGCGTTCTGGGATGTGGTGAACTGGGATAAAGTGGCCGAGAATTTGAAAAAAGCTTAATAAATGGCGCGAAGGGCTTCCTTCGTGACTAACTATTCGAAGGCCTCCGGCCGGGCAGTATTGCAAAACGACTTTGCGGTACGGTCCGGCCGGAGGCCTTCATATATTATGTGCAAATCAGGAGATTTGCACCAGCCTACTAGTTACAATACGCCGCAATCACCTTATAAGCTTGCTGATACCCCAGCTCACCCGCTTTGCTTAAATCCAGGCAGCCGTCGTTGATTTCTCCCAGGCTGTTTTTAACAATGCCTCTCAAATAATAGGCTTCCGGATAATCGGAGCGGAGCTTTATCGAACTGGTAAAATCCAGTACCGCCCCCATTTGATCGCCCGATGCAGAACGGATCACCGCGCGTGAGAAATAGGCGTTCGAATAGGTAGGATTGAGTTCTACCGCAGTAGTGAGATCGGACAGGGCTCCTTTTAGTTCCCCTACTTTCGACTTCGCGATCGCGCGTACGTAATAGGCCTCCGCGCGCTCGTTCGTAAGGTTTTCAATCTTTAGGTGCGTCTGTACCTGGTCGCGCAGCTCGTCGAGTTTCTCTTTGTTGATTTTTCCGGTGAATGCATTCTTCTTAGGATCGCCGGTGTAGGCATTCTTCACTTCAATGGCTTTGGTAAGGTCCACAATGGCGCCGCGCGGATCGTTCAGTTTTCCTTTGGCAAATCCGCGACCGTAATAGGCATTATAATTTTCAGGATCGAGCTGAATGGTTTTGTCAAAATCGATAACAGCTCCCTGGAAATCGTCCATTTTATTCTTGGCAAATCCGCGGTTACTGTAATATTCGCTCTCGTTGGGACTTAATTCAATAGCACGAGTGAAATCAGCGGCGGCCCCCTGGTAATCGCCGAGTTCGAGTTTCGCCAGCCCTCTGCCCGCGTAGGCACCCGTTCGCTTGGGACTGAGCTCGATCACACGTGTGAAATCGGCGAGACTTCCGGCATATTCCTGCAAGTCCTGTTTGCAATTTCCTCTCGCATACAATGCCGCAAGTTCGTCCGGGTTCAGCGCCAATGCGCGGTCGAGGTCGACCAAAGCATTCCGGTGATTTTTCAATTTGGCATAACTCACACCACGATTATAGTAGGCCTTGGGCTCTTCCGGGTTGAGTTCGATGGATTTGGAATAATCTTCAATGGCTGAGCGGTAGTCCTCCTGCAGGCTTTTGCTCACGCCGCGGCTCTGGTAATAAAGAGCTTCTTTGGGATTCAGCTCGATAGCCTTGTCATAATCCTGCATCGCTCCGCGGTAGTCTTTGAGGTTGGCTTTGGCGAGCCCCCGGTTGAAATAGCTCGGTGCATGGTCGGGATTCATGGAAATTACCGTGGTATAGGCCTGCATTGCGCCATTGAAATCACCCGTACCGGCTTTGGTATTACCGTCTTCGAAATATTCGGCAGCTGAACGTTGGGCGGAGGCGGGGCAATAGAAGGCAAGCGCAAGGAGAAAAGAAATGCCAGTAAATTGAAGTCTCATGAATGTAAACCTTTTCCTCAAATCGATGTTTTTTAAATAGTGTATAAAAGTATTCAAAATCCGAATCAGCATCAAAAAAAGAAAAGCCCTATTTTTGAATGGTTCGTATCCACATCCAGTCACCAGAACTACACCAGTTATGTCATCAACCACCAAAAAATTGTCGCTCCTTTTGCTCCTGATAATGGCTGGGGCGGCTGTCTATTTTGTGTTTTTCAAATCTCCGGCGCAGGAAGGGAACGTCGTCGCGGAAGCACCCGTCGTACAGGAATCGGTGTATCTGCCGCTCACCGACCTCACAGGAAAGGAAGTGGCGATGGACGAAAACAAAATCGCCTTTGTGAATGTGTGGGCAACCTGGTGCGGGCCTTGCAACATGGAAATGCCCGGCATTCAGACACTTTATAACAAATACAAAGACCACAGCAAAATCGCATTTTACATCATCTCCGATGAAGACGCAGAAACTGTAAACCCGTTCATCGCCCGTAAAGGCTACAACTTGCCGTTTTACCAATATGCCGGCCCTTACCCTTCCCAGCTCGATGGCAATGCAATTCCACGGACGTACATTATATATAAAGGAAAAATCCTCGCACAGGAAGTAGGCGCTTCGCAATGGGACAGGCCGGAAGTGATCGAACTCATCGAGAAGCAACTCGCCGAGATATAAAACTAAAAAGGCGTCACACCAATGCGTGACGCCTTTTATATAAATTTCAGGTTCGCTTATTCAACGATGAAGCTACCTTTCATCAGCGCGTAGTGGCCTGGGAAGCTGCAAATGTAGGTATAAGTGCCTTTTGCAGGAGCTGTGAACTCGATCGTGTCGCTTTCGCCACCGCCTACCAGTTTGGTGTGCGCGATAATGCTCGTCTTCTCAGCAGCAGGGATATAATCTGTTTCTCTTGCAGCAGCAGCTTTTGAACCGAATGCAGCTACATCAGTACCTGGTTTCAGCAGAACCCAGTTGTGGCCCATAGCAGCTTTGGCAAGTTTACCTGAGTGAGTCAGCGTAAGTTTCACTTTTTGTCCAGCCTTCACTTTGATCTCTTTCAGGTCGAACTGCATTGCATCACTTCCTTTGATCACGATCGTCTTAGCTTGCTTCACATCGCTTGCTACCTCTTTGGCAGGAGATGTTTTAGCCGAAACAGGGTTCAATGTAACTGCTCCGAAAGCCAAAACTGAGGCAAGAAGCATTACGCCATACTTGGTCCTTTTCATATTCTGAGTATTAGTAAACTTGTGTTGGTTAAGATTAACAGGCGCAAGTTACGACACGTGTGCTGAAAAATGCAATGCATTAACAATTGTTTGAACTTAAAAGAGGATCTTATACTGGTCGCGCACAGCCCTTCCGACGCAAATGACCGATAACACCATCATATAGTGGTTGATATCCACCGGGTCCATCGGCAGCGGCAACTTCCCCGACTTGGTCGATAGCGCCAGCAGCATCATCGAAAACAACGTCCATAATGCGCTCTTCTGGCGGTTTGCCAGGCCCACGCAAGAGATGAGCAATGTAACCAGAATGCAAAATGCTTTGATGATCAGCCCCACATATTCGACCCGGAACCAGGTAATGCAGTAAAACAGCAGTGCACCCAGCCCAACCGTGGAATAGAACAGGAAAGAGCCGCTTTCATACCGCATTATGAGGCACCACGAGGCCGTCACGAGGCACAGCGCACCGAGCGTCATTTCCCCCGCTTCGAATATTTCATGAGCCATCCCGAGCCCTTCGACGCCGGCGTAAAACAGCAGATCGGTAAATGCTACGAGTGAAATACTCGTGAAGAAAATGCCCCAAAGCCACCTGATCAGAACGGGCTGCTGCCTGAAATACCGGAAGAAGACAAATAAACTGGTGATCGCCAAAACGAGGTTAGAAAATATATGCGGATTCAGAAATAGGTTCATAAACAGCCATCATGATGTCAAAAAAGCAATTTACAAATTATGCCTACATTTTGCTACTTCGTGCTTTTCGTCCTACTTTTACCGAAAAAACTGATTTACCAACATGAGCGTTTTAGTTAATAAAAACTCCAAGATTATAGTTCAGGGATTTACCGGTTCGGAGGGCTCGTTCCATGCCCAGCAAATGATTGAATACGGTACGAATGTCGTAGGTGGTGTTACGCCTGGCAAAGGTGGGCTTTCTCATTTGGAAAGACCTGTTTTTAATACAGTTGACCTTGCCGTACGCGCTACCGGTGCAGACGTTTCGATCATTTTTGTTCCACCGGCTTTCGCTGCCGACGCGATCATGGAAGCTGCTGATGCTGGTATCGGCGTTATTGTTTGTATTACCGAAGGTATCCCAACCAAGGACATGATGCAGGCGAAAGAGTATATCAAAGGCAAAAACTGCCGCTTGATAGGCCCTAACTGCCCGGGTATCATCACCGCCGAAGAATGTAAAGTAGGTATCATGCCTGGATTTATCTTCAAAAAAGGAACGATCGGTCTGGTTTCTAAATCCGGAACGCTTACTTATGAAGCGGTAGATCAGCTTTCTCGTGCCGGATTAGGCCAAACTACGGCCATCGGTATCGGAGGTGACCCTATCATCGGTACTACTACCAAAGAAGCAGTTGAGCTCCTGATGAACGACGATGAGACTGAGGCGATCGTGATGATCGGTGAAATCGGCGGAAGCATGGAAGCAGATGCTGCTGCATACATCAGATCTACCGGCAACAAGAAGCCTGTTGTAGGGTTCATCGCCGGCCAGACAGCTCCGAAAGGACGCCGCATGGGGCACGCGGGCGCGATCATCGGCGGAGCCGACGATACAGCGGAAGCGAAAATCAGAATTATGAAAGAGTCGGGCATCTTCGTAGCAGAATCACCTGCATTGATCGGCGAAACGATGCTTCTCGCACTTGGAAAGAAATAATCATTGCTCACTGACTTTGATCAAAGGGCTGGGGAAACCCAGCCTTTTTTGTACCAATGAAGTCCATATTTTCGGCTGTTTTTTGGGCTTTTTTTACGGCAGTAACCCTATTAGGCTCACTGGCACAGGGCGCGGCAAAAGTAAACCCGCCGGGTCAGTTCTTCCCGGTTTATAATTACCAGGACGACTGGCTTGTGTACAACGAGCAGTACAAGAACTACGTACCTTTCTCTCAGGGTGTCAATGAAGGCACGCGCTTCGCAAGTCTTTACATTGATCTGGTAAAAAACAGAAGATATTCGCTTCTTGTACACTCCGAAAACGAAAGCTACCTGTTTCTTGAAGGCGCATTGCAAAACCGCATTGCAGCTGGCAAATGGCAGGAACTCAGCCTCGACAGCCTTTATCGCCTTTATCACAAAGATGAACTGTTGCTGACCTTGTACGGCAGCCCTGGTATTGCCGACAAAACGGTGATCATTTGCAACAAAAAAAAGCAAACCGATTCCGAGGCCATCGGGCCCGCACGATCGGGCTTCATCAATATCAAGCCGATTACTTTCACACCTTTCGGCACATTTGCCGGAATTGCATTGATTATTATCCTGGTATTAAATGCGTGGATCTTCAATCTGAACCCGCTTTCTTTTATCCGTTTAATAAATCCCATTGAGTTTTTCAACAACGACCCGCGCGACCAACTTTCGAAGATTAACAAACCATATAGCAACACGGTGATCTTCTTTGTCGTGATCAGTTCGATGATGATGGCATTTACAGTGATTTACCTGTCGATCAACCGACTCAACTTATTCTCCGTCAGCACAATACTTTCCGACAAAGTAAATACGGCGCAAATCCTGGGCGACTTTTGTATTCTTTCGCTGATCTTCTTCCTACTGATTTACGCGAAGTACATATTTATGGTCCTGGCAGGGAATATGCTCAATCTGGACAAACAGGTCGACATTATTTTCATCAAAATAGTACAATCCTCGTACCTATTTTATGCACTGGTGTTTCTGGCCATTTTCGGCTTGTACTCCAACCACATCAATTGGCTGGAAGCAAGCAGGCCATACATCCTTTTGCCATTCCTTTTTTTCTATATCGCCCGGTTCGTCGCACTATATGTTGTAGCCAAGCCGACCGGCTCGTTGATTAATCTCTATTTATTTTCTTACCTTTGTGTCATCGAAATAATCCCGCTCATTGTGAGTATGAAGTTTGCTTTGTAGTCAGGAAACATGAGTTGGGAATAAACTAATGAGGATTATACATGAGTGATACCATCAATTTTGATCAGGACAGGCTTAAAAAAGTAACCAGTCTTTTGGTAAGTCAATCCCGACCAGCAGACGAGAATTCACCTTATTACGAGTTAGCCAGAAAGTATAATATCAAGGTGGACTTCCGGCCTTTCATTCAGGTCGACGGAGTTTCCTACAAAGACTTTCGCAAGCAAAAAGTTAACATCCTGGACCATACGGCCGTCATTTTCACAAGCCGTAACGCCATCGACCATTTCTTCCGTATTTGCAACGAAGGCCGGATTGAAGTACCAGCTACGATGAAATATTTCTGTATTTCAGAGCAAACTGCCAATTACCTTCAGAAATACATCGTAATCCGCAAGAGAAAAATATTTACAGGCACCAAAACCGCTGCTGAGTTGATCGAACTCATGCGCAAACACAAAAAGGAGAAGTTCCTCTATCCTTGCTCAGACGTCAGAAAGAACGACATTCCTGAATTCGCGGATACCGAGGAATTCCACTTCACGGAAGCGACGATGTACCAGACGGTTTCGTCCGATCTCTCCGATCTGGAAGACGTATACTACGATATTATCGCATTTTTCAGCCCGTCGGGGATCAAGTCACTATTTGACAACTTCCCGGACTTCAAGCAGAACAACACCCGCATTGCGGCATTCGGCCCTACCACTGCGAAGGCAGTAGAAGACGCCGGGCTTTTCCTGGACATCCAGGCTCCGCTCCCGAATGCACCTTCGATGACAGGCGCGCTCGACCTGTACATCCGCAAAGCGAACAACGTATAAAAAGCTTTACAAAAAGTACGAAAAGCCCCGGAAAAAATCCGGGGCTTTTTCATGTATATGTCAATTTTTTTAAGCAATATGCGTTATCAATCTAAATCCGAAAGCATATCAGCGTGATCCTTAAATCTATTCCTGCGGCATGACTTTGACCTTTACTCTTCGAAGTACCAGATATATCCGGCCCTTTGCGTTATTGCTTTTCCTACCG
Source organism: Dyadobacter sp. SRI_021 (assembly GCF_057586235.1). Taxonomy (NCBI): domain Bacteria; kingdom Pseudomonadati; phylum Bacteroidota; class Cytophagia; order Cytophagales; family Spirosomataceae; genus Dyadobacter; species Dyadobacter sp. SRI_021. Next base: position 841,944 of record NZ_JBYCZM010000001.1, read on the forward strand.
CTCTGTGCCATTGCCCAAAAAGACGCGCAGTTCAGTTTGTTCTCGCTGAACCAGCTTTACCTGAACCCGGCTGCGGCAGGCGCCGACGGACTGACCAAGTTCCAACTCACGCACCGGACACAATATGCAGGTTATCAGGGGACTAACATTGATGATCCGGGAGGCGCCCTTTCAACACAACTGTTTTCGTTCAGCATGCCATTCAAAAACTTCGGCATCGGCTTTTATGCATTGAACGACAAAAGCGGCCCCAGGACAGATCAGGATTTCAAGCTTACTGCTGCATACCATATACCGCTAGGTAGTGGCAAATTAGGAGTAGGCGTCAGTGCGGGCTTATTCCGCCAGGCCATTGACTACGGCAAGCTCCGCGCCCGCGATCCGGATGACCCTTTGATCCAGACCGGTACCATCGCCGAAATCAACCCCGACTTCTCCGTGGGCGCACGTTATGAGAACGAGACATTCTACGCAGGTCTCTCGCTGAACCATTTTCTGAAACCTAAATACCAACTGGGCTCCGAAACAGGTACGAACCCACTTCCGCGTACATTGTATTTCAATGCAGGTGTAAATCTCGAACTCGGCTACCTACTGGATATCCAGCCGATCGTACTCGTCAAATCGGACATTAACACCGTTTCGGTGGAAGGTGGAGCTACACTGACGTACAATAAACGTTACTGGATAGGCGGTACTTACCGACAACAGGACACGTACTTCATCATCATGGGCGGTATTTACCTGCTCGCTGATCAATCTCTGCGACTCTCCGGCGCGTATGATATGGTGGTCGGCGGTAATAAAACAAAGTCACCTTCTTCTTTCGAGGTAATGCTTTCGTACGCCCTGCCTTCGCCTAAATTTGGCAAAAAGGCGCCTATCCGTACGCCGCGGTTCCGTTTTTAATGAATTCGCCTAAACGCCATCGGATATACCATCGGATATAGTAATATTTTATCATCAAATTATTAAAAATCCAAGATTTGGATGTCAAATCAACGCTTTTTGCAAACCTCTTGGTAACTCGTGTGAATCAGTTTGCGAAACTTTGATTTATATTTGTAAAATGTTCGGCTTCCATACCAATTGCATTATTCTTACGTTAAGTCGATAAACACCTGATTTAGTAGTCGATCCGTGAAGATTTCGGCACCGAAATCCAGCAGCTCTTATTCTGACAGATGTGCACATTTTGTTTTAATTCAAGTATACTAGATATCATTCGTTGACGTTTTTAGGCTAGCATTTTATTATCAAAATTTACAAAACCACTATGAATGTGAAAGTGTTCTATCGGGATGGAGTCAAAAGCCTGCTTCTGGTAGCCGCATTAATGCTCTTGCAAAGCTGCGGTTTTCTTAAGAGCAAGTTTGGCAAGGGAGGAAAAGAAGAAAGCGGTATTCAAAACGGTGAAATCACTGCTACGGCCCGCAAGGGATTCAAGCAGACAACACCAGCCGGGATGGTCGTGATCCCCTCGGGTTCTTTTGTGATGGGCCAGGCTGACGAAGACATCGCTTCCTCCATGAACAACATGAACCGCCGGGTGACTATCAGTTCATTTTTCATGGATGACACTGAAATCACCAACAACGAGTATCGTCAGTTCGTGAACGCGTTGCTGGTTGACTCCGTATCCGTACTCGGTGAGGAGGAAATCATGGCCAAGTACTACCCTGATACAACCGTTTGGAAAAAAGACTTTGCTTATTCGAACGGAGATCCATTCGTAGAATACTATTATCAGCACCCTGGTTTTGATACCTACCCTGTGGTAGGCGTAAGCTGGATTGCTGCAACTTACTTCTCGAAATGGCGCACCAACCTGCTTCACGATTTCCAAAACAAGGAGGGCCAGTTCAACTCAACGGGTTTCCGTCTGCCGACAGAGGCCGAATGGGAATGGGCTGCAAGAGGTGGACGTGCCGTGGCGAAATATCCCTGGGGTAACCCGTACACCATGAATGCAAAAGGCTGCTTCCTGGCAAACTTCAAGCCTCAGCGTGGTAACTACGATGCCGACGGATATCCTTACACCGGCCCTGCAAACGCTTATAACCCTAACGACTTCGGGTTGTACAATATGGCTGGAAACGTAGCGGAATGGACTTCAGATGCCTACACAGACAATGCGACAGCGATTGTATGGGATATGAACCCACAATACAACGACCCTAACGAGCCACGCAAAGTGGTAAAAGGAGGTTCCTGGAAAGATATCGCTTACTACCTGCAGACCGGTACCCGTACCTACGAGTTTGAAACAGAAACCCGTGCATTCATCGGCTTCCGTTGTGTAATGGATAATGTAAACGACCGCGGAGGAGCCCGTGCCCGTCGTCGCTAAAAAACACTTTCAATTTAAAAGAAGCAGCGTTTTTACTCTGCTTCTTTTTTACGATCAGACCGAATCAATCCAACACTTTACTTACTATAATTTTTTCACTGTAACCGATTTCAATTCACATGGCTAAGAGTAGCGGACCTAATTTTTTTTGGGATAAACTAGTACCAACAATATACAGTGCGGGTGCTGCCGTCGTAATTTTAGGAGCTTTGTTCAAAATCCAGCACTGGGACGGAGGTGGCCCGATGCTAACGGCAGGTCTTGGAACCGAGGTTCTGATCTTCTTGCTTTATGCATTGCAAACGCTTACCCAATCGGTTGATAAAGAGCCGGATTGGACCCGTGTGTATCCCGAACTCGCCGACGATTATTCAGGCCCAGCCATTTCAAGAAGCTCAGCCCCGAGCAGTAACATCACCGCCAAACTGGATAATATGCTGGACAATGCGAAAATCTCCCCCGAGATTTTCGACAGCCTCGGCAAAGGTTTTAGAAACTTGTCTGAAACAGTAAGCAAAATCACCGACCTTACCGACGCGACAGTTGCTACAAATGACTACGCGAAAAATGTGAAGACTGCCTCAACCGCAATCAGTGATATGAACAAGTCTTACGGCGTAGCGATCAACGCGATGTCTTCGATGGCCGATGCCACTAAAGACGCGCAGTCATACCGCGATCAATTCCAGCAAATCACTAAGAACATGGGTGCGTTGAACGCCGTATACGAGCTGGAATTGCAAGACACTACCAAACACCTGAAAGCGATGAACGCTTTCTATGGTAACCTGACAGCCGCTATGGAGAACATGGCTGACGCCACGAAGGAGTCGCAAGTGTTCAAGAGCGAAATGGCGAGACTAACCAACAATATCTCTTCATTGAATGGCATTTACGGCAATATGCTGACCGCAATGCGAGGTGGCAATGCGTAACAGCGCCCAGGCGATGACTCTGTGATTTCCCTTTGGGACTCCCCGTCCGGGTTACAGAGTCATTGTTGTTAGTTAAATAATTTGATCACTGAAACTGATTACACAACAATATGGCAGGTGGAAAAGAAACACCCCGTCAAAAGATGATTGGAATGATGTATCTGGTTCTTACGGCAATGCTCGCATTGCAGGTAAGTTCAGCTATCATCGAAAAATTCCTCCTTCTGAACAATTCGTTGAAACTATCCTCTGATGCGGCAGGTAAAATCAATCAAGAAACAGTATTGAAGATCAAGGCCGCCGTCGAGAAATCCGGAAACCGCGCTGCGGACCTAGCGGTCATCAAAGAGGCCGAACAGGTGCGCAAGCTATCTTCGGATATGTCGAACGAACTGAACGCATTGAAAGATGAGATTATCAAAGATGCAGGCTCCGGTTATAACGAAGAAGGAGCGATCAAAAATCCACAGGAAGAAACCAAAGTGGCCGAATTGATGATCGGCGTTCGCAAGAATGGTAAGGCGTATGCATTGAAGCAAAAATTGAACGCCTTCACTGCAGAGCTTAACAAATTTTCTCCCAACAAATTTAAAAATCTGGCCCAGGATGGTCGTGAAGACGATCTTGCAAAAAACAACAAAGACCAGCGCAACAAAGACTTTGCAGAGCTTAACTTCGAATCTACCCCCGTTGCTGCTGCGTTGGCCGTGTTGAGCCAAAAGCAAACCGACATCCGCCGTATGGAAGGCGAGGTGTTGAATTACCTGGCCAGCAAAGTAGGTGCTGCGGATATCAAATTCGACCGCATACTGGCAATGGTAAGTGCCGACGCGAAAACCGTCGTAGCGGGTACCAAATTCAAAGGACAAATGTTCATCGCGGCTTCCGCTTCCGGTATCACCCCGCGTATGAGCTTGAATGGATCGCCTGTTAAAGTTGAAAACGGTGTGGGTATCATCGAATTTACAGCACAAGGTGGTGGATACAATGCGGAAGGTCTTGCTAAAAGAGAGCTTCGCGGACAGATCACGATCCCTACCCCATCCGGCAAAGACACTACTTATACAATGACTCAGGAATACTTCGTAGTGAAGCCTTCCTACCAGATCGAAACAGGAACACTGCCTCCATTGTATTTGGGCTGTGCCAACAAGCTGAGCATCCAAAGCCCTGCACTCGGGCCACTTTGGGCACCCAACTTTTCGACGGATGGTGGAGAAATCATTCCTAGCGGTCAAAAAGGTAAATTCACAATTGTTCCTAACAAAGCAAGCCTGAATATTACGGTAAGCAATGCTGGTAACGTGTTAGGCTCTGAGCCTTTCCGCGTGAACCGTGTTCCCAAGCCTTCTTTGGAAATACGTGTAAACGGTGCCGCATTTGACGAACGTCGTGGCGCCCCTGCTTCCGGTACCAGAAGCATTCAGGTAATAGCGGTTCCCGACGAGAGCTTCAAAAACTTCTCGCCAGAGGACGCCAAATTCCGTGTGTCGCAAGTTGAAATCTCCCTGGCCCGTGGTGCAAGAAGAATCAATGGCGTAACATTGAATGGCGGAGGCGGCTCAATCTCCTCTTTGGCATCGCAAGCGCAGCCTGGCGACCGTTATGTGATCTCGATCCTGAAAGTAGAGCGTCAGAATTTTAAAGGTGCTGTGAGCGAGGTAGAAATGGGTAACCAAACTCGTACTGTACCGCTATACTAATCCACCGCATTTAGTCGTTGATTGGACAATACAACTTTATGTATGATATGAGAAGAATGAACGGAAAAACGATTGCATGGTCTTTGCTGTCGCTGTCTCTTGCAAGTACTGCCGCATTTGCGCAGGAGAAAGAGGATTCGACTGCGAATCAGTTCTCGTCGCGCCCCATCGCCGATGGCGACGTGATGATGAAAAGAACGCTCTGGAGACGGGTCGATTTGAAAGAAAAGCAGAACATTTCCATGTTCTCTAAAAACAATGAGATCACACGCTACTTGTTGGATGCGGCGAAAGCAGGGTTGATCGATGCTTATACAAACGACTCCTGCGCAACTAAAATCACGGGTGACGAACTTCACAAACGTGTTTTAATCCCTAACCAGACTGCCGGTCTTTCTGCCGAGGAAATCGCGGCAGGTTTCGGAGAACCCGCCAAAGCAGACGGTTGGGATACGAAAGCCAAAACAGACCCTAGCAAACAAGCCGCTAACGCCGACGATGGCTGGGGTGCCAAAAAGGATACAAAAAAAGAAGCTGAGCCGGTAGACGACGGTTGGGGGCCTCCTAAGAAAAAGTCATCCAAAAAAGGTGCTAAAACTGAGGTTGCCAAGGAAGAACCAAAAGTGGAAGCTCCAAAGCCGGATACCACTTCTTTCGAAACTCAGCAAATTGCTGCAACAGAAGAAGAATATTTCCCCGATCAGTTGAGCATTCTGGAAGTGAAGGAAGACTGGATTTTCGACAAGAAACGTTCACGCCTGTATACCGACATCCAGACGCTGACGATCGTTCTCCCTGCTGACCAGACTGCAACAGGACTTGAATTGCCGGTAGCCTCTTTCCGTTGGAAAGACGTTGAAAGACTTTTCAGAAGCGATCCTAAGAAATATATCTGGTATAATACCCACAATACCGCCCAAAACAAGAACCTGGCAGATGCCTTCGACCTTCGTTTGTTCTATGGACGGATTACCAAGTTCTCTAACGCCAACGATAAGGCATTCCTCGACATCTACAATGGAGAAAAAGAGGCCCTGATCAAATCCCTGAACTACGAGCAGGAACTGATGGAACTGGAACACGGCCTTTGGGAATACTAAGAATAACAGATATCAAAATACGAAAGAGCTTCCACTTGGAAGCTCTTTTTGTTTGTGCTATATCGCCGCACGACAGCTCATGCGCTTTCATCTCGCTTATGCCGTTCACCTTTCAAAAGCTTTTCATGGCAATAAAAAAGGTCAGCTATAACGGGATTATCCGTTCCAACTGACCTTTCTTATTAATTGATAGATTTCTCGTTAACCTGCTGAATTGATTATTTTCTTTTCAGGTTCAATTTCAATTTGGTTGCCATTCTCACTTGTGTATCCGTCAACCCGAGTGCTGCGATTGTTTTGTTGTAATCTTTCAGTGTTTCAGCATTTAAACGTCCTCCTACATTTACAACTTCGCCAGGAACGACAACGATGCGAATATCTTGGAAAGTTCTTTTAGGAGCCTCGTCCTGATCTTCACTCCAGTTGGTAGGCAACAACTCAACAAAAAATGTCTTATTCTGAACAGCATGCACAAAGGTATACGAGCTATACTTGTTGCCAGCGAAAAGGACGAGGCCAGGCATCGGCCAGTAAACATTTTGAGATTTCAGGTAGACCAATACAACAGATTTGCTCAAAGCCGAATCTTCTTCCGCAGTAAGGTTGTCCTGACCTATTATAAACCCGCCCGTACTGTCTGTATCGACCTGACCCGTTGAAAGGATTATTGCCGAACTGCCGGCTCCGTCTTCTCCATCCTTACCTGCAGGTCCAGCCGGCCCAGCCGGCCCCTGGGGTCCCGTCGCACCTGCCGGACCGACAGCTCCGTCGTCCCCCTTGCAACTTACCATAGCGATCATTAACACCACAGAGGCGAATAGTAATAATTTTTTGAGCATAACTGTTAAAGTTTAGAAAGTGATTAATTGAAAAACTGTATGAGTCAATACGCAGACGAAGCCTGTTCTGACGAGGACAGAGGCGTATAACGCATAAATTATATAAAAAAATTAACTATTCCTTTCGGGCATCCAAAGAATCAATTTGTGCTTCCAGTGTACGGTAGTGTGTAAACTCACGCAACATTGCCACATTACCATCCGGAAGTTTCATTTCAACTGACCAGTTCATAGAGGCGGCCAACTGAAAGATCATGAGTTGTACCTGATTACCGGCAATGCGAGGCAAGTCACTTTCCATCGCTTTGTCGTTCATTGTTTGCTTGGCTTCATTCAAAATGGCTGTATAATCGTCGCTGTGAAAACGATTGAGCCAGCCTTGCTCGATGTCATAAAACTTGTAATCAGTATCAATAGAAAGGATTTCCGGAGCGGGGAAGAAATCAATTACCAATTTGCGCTCACCATCGGGTCGGTGGAATTTCATTTTGCTAAAATCATATCCCACCAGCACTTTGGCCTTCGCGATAATCAAGGCTTTCTTTTTATCATTAATGAGATTCCAAATGTTTTTGTCATTCTGGTAATTATAAATCTCCGTAAAATAGCCTTCGGCCATTACTACTTTAAATACCTTCTCGATACGTTCGATCAATACGGAAGCTTCCTGTGTAGACACATATTTCTTCGACTTCCTGCCCTGCAACCAGGTATTGAGTGCAGCTCCGGCCAGGCCACCGGCAATGAGGGTAATGATCAAAAAAAATAGTGTAGTGGAGTCCATATCTCTATTTTTGTACCGATTAAAATTCAAATAAAAACGGCACAATGCCAAATAGCCCACAGAAATATCTGGTAACCGTAGCGGGACCCACAGCGGTAGGAAAGACAGCACTGGCGATCAGGCTTGCGCGGGACCTCGGTACTGAAATCATATCCGCCGACTCGCGTCAGTTCTTCCGCGAACTGAGTATTGGCACAGCAAAGCCTACGCCCGAAGAATTGATGCAGGCGAAGCACCATTTTGTCGATTCTCATTCTATTTCGGAAGCATACAGTGCAGGAGATTTCGAACGCGATGCATTAGCCCTTCTCGAAGTGCTTTTCCGGGATTATGATATAGTGGTTATGACAGGCGGCTCGGGCTTTTATGTCAAAGCAGTACTGGAAGGCCTCGACGACCTGCCCGCCCCTCTCCCGGGGCTACGGGAATCGCTTATGCAGAAGCTGAACGATAACGGGCTTTCCACGCTGCAAGAGGAAATCCGCCGGATCGACCCCGATTTCGCCGCTACCACAGAGCTAGCCAATCCTCAGCGCGTCGTTCGCGCACTGGAGGTGTTTTATACCTCCGGCACGCCTATCAGTCAATTTAAACTAAATAATGCCCGAAACAGGCCATTTTTACCTGTTAATATCGCTTTGGACCGCGACCGGGCTGAACTCTATCAGAGAATCGACCAACGAATGGATGTAATGCTGCAAGAGGGACTAATGGAAGAAGCAAAAAGCGTGATCGCATATCGTGAACACCACGCGCTCAAAACTGTCGGATACCGCGAAGTTTACAGCTATCTGGATGGCGAGTATGATGAAAAGGAAATGGTGCGCCTTTTAAAGCAGAACTCACGAAGATATGCCAAACGACAGCTTACGTGGTTCAGACATCAGGGGAATTTCGAGTGGTTTCACCCCGACAAATACGACCACATTCTGGAGTATGTGCGGCAACAGACAGGTTTGCAATAGGCATTTGACGGAGCCGATGCTCCGTCAAATGAAGAAGTCTTAATCTTCCAGCTCGCGGTAAGCAAGAATGCCTCCCAGTACGTTGCGTACATTAGAGAAACCCTGCGATTCCAGGTAGCGTGCCGCTTTACCGCTACGAGCACCCGAACGGCAGTGAATGATGATTTCCTCATCCTTCAACGGCTCCAGCTCATCCAGGTGATCGGGCAACTCGCCAAGAGGGATCAGTATCGCGCCGAGGTTATCCTCTTCGTATTCGTGCTCTTCGCGAACGTCGTAAAAGTGCAAATCTTCGCCCTTTTCAAGACGCTCCTTCAATTCTTCAACGGTAATATCCATATTTTCAAAAATTTATGACGACTGGGTCTATTGAGAGATTAACATTTTTTGTACGAAAGAACGTTTCCCATCGATAGCCTTAAAGATATAAATACCCTGACTCAGATGGTTAACAGGTGCTGATTGTTGATCGCGCGCAGGCACCAGAGAATGTACCAGCTTTCCACCAGTGCTGTAAATTTCGATCTTTTTGAGCGATTTGCTATCCCAGCTCACCTCGCCCCTGGCCGGGTTGGGATAAAAAATAGCATTGATTTGATCGGCTGGCTCATTGCCTGTAATAATTCCCTGCGCCTTTTTGCCCAGGTATGGCCGGATCATGATCGAGCCTTTCAGCGATGTCTCCTTCGCCCATTCAGTTCCCAGATTATAATACACTACATTCCTGCCCAAAAGCGAATTCCGGTCGAAACCTACCGTCACCGGCTGATCGTTGATCTGCAACCAGCCTACATAAAAAGTATCCGATACAGCGACCGGAGTCGCGAATGCGTAGTCGATGAAACCATCACGCACAGCCGGGTAGCGTACCGCAACCGACCGCTGGGCGATCACTTGATCCGGCTTGCCGCCTTTGCTGCTATAAATCTGAATCGTGAAGCCCTGTCCTGAAATATCCTTGTTGAATGAAACCATCGACATCCGTACCCCGCCGATTGTATCTGCCTTGGCAAGCACATATTGCACAGCAACACGTCCGAGTTTCTGATTCACCTGCACCCCGTATTCGGCACTACCATCGTCGTAGGCGAAGTAATCCGTCAATGCGGCTTTTGCGGTGATGGTGTCATTCGTTTTGAGATTCGCCCCGGGAATCGTGTCGGTTGTGGCGATAAAGAATTTACTGATCAAATGCAGGCTGTCGATCTGAGCGGCTGGGTTAACGGGGGCTATTTTAGCCCGCAACACCTGCGACTTCAATGACTCAACAACAATCGAGCGCTGCACATTGCGGACGAACTCCGTCCCGCGCTGCGCGTCCGTGAGCGTGTAGGTGCTCGTGAGGACGTTGAAGTTGTTGAAATGATTGACAATATCGGTTTTGACAGAATCCGCCGTTGCTGCCGCCGGGTTGATGCGATATTGACGCAGGGGCATCGCCGTGTATTTTTTCAGGATATTCGAGACTGCCTTTCGCATGGCCACATCGAAAAGGTACGGCTGTTTGACCGACCGTTTTGAATTCAAATAGACATAATCCAGATGCCAGGTGTCATAAGGACCTGAGCTCCGGCCGTAAGAGCGGAACCGGAACCGGAACGCATCATGCAGATAGCTCGCATCTTTAATAGCCACAAATTGCTGGTGAAACAGCGTATCCACCTCATACCCGAGCTGCCGCCAGACGGACACCCATTCACCTGCTTTGCTGAAAAATTCCAACTGCAAAAAGTCGCTGGAATCCGGCAGCTCCCCCAGACCTTTCGCTGCCCAGTAAAAACTGAGGTAAACGGAATCGGCGGCGACTTTGCCATTGAGATTAACCGGCTGAGAAGTTAGCGTGTCGGTATACCCTTGAACTAACGGGTTCACAAGATTATAAGGTATACCATTGACATTCAAACCGTCGAATGTTGCCACATTGACCGACGGGTGCGAGCTGGTGAGCGTGTTATTGATATAAACCCCGCTACCCGGCATCCAGTATTTGCTATTGGGTGCCAAGGTTTTAGTAGTCGAAAAATCATCGAAAAAAGGCAGGTTCAATGAAGCCTGTGTACGGAGGTTCTGCGCCTCCGGCTCATCGTCTCCATGGCTGTACCGGGCCTGATCGATCGGCACGATGCGTAATTGCGCGCGCGCAACCTGGCCCTGCACCATGGCCAGCACACAAACCCAAATAAAAATCCTGTGTGTGAAGAATTTTCTACTGCTCCGGTTGATTCTCATTATCCGTCGATTCAGCCGCCTGCGGCGTGACCCACAAGTCGATTACGTCCCCTATTCTTACCTTATTGCCCGCATCGGGGTTCTGCCGCACAATCGAGCCGGCCGCCTGACCTTCCTCGGCTGGCACTTCCATTACCTGTCCCACTTTCAACCCTGCCCCCACAATCGCTATTTTCGCTTCATCCAATGGCATTCCAATCACAGACGGTGCTTCAAACTGTGCCGTACCCAGCCCTTCACCCAATTCCAGGTCGATTTTTGAACCCTTTGCAATCGGCTGACCCGGCAGGATTTCCTTGCCGTTATACATCTGCCTCAAAACCGCATTCTGCGCCATATCAGGCACATAAGAGATATTTCCTTCTTCCAGTCCCACACTTTTCAGCAACATCTGTGCGCTGCGGTGTGTCATATCCGTCAGCTTCGGCATTTTGATCAGTGGCGCGGTGCGGGAAACTACCGTTACATAGATTTTCCGGCCTTCTTTCACCTTCGACCCCGGCAATGGATATTGAGAAATGATGGTCAATGGCGGTACGTTGGTCACAAAAGTACAGTCGACCTCATAGCGCAGGTCACGGTCACCGAGAAAATCGTCCAGATCCGCTACGCTCTTCTTTTTCAGGTCCGGCACGGTAATGGCTTCACCATGATTGGTTGTAAAAGGGAGGTAAACGAAGAAAAACCCCAGAAAGAGGACCAAAAGCAGCGAGACAATGATTCCGATGTGTATAAAAAGATCAGTTCTGGATTGTGTACTTATTTTGGCCATGAATGTATTGAATGGGCTTTTGGTATTATAAACGGGTAAAAATAAACGTAATATTCCAAGATGCCAATATGCTAAACTGCATACGAACCGAGAATTCTCTTGATGTATTTACCCAGAATATCAAATTCGAGGTTCACCGTGTCTCCCGCTTTTAACGAATGGAAATTGGTAAAGTTATAGGTGTAAGGAATAATCGCAACCCGGAATGTATTTTCTCCGGAATTAAAAACCGTGAGACTCACACCGTTAATGCAAATCGATCCCTTTTCGACAGTAATATTGCCGGTAGAAGCATCATACTCAAAGTCAAACAGCCAGCTTCCGTCGCGCTCCTGCACCTGCGTACACGTCGCAGTCTGGTCCACGTGCCCCTGTACGATATGACCGTCGAAACGGCCGTTGGCAGGCATACAGCGTTCAAGGTTTACTTTGCTGCCCGGCGTGAGGTTACCCAGATTGGTCTTCAAAAGTGTTTCTTCGATGGCGGTTACTTTGTATTGGTCGCCGTCCGTTGCCACCACCGTGAGGCAAACCCCGTTATGACTTACGCTCTGATCTATTTTAAACTCATTGGCAATGTCTGATCGGAAAGTGAAAGTTTTGTTAGTCCCTTCCGTGTCGACATTCACCACTTCCGCGATGGCTTCTACGATTCCTGTGAACATTTTAATATCGGATTATAATGCAAAGTTACAATTTCCTAACTGCTCTCCTACCGCACAAAATTCCCGCGCGTACCATTATTCGTGCCCAACTGCTTTTCAATTAGGCTTTCTTTGCGAACTTTGCGGGAAAATAAGCATTGCTTTAATGAAAAAAGTCCTATTTATCGATCGCGACGGTACGATCATTGTTGAGCCTCCTACCGATTTTCAGGTAGATTCCCTGGAAAAGCTCGAATTCCTACCCAAAGCCATTTCTGCATTACGCAAAATCGCGGATGAAACCGACTATGAGCTGGTCATGGTGACCAACCAGGACGGCCTGGGCACCGACTCTTTCCCCGAAAACACTTTCTGGCCCGCTCAGAACAAGATGGTCAAAACCCTGGAAGGTGAAGACGTCCGTTTCGCGAATGTGCATATCGACCGCAGCTTTCCGGAAGATAATCTTCCTACCCGTAAACCGGGCATCGGAATGCTCACTGCTTATTTCTCAAATGAATATGATCTGGCCAACAGCTACGTGATAGGGGATCGACTGACCGACGTGCAACTGGCCGTGAACCTGGGCGCGAAAGCCATCCTTTTCCGTTCGGAACTGCCGGAAGAAGGTATTACCGACCAGATGAACGAAACCACCGCATTGGTTACCAGCGACTGGGACGCTATTTACGAGCATTTGAAACTGCCTTCCCGCAAAGCATTTGTGGAAAGAAATACAAAGGAAACACAGATCAAGGTGGAGCTGAACCTAGACGGAAGCGGCCGTTCCGACATTCATACAGGCCTCGGCTTTTTCGACCACATGCTCGACCAGCTTGCCCGCCATTCAGGCGCCGATTTGTCGATCCACGTAGAAGGCGACTTGCACATCGATGAGCACCATACCATTGAAGATACTGCGCTCGCATTGGGCGAAGCTTACCGTCAGGCGATTGGTGACAAACGCGGAATCAGCCGCTATGGCTTCCTTTTACCAATGGACGAAGCATTGGCACAGGTAGCGATCGATTTCTCCGGCCGCCCATGGATCGTTTGGGATGCCGAGTTCAAAAGAGAAAAAATCGGGGAGATGCCGACGGAGATGTTTTTCCACTTCTTCAAGTCATTTTCAGATACTTCACTATCGAACCTGAATATCAAAGTGGAAGGCGACAATGAGCACCACAAGATCGAGTCGATTTTCAAAGCATTTGCCAAGGCGATCAAAATGGCGGTAAAACGCGACCTTAAAGCGCTGGATTTCATGCCTTCGACCAAAGGGGTACTTTAATTTTTTGTTGAACAGCGAGTCTATATAGCATTTTTTAGCTATTTTTGCTCATCCTACATTGCATTATAATCGAGTACAACTATGATGATGACCATTGTTATGATTGCGTTTTATGTAGTTCTACTGACCTCAGCGTTCCTGGTTGGGCGTTGGTTGGAGAACAATGAAAGGCAATGGAAAGCGAATAAATAAGGGTTGTTAATACGACCCTTTTTTTGTTCATTTTAATCCGAGCTCTAACAAAAATTCATTCCCAGATTACACTAAAAAGTGCCATACTGAACGTTTTAGTGGCATTAAGTGTTATTTTGGTTCTCAAAAAACTATTTTCCCGTGTTCAGAACACTTTGTCTCATACTGCTTACGGCCTTTCTCATCTGTAAAGCCACAGATGTTGCCAGTCTGCTGCTGGCCAAGGAAAAGGCATCTGTGGTTTGTGATTCAGGAACCTGCGACAACGAGGAAAAAACAGAGGTCGAAAAGCTGAACGACGACCAGGTCCTGACTTCACATAACGTCCATTTTGACCGTTCGGTGACACTTATCCCGGTCAAAAGCTCATTCTTCTATACTGCGAATTTCGATAACGAGATTTACCGCAATCTGCTCTCTCCGCCTCCGGAGTTAATCTGATTTCTTTCATCCAAACTTTTTAGGGTTCATTGCCATCGCGACGTGATGTTGTATTTCCGCGTCTCTACGGGCATGTTCCTCGTATTATTCATTCCATTATTCCAATCAAGAAATCATGATAAGGGCTTATAATCAGTTATTTGAAAACAATAAGAAGTGGGCAGAAGAAACAACTAAGGAAAATCCTGATTTCTTCTCCAACCTGGCGAAAGGACAATCCCCGAAATTCCTATGGATTGGTTGCTCCGACAGCCGCGTACCCGCCAACCAGCTTACCGGCACCCAGCCCGGCGACATTTTCGTGCACCGTAACATCGCCAACATGGTGATCCACACGGACATCAGCATGCTCAGCGTACTCGACTATTCGGTGAACGTACTCGGCGTGGAGCATATCCTCGTATGCGGTCATTACGGCTGCGGCGGGGTTATCACCGCAATGGGCAACAAGCAGGTAGGTCTGATCGACAACTGGTTGCGCCACATCAAAGACGTGTACCGCCTGCACGCACAGGAACTGAATGCCATTGAAGACCCGAAAGAACGGGCCGATCGTTTCGTTGAGGTCAACGTACAGGAGCAAGTACGCGACCTTGCCAAAACAACCATCGTACAAACCGCCTGGGCGAATGGTAAAAGGCTGCAATTGCACGGCATGGTGTACGATATCAGCAATGGCATTCTGAAAGATCTGGACGTAACCATCGATGCCAGCAACTTTGCCGACGACGTATACCGTCTCGAAATACCGCAGCTTGTCTGACTAGCGGTTCTGCATTCCGAGTAGTCCAATTTTTGATCCTTATTGAATCAATCGTATGTCATTGAATAATAAAAGTTTGTTCGCCAATATCAAATACGATTTACCTGCCGGGCTTGTCGTAT
Source organism: Dyadobacter sp. SRI_021 (assembly GCF_057586235.1). Lineage (NCBI taxonomy): Bacteria > Pseudomonadati > Bacteroidota > Cytophagia > Cytophagales > Spirosomataceae > Dyadobacter > Dyadobacter sp. SRI_021. The sequence continues at coordinate 857,074 of NZ_JBYCZM010000001.1, forward strand.
CCCTGGTAGCGCTGCCGTTATGCCTCGGTATTGCGCTAGCCTCGACCGGGCGCTCCGATCTTCTTTTTTCGGGTGTTATTGCCGGTATTGTAGGCGGAATCGTAGTAGGCTCGCTGAGCGGCTCCTCCCTGGGTGTGGCAGGTCCGGCAGCGGGTCTGGTTGTGATTGTACTCAACGCGCTCGATACTCTGGGGAGCTTCGAGGCATTTTTGCTTGCGGTAGTGCTTGCGGGTGCTCTGCAAATAATCGCCGGTTTCCTCAAAGCCGGTATTATCGGTTACTATTTCCCTTCGTCGGTGATCAAGGGAATGCTTGCAGCCATTGGTATTACGCTTATTTTAAAGGAGATACCGCACGCATTCGGCTACGACGCCGATTTCATGGGCGACGAAGCCTTTGCACAGAAGGACGGCCGCAATACCTTCACGGAGGTTTGGTATTCATTCAGATATAACAGCACGGGAGCAATCATCATTTCAGCAATTTCGCTCGCGATGCTGATCCTGTTCGATAAGCCGTTCATGAAGCGCATTCAGCTTTTTCGGTATATTCCGGGTGCTTTATTCGTCGTCATGACAGGGGTGATCCTGAACCTCGTATTTGGTTCGGTAGCACCGCAATGGGTACTGAGCGGCGAGCATATGGTGCAGCTTCCGGTTGCTTCGAGTGCGCAGGAGTTTTTTAGTTTCTTTAAAACACCTGATTTCTCCGCATTCAGCAAGCCTGAGGTTTACACCGTGGCATTGACGTTGGCTATCGTTGCGAGCCTTGAGACGCTGCTTTCCGTGGAAGCGACCGACCGCCTCGACCCATTCAAGCGTACCACGCCTACCAACCGCGAGTTGATCGCACAAGGTACAGGTAACATGGTTTCAGGCTTGCTGGGCGGGTTGCCGGTAACGCAGGTAATCGTCCGCAGCTCCGCCAACATCGATTCGGGTGGCAGAACGAGACTGAGTACCATCATTCACGGTACGATCCTCCTTATTTCGGCAGTTTTTATTGCAAAATACCTCAACTACATCCCACTCGCATCGTTGGCGGCAATATTGCTGATGGTCGGTTATAAACTGGCCAAATTTGAACTGTTTAAAGGAATGTACAAGCTTGGTCTGGAACAATTCATTCCATTTGTAGTGACGATTATCGCAATTCTGAGCACCGATTTGCTTAAAGGTATCGGAATAGGAATGGTAGTGGCGATCTATTTCATCCTGAAAAAGAACCACAAACATTCTTACCACTATATCAAAGAGGAGCACCGCGACGGCGATGTGATTACGCTTTTGCTCTCTGAGGAAGTCACGTTCCTCAACAAGGGAAGCATCAGCGCCACGCTGGATAATCTGCCTGATGGCGCTACCGTGGTGATCGACGGCTCCAAATCAATGAATATCGACTACGACGTTCTCGAAATCATTCAGGACTTCAAAAAACACCAGGCGCCGCTGCGCAATATTATCGTGGAAACACGTGGTATCGGCGAAGTGGAAGCTGTGGGAGCTCATTAGCATAACCTGTTTCATAATGAAGGCCCGCCTCCCTACGGAAGCGGGCCTTTCTGTTTGTAATAAGTTGACAAGCAGATTAACTTAATTCTTTTGCTTCAACCGCTGGATCAGCATGTCGTTGAATGTACGTTCAGCTTTATACAATTCGATCACCTGACTGGCTGTAATTACTTTCAAAAACCTGTTTTGGTATTCCTTTTCGAGGTCTAGCTCCTTTTGGCGGAGTTCCTGTACCTCTTTGAGGTTATTCAGCACCGATTCGTCGTTTTGGCCTTCAGCTTTTTTGTCATTAATAATTTTTCGTTGCGAACGGTGTATTTCACGCCTCTTTTGCGAGTACTCATTATACATCGGCCAGAAACCGGTGGATTGCTCCGGCGTCAGGTTCAGGCGGTTGGTAATGATCGCCACCTTGGCGTCCTGGATCTTCTTTATTTCTTCTTCAGAACGGCGCTGGGCCTGGGCCGCCGTAGACGCAACCCCGATGAATAGGAGTAAAAGAGCAAAAGTGTTCCGATACCGTTTCAATTCAATTTGTAAGTTCATTTCGATTGTTCGTTAGGGTCAAATCTTCTCTTGGCCAACCATAGCTTCCTCCAACTGCTGGCGAAGAATATCGTCTTCCAGGCCGTCCAGGTAATTCAGCACGGTCGAATCGGATTCGAATGCTTTCTGGACCACCTTGTGCTCGCTTAAATCGTAATAACTGATGTCCTGGTCTTCCAGGTAACTGATGATAGAGGCGTTACTGATATCGCTCAAAGGCTCCTGGCCCAGCGATCCCTGGCGTTCTGGTACCGTCACCCACACGAGTACGAGAATCAATGCTGACGCTGCCGCCAATCCGAGGGAGCGTTGCCACGACCAGCTAACGAGGGGTTTACGGACGGGCTCCGCGGGGATCCGCCCCTGAATCATTTGCGGCAGCTTGTCAAAATAACCTTCCGGCACGGAAAAGGGAGTTTCCCTCTTCAGATCATCCAGCCGTATACGTTTTTTGTCCATGATTATTTATATTTCCTGTCTTGTGAAGGTTTGACTAATGTGAATCCAAATAGTTTAATCTGTATCGTTCAAAAAATCCTCAATTTTTTTGGAAGCCCAATGATATGAGGCTTTTAACGCTCCTACTGACGTTCCGGTGATTTCCGAAATCTCTTCGTAGGGTAAATCTTCAAAATATTTCAGGTTAAATACCAAACGCTGCTTTTCTGGTAATTTTAATAATGCCTTCTGCAATTTCAACTGAACGGCATCGCCGCTCACATCGGGGTCGGCTTCCAGTTTTTCGCTCAGCTCATTCTCTACGTCGTAAATCGGGATAAAATATTTTCGCCGTTTTTTATTGAGAAAGTTAATGGCTTCGTTGCTCGCAATGCGGTACAGCCAGGTGTACAGCTTGGCGTCGCCGCGGAAGTTCTCGAGCGCGCTCCATGCTTTGATAAAAACATCCTGGGTAATGTCATTGGCATCATCATGATCCACCACCATCTTCCTTACCAGCCAATATACTTTTTGCTGGTACTTCCGCACCAGCTGATTGAAAGCGTTTCTTCGCGTTTCGGGATTTTCAAATAGGGATAGTAATTCTTCGTCGGACATTTAATCAGTATTAACCTGATCGTTTTTTACAGGGGAAATCCGCGTGACCAATAATTGTACCGGGGCCCGAAGTCAACGCCGATCAATAATAGTTTATTTTTTTGTGCAGGACAAATAAAAGAGCTCTGAGAATGCAAAAATGGCATTTTGCACTCCCAGAGCTCAATTCAATCTAATCTATTGATTAATCTGATTTGATGAATATTCAGATTTGATCAATCTTATCTATTCTCTAATCAATTCCCGTCGACTTAAGTCGACGGCAAGGCGATGCATTCTCTTGTGAGATGTCTTGATGACATTCGGCACTCAATAACGCAACATGCTTTTTAATCCGATTCCGTCGACTTGAGTCGACGAGAAAAGCGATGCATTTTTTGCAGGATGACACGATGCGATCCGGCACAATGACAATGCAGAATGTTATTTTCTTGCGATCGCGCGTTTGGCGGCTTCAACGATGTGTTTCGCGTCGAGACCGTATTTTTGGAGCAATTGCGCTGGCGTACCGCTTTCTCCGAAGCTGTCGTTTACAGCTACGTATTCCTGCGGAACGAGTTTGTTTTTAACCAAAACCTGCGCCACGCTGTCACCCAAACCACCAATGCGGTTGTGCTCCTCAGCTGTCACCACGCAACCTGTTTTCTCAACCGATTTCAGGATCGCTTCTTCATCCAGCGGCTTAATGGTGTGAATATTGATGATCTCCGCATTAATACCCTCCGCTTCAAGGATTTCGCCAGCCTGAATCGCTTCCCATACCATGTGCCCGGTAGCGATGATACTCACGTCGGTACCTTCGTTTACCATCCATGCCTTACCGATTTCGAATTTCTGGTCGGCATCGGTGAAAACAGGGATTACCGGACGACCAAAACGCAGATAAACTGGTCCGTCATGGTCGGCAATCGCGATGGTAGCCGCTTTGGTCTGGTTGTAATCGCAAGGGTTGATAACGGTCATGCCTGGAAGCATTTTCATCATACCGATATCTTCGAGGATCTGGTGGGTAGCACCGTCTTCACCCAAAGTAAGACCTGCGTGCGAAGCACAGATTTTCACATTTTTACCTGAATAAGCTACGCTCTGACGGATCTGGTCGTACACACGGCCTGTCGCGAAGTTGGCGAAAGTAGTGGCAAAAGGGATTTTGCCTCCGATAGTCAAACCGGCGGAAACACCGATCATGTTAGCCTCGGAAATACCGCATTGGATAAAACGTTCAGGGTTTTCTTTGATGAACGGTTCAAGTTTCAAAGAACCAACGAGGTCGGCGCAGAGCGCTACGACGTTGGGATTTTGCTGCCCCAGCACGTGCATTCCGGCACCAAAGCCCGAACGCGTATCTTTCTTCTCAGTGAAGGTGTATTTTTTCATTTTGGATATGTCTGTTTTGTGAAACCGCACGCATTAATGTGCTGGTCCGGATATTAATAATCTCCCAAAGTTTCGTCAAGCTGAGCCAGTGCCGCCGCCAATTGCTCGTCGTTAGGCGCTACACCGTGCCATTTGTGGCTGCCCATCATGAAGTCGACGCCGTAGCCCATGCCGGTGTGGAGCAACACCATGATCGGTCTGCCATGTCCCAAACGGCCTTTGGCTTCGTACAGGCCTTTCGTCACTGCCGCCATGTCGTTTCCTTCTTCGATAGAGATCACTTCCCATCCGAATGCTTCATATTTGGCACCCAGATCACGGTTGTTCATTACCTTGACAGTCGGGCCATCGATTTGCTGGCCGTTCAGGTCAATGAATGCGATCAGGTTATCCACCTGGTGGTGCGGCGCAAAAGTAGCGGCTTCCCAAACCTGACCTTCCTGCTGCTCGCCGTCGCCCATCAGTACATATACGATTCCTTTGTCGTTATTCAATTTCTTAGCTGTTGCCGCGCCCAGTGCTACCGACAATCCCTGGCCCAGCGAACCCGACGCGATACGGATACCTTCGAGGTGCTCATGCGTGGTAGGGTGTCCCTGCAGACGGGAATCCAGCTTGCGGAAAGTAGCCAGTTCCGATACGGGGAAATACCCTCTGCGCGCCAACACGCTGTACCATACCGGGGAAATGTGGCCGTTCGAAAGGAAGAAAAGGTCTTCGTCCTTGCCATCCATGTCGAATACAACCTTACCATCGTTTTCTTTAAGCTTCATACGCTCAAAGTACAATGCTACCAACAATTCGGTGCAACCCAGCGACCCGCCAGGATGTCCCGACTGACAACCATGTACCATTCGTACGATGTCCCTGCGAACCTGGGATGCTACTTTTTCTAATTGTTCAATTTCCATTTTCATTTATTTTCTATTGGACTGTCCTTAATCGGGTTACCCGAGTGCGGGACGATTTAGGCGGCGTAAATGTCCTGCTATTCGGAATGGTAAAATGACTGATTATTATTCAGTTTTTCCAAGAATTTGATCAGTGTGTTTCGACGATTCCACTTTGGAAATAATCTCTTCAATGATCCCTTTTTTGTTGATGACGAAAGTTGTGCGCAGTACGCCCATATAAGTGCGCCCGAACATTGTTTTTTCTCCCCAGACGCCGTAAGCTTCTACCATTTGATGCTCCGTATCGGCCAGCAGGGGAAATGGGAGGTTATATTTTTTGATAAACCGCTGGTGCGATTTTTCGCTGTCGGGACTCACCCCGAATACCTTGTAGCCCTTTTTCAGCAGCGCTCCGTAGTTATCACGGATATTGCAGGCCTGACTGGTGCAGGTAGGTGTGTTATCTTTGGGATAAAAGTACAAAACAACTTTCTCCCCCTTCAAATCCGACAGCTTTACTTGGTTTCCATCCTGATCTTTTACTGAAAATGCGGGTGCGGGGTCACCGACTTGTAGTCCCATAATCTATCTTCTACGTTTTCTGGTTTTCTTAGGTTTAACAACCAGGTCTACCAATTCTGTTCGCAAGATAGTACTATTTCCTGCCCTATCCGTCACTTCCAACACGAGTTCTCCTTCAAATGGCTGGCTATCATCCAGTTTTTCCGACCATATATAGCCCTTTTTAAAATCGTAATTCAGCAAAACCCATTCACCATTCACCATTGCCTTGGCATTCGCGATCCCCGACATGCCATCACCCACATACCCGCGTATGCGGTGCTTGCTATGCTCGACCAGGCGCGCCCGCGGCGGAACGGTATCCTCCTGGATTACAAACGTACCCAGCTCACGGGTGTCGAAACGGATCTGGTCGCCCTCCCATTTACCGCCCAGAAATCGGTAATCGCCGTTCAGATAACGGTACACATAAGTGCGCGACTTGTCCTCAGGCGCTTTTTCAGGCGTGAAGGTGACGTGAATGTAGTCGTTCAATGCCGTGCCGCGGTTATTAATGGTTAATGCATTGAAATTCCGCTGGCCCATTAAAAACAGCGTATCGAAAAGACTGGTGTTATCCAGGTCAACCGACCATTTCGCGTCCTTGAATGACGACGCAACACCGGGCAGCACCTGACTGCGCAGGAAGGTCTTTACGGTAGTAGTGCCCACTTTCACCGAATCAGGCATTTCTTTTCTTAAATCGGTCAAAAAAACCGCTGATTCACCTGCATACAGGTTAGGGACTTTCTTCTCTTCTTTTCCTTTAATATAAAATATCGCGAACGGGTCCTGGCTTCGGTAGAACTTCGCTTTCACCACGAGCGTATTCTCCCGGATTTCGGTTTGTACATATTCCGGGTTTACCTCCGTATTAAACACAGGAAGCTGCGGGTTCTGAGGCTCTCCTTTAATTGTGAATATCAGCTCAGAAAAGTTTTCGTAAGAGTCCGAGATACGAACCTTCACCTCATGACTCAGAGTATCCGCGATATTCAGCTTGCCGTTAATCGCATTCGTTTTATATAAATTGAATTGATTCCCGTCCGGAACGTAGCATTTCAGAAAACGCTGGCCAGTTGCCTGCTCGGTTTCGTAGTCGATGAGGTTGTTATAATCACGGGTCGAAGCATTGGGAAATACCTCAATATTATAGGAAAACACTTCCTGCCCGTCCATTTTGATTTCAATGCACTGCAAACCATAGCGAAAACCGGTCCCGGTCATCTGGTCAAATGCAACGAGGTCAAGGCCGACGATGCCTGTCGCGGAAACCGGCTCAGTCAATCGCCACGTGCCATCTTTGAGTTTCACCGGCGTATAGACCCGGCGATCAAATTGCCCGTTCACCCGGCCGTTAATGTCCATCGGCCGGATCGCCAGGTTTACGAACTTGGGAGGTGTAACATCCTTGATTTCATTAAACCCAAAATACAGCGGGTTCAGATAGTTATCCTTCGAATCGCGCACTTCGAAATGCAAATGCGGCCCGACCGAACCGCCCGTATTCCCCGACAACGCAATTACCTCCCCTTTTTTGAAGGTAAACTGCCCCGCCTCCGGAAAAAGATCTATTTCAAATGTCTGCTTTTTATATTGCTCCCGCCGCACCCATGTCGCCAGAGGATCACTGAATTTCAGCAAATGGCCATACACTGTCGTTTGCCCGTTCGGGTGGCGGAGATAAATTACATTACCATAACCCGTGCGCTGAACCGCCACTTTGTACACATAACCTTCCGCAGCCGCGTACACAGGCAAGCCCTCGCGCTGCTGCGTGCGGATATCCAGGCCCGCATGGAAGTGGTTGCTCCGCAAATCGCCCAGGCCACCGGCCAGCGAGTTGGGTAAACCCGGACGAATCGGGAACTGGTAATAACCTTTCGGATAGGATTGTTTTTGAGCCAATGCTCCCCCCGCAATACCTGCTAACCCCAATACAAACAATCCTGAACGGACAAATGCCCGAAAATAATGACGCATGAAAAAGTGCTTGAATAGTCGGTACGACGACCGGGTGATATGACGAGTATGGTTTACTTAACGAACAGTTCGAGCATCTTCTTGCCTTCGATCGAGGCCGTCAGCTTGTCGCCGATCTTTACCGGGCCCACGCCTTTCGGAGTGCCTGTAAAGATGAGATCGCCCGTTTTGAGCATAAAATATTTCGAAACAAAGGAGATCAGGTAATTGATGCGGTAGATCATCATCGACGAGTTCCCGTTCTGGCGCATCTCGCCATTCACATCCAGGCTGAAATTGATATCCTGGACATCCGCAAAATCCGAAACCGGCACGAAGTCCGACACCGGAGCCGACCCATTGAATGCTTTGGCAAGCTCCCACGGCAACCCTTTTGCTTTCAGCTCGGATTGCAGGTCCCGGGCAGTAAAGTCCACCCCTATCCCTATTTCATTGTAATATTTATGAGCGAATTTCTCTTCGATGTTTTTCCCCGCCCGGTTGATTTTCACCACCAGTTCGACTTCGTAATGAACGTCTTTTGAAAATTCGGGATAATAAAAATCCTCGCCTGGGCGAAGCTGTGCGGTTTCAGGTTTCAGAAATATAACCGGGGAATCGGGTGTCTGGTTGTTCAGTTCGGCGATATGCTCTGCGTAATTCCGGCCTACACAAATAATTTTCATCAGGGGTCAAATGCTAATTTAAAAGGAATGAACGTCAGGGACAAAGCTACTTACAAAGCGGGGGCCTCACAATATTTGTCACAATTTTTCGGCCCTAATGCAGTTAAAATAGTACGACGGTGCCGACGTCTCGTCGGTGCAGGCCATTAACCAGCGTCCCGCTGACGAACACAACACATTAATTACTATTTTTGAACCGAGTAGTCAGGCCAATTTCGCTTACGCATGAAGAAGTACCTTTCCCAATCCCTTTCCTGTACGATTTTCATCCTCCTGATCACCACATTGCTTTCCTGCGAAGTATTCCGGACGACGCCCGAAAGAAACACCTCTTCCCGAGGATCTTCGTCCCGCGGGCGCACGTCAGCTACCCGCCGCCCGCCTGCCCGCAAGCCCGTAGCGAAGGCGCCTGTGAGAAGACCGTCCAGCAGCAAACCCGCGCCCGCGCGGACAGCTACGACTTACTCCCGCCCTGGTGACGCCAACACCGAGAACGTCCCGCAGGTGGTGCAAATCGCCCGGACCTACACCGGCACGCCTTACCGCTCCGGCGGCAATGATAAACAAGGCATCGACTGTTCCGGCCTCATTTGCCAGGTCTATTCCGAAATGGGCGTGAAAGTCCCCCGCATTTCATGGCAGCAGTCGGAGTTCGGCCAGGAAGTGGGCAGTGTGGAAGAAATCAAGCCTGGCGACTGGTTGTTTTTCGTACCCGAGGCAGGCAAGGAAGGGTATGTGTCACACGCCGGCATTGTTACGGACGTACGCGGGCGTGACGAGATCATATTCATCCACGCTTCAACATCCCGCGGTGTACGCGAAGACAATCTGTTTTCGACCTATTTCAAAGGGCGTTTCGTGAAAGCCATGCGTCCTTTCTAAGCGTACTAACCGCTTACGAATCTTTACTGATTAAAATAAACAACTATCGTAGGGGTAGTGCGGAATCCGGTTGTCCTTTTCGAAATTTGTAGTCGTAACTCCATTTTCCTCTCCGCCCCATGCAAGACACCGCAGCCCCTCCGCCGCTAACCGGCGACCGGACATTGGCCATACAGGCCAGTCCGGGCATCCCTGTTTACATTTTCGCCACCGTTTTCGCATCTTTTTGTGTGATTACCGGGCTCATCTGGGATATTTGCTGGCATTTGAGCATCGGTCGTGACGGCCTGTTGTCTCCCCCGCACCTGGTCATTTACCTGGGTGCCGTAGTAGCCGGTTTGTTTTCAGGCTATGAGATTTTGAGAAAGACATTCTGGGGAAATGACGTTGAGAAAGCGGCCAGCGTCAAAATCTGGGGCTTTTTTTACAGTTCGCTGGGCTCTTTGTTCTGCGTTTGGGGCGCATTATCAATGCTTACCTCTGCCCCTTTCGACGACTGGTGGCATAATACCTATGGATTGGATGTAACGATCCTTTCTCCTCCGCATACTGTATTAATCCTGGGCATTATCGGCATTCAGTTCGGTGCCATGATCAGCGTCATTGCAGTGAAGAACCAGATGAAACTTTTCGGTGGTTTTGAAAGGGCGAAAGCATTGGACAAAACACTATTCTCGTTATTTGCGCTTTCAGCAGGATTTCTGTTAACCATCTGGTTTACATTAATATCCGAGGAACTCGGGAGAATGCGGATGCACCGGTCGAGCTTCTACATATTTGCCGGCGCCGCGTTTCCGCTTCTTTTGGTAGCGGCTGGCAGGGCCGTTTCGCATAAATGGGCCGTTACCGCCATGACAGGTGTTTACACGGCCCTCATGCTTGGTACGCTATGGGTCATTCCGCTTTTCCCCGCCGAGCCTAAACTCGGACCCATCCTGAACCACATTACCCATTACCAGGGCTTCCATTTCCCTCTTTTGCTGATCGCCCCGGCCATTGCGATGGACATCCTGCGCTACCGCTTTGCGCATTGGAATGACTGGAAACTCACTGTCCTGCTCGGCGGGACTTTCCTGATCGTGTTTTTTGTCGTGCAGTGGTTTTTTGGCGGATTCCTGATGGAGTCACCGTATGCGCGTAACTGGTTTTTCGGAAGTCATTACTGGTATTTCGGAAATGATCCCAACTGGCAGTACCGCTACAAATTCGGCCCCTGGATGGTCGAGGAAACGCCCCAGCTGCTTAAAGGGCTGGGCATTGCATTGGTTTTAACATTAATATCAACCCGCATCGGACTGGCGTGGGGTAACTGGATGCACCGGATTCAACGATGAAAAAATATCTGTATTTCTTTCTCCTATTGCTGCAAAGCATAGCCTCATATGCGCACGTAGGAAGTGCAGGCGTGCAAATGCAGGCACAGGCCGGCGCGTACAAATTGCTTGTGAATGTGACCCCGCCGGATGTCATTCCGGGAACGGCACAGGTTACCGTTTTTATCGAATATGGCGAGGCCCGCAAAGTGACGGTACGGCCGATCTACTTTTACTCGGGTGACAAGGGCGCGCCTACCGCCGATCCCCTGACACCCGTGCCGGGACAAAAAGGCCAGTTCCAGGGAGCGGTTTGGCTTATGGAGCCGGGCTCGTCCAGTGCGCAGATTGCCATTGAAGGCGTCCAGGGCGATGCGGAGTTGATTATCCCCGTGGTGGCCGTCTCAACGGCAGAGCGGGATATGCCGAAAGGACTTGGTATTGGCCTCAGCATTGTCGGATTGTTGCTTTTCCTGCTGATGATCACGACCATCGGCGCGAGTGTGAGCGACGGTCTTTTAAAGCCCGGCCAAAGTCTTACCGCAGCTCAAAAACGGAAACGATGGATCAATATGGGCATTGCTACCGCCGTATGTTCGCTGATTTTGTATGGCGGAAGCAGTTGGTGGGATAGCTGGGCTGCGGAGTACAAGCAATGGTTGTACAAACCTCTGAATGCCAAAACAGCGATCATCGAAGCTGACTCACAGCGCGTGTTTCAATTAAAGATAGATACCACCAACTGGGATCACAGGAAGAAGAGTAGCATGCTCAGCACATTGATACCCGACCACGGTAAGATCATGCATACTTTCCTGGTGCGGATGCCGGGGCTCGACGCATTTGCGCACGTCCATCCCGACCGCAGGGATAGCCTCACATTTGAGGCTGCTTTACCCGATTTACCTGCCGGCCAATACTTGGTTTACTCAGATATTGTGCAGTACTCTGGCTTTGCCGAAACGATCGTCGACACGTTGACGATCCACGAGAAACCGACCGCTCACGCCGCCAAAGCAATATCAGAGGACGACACCTACATCATTACCGATCCGCTTGATACGCCCGGCAGGGTGCCTATGGGCGAAAATGTGGTCATTTGCGGGAAACCCGGCACCAAAACTGTTTTCAAGGATGGCTCCTACGCCATTTGGGAAGGCAAGCCCGACAAGGCGCTCGAAGCGGGGAAACCCTATCAGCTTAATTTTGAAATATACAACCCGGACAATAGCCCGTGCTTCCCGGAGCCGTACCTGGGCATGCTCGGCCACGCCGTTGTCATGCGTTCCGATGGCTCAGTTTACATTCACCTGCACCCGAACGGTTCTTACTCGATGGCTGCCGGGCAATCATTTGAAAATCGCATATCGGATACGGCTCATGTAGCTAAATGGCCCAGGCCGGATGTTTTCCGCGACAGTATTGACCGGCATTTAGCTCATCTCAAAGCCATGCCGACCATCGACCGCGAGTTGTTCCTCATGAAGGAAATGGGCATGTACAATGCCACCGAAGGCGGTATGACCGGCATGGAGCACGGTACACGCATTTCGTTTCCGTATGCTTTTCCGAAAGGCGGCCAGTACCGGATATTCCTTCAAATTAAAAGAAATGAAAAGGTGCTGACGGGCGCATTCGATGTTAGGGTCAACGATCCGGTTACCTTATAGTAATTCAGAAGTTCAAATACCTAAAAGAGCGCAGCGATTTTCTCGAAGGAGAGGTCGCTGTAATCGTTGATATACAAGTTACACGGCGGCAATTCCTCGCGGGTATGTGAGCTCAGCACGCCCACTACACGCATACCTGCATTGAGCGCGGCCGAGACGCCCGAGAATGAGTCTTCAAATACAACGCATTGGCCAGGTTCAACGCCCAGGTTCTTTGCCGAACTGAGATAAACTTCGGGATCGGGTTTGTGCTTTTTTACATCCTCACTGGCCAGAATCGAACCCAGCATTTCCTGAACAGGGACCTTGCTCAGGATCAGATCGAGATTCGCCCGAGGCGCGGAGGTGGCCACCCCTAGAACTGCCTCATTTACTTTCAAATCGTGCATGAATTCTACGATCCCTTTGATCGGCTCCACATAGGGCGCATACAATTCACGGAATAGCCCTTCCTTTTCCTCTTCCATTTGCAGCAATTCTTCCCCTTCAACTACGCGTTGCAAAAAATGGCTTAATATATAACTATTGCTTTTACCATACATGTGTTGGGCAAATTCCTCTTCGGTTGGCGAAAGGTTCCGTTTTGAAAAGAACTCGCGGAATGCGCGGGAGTGATAAGGATTCGTATGGACAATCACGCCGTCCATATCAAAAATGATTGCTAATTTTTCTTTCATCCTACAAAGTTAACCATCGAAATTCCTTCCCGGAAATGAAATGCCGAACTAAAAAGTGGTACATCACTTGAAATAATTTGACAATTTTAATTCAAACTTTTTACACGCAACTGACCTTTTTATGGAGCATTCTATTAAATTTACCCACAACGCCTCACACTATTTACTCAAAACTCCCTTGAATTCAGCATCATACTAAAAGCTTCCAGATTTACCCGACCCAATATCCGATCAATTAATTGCTTATATGAATGAACTAGAACGAGCTGGCAATGGAGTCGATGGTCACGCACTTTCGAAGCCCAAAACGCTCACTTCCCTTGAAGTGTATGACCAGTACGGTGCCATGGCATATGGTATTATATTACAAATCCTGCCGCAGGTACACCTGGCACAAGAAGTCCTGGTAAGTGTATTCTCCTCCCCGCAATTGCAATCTTGTAATAGTTATCCTTTTACCTTTGCAGCTTGTGTGATTAAGCTGGCGCGGGCCAAAGCCGTGGAGGCCAAACGTAAACTGACCGCCCTCGCACCCGCAGGAGCTGAATATGCCCAGGGAGACACTTCCCCGCAAAGCATTTTCGACCTTGCATTCAGGCAGGGTTTCACGCCGGAAGAGGTCGCAGGCAAATTGAATATATCCAAAAAGGAAGTACTTCGTTCGTTTCACGAGTTTTTTAAATCATATCGCAACGCGTAAATTTTACACCCATTGAGCAAACAGGAATTTATCGAGAGCGGCATTCTCGAGTCACATTTAATGGGGCTGGCCAGCGAAGAAGAGCAGGCACAGGTCGCGGAAATGATGCTGGCAGACAGTGAAATGGCCGAGTACGTAAATGATCTCGAATACGACATCAAACGTTACTTTGCAGAGGGCTCTGTACGGCCGCCGGAAGCCATACGGGAAATTATATTGCTGAGGAGCATCCGCGAGAAAAAAGGTCGGAGCAACCAGGAAGAACCCGTCGATGCGAAGCAATACCTCAATGTGGAGGTGAACGACACACATATGAAAGTGCATAAGCTGTGGCGCCCTGCATTCATTGCTGTTTTTATCCTGTCAAAAATCTTCCTGATCGCGGGTTTATATTTCTATTTCAAATCCGTGGCACAGCAGGAGGAAATTGAAAAGATGAAGACTGAGACACAAGCGAACAACAAGTAAAAATATCTACCTGTACACACGAAAGCCGGCGGACATTGCGATCCGACCGGCTTTTTATGTTCGTTACAGAATCTTATTTCAGGAATGCGCGGAGCATCCAGGCCATTTTCTCATGCTCTCTAAGCAGGCCGGTCACGTAGTCGCTTGATCCCAGGTCTTTGTAAGTATCTGCAAATTCGGTTACCAAAGGGCGCAGGAGACGAATGATCGTTTCATGGTCATCCAGCAAATTCTGCAGTTGCGTCTTCGGTTCGGTGGTGTACTCCGGTTCGAGGAGGTCGGTCAGTTTCAGAATATCCGCCAGGCGTGCTTCCGAATAGTGGCCGATAGCGCGGATACGCTCTGCGATATCGTCGAGAATCACTTGCAGCTGCTCGTATTGGCCTTCAAAAAGCTTATGCAGTTCGAAGAAATTCATGCCTCCGATATTCCAGTGATAGTTGCGGGTTTTGGTATAAAGTACAAATTCATTGGCGAGCAACTTGTTCAACTGGTAGGCAACGGCCTGGCTATGCTCGTCAGATATTCCGATGTTGGTTTTCATGCGTCTCTGTATTTGATGTGTTGATTGTGTTTGATTCATAAAGGTAACCAAAGCTAGTCGCTAAAAAGTTGCCCTGCAATGTCAAAAAAAGCGATTTTAATCACTTTTTTCACCGCAGGAAAATTGCTGCCCGATATATCGTTACCAAAGCCCTGTTGTTCCGTATAGGTAGGAAAGAATTGTTATATTTGTTAACCTATCTTTTATGAAAGACAGCGAAAGAATCAGTAACCTCGAAGAGATGACGGCAGATATCTATCTTATCCTTGACAGAATTGACAACGATCTCAAAAAGATACGGTTGCTCGACATTAACATGGCAAACGACATACGGTCCGTAGCTTCCATGGCTGCTCGGACGAAGCGTCAACAGCAAATCTATGAGATGAAACATGCAAAATTGCACAGAACACTCCTGGATGTATTTGCCATCGCCCGAAAAAACGCCATTAATATCGAGAACTACGCACGAAACACGCTCGGGAAGGACGACCTTTCGCTATTGTACGAATACATGATGAAAAAATTCGATCTGGCGAAAGAGCATACCGATCGGCTGGAAACAGCATTGAGGAAACATAGAGGCAAAACCAAAAGGCTTGATGATAGTATTGAAGCTATTAAAAAAAAGTTAGACAACCTATAATACCCCGATTACACTTATTATGTTCCCATTCCGCGTAGGCCAGGGCTACGATGTTCACCAGTTAGTAGAAGGCCGGCCCTTTTGGCTCGGCGGCATTTTAATACCTCATACACATGGTGCCAAAGGACACTCCGACGCCGACGTGGTTTGTCATGTGATATGCGACGCGCTCCTGGGCGCCGCCAATATGCGTAATATCGGTTACCATTTTTCCGACAAAGACCCGCAATGGAAGGGCGTCGATAGCAAGATCCTTTTGGCCAAAGTACTGGAAATGATCCGCGAAAAAGGTTATGAAGTGGGCAATGTGGATGTCACTGTCGTATTGCAGACCCCGAAGCTTAACCCGCACATTCCGGCCATGAAAACCTGTCTGGCAGAGGTGACAGGCATTTCAGAAGAAGATATTTCGATCAAAGCGACCACCTCCGAGCACCTGGGATTTGTAGGAAGGGAGGAGGGTATTGCCGCGCATTGTGTTGCATTGATCTATAACCCCGGAGCCTTTCCGGAAAATGCATAGCTAACGTTCCTGTATAAAATAGATTTGCATGAAAAAAGTAATACTATTTCTCTCCCTTTCCACGGGCGTGACTTTCAGCGCATGTGCCCAGCAGTCATCTGCACCACCCACCGAACAACCGCTCGGTTTTGAAGAGTACGACCCTGTTTCCACGCTGAAAGTGGAAGAGCACCCGGTGAAAAGAGCAAAATTTCCATTTATCGACGTGCACAACCACCAATATCAGATGCCATCACAGGACCTGAAAGCATTGGTAAAAGAAATGGATGCGCTGAATATGGGTATTATGGTGAATCTCAGTGGGCGCGGCTGGACACAGGAATGGGCTGAGGGCACAGCTACTTTGAAAGGTTCGCTGGAGAATGTGGCTAAAAACGAACCGAAGCGCATTGCTGTCTTCACAAACCTTCAATTCAAGGGTTTCGGTGAAAAAGACTGGTCTGCAAAGGCGGTAAAGCAATTGGAGGAAGATGTAAAAATGGGTGCGAAAGGTTTGAAAATTTATAAAAGCCTGGGCTTCGCAGGCATCAAAGACGACAAAGGCAACCGTGTGCCGGTGAGCGATCCTCGTTTGCAGCCGGTTTGGCAGAAATGCGGCGAGCTGGGTATTCCCGTACTGATCCACACCGCCGATGTGCCGTCTTTCTGGGACCCGATGGATCGGTATAATGAACGCTGGCTGGAACTGAAAACGCATCCTGGCCGCAAACGCGGGCCTAACGACCCCATTCCATTCGACTCGCTGATCGCCGAGCAGCACCACATTTTCAAGATGAACCCGAAAACGACGTTTATCAATGCGCACATGGGCTGGTATCCCAACAACCTCAAAAAGCTCGACAGCCTGATGATCGCCTTCCCAAACATGTATGTGGAAATAGGCGCGGTGATAGCCGAATTGGGCCGCCAGCCACGCACGGCCAAGAAGTTTTTCGATAAATACCAGGACCGTGTGCTGTTTGGTAAAGACAGCTGGGTGCCTGCCGAATATGCGACGTATTTCCGCGTGCTGGAAACCGAGGACGAGTATTTCCCCTACCATAAAAAATACCACGCGTTCTGGCGCATGTACGGGATGGGCCTATCCGATGAAGTTTTAAAAAAGCTTTACTACAAAAATGCACTGAAAATCATCCCGGGACTCGACAAAAGCCAGTTCCCTGACTAACTTTCAAGCATCATTTGAATGCCTTGGCCTCCCGGACAATCGAACGATATTCGGCTTTGCCAAGGCATTTTTTGTAATACTCCCTGGCTTTTGCCTTGTTGCCCGCCCGCGCAGAAATGCGCGCGAGTCCGGCATAGGCAAATGCATGATATTCTTTCGTGTATTGATCGTCGTGAGGCGTTTTGAGGGCTGCCAGATACTCCTTTTGCGCGGCGGCGTCGTTTTTGCGGTCTTTTTCTTCCAAAATCCCCTGAAATGTCCGCCAGGCAACCGGGTAAAAACCAGTACCTTGTTTCCGAAGCAGCTGCAAGCCTTCATATGCCTCCTCGTATTTGCCTGAGAGCAGTTGCGCTTCCAAATGCTTCATCAGGTAAATAGGGTTTCGCGGGTACATATTCACCAGCTTTTCCATATAAAAAGCGGCCTTCTCAGGCTTTGATTCGTATTTCAGGTAAATGTGAGAGATGTAATAGCATGATTCTGCTTTCGTAATCGTCCCGACTTTTGTAGCTGTATCTACCTGTTTCAGCCCCAGCGCTTTGTCTCCATTTTTGAAAAACACCAGTAAAGGCTTGACGATCGGATGTTCTTCCGGATAAACTTCCACATAATAATTATACATCCCGGATGTGAAGTAAAATTCCGGGTTCTTATGCATCAGTTTGAATCCTTCCACAAATGCATTATAGGCCTTTTTACCCTCACCCGCCGCAGCCATCATCTCCCCGCGGTAATTGTACATCATCGCCATATAACCGCGCGCTACCATCGTGTAAAACACAGCTTCGGGATCGGTACTGTTCTTTCCGTACCGCTTATTAATCGCTTCCAGACACTGATCAAGTTTCTGGATATACTCTTTGGATTTGGCCGGATTATCTTTGATCGGCAGGTATTTCCAATAGAGGATGAATGAGTCCAGGATGTAGGAAACCGGATGGTTGGGATACTTTTTCTCTACCTGATCGATGAACTGGACTGCCTCATCGAATTCGTAATTGTAAATCTTGTCGAGGCTATTCTGGATGTTTTTTAATGAGGCGGGGTCATTCAGCAATTGGGCATTAGCCTGGATGGAACAAAGGGCAAGTAAAATCCCCAGGCACAGGGAACGAAGTGTAATTTGCATGGCTTTCAACTCAAATTGGTTTGGTGGTATCCCAGCTGAACAGTAGCTTTGTTTATAACCCATAATTGAATGCGCGGGTTTCGGCCCCCGGTTTTATTTTGGGCATATACTCTCTATTCAACTTCCTTTTTGATAAAATATGATTCGCTACAAGCAGTTTACTTTGGGTAACGGCCTTCGGGTATTTGTCCACGAAGACTTTTCAACACCCATGGCTGCGGTAAATATCCTGTATAACGTGGGCTCGCGGGACGAGGACGAAGAACGCACCGGTTTTGCCCATTTGTTTGAGCATTTGATGTTCGGCGGCTCCAAAAACATTCCCAGTTACGACATCCCTGTTCAGAACGTTGGCGGCGAGAATAATGCTTTTACGTCCCCGGATATTACCAACTACTACATCACATTGCCGGCAGATAATGTAGAAACGGCATTCTGGCTGGAATCGGACCGGATGTTAAGCCTTTCTTTCGACCCGAATGTGCTCGAAGTCCAGCGCAAGGTCGTGATCGAGGAATTCAAACAGCGGTATCTCAATCAGCCTTATGGCGATATGTGGCTGAAATTACGGCCATTAGCCTACAAAACACACCCCTATCGCTGGGCGACGATCGGGAAGGACATCGGTCACATCGAACGCGCTACCATGGATGATGTGCAGGACTTCTTCTTCCGTTTCTACCGCCCCAACAATGCAGTAATGGTCGTTGCAGGTGCCGTGTCATTCGAAAAAGTGCAGAGATTAGCCGAAAAATGGTTTGGCGGGATCCCGGCCGGCCCAGCTTACGTCCGCAATCTGCCTGCGGAACCGGTGCAAACCGAAGCCCGTTTCCTCGAAACTTCCGCCAATGTGCCGCTTAATTCGCTGATCAAGGTTTTCCACATGCCTGGACGGTATGATGATGGTTTTTACGCAGGCGATTTGCTTAGTGACGTTTTGGGAAGAGGAAAATCTTCACGCCTGTATCAGAAATTGCTGAAAGAACGCGCACTGTTCAACAGTGTGAGCGGCAGCATTATCTCTTCGCTGGATCCGGGACTGCTAATGATTAAAGGAAACCTGAATCCCGGTGTTACATTGGAAGAAGCAGACGCTGCAGTGACCGAAATTTTGCAGGAAATCGTTGAAAACGGTGCGTCGGAAGAAGAAGTAACCAAAGTAAAAAACCAATCGGAGGCGTCCCTGGCCTTCTCAGAAGTAGAATTGCTCAACCGGGCAATGAACCTCGCATTTGCCGCCAACGCCGGCAATGTGGATTGGGCCAATGCCGATGCCGACATCATCCGAGCGCTCACTCCGGATGATATTAACAATGCAGCGAAAACTATTCTAAGGCCTGAGAATACGTCAACAATGTATTACCGCGCCGAAGCGAAATAGGATGAGATATAAGCAAAAAGAGAATGTATTAAATATGATTAAGCTGTCAGCGAGGTATAATTTCATTCCTCTGGCAGAAATGTCAGATAACTGAAATTCTGTTCGTTGAATAGCTCCATCGCGATTTCCTGTAACTGGGCGGCGGTGATCTGTTCGATCTCCCCGAAAATCTCCGGCAGCGAATCGACCTTACCGGTGTCGAGAATACTTTTTGCCATCATGAGCATAAAACTCATATTGCTTTCCTCCGACATGGCCAACTGCCCCATGAGCTGCACTTTGGTTTGATGCAGTTGAAGCGTGGTCAAAGGCACTTCCCGAATGCGTTTCAATTCTTTGTTAATCAGAGAAATGCTCTTATTCAGCTGTTTTTTCTCCGTGCCGAAGAAGATACCCATAAATCCGGTGTCGAGGTAAGGCGTATAATTTGCCTCGATTGAATACACAAAACCATACTTTTCACGCAACGACAGGTTGAACCGCGAGTTCATTCCGGGCCCTCCGAGCAAATTCACCAGCATAAAAAACGGCAAACGGCGCTCATCGAGCAATGCATAGGCAGGCTGGCCCATCGCCACTTGTGCCTGCTGGATCGGACGCTCGCGTTCCTGACGCACAGGCGTGTAGATCAACGGCGCCTTACGTTCCCTGCTGGTCGTGCGATGCGGCACGCCGCCCAGGTACTTTTCGGCAATGCGGACTACTTTTGAAAACGGCAACCGGCTCACCGACGACACTACAATGCGCTCGGTGTCGATATTATGGTTGATAAATTCGTATAACTGCTCCCGGCCAAACGAATTAACCGTCTCGGCCGTACCCAATATATTAGCACCCAACGCATGGTCCGGAAAAATCAGCTGATCGAAATCATCCTGAATGGCGTCCTCGGGCGAATCGACGTACATCGACATTTCTTCCAGAATCACATTCCGCTCACGCTCGATCTGCTTATCGGGAAACACGGAGTGAAAAGTAATATCTGCCAGCAAATCCATCGCCTTCTCGAAATGATCGTCGAGTACTGAGGCGTGAAAGCAGATTTTCTCTTTGGTAGTATAGGCATTCAGCTCGCCGCCGACGTTTTCAAGCCGGTTGATCACGTGGTAGGAACTTCGCTTTTCAGTGCCCTTGAAAGCCATGTGCTCCCAGAAGTGGGCAAGGCCTTGCTGATGAGGTAATTCATCGCGGCTGCCGATATCCAGCATAATGCCGCAATGCGCTATTTGCGTGTAAGGAACCTGCTTATGTGCAATGCGGATCCCGTTGGTCAGCGTGTGTATCTGATATTCTTCGGCTGTTGAAAGGGAGGATGCTTTGGGGTTAGCCCGTTTGCGGACATTGTTTCTCTTCATTCCTTTGTAACACAAAATAGCCACCAATAATTTTCGGTGGTATCCGCAAAAATACAGACTTTTGCCCGGAAAGCCTTGTAGTTACACATTATGCGCATCGGATTCGACGCTAAAAGAGCGTTTGCCAATAAAACAGGTCTGGGAAATTACAGCCGCTTCGTCCTCGACGCATTAAGGGGGCATGAACCCGGCCACGAATACCTCGCCTATACCCCGAAAAATAACCGGCACTTGTTCGACGGATTTCCCAGCGGCTCAATCCGTTACCCGAAAGGTATCATTGATCAAAAGCTCTCCGCGTATTGGCGTTATGCACGCATGACACGCCAGCTGCGCGATGATCGTATCGGCATTTACCACGGCCTGAGCAACGAAATCCCCCAAGGCCTCCAATCCGCTGGCATACGATCGGTAGTTACCATCCACGACCTCATTTTTGAGAGGTTACCGCATTTATTCAAACCCATCGACCGTGCCATTTACCGGCACAAGTTTAAGTCCGCCTGCCAGCGCACCGACTCGGTGGTGGCCGTGAGCGATCAGACGCGCCGCGACTTGATCGAGCTGTACGGTGTGGATAATGCTAAAATCAAAGTCATCTACCAGGATTGCAATCCGGTATTTCAACAACAGCTCGCATTAGCGGAACGCAACCACATTTGTGCTGATTATGGCATAAAAGGGCCGTTTATACTCTGCGTAGGCACGCTGGAAGAACGCAAAAACCAGCACCGGCTAATAGAAGCGTTTGCCCAATTGAAAGACCATGATTTCAAACTGGTATTGGTAGGAAAACCAACCGGCTATTTGTCAAAAATCAAAGAGACGATCCAGCGATTGAAGCTCGAAGATCGTGTGCTACTATTGCATAACGTGTCCACACCGCATCTGCCAGCCTTATACCAAGCGGCGGAGGTGTTTGCCTACATTTCGATATATGAAGGTTTTGGTATCCCCATTGTGGAGGCTCTGCACAGCGGGACTGCAGTATTAGCCGCAAAAGGCTCCTGCCTGGAAGAAGCGGGTGGACCGGGTGGTCTTTATGCAGATCCCTATCAAATAGAAAACATCAGCGAGCAGTTACAAAAACTGGTCACTGATGTTCATCTTCGGAATATCCTATCAGAAGCTGGCCGGGAGCATGTTCAACAATTTTCGGGTAAACACATTGCCCGGCAGCTTGTCCAGCTTTACGAAAGCCTTAACTGATTATTTCTCGCGATACTGTTCGATAATGCGGTACAATGCTTTCTGTTTTTCCAGGTCCGGGAAGAAGTCAAAAAGCTGTTCGTGGCCGTCGTAGTCCAATGTCAAACCGATTTCGAGATTCACCAATGCTTCACGGTACTGTCCCGCATGGATCTGATAAACGGCCATTCGGTAATACAAATCCGCCTCTTCGGACATTTCATCGATCGCCGCTTGCAGCAAATCACAAGCCCGGGCATAGTTGCCTTGCTCGAACAGCACATACGACCATTTGAGCCAGATATCAGGATTGGAAGGCTCTATTTCCGCCGCTTTTTCAAATGCTTCAAATGCCGAAACGACATTACCGACTTTGAATTCGGTTTCTGCCAGCGCCAACCAATAATCGGGGTTCAGTTCGGTGATCTGGATTGCTTTCCGGAGAAAACCGACCGCTTCATACCAACGGCCCAGCTCGCTGAAACAGATACCGAGACCATACCAGCCATCATCCCACTGGCTGTCGAGTTTGACGGTTTGGCGGTAGTATTTAATGGCCGTTTCAAATTCGCCCAACTTCTCATAGCAGGTCCCCAGGCAGCAGCATGTCTCCGGCTGGTCGCCTTCCAGCTCAATGGCACGCAGGTATTGGATTTTGGCGTCCTCGTACTTTTCCAGGTTCATATAAGAGTTACCCAACTGGAAGAATGCAGAAGCAAAATCATCCTTAATGAGCGTCGCGTACTCATAGGCGTGCACGGCATCCTCATGGCGTTCCAGCTTGCTGAATGCAATCCCGAGGTTATACCACGCATGATGCGAGAACGGATCACGATCGACGAGGTCGTTATAATATCCCAAATGGCTTTCCAGCTGGCCTACCAGGTCAAGGCAATGAGCCAGTTCGTAAAGCGCATTCTCGTTATTCAGATTATTGCGAAGCGACCGTTTATAGTATTTGATCGCATCTTCATACTTGCCCCAATTCTGGTAGGTCTGCCCGATCTGGAAATAGATCTCATCCCTGTCCTCTACCCTGCCAAGCAAGATTTCGAGGATTTCGATCGCCTCTTCATATTCTCCCATCATGTTGGCTACCGCCACCTGCATGAAAGAAATCTCGATATCGCCGGGGTGAAAGAGTGATGCACGCTCCAATATTTCGAGGGCTAATTCATGCTCGCCGCGGTTGGCGTGCAGTTGAACCATGCTTAGTAGCAGGTCGAGCGAATAGGGGTAATCCGACAGGCCCATTTCACAAGCTTTGAAAGCTTTTTCCCAATCCCCCTTTTCTATGTAATGTACTGTAACCTTTTCGTAAGTGTCCAAATCAAAAAAGACCGGCTCGCTGGTTTTCAGCATTCTTTCGAACCTGAGCAGTGTCTCCTTCATATAATCCTTCCTTTCACCAAAATTTTTCTCCATCATACGAACCGCTAGGTTAGAATCGAGGGCAAATGCACCACTGTTAATGAAAGAAAGTTATAAAATAATTCCCCGGATTTCAAATCCTCCTGATCAAACTTTCACTAATGCGGGACACCGTTTCCTCAATCGACTTAAATTGAAAATCCAATACTTTCCTGATTTTGCCATTGTCATAGTTGAATTTTCTGGCGGCTGATTGCGCCGTTTCCCTGGTAATCAATGGCTTCGTACCCAACAGCCAGGTCCGCACCGCTTCCACACGCCATATCACTCCTGCCAACCCGGCACCAACCTTAAACGACGGTCTTTTGCGGTGCATTTTATCTGCCATCATATTGAACAAATTATGGTAGGAAATACTCCCCGCGTTGAGCAGAAAGCGCTCGCCGGTAATGTCGGAGCCGGCCAGGCGGTACACGATTTCGGCCACATCCACTACGTCCACGACGTTCGCAATGCCCTCGGTATAAAATGGCTTTTCTCTATATACGTATCTAAAAAGCTGCGTACTGCTCTTCTCCCAATCACCCTCGCCGAGGATAATAGTGGGGTTCACGATCACGGCATGGAGACCTTCGGCAATGCCACGCCACACTTCGAGCTCGGCCATATGTTTGGTTTTGGCATATTCCGAATTTTCAGGTGAATCCTCCCAGCGTTGCTCCTCGCTTAGAACCACATCTTCGCCGGTTGCCTGTTTGCGCGGATCAGGGCGGCCGATGGCGGCAATGCTGCTCACATGCACCAGTTTTCGTGTCCGGTATTTCAAACACACATTCACCACATTGGCGGTCCCTTCCGCATTCACTTTATACATCATTTTCCGGTCGCGCGGCACAAAGGACACCACGGCAGCAGTGTGGACCACGTAATCCATCGCCTCGATGGCTTTTTCGAGGGAAAGTAAATCAAGAATGTCACCTTCCACCCAGGTTAGCTGCGGGTGCGCGTCCGCGAGCAGGCGTCTATCTGCACCAGGACGCACCAGCGCGAATACTTCATGATTTTCCGACAAGAACTTTCTGGCTACTGCACTGCCCACCAAGCCCGTCGCACCGGTAATGAGTACTTTCATGTAAGCAAAACAAATTGTTTGGGTCAAAGTTCGCAGTAAAAAAGTAGTTTGTCACACCATTGCAAGCCTTTTTACTAATTTTACACTCCGGCCACACCGGGGAGCCAGGCCAGGCTCCAATGATTGAACCAAATCCCTGAATTCAAATGCCGATTTCAAATCCCCAAAGATATACCGTCACAGCAGCGTTGATCTACGCCAATGGGCCGATCCACATCGGCCACCTGGCGGGCTGTTATGTACCTGCCGATATATACGTTCGCTACCTGCGCTCCTCCGGCAAGGAAGTGGCGTTTATCAGCGGTACCGACGAGCATGGTGTACCTATTACCATCCGCGCCAAAAAGGAAGGCCTCACACCCCAGCAGGTAGTCGATAAATATTATGAGCAGATCGACGCCTCGTTCAAATCGCTGGGTATTTCGTTCGATATCTATTCGCGCACCAGCAAGCCTGTTCACCACGAAACTTCCCGCGAAATTTTCAGGGATCTGTATGACAAAAAGGTGTTCATCGAGGAAACGACCGAGCAATACTATGATGAAACCGCGCAACAGTTCCTCGCCGACCGATACATTGTAGGGACCTGCCCTGTCTGTGCAAACCCCAATGCCTACGGCGATCAATGCGAGCGCTGCGGTTCTACATTAAGCCCGTTGGAACTGAAAGACCCGCGCTCGACGCTCTCAGGCGCTAAGCCAGTTTTGAAAGCAACCAAAAACTGGTATTTGCCGCTCGACAAAATGCAGCCGGATATCGAGGCGTATGTCAACAGTCATTCCGAATGGAAAACGAACGTTTTCGGGCAATGCCAGTCATGGCTGAAAGACGGTTTGAAACCCCGCGCGATGACCCGCGACCTCGACTGGGGCATTAAGGTACCCGTGGAAGATACCGAGGGCAAAGTACTTTATGTGTGGTTCGAAGCGCCTATCGGCTATATTTCTGCCACCAAAGACTGGTTAATCCAAAAGAATGGCACCGACGAAGGCTGGCAAAAATGGTGGCAGCCGGCTAAGGATGCGTCGGAGGGTGAAACCAAGCTTGTGCATTTCATCGGGAAAGACAATATCGTTTTCCACTGCATTATCTTCCCGGCTATGCTGATGGCCGAAGGTAATTACATCCTGGCTGATAATGTTCCCGCCAACGAGTTCATGAATCTCGAAGGCGACAAAATTTCGACTTCGCGCAACTGGGCCGTGTGGCTGCACGAGTACCTGGAAGAACTTCCCGATAAGCAGGATGTCTTACGTTACGTGCTTACCGCGAATGCGCCCGAAACCAAAGACAGCGAATTCACCTGGAAAGATTTCCAAACCCGCAATAACAGTGAGCTCGTAGGCATTTACGGGAACTTCATTAACCGCGCCGTGGTGCTCACTCAGAAGTTCTGCGAAGGCAAAGTGCCTCAACGCGGCGAGTTGCAGGACATCGACCGCGCCGCGCTCGACGAACTGGCCGCATTCCCGGCGAGGATAGCCGATTCGATGGAAAATTACCGTTTCCGCGAAGCGCTCTCATTGATCATGGACCTCGCCCGTACAGGAAACAAATACCTGGCAGATACCCAGCCATGGCACGCGATCAAAACCGATCCGGAGCGTGTGAATACGATTTTAAATATCGCATTGCAGATTTCAGCAACGCTGTCGATCGTTTCCGAGCCGGTATTGCCATTTACCTCGGCTAAAATTCAGGAGCAGCTGGGCCTATCGGGCAAAAACTGGCAGGATGCAGGTAATGCGGATCTTCTGACCATAGGCCAACCTGTTTTGGAAGGCAAACTGCTTTTCGAAAAAATAGAAGACAGCGTGATCGAAAAACAGGTGCAGAAGCTTCACGATGCCAAACGCCAGAATGAGCTGGAAGGCAAAACTGTACTTCCTGTCAAACCTGAAATCCAATATGATGATTTCACTAAAATGGATATCCGTATAGCGACCATCCTCGAGGCCGAGAATGTCCCTAAAAGCAAGAAGCTATTGAAACTGCTGGTCGACATAGGTGCGGAGCAACGCACCGTTTTAAGTGGAATTTCCGAGCATTTCAAAGCTGAAGAGATTGTCGGCAAAAAGGTGTTATACCTGGCCAACCTCGCCCCGAGAAAGATGATGGGAATGGAAAGCCACGGAATGATCCTGATGGCCGAAGACCGCGACGGCAGCCTCGCATTCGTCCAACCGGGCAAAGATGTCTGGAACGGCGGGACCGTCAACTAACAATACAACGGCCCTGCATCGGCGGAGTACCATGCAGGGCCCTTTTTACTGAAACTCTTTTCTCACCGAGTCGTAGATCGAGTTAACCCGCTCAACCAGCGACAAACATTCCTTGTCGGTCAGGTGGTCGATCGTGTTGCTCACGGCATTCGACACCACACGGCCCTCTTCATTCACTTTGGCACCTTTCTGCTTGATTACGCTGAGAATGCTTTCCCACTCCCCAACCAATCCTTCTGAAAAATACCGCGGTTCGATAATATTGAAGTAGGCTGACTGCGATTTCAGCTTCTGCCTTAGTTTGGACTGGTCAACTTTGAGTTCTTCGACCAACTTGGTAAGCTCAATAAAAGCGAAAATATTAGACTTTTTCATAACGTTGAGATTGACGAGCACTAAGGGAATTAATAGTGCAAGATACAGATATGTAATTCCTTTTTTGAAAAAGTGTGGAATCTTTACTCAATCTTAATGCATTCTATTGGAAGCGTACAACCACTACCCGGATTAATACCAAATACCACCACTATTTACTTCGTAGAATTTGTCGAAAAAGCGCACGGACGGGCTCCTGAGCAACAAAAAAGCCCGGTTAATTGGCCAGGCTTCTTTATAATCTGTCGATATTTTTACCAACGTTCGATATCTACCTTGCGGTGATAATCGCCCTGTTCATCTCCGAAAGGAAGGAACAGAACCAACTGGCGACGACCGTCGTCGTACCTTGCTGATATATTGTCTATATCTACTCCGTCGGGGATGACGAAGGTATTGATGAAACGGATTGTCTTCCACTGCTCTTCGTCGGGCAAATTTTCCTGTGAAAATATGGGCAGCAAGTGGAAAAGCTTTAAGTTATTTGAGTTCCTCTTGCCTTTTACAACCTCCAATTGAAGATCCTCAACCTCGATGCCTGGAATTTTCACAACTACTTCGAAACCGTCCGACCCTTTGTCAAGCTTAATAGAGGGCTCACTCATTCCACCGTTTACTGTGTTGATAAAATCTATATTCATCAACATCTCCCGGGGTATTTTTAGTTTGCTTTCCATAGCTATCGCGTTTTAGGTTCACAAGTTTTACTTATTAACGAAAAACTGCGTGCCAAAGATCGTTTTCGGACAAAAATGTGATGGACGGTGAGGTGTGGAAACGTCTCTTATTTGCTTATAACCAGCTATTGAGGCAAATCGGTGCACTTTACCTCCCCGTTCTTTCTCCGCGATATTAGAGCAGAGAAAAGAATGCCAAAATAACAGCCTCGGCTACACAACTGCGCCAAAATGACACCCTTCAATGCCAATATCCGGTCAGCGGTCGCTGTGCCCAAGGCTACGATCGGGCGCAATAATATCCCTCACCAGCTGTTTGATTTCCTTCGGTTCAGGGAAGTGGCCTTCCCGCTTTCTATCCCAAACCAGCTCTTCGCCGAGCATGATGGTGTACCGCCCCGCGACCTCCGAGGGCCGTAGTTGCACGGCATGTAAATCATCGCTGAAAGTGGTCAACAGCTCCTGGGCCATCCAGGCCGCCCTCAACAGCCAGCCGCATTTGGGGCAGTATTCGATTTCTATGGTTGGTTTCATATCTTCCTTTGCTACAAACACCAAAAATCGGCATTGCAGGCAAAGAATCAAAAAAAGCCGCGAGGGACATTCCCTCGCGGCTACAACAAAATATCAACTGTGTATGAAGTAAATTTGACCTTATCACCAGTGGTTAGCACAGCCTAGGACAAATAGGCCCCTCTCCCGCCGTTTGCGTCGGATCTTCTTGTGTTTTCGCGTTTGCAGGGGCGGTGATATCTTTCCCATTTTTATCCACTCCGATAAAAACCAGAGTTTGCTTCCCATTCTTATCTTTTGCAAAGTAAAATCGAATGCCCACGCATCCTTTCTGTGATAACACCTTCTCCAAAACGGTTTTGCCATAGGAAACAGCTCTTGTCTCTTCCGGTCCGACATCTTTTTGAAACCTCTCCTTCATTTTTTCGAATTCCGAAAGCGGTATCATAGCTCCCATTCGATCCGCGACTAGTTGTTCCTCGGCGGTTAACATTGTACTCTTTTTGCCATTAGGGGCTACCTTTTCATCCTCTTTCTGGCAAGCCCAGGTCAAGGTTACCACACAGATAGCTGAGATAAGAAATCTTTTCATCGATAAAATTGATTAAATGAATAGATAGTTTTGCGTTGATAAACAGCCGTTTACCATACACATAATAACTCACTCTACTAGCACAACCCAAAACAAATAGCCCATCAACCCATTTCAATTATCTGACGGCAAAAAAAGCCGCGAAGGACACCCCTCGCGGCTTTCGAATATAACCTAACCCTTTAATCTTGATGAGAAAGCTTTGAAAAGTCTTCCCTAACGCTTTACAAATGTACAGCACTGCATACAAGCATTTTAGCGCAAAAATCCTCGATTTCAAACATGGGTAAGCTTACAAATATGACACCGTATTAATGCCCGAATCCAGTACGTAAATTTACGTGATTTTCAGAACTCAAGAACAAATTGAATTGATTTACAATTAGTTACAAACTGACCGTTAAATCAATTGCAAATGGTTGGCTTGCCCTTCGCTGCCTCTCTATTTACATTTACATTGATTAATTGTTATACTTTAATTAAAACTATGGACAGCAAGAGATTTACAGGTCGGGAGGGTCGACTGATTTCAGCGTCAGAAGCCCAGGAGCTTACCATTCCACATCAAAAGAGGGAACGTTACTTCACCGACAAAGGCGAAAACTACGTGAAGGCCGAATTCTTCGGCATTCACACATTCAACGAGCTGATTAAACTGCATGGTGACAACTGTGTGGGATTCAGAGTATATTACGGATTGCGAGACGAGGAAGAGGACGGCGACACAAAAACAAACAAATCAAAAAAACCAACCCCAAGACTTGTTCTGGTTCCTGTCGATGCTGAGGGCAAGGACATTATCCGGACTGCACAACTGGGCGGCTTGAAAGATATGCCAACGGGTGGCGAGGCCATGACAGGCGGCCCACTTTGCCCGCGCCAATGTTAGGAACAGGAAAGTTCGAAAATCGATTAATGTATGTTCGATAACCACTTTGCATATATTGTCAATAATCCTATTTCTTCTATTGCAGTATTTGTCACAGTATTACCATTAACACTCACTATAACCAGAAAAGCGTACGTGGACAAATCTTTGCGGTTGCTTTTCTGCTATCTGATATGCAAGCTGATCATCGACGTAGTCATGCTTCACCTGGCTTCCACCAGAACGAACAATCTGATACTATACAACATTAGCATCCCGCTTTTTTACGCATTATTGGGCGGGATGTTCTATTTCCAGTTTACAGGAAAGGCTCAGAAGGGGTTCGTTCTGACCTCCATCTTAGGCGTGTTCCTATTTAGTATTTGGGATATATTTAATTCCAATGAAAATTTGGGCAATCTGAACGAGCACAGACTAGTCCTATATGCTAAGACAGTCGAAGGCGTTTTGATGATTTCACTCATTCTACTTTATTTCTATGAGATCATTAAATCACTGCAAATACCTAACTTGTTGACATTCCCATTCTTCTGGGTATGTTCAGGACTGCTACTTTACTATTCGAGTTTGATATTCTTAGCACCAGTCCTGCATTATGTATACACATGGAACAACCACACTGACCTTGGGATAACTGAAGTGATCCCAAGTATTTTTGAAATTCTATGCGCCTTGCTTTTCAGCGTAGGCATTTATAATTTTTCATCAAGGAATTATGCAAAATAGCGAAGAACTAAAGTGGGCACTTTTGATAGCCTCCATGGCTATGCTGGCCATGGCGTTTTGCATGATCGCATTTGTGATGTACTACCAGAAAAAAAGGTTCGAGGAAGAAAAACGTATCAGCGAGATCGAGAAAAACTACAACCGCCTGCTCCTTGATACCGCGCTGAACTCCGAAGAAACAGAACGACGAAGGATTGCGCAGGATTTGCATGACGACATCGGCACGATGCTATCGTTGACAAAGTTAAGTCTCAATCAGTTGAGTAAGCTGGTAGCCAACTCGGGCGATGAGAAGGAGGAAAGCATTATGAAGAAGTCGCAGTCGCTTGTGGAAGAGACGATCCTGCACGTGCGGCGCATTACGCGCGACCTGGTACCGACGACACTGGAACGGTTCGGGCTGATGGAGGCGATCGAGGAGTTTATCCATAAGCTCGAAGAGGATAATAATCTGATCATTGCTTTTCAGTCAAATACGGAGGAATTTCCGCGTCAGGGCCAGAAACTGGAACTGACGCTTTACCGCATTATGCAGGAGCTGGTCAACAATGCTATTAAGCACGCGAGCTGCACAAAAATCGATATTGTGCTGGAAATCGACGAAGAAATGATAGGTTTGCGGGTAACTGACAACGGCGTTGGTTTCGACCCGGAAAAAATAAAGGAAAGCAACCTGGCCGGGCTGGGTTTGCTTGGAATCGAAAGCCGGTTGGCTATTGTGAATGGAACAGTCCAGTACGAACAGCCGGCCAAGGGCGGTTCCAGCGCCATCGCGAGGATTCCGGTAAACCCGGCATCCGGTAATAAACCTGAACCATTACATCCATTCCGCCGGGAACGAGTGAATATTTAATGCTATGAGCACCCTTAAACTAGGAATCGCCGACGATCACGAACTATTCAGAAAGGGGTTTATCTCCATGCTGAGCGGCATTCCCGACTTCGAATTCGTACTGGAAGCCGGCAACGGCCAGGAACTCCTGGACCGCCTGCCCGCCAACACGCCTGACATCGTTTTCATGGACCTGCAAATGCCTGTTATGGATGGCATTCAGGCTACCGAAGCTGCTTTCGAACGCTTTCCGAACATCAAAATCATCGTCGTTTCGATGTACAACGAGGATCGTTTCGTGATACACATGCTCGAAAAGGGCGTGCAAGGTTATTTGCTGAAAGATACCAGCCCCGATGAAGTCGAAAAAGCGATCAGAAGGGTGCATGAAGAAGGCTTTTACTACAACGACTTCGTTTCCAAGGCCATGCACCGCAAAATGGTGAACCGGCAGGTCAACAAGCATCCATTCTTCCCGAATGCGTGTAATGTGGCGCTTTCCTCCCGCGAGAAAGAAGTATTGCAATTGATCTGCGACGGACTCTCCACGACGGAAATCGGCGACAAACTGTTCATCAGCGTGCGCACGGTCGAAGGGCACCGGTTGCGGGTTTTGGAAAAAACCGGAACAAAAAGTACCGCAGCCGCAGTGGCATTCGCCTACAAAAACCAGCTGCTAAGCTAAGCCTAACGCTTTCATGGTGAAAACTTCCGGGGTTTATATTATATTTCCCGGAGCCATTCTATGTATAGCTATGAAAGTCCTGATCGTTTGCACCAACCACGACTCATATCCGACCAAAACCTCTAAAACAGGTCTCTGGCTGAATGAACTGACGCACTTTTACGACTTAATGGCAAAAAGGCGCATTCTGATGGACATCGTGAGCCCCTTGGGCGGCGGCATCCCTGTGGATGAAAGAAGCCTCGATCTGAAAGACGAATGCAATGCGCGGTATTGGGAAGATGCCTCTTTCCGTGCGAGGCTTCAGGATTCTCTTAAACCATCGGATATTAACCCCAGCGACTACCGGCTGATCTATTTCGCAGGCGGCCACGGCGCGATGTCGGATTTTACTGATAATACCGAACTGCAAAACATCGCGAAAGCTATTTATGAGCGAAATGGCATGGTCACGGCCGTTGCGCACGGCGTTTGCGGGTTGCTCAACGTCCGGCTATCCGACGGCACATTACTCATCCAGGACAAATATGTGACCGGCTACTCCAACGTCGAAGAGGCGCTGGTGAGCTTTGTAAGCGAAGTACCTTTTTACCTCGAAGACAAATTGAAGGAACGCGGCGCGCATTACACCAAAGCGATGATCCCTTTTGTGGAATTCATTGAAATGGATGAACGGCTCATTACCGGGCAAAATTCACATTCAGCCCGGAAAGTAGCGTCGAAAGCGCTCGAAGAACTTTTTGAAAAATAGATGCCGGATTTACTTGATCAACTCACCGAAAAGTGAACGGAAAGTCGGCAGAATGAGATCTTTTTCCGAAACGATCGGGTCGAAAACTCCCCAGTCGATATTCAAATCGGGGTCGTTCCAGAGAATGCCCGACTCGGATTCCTTATTATAAAGGTTGGTGCATTTGTAGCTGAAAATAGAATCTTCCAAAGCTGCGAACCCGTGCGCGAAACCTTCGGGAATATAAGCGATATTGTTTTGCTCCCCGCTCAGTTCAAATACTTCATGCTTGCCGAATGTCGGGGAATCCGGACGGATGTCCACAGCCACATCCAGTACCCTGCCCGAGATCACACGAACAAGTTTGCCTTGCGCAAAAGGCGCGTTTTGGAAGTGCAAACCTCTTACCACACCCTTTTTGGAGAACGACTGATTATCCTGAACAAAGTTTACGGGCAGACCGAGTTTTTTAAATGTCTCCTCATTATACGATTCAAAGAATACCCCACGGTCGTCACCGAAGACCCTTGGGAATATTTCAACTAGACCGGCAATGGAAGTTTCTCTAATCTGCATATTGTGGTTATGTCTTGGTTGGAGCAAAGTTTAATGTTGGGGCAAATTTATGAATCTATTGGAAGAGGTTGTAATTTCGCCGCAATATTTACAAAATCATGACTTATCAAGAGCTCTTCCAGCAAATTTCGACCAAAAAGTCCTATTTGTGTGTGGGTTTGGACACCGATATCCAGAAAATCCCGGCGCATTTGTTGAAAACCGACGATCCGATTTTTGAATTCAATAAGCAGATCATCGACGCCACCGCCGACTATTGCGTTTCCTACAAACCCAACATCGCATTTTACGAAGCGCTGGGACCAAAAGGTTGGGAGAGCCTTCAAAAGACGGTCGAGTACATTCCTAAAAGCCATTTTACCATTGCCGATGCCAAACGCGGTGATATCGGTAACACGTCGGGCCTGTATGCCCGCGCGTTTTTCGACAAATCCTCTTCCGGCCTCGAATTCGATTCCATCACCGTGGCTCCCTACATGGGCAGCGATTCGGTGACGCCGTTCCTTGCATTCCAAGACAAATGGGTGATTTTGCTCGCATTGACCTCCAACCCCGGCAGTGCCGATTTCCAACGGCTCGACGTCGAAGGCGATACATTATATGAAAACGTGCTTCGTACATCGCAGACCTGGGCAGGCGCGGAGCGCATGATGTACGTGGTAGGCGCCACGCATCCGTCTGATTTCCAGAAAATACGCGCTATTGTACCTGATCATTTCCTGCTCGTACCCGGCGTAGGCGCGCAAGGCGGCAACCTGGAAGAGGTTTCAAAGTTTGGCATGAACAAGAGTTGCGGATTGCTCGTGAACGCATCGCGCAGCATTATCTATGCCGGCAATGGTACCGATTTCGCCGAAAA
The DNA here is from genome assembly GCF_057586235.1 of Dyadobacter sp. SRI_021. NCBI lineage: Bacteria > Pseudomonadati > Bacteroidota > Cytophagia > Cytophagales > Spirosomataceae > Dyadobacter > Dyadobacter sp. SRI_021. The sequence continues at coordinate 891,489 of NZ_JBYCZM010000001.1, forward strand.
AGCGAAGCACGAAGCAGCAGCGCTGCAACAGGAAATGGCCATTTATCTCGACAAATATTTGTAATCCAATCATTCCGGCACGTCACTACCGCCATATCACAAAATGCAACTTTCTGACCATTACCCCTATTCTATCCAGGGAATCGACCCTGTCCAGCTCATTAACCAGTACGGAAGCCCCCTTTATGTATACGACGGAGCGACCATCCGCAGAAAGGCGGCCGAGCTGCAACATGCATTTGCCGGAGTGAATATGAAGATCAAATATGCCTGCAAGGCCAATACCAACCTGGCTGTGCTGCGACTGATGCGCGAAATCGGGGTGGAACTGGATGTGGTGTCACCGGGCGAATTTGAAATGGGGAAAATGGCAGGCTACGATGCCGGCCAAATCACTTTTACGCCCAGCGGTGTGGACTTCGAAGAAGTACGCGAGGCGGTGGAAGCCGGCGCCATTGTAAACGTCGACAGCATCCCGCTGCTCGAATGGTTTGGACAAACTTATGGCAATACCAAACCTTGCATGATCCGTATTAAGCCCAATGTGGCTGCGGGCGGGCATACCAAGATCATGACGGCTCATGCCGACTCCAAATTCGGCATTTCGGTGCTGCTCCTGGATCAGATTTTGGAAGTGATCAAAAAATACGATATTAAAGTAATCGGCCTGCACCAGCACACCGGTTCGGACATTAAAGACGCTGAGCCGTTCCTGAAAGTGGCCGATATCCTTTTCGAAACCGCGAAACATTTCCCGGACCTCCAAGTGGTAGACCTGGGTGGCGGTTTCAAAGTTTCCTACCTGCCAGGCGACGCCGTTACCGATATGGATTTACTGGGTAAAAAGATCTCGAAACGATTCCAGACCTTCTGCCAGGAATATGGTCGCGAGTTGCAACTCTGGTTTGAACCGGGCAAGTTTCTGGTGAGCGAATCGGGCTTTCTTTTTGTAACGACCAACGTGGTAAAAGAAGACCCGGCGCGTAACTTCGTACATGTCGATTCGGGCTTGAACCACCTGATCCGGCCGATGATGTACGGTTCTTACCACCACATTCTCAATATTTCAAATCCGAAAGGCGAGTTGAAGCATTATAATGTGGTAGGCTATATCTGCGAAACCGATACATTCGCGACCGATCGTGAGCTTCCGGAAGTCCGTAAGGGCGATGTTCTGGCGTTCCTGAATGCGGGCGCCTATGGCCTGACGATGAGTTCAAACTACAACGCCCGCTTCCGTCCGGCCGAAGTGCTGATCGACAACGGCCTGGCGAAGTTGGTGCGCCGCCGCGAAACGATGGAGGATTTGTTGAGAACGCAAACCGACCTTTAAGAATTAGCTACAAATACATCGATGGAAGCTGCACAAAAGTACCTGTGCAGCTTCTTGTTTTTGGTACCGACGTGCATTCCTTTTCAGTCAAAATTTCAATACATTTAGTCATTAACCTATACTTAAACAGATGACGAATGAAAACACTGTACTCCACACTCCTGCTGGCTTGCCTCTCGGCTATTTCCAATGACGGCATTGCACAGTCGGCCAATACCGCCTACGATTCCACGCTTGCCAAAAAACTGAATGCGGATGAATATGGTATGAAAAAGTATGTGATGGTTTTCCTCAAAACCGGCAGCGCGACAAACGTTCCCAAAAGCAGATCGGACAGTGCCTTTGCAGGGCATATGCAGAACATCAACCGTCTGGCCGAGACCGGAAAGCTTGTGGTAGCAGGCCCGTTCTTCAAAAATGATAAGTACCGCGGCATTTTCATCCTCAATGCAGACTCTATCGAGGAAGGCCGGAAACTTGTTGAAACCGACCCGGCCGTGCAAGCGAAACTGCTCGATATGGATTTACTGATGTGGTATGGCTCCGCCGCCCTGTCCGAAACCCTCGAAATCCACAAGAAGATCGAGAAGAAAACCCATTGATTTCTTGCCATTTTGTCCGAAACAATCGCACTACGTCACTTCTTTGAGACAAAATTTCCGATTTAATCCGTCGGCACACCATTTTTCAGTTTGGGTTGTACCATTAACAAAGCGATCAACGCCATGAACTTTAACCAATATACTATCAAGGCGCAGGAGGTTATCCAGCACGCCGCCCAAATGGCTCAGGGCAACCAGCAGCAGGCCATTGAAACGGGGCACGTGTTGAAATCCATTTTGGAAGAGGATCCGAATACGTCACAATTTCTACTTAACAAACTCAATATCAGCGCAGACGTACTCAACAACCGTTTGCAAAAGATATTGGACGGATACCCGCGTGTCAGCGGGGGACAGCCCTACCTGGGCAACGATATGGCCGCTGCCAGTGGCAAGGCTCAGAATTATCTGAAAGAATTCGGAGACGAATTCATCAGCATCGAGCTGCTGATTTTGGGTATACTCAGCGGAAAAGATTCCACAGCCACCATGATGAAGGAGCTGGGATTCAAGGAAAAGGAACTGATCAATGCAATCAAAGAACTTAGAGGAAAGAATAACCCTGTGAAAGATCAAAACGCAGAAGCCAAATACCGCTCTCTGGAACGGTACAGCAAAAATTTGAATGAATTGGCCAAAGCCGGTAAAATTGACCCGGTGATCGGCCGTGATGAAGAGATCAGGCGGGTATTACAGATATTGAGCCGCCGTACCAAAAATAACCCGATCCTGCTCGGTGAACCGGGTGTGGGTAAAACCGCGATCGTGGAAGGATTGGCCCAACGTATCGTGCAGGGCGACGTTCCCGAAAACCTTAAGTCGAAGACCATCGTGTCGCTCGATATGGGTTTGCTGATCGCCGGCGCGAAATACAAAGGTGAATTTGAAGAAAGGCTGAAAGCCGTTATCAAAGAGGTAACCGATTCGGAAGGCGAGATTGTACTTTTCATCGACGAGATCCACACGCTGATCGGTGCGGGTGGCGGTGGCGAAAGCGCCATGGATGCTGCCAACTTGCTGAAACCGGCATTGGCACGCGGAGAATTGCACGCGATCGGTGCTACAACGCTGAAAGAATACCAGAAATATGTCGAAAAAGACAAGGCTTTGGAACGTCGTTTCCAGGCTGTGATGGTAGATGAGCCCAATATTTCCGATGCGATCAGCATTCTGCGGGGTATTAAGGAAAAATATGAATTGCACCACGGTGTCCGCATCCAGGACGACGCAGTGATTGCTGCCGTGGAGCTTTCGAACCGCTACATCAGCGACCGTTTCCTGCCCGATAAGGCGATCGACTTAATGGACGAAGCCGCTTCCAAGCTCCGGCTGGAAATGGATAGCGTCCCCGAGGAACTCGACGAGCTGAACCGCCGCATCATGCAGCTCGAAATTGAGCGCGAAGCGATCCGTCGTGAAAATAATAAGGATAAAGAAACCGTCCTTAACAAAGAAATCGCCGACCTCAGCGAGCAACGCAATACCCTGAAAGCCCAATGGGAAAACGAGAAGGGTAAGGTAAACGAGGTGCGTGCATTGAAAGAACAAAGCGAGCAGCTGCGCCTTGAAGCAGAACAGGCCGAACGTTCGGGCGATTTCGGTAAGGTTGCCGAGATCCGCTACGGCCGCATTCCCGAGGTCCAGGCCAAACTGGAAGAACTTCAAAAATCGGAGCATGCGGAAAGCCTGATGCAGGAAGAAATTACGCCGGAAGATATTGCCGAAGTAGTAGCTAAATGGACCGGTATACCTGTCAGCAAAATGCTGCAAAGCGACCGCGAAAAGCTGCTGCAACTCGAAGAGCATTTGCACCAGCGTGTAGCTGGCCAGAATGAGGCTATTGAAGTCGTATCCGACGCCGTACGCCGCAGCCGCGCAGGTTTGCAGGATGCGAAACGGCCTATCGGCAGCTTCCTCTTCCTCGGCCCGACAGGTGTAGGTAAAACCGAATTGGCGAAAACGCTGGCCGAGTACCTGTTCAACGACGAGAATGCCATGGTCCGGATCGATATGAGCGAGTACCAGGAACGCCACGCCGTAAGCCGCCTCGTGGGCGCGCCTCCGGGATACGTGGGCTACGATGAAGGCGGCCAGCTTACCGAAGCCGTGCGTCGCAAACCTTATAGCGTAATCCTGCTCGACGAGATCGAAAAGGCGCACCCGGATGTGTGGAATATCCTGCTCCAAGTGCTCGACGAAGGTCGTTTGACCGATAATAAGGGTCGCGTGGCGAATTTCAAGAACACGATCATTATCATGACGTCGAACATCGGCAGCCACATTATCCAGGAGAAATTCGCGGAGGACGAAGGTTGGAACCATACGCTGATCATCGAGGAAGCCAAGCAGGCCGTACTCGATTTGCTGAAAGCGTCGGTGAGACCCGAGTTCCTGAACCGTATCGACGAGATCGTACTCTTCGAACCATTGACGCTGAAAAACATTCGCAAAATCGTGGATATCCAGTTCAAAGGCATTCAGCACATGCTGAAAGAGCAGGGTATTACGCTCGACGCGACCGACGAGGCGCTTACCAAGCTCGGTGAAGACGGTTTCGACCCGGCATTCGGTGCACGTCCGCTGAAAAGGGTACTTCAAAGAAGAATCCTGAATGAATTGTCGAAAGGCATTCTGAGCGGACAGGTTGCGAAAGATTCGGTGATCATGATGGAGCTCGACTCGAAAGGCGACCTGGTCTTCGAAAACGTCGGAGGCGTAGAAATATAATCATGGAATAATGCTAATATAAGAGCGGCAGCGATGCCGCTCTTTTTATTTTCCCCAAATCGGGATTTACCACAGGCCCCATTCCCACGTTGTGGAAGCTACGCACCGCCTCTCTGCCGCGTGCTCGACCCAAAAACAAGTCAACAAATTGGCATAGTTTTTGTACAATTATTTATTCTTATAGTCTAACCTTTTAATCCACACCTAAATCCATGGAACAATCACTGAATTCAATCAAAGTCGCGATACTGGTTGCCGATGGATTTGAGCAGGTTGAAATGACCTGCCCCAGAAAAGTCCTAAACCAACGCGGCGCGACCACCCACGTTATTTCGCCCAGCAAAGACGTTGTGAAAGGATGGAGCCATTTGGACTGGGGCGAAAACCACCGGGTCGACGTCCCGCTTGAAATGGCACGTGCCGAATACTACGACGCGCTGCTGCTTCCTGGCGGGGTTATGGGCCTGGACGCATTAAGGATCAACCAAAAGGCGGTCGACTTTGTGCGGTCGTTTTTTATCGCGGGAAAACCGGTGGCGGCGATCTGTCACGGTCCCCAAATCCTGATCGACGCCGACGTTGTACTGGGCCGCACGCTTACCTCGTATGCCGCCATCCGCCATGATCTCGAAAATGCCGGCGCAATATGGGTGGACCAGGAGGTGGTAACCAATAACGGGCTCGTCACCAGCCGCACCACCGACGATCTTTCGGCGTTCGTCAGTACGATGATCCGGGAGTTCAATATGGAATTCCATCATTAACTGCATTAGTCACAGATTCAAACGCTTAGCAGGAGCATCCCGTAACGGATGCTCTTTTTGTTTCCATTTAAAGCCAAAATTGTGGTATTTGCTCTTTCATTACCTGGTTTTCGCATGACACTCATTTCGCTCCAAAACGTCTCTGTCCGCAAATACGAATCAACGGTCCTTTCTAAAATCAACTGGAATATTGAACAAGGAAAAAACTGGGCGATCATCGGCCCGAACGGCTCCGGCAAGTCGGTCCTGCTGGAAGTGATCGCGGGGAAATGGCCTGTACTGAGCGGCAAAATCGTCTACGGCTGGACTACACCGGTCCGCGAAAATATAGAGCTCGCTTCCAACGACTACTCATTCAACCGCATTGTGAGTGCCGGCGCCGAATATTATCAGCAACGCTTTCATGCATACGAGTCCGAGCGCGCACCCAGCGTGCGTGCGATCCTGACCGACCAATTGAAACCGGTAGGAACGGTCGACGATAAATCGGTAACATTAGCCCCTTCCAAAGTAAGTGATGAAGAACTGGATCGCGTGGCAGGCTTGCTATCCATTACCCATTTGCTCGACCACCCGTTTGTGACGCTTTCCAACGGCGAAACGAGGAGAATGCTTTTAGCCAAGTCGCTGCTGAAAAAGCCGAAAGTACTCATGCTCGACAATGCATTCAGCGGCCTCGATGTGCATTCGCGTGAGGTGCTCCGCAGTGCATTAACCGAACTGACCAAACAAGGGGTGACCATCATTATGGCCACTACGGCTACCGAAATCCCCCCATGCATTACCGATGTCCTCGAACTGGAAGCCGGCCAAATTGAAGCGCAAAAACCCGTAGTGCAATTTCGGTCGGCAGCCAGCCATACCCATCAATTTCCGCAGCCCGATCCGCAAAAACTGGCGCATTTCGGTCATCCTGAATTTACCAGCTTTCAACACGCGCTCGATTTGAGAAATATCCGTGTCAAATACGGAGAAGATCAGATTCTCGACGGCGTAAACTGGAAGATCGCGAAGGGAGAAAAATGGGCATTATCCGGACCGAATGGCTCCGGCAAATCGACTTTGCTGAGCATCATTACGGCTGATAATCCACAGCGTTTCGCAAATGACTATGATTTGTTCGATCAAAAACGCGGTGGTGCAGGCGCATCCATCTGGGATATCAAACAAAAGATCGGCCATGTTTCGCCCGAACTCCACTTGTATTTCCCCAGAAATACCACCGTTTTCAAAACCATAGCATCCGGCTTTTTCGATGCGACAGGTGTTTTCTTCAAAAAACTCACCGAAACGCAAATTGAGCGTGTACATGAAGTGGCCGAACTCCTGCATGTGCATGAACTGATCGAAAAGGATTTTTCACAGCTCTCCAAAGGCCAGCAAAGAATGGTACTGCTCGCGCGGGCATTGGTCAAAAACCCGCCGTTGCTCATCCTCGACGAGCCCTGCCAGGGACTGGACACCGACGCGATCGACTATTTTAAGTCGGTTGTAAATGCCATTTGTGATACCGATGAGCGTACTCTGATCTATGTTTCGCATTATCCAAACGAGATTCCGAGCTGTGTAGAGCATTATTTGAAACTGGAAAAAGGAAAAGTGATAGAATCGCGTTAACGATTCCAACTTTTAGTGAAAAACGGAAATCCTCTTTTTCTGTATTAATCAAATCACCAGCTATGACCAGAAAAGTATTTGTTTACATTGCCGCCAGCCTCGACGGCTACATTGCCAAGCACGACGACGACCTGACCTTTCTTTCCCTCGTGGAACAAGAGGGTGAAGATTACGGCTATGGCGAGTTCATCGACACGATTGACACCGTAATCATCGGCCGTAAAACGTATGATAAGGTGCAGGCGATGGGCATCGAATACCTTCGTCCAGATAAGGAATATTACATCATGACGCGCACGCCGCGTGCACAGGAAGGCAATGTCCGATTCCACACCGGCGACCTGAAGGCGCTGATCGACGAGCTGAAACAAAAAGAAGGGAAACATATTTTCGTAGATGGCGGGGCAGAAGTCGTAAACCAGCTCATACGACTCGACCTGATTGACGAGTATATTGTTTCACTGATTCCCATTTTGTTGGGCGATGGCATCCGACTGTTCAAGGATGGCAGACCGGAGCAGAACCTTACTTTCGTGAGCAGTAAGTCTTTTGAAAAAGGTCTGGTACAACTGCATTACATGCGCAGGTAACGCATTGCGCTAGCGGACGGGCCTGGCTTTCACCGGCTCGTCCCATTTGTTTCGAACAAACCCGTTTTTAAGGTTCATCACAATCGAAATGGAGCTGCTGCCAAAACCCGGTACATATTGCGCCCGGCCATAGCCGACTTCGAACCTTTTAATGCGCAGCCACGTGCCGAAGGAAAATCCAGCCAGTGCGCCGCGATTTGTCAAACGAAGCTCCTGCCTTTTCAAATGGTCATAGCCGAGCAGAATGCGGAAGTTGGAATGCGCCAATATTTCCGCGCCCAGCGACAAATGCCTGCCTAGTTTTTCTGCCACTCCCACTTTTTTGGGCAGCTTAGTACCATTGATATCGTAAGTATAAAACAAGTTCGGGTCGTTATAAACCATATCGAAGCGGTTTAAATGATGGGCAGTCAACGACACACGGACCGGCATATATTTGGGTTTGAAGGTTACCCCTATCCGCATATCCAGTGGCAATACCGGCGTCAATGCACCATTGTAGTTCTGCTTTAAAAAGCCGAAGTTTTTGGCCACGAAACCGATTGTAAGGTCCTCCTGCGGATGCCGGAATGTAGCGCCCCAGTCGAATGCCATTCCCCAGGTCTGGTAACTTTCGATGGACGCGCCCACGAACTTGGCCGTCGCGCCTAACGTGAAAGCGCCTAGCGTGTGCCCGTAACCCGCTGAAAGGCCATAATCCGCCGCGCGGAACTCCCCTACCACATTTCCGATGTCGTCCGTTTCCTGCATCGTACCATAATTCAGGTATTGCAGCCCAACCGCCCAAATGCCGCCTGTTTTGCGGACGCGGTTGGCATAACCCATATTCACAAACTTGGTATCCGCCAGGTAAGGCATCAGGTTCAGCGATACGTTATTAATCTTCGCCGAATCGAGCAATGCGGGGTTTTGAAGAAATAATGCGGGGTCGTTACCTTGCGCGGCAATGTGGTTGGAACCCAACGCGGTACTGCGTGCCTGAGCAGGTAATTGGAGAAAATCCAGGCGCGTACGGCCGCCCGTCACCTGGGCGAAAGCGGCATTCCACGGCGAGCAAAGCCACGTGATCAGGAAAAGCAAACCACAGCCTGTCGACCTCATAAACGTCCTATAATTTCCCGAATCATTAAAATGCAGCTATATTTATAACCCAACAAATGTAACCATATCCCCGCATTACATGGAATCCCGATCAGCCGCTGTTTCAAAAAAAGAACTTTTAGATCAAAAAAATGCTGAGGCTGAACTGGGCGGCGGTGAAAACAGGATCCAGGCGCAACATGCCAAGGGCAAGCTCACCGCCCGTGAACGCATTTCCATTCTGCTCGACAAAGGTTCTTTTGAGGAAATAGGGCGGTTTGTGATGCACCGCAGCAAGGATTTCGGGCTGGATAAGGAGCATTACCTTGGCGACGGTGTAGTTACGGGTTATGGCAAAGTCAATGGCCGGCTGGTGTACGTTTTCGCGCAGGATTTCACGGTTTTCGGCGGTTCGCTCTCAGAAACACATGCAGAAAAGATCTGTAAACTGATGGACCTCGCTATGAAAAACGGCGCACCGATCATCGGTCTGAACGATTCCGGTGGCGCCCGCATTCAGGAAGGGGTGCTTTCGCTCGCGGGTTACGCGGATATTTTCTATAAAAACACCCTGGCTTCCGGGGTCATACCGCAAATTTCGGCTGTGATGGGTCCATGCGCCGGCGGCGCGGTTTATTCCCCCGCGATTACGGATTTCATTTTAATGGTTGAAAACACGAGCTATATGTTCGTAACCGGTCCCAATGTGGTCAAAACTGTAACACACGAGGAAGTAACATCAGAAGAACTTGGTGGTGCGATGACGCACGCAACGAAATCGGGTGTGACGCATTTTGTGTCCGCCAATGAGGTCGAATGCCTGCAATCGATCAAAAAGCTGCTGAGCTATATGCCGCAAAACTGCGAGGACGACGCACCGCGGTATCCCTACACGCCCGGCGACGAGCTGCGTCCTGCATTGAATACGCTCATTCCCGAGAACGCCAACCAGCCTTACGATATGCGGGAAGTCATTACCGAGCTTTCTGATGCCGACAGTTTTTTTGAAGTACATGAAAATTTTGCGGAGAATATCGTGGTAGGCTTCTCTCGCATTGCCGGGCGCAGCATCGGCATTGTCGCCAACCAACCCGCCGTGCTTGCAGGTGTGCTCGACATTCATGCCAGCCAAAAGGCGGCCCGTTTCGTCCGGTTTTGTGATTGTTTCAATATTCCATTACTGGTTCTCGAAGATGTCCCCGGCTTCCTGCCAGGCACCGATCAGGAATGGAATGCGATCATCAGCAACGGCGCAAAGCTATTGTATGCATTCTGCGAAGCCACCGTCCCGCGCATCACCGTGATCACGCGCAAGGCGTACGGGGGCGCATATGATGTGATGAACTCCAAGCACATCGGCGCGGATATGAACTTCGCCTGGCCTTCCGCCGAAATCGCCGTAATGGGAGCAAGCGGCGCGGCTGAAATTATTTTCAAACGCGAGATCGCGCAGGCCGAGGATCCCGCGAAGAAATTGCAGGAGAAAATCGACGATTATACCCACAAATTCGCCAACCCTTACCGTGCCGCGCACCGCGGTTATATCGATGAGGTGATCTACCCCGACCAGACCCGCGCGAAGCTGATCCGTGCTTTCGAAATGCTCGAAAACAAGGTGGATGTGCTACCCAAAAAGAAGCACGGCAACATTCCGTTGTAACGAGCACGCAGCGCGTATTGCCCATTTTTCAGAATTTTACAGCCTATTCCCTGGCCTTACCCCATTAATATCGGGTAATGCCCGGGAATGCTTTGGCACATTCCTGATATTGTCCTAATTTCACAAGCACTAAACAATCTCAATTACTTCCTAAAAGAACCTTAACGAATGAAAGAAGAGAAAGGACTTTCCGCGTCCTCACGCAGGAGCTTTATCAAAGGCTCACTGGCGACGCTGGCAACGTTTTCGATCGTTCCCCGCCATGTGCTGGGAAAGGGTTACCTCGCCCCGAGCGACACACTCACCAAAGCCATTGTCGGCACCGGCTCCATGGGCCGCGGCCACATCCCTTATGCAGGCACCAAAGTGGTTGCATTGTGTGACGTGGACAAAAGGCATCTCGACATTGCGGTCAATATGGTCGACAAGGGCGTCAAAACCTTCTCCGACTACCGTGAGCTGATCCAGCTTCCTGAAGTCGACATCGTCCACGTGGCTACCCCGCCGCATTGGCATGGCATTATCGCCGCCGACGCCGCCCGCGCGGGCAAGGACGTGTGGTGCGAGAAACCGATGACGCGCACAATAGGCGAAGGCAAACGTCTGGTGGAAGCCGTTCAGCAGCACGGGAGAGTGTTCCGACTCAACACCTGGTTTCGTTTCGAAAGCAATTTCTACGGAATGAATACTACTGTTAAACCCATTAAAAAGCTCGTTCAGAGCGGCTTGCTCGGCTGGCCATTGAAAGTAACCGTCAGCAAGCATACCGGTTTCGACTGGAAGTTTTATTGGGTAGGTAAAACAAACAATGCCCCTCAACCGGTACCTGCCGAGCTCGACTATGATATGTGGCTTGGCCCAGCGCCGTACAAACCATACAGCGAACACCGTGTGCACCAAACCTTCCGCGGCTACTGGGATTACGATGGTGGGGGCCTGGGCGACATGGGCCAGCATTACATCGACCCTATTCAATATTTCCTCGGTAAGGACGATACCAGCCCGGTAAGCGTGGAAGTGGATGCCCCTCAGCAACACACTGAAGCCGTTGGTACCTGGCGCCGTATTACCTACACCTATGCCGATGGCTGCCAAATCGTGCTCGACGGCGAAGCCAAAGATGACAAAGTAGCGTACATCGAAGGCCCGAAAGGCAAGCTGTACCCAAATTTCAAATCGGATATTCCGGACCTGGAAAAGAAACTCGCCGCATTCCCCGATCCCGAGCCGCAGGTTACTGACTTCGTGGACGCTGTGAAGAACCGCAAGAAGTTCGCATTGAACGAGGAAAACGGTCATCGCTCGTGCACGATCGTGAACATGGGCCTTATTGCATTGCGCCTGGGCCGCTCATTGAAATTCGATCCGGACAAACAGGAATTTATCGACGACGAAGGCGCAAACAGGCTGATCGATCAGCCCATGCGTGCCCCCTGGACCATTTAAGAACTTAAAAGCTAAACTGACAGGCCTTCCGGCTTGCAGCACCGGCATATCCGATGAAAAAAAGACTTTACCCTATTATGGCCTTCTGCCTGGCTTCCTCGCAGCTCATGGCCCAAAACGACAACTCGCTCGACGCCAAAGTGAAGGCGGTGTTGTCGAAACTCCCTTCCCAGAATGAGGCGGCATTGAAGAAAAACATGGAAGAACTCGCCCAGCTCGGCAAGCCAGGCCTGGTTCAGATCGCCTCTATGCTCACGCCCCTCGGCAAAGGAGATAACACTAAGATACAATATGCTTTAGGTGGTTTCACCTATTATGCTTCCCAGGCAGGCAAAGAGGCCCTGCGCAAAGACGCTGCGGAAGCCTACGGCGAAGCATTATCAAAAGTGAATGATCCTGACAGCAAAAACTTCCTCATTTACCAGCTTCAAACCGTTGGAAAAGATGAGTCGGTAGATGTTTTGAAAGGGTATCTCAAAGACGAAAGACTTTCACAACCTGCCGCGCGGACATTGGCGCGCATAGGCTCGCCATCTGCGGGCGCCGCTTTACTGGAAGCATTGGGTAATGCCAGCGGAAGCGCACAGCTCGCGATTACCGAGGCATTGGGCGGCAGCCATAACAAAAGTGCCGCTGCGGTCATCGAAAAAACCGCTGCCAGTTCCGATATCAAGTTGCGCAAGGTTAGCCTTTATGCACTATCGGAAATCGGCTCACCTTCTTCGGAAAGTATTCTGGCGGGCGCTGCACAGAAAGCCGCCTACGGCTACGACGAAGCCGACGCGACAGCTGTTTACCTCAAATACCTCGCAAATCTGGCCGCCAATGGCCATGCCGCGTCTGCTGAAAAGGCGGCGCTCGCATTGATCAAAGCTACGCCGGATGTAAAGCAATCCGCAACTCGCTCTTCTGCATTGAAGATTTATTCGGATGTTAAAAAGAGAGAATCTGTACCCGTTCTGGTAAGCGCATTACAGAGTACCGACGCTCAATACCGTGCCGCCGCATTGAAATTAGGCCAGAAATACCTGATGGCCGACGGCACTACCCCATGGTTGAATGCATTCAAAAAAGCCAACCCTACCGTACAGGCAGAGATTATTACCATGCTGGGCCGTGCGGAATCGAAAGATGCATTACCGGTGGTTTTGAAGGCATTGACTTCGAAAGATAGCAAAGTAAAAACGGCTGCGATCTGGGCCGCTGGACGAATCGGACAGGAAAGCAGCGTTGCCAAGCTGATCCCGGTTTTGAAAACGGCCAATGCGGATGAAATCGCGGCGATTAAAAGCAGCTTGCTGACGATCAAAGGCGCTTCACTCGTGGATCAGGTCGCAACGGCCGTTCCTACCCTTCCCGCACCAGCACAATCGGCGCTGATTGATGTGCTGGCCGCCCGTGCAGCCAGTTCGAAATTGCCGGTTGTTTCAGCGCAGTTGAAGAGCACGAATCCCGAAGTACGGAAATCGGCTTTCAATGCATTGAAATCGCTGGCTACCGGCAACGATCTGCCACAACTGTATGCATTATTGAATAGCGTTTCCAATGCTGACGAGATTGCGGCTACACAAAGCGCTATCAACGCGGCGATTAAGGAAAGCGGCGACGCAGACAGCCAGACCGACGCTGTTTTGAAACAAATGCAAGCTGCCCCGGCTGATAAACAAGGTAATTACCTTGCAGTATTGGCTGGTATTGGTGGTAAAAAGGCTTTGAAATCGGTGGTGGAAGCATACGGAAACGGGGATGCTACGAAGAAGAAGTCGGCTATCGCGGCACTTTCCGCCTGGGTCGACGCGAGCGCTGCCAAAGAATTGCTCAACATTGCAAGCAGCACCAGCGATTCCGATGATTTCAATGCTGCGTTGACGGGCTATGTTGCTGCCACGGCAAAATCGGGCAAAACAGCTGCCAACAAAGTGATTATGCTCCGCGAAGCATTGGCGATTGCCAAAACCGACGCGCAGAAGGAAGCGATTATCAAGGAACTGGGAAGAAACAGAACCTTTAATTCACTACTGCTGGCCGGCAAATACCTGGATAATGCAGGTACGCAGCAAGCTGCGGCGCAGGCTGTTATGAACATTGCATTGAGTAACAAAAACCTGTACAGCGCTGAAATTCGTGAGCTATTGACCAAAGCTGGCCCGCTTTTGAAAGGCCAGGACGCTGATTACCAAAGAGAATCGATCCGTAAGCATTTGGCTGAGTTACCTGCCGGTGAGGGCTTTGTATCGCTATTTAATGGCAAAGACCTCTCGGGATGGAAAGGTTTGGTACAAAACCCGATCGCACGCCGCAAAATGAGCGCTGATTCGCTGGCATTCAAGCAGAAGAAAGCGGATGAGGCGGCATTCAAGGATTGGTTTGCCAAAGACGGTGAACTCGTTTTCTCCGGCCATGGCGATAACCTTTGCACCGTGAAGCAATACGGTGACTTCGAAATGTACGTCGACTGGAAAATTCAGAAAGATGGCGACGCGGGCATTTACCTCCGGGGTACGCCGCAGGTACAGATCTGGGACACCTCACGTGTGAGCGTAGGCGCGCAAGTGGGCTCGGGAGGGCTCTATAATAACCAAAAAAACCCGAGCAAGCCTTCGAAAGTAGCCGATAATGCGATTGGCGAATGGAATACCTTCCATATCACGATGATCGGAGATCGCGTATCAGTAGACCTGAACGGGGAAAATGTGGTGGATAATGTGGTGCTCGAAAACTATTGGGACCGCAACTTGCCGATTTTCGCAAAAGAGCAACTCGAATTGCAGGCGCATGGCAACGAGATCCACTACCGCGACATTTACGTTCGCGAAATCCCTCGCCCGGAATTCACATTACCCGAAGCCGAGCAGAAGGAGGGTTTCAAAGTGCTCTTCGATGGTACCAATATGTTTGAATGGGTGGGCAACAAGACCGACTATTTCATTCAGAACGGCGAGCTCGTTGTCGATCCAAAAAAAGGCGGGAAAGGCAATCTGTACACCAAAGACGAATACAGCGATTTCGATTTCCGTTTCGAATTCCAGCTTACGCCGGGCGCGAACAACGGCCTGGGTATCCGCACGCCGATGGAAGGCGATGCAGCCTACGTAGGAACCGAAATCCAGATCCTGGACAACGATGCAGATATTTACAAAGATTTGCACGAATATCAGTACCACGGTTCAGCATACGGCATTATTCCTGCCAAAAGGGGCTATCTGAAACCGGTTGGGGAATGGAACTACGAAGAGGTACGCGTGCAAGGCTCCAAAATCAAGGTAACCCTTAACGGCACCGTAATCCTCGATGGCGACCTTGCCGAAGCCAGCCAAAACGGCACAGCCGACCATAAAGATCACCCGGGCCTGAAAAGGACCAGCGGTCACCTCGGATTCCTCGGCCACGGTTCCGAACTCAAATTCAGGAATATCCGCATCAAAGACCTGAACAAAGCGGCACCTGAACCGGTGGAGACAGGAAAGAAAAAGAGTAAGAAGAAGAAATAATTTGAAGATGCCCTGCAATTTGCGGGGCATTTCTATTTCCGTGGCTTTACCGGAATACACGGCTAATGTCAACATAGATGATATTCCACGGGCACTGAGTATCACCGCATTGAAACAGATTCTGCCTACATTTTAGACTTGCCTATCAGCGCCTTGCCGGGTGATTTGAAACTGCCCCTGCACCCGCCTCGACCAAAGATTTTGGCACCAACTTATTCCGAAAGCCGATTACGGGATGATCAAAATCCCCTCCGCGATCATGGACGATGAATTCAACTACCTGCGCAACCCGCCATTTTGCAAGGCGATAATCTATTCCATCCGGTCGGTCCGCGATTTTGTCTATGACGTCAGGCTTAAATTATAGAAAAAAATTAAAAAATGCCCTCTTGGATCACTTTGGGCAATTTTATTTAGCTTTGATATAATAATCAGAAAATCAAGATCAAAAAAGTAAATAAGCTGTGTTTGGCTCTTGAGTTGATAAAATAAATATATTTATTCCATCTAAATCAATAAAAAACAAGGCGTTTCATGGACATTTTTGTTGGTAGTCTTTCTTTTAAGTTAAAGGAAAGCGAGCTGCGTGAAGCTTTCGAAAAGTATGGTAAAGTGAGCTCAGCGAAAATCATCATTGACAAAATTACACGTCAAAGCAAAGGGTTCGGGTTTGTGGAAATGCCTGATGAAACAGAGGCCAGAACCGCCATTAATGCATTGAACGGGGCCGATATGTATGGCAGGCCATTGGTTGTGAACGAATCACAGAAGAGAGAACCAAGAGGCGACGGCGGTGGTGCGCCCCGCCCCGATACACGCAGTCGGGAGGGCTTTAACCGGCCACGACCGGCGGGAAATGACGGTCCAGGAAACAGAACGCCTTATACTCAAGATAGAAATACAGGTAGGGACTATAACCGGCAAGAACCATCTCTGGACGACGACGATCAGGATGATGACGATGCACCAGGCACTCCGGCAAGACCCGCCGAGCGTAATTTCGGCGACCGGGGCTTTTCGGGAGGAGGTAACTTCCGCCAGCCGGATAAGCAGCGCGACAAAGGGCATCACGATCGCGGACATGACCATAATCGTCATCAGGGAGGTCGGCCTAAAATGGAGGACCGCTACTCGAAAAAAGGCGGAGGCGGTTCGAAAGATTACGGCCGCCGGTATGGAGGTGGCGACGATGATTGGGATTGATACGTTACAAATGAAAAGAGCCTGCAATCACTTGCAGGCTCTTTTCATTTCCTGAATATGAAGTAAACGGCCAGTACCAGAAACAGGAAACCGACAAAGTGGTTCCACCGGAATGTCTCCGTTTTAAAAAAAACGAGCGTAAAAACCATGAATATGACCAGTGTAATCACTTCCTGGATCACTTTCAGTTCCACTAATGAAAATGGACCACCATTCTCTTTAAAACCAATCCTGTTGGCAGGGACCTGAAAACAATACTCAAACAGGGCTATTCCCCAACTGATGAGGATAATGGAGAATAGCCCCAGTTTACTAAACCAGGCCATCTCCTTGAATTTCAAATGTCCGTACCACGCCATAGTCATGAAGGCGTTGGACAATACCAGAAGGCCTATAGTCAGGACTGATTTCATGCAGCTGCTTTAACTTTGTTATCGCGAAAAAACAACACGAACAGCACCAGTACTACCCCTGCGATGCCCGCAGGCACCATCCAGATCGATGTCCAGTTTTTCACATTGTCGACGGTGTACATATCTGCCACCACACCGGCAATCCACGAACCGATACCCATACCGATACCATAGGTAGCAATCGAAATCAGGCCTTGCGCAGAAGAACGGTACTGCTCGCCCGCTTTGCTGTCGGTGTAAATCTGGCCGGTAACGAAGAAGAAGTCATAGCAAACGCCGTGCAGCACAATCGCCAGGTAGAGCAGCCATTCGCTCGAAGCGTCGCCGTAACCGAAGCCGATGAAACGGATGATCCAGGCGATAAGCCCTACTACCAGCATCCATTTCACGCCGAAACGAGAAAAAGCCAGTGGGATCAGCAACATGAACACAACTTCCGAAGCTTGCCCAAGCGACATTTTATTCTCCACATTGGTCATACCGGAATCCGTCAGCGACGGGTTTGCCATTGCATAGTAGAATGACAACGGGATACAGATCAGCAGGGAAGAAATAAAGAAGATTGCGAAAGAGCGGTCCTTGAACAATTTGAATGCGTCCAAACCCAAAATGTCGGAAAAAGAGGTGTGTGAACTTGGTTTTGGAGGGGTATCAGGCAAGAAGAAAGAATAAACGCCGAGAAACGCTGCAGTAAACATTGAAATCTTGAAAATCAATGCGGTACCGCCAATTTCATAGTATCCGATAATGTTCGTTACCGCGATCCAGGCAACGGTTCCCATAACACGGATGGCGGGAAAATCCTTTTCGGAGTTGGTAACCTGCTGCATGGCAATGGACGTCGTAAGCGACATCGCCGGTGCGAAAGTGATACAATAAGCAAGGATCACCCAGAAAAACGTGTCAGGATCTTTGACTTCCGACAGCAAATACAGAATACCGGCCCCTACCAAATTGAGGATACCCAACACCTTTTGTGCTGCGAAATAACGGTCGGCGATCATTCCCACGAAGAATGGCGCGATGATCATCGCAATGGAGAATGCCGCGTATGCATTTCCAACCTGGACGCCCGTTGCGCCCAATTCTGTAAACATATACTTGCTCATTTGCCCGTACCATGCACCCCACACAAAATAGAGCAGGAACATCATGGCCATCAACTGAAAGCGGGTCGAATTTTTCATAAACTAGGTTAACGGTTGTAGGAGATTGATTGGTATAACATGAGATAATAGGTTACTTTTTGATAAGCTTCTGAAACTCGTTCAGTTTCAGCAATGCCTCGATGGGCGACAGGGTGTTGACATCCACGAGCAGCAGCTTTTCCTTCAACTCGTCCAGCTTCGGGTCTGCCGGCTCGAAAATGCTGAGCTGGAAATTGTTTTTGGGAATATCCTTCACCCGCTTCTTGTGCTCGTGCGCCACGTGGTCTTTTTCCAGGTGCTGCATGATTTCGCTCGCCCGCAAGACGATTGGCTGCGGCATACCGGCGATCTGCGCCACGTGGATACCAAAACTGTGCGCGCTGCCGCCGGGTTTCAGTTTCCGGAGGAAAACCACTTTGTTATCCACTTCCTTTACGGCCACATTGAAGTTTTTGATGCGCGGGAAATCTTCCGCAAGCTGGTTCAATTCGTGGTAATGGGTGGCGAAAAGTGTTTTAGGCCTGCAATTCGACTGACTATGGAGGTATTCTGTAATGGCCCACGCAATGGAAACGCCGTCGTAGGTGCTCGTTCCACGGCCGATTTCGTCCATCAGCACGAGACTCTTGCTGCTCAGGTTGTTCAGGATGCTGGCTGTTTCAGTCATTTCGACCATAAAAGTACTTTCCCCTTTGCTGAGGTTATCGCTCGCTCCTACCCTGGTGAAAACCTTGTCGACCAGGCCGATCGTCGCCGATTTGGCCGGGACAAAGCTGCCCATTTGCGCCATCAGTACAATCAATGCAGTTTGCCGGAGCAATGCCGATTTACCGGCCATGTTCGGACCGGTAATGATGATGATCTGCTGGCTGGCATCGTCAAGGTAAACGTCGTTTGGCACATAGCTTTCTCCCACAGGCAATTGTTGCTCGATTACCGGGTGACGTCCCTCCTTAATATCCAGCTCGTTGCCTTCACTGATAACCGGCTGTACGTATTTGTTCTTCCGGGCAGCTAATGCAAAGGAACTCAGCACATCCAGCGCCGATATGACCTGCGCATTTTGCTGGATCGCGGCCACATATTCCGAAGCCGTTTGTACGATTTCACTGAATATCCTGAATTCGATCGCCGCAATGCGGTCCTCCGCATTCATGATTTTTTCTTCGTATTCTTTGAGCTCGGGCGTAATGTACCGCTCCGCATTGACGAGCGTCTGTTTCCTGATCCAGTCGGAAGGAACTTTACTCTGATGTGCGTGGGTAACTTCGAGATAGTAGCCAAATACCTTGTTATACGCAATTTTAAGCGAACCGATACCTGTCCGTTCAATTTCGCGGTTTTGAAGTTTGATCAGGTAATCCTTGCCTTCGTAGGAAATAGCGTGCAGTTCGTCCAGTTCGCTATCGACTCCGCTCTGGATCATCCGCCCCTGGTTAGAGAGTACGGGAGCATCATCGCGGAGTTCCCGTTCGATCTTCTGAACCAATGCCCCGCAGGCATCCAGTTGGGAAGCGAATTTATCGAGCATACCGCCCGCCAGCAATTCCTTTACGGGGGCGATCTGTTTCAATGATTTTTTAAGCTGAACCAATTCCCGTGGATTGATGCGACGCACCGCCACTTTGGAAATCAGTCGCTCCAAGTCGCCAATCTGCTTGAAATATCCTACCAGCGATTCGTGGAGCTCTTCGTGCGTGAGGAAATGCGCTACGGCGTTCAGGCGCTCCTCTATGGGCGCCTTGTCTTTCAACGGCAATACCATCCATTTCCGCAGCTGCCTCGCGCCCATGGGCGTAACCGTGTGATCGAGAATGTCGATCAGCGGCACACCACCTTCCTGCTGGGGGTACACGAGTTCCAGGTTGCGAACGGTAAAACGGTCGAGCCACACATATCTTTCCTCCTCCAACCTTGTAATGCGGCTGATATGCGCAACTTCCTTGTGCTCGGTTTCACGCAGGTAATGCAAAATTACACCCGCCGCAATAATACCCAGCGGCAGGGATTCGATGCCGTAACCTTTTAAAGTTGTAGTCTGAAAATGCCCTGTAAGCTGCTCATAGCCATAATCGTAGCCGAAGCACCAGTCTTCCAGGTGAAAAGTGTGGTATTTCCCTCCGAAGAGTTCGTTGAATTCCTGCTTGTGTTTTTTGCAATACAACACCTCGGCCGGACCAAAGCCTTGCAGCATTTTATCCACGTACGCCGCATTACCCTGCGACGCCATGAATTCGCCGGTAGAAATGTCGAGAAAGGCGATTCCGTAAAGACCGTCACTACCGACGTGTATCGCCGCCAGGTAGTTGTTTTTGCGGATATCGAGCACATTGTCGTTGAATGACACGCCGGGTGTAACAAGCTCGGTTACGCCGCGCTTCACAATGCCTTTTGCAGCAGCGGGATCTTCGAGCTGATCGCAAATCGCCACGCGTTCGCCCGCACGAACGAGTTTCGGCAGATAATTGTCCAGGGAATGGTGTGGGAAACCCGCGAGCTCCTCGTGCGCACCGCCATTGTTCCGGCGCGTAAGTACGATCCCCAGGATCTTGGAAGCCCTTACCGCATCCTCTCCGAAAGTCTCATAAAAGTCGCCAACCCGGAAAAGCAGCAACGCTCCGGGGTATTTGGCTTTAATCTGATTGTATTGTTTATTAAGCGGAGTTTCTTTGTGTGCCTTTGCCAATTATCAGCCTAATTTTAAGAACAAGGATTTGTACAAAATTAAGCCTTCTCTCCGGTTTGACAAGTCAGGGCAAACGATTTATACCCTTGTCAAAAGGTCCTTTCATAAAAAAGTTTAGCCTCTTTCGGTGTAACTTCCCATACGTCCCCTGGTTTAGGAAAATTTATTTTCTTATCCGCCAATGAAATTTTTCCGATAGACCAGCGCACCAGCCGGAGTGTCGGAAAACCGACGGCCGCCGTCATCCGCCGCACCTGCCGGTTCTTGCCCTCGTGCAATGTAACCGATAGCCATGAAGTAGGGATATTCTTTCGGAAACGGATGGGCGGATTACGTTCGGGAAGCTCTGGTTCCGCTATTTTTGAAACCTCTGCCGGCAATGTCTTATACTGTTTCCCATTGATAGAAATAGCAACGCCATTCGAAAGCTGCCGGCAAGCCTCGTCAGTCACCTCGCCCTCCACCTGCACGTAATACGTACGCGTATGCCTGTTGCGCGGTTCGAGCAGCTTGGTTTTAAGGAAATTATCGTTGGTCAGCAGCAAAAGGCCTTCGCTATCCGCATCCAGGCGACCGACAGGGTAAATGTCCTTGGCAAATGTAAAATCCAGATCGGCTAATGTCTGGTGATCGCCCTCGCGGGAGAATTGGGAGAGCATGCCGAAGGGTTTGTAGATGAGGTAGTATTGGAACAAGATGGAGAATATTAATGAACAAAAAATAGCTATTCTAGAAATTCCGTAAGGTCAATTGAAAAGCCTGGAAGGATTTCCTTATCAGAAAGAATCTCATTGATCTGCTTGACTTCGACAGTTCCATCGATGCGAAAAACATGAACCTTTTCATCGAAACTGTCGATCAACCAGCCCAATTGGGCTCCGTTAGCAATGTATTCTTTCATTTTTTCCACCAGATATTGTAAGCTATCAGATACGAAACGGATTTCAATAACGAAGTCCGGACAAATCGGAGCAAATTTCTGCTTTTCCTCTTTGGAAAGAGCATTCCACCTTTCCCTCCTGATCCACGATACATCCGGCGATCTAACAGAACCATCCGGCAACTTAAAACCAGAAGATGATTCAAAGACTTTCCCTAGACCTGCCTGTTTGTTCCAAACATTTAAAGCAGTAATTACATCTGCATTAAATCCTCCTCCGATTGATCCAGTTGGTGACACAACTATAATATTTCCATGCGAGTCCCTTTCGAACTCTAGTGTGTCGTTTATTTGGCAGAACTCAAAGAATTCGTCATCATTCATCGGCCTAACCGTGCTAAAAGTCACCAGCATCTCGGTATCCATAGGTCATTGAGTTTTTGCTTCTACCAAAATAAACAATTATCACCTGCATCGAAACACACATTTAACCGATATCCCCTACCGAATTTCCAACCACACAGGACAATGGTCCGAGTGGACAGCATCGTTGTACTGCCGGGCGGCGATGATGCGGTCTTTGATCGGTTCGGCTACGGAAATGTAATCGATGCGCCAGCCTTTGTTATTGCCCCGGGCACCGGCGCGGTAAGTCCACCAGGAGTATTGGCGCAATGTCGGATTCATGAAGCGGAAAGCGTCGGTGTAACCGTTCGCGAACCATTCGGTCATCCAGGCGCGCTCTTCGGGTAGGAAGCCGGACGACTTCTGGTTTCTTACCGGGTCGTGAATGTCGATTTCGGTATGCGCGATATTATAGTCGCCACAGATAATCAGGTTCGGACGCTCTTTTCTCAATTCGTTTACCCAAACAAAAAAGTCGGCAAG
Source organism: Dyadobacter sp. SRI_021 (assembly GCF_057586235.1). Taxonomy (NCBI): domain Bacteria; kingdom Pseudomonadati; phylum Bacteroidota; class Cytophagia; order Cytophagales; family Spirosomataceae; genus Dyadobacter; species Dyadobacter sp. SRI_021. Next base: position 914,017 of record NZ_JBYCZM010000001.1, read on the forward strand.
AAAGCGCATTTTCACGCTCTGGCGCACATCGCCACTTGTACCCGACGGGAAGTAGCAGTTCAGCACCGTGATATCGCCGAAATCAGCCCTTAACACACGTCCTTCCGAGTCATAGGCAGGAATACCGCATCCTTCCACCACACGATCCGGCTTGATTTTGGAGAATATCGCGACCCCGCTGTATCCTTTCTTTTCGGCCGCGTGCCAACCCGCCAGTTCGTAGCCCAGCTCCCGGAAGCCCGAAAGGTCGACTACATCGGGGGTGGCCTTCACCTCCTGGAAACAAAGAATATCGGCCGGCGTGGTTTGAAGCCAGTCGAGCAGGCCATTTTTTAATGCGGCACGAATGCCGTTCAGATTGTAGGTAAGTATTTGCATAAATGAGGGGCAGGCGTTGGCGGCCTTAGTAAAACAGTACCTGTTTTCCGGTATAAGCCGATTCCCACTTTCCGGATTCGCCGCGCGACATGATCCAAGCCCGGTATTTTCCCTCGGGAAGCTTTGCCTTATAAAGCGAGTACTGATAATTGTTGCTGTAATATGAGGCTTTTTGTAAAAAATCCGAAACCGTGTTGGATTCCGGGACCGCTGGGAGCACGATCGTATGTTGCTCCGATTCCAGGACAATGTAAAAGGTTTCCTTTTGCGCTTTCTCCGGCGTCACAAAAAACTGGAAATACTTTGCCGGGAGGTTGCTTTCGCCATTTCTGTATTGTGATCTCGCGTCGAAGCTCCCTTCGAACGGCTTTCCGGAACCGGTCTGACGGATCAGGTCTTCCTGTGCCGGCATATCGTAAAACTGGTAGAAGTCCGTGATTCCGTCCGATTCAAGGCCGATGATCAGATCGCGCATACGCGTAGGATGGTTCCAAAAAGGAATATCGGTAAACAGATCCCCGACAGTCAGGAATGTCTTGTAGTTCTTCCAAAAATAGCTATCGATCACCAGGTCATCGTGCAGCTTTCGAATCGATACAATGGAGGTGAAATAGCTCAGGAAATTCAATCCTACAAAAGACCCCGTCGCAACGATGGCAGCGAGCTTTTTCCAGGCTTTGAAATTCTTTAAAACAATCAGAACACAGACATAGCAAGCAGCGACCAACACAATTCCGAATATCATATATCGTCTCGAAAACACGGTGCCGCCGTACATAACATAGTTGTTGATCGGCCGGCTGATGACGAACATCGCACCCGTGCCCATGATGAACATCATTGTGCCCAGCAAGAACCAGTCTGACCAGGTGGGCTTGCGTGCAAGCAATATTCTCAATGCCCAGGCAGCGAAAATGAATGTAATACCGGCCCCCAGCACGACACAAGCGATCATGTCTTTGTGAAACACCGGCACGAGCGGATGCCGGACGTCGAGGTACAAAGCATTACCCCAGAATGCCATCACGAAGACCACATTGAAAAACGGGTGGTTCCAAACTTTCTCGCCAGGGGAGCTGACGAACTGGTAGTCGAAAAAGAAATAGAACAGCAAGACTGCCACGCTGGCTGCAATCCACCAGAGCAGGTTTTTGAAACGCTTCTGAAAGGCTAGTATGATCATTCCCACGATCCACGCGAGCAGTCCGCTTCCGCTTGTAAAGGTGGTAAGCAATGCGGCAACGAGCCCGATGCGAAAGCCCTTCTCATCTTCACGCGCGAGACCGTAGGCCGTTAGCATCGCAAAGAAGATCAGTGGTGTGTTTTGTAGCGCCGCAATCCCCCAATAAGCATTTTCAAAGTAAACCAGATTGAAAAGTATATAGGGAACAGGAATGAACCAATACCAGGAAATCCCCTCCCTTTTCAGGCTGCGGTAAAACAAATAGCCTATACCTAGCATGAAAAGATCCCCGATGATGATCTGCGTTTTGATATTGACCGTGCCGGTCAGCACGAACATGACCAGCATGACGATCCGCTCGAAACCAAACCGGTGCTGGTTCACCTGCTCGAAAAGCGCTTTCAGCATTCCCGTAAAACTCTCCGAATTACGCAGTTTCTGCACGGTTTCGAGCAGGTTGAAATCGTCGGTATAAGGGATATTGACGAGGTGCGCATCGAGGAGGATGAAAAAATAGAGCACCGGCAGCACGATCAGGCCAATGCCGGTCCATTGCCGCCAGGACTTTATTTTTTCTATCAAAAACGTAGCTCCAAACAGCAGCAGCAGCACAACAACAAGGCTGTAATACTCAAACAGATGAGGATCTTCGAGGAATAGCTTCAAAACGTAGGGGATATTTGGGAACTGAATGCGCCTGCTTACCGCGTTCCGGTAATCATCTGGCTGGTTATTTCTTTCTCAAAAGTAATGTAGCCGGGATAATTGACCTGCTTTCCGGCTATATCCAGCGTCGGCCTCACCTTCACAACAAACTTCGATGGCCTGGCATCCGACTTGCCGGTGAGGGCGAGGATCATGTCTACAAACTGATCGCGCGTTTTGTCGTTCGAAAGCAACTGGTACGCATTGGTTTGCAGGCTTACAGGTACCCGCGTGGGCGTAGTGCCCGGCATTACTTCAATCAATTGGCTCAGATAGCCGTTAAAAATCTCGCTTTCTGTCAGCAGCACCTTGTATTCCAGCTGGTTGATCGCCGCCCGCTTGCGGGTAGGATTCGTGATATCCACGTTCACCCGGAGGTTCAACGGTACATCTTTTCGTAACAGTCCCATGGCCAACCGCGGATACCTGGCCAGGTCGAAATCGCTGAAACTTCTGATATTCCTGAACTCGCGGATGTCGATCCCCGCCAGATACACGCTATCGACCGATGCAATATCATATTTACAATCACCAAAAACCTTCGCTTCCGAAACCTGGCGGCTCACGCCGCAACTTGTCATTACAACCGCAACCAGGACGATTGCAGCCAACCAAATGTGTTTTTTCATTACAATGTATTTTTCGCAAGTTAAACAGTAGGTATCAGAACGCATACCCGGGGCAGGGATTATTACTTTCTGGTGTTATTTTTTTGCGTGCTTTCTAGCCAGCCTCTACATTTGCACACTCTAATTTTCACCCAATCGACACGAACAATGGCCAGCTGGTATTTAGGAAAAATTCGGTATCAAAAAGAAGATGAAGCAGGAAGGTTGAAAACGATCAATGAGACGTACCTCGTGGATGCAGTTTCATACACCGAGTCGGAAGCGAGGCTGTACAAGCAGATCCTCACCGATGCCAGCGATTTCAGCGTGACCGCCATCAGCAGAATGCGCCTCGCCGACCTCTTCTCGTATGAAGAAGGCGAACAGTGGTTTAAAGCGAAGGTCATTTACTTCTCCGTAGATGAAAAAAGCGGCAAGGAGAAGAAAATTGTAAACTATATGCTGGTGAATGCGGAAGGCATCCAGCAAGCCCTCGACCGGATCAACGAAAGCATGCGCAACTTCCTGATCCCGTACGAAGTGACTGACATTACCCTCACGCCTATCCTCGATGTGTTCCCATACTCAGCAGATGAAGATAAGGAACCGGAGATTCCCGCCAATATGCGTCCGCTATCCGAGGTAATGGCCGAACGCGCACAGGCGGAGGCTAGCACGGAAACCGTGGTTCCAGTAGAGAACGCATAACAAATGTCATCCTGAGCGCAGTCGGAGGGCATGTGAGACGCCTCCGTACTGACTGTCTTCGACTTCGCTCCTGACATTTATCAAACATCAGTCATTCACCTTCAATACTGTATACCCCTTGGCATTCGCCGTATATGGATCTTTTCCAAAGTTTTTCAGTTTCAATACTACATCCTTAGAATTGATTTCCGAGAGCAATAAATCCGAAGGCAGCAGGTTCATGTAATCGAATGAAACCGGTAGGCTAACGGCGCTTTCGACAAATTCCAGGCCGTAGAGCGGGTAGACACTGAATGGTGTTTTGGTAAGCCAGATTTTCTCCTGACTACCGGAAGTGGCGTAAGTCAGGTCGTATTCCGTACTGGTAAGGCCGAATTCCTCTCTTTTATTTTCTGTGGGAATTACGTAGGTCTTGAAATCGTCCTGCTGTTGCTTTTTCGTATCCGCATCAGGTTTAAATTCTTTCACCACCTCATTAATCCTCACTTTCTTCCCGTCCTCGTCCGTGCCGCAGAAAATGTATTTCCCGTCGGGGAAGCCGATGACAAAATCGAACGATTTCCCACCCTGTCCGAAACTTGTTTCCTTTACAAAACACATCGCACCGGTAACCGGGTCGAGGTGTACTTTAAGTGTACCTGAAGTCTTGTCGGCTTTGTTCTGGTAATCGAAAACCAATGCGTGGCTGAAATAGTACTGGCCTTTGTCGGGCTTCCAAAGCAATGCGCGCTGCTTGTCGGCGGGTATCTTTTTCGGGGCTTGTGCCGATGCCGGCAAAACAGCGCCCAGGAGGCACACCGAGAGAGTGAAGATAGAAATGTAGCGTTTCATTTTACAGGTTCTTTAAAATAGATGCAAGCTAGAAAGAGCCTGCTGAAAAACCATACCATCGCTGCATTTTCCACGAACATCGTAAATTGCACCGCATTTGACCAATCTACATGAGTCTTTCATTCCAGCAAAAAAACATTACCCTTGCCCCGGGTCGTCGCATTTACTTCGCGTCGGACTTTCACCTTGGAGTACCCACCGCCACTGCAAGCCGTGAGCGCGAAAGGCGCATCGTAAGCTGGCTGGAATCGATCAGGCACGATGCGCAGGTCATCTTTCTCGTAGGCGATATTTTTGATTTCTGGTTTGAATACAACCGGGCGATACCGAAAGGCTTTGTGCGTTTGCTGGGCAAGCTGGCAGAGCTGGCAGATGATGGAATCGAACTTGTCATTTTCACAGGCAACCATGATATGTGGATGTCGGGCTACCTCACCGAAGAACTCGGTGCACCCATTTACCGCAATCCGGTAAGCTTCACCGTTACCTCATCGACAGGACAGAAAAAGCTCCTCGTTGGCCACGGCGACGGTCTGGGCCCGGGAGACCATACCTACAAGTTTTTGAAGAAGGTATTCGAAAACCGCTTTTTCCAGTGGCTCTTCCGCGTCGTACACCCGGACGTGGGCATGTGGATCGCCTCCGAATGGTCGAAACGCAGCCGGCTGGCCAATGTCAATAAGGGTGAAGAGCGCTTTTTGGGTGCGGACCATGAATGGCTATTTCAGTATTGCCGTGAGGTGGAAGCCGTAGCCCCGCACGACTACTACATTTTCGGGCACCGGCACCTGGTGCTGGACATGCATGTCAGTGCCCATTCACGCTACATTAACCTCGGCGAATGGGTTACCCAGCAGCATTATGCCGTATTTGACGGAAATGATTTGCAGTTGAAGAAGTTCGAACCGGCGGTTTAGTTTCCGCTCCGCTTTTTGGCGGCTTCCACTTCGGCAGGACTTGGAACGATGAAGTCCTGCTTCGTAATATTTTCACGCGGGGTTGCATTCAGCTCTTTGCTCCAGTCCTTTTGTTTCAAATCCCCGTTTTTAACAGATTTGATAAACTTAGCCCATGCAAATGGATTCAGGAATGGAAAGCTCGTCGCAAAGCCCTTGTTCGCCGCCGATTCCCGGCCGAACATCAGCTGGTCCATCGAATACCGGTAGTTGGTCTGCGCGTTGTTGGGCATTTGGGCTGCAAGACGGTTGATATAATCCGGATCTGTGCTTTTTGCCAATGCATCCCGCTCTGCCTGATCTGGCAATTTGAGTGCGAGAAAAGCTTTTTTAAATTCCTCTTCGGTCGAATAAGGGTAAATCGTTACACCGGAAAGTGTCACTACATCCTCTCGCAGGGCCACAATCGCCGAATAGATATCCGAGTTGTAGCCTCTCGGAACAATGTGGAATTGCTTTTTATATCCTACATAACTGAACACGATACTATCGCCCGGGAAAACCGGAATCGTAAATGAACCGTCGCTATTAGCAAGCGTTCCCCGTCCAGCATTGACGATAAAAATGGTGGCACCCGGCAAGCGCTCCGTGGTTTTACCTCCCACGACTACCCCCGAGAAGATAATCGCCTTCTGTTCACCTTGAGCAAATGCTTCCCGCCCACACAACATTCCCGCCAGCACGAGGAAAAATATTAAAAGACTTCGTTTCATTCCTTCCAGATTACGCCCCGGGAAGCACCCGGAACTTTGATTAGCACGATGATAAATTTCTCTTCAAATAGTGTTTGCTGAATGCCTGTAAAAATTCCGTTCCTTATTTTACAAACGACCTGAGTAACCAGGCATTGCCTTATGAATTATACAAAGCGATTTTGCTCAGGAAAATAACTTCAAAAATGTAACAATAAATGGCGCCGACAGCAAAAGACCGTCGAAACGGTCGAGGAAGCCGCCGTGGCCCGGAATACTGCTTCCCGAGTCCTTGATGGCAATACTCCGCTTGAACAACGACTCCACCAGGTCGCCGTAAGTACCGACCACTACAATAATGGCGCCGATGCAATACCACTTCCAGGGTTCGAAGGTACGGAAATAATGCCCCAGCGCAAATGCGATGATCCCCGCAAACACAGCGCTGCCCATAGACCCTTCCCAGGATTTTTTCGGCGAAATGCGCTCGAACAGCTTCCTTTTCCCAAACTTGGTACCTGCGAAATACCCCCCGATATCCGACGCCCACAAGAGCAGCAGACTGCCGAGCACGATCTCGTAATTGTAAATTCCTCCGCGCAGCGCCATCACGATGATCAACGCGAACGGCAACGCGACGTAAATAATGCCCAGGAACGTAAAACCGATGTTCGTAAAAGGTTTTAGGTCGTTCTTTTTATAGAGTTTGATAAAAAAGATCATCGACAGCAGCGGGCTGATAATGAAGTAATTTTCAAACTCGACAATGTCCTGTTCAATCAAATACGCAAGAAGTATCATGACTGTGCCACAGAACGTACCATAATATGTCAGCGGCTGGTTACCGTCGAGGCCGAGCAGTTTGTAAAATTCAAGCTGTGTGAGGGAGCTGATGGCGCAAAAAAGCAGCAAAAACGACCATTCACTGTAAACAATGCAACTAATAATGACAAATACGCCCGCTAACCCGGTGATGGTCCTTTGCTGTAAATTACTCAGGTTGTTTAAGCGCTTCTTCATTCGTTAGTATTGTTTGGGCCGTCGCTAGGTCGGCCGCGGGCACATGCACTTCAAAGTTTCCAAAGATCGGGTAGTTGCTGTCCTGTTTGTTCACAATCACCGCCCCGATTCCATTCTGTTCCAAAACCTCCCGGGCAATTTCGGCCCGGATCGCCTGCCCGCTCTGGTAGGCCTTCGCCCAGTTATTCTCCATTATTTTGAAAATGTTAAATTATCTTAAAAGTTACGCGGAACACCGGTTCGCGTCCCATGCCCGTTCTTTCTGATCACTTGCAGAATAGCGGCGGACACAATCACCGAAGCCGCAATAAGCGTCAACGGCATCGATTTTGCCTCCTCAATATTGATCTCTACTAAACCCACATTATGTAAGTACATCATTACCAGCACAAAACCATTATTAACGAAATGCGCCAGGACAGCCACCCACAAATTGCTGGTCCAATAATACAGATAGCCGAACAATGCACCAAGCATCATACGCGGCAGAAAGCCATAAAATTGAAAGTGAATAGCACTAAAAATAGCCGCCGACACCCAGATCGCGACGTGAATATTGCGCAATTCCTGAGAAAGCTTCGTCTGGATCACTCCTCTGAAAAGGGTTTCCTCACCCACCGCCGGGAGCACGGTTACCACGAACAATGCGATCAGCAGCTGACCAAAACTGGTATAACTCGTAAGAAACTCGGTCATCACCGAAAGTTGGTCTTCCTTGTCGCGCATCCATTTTTCGAGCCCCGATAATGCATCCGGCAAATCCATTGCCTGGTTCCATTCTATAAACTTGCTATTGGCCGGGATAAATGCCAGTACCAGCACAAATGCCAATATCCAGATGTACGGTGCAGGTTTTTTGTCTGCACTCAGGTCGCCGATGCTGCGGCGTTCGATATAGAACCAATAAATGAGCGTAGGAAGCAAATAGGAAAAGAAATGGACCACTCCCTGCATGATCATCAGCGCATTCCATCCATTTGGTATTTTTTCGGGTTCGGCGAATAGCTGGGTAAGCAGGGCTGTAACGCTTTCAGTGTCCGCACCGAGGTAAACCGCAAGCACCATTACAGCCAGTACATTGCCTACGGCCATGCCGATAAGCATGAAGCCGACCAGTACCAACAAACTGCCCCAGGTGCCGGGTACGCGCGAAACAACCAGATTCGGGTTACTATTTTGCATAATTGGTGTAAATTTACAGTTTATTATCATATTACTGCGAAGTGGTATTGAAGGATTATGGTTAAGATTGGAAATATAGAACTGAGTGATTTTCCGTTGCTGCTCGCGCCGATGGAGGACGTAAGCGACCCGCCGTTCCGTGCGGTGTGCAAGGAAAACGGCGCCGATTTGATGTACACCGAATTTGTGTCGTCGGAAGGGCTTATTCGCGATGCTGCCAAAAGCGTTCAGAAACTGGATATTTTTGAGTACGAAAGACCGGTGGGTATCCAGCTTTTCGGTAGCGACGTAGAAACCATGGGCTCATGCGCAGAGATTGCCTCACGCGTGAATCCCGACCTGATCGATATCAACTATGGCTGCCCCGTAAAGAATGTCGCTTGCCGCGGGGCGGGCGCTGCATTGTTGCAGGACATTCCCAAAATGGTGAAGATGACGGAATCGGTTATCAAATCGACGCATTTGCCCGTGACGGTCAAAACACGTCTGGGTTGGGATGAGAACACCAAGAATGTTGAGGAAGTCGCCGAACGTTTGCAGGATATCGGCATCAAAGCATTGTCCGTGCATGGCCGCACGCGCGTGCAGATGTATAAAGGCTCCGCCGACTGGTCGCTCATCGCCAAAATCAAAGAAAACCCACGCATTACCATCCCTATTTTTGGCAATGGCGATATCGATACGCCCGAGAAGGCATTGGAATACAAAAATACCTACGGCGTGGACGGTATTATGATCGGCCGTGCCACCATAGGTAATCCCTGGATCTTCAATGAGATCAAGCATTACCTCAAAACCGGTGAAAAACTGCCGCCGCCCACCATGGAGCAGCGCGTGGATGTTTGCCGCAGGCACCTCGAATTCTCTATCCGCTGGAAAGGCCCGGTAGCGGGTGTTTTTGAAATGAGAAGGCATTATACCAACTATTTCAAAGGGCTGGAACACTTCAAACCTTACAGAATGCGCCTCGTGGAAGCGCCTACATTTGACGAACTCGACAGCATACTCAAAGAAATCTCGAACGATTACAGTGAAATGGTATGCTGAAAGTAAATGTGGGCAACAAGCCGCAGGCCGAGCAGCCTGAAAACGGTCATGCATTTGAAATAGATCAACGGAAAGAAGGCTGGTTCATTAATGGGAATATTTTCGACGGCGACATTGCGTCGCTCGGCGGCGACCGTTTCCACGTAATCTGGCAAAACAAATCCTACAATATCGAGGTAATCGACCGTAACCCGGCTGAGAAAACGACGCATTTGCTCATCAACGGCCAGCATTACCACACCACAGCAAAGGACGACCTGGACCTTTTGCTCGAAAAAATGGGGATGCAGAACGGCTCCGCTCAAAAAATCAACAATGTAAAGGCTCCCATGCCGGGCCTGATCCAGTCCATCGCCGTAGCCGAAGGCGACAGTATTGCCAAGGGCGACAACCTGCTCGTGCTCGTGGCGATGAAAATGGAAAATGTGATCAAATCGTCGGGCAGCGGGGTCATTAAAACGCTGAAAGTGACGCCAGGACAGATTGTGGAAAAAAACCAGGTATTATTGGAGTTTCACTAAATTACTTGTGATTCTGAACTTCGTCCGCTTATTTTTACGGATCAAAACACCACTCACAACCATGCCGGAACCAAAATATAAACGTTTATTACTGAAACTCAGCGGAGAAGCACTCAACGGGGGCGACAAAGCCCAGGTCATCGACTTTAACATTCTCGACAATTATGCCAAGGAAATCAAAAGGATTACCGAGGTCGGCGTACAGGTTGCAATCGTAATTGGTGGTGGAAACATATTCCGCGGGGCTTCTGTGGAAAAATCAGGGATCGACCGCGTGCAGGGCGATCATATGGGCATGCTCGCGACTGTGATCAACGGGATGGCCATCCAGAGTTCGCTGGAAAAACATGGAATGAACACACGCCTGATGTCGGCGATCAAAATGGAGCAAGTTTGCGAGCCATTGATCCGCCGCCGCGCAGTGCGCCACCTCGAAAAAGGACGTGTGGTGATTTTCGGAGCAGGAACCGGCAACCCTTATTTTACAACCGACACAACCGCAGGCCTTCGCGCCATCGAGTCGGAATCGGAAGTGGTTTTGAAGGGTACGCGTGTAGACGGCGTTTATACGGCCGATCCGGAGAAAGACCCATCTGCAACGAAGTATGACCAGCTTTCATTCGACGAAGCCCTGGCTAAAAATCTCAAGATCATGGATCTCACCGCATTCACGTTGTGTAAGGAAAATGATCTGCCGATCATCGTATTCGACATGAACAAGCCTGGTAACCTGTACGACCTCGTAATGGGCGGCAATGTCGGAACCCTGATCTCGAATCAATAGAAAAATACAGCTTACTATAAAACAATGGAAGAAATAGAATTATATCTGGACGACGCCAAGGATACAATGGAAGGCGCAATCAAACACCTTATTATTGAATTGGGTAAAATCCGCGCCGGAAAAGCATCCCCACAAATGCTGGAAGGTCTTCAGATCGAATACTATGGTTCAATGACGCCGATCCAGAACGTGGCGACGATCAACACGCCCGATGCACGGACGCTCGCTATCAAACCTTTCGAGAAGAAGATTATCAACGATATCGAAAAGGCGATCCGCAATAGTAACCTGGGCTTCTCCCCTTCGAACGATGGCGAGCTGATCCGGATTTCTGTTCCCCCATTGAATGAAGAGCGCCGCCGCGAGCTTGTAAAACGCGCGAAAAACGAGATTGAAACCGCGAAGATCAACGTTCGTAACATTCGTCAGGACGCGAACAACTCGCTGAGAAAACTGACTAAGGAAGGTGTTTCCGAGGATTTGGTAAAATCTAGCGAGGAACGCGTTCAGAAACTGACCGACAGCTTTGTGGCCAAAATCGAACAGATATTCTCCGTGAAGGAAAAGGAGATCATGGAAGTATAAGACGACTGATTCTAACCTTGACCAACTTCGGCTGTCGGCTATCGGCAGTCGATTTTTTTTGAAAAACTTCGGCTTTCGGCAATCAGCTGTCGGCTTTTTTAAAAGAACTTCGGCCGTCGGCTATCGCCTATCAGACTTTAAAAAAGCCGATTGCCGACAGCCGACAGCCGAGGTAAACCAACTACCGAAGTAAAACTTACTTTTTCGCGCTGAAACCTTCGAACCCCCTGTGGTTCGACTCTTCGTACAGGCGCTCTTTCGGCAGGCTGCGGAAATAATCGTATGTGATGCGAAGACCTTCTTCGCGGGACACTTTTGGCTCCCAGCCCAGGATTTCCTTCGCTTTCGAGATATCCGGCTGGCGTTGCTTAGGATCGTCTTGCGGAAGCGGCTTGTACACCACTTTCTGGTCAGTACCGGTCAGCTTGATGATCTCTTCTGCAAACTGCCCGATGGTGATCTCCTTAGGGTTACCGATGTTGACAGGCAGCGAGTAGTCGCTCATGAGCAAGCGATAGATACCTTCCACCAAATCATCCACATAGCAGAATGAGCGGGTTTGGGTACCATCACCGAACACGGTAATATCCTCGCCGCGCAATGCCTGGCCCATGAATGCCGGCAACACACGTCCGTCGTTGAGGCGCATTCTAGGTCCGTAAGTATTGAAAATACGTACAATGCGTGTTTCCAGGCCGTGGTAACGGTGGTAAGCCATCGTGATCGCCTCCTGGTAACGTTTCGCCTCGTCGTAGCAGCCACGCGGCCCGATCGGGTTCACGTGGCCCCAGTAATCTTCTGTTTGCGGGTGCACGAGCGGGTCTCCGTATACCTCCGAAGTAGAGGCAATAATGAAACGTGATTTTTTGGCACGGGCCAATCCCAACAGGTTATGCGTTCCCATTGCCCCTACTTTGAGCGTCTGGATAGGGATTTTCAGATAGTCGATCGGACTGGCGGGAGATGCGAAGTGCATAATGTAGTCGAGCTCGCCCGGTACGTGCACGTATTTCGTCACATCATGATGGTAAAACTCGAAATTCGGGTTGGGCATCAGGTGTTCGATATTGCGCATATCGCCGGTAATCAGGTTGTCCATCCCGATCACGTACATTCCCTCCTTTAAAAAACGCTCGCAGAGGTGCGAACCCAGGAAACCTGCTGCTCCCGTAATTAAAACACGTTTCATTAAGATGAGTAAGTTAGAGTATTTACTAGTTTATGATCAGGCCGGCACTACCTTCTCACGACCGATGCTGTAATAGGTATACCCCATTTCGCGCATCTGATCGAGTTCGTACAGGTTCCTGCCGTCGAAAATCACTTTGTTTTTCAGCAGTTTACCCATTTTCTCAAATTCCGGCGTGCGGAACTGAGGCCATTCTGTAAAGATCATTAGCGCATCGGCATCATCAAGTGCCGCGTAAGGTGTGTGGCAGAACGTCACTTTATCGCCCAGAACTCCCTTTACATTTGGCATCGCCTCAGGGTCGTAGGCAGTCACTTTTGCGCCGGCTGCGAGCAATGCTTCGATATTTTCCAACGCTGGCGCTTCGCGGATATCGTCGGTATAAGGTTTGAATGCCAATCCCCAAACCGCGATCGTTTTGCCTTTCAATCCATCCGGAAAGTACCCTTCTACCATCGGAAGCAGTTTCTTCTTTTGGTCGTAGTTCACATCCATTACGGATTTCAGAATGCGGAAATCATAATTGTAATCCAGGGAAGTTTTGGCCAATGCCTGGACGTCTTTCGGGAAACAGCTACCACCGTATCCGATACCCGCGAAAAGGAAACGTTTGCCGATACGGCTGTCCGTTCCGATACCACGACGAATATCATCTACATTGGCACCTACTTTCTCACAAAGGTTTGCGATTTCGTTCATGAACGTGATCTTCATCGCCAGGAACGAGTTTGCCGCGTATTTGGTCATTTCCGCCGAACGCTCATCCATGAAGATCACCGGGTTACCCTGGCGTACCAAGGGAGCATACAACTTCTCCATTACCTTTTTGGCTTTTTCCGAGGTCGTACCCACCACTACACGATCGGGCTTCATAAAATCTTCCACGGCCACGCCTTCCCGAAGGAACTCGGGATTCGATACCACGTCAAATTCTACTTTGGCGTTTTTTGCGATTGCTGCACGTACTTTTTCAGCCGTTCCAACCGGTACCGTGCTTTTGTCGATGATCACTGCATATTGATCCAGGATCGGTCCGAGATCATCGGCAACTTTGAGAATATATTTTAAGTCGGCCGAGCCGTCCTCACCCGGAGGGGTTGGTAATGCAAGGAATATCACCTGCGCATCCTTCACACCTTCCGCCAGACTAGTCGTAAACAACAAGCGCCCCTCGGCCACATTGCGGTCGAATAACACGTCGAGGCCCGGCTCGTAAATGGGTATTTCTCCTTTTTGAAGGCGTTCAACCTTTCTGACGTCGATGTCGACGCAAGTAACCTGGTTGCCGGTCTCGGCAAAGCAGGTACCTGTCACCAAACCCACGTATCCTGTTCCTACTACTGCAATTTTCATAAACGGTTAATTATTATATAGCTGTTTTGGCACTTGTTTAATAAAATCCGGGAATTGTACTTAACTAAGTCCAGTGCGTAAGGACGGATGCAAAAGTAATTTTTTTAAGTGAATGTTCACCTCCGCGATTTGGATTTGTTCGTTACTGGCTAGCGATTTTGTCGCATTCTCACTATCATTGGGTAATCACACAAATATAATCATCAACACCCATGGACACACGAGAAAAGGACCTGACTAATAACCCCTCCGGCGAAATATGTAACCTCATCCAACAAACCGTCAGGGATTTCGCAGCGCTGCATATCAAGCCGCATATCCGTACCTGGGACGAGCAACAGCACTTTCCGAAGGAAGTTTTCAGAGCCATGGGCGAGCTGGGCCTCATGGGCATGCTCATTCCCGAAAGCCTCGGCGGCGCAGGCCTCGGCTACCGCGAATATGTGACGGCGATCGTCGAACTGGCGAAAGTTGACCCGTCGGTAGCCTTGTCGATGGCGGCGCACAATTCGCTTTGTACCAATCATATATACATGTTCGGCACCGATGAGCAGAAGCAAAAATACCTCCCCGGCCTCGCCTCGGGCACGCTTGTGGGTGCGTGGGGCCTTACCGAACCCAATACCGGTTCCGACGCTGGCAATATGCGCACGGTGGCCGTGCGGGACGGCAATGACTGGGTGATCAATGGTTCCAAAAACTTCATTACCAACGGCAAAAGCGCCGATGTACTGGTAGTGATGACCCGTACCGGTGAGCCCGGCGACAAGCATGGTGCTACCGCATTCGTACTCGACACCACAACCCCGGGCTTCACCGCAGGCCGTAAGGAGGATAAGTTAGGCATGCGTGCCTCCGAAACCGTCGAGTTGCTATTTCAGGATTGCCGCATTCCCGACGGCCAGCGGCTGGGCGAAATCGGTGACGGGTTTATCCAGTCGCTTAAAGTGCTCGACGGGGGCCGCATTTCCATTGCAGCGTTGGGTGTAGGCACGGCCTGGGGTGCATACGAGGCCGCATTGGCTTATTCCAAAGAACGCAAGCAGTTCGGTAAAGCGATCTGCGATTTCCAGGCCATCGCATTCAAACTCGCTGATATGTACACCGACGTCCAGGCGTCGTCTCTACTCACCTTCCACGCGGCAGCATTGAAAGACGCCGGTGAAAAAGTGACACTGGCGAGCTCAGTGGCCAAATACCACTCCTCTGAGACCGCCGTGCGCGTAGCTAATGACGCAGTGCAAATATTTGGTGGATATGGCTTTGTGAAGGATTATCCCGTCGAGAAATTCTACCGCGACAGCAAGCTCTGTACCATCGGAGAGGGCACGAGTGAGATACAGAAGATAGTTATATCAAAAGAAATATTGAAATAATCATATTTTATTTCAAACCGCCTATCCTATGGCACAACCGATAAGCAAGTTTCCATGTATGTTGGTCCCGGAACAATAGGAAGCAAGTCAGGTTATGGCTATTTTCGCCATAGACCTTAAACCGACTTGTTATGACCCCTTTCATTGTTCTGCTCGTCCTGGTGGTGCTCACCATTCTGATGACCGTCAAGGTTGTCCCTCAGCAAAGCGCTTACATTCTGGAACGTCTGGGAAAGTTTTATGCCGTCCTGCAACCGGGCGTCAATTTCATCATTCCCTTTTTCGACCGGATCGCCTACAAGTACACGCTCAAAGAAGCGGCTGTGGATATTCCCGAGCAGATCTGTATCACCCGCGATAACGTGCAGGTACGCATGGACGGGGTCATTTTCATCCAAGTAATAGATCCGCGAAAAGCCGCTTACGGTATTTCTGACTATACATTTGCAGTAATTCAATTAGCACAGACCACCATGCGGAGCGAGATCGGTAAGCTGGACCTTGACAAGACTTTCGAGGAACGTATGACGATCAACCGTGCTGTGGTTGAATCCATCGACGAGGCGGCCACGGGCTGGGGTGTGAAAGTGCTCCGCTACGAAATCAAGAACATTACCCCGCCGCAAAGCGTGTTGAATGCGATGGAGAAACAAATGCAGGCGGAGCGGGAACGCCGTGCGGTGATCCTGCAATCGGATGGTGAAAAGCAGGCTGCGATCAACGTGGCCGAGGGACAAAAGCAGAAGGTGGTACTGGAGTCGGAAGGTATCCGTCTACGACAAATCAACGAGGCTGAAGGTGAGGCTTCGGCCTTGAAATCGGTGGCAGAAGCTACGGCCGAAAGTATCCGGTTGGTAGCACAGGCCATCCGCGAGGAAGGCGGTGCCGAGGCAGTGCAATTGAAAGTGGCTGAAAACTACGTGGAGCAGTTTGGTAAAATAGCCAAGGCCGGCAATACGCTCATCCTCCCTGCCAACCTGGCCGACATGGGCTCGCTCATCGCGACGGCTTTAACCGTAGTCAAATCGTCGGAACACAAGCAATAGTATCATGGATTTGACCTTACCGCAGATTTGGCTCATCGTAGGGCTGGTAATGCTTTTGGCAGAACTGGTCAGCGTCCTGCTCGTGTTCGTTTTCTTCGCGGCCGGCGCATTGCTCACATCCCTCCTTACGTCTATCGGGCTACTGCCAAGCACCGAAAGCCAGATACTGGCATTTTCGGCGATATCATTGATTTCACTGCTCGTACTTCGAAAACATGCCCGCAGGTTGCTCGAACGCCGTTCCGCGGCAGAGTACAGTGAATTTGCCGGCGAAACCGCCATGGTGATCCGCGACATTCCCGGTAACGGCGAAGGCCGAATTTATTACCGCGGCGCCGAATGGAAAGCCATTTCAGAAAATCATCAGAATATTCCGGCCGGCAGCAAAGTGGTGATTAAAAAAACAGAAGGCATTGTCCTGATCGTGGAAGAATCCTGATTTTCAATATTAATCCAAACAAAAAGCCGTGAGCATGATCGATTCGTACTCACGGCTTTTTGCTTATCCTAAAAAATTCACTTTTTCAACGCTTCCTCCACCGGATGCCCGATATTACCACTGGCTGGCAAAATGTGCAGCAAAGAAGCAATGGTAGGCGCGATGTCGCAAACGGAAGTCCTTTTTACAGTCTCACCTTTGTTGATGCCCCAGCCAAACATCACGAACGGAACCTGGGTGTCGTAATTGTAAGGTGTACCGTGGGATGTTCCCGTGGAAGTTCCGTAGAACCAGCCCGGCTGCGATATTACCTGCAAATCCCCGCTGCGTTTCGCGTTCACATTGTTTTTATACAGTTCCAGCTGATAAGTATTCAGTGGAGCCTTGCCCATGTCGGTCAGGTCGATCACGTCGGCAATGCCCGGCACAGTCAATGCTGCATCGCGTACCACGCTGTGTGCGGCTGCAATAGTGATATTCTTTTTTCTCAAAAGGCTGTGATCCAAATAGAGCTGATTATTGTCCGTAGCTATCACATACTTATCTTGTCCAAAAGCCTCATTCAGCGCATCGGTAACGGAATTGGTCAACAACTTACGATCCACCAGGCCTGCTGGCAGCTTGTGCTCTTTCGCGAAGCCGGGAACATCCACAACCCCGTGGTCGGCGGTCAGGAACACGGTGTATTGCCCTTTTCCTACCCAGCTATCGAGGAAGTTGAACAAATCGGCAAACTCGCGGTCCAGGCGCAGGAAATCATCCTGCTGCTCCACGGAGTTCGGGCCTACACGGTGGCCAATTTTATCGGTCGATGAAAAGCTGATCGCCAGGAAATCGGTATCCGTTCCTTTTCCAAGCTGCTCGCCTTTGATCGCCTCAATAGCCATTTCCTTCGTGATGGTGTTACCCCACGGCGTGTCGGTCACAATCCCAAATGCATCGCCCGCCATTCCAACGAGTTCATAAGGGAATACCGGCTTTTTCGCTCCGGGCAGCTTGCCTTCCCAGGGCACATCGTCGGGAGAGCTCTGGGTGTACGCGTCCGCTGTCAGCAGGAGGTCCCAGCCCTTTTGCGCATAAACGGCCGGCATTTTCTTTGCATTGTAATCTTTGGCCCATTGCGGTAAATCGTCCATATAATAGGTACTACTCACCCAGTTACCGGTTTTGGAATCAAACCAGTAGGCAGCGTTCGCGGCATGGCCTGCGGGCAGGATCGAGCCGCGGTCCTTAATAGCTACGCCAATGGTTTTAGAACGGAAGTTGGTCGCAATGCGAAGTTGATCGGTCACCGTGCTCACGAGCAGATTTCGCGGTGACATTTTACCGACCGCCACATTGCTGCTTCCTACGGTTTTTACGGTACTGTCTTCCACGCAATACACGTCCTGTTTCGCAATGGGATCATACCATTCGTTACCAACAATCCCGTTGATCGCCGGTACCGAGCCCGTGTACGCCGATGCGTGACCCGCGGCCGTTACCGTGAGCGCGTAGCTGTAATGATTGTTGCGGCAGTTGAAGCCCTCGTTCATCATTCTTTTGAAACCGCCCTCGGTATACTGGTCGTAATAGCGGTACAGGTAATCGTAACGCATCTGATCTACTACAATGCCTACCACCAGTTTGGGTCGGGCAAGCGCAGTTGACTTTGTGCCCTCAGCCTTCGGGGCTGCGGCCTTCTTGGGGGTTTGCGCGGAAACGGCCGTTGTAGCCATTGCAGCAAACACCCAGCAAGCTAGTTTTTTCACAGTTAAGGGATTTAGATAAAACAAAAAAACTGCGGAGCCCGGTACCGTCTGAACCCGGTATGGCCCGCAGCAAATACACTTTTCAGTTTACTTTTTCAATGCTTCCTGCACTGGATTACCTACGTTGCCGCTTGGGGGCAGAATGTGCAGCAATGCTGAAATGGTAGGAGCAATGTCAGCAATAGAGGTACGACGAAGCGTTTCCCCCTTGTTGATACCCCAGCCATACAGCAGGAAAGGCACGTGTGTATCGTAATTGTAAGGCGTGCCGTGGTCGGTACCGGTGCTCATGGTCGAAGCAAACCAGCCCGGTTGCAGCAACACCTGCAAATCGCCGCTGCGCTTGGCATTGATGTTGTTCTTAAACAGCTCCAATTGATAGGTATTCAATGGTGCTTTACCCATGTCGCGCAGGTTAATCACGTCGGCTACGCCATCCACAGCCAGCAATGCATCCCGCAATGTCTGGTACACATCAGCCACGGTGATCTTCTTCTCTTTCAGGATCGCTTTGTTGAGGTAAAGCTGGTAGTTTTCAAATGCAGAAACATATTCCGCCTCGCCGTAGGCATCGTTCAGCGTTTTCACGATGGTGCGTGTCAGGGTGGTGGCACTTAGCAGGCCCGCAGGCAGCTTATGCTCCTGCCAGAATGCGGGCACATCCATGGCCCCGTGGTCGGCGGTGAGGAATACGGTGTAATTGCCCTTGCCTGCCCAGCTATCGAGGAAGTTGAAGAAATCAGCGAACTCGCGATCCAGTTTCAGGTAGTCGTCCTCCTGCTCTACCGAGTTCGGCCCAAACATATGGCCGATACGATCGGGCGAAGAAAAGCTAACGGCGAGGAAGTCAGTGTCGGCACCTTTGCCTAGGTTTTCGCCCTTGATTGCGGCGATAGCCATTTCTTTGGTAATCGTGTTGCCCCATGGCGAAGTTGTCATCGGGCCGTATGCATCGCCTGCATTGCCTGTTAGGTCATGCGGGAATACCGGCTTGGTAGCCGTCGAGAGTTTCCCTTCCCAGGGCACATCGTCCGGTGAGCTTTGGGTATATTCTCCAATAGGCAACAATGTATTCCAGCCTTTGCCCATGTACTCGGCAGGCTTTTTCAGGCCGTTATAATCGGCAACCCATTGTGGCAATTTGTCCATGTAATAAGTACTTGTCACGAAATTCCCGGTTTTGGAATCAAACCAGTAGGCACCTGATGCCGCGTGACCGGCCGGCAGAATGGAGGCGCGGTCTTTGATCGCTACGCCAATGGTTTTCGAACGAAAGTTGGTGGCGATACGAAGCTGATCGGTAACGGTTGTAACGAGCAGGTTCCGCGGTGACATTTTGCCTACCGTCACATTACTGCTGCCTACCGTTGCTACTGTGTTGTCATCTGTACAATATACGTTTTTAGCTTGCGCAACGTCATACCAGTCATTACCCACAATGCCATTCATAGCCGGCATCGAGCCCGTATACACAGCCGAATGCCCTGCCGCTGTTACGGTCAATGCGTAATGGTAATGGTTGTTACGGCAGTTGAAACCCTCATTGATGAGCCTTTTCAAACCGCCTTCTTTATATTTGTCGTAATAGCGGTACAGGTAATCGTAACGCATCTGGTCGACGACCATGCCGACTACCAGCTTGGGCCTTTCCAGCCTGGTTGCAGCCGGGGAAGCCGCCCCGCCCGTTTTACTTTTGGTTTGGGCCAAAACAGGTTGAATAATGACGAGTCCCGCGAACAAAACTCGGAGAAGCGGATGATGGATCAATTTCATTGTGATGCTATTGACAGCGTGAGGTTCCGTGTAAATATTACTCGGCAAAGATAAAGATGTACTACGTTTAAAAGCAGAAAACCGGCGTGCTTTTCACGACCGGCTCTCTGAATCTTAATTTTATTTTAATCTTATTTTTTATCGCTTCCACCAAGTTGCGCAGGGGCTCCCCCCGTTTGAACGCCTTTTTTGGCCTTCTCAAAATCACCGGCTTTGATGATCACGAGCTTGTTGTAGTCAATATGCTTGTTAAATGCAGCTTTGATCTGTTCCGGTGTCAATGCGTCTATTTTCTTCTCAAAATCGGCATCCCATTGCATGGTACGGTTTAGATAAAGGTTGCTGCTAAGCGTGGTGGTGAGGGACGCATCCTGCGAGCGCGCCACCTGCCGCGACTGCAGATATCCCGATTTGGCAGCCTTCAACTCATCCGCTGTAAACCCTTCCTTCATGACCTTTTCGATTTCCTCTTTGAACGCCGCTTCCAGTTTCTCCGCATTTTGAGGAGCATAAATGGCATACGACATGAATGTCCCGTTCTTATCCAGCGGGCTGGCCGAGAATTGCGAGCCCACGCCGTAGCTCAACCCCTCCTTCTGACGAATGCGGGTAGCGAGGCGCGAGTTCAGGAAGCCTCCGCCGAGCATATAATTACCCATAATCAATGCCGGGTAATCAGGATCGGTGTCCTGCAAGGGCATATTCAATCCGGCGACAAACATCGCATTGGCCTTGTCCGGCGTTTCGATCGCCTTGTTTTCGGCTTTTACAGGCTGATAAGGCGAGCTTATGCGGGTGAATGGCTTGGCGCTTTTCCAGTTTCCGAATTCGTCGTTCAGGATTTTCTGGATCACATCCTTATCGAAATCGCCCACCACGGTCGCCGAAGCATTATTAGCTCCATAAAACTCCTTGTGAAACTGCCGGATCTGATCGATGGTCGTGGCCTTAATACTCTCGACGTCCTCATCGAATGTACCGACGTAGCGCACATCGCTTTTCGGATAGGGCGAGGTAATGCGGCGGTATTGATTAAACGCGATGGCCTGTGGTTCACTGCGTTGCGATTCGATGCCCGCGAGCTCCTCCTGTTTCAGTTTTTCAAACTCGTTTTCGTCGAATGCAGGGGTTTTCAATACTTCTGCTACCAGTTTCATCACGGCAGGCAGGTTCTCTTTGGTGGTTTCGATACTCGCCCCCGCCTGGTTTGTATTACCGAAGAAGCTGACACGTGCTTTCAGGCGGTCAAATTCATCTTTCACTTGCTGGCGCGTTTTGGTTTTGGTGCCCTTGTCAAGCATCGAGCCGGTCAGGTCGGAGATTGTGGCCTTGTTTTGCAGGCTCTTCTCGTCACCGAAGCGGAGGAAAATGCGCGCCGCTACTACATTCCCGCGGGTCTTTTTAGGAAGCAATGCAGTTTCAATGGTGTTTGGCTTCTCTACCCGCGTTGTACGGCTTTCTACATTCGCTGGCGAAGGATCGAATGCCTCACCTTCCGCTACCACGGCCTCGCCTTTGTAATCTTTTACGAGGTCGGCTACTTTCGGCGCTTCGGGAATTTCGGCCCGCACCGGATTAGCTTCCGGCATGAACGTTCCCAGTGTGCGGTTGGATGGTTTGAAATAATATTGTGCAACCCGGGCTACGTCCTCAGGTGTTACTTTGCGGATATTGTCACGGAAAAGGAATGCCAGCCGCCAGTCGCCGGTGGCGATGGACTCGCTGATACTCAACCCTACCCTTTCCGAGTTCCGGAATTCGAGGTCCCAGTTTTTGAGAATCGTTGTTTTGGCCCGTTCTACATCTTCTTTCGACGGTTTGAAAGTGGCGGTAGAATCCAGCGTAGCAATAAATGCCTTTTTCGCTTCGTCAAGAGATTTCTCTTTCAGGATCTCAGCCCCGAACAACACGAAACCGGGATCGTATAGCTGGAATGTGTATCCAAATTGCGACGAAGCTTTCTTCGTGTCCACGAGGTTTTTATACAATCTGCCGTTCGGCTCGGTGGTAAGTACTTCGGTGAGTACCTCCATTGCCGGGTAGTCGGCGTGCGAGCCGGGCATGATATGGTACATCGCCATCAGCATTTGCACATCGCCGGTTCTCTTCAGCTCTACAAAGCGCTCGCCGTCCTGGGTAGGCTCGACGGTGTAGGACTGCGGGAGAACGCGAGTCGGTTTGGGTATTTTGCCAAAATAATCGTTGATCAACGCCAGTGTTTTAGGCTCGTCGATCTTTCCGGCGACGGTCAGCACTGCATTATCGGGCTGGTAATATCTTTTGTAGAACGCTTGCAGATTTTCAATGGGTACACGCTCGATGTCGGAGCGATTACCGATCGTCGATTTGCCATAATTGTGCCACAGGTAGCCGCCCGAAATAACCCGCTGCATTAGCACGCGGAACGGACTGTTTTCGCCCGATTCGAACTCATTGCGCACTACGCTGAATTCACTATCAAGGTCCTTTTTAGCGATAAATGAGTTTACCATCCGGTCGGATTCGAGGTCGAGCGCCCATTTGAGGTTCTCGTCGGAAGCCGCGAAGGTTTCAAAATAATTGGTACGGTCGTACCACGTGGTGCCATTCGGTCGTGCACCATGCTCGGTGAGCTCCTGTGGAATGTTAATATGCCTCGGAGAGCCCTTGAACACCAGGTGTTCGAGCAAGTGCGCCATCCCTGTTTCTCCATAACCCTCATGGCGCGAGCCTACCAGGTAGGTAACATTCACCGTGATGGTCGGCTTTGACGGATCGGGGAACATCAGTACTTTCAGGCCGTTCTCGAGATTGTATTCTGTAATCCCTTCGACCGACGTCACTTTTGTAACGCCTTTGGGCAGCTGCTGTGCCTCGGAAGGCATTGCCAGCATTACGGCGAGCATCATTCCGACCAGCGAGCCGTGCCTGAACAAATTTGTTCTTTTAGATTTCATGACCATATTAAAAACCATTAGTTTAGATTTATAATCCTTGAAAATAGTGCAGAATATCACATTTACCAATGGATTGGTGACAAATGGCAAAATATATACGTTGCAACATAATGTCGTATGAGGCGTGTATGGGTTGCATATGAATTTTCAAACATGTCCCTCATTTCAAAATAATGAATACGAGTAAAAGTGCCCCGTACCTGTGTTCCTTCTTTGCGGCAATAATGCTTTCGGCCTGCGCAGGAAATGGAATACCTATTTCATCCAATACCAAGTATCCGATCGAGGTCCTGTACGATAACCAGCCGCTGGAACGCCCCTATTCCGAACTGGCGGTGGTGGAAATCAGCAGCGAGGATTCCCTCACGGCCGACCAAACCAAGGACAAAAGAATGATGTTCCGCGGAAACGATGCGAAGACGAAAGAGCTCCTGACCGCGCGACTGGTAATGAAGGCCCAGAAAATCGGCGCCGATGCGATTATCAACGTCAAATACAAATACTACACGAGCGTGAACAAGGAAGGCTATATACTGAGCGGGCTGGCCGTGCGGTACCGCGGAGAATGACACTTCTAACAAGAAAAATTAAAAACCATGCTGTTTACCGCCAAACTATCCGACATGCCCGTCGAAGCGGAATCGAGGGTGATCATCCGTTTTCAGGATTGCGACCCGCTGATGCATCTGAACAATTCCAAATACTTCGATTACTTCTTCAATGCACGGGAAGATCAGGTTTCCAAACTGTATGGTTTCAGTTTCGAGGCAATGTTCCGTGAGCTACGCACGAGCTGGGTCGTGTACCAGCACCAGATCGCGTACGTAAGGCCTGCGCGTATCAGCGAGTGGGTGCGCATTACCTCGCGCGTGATCTACTATAATGAAGATACGATGGTAACGGAGTATTTCATGACAAACGACCTCCGTAACGAGCTCAAAACAGTGCTTTGGACCACTTCCAAGCATATCAGCATTGCCTCCGGGCAACGCGTACCGCATCCGAAGGAGGTAATGGATTACCTGGGCGCCACCTGCGTACCCGGCCTCGATTTTCCCGGTCTGCATTTCAACGACCGCATTCATGCGATCAAGCAGGAACTGGCGGCTGGTGCTAGCGTGTAGTGTCTTTTTCTGAAATCAGTTTTCTTGTTGTATCCTGCTTGGCATCCTGCGGGGCATCCTGCGGGGCATTCTGGCGAACAGAGTCCGCAGGCAGAAAAGGTATCTGCACGCCAGGCTTCGGCGAACGGGTAAAGCGGTTGAAGCTATGGGTAAACTGCATACTCACACCGCCGGTTGTAAAGGTGCCGCTGTTGAACACCAGGTTGTTCTGTATGTTACGGTTATAGGCTTTCACCCGCACCGTACCTTTAGCATTCAGCCAGTATTCTAATGTCCATTCGCCAAGCAGACTCGCCGCATCGTATTGCGAGGCGCCCGTCTGCGATTGCGTCCCGGAGGTAAAGCGGCCATCGCGCGTGACACGAAAGCGGTCGTTCAGGAACCGGTATGAGAAGCGTAACTGCAAATTATTCAATGCATTCTGATCCAGTGAAAGGCCCGAAACACCTACTTCCAGATTTTCGTTAATGCCCGAGGCCCAGCGGCTGATCTGGTTCGATACGAGTTCACTGATACTGCTTCCGAGGAAGTTCTGACTGCCTACTGTGGCCAGGCTGCTTTCAGGCAAAAGCTGGTTCACTACCAGCAAGCTACTTACCTGCCGGCTCAGCTCCTGTTCGTCGGATTTCAGCTTGTTTTGAAATGCTTCCAGCTGACCACGGTAAGCGCTTAAAGAGGGATTATCCAGGATTTTGAGGTCATACCGGATCGTGGGCGACATCAACCGCTCGGACAGCCCGATCGTCACTTCTACGGGATACCTTCTCGACAATGCATCCCCGCTGTTGTTACCCAGATTCCCGGTGTTAGGCAACACGCCTGCCAGCGAAACCATTTGGGTATAGCCTGCTTTTACATCGAGCTGCGCGCCGTAGGGATCGCCCGCCCAGACGATCCTGCTGCCCGGTTTGATATTGAATTTCTTGTTGATAACATTCTGCAACGTAAAATTATACTCGCCCTTTTCGATCTCGTACGTCCCCGCCATCGTGAAATCGCCCTGGGTATCAATATTCAGGTTGAGACGCCCGCTTCCGTTTCCGCGCAGCACGTCGCCGGTTTGCCGGTCGAAGATAATCTCACAGGTCGCGTCGGGGGTAAGGTTGAAATTGAAATCCATTTTGATCCCGCCGGCAATCTGGCTCCTGGCGATGGAGTCGGCTGCGGGCGCGCCTGCCGTACTGTCGGAGGGCACCATTTTACTCACAAACTGAATATAATCCTGCGTCGCCACCTCGGTAGCCCCATCCAGCGGTATGTGAATGCGCGTACCCTTGTTACTGGTCACATTGGCTTCGATATTCAGCTTGTCGATCGGGCCGTACACTGCCACCGGGCCGGTTACGTAGGCCGTTCCGTAGAACATGTCGTTGTCCTTCGCTGTGGTATTCAAAATTTTGAAATTGCGAAGATCCGCATTGAAGCCGAGGGAGAAGTATTTGAAACCGTCATGAAAGACCCCGCCGCGCAATGTCGCCGTATTGCCGTCGGAATCGGTGACGAGAATATTGTTGCCCGTGATCTCACTTTCTGAAAAATTGATTTTATCGCTGAATGTAAAGACCGATTGCAGGTAATCGAACTTCATCCGGCCCTTGTCCACGGTAAGCGAGCCTTCCAAAATGGGGGCATCCACCACGCCCCTGATCGATACCACTCCCTGCGCCGTTCCACTGATGTCGGATACGAGCCCCTCGGCGAAAGGTTCAAGCGCTTTGAAATCGGCCTGATTGAAAATGGCTTTCAAGTTCAGCGTATTTGCTTCGAGTTTCGGACGGTATGATCCCACCAGGCTGAAAACCCGCCGCGCGTTTTTGCTCAGTTGGGCGTCGATCTGCAACTCGCTCGTGGTTTGGTCCCAATCGCCGGTGCCAAGCAGGTTCCCGAACTCGTACTGACCGTACCCAAGGCCTTCGATCGCAAAATTAGCATCCAGAATGACGCTGTTATAAATGTCTTTCACCTTCGCCGAGCCATCCATGATCCCCGATAATTTGGTATTGAACACGGGGTTCAAACTGGCCAGTTTGAAGTTTTTAATATCCAGCAAAAGGCTCTTTTCCGGATCTTCGGACGCAGTTCCGCTAAGGAAAATGCGCTGCTTACCACTCACCAGGCCAAGGTTCGACATCGTAATATCGTCGCCCACAATCGAGATCAGGCTTTCCGAAGGCACGTTCCATTCTTCATCCAGCAGATTGAGTTTTGAATTTTTGAAACCAATATCCAAACCCGCCGGCAGGAACCGTATTTCCCCCGCCAGATTGGCCCGGTTGGTACTTTTGACCTGATGAACTGCACCATTGAAGTCGATGTGGTCCACATCCCAGGTGCCTTCGAGCTCCATTTTCTCAGTAGGCACCATTTTGCTGATCTGCTGCTTGCCGGAAATCACGAGAATGGACGCGAGCACCTCAGCACTGTTGACAAATTTTGAGGTAGTAACATCCACTTCTGCATTCATGAAATGGTTTTTACCATAACTCACCGTATCCGACACTGCATTGAATGTCAGCACCGCCGTATTATCCATCTTAAAGATACCTTCCGCTTTTGCCCCACGTGAAATGTAAATGTCCGGACTCAGGAAGGCCAGGAATTTCGAGAGGTTGTGCGTCTGGACCGAGTAGTCGATATCGTACCTCCGCGACAGCATCTTCAACGGCTTCCGGGCGTAGTATTCGTTCCGGCTGGCCTCGTTTTCAAAGAAATACAATTTATACTCTTCCAAAACCTGGCTCACATCCTTCCAGGCCTGAGTGGGTAGGAAATTTCCTTCCACCTTCGCTGTCAGAAACTCGCTGTCAAGCTGCAAGCGGCGCTTGCCGAGGTGATTCCTGGAAGACAACACGAGCGTATCCACGACGAGGTTACGCTCCTTATTGGTCATCACGAGGTAGGTATTCAGCAATTTGGCATTACCTACGAGCTCATCTACTGTATTACCCGTCACATTCACATTCAATTGCGTGCGGAGGGTAATCGGATCTTCGCTGAGACCCAGTTCCTTCAAATTGGCCCTTTCAATGAGGCCTCTTACGTCGAACAAGTTCTGTTGTTTCGAAAGGTCGAATTCCCCATCGAGGTTTACGATCAAGTTACTGTCTCGGGCACTTACCAATCCATTGAAATACTGATTTTGCAGATTGCCCCTCAGCCGGATGTTCTTATAATCATAATTCCGGAAACCCACCCGGTGCACCAGCGCGTTCATATCAGCGGAAGCCACCGATAGCTCAAGTCCCTTCCCGTAAACCTTTCCTTCAAAATCCAGCTCCTGCCAGTTATCTTCGTCTTCCAGCAAAGTACCCAGATTGAAAGCCGCTGTTTTCACTTCACCCGAATAGGTGGTCGTTCTGGCATCTGCAATATGGAACACCAGGTCGCCGGACAACTCGCCCAGCTCCGACGAAGCCGAAGCATTCACCGCAAAGTCTTCCAGTGTTCCTTTGAATGTTCCATCCAGCAGCGTGTAACCAAATTTTTGCAGCTCGGGGTGCATGTCCCAATCCGGGTAATATTGAACCAGGTCGACGGGGTCGATTTTGGAGACCGACAGCCGGATGTCCATCAGCACGCCTTCAATTGTAGGAAGTCCTTTGAAACCGATATCACCGATGAGCCTGCTGTTTTTGCCAAAATGCAGGTCGGTGTTGGAGAGCACAAAATCATCGACCTTTCCATTGAAATCGCCCGATATCAGCCAGGTTTCGTTCAAGCCATCGATATAGCTCGAAAATAGCCCGAGATCCCGCGAATCCACCCGGCTGCCTACCAGGTGCCCTTTCATGTGGATCTTGTGATTGAAATCGCCCAACTCACCCGAGCGGTTATAATAGAATATCACCTCGTCTTTCAAATGCGAATTGCCGATGTGTGCGTCGAGCTCCTTCAACTCCATTTTCTTCTGGCAGAAAAGGAATTTCGTATCAAGGTCGTGCATTTCCAGGCCGGTCTGCTTATCGACGGTTTTCAGGTTTTTGGCACGAAAAGCAATGGTATCTCCCTGAACAAGGAAATCGCTGAGTTCTCCGTAAAGGTGTTTGAGGCTGAAATGCGAGTAGTCAAATACCCGTGAACCCCGATCGCGGGGCTGGCGGGGGTCGTCATAACCAAACGTACCGTCGATCACCTTGGCTTTGCCGATGATAAAAGGCGTGTTGTTCTCAGGCGCGTTCGGTGGCCGGGGCACCGCCGGGGCGGTGAGCTCATTAATGCGTGCAATGAACCCGTCGATATTGAGATCGCCCGATTTCGGCACGATTACCAGGTGTACGTTAGGGCGGTATACATTGACTTCGTCGAGAAATATCTCCTTCGACGAGTCGCGGATAATGTTGTTGACATTCAGATTGACATCCAGCCGGCCGACATCGATCATGTCTGCGCCCGAAGAATCCTTCACGGAAACTCCCTCGAGCGAAACCACGTCGAACCATTTGATATTGACCCTTTCAATGGAAATGGGATACCCGAGCTTGCCGGAGACCTCGGCCGTTATGTGCCGCACCGCCCAGGTTTGCACGGAAGGAAGCTGTAATGCGGTAGTAGCAATCCCAAGCGCCAGCAGCACGAAGATGATAACCACGATCAGACCATTACCAAGCGCCTTCAGGAATTTTAACATATATAGCTTCGCAGCGGCATACTGCTTATCTTATTGTTAATGCTTAATTTTGCGAATATTTTCCACAGTATGAATATCCTCGCCATTGAATCGTCTTGTGACGAAACCTCCGCAGCTGTTATAACAAACGGGAATATCCGCTCCAATGTTGTTGCTACACAACTCATCCATACCCAGTACGGCGGCGTCGTCCCGGAGCTGGCTTCGAGAGCGCATCAGCAACACATTCTACCGGTAGTGGACAAAGCATTGAATGATGCAAAAATAGCAAAAAAAGACCTGGATGCCATTGCTTTTACCAAGGGGCCGGGTTTACTGGGGGCTTTGCTGGTAGGGACTTCGTTCGCCAAGTCGATGGCGCTCGGATTGGATATTCCGTTGATCGAGATCAATCACATGCAGGCGCACGTGCTGGCGCACTTCATCGACGAGCCCAAACCCGCATTCCCGTTCCTGTGCCTTACTGTGAGCGGCGGGCATACGCAGATCGTGAAAGTTACCGGCCCGCTCGACATGGAAATCATTGGTGAAACGCGTGATGACGCCGTGGGAGAGGCTTTTGATAAAACGGCCAAGCTGCTCGACCTGCCCTATCCGGGCGGTCCGCTGATCGACAAATATGCCGCGCAGGGAAATCCGCAAGCCTTTCCATTCCCGCTTCCGGAAATGCCCGGGCTGGATTTTTCATTCAGCGGAATCAAAACTTCGTTTCTGTATTTCCTCCAAAAACAGGTCCGCCAGAACCCTGATTTCATCCAGGAAAATATCGCCGACATTTGCGCGAGCATTCAGTTTACATTGATTGATATTCTCCTCAAAAAATTAAAAAAAGCATCCCGCGAAACGGGGATTAAGGAGATTGCGATTGCCGGCGGCGTGTCCGCTAACTCAGGTTTGCGCAAATCGCTGCGGGAACTCGGCGACCAGTTAGGCTGGAATGTGTATATTCCTGCTTTCGAATATTGTACCGATAATGCAGCCATGATCGCGATCGCGGCGCATTACAAATTTGAAGCAGGCGATTTCAGTGATCAGACGGTTAGCCCGCTTGCGAGGATGGAGTTTTAGAAACACCGGTGACGAAAACGATTGTATGAGACACTTTTGCCCGGGCATTCTTTTTCCCGCAATCCTGTTGGTGGACAAAGACGGAAATCTTTTTGTTACAGATTCAGCAAATCAACGTAATCGTAAGCCGACCATCGAATACTCATGGCCATGACATTGTCAGAAATCTGGGTCTATCCCGTCAAATCCCTCGGCGGGATCAGGCTCACCAAAGCATTAACCGAAGAAAGAGGGCTGCAGTACGATCGCCGCTGGATGATCATTGATGAAGGAAATGTGTTCATTACACAGCGCGCCCATTCAAAAATGGCGTTAATAGACGTCGCATTGGAAGATAAGGGATTGAAAATATACCTTCGGACGGATCCGGCGGATTCTGTACTCGTGCCCTACGAACCGGCAACGGCATTTCCCGTCACCGTGCAAGTATGGGACGATACTGCGGAAGCACTCACTGTTTCTGACGAAGCCGACGCCTGGCTCAGCCGGCAACTTGGCATGAAACTCCGGCTGGTAACAATGCCTGATTCGACCGAAAGAAAGGCGGATCCACGCTATGCACGGCACAACGAGAATGTAAGCTTTGCCGACGGCTTTCCCTACCTGGTCATTTCACAAGCTTCCCTCGATGATTTGAACAGCCGCCTCGCGGAGCCGATCGAAATGCGGCGTTTCCGCCCTAATTTCGTGATCAGCGGCACCGAGCCATTTGCCGAAGACCAATGGAAGCACATTACCATCGGCGGCCTGCGTTTCGAAGTGGTTAAGCCTTGCGCGCGCTGCGTACTCACGACCATTAATCCGGAAACGGCAGAAAAAGGCGCAGAACCGCTCAAAACCCTCGCAACTTACCGGCGCAATGGCAACAAGATATTGTTTGGACAGAATGTGACGGTGCAGGATTTTGGAGAACTGAAGATAGGCGACCGGCTCACGGTCATTGAATAGCAAAAAAGCTCCAAATGGAGCTCTTTTGCATTATAAATTAATTGAGTCAAAACCACCAGCCATGCCCGGCTTACAGCCCATTGCTTATACTTAAAGCCTATTGCCCCAGGAAACCTCCATCAAGACTGAGCTTCCGTTTCGCTTGCTCCGGTTGTCTGGAACGGGCTTTTCATAATACCCCTTTCCGAATTGCGGATAAAATTGATGATTTCGTCGCGTTCGTCCGAAGGCGCCATTTCCAGTTCGATCTTTTGAAGCGCTTCCGCGTTGTTGAGGCCCTTCATGTACACGAAGCGATAAATATTCTGAATATCGATGATCTGCTCGTTGGTAAATCCTCTTCTGCGTAAGCCGACGGAGTTGATACCCACGTAGGAAATAGGCTCGCGTGCGGCTTTGGTAAACGGAGGCACGTCTTTACGCACCAGCGAAGCACCCGATACAAATGCGTGGATACCGATTTTAACAAATTGATGCACAGCACTCAATGCACTCACAATAGCCCAGTCTCCCACATGGACGTGCCCGGCCATTTGCACATTATTACCGATGATGACATTGTTACCAACCCGGCAGTCGTGCGCTACGTGCGCATAAGCCATGATCAGGCAGTCGGAACCTACCACCGTTTTCCAGTGCTCCTCGGTACCACGACTGATCGTCGCATACTCGCGAATCGTCGTATTATCGCCAATCACCGTCAGAGTGTATTCATTGTTGTATTTCAAATCCTGCGGCGTTGCCGAAACAACGGCACCAGGATATATCTTACAGTTTTTACCAATACGCGCACCGGAGTTGATTACAGCGTGTGATCCTATCCAAGATCCTTCCCCGATCTCAACATCGGCGTGAATCATTGCAAAAGGTTCAATCTCTACATTCTGAGCAATCTTAGCGTCAGGATGGATATATGCTAATGATTGAGTCATTTTTTCTTTACCAGGCTTGCTATCATATCCGCTTCACACACCAGCTGTCCGGCTACGTATCCCCGGCCACTCATTTTGACTATTCCCCGCTTCATCGGGGAAGTGAATTCGCATTTAAAAATAACTGTATCCCCCGGGAAAACATTGCGGCGGAAGCGGCATGCGTCGATTCCGATGAGGTATGGCCAGTAGTTGTCCGGATCAGGAACGCTGGAAAGCACGAGGATTCCTCCTGTTTGCGCCATGGCTTCCAACTGCAAGACACCGGGCATTACCGGATTACCCGGAAAGTGCCCCAGAAAAAACTGTTCGTTGATTGTCACGTTTTTCACCCCTACGACGCTGTTTTCGTCGAGAGCGATGATCTTATCGATCATCTGAAACGGATAGCGGTGCGCCAGCAACTGGCCTATCTGGTTGATATCGAATATGGGAGCCTTGTTCGGATCGTATTGCGGGATGTCGCCTTTTCCGGATTTGATCAGTTTTTTGATCTTTTTAGCCAAAGCCACATTCGCCGCGTGGCCAGGACGTGCAGCGAGGATCTGCGCCTTGATCGGCCGGCCTACCAGCGCCAAGTCACCAATGAGATCGAGCAACTTGTGGCGCGCCATTTCATTGGAATAATGCAGATCCACATTGTTGAGGATCCCCTTGGACTTGTCGACACTCACTTTCGGCTTATTCAAAAGTTGCGACAGGTGGTCCAGTTCACCATCTTTCACCTCACGGTCCACGATCACGATCGCATTCGTCAGGTCCCCGCCTTTGATCAGGTTCTGCTTGTACAATGCTTCCAGCTCGTGCAGGAACACGAATGTACGGCACGATGCGATATCGTCTTTAAACAGTGTGATATCATTCAGTGAAGCGTGCTGGCTGCTGATGACTGTGGAATTATAATCCACCATCACCGTAAGGCGATAGTCCGAAAGCGGCAGTGCCACCAGTTCGGTATCCTTATCCTTGTTCTTATAATGAACGTATTCCGGAACTTCGAAATAATTGCGGTAGGCATTTTGCTCTTCGATACCCGCGTCCAGCAATGCATCCACGAATTTGATGGAGCTGCCGTCCATGATCGGCGGCTCAGGGCCATCGAGTTGGATCAGCACGTTATCGATCTGCAAACCTACCAGCGCGGCAAGTGTGTGTTCAACCGTGTGGATTCTCGCGCCGTTCTGTTCGATGGTAGTGCCACGGGAAAGATCCACTACATTATCGACATCTGCATCAACAATGGGCTGGTCGGGTAAGTCAACACGTTGAAACTTGTACCCGTGGTTGGCTGGTGCCGGCACGAATGTCATCGTAGCGACAACACCGGTATGTAAACCCACTCCAGTTACGGATACAGACTTAGAAATGGTTTGTTGTTTTTCGTTCATTATATCTATTTCCTTTTCTAAATAAGGTGCGTACGGGTGCTGTGACTACTGAAAATCAGACGTTTCCTGCTTCCGTTCCAGGTCTTTCAGTCGTTCCTCCAGCTCAGGCAGCCTCCGCACCAACGCCATGGACCGCAAATGTTCGTTCAGCTCCCTGGCGGGGGAGCCCGATAGCGACAGGCCTTCCTTTTTAATGGATTTGCCAAGCCCGCTCTGAGCCCCGATCTTAGTATTGTTTGCTACCGTAATATGTCCAACCAAACCAACCTGACCGGCAATCACACATTGATCACCCACAGTGGTAGAACCGGACACACCCGACTGGGCCGCAATTACGGTATTTTTTCCAATCTCTACATTATGTGCAATCTGAACCAGGTTATCTATTTTCGCTCCCTGGCGGATAATGGTCGAGCCCATCGTCGCACAGTCGATTGTCGCATTCGCGCCGATGCTTACATTATCCTCTATCACCACATTTCCGAGCTGCGGGATTGTCTTATAGCTGCCATCAGCCTGCGGCGCGAAACCGAAGCCGTCGCTACCGATCACCGTATTAGCAAAAATCGTCACATTCTTGCCGATCACCGTGTTGTCATAAATTTTCACGCCAGGATGGATCACCGAATAATCGCCTACCTCGACTCCGTCACCCAACCAGGCCTGCGGGTAAATCTTCACCTCTTTTCCAATCACGCAATTTTTCCCGATATAGGAAAATGCCCCGCGGTAGCAGTTATCCCCTGTCTGGCTGTTCTCTCCAATGAAACTAGGCTGCTCTACCCCGGACTTGACGCCGGCGAGGCGTTTCTGATATTCTTCCAGCAGGATTGTGAAGGCGGTATAGGCATTTTCGACGTAGATCAACGTCGCTGCAACATCTTTTTTGGGAGTAAAATCTTTATTGACAATTACTGCCGAAGACTGTGTGGAGTAGATATAATGCTCATATTTGCTATTGGCCAGAAAAGAAATACAACCCGGCAGGCCCTCTTCAATTTTTGCAGCCGAACTAATTGTAATCTGATCATTTCCAACAACAGTTCCATTCAGCATCTGAGCAATCTCGCTGACAGTAAATTTCATATTTTATCGGCTAATTTCGGGTAATGGTATTCGAGTACGTTGTAAAAATTATTAATTCCACCTTCTTTTTAGGGTCCTGATTAACCACGCAAAGATACATTTTTACCCCAACATACATAGTACTTGCGTACAATCTTAGTGAGGGCTTCGATGGTCGGAATGTCGGATGCATCGGCGATATCCAGCAAATTCCCCTTTTTCATTTTAACGCGAATCGGGTCCTGCTCTTTTGCATAGGCCCAATTGGTGGTTTCACCGCTGATCAGGAAATATTTCATATCCGTTTCGGAAATTCCCCGGGCTATCAGACGTGCACGAAGCGGCCCAAGTACCTCCTCGCCCGGCGGCTCATTGAAAAAGCTGATTTTGAACAGATTCCTATCCAGAAGCATTTGACACAGCGTCGATAAAACGGAATCTGGGTGCGTTTTCCAGCCTTTTACAGATGCCCATACGTCGTTATCGTCCAATCCGTTGAATGCCGCCAGCAAATCGGGCTCATTATCGAAATCAGCGAGGGTAAAACGGTTATAAAGAAAGCGTGCAAAATCGGGCGTCGCGAATAGCTGCTCTCCTGCCGCCGCCAGTTCACGGGCGCGGTGCATGATCTGCGTGAGCATCGCCTGCGCGCTCAGGAGCGTCTTGTGCAGGTACACCTGCCAGTACATGAGCCTGCGGGCATGCAGGAAGTTTTCGATACTCAAGAGCCCCTTCTCTTCGACAACCAGCTGATCATGACTGATATCCAGCATCTTAATCAGGCGATCGGCACCAATGGACCCTTCGATGACTCCTGTGTAGAAGCTATCCCGGTTCAGGTAATCCATCCGGTCCATATCCAGCTGACTGGAAATCATCTGGTGGTAAAATTTGCGCGGGTACTTCCCTTCGAACATCTGGATCGCGATGTCGAGCCGACCATTCAACTGACGATTGAGATCCTTCATCATCACCAGCGTAATCGCCTCATGCGGGACACCAGGGAGCACCACACTTTCCAGCACATGGGAAAACGGCCCGTGCCCAAGGTCATGCAGCAGGATCGCCGCCTGCGCCCCTTCCGATTCAGGCTCCCAGATCATATGACCTTTTTCCTGTAAAGTCCGTAATGCCTGGCTCATGAGGTGCATAGCGCCGAGGGCGTGATGAAAACGTGTGTGCAGTGCGCCGGGATAAACGATATCGGCCAGGCCGAGCTGCCTTATCCTCCTAAGCCGCTGAAAATAAGGATGATCTACCAGATCATAGAGCAGATCCGATGCGATGGAGATAAACCCGTAGACCGGATCGTTAATGATTTTCCTCTTATTCAAAATCGATTTTTTGGCAAAAGTAATAAACAACCAACGGACAAAAGAAGCTAATCTTGTCGTATTCATTTGGAGAATTGAACCGATTCGCTAATTTTGCACTCCAAACGAAGGTTTAAAAAAGGGCCTATAGCTCATTCGGTTAGAGCAACTGACTCATAATCAGTAGGTGCCTGGTTCGATCCCAGGTGGGCCCACGTTGAAAGTCAAGGACTTAGCGCAGAAAGCTAAGTCTTTTTTGTTTCTTTTCACGGTGAATGTTTACTTAATTATTGTTTCAAGGAGGAATATATTGGAAACACATGGCCTTGTAAATGACCTAACTAAACCCCTTATGCCAAATTCTATGGATTTTGTGTTCGCCCCTGCGTACGAGTGAAGGGATGATCGACTACTTTGTGTTACTGCCGAATAGAAATTGAAGCACCTTTGGGTAGGCCAACTCGAATCGGGCTGTTTTATAGTTCATTTGGATTATGTCCATATAATCGTTACCCTGATTTTCGATCGCTAACTTCATATTGTTCATAAAATTTTCAAATTTCTCTCCTACCAGTTCATGCACAATTTGATGCATGCTACTTACAACGTAGGCCTCATCTATCCAAAAACCCAAAGAGTTAATTTTGGTGGTCAAGCGGGAGCAATAGTTGACAATCCTATATGCAGGGCATGGATGGGCGCCGGTAAGTTCGTAGACTTCAAAATCGCCACCCGACAACTCATTATGAACCAAAAAGATACCGACCATTGCACAAGCTACAAGATCATTTAAAACCGAAATTTGCCGGCATTCTACTGGAAATGACTGGTAGGTAAAGAGGATAAAGTTCACATTGAGCGCAGATGAAAAGTTGTCGGCATCCCATTCCATCACATGAGATTCAATTTTTTCTTCGTCGGATAGTTCACGCTGATCAACGTCATCTTCATCGTCTATAAAATCTCTAACCTGACTTGGAAATTGCGTCGCATGTCCAATCTCATGGAAAATGATTGAAGACATTCCAAACAAAAAGGCATAAGAATCTGGAGAAAGTACCGTCTTATTGTTTACACAGAGTGGTAAATCTGGCAGAAGTCGATACATATAAGCAGTTAGGTCAGAAACCTTCAAGATTTTTTCACAAAAGCCAGTGCTCATTCGAATGAAACAGTAGTCTGGCCAGCCTTTATACCTTGCGCGTAAACGGGGCGTTTTGACGTAATAGAAAAAAGTCGGACGAAGGCCGAGCGGCCCTTCTAAGTCATTTAAGACTTCATCAATGAATTCGTAAAGAATATGGTAGATCCATTTGTTCCCTTCCTCCTTATGCCAATATTCGTAGATATCACGATGGTCTTTCTGACGTTCAAGCCTCTTTTTCATTAATGCATAGTTTGAAGCATCAATACTATCCTGAATTTCATCAAGAGGGGTCTTTTCGTCTTCATCCATGGGCAGCGGAGCAGTAAATGGGTTGCTAGTTCTTTTCCGTCGTGAAAGCAATCGTCACGTTATCAAGTATTGGTTTCATTGTTTCGCGAGCTTGTACATGAGCTAAATGCGACGACAGGAACAGCGAAATCCTTGCCTTTTCCGTAATAGGGCTTAAAACAGTGTCCGTACTTCTAGAATCTCCTCGGATTATGACTTGCCCGTCAATCGCTGTGATATTCAGTGAAATTCAAAATCGAAGTTGTCTCGCAGGTCCCATTCGATAAGTATGTTTAAAAAATCGGCGTTTGCATTTCGAATTTTGTCCCCATTTTTCAATAGCACTACTCTCCGTAATCCATCATTATCAGACAGATATAATCAGCACTCTGGAACAAATAATGGAGGCTGCGGTTACATGATATTATTGGTCAGTTTACGCGGAATGGCGTCGCTCATATTTATCATTCCGCTATTTTGAGTACTCGGCACCTCGATTCGGAATGCCATTTGAGACTCGGACCATTTCTCGGAAAGTATAGACATACATATCTCCGAGGCTCCCCTTGTTTTCAATATCATACGCCGAGTTATTTGCAAGCTCAATAATGGCCTTGCCTTTTATCCGCAGTTTGTTATTGCTGAGGAGAAAGGTAAAGCGCGCGCTCCATGCAAACTTTATGTTTTTCTCTTTGGTTTGAATCATCCCGAGATCTGAATTCATGTTGTCCACTTCATAGCCCTTATCTATAATGTGCGCAACAAGGTCCGCAAGTAAGTCCTTTGGCGATTTAGTACTATCAAGTGTCAAAATGATTGTCTTGGTCCCTCGCGGAATTTTCGAAACTTGGTCTTTAATCTCTTTGTCGGACTGAGCAAAACAAAATGCTGTCGCAAGGGAAAGTGCGATTGCGAGGATGAATTTCATTAGTCGAGGGGTTCGGTTCTGGCCTTAACATAATATATCTCCCGAACATCAGCAAGTGACAGTTCGAAATCCGGGTACCTTTCTTTGTCAGGATTTAGCGAATGGCAAACGATAATCCCTTCATCAACCCTGTGATCAGTTATTTCTTTGATCTAGATGCCGTCGACGGTTACGAGGACAGAGTATTTTATATTTGTGAATATATAGCTTCCCCCTCCAATATTTGTATTGTGGCTTGCGGGCTGTTAAAATGTCTCTCTTCGCGAAAGCCCTCCTTAGACCGCTGTCCATACTATCACCTCGGAGCGTAAACGCCCGGTATATTCCAATTGAAGGTTTGCTCAATACCATTGAATGTCATGGTAACTCTTTCCGATACACAGGATCGGCGCATTACGCTTCAGGCAAAAGGAGGAGGGATAAAACGACTTGCGGCGCTAATTTTAGGCACTCATTATCCCCAAACGGCAATCTTGTATATGCTGATGGCGGTCGTCAAACAGGATCAGTGAAGCGTGTACATATCAAGGGGAGAAATATGATTTTCCCTGTGGAAGAAAGTACTTTCGCACTTAACGAGCCAAAACTCGCTAAGTGCTTTTTATTATTGAAGGTTCAAT
Source organism: Dyadobacter sp. SRI_021 (assembly GCF_057586235.1). Lineage (NCBI taxonomy): Bacteria > Pseudomonadati > Bacteroidota > Cytophagia > Cytophagales > Spirosomataceae > Dyadobacter > Dyadobacter sp. SRI_021. The sequence goes on from NZ_JBYCZM010000001.1 coordinate 952,528, forward strand.
TGCCACGTAACTCCGAATTTATCCCCAACCCATCCGAATTTCCGGCTAAATCCGTAGTTATTTAATGGCATATATACATTTCCATTTTGGGATAGGTTATTAAATAGTCTTTCAAGCTCGTCTTCTGTCCTGCATTCGACATACAAGGAAATTGCCGGAGAAAAAGTCCAAGCGTGCTTTACAAAACTGTCGCTGCAAATAAATTGCTTTCCATTCAGCTCAAAGCTGGCCATCATAATTGTCCCTTCTTTGGCGGGGCCGCCACTTCCATGGCGGCGCAGATCGATAATCCTGGAATTTTCAAATAATCCCACGTAAAAATTCATAGCCTCTTCTGCATTGTTTTCCTGGAATGTAAGAAATGTCGTGATTTGCTTTTCCATATCGACTTCTGCTCTTGTTTTTTGATATGTGATTTAAAGTATAACTGCGACAAATCTAGCAGCGGCCAACAAAACATCCGTCATACTTTAGTACCAAAATGACGCTATTAGCCATATATTAACTGCTAATATTGAGCCACCTGGTCACTCATGCATATCCTATTGCAATGAACTGATTTTTCAATGTACTACTTCCCCGCAGCTACCGGCTATGCCAAACCCCTCTAAATAGTAGATCAAAACGCATATCGCAACATCCCTGAACTATCAGGCCTTCCGCACCGCACCGATACGCATTGGCGCCAGCTCATAGGTACATATTCCCGCAGCAATGACAGGATCTTTCTGCGCAAGCTCATTGGCCTCCTCCTGTGAAGCAACCTCCATAATGGCCATTCCAAAGGCGCCTTTCGGGTCGAGGACCGGGCCGAACAAAAGGGAAGTGCCCGCGTCGGTGAGCATGGTCCAGTAGTCGATGTGCTGCAACATGATCGTCCGCTCAGTTTCGGACATATCAAGATGGTAAGTAGGGCGTGGGGGAATGAGTCGGAAGAAAAAATACATAGCAGAATAGATAAGGTGGTTCGGTGAAGTAACTTTCCTCCCTAAAACTACTCAAAAACCTCCGTTCACTAACTGTTTCTTGCCATTGCGCCTTAGCTGCCGCAATTTCGTGAGTCTTTACACTATCTCAAGAAATGGGAATGCTCACACTTTACACGATCGCTTCACTCGCTTTTGCAACAGTTACGCTCGTCGGTAGTAGCAAATGGATGCTGGTACGCGAAAACAGGAAATTGAAACGTGTGCTGAAAACCGGGAGAGAATATGAGGCGCTGATCCTCGACGCCCGGCCTATCAGACCTTCCATCTTCAATACAGAAAACATCCGGTTGAAAGTGCAGATATTGGCGGAGAAGCCACTGGTCGTGGAGTTTGATTACGATGCATCCTATCCCGAATGGCGCGAATTGGTGGCAGGAAAGGTGATCACGGTGGATATCGACCCGGCCGATCCGCGTAATGTCCTGATCATCCGCAAATCTTCGCGGCCATCGAAACCATCTTCTACCAGCAATAGCGCGTTACTGGCTCTCTAAAGAATGATCATAATATCCGGATTGGGCCGGTCGTTTTTGTCGAGGTATTCCCAGGATACAATGTCTTCTTCCGGGTAAATATTGCCGGTATCCTCCGGCCCTTCGTCTCCAATGGCCTCAACAAATGCCTTCGAAGCCTTTTTGTAAGTTCCTTCACGGGGAACGCCATTCATATCGGTAAACAAAACCAGCGATTGGTCTTCGGGGAGTTTTCTCTCTTTCATTATGCCATTTTTTAATGTTAAAAGAAGGCATTTCTACCTTCTTTTACCTGTTCACCGGCAAATTTTATGCCTGCGGCCGGTTAATGGCCAAAGACCAACCCGAGCGTCAACTCCAGTCTGGCCAGACTTTCATACTCGCCTTTTTCCAATTGCACCGTTTCTTTCCGGCCTCCGCTATTTACATTTACCTTCGAAATGGTCCCGCTCAGCACCGAAAAGTTCAGGTATAGTTTCGAGGCATCGCTCATTCTCATGCCATACCCAATTTCCAGCCCCACACCCACAGTTCCGCCGGTAATGCTTACCGGCGCACCGTTGCTATTCACCTGATCTTTATATGATTGGTAACCCATATTCGCGCCTATGTATACGTCGCTTCCCGACCGCAGGACCAACCTGTTCAGTGCCGACACGGCGAAATAGTTGAGATTAACCTTATCCTGAAAACCGGCGCTTTTGAACTGGTAATGATTGTAACTGTACTTCGCCCCTAATCCGAACGGCTCGGAAATGAAGTAATGAATATCCCCGCCTAGTGTATAGCCCGACCTCATTTTCTTCAAATAGCTCATCGCGCCCGGGGATACCTGATCGCTGACCCTTGCGACACGACGTGAATAGCCTCCCTGAAAACGGTACTGCCAGCGATTGAACACCGGCTTTGAAACGATTTCGACAGGCTCATGATAAAAATTTGTGCGCTTATCCGCGATGTCGCTCGTGGCCATGAGTGTTTTTGCCGGCACTCCGAATTTATTGTAGGTGAAATACACAAAATTGCCCTGCTCACGCGTGATTTTGCACCGAATCGAATCACCCGACGTTGTTATAATAAGGTCCTGGGCACGTGCGGCCGCAATCCCGATCAGACAGACCAGGAATGTGAAAAGGAAGTTCTTCATCGGAGGGCTTATTTACGTTTTTTACTAAAGTATTCGGCTTTACCTGTCCGGCTATCGACCAGGTCGAGGGTCGGACGGCCGACGACCACGCCCATTCCTACTCCGCACCGGAGATAGTAGGTGCGCCCTTTTCTGATATCGATGGGTACATAGGCCTTCGACTCCGTTTTAGCCCAAAGCTCCTGCGCTCCCTCCGTCCGGATTTCAATTTTCTGGCGGAATTTGTTCGTAACCCGGCATATGACCGAATCCCCAAGGCTCAGATTATAACTAACCAACGCCCCGGCTCCTCCATTACGATAAACATAGAGAATAGCATGGTCGATCAACGAATCGGCTTCGGTTTCGACCTGTTTCAATACCGCGATCTGATCGGGGCTAATCCGTAAAACTTCTGCGGTGATGCGGTGGCAGGAACTCATAAAATCCGGAGTCTTGTGTTCGATAACCCGCACCGCATTACCACCCGCTTTGCGGGCCTCCTCTTGGGCTTTTTCGAGTACCACGGTGTAACTGCAATTGGTTGTCATACCGGCATCACCAACCTTCACAGTCCCCAGCACTTCCGCCAGGCCTATACCCACCGAGTCTTTGGGAAGCACCCAAACCTCTTCATTGTAATTAAGCGGCTGATATTTTTGAGAGACATTCGTCCGGATTTTTGGAGCGCACCCGGCGATGAGCAGCAACGCGAAAAGCGACGCGATCGTAAACTTTTGAAACATAAATACTGATAGGAAATAGAGGTAAATAGGGATGTTCGGTTACTTAGAGCCAAATCTAATTTAAACCGTTGCACGTCTCAAAACTTCCTGGCAAACCGGACAAAATTGCCCCAATCATAGGCCGTCATGTTATGCTCGCCCTCACGATTGTGATAACCAAAATGCGAACCGATGACTGGCTTATCGATTCCCGGCGGGTCTTTGGGCAATCCCGATTGGATCTTGTACAATGCATACACCGGCTCAGCAGCCTTCAACGCGAGAAACGTCCCTTTGGGATCGGCCCAGAGGTCTTTGGACGCATTGGTGGCGTATACGGGCCGGGGTGCGATGAGCGCGATCAGCATGTGCTGGTCTACCGGCAGCGCATTTTCCCTGTCATTGTATTTTTTGTAATTGTTGTTAAACCAATGTGGGAAAGTAGTGTTGATCCGGCTGATCCGCTCGCCAAATTGGCGCCGCGCCAAAGCTGCACCGGTATTGCCTGAGCAGTTGGTAATGCAAGCCGCAAAGCGCTGGTCCTGCGCAGCCGCCCACAACGATGTTTTACCACCCCGCGAATGCCCTACTACTATCACCTTTTTAGCATCGATATCTTTGTCGGTTTCAAAATAATCCATCACGCGGCTCGCGCCCCAGGCCCAGGCCCCTATCGCCTTCATGCCATTATCCTTTTTCAGCTGTTCGGGGTAAAGTTTTTGCAGAACGCCATTCATGTAAGTGTCTTTATTATCGGGCGCGAGGTCGCTCACATGGAATGCGGCGATCGCGAAACCGCTGTCTATGACCATTTCGGCAGGCCAGAACTCGCTCTTTTTCGCCCTTGTCGGATCGGTATTCTCTTTTCCGCGGTTGTTAATCAGCAAAAACACCGGCACCGGCTTCTTGGCCTGGACAGGTACAAAAAGGACCACGTTGATCTGCACCGAGTTCCCTTTTCTGAAAACGGTGATACCTACCTGTTTCAAAACCGCCTTGCCAGCCATTTCCGCACCGTCGTCTTCTGTCAGTGCATAGCGGATGCTATCGTAGTCCGTAGGCATTTGCCCGTAAATATGGTCTTCAAACAGTTTCAGGACTTCCGGCCTTCTCAGCTTCTCCCATTTTTCTTCGTTACGGATTGTTTTCCCCGAGGTGGTTTTCAGTACATCCGGTAAGATGTAATGCGGAACTTTCGCTTCATCGTAATTCTGGGAAAAAACCGGAGAACCAGCCAGCAGGATCAAGAAAAGGGCTATTCGTTTCATGTGAATTAGTTAGGCATCCATTTCAAAATAAAACGCGCAATTAACTGGTATTTACTGACAAAGCACATCTTAATCGAATTCTCTGAACATTTTTTTAAAAGAGACCCAACCTTCCGCCCTCCCTCCGTAGTTTATTTTATTGACAGGGTGGCCACCTCATTTATATTTTCTAAATTTTAAACACTGATGGTCATGAGAACAGAAAAATGGCTGGTATTATGCGTTGCATTGTTGTTAATCCAGCTGGTCGCCTGCGAACGGGGCAAATTGGAGGAGAATGCTCCGGTACCGGTTTCGGCGAGGATGGGGAGTGATAGTGCGAAGCTCGACAGTATTCCCTTGGATACTATCAGAACAGACAGCATTTGGAATGACAGTATTAGAAATGACAGTATCCACAAGGACACAACCCTCCGGGATAGCATTATCGTCGACAGCTCTTTCTCCGATACCCTTGGAGCCCGACGCCGATCCATTGCTTCAGGAGCTTTGGCACGTCTCAAAACTGTTCGTTGAAGGCAGGTATGAGCGATTTCCGTAAATGTCGTTTTTAACGTTTCAATGAAACAAAACAAGTGTAGCCGGCGTCAAACATCGCTGGCTACGCATCTCGATACTCATTGGATACATTACATCATACACTGGCGGGTTGCAGGCGACGGGAGCGCCAGAGTCAGGAAAAATTGTACCGGCAATTTTACCCTGTCCTGTTTGCGCTTTGCAAGAACTTTTTTGAAGACAAACATGACATCGTCACGGCGATCAACAATGGTATGCTGAAAGTATTCGCAAATATCGACCAGTACGACTCGGCCAAAGGCGAGTTTTTCAGCTGGATGTACACCACCGTCCGCAATGCTGCACTCACCATGCTCCGCGACCGGAGAACACAGGCGTTTGATTATGTGGAAATCGAGGATAAGATGGGGTTTGTTGCGCACGAAAACCCTTTTGAACAGCTTTCGGGAAGAGATATTCGCATATACCTCATGCAGCTGCCGGTGGCGACACGCCGTATTTGCAGCTTGTACTACATGGATGGCTTTTCGGTGAAAGAAATAGCCGGCTCACTGGCCATCAGCGAAGGCACCGTCAAATGGCATTTAAGTGAGAGCAGGAGCAGGTTGAAAATCATTTTTGAAAACCTTCTGTGATGAAAAGGAACGACAAACATATCGACAAGTTTCTCCGTGACCCGCTGCCGGAACCCGAAATTCGGGCGGACGACGCGTGGGCAGGCATGAGCGATATGCTGGACGCCACGGCAAACGACGAAATGAATAGCGTAAAATGGCCGGCACAGTTCTGGAAATCTTTGGGAAGTTTCAAAGGATTATTCATAGCGTTCTCTGCAGTAGTGACTGTTTCGGCGGTAATTGCATTAATTGTTTTTAATAGCAATAAAGCTGAATACCGGCAAATCGCACCATCAGGGATTCCTTCTGAACATAGAAATACCACAGATATTGGAAACGCTAATCCTGTCACCGAACAAACAAAAACCGCTAAATATCGTGCGAACACCGCCGTCGACAGAGATGCTAGCTCTGAAACCGACCGGGCAAAAATCGGAACCGGCAGCAGCGAAAGCACTGTAAATGGCAATCACCCCGAGCAAAAAGCCTCGGAACTGATCACGGCGAGGCGTATCGAATCGAAGCTGAAAACTCCCGATCATGCAGGGCCCGCTCATGTCTCCTCGTATACGCGCAGGCGTAACGCACATTCATCCGCTGCGCCCGAACGCAACGCGCGAATTCACAAGGTCGACGATCAACCCGATATCTCATCACCGAATACTCTTGCCCGATCCGAAAACGCCGGTAGTGCCCAAAAACCAACCGAATTTTCCGTTGTCAATCGGGCCAATACGACCTCTGTTAGCCATGAAAAAACATCGTCTGCTCCGCCCGCAGGAAGTTTGCTCAATAGCCTCGAACCACTTCGCGGGCATTTCATGGGTTCTCCAAGCGATTTAGGCAAACTTGTTCGGAAACCGGTACTGAATGAAGCCCAACCGAAACCAAAAGAGCAAAAGTCTATCTTTACAAATCTGCATTTCGGCCCTGAATGGAACCTCACGCGGTCGGTTGTCTCGACCAATTATATGCTCACCGGAGCCGACAGCGCGAAGCATCCGTTGCGACTAGCGATCCCTGGTGTATTCGTTTCCAAAAGTTGGGACAGGCATACTGCCACGTTTATTTTCAACCCCTTACATTCCTATTTCGGCGACAAAGAGCGCGTCGGCCAGCGGGTTGACTCGATTGCAACGGTGGACTCAACCTACCGAGAGATTTATCGCAATACCAACTTCATTAAAGCATTCGGGCTGAATTTTTCCCTTCAATACCAATTTCAGGTGACCCGCGGATTATCACTGGTAGGCGGCCTTTCGTATGCCCGGTACTCGTCGGCACTGTTTCGAAAAGAAACCGACTACGCTAACGGCACAATCCTCGACGGGTCGTATTTGACAGCAAGAGGACAGGACGCATTGAGGTCGTATATCAACCCGGAGCAATGGAGCCTTCGTGTAGGAATATTATTCTACTCCAGAACAGTCTTCAACAACCGCTTGCAAACTGGCTTAACAACTATCATACCTCTTTCAAATTTGTCATTAGGTGGGTTCAAGAGCGTCAAATCCCCTAATTTTCAGATGTCGATAAGATTTTTGATAAGATGATTGACGCCCCGTGGACCGGAATCATTTCGCGGTTATTTCACTAGCGCTATGCTTCCGGATGTCACAGCAGCGGCCGCGAAAACACTCATAGCCGGTACCGAACTTAGTACTGTTCGGTACTGGGGTGGAAGGTGCGCCAACTATGCCAGAATTCCTGGTAAGCGTTGAGGCGTTTCAGATCGTTGCCAGTGCCGGTGAGGCGTTTGCCGAGTAGATTGTAAGTACTGGTTGGAGTGATAATGGTGTCGTTTCTTAGGGTGAACGGCTCGTTAATTCCCTTATCAAATGCGAAAAAGCTGTTGTTGTCGGCGCCGAGCACCAATGCTACCGGCACATTACCGACCTGGTTATTGATGATCCGCTCTTTTTTGAGACGGTTCCAATCAAATGCCTTGGCCTTGCCACCCGCCTGAATACCTACTATCCAGGATTTGTCTTTCCAGGATAATGTATCGGTCTTGGTGAGCGCGGATTTTCCGCGGCCGGATTCGTAACGGCTCATGGAGTCGTATTTGGCCTGGTACACAGGATCCGGCTGCATGACTTTACTATTTGGGTGCAGTTTCAGCCATTGGCTCAATGAAGTTTGCGTGCTGGCGAGTTCGGGAAGCATTTTGCCTTTCAGCGGACCCGCAATCGCTTGGCCATTAGCTTGCCGCCACCAGCTGCCTGTTTGACTATCTTCGAACATCGCATTGAAGTGGTCCATTCCTACCAGGCGGAACACCTCCGGTTTGCCATCCACCGTGGGCTCGAAAACCCGACCTGTGCGGCATACCGTACAATAAGTAACCATAATAGGTTTTCCCCCAAGGACATCCCGCACCTGGTGGTGATAACCAATATATTGGATCGGATACGCTTTGGCTTCACCATTGGCCTCCACGCCGATCACCAACCGATCCATAGCCACTTTGTTGGTAGCGGCATTGTGCTGGATTACCTGCGAGGGCTGGTAAAACATCGTATCTGCGGCCATTTCAAAGTTGGTTGCGTAGACAATACCTGCGGCAAGCAGCACCACAATGGCAGGCAGCCATTTCCTTTTACCTGAAAACACCGCGAACCCACCGGCGACGATCATCGCCCAGAACAATATCCGCAACGGCCAGCGCCAGGTATGCAGGATATAAGCGGCGTCGATACTGTTCATCCGCTGGCTGCCCGGCATAGGCATGATAAAATATACCTTCGCTATCTCATAAAGGATAATGCCAACAATACCTAAATAGAAAAGCTTCTTCATATATAATACCCCAAATAATAGTCAGATCACAAAAAGGTGCAGCGCACCGCAAGATTTGTAGGTGCAGCGCACCGAAAGATTTGTAGGTGCAGCGCACCGAAAGATTTGTAGGTGCAGAGCACCGAAAGATTGAAGAAATGGGTTCGCCAGGCGGCGAACCCGTTTGCCTAATATATTAACCTATGATAATACGCATAATCCAACTCATTTGCTTCTGAATGTGACAAACAAGGCCACCAGAAAAGGCAGTGAGAACACCAGCAACGCATTCCCAAAACCTCCGAGTACCGTCACAAGAGAGCCAATGAAAAACACCGCCGTAGCGGTAAAAAACCGGCCGACGTTAAAACAAAAACCGGTAGCCGTGCCACGCACCGCAAATGGGAACAGCTCGGGAATATAGCTCGACAAAGCTCCCTGGCTGATCCCGAAACAGAATGCGAGCATAGCCGTTTCAATGTAAATGATATTCGAAAAGGTACGGTTAGTGATAAACAGCACTCCGCACATCACCACGCAGGTGGCAAATGTGGCCAGCAAGGTATTTTTCTTACCGAACTGGTTCATCAGAATCCCCGAAAACACCCCGCCGGTAATACCGCCCATTCCGAGCAGGATCATCAGCATGCCCCGCTCTTTCTGCCCGTCCTCCCCGCTTGCGAGCAACGACTGTGCCCACGTAGGAAGCCAGGAGAATATCCCCCAAAGCCCGATCAGTACAGCACCGAAAATCAGCGACCCGCGGATCACATTCGGTAGATTTTGAGCATCGAAGATTCCTTCCTGACCATTTCTGACTGTCCTGACACCTTTCCACCGGTCCGACTCCGGCAAAAGCAGGAAGATCAGCAATGCAGCGGCAACCGGGATGAAGCCAATGCCGAATGCCGTGCGCCAGTTTGAAAACAAGAGATTAAGGCTCCCGGTAGTAACAATACCGATGGGAAAACAAACGGCCAGAACGCCCAGGACCACCGCGCGGCTGCGGTCCTCCCATATTTCGGAAATGTAAACCGTCGTGATCAGCAGAACGCCGCCCACGCCCATGCCGGCAGTGAAACGGATAGCCAACAATGAGTACCAGTCGGGAACAATGGTAACGAGGCAGGTCGAAATGCCATACAGCGCAGTAACAAGCGTCAGGGATTTCTTTCGGCCGATGCGGTCGCTTACCACACCGAACAGCAACCCGCCGCACATCCAGCCGTAGAGGTAAACTGCATTCACATAAGCACCTATTTCGCCCAGCTCCGCCTCGCTCACTGCCGAACCTTTCAGCTCCGGAATAGCCACCGGCAGGTACACCGACATCAGCGTCGATACCGTGCCGCTCAGCGTGTAGGCCACCACGCACAGGATGAACGCAAGCCATTTCTGGCTGACGCTGATCGGTTCCACACGTTGTATTTCCAAAGTTTCCATAGCCATTAGCGGAATAGTTCGTCGAAATTCAGACTTACATAATACAGTCCACCCACTGCCGGCGAGCCGTAAGCTTGCACGATGTATTTGTTGGTAATATTGGAACCACCCAGTTTTACAATCGTTTTCAGGCTGGGAATGCGGTAGCTTACCTGTGCATCGAGTAAATTATAGGCATTCACACGACCCGGACGCATTTCGGTAAACGTGCCGTACCAATCGAAAGCCTCCTGCCAGTGCCACGCCACATTGAAACCGAGCCGGTCGGTCAGGCGCGCATTGCCGAACATGACGTTGGTTTTCCATTTCGGCGTATTAAAAGCCGGGATATTGTTCGGATCGGCATCGCCCATGTTGAAATCGATCCAGGTCGCATTGGCCGATACTTTGTAATTTTTAGGTAAAGAGTAAGTCAAACCGGCGCTGACACCCTGAATGGAGACTTTATCTTTGGCATTAGTATACAACTGGTACAACTGCCTCCCCGCCCCCAGCAATTCCATCGCAGCCGCCTGGTTCACCGAGCCGTCCGCCGCCAGGATATTCGAAGGGGCTGCCGCAACTACGGTATTGATAATGAAGTCGGTATACTGGCTGTAATAGTAATTGACATCGAATAGTAATTGCTTAGCGATCAAACCCTTGTAACCTACTTCATAACTTTTCACCTTTTCGGATTTGATATAAGGCACATCCGATTTTACCAGTTTGCTTTTGTTGTTGACCACGGCCTGCGGGAACGGAATACCCTTTGCCATATCCGCTCCGAATGCCGAAGCAAATTGCGAAAACGAAGCGATCGTCACCGAATTGGTATACGCATTCATACCCTCCGAATTCACGGGCGCGCCGCCGAGGATGATGATCGGGCCGACATTCAGCTTAATATACTGATCGCCGATGGTCGGGTTACGGAACCCTGTCTGGTAAGATGCACGGAAATGGTGGTTTTCATTGGGTGAGAAAACAGCGGATGCGCGCGGCGTGAACCGCCCGTCGAAGTTCTCATTCTTGTCGTAACGGCCCGAAACGGTCAGTTTCAAACGATCTTTCCAAAGGGATTTCGAAGCTTGGGCAAATACGCCGTACTCCTCGTTGGTGAGGTTTTTATCCTTATCGTCGAAAAGAGTCCCGCCCGTGTTGAGGAAATACTTCCGGTAGTTACCGCCGACCTGCAAATTGATCACCTTCAGCAGCGAGCTGAAATCATACATTCCTTCTATGTGATTCAGGCTGCATTGGCTGAGAATGCCAGCACCAGCCAATCCGCGTGTTTTGATCAACTGATCCTTGGCCGAATCGAAAGCTTCGGCCCCTGGAACGATACGCCCCTCGTCGGCGAATGCGCGCGCTGCAGCGTGGTTCTGTTGCGTCACTCCGCCGACCGCGCCGGTGTAAGCAGCCGCATACCTTGCAAACCAGGTCGAATCGGCCTTGTTCGGCGCCACGGTGTTACCCGCCAAATCCTTCACCCACGTGCGGTTGATCTGTTGCCCCAATGCACGGGTGTTGTAAGAATTGGTCGAATACTCATGGTTCGTGTAGGCACGCACGTAGAAATTACTTCCGCGGAGTTCCAACCGGTGCTGCACGAATTTGAAATCGTTGATCACAAACCGGTTCGAGCCGGTGTATTGTGCCGTACCCTGATTGAAGTTACCCTGATAAATGGCTTCCAGCTTGTCGGTAATGCGGTAATGCAATGCGCCGCTCAGTTTCAGGCTGTAAACGCCATAAGTAGCCAGGTCCTTTTCCTCATAACCCGTGCGCGACACACGACCGATGTTCGGCAACGTCTGCGCTACCTCGTCGCCGTAAATGTTCAATGCGTTGCGACCAGGGTTGTTCGGACCGCGGTTTTCAGGATTGGTGTTAGGGTCAATGTCGGTGTAATCGTTGGCATACCAGTCGGTGCCTTTGAGGTACGATGCATTGACTTTGAATGCGAGTTTGTTGTTGAAGGCTTTCGCGTATCGGATGGCCAGGTCATAAAGCGGTTTCGCGCCAAGGCCGGTACCATCGCCGATGTGGTTGATGCCAAACTTGGTCTGTACGCTCAATCCCTGGTATTCAAATGTATTTTTGGTGCGTGTATTGAGCATTCCGTTGAATGCGATCGGGCCATATAATGCGGAGGCCGCGCCGGGGATCAGTTCCGCACTTTCGACCTCGATGTCGTGCGGACCGAACAGGTTACCCATCGCGAAGCCCAAACCGGAAGGTTGGTTATCCACGCCGTCCACCAATTGCAAAAAGCGGCTGTTGCCCGTCGTGTTGAACCCGCGGGTATTGATTTGTTTGTATGTCAGACTGCTTGTCACCATATCGAGCGATTTCAGATTGACCAAACCATCGTAAAAATTTGCGGAGGGCGTCTGCTGGATAGCGCGGGAATCCATTTTTTCGATGCTCACCGGCGACCGCAGAATGCTTTCTTCCACCCTTGAAGCCGTTACCACCACCTGGTTCAGCTCTTCGATGGCCGGTACCAGATTCACCCGCAGCCCCTCCGAAGAAGCCACTTCTTTTTCCTGCCTTGCGTAGCCCACGAGCGAGATGATCAGCGTGGTTGGTGTATTGGTTTTTAGTTCAAAATAACCTTCGGCATTGGTAATGGTACCGGTATTCCTGCCCTTGACAGAAACCGACACCCCCGAAAGCGGTTTCTGCGAATCGTTGTCAAAAATATGTCCCGATACTTTCGTCGCCTGCGCCAGCGCGCTCGGTGTCGCCATGCCCGCCGCGAAACACAGGTTCATGATGAGGTAGAGGATGGGTAAAATTCTCTTCATAGGTTAGGTTTTATAGAAGTTCGATTCAATAGGTCACTAAGGTTGGGTTTGCTTTTTCAAATGATCATAGCCGTTCGGCAATCGGTTGTAACCGTGGTCCACTAAACGTTGGCCCAGGCCGGTGTAAAATTGCGGGTCGGCCGGCGCGACGGTCGCCATACCATCGACATAGCGGTTGTAAAGACAAAAAAGTCCGGCAATCAGCACTGTGTCGTGAATTTCCGTATCCGAGGCGCCTTGTGCTTTCGCATTCGCAACCGATTCCGCCGTTACCGCTTTGCCGCTCACCTGTACCTGCTTCGCGATTTTCAGTAATGCTTTCATTTTATCAGACACCGGCGCGGCGTCGATATCCTGTTTCATGATCTCGCAGGTTTCGTTTTCTCCCAACAGCAAATCGGCCGCAGCCGTGTGCGCAGCGGTACAAAACCGGCATTCATTGTTATGCGACACAATGGTAGCGATCAGCTCGCGTTCCGCGGGCGACAGCGAATTCTCGCCCCGCAAAATGAATTGCGTCAGGTGGCGTATAGGCTCAGCCGTTACGCGGCTGTATTCCAGCAAGCCCGTAATCCCGGGCAAATGCTCCGGAAGTGGTATATGTGGCATGGTACATTGCTCCTTTTGTGTAAACGATCTGGTAGTTTTTTGTCAGGGATGGTCAGGGATGGTCAAGGATGGTCATGAGTTGTCAGGAATAGTCAATACATGACTACACATGACTATACTTGACTATACTTGACTACATTTGACTACACTTGACAACGCATGACTAAAAATGACCACACGCACCTACACTTCAACTGCATCTTGCTTGACCGGAAACCGCACATACCCCGTAAACGCCATGCGTTGCCCCATTTCGCGGTACGCCTCGTTTTCTTGCGGCGCCCAGGTACCGAGCCCATCCACATAGCGGTTGAACATGCAGAACGCCGCGGCGATCAGCACCGTATCGTGAATTTCCTTGTCACCGGCGCCCTCCGCACGGGCCGCTGCGATGTCCTCGTCGGTCACAGCCTTGCCGCTTTTCTGCACTTTGGCGGCGATGTTCAGCAATGCGCGCAGTTTGGATGAAATTTCGATTTGCTGAAAGCCGTTTTTGATGTCGTCGATCAGGCTCAGATCATAACCGAGGTGTGCCATCGCTGCCGAACCATGCGAAGTATGACAGAAATGCGTATCGTTGAGCAGCGACACATAGGAAGCGATCAGTTCGCGCTCGCCGCTTGTGAGCGGCGATTCGCCGCGCAGCAGCGTTTCCGCCAGCCATTGCAGCGGGCCAGCCGTTTCGGGCCGGAAGTTAAAGAGGCCGACGATGCCGGGCAGCGATTCATCGGGTAGAGCAATATGCGCCATTAGAAAGAAGATTTCTGGGTTAGTAAATCGGTCTTTCCTCCTGGATACGGGCATTCACGTATGCAACGGCATACATACACACATCACACCGACGCGCGTAACGTACACACATGAACGTTCTGCATTTTCAGGAAGAATAAAGAAAGATGAACTAAGCCAGGTCTGGCGGCGGAGATGGTATGGAGTAATATCTTTCAGGCAAAATAGATCTGACAGGAGATTGCAGAGCCAAATGTTTCGATGGCTCCCATTCCAGCACATAAAATACATGCTGGCGACCGGCGGTCATATATTCTTTGAGGAAATTCTTCAAAATGGTCGAATGCGCATCGCTTTGCGAACCGGTTGCATGGCCCGTCACCTGATCGTTGATCTTCGAAGCGAGATCCGAAAAGCGGTCGCGGGCAGTCTGGTCGAACTCGCAATGCACGTACAATGTATCGTTGATCAGTTGCTGACTTTTCATTTGATAGAACTGCCCCTTATGCTCGATCTGCCCCTGGACGGGCTCCGGCGCGTCCCAGTTGGTCTGGTACGGCACTGCCACTGGCACTTTAATCACAATATCCGCAGAACCGGCCGCCTGCTCCACCAAGTCCTTCCCTGCCGCACTGATGGTATGCCGCTCCTCCGACAGATAGACTATCGAATAGCCCACCATGTTGTAAAGCAACAGCCCCAGCAGCAATATGGAAATGATCCTGCGCAATGTTGAAATATTAAAATTTTGTGCGGTTTGTACAAATGTAGAAAAACAAGTGAAAAAATCATCTGACCGCTATTTAAAAGTTTCAGCAATAACGGTTTCGGGCGTACCACTCATCTTCTGACGGAATTGCTGTATCCGGTTCAAGGAAGCAGGGATTACAGGAGGTCCGCAGGAAGACGAATACCTATATGCACAACCGTTACATAACACCTCATTTCCTACCACTTGATAATCAGTCATGTACCTATGATCATTTCTCCGATTTTCATATTCAATTATCCAAATATCTCCTTGATATTGTCCCAAATATCGCACTCCAACAGACCCGTCTGGGAAAAATAAACACAGGAATATGGGGCAAAAACCACTGCCTTGTACGGTCATGTTTTGTCTGATATCAATGCCCGTCCGCGGGTGCTGATATCGGTGAATAGGACGGAAGAAAAGATGCAGGTCTTCCAAGCCTTACGTTGTGCATCGCTCGAAATTTTAACCAAACACACATTAAACATGAAAAGAAACATTATTTCCTGCGCCAGTGCATTGTTCTTCCTGGCTGTTTTCAGTTGCGAGCGTGATAAGCCTGATCCGGAATGCAGGGATGCTTCGTGCTGCGGACCAACTTACAACCAATATGTGGAAAGTATAAAGGATGTTTCGGTACATCTGATAGGATCCCCAAATGGTTCATCCGGGGCACTTCGGGCAGCCATAGCATATCCGTCCGACCCCAAAAACCCGTACAGATCAAGGTACTTGCAAGTTTGTCCAAATTCGAGGGGCAAAGTGAAAGGGTTCAGCCCGGACGCCGAATTTAAGGATACCACTGCCACGGAGTACATCTACCGGGTTTCAGGAAAGGTATTCGCCGACGTCGTAAATCCAAGGTTAACAGCCACCCCGGTCTTGTCCATTTACATCGACACATTTGAAAAAATCAACTAAAACACGCCTAACTCATGAAAAGAAAAGTGATTTCCTGCGCCAGTGCATTGTTCTTCCTGGCTGTTTTCAATTGCAAGCGCGATAAACCTGATCCGGAATGTCGGGATGCTTCGTGCTGCGGATATCCCTGGGAGTATGCACGATACATTCAGGATGAGCCGGTGTCATTAACTGGCCCTCCTTATTCCCTCTTTTATTCCGCTCGATTTACAAAACAATTGCCTAGTAAGGAGGCCGGTGCACCGTTTCCTACCAGTGAAGCCAGCATTTGTCACAAGTCGCTTTACAGAATTGAAGGATTCCCATTGACACATCGAAGCAAGGCCACTCCAGATTCATTTCCTTACCGTGTGTCAGGTAAACTCCTGATACTTAACAACAGAGGACCTTTCTACAACCCAAGTTTTGCGCTGTACATAGACAGAATCGAGAAAATCAATTAAAACACACCTAACACATGAAAAGAAAAATGATTTCCTGCGCCAGCGCATTGTTCTTCCTGACTGTTTTCAATTGCCAGCGCAATAAGCCTGATCCGGAGTGTAGGGATGCTTCTTGTTGTAATCCTTATTCGTTTGATTACGTCGAATACATCGTAGATGAGCCGGTAGCATTGACAGGGCCTCCGTATTACGCCTTCTATTCATTCCGATTTACTCGAAAATTCCCTACTATAAGGCGCGAGCACTATTGGACTTACACTGCTCGCGTTTGCGAAAAATCTCTCAACAAACTCGCCGGGTTTCCGCTAACATACGGGGAAGTGAATGAATCCAATTTATCTCCATATAAGATTTCCGGCAAACTGTTGGATTGGAATAGCGAAAAACTCGTTGATCGTCCAATTCTCGCCCTCTACATAGACAAAATCGAAAAAATCAACTAAAACACATACTGAACATGAAAACATTTTTTAACACTATCCTATGCATAATGCTGGCGGCACTTGCCGGTACTACTTTGGCCCAACCCCAATACAACCCCTACTATCGGAGCAACCGGAATGCTTCATTTGACTCACTTTTTAGTAGGATGACAGATTATGGCTGGCTTTTTTTGAAAGACAACCCGGCATCACACATTGCGCCGGACACCTTCATTGTTCGTTATGCAAGCAACCTTGGCCTGTCGGAAGGATATGAACTGAGAGCGATTCAGGACGAGACAGAAACACCGGAAAGAACCACGGTGGCGATGCCACATCAGCTTTTTCAACTGTACTATAAGGACATACCTGTGGAGGGCAATGAGTTCAGCCTACATTCCATAGAAAATGTATTGAAAACTGCTCACGGAAGAATCGTGGCTGGCCTGGATATGACCTTATCGGGACTGATCGATATGGCCATTGCCCGACAAACCGCGCTGAACGAACAGAGACTTACACAGGATAATTTTGAGGGCAATATCCTACCGACCGGCTCATTGATCCTCGCACGGGAGAATGAGCATTTTTTGAAAGAAAACTACCGGCTGGCCTGGGTTTTTGACTTGGAATCGGGAAACATTCACGAGCCTTACCGGATATATGTGGATGCCCGGACCGGGGATATTCTGAAAAAGGTCCCGCTGTTCATGAACTGTTTAATAGACTCGCATAGGAAAATCCCCCAAGCGAATTTCCCCAAGGCTGGATTGACTTCCTACACTCCATTGGTAGCATCAATCATGATACCCAATTACAACCGCTACCTAAATGGTCAACCCAATATCACATTCGAAACCGAACAAGTGGGTGCTCAATATCGATTGAGTGCTTATAACAACCTGTTGAATACAAGAATCGCCACTTTTACGGTAGTGGTGAGTAATAATGCAACATTCCCTTGGCTTGTATATCCCGATGTCTTTAATCCCACGAATAACTGGAGCAATGCAAACCGAAATGCAACAACCGCACATTGGCTTGCGCAGAAAATGCACGAGATGTGCTGGCTGTTATTTCTACGTAATGGATATAACGGAAACGGCTCGCATCCGAAAGTTGTTGTTGGGACTGACGAAGTGAATGCAGGATGGATTAACGACCAAGTCCAGTTTGGAAGAGCCCCAAATTTCAATAGTCTAGTCACTATGGATGTTTTCGGGCATGAATATACCCATGGAATGATTGAGACTAGCGCAAAGCTTGTATACCAGGGCGAATCTGGCGCCTTAAATGAATCCATCTCTGATATCATGGGAGCCACACTCGAATTTCATCTCCTCGGCCCAAATGGAAATTATGGGATTGGCGAGGATGCCGATCAATTAAGGAGCATGTCGAATCCGCAGCAGCCCTTCCCAAACTGGGACAACGACCCTCAGCCGGATACCTACCTGGGCCCCAACTGGCTGCCAACAAATGATCTCTCGAATGACAACGGTGGAGTCCACACCAACAGCGGCGTCATGAACAAATGGTACTGGTTCATGCGCACAGGCGGCCCCACCGGCACGCCTCTGGATTACGCGAAACCGGCCAAGGTGGTTTACCGGGCGTTGAAGTTCTATTTGCAATCCAACTCCACGTATTATGACGCGGTGGAGGCAACCATACAAGGAGCGATCGATACGTATGGTGCCTGCTCCGATGTCGCCCGCCAGGCGGCGTATGCGTGGACGCAGGTAGGGATTTCGCAGGTTACGCCTTGTACCGACTGCAACTTTACGATCACAACCAGCGCCTCACCGGCTGCGCCTGCGTGCGGGGCTCCGGTAACGCTCGCCGCCAACTGTTCGGGCTCAGGGTGCTCACACATCAACAGCTTTCAATGGACCGGCAATGGGTTGGTGCAGACCGGGAAATCGGTCACCATCAATGCACCTGCGGCACCGGGGTCGTACACCTACAATGTGAGTACAATCAAAACCGGCTGCCTGTTGAATGTCGTCCCGCTCAATCTCACCACCCAGAACAACTGCAACTTTAATGTGTCGGCATCGAATAGCAATGGCAACCCCGCTCCCGGCCAGGGTTTGCAATTACTTTACAGCTGCACAGGCGGCGATTGCGGCGGCGTCTCCTACGCATGGAGCGGGAATGGGGTCAATGGAAGTACCTCCCCGCTTAGTATCAATGCGCCTGGTGCTACCGGAAGCTACACCTACACCGTTACCGCAACAAGAAACGGGTGTGGTTCCAAAACTGCCACAACCAGCATCAATGTCAGCAGCGGAGGTGCCCTGAATGCCTGCATCGAGTCGGAAAATGCCAATGGCAATGGCCCGGTAAGCAGCGACCCGAATGCCTCAAACGGACAGACGCGCGGCGCCGAGAATAACTACAACCATTACGTCGACTATGTGGTTACCGGTGTTCCCGCCAACGGGGTTTACGCCGTCAAACTCCGTTACTATTCATCCAGTGCACCGGTGGTGAGTGTGAGTGTCAATGGAGGTGGCGGACAAACGGTCAATCTGGCCCATTCCGGGTCCTGGAACATCGTCTGGACTGAACAGTCTTTCAATGTCAATCTCAGCGCAGGCACCAATACTATCAAGATTCAGGGTATCGGAGGCGGAAGCTGCCGGCAAGACAAGATTTGCGTAACCGGCGGAGGCGGGTGTAACCCACCGAACCCGCCTTCCGTGAGCGCCAATCCTTCGACCATTAATGCCGGGTCGTCCAGCACGCTTTCGGCATCTAATTGCAATGGGACAATTACCTGGACCAACGGCCTCGGAAACAATAGCTCCGTGAATGTAGCCCCGGCGTCAACCACCACGTATTACGCGACCTGCACCGTTAACGGCTGTACGAGCAACCAGGCGGCGGTGACGGTAACTGTGAACGGCTCTGCCAATTTCAGTCAATGTAAAGAATCCGAATTGTCGGCAGGTACGGGCGCCATCACCAGCGACCCGAATGCGTCCAACGGGCAAACACGCGGCGAGGAAAACAACAATAATCATTATGTCGATTACGCGATTACAAGTGTTCCTGCGGCTGGCACGTACTATGTGAAGCTACGCTACTACTCTTCCTCCGCTCCCACGGTAACCGTGCAGGTAAATGGAGGCAGTGCCCAGACCGTCAACTTACCCCACTCCGGTTCCTGGAACATTGTGTGGGCGGAGCAAACGATCAGCGTTAACCTGGCCGCGGGCAACAATACCATCCGCATTCAGGGGGCAGGCGGCGGAAGTTGCCGGCAGGACCGCATCTGTGTCAATAGTAATGCCAATGCGAGGGTTGGTACAGAAGATCAGGAAGCCACACCAGCAACTGGTCTTTTTATTTCGCCCAATCCAAACTCGGGACAGTTCGAAGTTTCCTGTTATCTGAAAAAAGGAGAAAAGACCGAGCTCTCGGTACTGGATATGCGCGGTAATGTGCATTTCCGGCAGACACTTTCCGGCGAAGGTATTTACCATCAAAAGGTTTCGTTGTCCAATATCCCCTCCGGCACCTACCTCGTGCAATTAAAAGGAGAAAGCGGCAGCACGTCAACCAGGACGGTTATTCTAAAATAATAAGGCTGTCTGATTTGAACGGTTGGGGCACTTGCGCCAGCCGTTCAAACCTGCTATTCAAGCCGAATAAATTACATCAAAGTTCTAATCTGCAATCTTCCATTTTAAATCGATAAGCTATGAAAACGCTACTGACAATCATTACAACTATTTATATTTCCTGCCTATCCGAAAAGCTGGCCGCACAGAGCATTCCCAAATGGGAATTTGGAATATCGGCTGATCTTGGACGCACTTATTATCACCGAAATTACTATGAAGATTCCCGAAAATTTAAAGACGACGGCGGCGGTTATATTTCCCACTTCAAGTCCAATTACGTATGGGGTGCGGGTGTTTGGCTCGAAAGGCATATCAATCCGAGATTTTCCGGGCTCGCGCAGCTAGCCTATCACCAAACGGACATTTTACCGGATCTTTTCAGCCAGTGGTACAGCTCAGGCTTTTGGTATGCGCGCGAAACCCATCACCATGTACGGGCAGAGGGCGGAATAAGGTGGTACATCAATCCACGGTCAAGATTCTTATTTTTTATAGAAGCAAGAGCAGGAGTTGAAAAGTTTTTATCCATCACGGAACATCCTTTCAATGAAGAAAAACTAGTAATCCACGACGCATTCGGCTATGATCGCATTTTGCCGGTTGCTTCGGCAACGGCTGGAATCAAATGGCGGAGGTTTGCACTCATGGCAGACTATGGGCGTGACCTTCTGGGCGCTCGTCGCGACGTTCCTGAAAAACTGGGTTTCATGCCAGAAAAAGCAAAAATTACGGCACAACGTATTGCTGCAAAAGCTACTTTTACCATTTTCAAATAGCATTCAAATTCATTTCACAATGCCTTTCGTCAATTTCAAAACCAATAAAGTAGTCAAAATCTGGGACGGTATTTATGGCACGCTGGCCCATTCGGAGCAGCAGACGTTCGGGCATTTTACGATCGTTGCCGGTACCGTGCTGCCAGAGCACAGCCATTTCCATGAGCAATGGTGCCACGTGCTGGAAGGAGAGCTGGAATTCACCGTCGATGGCGAGACAATGCTGCTCACACCGGGTATGACGGCCCACATTCCCCCGCATGCGCCGCATTCCGCAATCGCGCACACGCAATGCAGGGTAATCGACTGTTTCACTCCTGCGCGGCAGGATTTTATCGAACTCGAAAAGGAGTCCTGATTCAAAGCCTTACGCCCGTTGTACCTCCTTTTTCCATGGAAATGTCAATGGGCGCATTGGTTTTCCAGCTACCGCGGGTGAAATCGGGGACATCGATGGAATTGGAACGGTGCGCTACCGACCACTCGCTGAGCGGGCCGATGGAACTCCACAACGCGGCATCATACACATCCTGATCGAGGGGCAGGCCGTTACGGAGGCAGTCGATGGTACGCCAGTCCATGAGGAAATCCATGCCGCCGTGCCCGCCGACCTGTTTGGCCGCCTCTCCAATTTTCTTTACAATAGGCGGCGTATGCTCGATTTCGAGTGCCTTGTATTCTTCCGGTGAAAGCCATTCGTGCCCTTTCGCAATGCGGGCCGGCTCGGGATATTTCAATGCGGCGCCTTTGGTACCGCTCACCAACTGAATACGAGAGTACGGGCGTGGCGACGCGACGTCGAACTGCACCATGATCGTCTTACCCTTTTTGGTACGGATAGTGGACGTGTTCATCATCCCGTTGAACGGCTTCCCAACAAACGGCTTAAAATCAGGATCACTAACGGCCAGATTCCTGGCGGTAGCAGCCATGACAAAATCATTGTTCGACATCGATACCAGGTAATCCATCGCGTCCCCGCGGTTGATATTCATTACCTGGCAAATGGGCCCGAGGCCGTGCGTCGGATAGAGATTACCGGTCCGCTGCGAGAGCTCTTTCAGCTCCCACATCTGGTAAAAGCGCTCTTTATCAAACACATATTCCTGTAAATTGTGGATATAGGCGCCTTCCGCGTGGGTGATTTCGCCGAAGAAACCTTGTCGTGCCAAGTTTAACGTAAGCAGTTCCGTGAAGTCATAGCAGCAGTTTTCGGTCATCATGCAATGCTTCCGCGTCTTTTCCGATGTTTCTACAAGCTCCCAGCATTCATCGATGGTTTTGGCCGCAGGTACTTCCACGCACACGTGCTTGCCGTGGTTCATCGAGAATACCGCCATCGGCGTGTGCAATGCCCAGGGCGTCACGATGTACACCAGGTCTAGGTCGCCGCGTTCGCACAGTTTCTTCCACGCGTCGGGATGGGTATGGTACCCTTGCGGCTTATGCCCGTTGCCTGCCACCAGTTGAACGGCCTCGTTAACTTTTCCCTCCCGTAAATCGCATACCGCCTTGATTTCCACGCCCGCGATCTTGTTCATGCGTTCCACGGCCGCCATGCCGCGGTTCCCCAGCCCGATAAAGCCTATACGCACCGTTTCCAGCTTTGGCGCGGCGTAATTGCACATATTGAATTGCTGCGGACCGGCCGCGCGTACTGGCGGCACGCCGGAAGTGCCCTGTGGTAATGCCGCCGAAGCGAGCCCCAGGCCCGCTATTTTGATAAAATCCCTGCGGTACTGATCCATTGGAGGAGCGGGTTATGCATTTGATACAGATTCACTCAAAAACTGCGGCGTATAGCCATTCTCGCCCGCCCATTGCACGGCTGCGCGGATCTTGTCCCGGAAATCGGGCTGGTAGTTGAAATAGGACGGATAGAAATATTGCTCGTGCACCAACAGATCGAGGTAGGGCGGTTTGAGGCCGTTCTTTTCGTGCGAATCGAGGTGCGGTTTAATGTCTTCCAGTTTTTTAGTGTCTATGACAATGCTGGCCCTTACAAACGTGATATCCTGGGCTGTATCCCGCCATACGAAGCGCTTTTTGAGGTGCCTCCGCTGCGGCACGGTGAGGTAATAGGAAGCCGAAGGCAGGTTATCATCCACATTGAAATAGCCTACCTGTGTCACGTAACCCGCATCGCGCATCGCACGCGAGCCCTCGGAAGTAGCCTCTCCCCAATGTATCGTGGTGACCGAATGCATCACTTCCTCTCCGGCAAACCGCCGGATCTCGTTCATAATAAGATCGCAATCTCGCTTCACTTCGTCATAACCGGCATTCACATACGGCATATCGGGGAACTCCTGCAATGCATGAAAACTCAGCCGGAGCCAGTCCGCATTGGCTTTCCACTCATTTTTGTATTGATCCGTGAAATCGGAAAGATTGAAACCGTCGGTTTGGTAAAACAGGTTCAGGTGGATTTTGGTACCGTATTCGGCATTGATTTGTTTCAAAAAACCGAGGTAAGGGTTATCGAAAAGCGAGGTATAACGGTCCCTATTTTGCTGAATATCCCTCAAGAACCAGATATTATCGTCGATCGACAGCCTGTAATGCCCGGCGAAATTTTTAAGCAGGAAGACACGGATGGCGGTCTTTTCGCCTGTTTTCGTATTTACCGCTTCCAGTTTGTTTTCGTATCCTTCGAGTAAAACCTCTGCCTCGAAATGATCGCCCACGCGCTTGGCCGACACACCATTTACTGCTATTTGAGCGCCTTCCGGCGCTGCTATTCTCACGATAATTTTCAATTTATCCTCCGCAAAAACGCCGTCATAAGCATGGTGGACGTCCCCTTCAATAGGATTAAGAAAGTTGATATTCATGATAATTAAGATTTTTTGACAACAAATCATTGCCAAAAGTTAAGAGCGCCATTCAGCAGTCCGGCCGCTCGTGGCCTAATACGTCGCCCTACCCCCCGAAAGGTCAAATGTAAACCCGGTAGTAAAGCTACTCTCAGGAGACACGATAAATGCAGCCATATTGGCGGCTTCTTCGAGCGTGCCGCAGCGCTTCATGGGGATTTTGTCGGTCATGTACTTCACTTGTGCTTCGGGCATCGCGTCCACGAGCGGCGTCTGGATCACCGCGGGCGCCAGTGCATTCACGGTAATGCCGGTCTCGGCATACTCTTTCCCCTGCACTTTGGCCATCCCGATCACGGCTGCTTTCGAAGCCGAATAGGCCAGCATACCCGCATTTCCTTCCTTTCCGGCAATAGATGCAACGTGCAAAATCCGGCCATAGTTGTTCTGGAGCATATAAGGCAGCACTGCCTTGGCCGTATAAAAGCTCGCCATAAAATTGATATTGAACACTTTCTGCAAATTGGCCGTATCCACCTCGTGGCTTTTGATATTGGTGGCACCCGTAATTCCTGCGCAGTTAATCAGGATATCGATTTTACCAAAACGCTCCACCACGCGTGCTACCGCTTGTGCCACCCGCTGTTCGTCCGTGACATCCACGCCGATGAGCTCTTCACGCTCAGGATTCCCGACAAATTCGTCGTTCAGGGCCTGCTCATTCAGATCGAGTAACCCAATTCTGGCGCCTTCGTTCAGCAGTTTATGGGCGATCACCAGCCCCAAACCCGAAGCGGCACCAGTTATAATGGCAACCTGATTCTCGAAAGTGTTCATTTTACCAGCGCGTTTTAGATTGTATTTAGATTTGCCGGTTTTAAAAATACTTTTTTCTCCGTTCTTACTCACGCTTTCGAGAAGGTTGTTTCCAGTGACTTTATTTCCCAAGTTTCATCATTAATTACATCCAAAACCCTTTGATTCAATTCCTTAATATAGGCAACAGACGAAGGATCCGGAATATAGGCGGCCTTGCGGGCAATGCTGTTTTTGAGGATTCCCCGGGCCATCAGCAGCTCTTTTTCGGCATAATGGAATAGCTCCATGTTTTGCAGCGAGAAGAATATCTGCGGCATCACTTTTTCGAATAAATCGAATGCCTTTTGATGCGCCCCCTGATTACGGAGGGTGAATACTTTCTGCAAAATATCCGACACTGCCAGCCCCGGCATAACGCCACGAATGCCCAGCGGGATGAGTTCCAGCATATACAAGCCTCCCCATCCTTCGAACAGCCCGATTTCCCCGCCAGTTTCTTTGATGATGCTTTCAAACTTCGGCGCACAAAGCGGCTCTTCGAGTTTGAGGTATTTGAAATTCGGATGGAGCCCCATCAGCTCGCGAATGAAGCTGACGCTGATCGACGGGCCGCCCGGGTTGAAGTCCTGGATCAGGACCGGTGTGTCGGGAACCGATTCCAAAAACCCCGACAGGTAAGCCTTCAGCGAATCTTCCGGCAGGCTAAAAATCCGGGGCACCGCCAGCGACACCACATCCGCGCCCGCAGCCACATTGGCTTGTGCCAGCCGGATCGCCTGCTTCAGCGACGGGTGGTTGGATTGCGCGACGATCTTCACGCGCCCGGCCGCCTGCGACACGGCCACCCGCACGACCTGCAACTTCTCGTCGTCGGTCAGTTTGTAAAATTCGCTGGCGTAAGCGGGGAGGCAAACCGCCTCGATGCCGCTCGCCACGGCAAAATCGATCAGGTCGCGAAGGGCTGCTTCGTCAATCTCCTCATCTTCTGTGAATGGCGTCGGAATAATAGGCACGACGCCCGACAGTTCGTTTTCTGCATTCATACTCTCAGGGTTTTATGGATTAGCATTCACCAGTTCTTCCGGTTTCTTTTCCCGCGCCGCCTTGCTGTCTACGATCGTGAGTATCAGCGTCGACGCGAGTACCAGGACGCCACCGATAATGGCTTGTGTTTTCAAAGTTTCGCCCAGAACGAAAGCCGCAATAGGCAATCCCATGAACGTAATGAGGTAGTTGGACAAGGCAACCTGTGTGGCGTCGAGGTATTTGAGTACCTTGAAAAACAGCAGCATTGACAGGAAGTTGTGAAAAAGCGTCAGCGCGATCATTCCAGTCCAGGTCTGGGTGGTATAATGCGGTATTACCGAAAACATTTCCGGCTCATAATACCACACCAGCGGCGCAAGCAGGATCACCATGACCAGGTAGGTGTAAAAAACCATTTCCATCTCGGTATATTGTTCGGCGACTTTCTTACAGCCGACATTGTAATAGCCGTTACCGAGTATTGCCAGGAAAATCAGCAGGTTACCGATCGCATATTGTGAGCCCATATCCATGTTCCGGATATCGTCGGTGGAGCAGAGCAGCACGCCCACGATCGCGATTCCGAAGCTGATCCAGCGGATGCGGTTCATTTTTTCTTTTAATATAAAAAAGGCAAAAACCGCTGTCACGACCGGCAATGCAAGGATCAGAATGGCCGCATTGCTCGCCAGGGAATATTGGGTACCCCAGGTCATGAATACCTGCGACGGGAAGGCGCCAATGGCCGCCAGTTGCACAAAGATGAGTACATCTTTCAGTTTCTTATTTCCCTTCTTAAAGTCCCGCCATGCATAAGGAGCCAGGAAAACCGTAGCGAGCAGCATGGGCAGCCACACGGTGAAATAAGGCCCTACCTGATCCTGCGTGAGCTTAATGCACGTAAAATGGAACGACCAGATCAGGTTGCAGAAAAAAAGAATGGTCCACGAAAAGAATGCCTTCTTCATGAATGCGCGGTCAGGGTTTTTCCGGTTTGATATTTTTGGAGTGCCTGCTGGTCGAGCATAATACCCAGCCCGTGACCCTGCGGTACTTTCGCCGCTCCGTTTTCAAATGCAATCGGGTCGGTCAGCAGATCGTTCACCCGCACCAACTCTCCGAAAATATCCGACGGGATGATACAATTAATGCTCGCCGCCGCGATATGCAGGCCCATAGTTTCTGATATGCCCAAATCCACCTCTGACCCTCGCCAGCATAGCTTGCCTTCCAGGTGCGCGATCTCCGCCAGCAGCACGCAATTGTATGCCGAACCATTGAAGTTGTAACCATCGGCCGCATCCGCGCGCACGAACGTGATCATGTCGCGGATGTCCTGCGTGTACGGGAGCGAAATATGGCGGTAGAGTGGTATTCCAAGGTGTTTTTTGAGGTATTTAAAACCTTCAACATCCGCATGCCGGATCGGATCTTCGAGGCCCAGCATCACGTCCATCTCCACCCCTTCCATCAGTTTCATAGTCGTTTTCACATCATTCCAGCGCTGGTTCGGATCGAGCAGGACCTGAATGCCGCTGCCGCATTGCTTTTTGATTTCCTCTGTCCAAAGCCGCACAGGATCCTCATCGGAGCATTTGAATTTGAATACCTTATGGCCTTTCTGCATCGCTTCGAATGCTTTCTGTGCCGCGTCCTCCGGCGTTCGTCGTCCCGTCCAACCCATGCAATCGACCGTATCGCGGTAGCTTCCGCCGAGCAATTGGTACACTGGCACATGCAGCAGCTTTCCCACGAGGTCGAGCACGCAACTTTCGAATGCCTCATAAATGCGCTGGTCGGTTACGGGCAGCCGCCGCCAGTTCAATTTCAACACATCTTTCCCCAGAAACTCGCGCAAAGCTTCGCGGATAAGCTCGCCGGCAGCGCTCCGGTAGGTCTCGCCTACGCCCGTGAGCCCGTTCGCGAGGGTCATTTCGATGATCCATTTGGGCTGGTTCGCAAACTCCGTCCAACTTTCACCCGTCAGGAATTTTTGGGCAAATGCGGTATCCTTATCCAGTACGGTTTCAGAATTAAGACTTCCGGGTTTCGCCGGTACGATTACTTCCGTAGCACGGACCGATACAATTGTTGTCATTTCTGCGCGTATTTTTCAGCCAGTTTCCGGATATCGTAACTGAAATCGATAAATGCTTTTTCCCAGGCTTCGGCGCTCTCCGGCGTATAAGGGTAAAATCCGTGCGCATTGCTCACGCCTTTCGCACCCGCAGCTACGAGTCGCTCCATCATTTCGGGGGGCGTCTGCCGGTTGTCGAGATCCGGGAACAGATCCTTCATCACGGTCAGATAGGCGGGAATGCCGGTCAGGTCCATAAAGCGAAACGGGCCGGCGAATGTGATCCAATACCCCAGGTCATTGCGCAGCGAACGGTCGACATCCTCGACCGTCGCATAGCCGTTTTCCACCAGATTGAATGCCTCCCGAAGCATGGCGTACATGATACGGTTGGTGATAAACCCGCGGATATCCTTTCGCAGCAGCGATGGCTCCTTGCCCCAGCTTTCGGCCAGTTCCACGATTCGCGCTGCATATTTCAGGTCCGAGTCTTTCCCGCAAATCACCTCCATAAACCGGGTAATGTGGGCCGGCTCAGCCCAGTGAATGCCCAGGAGCCTTTCGGGATGCCACAAGCCGGCCTGCAAAACCGACACCGGTATCGCCGACGTATTGCTGCCGATAATGGCGGTGTTGGAAAGTACAGTTTCCAATGCATTATAAACGGCCTTTTTTGCCTCCACATCCTCGGTAATCGACTCGATCACCACCTCATGGCCGACCAGTTCCGCGATATTGGTCGTAATAATGATGCGCCCGGCTACCGTTTCAGGCGATTCTTTCAACATGCCTTCATCGTGAAGTTCCCTGAGATAGGCCAGAATCCGTTCGCGGGCAGGTTTGGCCTCACTTGCATCTTTTACCAGCGCAGTAACCTCGTGTCCGGCCGCCAGCACGCAGGTAGCGATGCTGCATCCCATCAAACCAAGACCAACGGTACCGATACGTTCTTTTAATGTCATTGTTATGGTGCAAAAACCGGGTGCTTAAATTAACCTATCAATGCAATGGCGTCGATCTCGATCTTGATGCCCTCCGACAATACCGATTGCACGGTGGTGCGGGCTGGCAGAGTGCCTTTGAAAAACGAAGCATAAGCCGCATTGTAGCGGTCAAAATCATGGATATCCGCCAAATGCACCGTGCATTTCATAATATCGTCAATGGTTCCGCCCGCCGCTTCCACAACCTTCTTTACGTGGTCGAGCGTGAGCAATGTCTCTTCTTCGATGGTACCATGCTTCACCTCGCCCGTAGCGAGGTCCAGTGGCCCCTGTCCGCTCACGAACAATAAGCCGTTCTTCAAAACACCGGCAGAATAGGCGCCTGTGCTCACACTTTTATCGGGATGCTTGATTTCCTGTTTGGGCATATGGAATGGAGCAATAAGCAATAAGCAATAAGCTTTAAGCATTAGGCTTTAAGCAACTGATTATAATAATTGAACAATTCTATTTCTAGAGACTTAATGCTTATAGCTTATAGCCTAAAGCCTCTTGCCAATCCCCCACCCCGCAAATGCATCCAGGAACGCTACCAACGCCTCCGTCGCTTTACCGATCAAATGCGCTCCTTTTTCGGCGGTTGCCTTTTGCGGCTCGCCGCTGCTACCGTTGCTGGAAATGTAGGCTGTCTGTTTAAAAAGC
Organism: Dyadobacter sp. SRI_021; assembly: GCF_057586235.1. NCBI lineage: Bacteria > Pseudomonadati > Bacteroidota > Cytophagia > Cytophagales > Spirosomataceae > Dyadobacter > Dyadobacter sp. SRI_021. Next base: position 981,928 of record NZ_JBYCZM010000001.1, read on the forward strand.
GTTACGCCGCGACTGGGCTCGTCATCTTCCCAGGGGATGTAGCCGTTGCTGGCCGGGCGTTTGGCGCGTGCTGCTTTTTCCAGCCAAACCTTTTCCGGGAAAAGGTGAAGCATCATACTCGTTTCGTACTCGCAGGCGTGGCTCAGCGCGGGGCTTTCCATGGGCGCTTCGCCTGCAAACGGCTTTCCACCTAGCTCCCAATAGGTTACCAGTGCTATATTGGCCGCATTAGCCCGATCAAGATCACTACTGAGCACCGCTAGCGCCTGCTTCACCGGCGTGATGTTACCCCCATGGCCATTTAGCAGTACGATCCGCCGAAAACCGTTTTGCAGCAACGAGTCGACCACATCCACAATGACCTGTGTGTATAATGCCGGTTTGATACTGATAGTCCCGCCGAATGACAGATGGTGATGACTTGAACCGAATGGCAACGTCGGGCACAATAGCACCCGCCCGGACAGGGATGCCTCCGCGGCGCCCGCGAGGTGCTTCACAATATCCGTATCCGTCGACACTGCCAGATGCGGCCCGTGCTGTTCCGTCGCACCGAGCGGGAGTACCGCTACTGCGTCTTGTGCGGATGCACAGATCGATGGATAGTTCAAATTGGCGAATAACATAGCTGGGTTTGGAACAGGTATTGATCAAAAGTATTAATTAATTTTTTGTTTACAAAATTTAAGGAAAATAGTTTACAAAATTCGAGGCAATAATTTTCTATACTAACTGTTCTCAAAAAGATCTTAGAACGAATTCCGGAAGCGGCTGCTTTTTTCTGCTAAAAAGATTTAAAAATCCGGCTTAAACAACGCTTCAAACGACTGATCAGCCACATGATCGGACTTGTTTTCAATGCGGTAACCGATCACTTTCAACGAGAGCTTCTGCCAAAGCCCATTCTCGACATCGAACCTGCCCAGCATGGTATTGAGCCTATAAGACATATATTCCGAACGCCAGGCTTCCGAATAAGCGGTTTTCAGCTCACCGGCCTCGTCCATAACATCCACGAGCAGGCCGTGGCATGGATAAACGAGGTCATAAGCCACAAAATCGTTTTTCTTCCTGCCCAACATCGACTCGTTCCAGCGGTCGCAAATGGTTTTTGCCCACAAAAAGCGCGTCGCCGAAAAATGCATCAGCCTCGCGGTAACGATCATCGAATGGATGAATGCCGTATCCTTCGGACTGCATTTGACCAATGCGTTGATCAGCTCAGCCTGAGCAGATTCGCTTAGCCTGCGCGCATTCCGGAACTCGGCCGCATGTTCATCGGTATTTTTGAGATAATAAGGCAAAAAAGGGTTCGACCAGCTTTCGATAATCGTTCCGCGCGGCATACCATTGGTATTCCTGCCAAGACATTTATCCAGGGCCTCATTGGAAGCCGCCAGGTCATCGAATGCTTTTTGCATTTCTCCCGCCACCTGCGGGTACATCACACGGCTGTACATCTCCGTAAAACGCTTTTTATCAGGCACCTGTCCCTGCCAGGCCCCAATGCAGCCATAAGCCATAAAAAGCCACGACGCCCGCACAAACGGCTCCACGGGATCCGTCCATACCGAATGTATGAATCCAAGAGCCCTATGCTTCACACCGGCTTGGAGGCAGAGGTCGATATTATTGTAGGTATAATCGGCGTCAGGGTAAATGTGGCCCCAGCCCGATACGGCTGGTTGTATGAAAAACGGCTTCTGTTCCTTTAAAATCGGATTTAAATATCTATTAATCTCTACCGTATCAGGCTTATACTCCCACAAAACCGGGATTACTTCCGCAGGGATCTTTTGGATGATATCGGGATAATAATTGTTCATATCGGTCCAGGCCAGCACAGTTTTACCGTACTTTTTCAGTTCCGCCTGAACGAAACCAAGCTGCTGCACCCAAAGCTCTTCCGAGTTAATGCGGGCATCCTTCTCATCTGCAATGCGCTTGGTCTCCCAGGTTTCATCAAAACCAACATGGATGAACGGACCATGAAAAAGGCTCGCATACTGGCTAATCCAATCTTTCAGCAGAGCATTCGTCTCCGGCTTGCGCGGATCGAGCTCGTGGCCATATTGCCCGATCGCCAGACCAGCATATTGCTCATTCCGCAGCAGTTCATGCAAATGCCCGTACAAATTCAGGAACGGCACCACATCCATGTGGCGTTGTTTGCCATATGCGATAATCTCCCGCACCTGCGCCTGCGTGTAACCCGAGCGGTACGCGATGTTTGGAAAACCCTTCAGCTGAATACTAACTTCATTATAAAAGTAATACTGATTGGTTTTCCACCGGGCCAGGAAGTCGATCTGCCGTTTGATTTCCGCGACGGTCGGCAAGCCTCCGTGTGCGAAATCCATCATCACGCCGCGATAGGTCAATGCGGGCTTGTCTTCAACAATTACTCCCGGAATAAATGCAGTTTTACCCTGCCCCGTTATCAGTTGCCGCAATGTCTGCACGGCATAATACAATCCTGCGGACGTCTCCGCTTCCACGCGCACACCGTTGCCCGAGACCGTCAGCTTGTAATGCTCGCGGTTGCTCTTGCCATCCCGCTCAGAAACTTCCGGCAATGCCCCTCCTTCCTTTCGTACCGCCCATTGAAAGGTCGCCGAAGCGGAAGGAGATGCATTTTTAATACCCATTCCCGTACGCTCGAACACGGTGCTTTTTAATTCCTGTAATGCAAACCGCACCTCCGCATTGGCCGCCGTCGGCACCGCGACGGTCAGCAACGATACCGGAAATTTATCTTCCGAATAGCGCACCATTTGCGGCTGCGGAAACAACACAGGCACATTTTGAGCAAAGACAGATGTCGCAAACAGGCAGGCAATCAGCAGGCGAAGAAGCATCTTTCTAAATTTTTGAACAATGAGTAAACTAGTCAGGACGTCAGGGAGTCAGGTATTGTGATGCTTTCCTCCAAATAACTACAAATGACTGCCCTCGACTACAAATGACCACTCCTGACCACAATGACCACAAATAACCAACCTTGACCACAAATGACCATTCCTGACTACAAATGACCATCTCCTGACCACAAATGAATACACCTGACAATATTAATTCTTGTCCCACCAAAGCGGCGTAGCGGCATTATCAGGCCCGCCAAGCATTTTCACAGCCTTTGCCACCTCGTCGGCATTGGTTTGCTTTTCGGTATCCAGGAAAGGCATCCGGCGAATGAATGTACCTTCCGGCAGGTCAGGATTTTCGCTGTGGACAATCGGATAGAGCTTTGGAAGGCCCGTTCTGCGCACCTCAGCCCAACCTTCCATACCATCCGGGAATAATGCGAGCCATTTCTGCTGCGCCACCTGCTTACGCTGCATGCTTTCAGAACCACTCCATTTTACAGGATAATCGTTTACCGCAGGCGAATTCATACCATCTTTTGGCGCTATTGGAACCGCAGTATTGGCAATATATTTAGCGATAGCCGCCTGGTCGGTCACGCCCCACTGGGCCATCGAAGCCTGAATGCCTTTCTTATAGAAATCCTCGGCAGTACCACCCATATTCCAGCCATTGAGCGCACCTTCCGCACGGAGGAAATAGGCCTCTGCCGCATGGAGGATATTCTGGGGCACATTATAAGTGGTTTTCCAATCGCTCCCTACCCAGGTAGCCCAGCGTGTGCCCATATTGGAATTGAACAACCTGGAATTGATGTCGATGATTTTTTCCGAAGTGAACAACCCATTCCGCACGCCCTCGTAAGTACCTGTCGAGACCGACGGCTGGAAGTAAATTGGTAGCCGCGGGTCTTCATAACCCTTCAAAATCGACTCCATGGAAGCACTCATGCGTACATCGTCCCAGCCCGCCGTCACGGCCAGTCCGTTGTATTCGGCATAGGTTGTGGTTGATTTCGGCATATAGGCATCGTCGGCAATGTCGGTAATCACCCCTGCCGCCACCGCCGCCTCGGCCTGCTGCTTCGCCATCTCCGGGTTCACTTTGGATATCCGCAATGCCAGGCGCAGGCGGAGGGTATTGGCAAACTTCATCCAGGCCGTTGCGGGTGCTGCATTCTTGTTATAAACCAGGTCATAAGTACCAAACGGTTTTTCGCCGGAATGTGATTTAAGGACCGTCGAGGCCGCATCGAGCCGTTTGAAAAAATCATAATAAATAGAATCCTGGGGCGTGTAGGAAATATACCGTTTGCCCGAAGCTGCGTCGGAATACGGGATCGGGCCGAAATAATCGGTGATCCGGTGGAACATCCACACCCACCAGATATTCGCCAATGCATTCTCGGCACTTTGTGTTTCGGTACCAGCCATGATCGTTTTCAGTTGTGGTGCGGCAGCGGTGTACACCGGGTTCCAGCAGGCAGGCATCCAGTCCTGCCGGATCACGTACCGGTCTGTCGGAAAGGAGTGCGCGGCTTGCGATAAAAACTGGGAGTATACCGATGCAATTGTACCTTCCCCGACCTCGAAATTGTCGGGGCTGAGTGTAGGCGTCATCAGCGCATAGGCGAACATGAACGGGTATTCCTTGCTGCCGACACTGCTGATCTTGGTCGCATCGGTGTTTAGCGAATCGAAATTGTCGGTACAGCTTGTGAGAATGGCCGCTACTAGGACCAGCGACAACATTTTCGTTAGTACTGTGCTTATATTTTTTATCCTCGTCAACATAATAAGTTCTTTTTAGAATGATAGTTTGAGGTTCAATCCGATGTTTCGGGTCGATGGCAAATTGAAATACTCGATCCCCTGGTAATTGCTGTTACCGAGGCTCATTTCAGGGTCGAAATCCATTTTCCGCTTTCCTATCCCGGGGATGTCGAGGATCGCATTGCCGCGGTACAGGAAGAAAAGGTTGCGCGCAACGACCGACAGCCGCGCCGCACTCAGGAAACCAGGCAGATTTTTGAAATCATAACCCAGGGACACCTCGCGCACACGCACATTTGTAGCATGATAGGTAAAAAACTCACCCCATGAATAATCACCCTGTGCCACGGTTTGCCAGAATGTCTCGGCGTTGATCGCCTTGGTATTCGGCGCTCCTTCGGCAGTCACACCCTCTACCACCCATGAGCCTGCGTCACGGTATTTTTCGGTGTCGATACCGGTACCATTGTAGGCCATTTGGGCAGCTGTACCCGAGGTGATCACACCTCCGAACTTACCATCCACAAGGATATTCAATGCCCAGTTTTTGTAATTGAAGTTATTGCTGAAACCGGCCGAGAATTTCGGGTTATAGTTTCCCAGCTTTTCATCGCTTTCCGTTTTCACGGGGACACCTTTATCACTGACTACATACTTACCATTTAGCGTCTTCCATTTATATCCATACAAATCCCCGAAAGAACCACCTTCCACTATCAGTGGGGTCGCTGTCCGAAGGCTTGTAGTCGAACCAAGATACAGTCGCTTAACTCCGTCGTACAACGCAACCACTTTACTTTTATTCAATGCATAATTAAGCCCTACGTTCCAGGTAAAATTCTTTGCAGCAACCGGCTTTACACTCAATACCGCTTCAAATCCCTGATTCTGAATATTTCCGGCGTTCACATTCAATGTGGAGTAGCCAGACGACGCCGGCGATGCGACCCTGATCAGCTGGTTTTTAGAATTGGTTTTGTAATAGGTCAAATCAACACCCAAACGGTTGTTATAAAACCGCCATTCTGTGCCAAATTCTACGGATTGGGTCAATTCGGGCTTCAAATCCGCAATCGCTTTGGTACTACTGCTCGCGATATAACCCCCAAAACCGCCACGGATATAAGTATACGTCTGACCCAACAGGTAAGGATCGGCGTCATTACCCACTTTCGTGAACGACCCACGCACTTTACCCAGATTTACCCACTGCGGCAATTTGACCATCTCGGAAATCACCGCCGACAAACCGACGGAGGGGTAAAAATACGAATACGGCGACGGCAGCGTACTCGACCAGTCGTTCCGCGCAGTGAGATCGAGGAAGAGGTAGTCGCGGTAGCCGAACTGCACCGTTCCATAGACCGACTGCAATTGTCGTTTCGCCGTCGCAGTTTCGGTTTTGAGCGTTGTGGCGTAACTCAGGTCGTATTTGTTAGCAAAACCGAGCCCGTCGGCCGCATTGATCCGGTGCCGCATGCTCCGGTTCAGTATTGAACCACCCAGGTTATACGTCACCTTCAAATCCGGCGCAATGTTGTTCGTACCGGTCAGCAACAGGTCCGCATTTCGTTCGGCGATGTAGTCATTTCCCTCCGAATAATACCCACCGGGTTGACGAGCGTAGTTGACGGTATTATTGGCATACTTCTGTGTGATAAAATCATTATAGCTATCCGAGCTCACCCGTCCCTGAACATTCAGCCAGTCGGTCAGTTTGTATCTCAAAACAAACAATCCGGTAACGCGGCTGCGGTTTTCGTCGCGATGCGTATTGTTGATCGTCCAGTAAGGGTTCATGTACACGGCATCAGGACTTGTCCAGAAAGTGGGCGTTTCCACGCCTGTAACGTCCACTTTCTTATACGATTTAAGTGTTTCAGGATCAACACTCCGTGGCATTCGGTAAGCATTTGCAACCACCATGCCATCGCCTCCCACACCCGGCTTGTTGAAAATATTCTGCAACATATAAGTCACCTTCGCATCCGCTGATAGCCGGCTGGTAATGTCATAGCTGAGCCGCGCATTGAAGGTGTTCCGCGACAGCCGGTTATGCGGCACAATACCGTTGATGTAGCTGTTGGCATAGGAAAAATAGGACTGTACCTTTTCCGAGCCGCCACTTACGCCTACGGAGTTGTTGGTCGAAATCGCAGTCTTGAAGAAATCCTTGATATTGTCGGGATAAGCTTTGAGTGAAACAGTATTACCCGCCCAGTCCTTCACACTCTGGCCAGCAATGCGGGCACCCCAGCTTCCGTTGGTGAGCGTGGAATAAGTGCCGTCGGACCCCTGGCTGTAAGTATTCTGCAACGACGGCGTCACCAGCGCCTTATCAAACGTGACACCGGAATTCACATTCACATTGATTTTACCGCTTTTCCCTTTTTTGGTCGTGATCATAATGACGCCATTGGCAGCGCGGCTGCCGTAAAGTGCCGCGCCCGCCGCGCCTTTCAGCACGTTAATCGACTCGATATCATCGGGATTGACACTCGACGCACCATCGCTCCCGCTATGCCCGCCCGCGTCGTAGCGTACCTGGCCCGCGGGCGTGGAATTATCGATCGCCACGCCGTCTACGACGATCAGCGCATTGTTTGAGCCCTGGATCGAGCGATTACCCCGCAAAACAATCCTTGTAGCTCCCCCAGGGCCGTTCGCGGACGGTGTGATGGTAAGACCGGCGATTTTCCCGGAAAGTGTATTCGTAAAATTTGCGTCACGGACCTCATTTACCTGGTCGCCGCCTATTTTCTGGGTCGCATACGTGAGTGTTTTCGCAGCCCGTTCGATTCCGAGCGCAGTCACGACGACTTCCTGCAAGCCCATTGCGTCGTCCAGCAATGTAATCTCTCCCAATGCGCTCTGGTTACCGATAAGCACTTCCTGCGTCTTCATTCCGATGTACGAAATAACAATCGCCACAGCACTTTCAGGCACGGTTATATCGAAATTCCCGTCTTTATCAGCGATAGCTCCTAATGTAGAATGCTTTACCACGATAGATGCTCCGGGAACCGGTGCACCTTTCTGATCGATGACTTTCCCTGTAATCTTCTTACTCTGTTGCGCAAAGGTCTGACTGAAATGCGCTGCCAAACACAGCATGCATATCAACAGCAAAAGGGTCTGCAAGCGGTTACGTAAACGAAACCGCAGTAAAGGAATCTCCGAAGGGAGGGATTCCGGGAATTTTAGAGATTTTTTCATAAACAAAGATTTCGGAACAGTAATGGGTTTAATAGGGCAACAGAAACCACCCATCCCGGACGGGATAAGTACACAAGCAGTATTCGAAATAATGTTAACAAATATATTATTTTTTTGTCAACAAAAAAATTTAGAAAAAATTATTGTTCTGCGTTTTCAGCAAATGATCTATCGCAAATGCAGTGACCCGCCGAATGCCTGCCGACAACCACCCTTTTCAGCAGAAAATCCTATGGCGCAAAAAAAGCCGGTCTCCTGTAAAGGAAACCGGCCTAAAGAACTACAATATGCGTTTTGAAGCAACTAGGTCAGGTCGATTGATGCCACTTCGCCACGTATAAGATGTTTCAAAAGCGCCTCTTCCGCACGTTTGATATCGCGATCTTTAATGCCCGCCACAATTTCACGATGCTCCTGATCGGTAAGTTCGTAATCGTCCATATGCGTCTGGGTTTTACCCAGCTTTTGATGAAACAAGGGGATATTACTAGCCTGATATAGCTCCATGAGCCTTTCATTACCAGCACATTCTATCAAAGTTTCATGAAACTTCACATCCGCCTCGCACGCCCCTCCGAAATACCCGCGCTCAACCATGGACGAAAAGTCATCACAAATACGATCCAGTTCTGCGACCTGTTCCGTTGTGACTTTCTGAATGAGCAGCCTCAATGCACCTATCTCCAATATCTCGCGGAGTTCCCGGATCTTGTGGCTGTCTTCAAGGGTAAGGGTCTTCACAAAAAAGCCCCCCTTTTCCCCTTGCACGATCAGTTGCTCACCAAGCAGCCTGGTCAGGGCCTCTCGAATGGCCATCCTATTGACATCCAGCTTTTTAGACCATTCATCCTCTTTCAGTCGCGTCCCTGATGTGAGCTGATTGGAGAGTATCTTCTTCCGCAGTTCCGTATATGCCCTGTTCGAGAGTGAGTCTTCCTTCATTTTAATGTAAACAAAAATTCAAAATTTAGTAAACTAAAACATTTATATAAAGGTAAGCAATATTCATAACTTCTATATGTGCATACAATCTATGTACTTCTATACAGATTTAAGAAACTATTTCTGTTTTAAGCCATTTTTATCGTATTTTACTCATCAGAACTCAGCCTCAGGTTACAACTAAGCCCGACCTTGTCCATCCGTATCCACTCACTATTGCTGTTAGCTTTGACGCTTTCCATGATCTTGTCTGGGTGTCTGCGTGAAAAACGACCAAACAGGTCGGCGAAAGTGTACATCGAGCACAAGAACGGCAGGTACACCGTTATAAGAAACGGAAAACCTTACAACATCAGGGGCGCCGGGGGGGAATCCCATTTCCGCGAACTCCATGAAGCGGGTGGAAATACCCTACGAACCTGGGACACCACGCATCTCGCTCAGATTCTCGACAGTGCACAGGCACATGGCCTGGCGGTTATCGTAGGGCTTCCGCTTCCCAATAGCGGCGACATTTCTTTTTACAACAATCCTGAAATTACTAAAACCAGATATCGGGCATTGCAATCGGTTATCAAACGGTTCAGAAACCATCCTGCGGTACTGATGTGGTGCCTGGGTAACGAGCTCGACTTTCCTTATAAATGGACTTATGGGGACTTTTACGACTCGTTTAACGCGCTTACGGACATGATCCATCGCGAGGATCCGGACCATCCCGTCACCACTACGATCCTGAATTTCAACCCGAAATATATTTTCAACATCGGGCTGCGCTGCCATATCGACGTGATCTCGTTTAATATTTTCAGCAATCTTCCATTGCTTCGTGAAGATCTCGCCGATATGGCCTGGTTCTGGAAAGGTCCGTATATGCTGCTCGAATGGGGGATCAACGGTCCCTGGGAGGGCACCGAACAAACGGCCTGGGGCGCTTACATCGAGGATACCAGCAAAAAGAAAGCTGACATTTACCAGCAACGTTACCGGCAACATATGCCGGTGGAAGATCCCCGGTTTTTGGGAGCCTGCGTCTTCTTTTGGGGAAACAAACAGGAAACTACACACACGTGGTTCAGCATATTCGACGAAGACGGCCATGCTTCAGAGGCGGTCGGTACGATGCAAGGGATCTGGACAGGCCAACCCTCGCCGGTTATTTATCCCGAAATAAAATACATGCTGCTGAACAACCGGGGCGCACGTGACAACATATTGCTCAACCCGTCGGCCTCCGCATCTGCGGAAGTGCTTCTCTTCAAAGGGCACAATCGTATACGGTCGATCCGTTGGCAAGTATTCAGAGAAGATTGGTATCGCGAAAATCGGATCAACAGCACCCGAAAACTGGAACCCATCGCGACGGCCGAGAACTCCGGCCAAAACTTACGGCTTTCGTTTGCAGTCCCGCAGGAGGAAGGCCCGTACCGGCTTTTTGCCACAATTTACGACCACGCCGGAAACTTCGCTTCATGTAACACTCCTTTTTACGTCGTAAGTCCTCCATGAAGCAAGCATTATATGTAAAGCCCCCCACCCGCAAGCAACTGATCATGCTCCGGCTGATGATTTTCTTCGGACTAGTGTCGATGGGATTTTTCCTATCCAGTGTCCTCTCCGAGGCCGTCAGGGGCTACGCGCCATTGTACTGGATGCTCGTGATCACATTTGTTTTCACCTGCCTGAAAGTGTTGCATGAATGGTACCATTACCTGTTCATTACCGTACCGCCCACGCCGCCGCTGACGCGCCGGTATACGGTCGATATTTTCACCACTTTCTGTGCCGGCGAGCCGTATGAAATGATCGTCGAGACACTGACCGCGATCCAGGCCATTACCTACCCGCATGAAACCTATCTGTGCGACGAAGCCGACGACCCTTACCTGCGCGATGTATGCGTACAGCTGGGCGTACACCACGTAACGCGCACCGACAAGCGGAACGCCAAGGCAGGAAACATCAATAATGCATTGAGTATTTCAAAAGGAGAACTTTGTGTCGTCCTCGACCCCGATCACGTCCCGTTTCCCGATTTCCTGGACCCGATCGTCTCCCATTTCGACAACCCCGAAATCGGTTATGTACAAATTGTGCAGGCCTACAAAAACCACGATGAAGGATTGATTGCCAAAGGTGCAGCGCAGCAGACCTACCAGTTTTACGGCCCGATGATGATGACCATGAACCACTATGGAACCGTGCTTGCGATTGGTGCCAACTGCACTTTCCGACGAACGGCGCTGGATTCCATAGGCGGGCATGCGGCCGGGCTCGCCGAAGACATGCACACATCCATGCAGCTGCATGCAAAGGGCTGGAAATCGGTGTACGTTCCGGCGGTGCTCGCGCGGGGATTGGTACCTTCCACACTCTCGGCCTATTATAAACAACAACTCAAATGGTCCCGCGGGGTATTTGACTTGTTTGTCCACGTATATCCGAAACTGTTTTCAAAGTTCACGTGGGCTCAGCGCATTCATTACGGCACCATTCCGCTGCATTACTTGTCGGGCTTCATTTTCCTGATCAACTTCCTGATCCCCATTCTGGCACTGGTGCTGGACGTGAGCCCGATGCATTTCGATCTTACGGATTTCCTTCTGGTCAGTCTGCCGATGGTCTCCTGTGTCATTCTGATCCGGCATTTCGTGCAATGGTGGGTTATGGAGGACGGAGAACGGGGATTCCACGTAGTAGGCGGGCTATTGATGATAGGAACCTGGTGGATATTCATCCTGGGCGTGCTGTATACGATTTCAGGCAAGAAAATCCCTTACGTACCCACACCTAAAGACGGCAATGAGGCCAATAACTGGCCACTGAACGTTCCTAACTTAGCTGTCTTGGGTGTCTCGCTGCTGGCAATCGTATACGGTCTCTATCAGGACCTGAATCCCTACAACCTCATTATGGCCGGCTTCGCAGGCCTGAATTGCTTCTTCATGTGCTTCACGATCGCGGCAAGCCGGCAACAGCAGATCCGCGCATTTTCGGGCTCCTCACCCTCATTGAACACCATGACCAAAGCTATTAAGGAGTTGAAAGGCAATTTCTGGATCCTGCGGCGTCGCATTTACAGCGGCGTCCGAACCTCTGCATTCCTGATCACGGTGCTGCTTATCAGCGTCATCATTTATTTCCGGCGCTTTAATCCCAAACTGGAATATAGTCTGGCGGCAGCCAGGGAAAATCAGGCATATGCACTCAGCCTCACGAAGCAAAAGCCTGGGCGGCTTCCGGATTTACCTGCCCTCTTTCGTGCCATGGGCGTGCGTGAGCCTGATACAAGCGGCACACACTCGCATAAGCCGGTTTTGTTTTTTGAAGGAACGCGGGGTGTGAACTATACCAAAGGACACAATTGGTCGCGGAGATACCCTGCATTTACGAAACATGAACTCCAAGCCGATCTAAGGCAAATGCAGAAAGCGGGTATCCACGCGATCCGGCATTTTGGACCTGGTATTTATGATTACAATGTCCTTATGGCAACTTCCCGCGCGGGGATCGGGGTACACTACACTTTCTGGGTGCCCGAAACGCTCGATTTCGTAGACGATCCCGGTGGTGCCGACGATCTGGCGAATGAAATATTAATGACGGTAAGCCGGCTTCAAAGTCAAAAACACATTGTTTCCTGGAACATCGGCAATGCGGCTATCCAGCGCCACCGGCGCTCGGAGCATACCGGGGAGCAGAAACAGTATTTATATTGGTTAAAAAAGGTCAGTGCTGGGATCAAAAAGATCGACGGCTCGCGCCCTGTGACGGTAGATCTCGAACTGAATCCCGAAACGCAAAATCTGGCATATCTCGTCAAACGGGTTGCCCCGGCCATCGATGCTGTCGGACTTGTTTTGACGGACGTTGAAAAAAAGCCGGATGAGTCCGCATTCCGGGAACTTACAGTGCCATTCTATTTCAGCTACATAGGTGCGAATGCATTTGCTGGTGCCGGAGAACGGCGTGCAGGAACATTCATTTCCAATTGGCAGGATGAGAAGATATCTGAACAAGTAAGTTTTGATGGCCTGCACGACTATGCGGGACGGCCAAAGCGCTCACTTCATGTGCTGGAAGCAATTTGGGGCAACCAAAATATGCCGCAGCCCGCCCCTCATTTCAAAATCCTGAAGCCCGCATTGGGCACCTTCGAGGGCTCCGCACTGGATTACCACGCAATCACCCTGCAAAATGATCAATGGAAAGTCGTCCAGGAGCCTGCAAAGGGCACGCAGTTCGAATGGAAACTTGCCAGAACGGACGGCTTCAATAACCCGGTCGAAATCATGGACGTGGGGAATGGCCCGCGGTTGACCTTGACTATACCTAAGCACCCGTCACTTTACCGGTTGTATTTGTACGTAGTTCAGGCTGGAACTGTCAATGCGATTATTGAATCTCAGCTCAATACGCCATTAGAACCAAAACAAGGGCCTCGGAACCCTTAGCGATTCGAATCCAATGCCTCAACAAAACGATTGAATGTAGATAGGCTGATTCCCCAATCCGGTGCTGGAATATCACCCCATACTTTCGGATTATCAGCGAGATTGAAGTAACATACACCGACCACTTCCTTGTGGTCTGCTAACACGGCCGCGGCTTTTTCCAGCCATTCGGATTGAAAATCTTCCGGCCCTTTCACGCCGAATTCCGTGATAAAGATCGGCTTTGATGCCAGACGCACACGCCATACCTTACGGTTGAAAATCGCTTCAAAGGGCTCCTGTTTCGTAGGGTCAGTAATATTCTTATCCGGCAGGCCGTAAATAGCGATGCTTACCAAATCGACTACGTCGTTACCAGGGTACCACTCCATGGAGCCCCGGTCACCGGCGGGTCCCCACACTTTCTTCACATTTTTAATACCTTTTCCGAATTCCATAAAATACCGGAATGCCCGGATATACAAAGCCGGATCCTGACTTTGCCATGCATACCGATGGATAGGGATTTCCATTTCATGCGCAAAACGAACGTAAACCGGACGGTTAGTCTTTGAAATTGTATTAAACAGTGATTTGAATTCCTCATCATAGACTCCCGAAATCGTATTTTTCAACACCGAAGGATCCTTCCTGACCTTGCCATCCCGCCAGGGCTCCACGCTGACGATCACCTCATGCCCGCGCCTTGTAACTGCTTCAAAGTCCCTGGCAAAAGCACCCGTTTGGATGTTACCCAAATCCACAAACAAATGCTCGACATGCACGTCTTTGGAGCCCGTAAGTGCCAGGCGGGGATCGTACACCCCCAAAAGCGGCATGGCATTCGCTGGCCTCCCCGCCGGCTCGTTTGTCACGTACTTCTGAAAAAGAAATCCGGAATCTGGCTTAATCCCCTTTACAGCTTCTCTCAAATCAACTCGCAACGCATTCACAAGGCTGTCGTCGCCGGAAGCAAAAACCCAAACCGGTTTGCTCATAAACCGGGTCCGGATCAGTTTCCTCCTGAGTGCAGTCCGGCGGTCGGGGTCCGGCGGAAAGGCGGTCGCCGAAAGCTCACTCTCCCCATTGACGGAGATTCCGACGGCATCTATTACGTCATCTCCCGGCCAGTATTCTTCCGTCCCGGGATAACCGGCCGGCGACCACATAACCAGGAGCCCGGGCTTTACATTCCGACAAATCTCGGACACATGCCTAAACGCCTTGATATAGTCAGCCGGAGATTGGTATTGCCAGGAGTGCCTTTGAACCGGCACTTCCATATCCGGATCCCAACGCAGATAAATGCGTTTCTTGTCGGGCAACAGGCTGCATAGCGAACGCAGGGCGTCGTCGAAGTCCCCGTCCCTGACCATACGTAGCGCAGCTTTCTGCCCGGCCACGACAGTCAATAGCAAATCTTTGTCCGCAGCGAGGTCTTTTAATGCGGCTGCCAGTGCCGTATCTGCCGTATTCGGATAGAGCTGAATTGAAATGTGTTGAAGCCCCGGCGTGGTTACGCCCAGTGAGTCGGCCCGGTTGATATAACCTACCGGCTGCTCTGCAAAAGCAGCATTCAATACATCCGAGGAGTATTTGCCGGATTTTGAAAACGGAGAAAATCGCATCCAATAAAACGCGAATGCCCCGATCAATACCAGCCCTGCGGCTGGTAGGAGAACGCCTTTTGCCTTCATGAAACCCTGAAAAAATGCTGCGGGCTTAAGTTAGCAAATTCGCCGGATCGTAAAGCATAAGATAGAGGTAAGTACATAAAAAAGAACCGGACGATGGTCAGCCCCTAGTGTTTCTGACCATGCCCGGTTACCAGTGTGTGTTACTTATTCCCTACTTAGTGCTTTGCATGAAAGCTTAACCGTTTCCTAAACCAGCTCACTTTCATATTGAAAGCCGATGTGTGTTGGCGGATGGCTCAGGATGCGGTTAAATTCGGCAATGGCCTGGTTGATCTGACGCTGGGTGATGCCGCTGTATTCCATCAGAAGAACTTTGGCCTGTTGTGCGCTGGACCGCTTCATTTTCCAGTATTGAGGGTGATTGACCCCGATGGGAGTGCGGAAGTATTTTTCTTTAGGTTCGCGGATTAAAATCTCGCAATCGGTATCACGCTGCGGGCTGTCGTGGAGGAAGTAACTTTTTACAACGACTTTGACCTCCCTGCCGCTTTTTAGTTGGAAAATTTTCTCGTGAATCATGACTTGTCTTTTAAGTATTAAGGATCGATGAATATTGCTGAACTGCTGACGATGTTTGCGGGGCTTCCTTAAAACTTTCATACCAGCAGCGCCTGTAAAACTTTCACAAACTTCGCCGTAGCGAGGGATATTTCAGTAAAATGATTAGTAAACGGTCAATTCAATGATCCTCCGGTAACAACCTGATTAAGAGGCAAGTAAATTTACGTATTTCACTAATCCACAATATGCCCCACAAACTGTGCCGTATTGTCCAGAATCTTCCCGCCCCGCCTGAAGCCGAGTGCGCACGCCTCACCGGCATAGAACACTCCAGCCTGGTAGGTGTAGCCGCCTGCGTCCATCGGAAGAGTGACATATTCCTGGTAAATGCGTGACTGATCGTCGTATTCGCCCGCAGCGGTTTCCAGCACGCCGCCGTTTTCATCATGGATAACCACATTCGCACCCTCACGGCCCAGCAATACCTTGCTCACCGATTTTTTATGCAGCAGCACCTCGCGTTCCGTTTGTAGCAGCAATGGATGGTATGGGTAAAGATCCCACAGGATTTTCAGAATATATTTAGACTGGAACAGCAATGTATAGGCAGGATTCAGCACCACTGCCTTCCTGTTTTCGACGATTTCCGTCAGCATTGCGGCCAATTCCGGTTCATCTGTGCCGATGTGCTCCCAAGGCACCAGTTTGAACCAGAAATCAAACCGTACGAAATGTCCGTGTTGCGGCTCCTGGTAGAATATTCCCTCGCCATTCGAAAACTCCACGTCGTCGATATAGGCGAATTCTACATCGAAGCCGGCTTCTTTCGCCGCTTCCATCAGTACCGCCACATTGGTATCGTCCTCGGGATAGCCGCGCATCGCGGAAAAGAGCATCGATGGCGTCAGATCGCTGTTTTCCTCCTTTAAATAAACAAACTGCCCCACCAGGGTTTCAAACAGCGTGTTAAATTGCTTGGATTCATCCATTCCGTTCATCCGCAAATGCGCCCATTGCACGACGGCCGTTTCGGGAATGCAAGTAGCCGTATCCGCATTGAATTCGATCAGTTTAACCGGTTCGTCGTCAAATCCGCCAGCCAGATCAAAACGGCCATACAGATGTATCTGCCGGTCGTCGCTCCACGAGAATTTGATTAGTTCGACCAGGTTTTCGGGAATACCCATTTCGCGGAAAAGGTTGTGATCAATGGCATATTGTCCCGCTTCGATCAACATATCATATAAGGTACCTGCAGCCTCGTAGTAGCTTTCGGCTTGTTGCTCGGCTACGACCACCATGTCGTTCACTACGTACGGAGCTGTATCCGTGCCAAGCGCCCAATCCCAACCGGCTTTCTGTAACGCAGCTTGCGGCGGATTGGACAATGATTTCAACTTCACCATATTTTAAGTTTAAAGTTTAGAAGTTCATTAGTCTACGAGTAGGATATAAAAGCTCATAAAATTCAATCTCATGAACTTTAAACTCATAAACTCTGAACTCTCCTAGCCGCCACTTCTTCCCGACGACCTTCCGAAGAAACCTTTACGGCCTCCCGAGGGCCTTGTTGTCACTGTCCGTACCGACCGGGAACTTTCGACACCCAGCGTCGCGCTGCGGGAGCTTGCCCACGCGCCCGGGTTGGCGTAAAACGACCTGCTCCGCTCCATATCCATTCTGTCGCGGTAGTTGTTCATATAAGAATAGGACGAGTTACGACCCAGCAAATAACCCATTCCCCCATACAGCAACATGCTCGAAAGTCCGCTGTGATAGCCCATATGCGGGTTCGAGCGGATTTCCTGGTCGATCAACGCCTTGGCTGCCATCGGGTTCAGCGTGTCTTTATGGCCATCGAGGTACGAGACGATCGCCACGGAACTGTCGGCCGGGACGTTTTCTTCACTGATAATCTTAAATTCTCCCGGGCTTACCTCCCTGATATGCGACCGGATGCCTTTACTGTAAGTTGTTTCTTCATAACTATATTCCGATTCATCATCATTCGAAGAACAGGAAACGAGCGCCGTCCCCGACAGCAGCGCCAGCGCCAATGCGCCGCCCATGCCGATGTCTTTTACCTTTTTGATAAAAGAACCCTTTCGTAACTGTGTCATAATGTTGATTTTCTATTGAGGATTTCTCAAAAGTAATGCATGAAAACGGCCGTTGGCTTATGATTCGTGCCAGTGGCGTTTCCGGTGGATATCCTACCCTGTGGACTTACAGGCGGCAAAAAAATGGGAGCATAACCGGCAGCTAACCCAGCTATGCTCCATGCATATTAATGATTAAAAATATCAGGCCTTCTTCGCGATTTTCTCGATAGCGCCTACCAACTTATCCAGGTCGCTGGTTTTTGTGTACACGTGCGGCGTCACGCGCACGCAAT
Source organism: Dyadobacter sp. SRI_021 (assembly GCF_057586235.1). Lineage (NCBI taxonomy): Bacteria > Pseudomonadati > Bacteroidota > Cytophagia > Cytophagales > Spirosomataceae > Dyadobacter > Dyadobacter sp. SRI_021. The sequence continues at coordinate 999,749 of NZ_JBYCZM010000001.1, forward strand.
GGATGTTTTCCCAATTGATCCCGACGGTATGTATTTGATAGTCCTTCATCAACTTGCCATCGAGTTCCTCGGGTTTCATGCCCTCGATGCTGACGCCGGCGATCGCACAGGAAAATTCCGGTTTCAAAGAGGTGTGGATTTTCACTCCAGGGATTTGCGCAGCTTTCTCAGCCCAATATTTTTTGAGATAATGAATGCGATCCTGCTTACGCTTGTTACCAATGCCTTCCTGGAAGTTAATCGCCTCGCCGATCGCCTGTTCGATCGGGAAGCTGCGCGTGCCGAGCGTTTCAAACTTGCGGATATTACCGCTTTTCGGCTCGCTGTTACAAAGCAGCGGCCATATTTTCTCGATTTTATCCTTTTTGATCCACATCATCCCGCTTCCCACCGGTGCACTGAGGAATTTATGCAGACTGGTGCCGAAGTAGTCGCATTCCAGGTCGGGAATTTTATAATCCAGCAATCCGAATGTATGCGCACCATCGCAAACCACTTCGATCCCCTTGGCATGTGCCATTTGGGAAATCTCCCTGACCGGCATAATCTGCCCGACCCAGTTGATGATATGCGTTACGTGGATGATCTTAGTCCTTGGAGTAATAGCGTCGGCGTATGCTTTTACGATTTGCTCCTTGTTTTCAATGGGAAAATCAAAAGAAAGCTGCTTGTACACGATGCCGTCCCGCATCTGGCGCTGTTTCCAGGCTTGTACCATATTCGGATAATCCTGCAAAGTACCGATCACCTCGTCGCCCTTTTCCAGTGGTAGTCCGAAAATAATGGTATTCAATGCCTCCGTGGCATTGCGATTGATCGCGATTTCCTCGGCATCGGTCCCGGCCAGCTTGGCCAGGCGCTGGCGAAGCGGCTCGCGGCCCTTGTCCATAATGCGCCACATGTAATATGACGGCCCCTGCGCAGCGGCTCTGTTGTATTTGTCTAAAGCTTCCTGCACTACAATCGGCGAGGGAGACACTCCGCCGTTGTTGAGGATAATGATTTCGCTTTTGCTGGCGGTGTAAGCGTCCTGGATCACCGACCAGTATTCTTCATTGCTTTCACTGGCGGGGTTCCAGAGTTGTTCTGCTTCGAGGAATTGCTCGGCGTGGAGCTGATTGAAAAGGCTGTTGATCCCGAAAGCGCCCATACCCAAGGCAGCACTCTTCCGGAAAAAGGAACGGCGGTTGTTCATACAATTTTGTTTAAGGAATAGTAATGGAGTGAAGTACAATATATTGAATATCTACTTCAATCCCAATTACTCAGCCCCTAAACCGTCCCTCACAGCCGCTTCTTTCAGCCATTCGTAGGTATTGGCAGGCATGGGCAGCCCGTCGACGTCGAGTTGCAGGAACATCAGATGCAAATGGGTGGGTGAGCGCTTCTGGTAGGCATTATAGCCGGTGCGCCCCATTTCTGAAATCTTGTCACCGGCATTTACCCATTGCCCCGGCTGGACCTCCACGATATTGTTATGGGCATAATAGAAAAGGCCGTCAAGGCAGGGATCGTAAATCCATATCCAGTTGCCGCCACGGTATTCGCTGTCGTATTTCCAGCTGGTTTCAGTGGCCACTACGAGGCCCGAGGTGAATGCGAGCACGTCGATGGGCTGCCAGGTTCGGTCGTCGAGCACGTCCTGGTCCTTGTCGCGCACAAACAAATCGTGGGCAGGATGGCTGCCGGTCACATTCATATCGAAAAGATCAAAGCTGTTGGGCCGGTAACCACGTCCTCTCGAACCCACCGACTCCCTGGCCGTATAGCCTTTGATCGGATAAACGAAATAGGATGAGTCGATCGACCGGCAGGTGTCTCTTCTGAATTCCGCCCGCAGACTGCGCATAACCGCCCCGAATGCTGCGCGTGCCGAATCGGGTGTGATCACATTATCGCGGATATCCATCTGTATCTGATGGAAAGTCCGGCAGTATTCTGCAATTTTATCGGAAGATTCACTCTGGTTCGTCAAACCAGCCACACAAATCACCAACACAATCCCGGCAATTCTTTTAAATGTCATCAACAATGCGTTAATCAACCCCTTTTTTTTCACTTAAACCCTGTTTTTGAGGAACGATAGCGAGAAGGCTCACTAATAAAAAAGCGCTGCAAAGGTATCCGTTCTATGTTAAATAAATGCAGAGAAGTTCTTTATTGGTCAAACACTAAAATCAGATTACAATGCAAAAACGTCGTTTTGGACGAACTGGCTGGGAAATCAGCGAAGTAGGTTATGGAATGTGGGGACTGGCGGGCTGGACAGGCTCCGACCGCAAGGAAACGGACGATTCCCTCGACCTGGCTGTCGAATCGGGTGTCAATTTCTTCGACACTGCCTGGGGCTACGGCGAAGGCCTGAGCGAGCGCATCCTCGGCGAGCTGATCAAACGCAATCCCGACAAAAAGCTTTACGCCGCTACCAAAATACCGCCCAAAAACCGCCAATGGCCCTCACGCCCCGAATTTGCGCTGAAAGACGTATTTCCGGCCGATTACATTGTGGAATACACCGAAAAAAGCCTTCAAAACCTCGGTACCGAGCAGATCGACCTGCTGCAATTCCACGTCTGGGAAGACGCCTGGGCGGAAGAGGACGAATGGAAAGAAGCCATTCAAAAACTAACCAAAGCAGGAAAAGTAGCGGCCTGGGGTATCAGTATCAACCGCTGGGAGCCGGACAATGCTTTGAAAACGCTCGAAACCGGCCTTATAGATGCCGTACAGGTGATTTACAACATTTTTGACCAGGCGCCGGAGGATAACCTCTTCCCGCTTTGCCGCAAGCTCGATATCGGCGTGATCGCCCGTGTGCCTTTCGATGAAGGAACGCTCACTGGCCTGCTGACCAAGGAAACCAAATTCCCGGCCGACGACTGGCGCTCCACCTATTTCGTACCCGAAAACCTGAATGCCAGTGTGGACCACGCCGAAGCATTACGTGCCGATATTCCAGCAGGCATGACGATGCCCGAACTCGCGTTGCGTTTCATCCTCAATAATCCGGATGTGCACACGACGATTCCGGGCATGCGCAAGCTCCCGCACGTACGCTCGAACGTGGCCGTGAGCGACGGCGTACGGCTCGATGCCGCGGTGGCCGAAAAAATGAAAGCTCACCGCTGGGACCGCCGGCCTACCAAATGGTCGCAATAGTTATTTAAGCAAAAATGCCTTCCCCATAGCAGGAAGGCATTTTTGCTTTTTAACACTTTGAAGACCCTTACCGATACAATTTTGCGTCCACCGAGAACCGCCCCGGACCTGTCAGGAACAATGTAGCATAAGGAAAGAGATACAACAATGCGTGTTCTTTCATATCAAACGGGTCTTTGGCATGCACGATTGTAGCCACCACCACCATCGTAATGATCAGCGGAATGAGCGCCGCGCGGGTCCCCAGCCCGAGGATAATGAGGATCGAGCAGCCGAACTCGGCACAGATTGTCAGGACATAAGACAGTTCCTCGCCTATCCCGATCGGGTCGGCAAATGAATGATCGCCTCCAAGGAAGGTAGTGAGCTTGGCGTAACCATGCGTAAGCATGAGGCACGACACCCCCACCCGCAGGATCAGCACCGCCCAATCCACCGAAGCCGGCAGTTTAGTCGGTTTCAGAAATCGTTTGAGCATAGTGAGTCAAATTGGTTTATAAAGGTTTCCGCAAAGGCAACAACCAATGCCGTGCCGAAGATAGTTTCCCGAACGATTCCCTGTAACCGAATTTTTAATTTTTATATATCAAGTTTTATTTTTAGGTTTGTCTAAATTTATATTCAGATACAAGTAAATTAATAATTCGGCCATACTATGAAGCTACGCTTACTCCTGTTGTTCAGCTGTTTGCCATTCGGTGCCTGGGCGCAGTTTTCGCTTTCGGGGACGATTTCACTCGAAGGCCAGGCCGATCCCGCATTCGGAGCGTCGATTTACATTCAGGAATTAAAAACCGGCACCACGGCCGACACCGCCGGGCATTTCCGGCTTACCGGCATTCCCAGGGGTATTTATACCGTTCGTGTCAGCTACGTTTCATTGCCAACGATCACCGAAAAAAACATTCGGATCGACCGGGACGTGAGAAAGGATTTTATCATGAAATCGGGCGCTAATGCGTTGGAAGAGGTGGTTGTTACCGGTACTATGAAAGAGGTTTCAAAGCTCGACAGCCCGGTGCCGGTCGACATCATTACTTCCAAATTCATTTATAAAAACCCGGTCCCGAGCATTTTTGAAGGGCTGAGTTATGTGAATGGCGTACGGCCGCAACTGAACTGTAACGTCTGCAACACGGGCGATATTCACATTAATGGCCTGGAAGGGCCTTACACCATGGTACTCATCGACGGCATGCCGATGGTAAGCGGGCTTTCCACTGTTTACGGGCTTTCGGGGATTCCCAACAGCTTGATTGAGCGCGTGGAGATTGTGAAAGGGCCTGCGTCTACGCTATACGGTTCAGAAGCTGTGGGCGGTTTGATCAATATTATTACAAAAAACCCGTCCAAAGCGCCGGTATTCTCCGCCGACGCTTTCAGTACCACCTGGCGAGACTACAATGTGGACCTTGGCGTAAAGTTCACTCCCGGCGCTAAAAGCAGTTCTTTGCTGGGTGTCAATTATTTCAATTACCAAAATCCGGTCGATAACAACAAGGACGGCTTCACCGATCTCACCCTTCAGAACCGCATTTCGATCTTCAACAAATGGTCGTTCGACCTGAAAAACAACAAGCAAGCCAATGTGGCCGCGCGCTACTATTACGAAGACCGCTGGGGTGGGCAAATGCAATGGAACCGTTCCTACCGCGGCGGCGATGAAGTTTATGGTGAAAGCATTTACACCAAACGCTTCGAGCTTTTGGGGAACTACCAGCTTCCTTTCAGCGAGAAAATCACGCTCCAGTATTCTTTCAGCTCCCATAACCAGAACTCGGCGTATGGCCACGTGCCGTTTAATGCCGACCAGAAGATCGCATTCGCACAGTTTTTGTGGGATAAGGAGATCGGAAAGCACAGTCTGCTGATGGGAACGCCGTTCCGCTACACCTTTTATAATGACAATACCCCCGCGACCCGCTACTCCGATGGCCAGGACCACGCCGATAAAATATACCTACCGGGCATTTTTATTCAGGACGAGTTCAAAAGCGGCCCGCATTCCATTCTTTTGGGTGCGCGGTACGATTACAACAGCCGGCACGGAAGCATTTTCACGCCAAGGGCTGCTTACAAGTACAAATTCAACCAAACGGACGTAATTCGGTTGAATATCGGCCGTGGTTTCCGGATCGTGAACCTGTTTACCGAAGACCACGCCGCATTAACGGGCTCTCGTGAAGTCGTTTTAAAAGAGGCATTGAAACCCGAACAAAGCTGGAATGCGAACATCAACGTGGTCAAGAAGATCGTAACCGGCAATTCGTTCATCGGAATCGACGCTTCGGTATTCTATACCCATTTTACCAACCGCATCCTGCCTGACTACGACACCAATCCGAACGAAATTATTTATGACAACCTCGATGGCTACGCGGTTTCGAAGGGAATCAGTATGAACCTTGATTTCAATTTCCCTTTCCCGCTGAAAATTATCGCCGGCGGTACTTATATGGATAACTTTCAGCAGGAAAACGGCGTGCGTTTCAGACCGGTACTGACCGAGAAGTTCACCGGAACGTGGTCGGTTTCCTACGAAATCCAGAAAGCAGGACTCTCATTCGACTACACCGGGAACATTTACGGCCCTATGCGCCTGCCACTCCTGAGCGAAGACGATCCCCGCGCTGCAAACTCGCCGGTATGGTCTTTGCAGAATATCCAGGTAACCAAAAAGTTTGACAACGGGCTGGAAATTTACGGGGGTGTTAAGAACCTGCTCAACTTCACTCCGCCTGCCAATTCGATCGCACGCGCGAATGATCCGTTTGACAAAAATGTAAAATTTGACGAGCAAGGACAAGTAATTGCAACACCCGACAACCCCTACCGGCTAACGTTCGATCCATCGTACGTATATGCGCCAAATCAGGGCATCAGAGCGTTTTTAGGGCTGAGATATACGCTCAGATAGATTGATAGTATGACATTAAAAAATGTCGCATGAAATGTTATTATATAACTTTTCAAAGATTAAAAACATTTAGAATATTGATATTCATTGATTTGAATAATTTTTGATTGTATCTTTGAGCCATCAACCAATTAACACTACAAGTTATGGCATTAACAAAACAGTTTGTAAAAAGTAAGTCTGTTTACAAAGTGACGTTTACAGTTCCTGCCGAGGCGGCCTCTGACGCAAAGAAAATTGCCCTCGTAGGAGAGTTCAATGGCTGGAACCCCGAAGAAGCGATCGCATTGAAAAAACAAAAAGACGGTTCATTCAAAACCAGCCTCGAACTGGGAGCCGGAGAATATCAGTTCCGCTACATCCTAGACGGCGAGAAGTGGGAAAACGACTGGGCAGCCGACAAATATGTTCCTGCCGGCGTAGATGCTACCGAGAATTCGGTGGTGGTACTTTAAAATTGGCTGTCGGCTGAAAGCAAAAAACGCGACGAGTAGCTTCTACTTGCCGCGTTTTTTATTTTAGTGCTTAACATTAAGTCTGATAGCCGACGGCCGAAAGCCGAAGTCCCTATATCGCAAAACTATCACTCTCCACATAAGCCCTGATCAGCGCTTCCTCGCCTTCTTTTCCTTGCTTGGAGTTTCCGTGTTCCATACCCATGATGAACGACTTGCCTTCTTTCTTGCTGCGGTCGTAGATGTATTTGAACACGTTTTTGTAGTTGATCTCACCGGTTGTCGGCTCTTTACGGCCAGGCTCGTCGCCGATCTGGAAGTAGTCGATTTCACTCCATGTGCGGTCGATGTTGTAAATCAGGCGACCTTCGTTTTTCTGCATGTGGTAAATATCGTACAGGATCTTGCACGACTTGCTGTTCACCCCGCGGCAGATTTCGTAAGTCTGGTCCGAAGTTCTCAGGAAGAGGTTGGGCGAATCGCTCAGCGGTTCGAGCACCATTACCAGCCCGTGTGGTTCCAGGATTTCCGCACCACGGCGCAATGCGTCGATAACGTTGCCTGTCTGCACGCCGATCGGCAGGTTTCTTTCAAAATCACCCGGAACGACCGTCATCCATTTCGCATTCACACGCTTTGCTACCTCTACCGCTTTTTTACAGCCATTGAGAAATATATCGATATATTCCTGCTTGCCTGCGGCCAGAGTATTGGCCCCATTCCCTCCTTTATCTACTACAAACACGCCCATTTCCATTCCCAGACGGCTCATTTCTTTGGCAATGGCTTCCTGCTGCTCCACCGGACGGCCCATCATACCGTTATCTTCCAATGCCATGAAACCCTGGTCTGCCATAAATTTAAGCTGGTCGATCAGGTCCTTTCCGGCGCTGTTCTGAAACATCCCGAAATGGGAAGCATATTTGAGCTTAAACTTGTTTTTGGCCGTAGGAGCGGCGCCCAATGCATCTCCTGCTGCGATTGCGGCACCAGCCAAACCAAGGGTAGATTTTACAAAATTTCTGCGGAGCATAAATGTTTCGATGTTTTTGTTACAGATTGTAAAGATGTACAGTCCGGAAATATACCCCAAAATTGCCTCTCAATCTTCGTTCTACTGGTTTTTTCTGCGTTTCCGTCGCTCCTTTTTACCACTTTTCGGCTCCTCCGCCGGGGCGGCTACCGCTTCTTCCACAGGCGGTTTGGGTAAATAAAGGGCCAACTGCGCCTTGATCTCTTCCCGGAACGCATTCTTCACACCTTCCAATGCTGCTTCTTTCACCTCACCGTCGATCTGTTCGTTCCTCAGCAGCTTTACTACCGCTTCCTCTCCCGGCCAGCTCGCGCCCAGGTAGCGCGCCGCATTCTTCCGCACGCTCATCGGTTCGCCGGCATTCAGCAATGTCGATCGTAACAGGTATACCGACTCCGAGCTACCGACCGTCTGTATCGAAGCCAATAATGCCGACTTCTTTTCGTCATTCATACCGGCCAACTTTTGGGTGACATACGAAATCCCGGCCTGTTCGAGTAACAGCGCGCCCGCATCACGGCCGATCACTTCGTCGGATTTACTCAAAGCCAGTTTCAGCAACCGGTCATTTTCCGACTCCAGCTCGTAGCGGGTCATGAGGTCAATGTAATGCTCGGTTCCGTAAGTTTCGTCGAGAAGCTTGTTCAGCGCGGTCAGTCCCTGTTGCGAGTTGGTTACAAATGATTTATCCAAATGCAGCAACGCCAGCTTACTCACTTCGATCCGATCGGAAGAGGGGACATTCAAAACACTGAGCAGGGCCTGCGTTTTCTCATAACCCGCGTGAAAAAAGTCGAACGAGCGGAAATAGCGCAGCCTGCTTTTGAAACTCACGGATGTATCGGCAGCCAGCTCGCTCAAATACGGAATAGCCTTGCGGGTACGTGCGAGCCAGATAATGTCCTTTCCAGCGTCGCTCAACCAGGGTTTCGCTCCCTGCCTTTCGAGCCAGGCGGGAAATATTCGTTCCCATTGATCGTAAGCACCAATGCTCAGCGCTTCCACGGTCCAGCGGTCGTTACCTTTATATTGCTTGGCCAGTTGAAGCCATACGTCCAATGCTTCGTAGGTGTGGTTATGGTTAATGGCCAATGCGCATTCACGGCGCACCTGCGGATCGCGGTCGGAGGTGAGACGCTTGATATACTCTGTCGGATCGCTGTTGCGCTGGCGTACGGCGCGTAATGCGGTAATGCGCAGGTTCGGGTTCAGCTCACGGAAAGCGATATCAAGGTTACGGTAGTTGAAACCTTCGATGCGGTTCAACACCCATAATGCGCGGGCCCGTAGCTTTGGATTACCATTATATAATCTAAAAAGTTCTTCCAGAAATGGTTCTGCCGCCCAGCCGTGCTTCACACAGGCATTCCAGGCCAGGTAACGCTGCGATAAGTTGGGGCTTTGCAATGCTTTTACCGCCTGCTCGGGGATCGACAAGTCGTATACCGGTATTTTGTAAGGTATGCCCGCCGGCGCCACACGGTAAATGCGCCCCCGGCTACGGTCTTTCATCTTGTTAGAACCCATTACCGGATCGTACCAGTCGGAAATGATCAGGGAGCCATCCGGAGCTACGCAGACGTCCGTAGGCCGGAACCATTTGTCACGCTTGCCTTCCAGCACGGGCAAGATGCCGGTCGATTTATAACCTGCCCCCTCATTCTGCACCGGAAACGCGCTCACGTAACCCTGACCGGCATCGGCAAGTAAAATCTGGTCCCAATAGCGCCGTGGCAGCAAATCGCCTTCATAAATCGTCATGCCCATTGGAAAACCCGAACCGGTTTCCAGCAAATCGGGCACTACGCCGGGATCATTCTGATGCCAGTGGCGGCGCGGGATTTCATCTTCGAGGTTGGTACGGTTAAGGCGCCAGCTTGCACCGGTCATTTCATCGATATACCCGAAATTACCATTCTCCATCACATAGGAGACCCTATCGGCCCCATTACCGGGTTCCTCCTGGTCCGACTGCCACATGGTACCGTAGCTGTCCACCGCCACTTCCCAGCCATTCCGGAAGTTTTCGGCCATGATCTCCACCTTGGTAAAATCCTGTTCGCAGCGGAAAACCACACCTTGTTTATATTGCCTGAAATCAATTGGCCTTTCGTATTTATCGAGCAGCGGGCGATCCTGCCCGTCTACCAGTTGCCGTCCTGCATTACCAAAGTTGAAATAGAACTTACCATCCGGGCCGAACACAAATGCATGCACACCCGCGTCATTTTGCAAGCCGCCAATGCCTTTGAAAAGAATCTCTTTCGTATCGGCCTTATCATCGCCGTTGGTATCCGTGAAAAGCCACACATATGGGCTTTGTGAAACAATCGCCTTATTGCCCATGACCCAAATTCCCAGCGGCGCATTGAGCTCCGGGCCCTGGTAAAAGACCTTGGTAACATCCGCTTTACCGTCGCCATCCTTATCCTCCAAAATCACAATCCGGTCGCCCTGCCCGAGTTCCGATTTGCCGTTTACAGCAGGCCGGTAATTGTACGCCTCGCACGCCCACACACGCCCACGATGGTCGACGTCGATATTGATTGGATTAATCACATTAGGCTCCGAAGCAAAGAGTGTCGCTTCCAGCCCTTCGGCCGCTTGTACACCCGCAACCGCGTTACGCGAGAAGCGCCGCTCCGTCTCTGATAATGCCGCATAGGCACTATCGGGATTAACAACTACTAGTGAATCAGCAACTTGACTAAAACCTTGAAATGAAAGGGAGGTAAAAAGAACCGCAGCACACCACGCAGATCTCACGATAAGAAATTGTTTCAAAACGAATTTTTGATGATGCAGATAATTTCAAAAAACGTTATAAAAATACCTCCTATTTCGGGAAATAAGAAATGCAGTTTCGGAAAAATGTAACCTTTCGGCGATTTGAAGTAGCTTGATTTAAAACTGGAAGGTGAGTAAATTACGTTACGATTTACATGCACTATCAGTATTTATGAAAGAAAAAATCAGGCATTTGATTGCCGAGAAGCTTCTAAAAAAAGGCGAGGCTAAAATGTCACTTCGTCGCCTGATCCAGATCGATGGCGCCACGAACGAGAGAGTCAACCGGCTTCTGGATTATATTAGAAGCCTTGAAGAAGACATTGAAATTCTGGAAAAGATATTAAAGCAATTAAAACAATGACCGAAAAGCGATGAAAAAGGAACAGATTATACAGGCATTGTACGATGCAAACACACTGGACGCAATCGAAAAAGCAGGCGATGATTGGTCAGCTTTCTATCAAAATGCGTCCCCGGAAGACAAGGAGTATCTTGCCAATGGCATGAGGCAATTCGCCGACGATGTAATTGAAAAGTCAAAACAATCAAGCTTCGAGGTGCAAAAGGTCCTCGCCGAATTCGAAGCCATGAAACTGGCAGAATCCCAACACCAATAATCGAAAATAGGAGCCTTCCGGCTCCTATTTTCGATTTATCACTTCTTCTTTAAATTACTCAGATAATCTACCAAACTCACCAACTCTTCCGTACTCATCGCATCCTGCAAGCCGGACGGCATCATCGAATCTTTGAGCTGCTTGATTGACTTCACTTGCGACATTTTGTATTCCTGCGTCGAGCCGCCCGGGAATTTGAGGATCAGGTCGGTTTCGGTTTTACTGGAAATGATACCGGAAACAACGGTACCATCCTTCAAAGTCACTTCAAAGCCTTCGTAGCCAAAACCAATACCCGCACTCGGGTCTAAGATGGCTGCATATTGGGCCTCTTTCGGGAGCTTGCTTCCGATTTCAGAGAGTTTTGGGCCGAAATCCATACCTTCGCCATTCACCTGGTGGCATACCGAGCAATAGGATGTAAATACTTGCCTGCCTTTCGTCAGATCGCCTTTCATTGCTACCAGCTCTTTCACTTCCGGGTGTTTCTTGGCCGCTACGGCCGCGCCGTCCAGATATTTGGCGGCTTCCAGTTTGACGGATTTCCGCCAGGCACCGTTAAGGCCTTGTACGGCAGCAGTTTTTGCTTCGCCGGTCAGTTTTCCTTCTTTGAGCAACACCAGCACCTGGTCTTCACCGCTCATGGTACCGCCTAACGATTTCGCTGCAGTTATCTTTTGGTTTTCCGAAAAGCCGCCTTCGGTAGCTACCTTCCTGAGTATATCAAGCGCGTCTTTACTTCCGACAGATTTCAATGCGGTCAAAACGGCGATACTTTTGGACTCGTCCTGCCCTTTTACCACCTTCCAAAGCATCGGCGTTCCGCCTTGCTTAATCAGCTGCGACGCCGCTGCCGATCCGGCACGGCTATTCGATTGCTCCTCGGTCATCGCCAAAAGCCGCTGATTTTCGGATGAAAGCTCATATTTCGCAACGAGTTCGAGGTAAGCCTGTGTTCCATAAGTAGCATCGAGCATTTTTTTCAATGCGGCCATTGCTTCCGGTGTCTGCTTCACAAAGGCGGGGTCGAGGTGGCGCATCACGAGTTCGTTCACCTTATCCTGCTCTTTGCCGGTTCCATTCGTAAGTTTCAGCAGTGCCATCGACTTTTCGCGACCCGCCGAATTGAAGTCGAACGCACGGAAGTAGCGTAATCTGCTTTTCAAATCGACCGTAGGATCACCCGCCAGCGAAGCCAGCAGCTGCACAGATTCTTTCCCGCGCGAGCGCCATACAATATCCTTGCCCGCCTGCGTGGCGATCGGGTTAGCACCTGCTTTGCCGAGCCATGCCTTGAAAAACGAATCCCATTGCCCGTCGGCACCAATCCCGAGGGCTTCGAGGTACCAGCGGTCCTTTCCGTCATATTGCTGCGCAATGGTAGCCCACAATGCAGGGGCTTCTGGTGATGGGTTATGGTGCAAAAGCAATGCGCATTCGCGGCGAACCTGCGGTTCCGCGTCTTTTACCAATACCTTGATATATGGCAGCAAATCGAGATGCTTCGACTCAGAAGCGGCACGAAGGCCGGCAATACGGATATCGGCATTGGGATCCTTAATGGCCTTGTCGACGGCTTTCTTCGCGGTAAATGGCCATTTACTAAGCAACCACAACGCCCGCGCACGCATGCGGGGCTCCGCATCTTTGTCCGCAAAAAGTTTTTCCAATGTCGGCGCAGCCTTAACACCCATTCCATTCAAAGCTGTCCATGCATGGAAGCGAACGGACAGGTTGGGGCTTTGCAATGCTTCCACGGCGCCTGCTATTGTCGTGAAATCGGATTTCGGGATACGGTAAGGTGTATTCACGGGGGCAATCCGATAAATGCGGCCTTTACCCTGGTCACCCGCCTGGTGACCTCCTACCGCCGGATCGTACCAATCGGCAACGAGTAGGGAGCCGTCCGGCGCTACGCAAACATCCGACGGACGGAACCATTGGTCGCGCTTGCCGTCCACAATGTTCACGATTTTAGCCGAATAACCTGCTCCGGCCTTTTTTACAGGGTACGAACGGACTACATTATGCCCGGGCTCGCAGTGGATCATCTGACCCCAGAATTCCTTGGGAAGTAATTTTCCTTCATAAACGATCATACCCGTCGGCGAACCAGATCCGGTTTGCAGCAGGTTCGGCACCACGCCCGGGTCATTCAAATGCCAGTGACGGTAAGGAATCGAGTCTTCCATATTCGTGCGGTTGGCGCGCCAGCCTGCACCGGTCATTTCATCGGTATAGCCATAATTGCCGTATTGCATTACGTAGTTGATACGGACACCTTTGTTGCCGTCGTCGTCATTGTCCGACTGCCACATGGTACCGTAACTGTCGACCGCCACTTCGAAATTATTACGGAAGTTATTTCCGAGTACTTCAATATTGGTAAAATCAGGATCGCAGCGGAAAACCATTCCTTGTCTCAACTTCGAGAAATCAATCGGCTTGCCATCCTTGCCCACCACGGGATTACCCTTGCCGTCGAGCAAGTGGTCGCCTTCATTTCCAAAATTGAAATACAACTTACCATCCGGCCCGAATACGAATGCGTGCATGCCGTGGTCGTGCTGGTCACCACCAATACCTTCAAAAATGACTTCTTTTTTATCAGCTTTCAAATCGCCGTCCTCGTCCGTGAAAAGCCACACGTATGGGCTTTGCGAAACAATCACCTTGTTACCCATTACCCAAATACCCAGCGGCGCATTGATTTCCGCCCCCTGATAAAAGACCGTGGATTTATCGGACTTGCCATCGCCATTGGTATCTTCCAGCACCATAATGCGGTCGCCCTCATTTTTGGTGGGGTTACCATTGATCGCCGGACGATAGTTATACGCTTCACAAACCCAGACCCTCCCCAAGTGGTCTACATCGATATTCGTCGGATTCGTGATCGTCGGCTCTGATGTAAAAAGCGTTGCTTCCAGGCCATTTGCCGTCGTAAGCCCCGCTACGGCATATTTCGACGAACGCTTTTGGGCATCCGTAAGATCTTTGTAAAGCGTGTCGGCCGAAGCGGCGTCAATCGTACTGGGGTTCGAACGCTGATAAGAGGCGACCATCAGACCGGCCAGCAAGCAACCAGTTGGAAAGAGGATAAGCGATTTTTTGAAGTTCATAGGTAAATCAAGCACTTTTCGGCCTTGAATCAGAAAGCATTAGCCTGATCAAAACCTATACGTGTCATTTTTACAATAATAATTTTAATTACGTCTATAAGGGACCACCTACTTATATTTACTATCATGAAAACGACTTTTTTTTCCTGCCTGGCGCTGTGCGTCGCCGCTGAAATTTCAGCTCAGAATATCCTTCCTGCAGAAGTGCAAATCAAGACGGCCGTCATGGCTGCGCCGTCCGACAAGCAGGCAGGGGCTAAAGTGTACGGCTACGCGGCAGACGGCACATTTAAAATCCTGCGTGAAGGCAGCAACGACTTCGTTTGCCTGGCCGACGATCCCAAAAAAGAGGACATTAGCGTATCGTGCTACCTCGCCGACCTCGATCCTTTCATGGAGCGCGGGCGTGCACTGGCAAAAGAGGGTAAAAATCAGAAGGAAATTTTCGACATCCGCGAGAAGGAGGTGAAGGAAGGAAAACTGAAAATGCCGAAGCAATCGTCTACATTATACGTCTTATCCGGCTCAAAGGATAATTACGACGCAGCCGCCGGCACCCTCAAAAATGGTTACCTGCGATACGTGGTCTACATCCCGTTTGCGACCGCCGAAAGTACCGGCCTGCCACTGAAACCGGATGTTCCGGGTATGCCCTGGATTATGGACCCGGGCACACACAGGGCACACATTATGATCAATCCGCCAAAACCCTGAAACAGGGCTCGTGAGCACCGTTAAATAACCAGTTTCAAGAGATTGTTAATTAGCGGCACTGTAAGTGTTGTTTATATCGATTTTCTAAATTTACTTTGAAACACAAAGTACTTTTAAATATCGAAATAATGGAACCGTTTACAGTACATGACTCGCAGGGACCGAACCTGCCCGAAACGGCCAGCAATACCGGAACGCAAGGTATCCGCCGCTATGATCCTGACTACGGAATAGGGCTGGGCTGCCTGGTGCTGGACTTCCTGGTATTCTATTATACGGTCGTAGATTCCTTGCTGGATGGGGCCTTTATCATTCCATGGAGTGTGGCTGTGCTTTATTCAATTTGGCTCATGAATGCCGGAAAACTGCGTTGGTTCTGGAAAAAACAACGCATCGAATACCTGCATCACCGCCTGCTGCTGGGATATGTGTGGCTCGTTAGCTGTTTTGCCTTAAACCGGGTTATGCCCATTTTCAGCCCCTCGGCCACCTGGTTGATGTTCGCCATCGTCATTGCAGCGGCATCGGCTATCCTGCTTACCTGGGAAGAGTACCTGCCTCTCCGGCTCAAATTCGTGCTTTTCGCATTAGTGGGCTGTTCCACGGTAATTTGGGGGTATTATGCCTTCATCCTCACCCCCTACAATGTGCTGGGTGTACCCGGTTTGCTCCTGCTGGGAATATCCATACACTGCTTTGTACCGCTGCTGCTTGCAATCAGCTATCTCCGTCTAATTCGCCACCGATGGCAAACATTCAAGCCGGCAATATTAACCGGCATCATGATACCCATAGCTATTACCGTTTATTTCTCAATGCGCTGGCATCGGATCAGCATCTCACTTCAACACCAAGCTAATGTTGTAACCACACGACCAACGGGCGATCTGCCCGACTGGATAATACTTGCCCGGCACATACAGGATGACTGGATAACACGTCGGGTGGTCATGGGCAAAATGGTTTACCAAACCGCTCCGACCACCCTGTTCTCAGTGCGCCCTGCTACCGATATTCTGGTGAGACATGATCCGCTCGTCCTGATAGCCTCTTTGTTTACCCCGAATCTCGATTTAGGAAACGCCGAACGAGTAAACATCCTGAATGTGCTCTACGATACCCGCCACGAAACCCAGGAAAGATTATGGTCTGGTAGCGAACTCCGCACGGCCAATGTGCTCACGCAGGTACGCATTTACCCGCGCACGCGGGTCGCTTATACCGAAAAGACGATCAGCATAGTCAATCATTCCAGCTCATCGTTCCAACAGGAGGAAGCTTTGTATACATTTTATCTGCCGGAGGGGTCGGTGATCAGCTCTCTTTCATTGTGGATCAATGGTGTGGAGGAAAAAGGTTTGCTGGCCTCGCAAAGCAAAGCAGATTCCGCCTACAAAACGGTCGTTGGGGTGGAATCACGCGACCCATCGGTAGTACACTGGCAGGAAGGCAATATCGTGAAAGTGAAGGTTTTCCCTTGCACGGCCAAAGAGCACCGTAAATTTAAAATTGGTATAACGACTCCCCTGAAATTGGATGGATCACAGCTGGTTTATGAGAATATCTGGTTCAAAGGTCCGGGGGCGGAAAATGCTGCTGAAACCGTTCGGTTTGACTATCCAAAGGAAACACGTGCTCTTCGCCTTCCATTCGAGCCAAGCAGCGCCTTTCCGGGCGTTGTCATTCATCAGGGGAAATACCAGCCGTCGTGGCGGGCCGGTTTCGAAATAACACCGGTTGCGAGGGAGAGTTTCGCATTCGGCGGGAAGACCTACACGGTGGAGCCACTTCATAAAACAATGGAAAAATTCAATGCAAAAGCTTACTATCTCGATATTAACCAGGCGTGGAGCAAGGAAGAACTGGACATGCTATGGGCGTTACTAAAAAAACGTCCTGTTTTTGTAGCCAATGAAAGTCTTATCAGGCTCTCCGAAGCGAATAAAGACGAGCAGTTTAAGGTATTATCCCAATTCAATTTTTCCTTATTCCCGGTGCAGGACATTCCCGATCCGGAAAATGCATTGCTGATCACCAAATCATCGGTGGTGTCGCCTAGGCTGCGCGACCTCGCAAATACGCCATTTTCAAAAAAACTGAGCGAGTATGGCCCACGCGGCCTGCGCACTTTTGTTATCGGCGGCGATGCTTCTCTTTACATGAAATCGCTGAATGAACTGGGCATAATCCGTGCCGAACAAACCGATTGGAAAGCAGTGCAGCGGATGATTTCGCAAAACCAGTTCCCTTCCGATCCCGAATCAGATTCTTCGGTTGTTGCTATCGAACGATCCGGCATCCTGATCCGCGAAACTGATGGCCGGGCATTAGGCCAGGCTCCTGATCATTTACTCAGGCTCTTTGCCTATAACCACATCATGAAACAATTAGGCGGCCGATACCTCGACCATTCTTTTCAAACCGACTCTGTTTTCAATGCAAAACTGATCCGAGAGGCCGAAACTGCGCATATTGTAACCCCGGTTTCCAGTATGATTGTGCTTGAAACCCAACAGGATTACGACCGATTCGACATCCGGAAGAGCAAGAACAGTCTTGACAACGCTACCTTGAAAATGGCAGGAGCGGTGCCTGAGCCGCACGAATGGCTGCTCATCATTCTGTTCTGCACGATTGTCGGCTATTTTACATTCCGCCATTATGTTCACTAATCAATATACCAGGGCCGCTTTTCCAATGGCCTACCTGTGCATTTTCAGCACCTTCTTTATGCATGGCTATCTCAACGGGGATGCCACATTCTGGATGGGCTTTCTGCTTATTCTGCTGCTGTTGCGTAGCACTCCACCCGGCGAAAAGAGCTGGCGGCTTGCACCCCTGGTTGCCGTAATGGTTTTGATTTGCTGCATTCGACAGGAACTTTCATGGCGCTTTCTATTATTGGTTCTGGCATCGCTTTTTGCCATCGAAAGCCTCTTCGGAAAACTGAATGGGCAGTTCTTCATGGTCTTGCTCATTATCTCCCCGATTTTCAAATATGTGTCGGAGATTTTCACTTTTCCGATTCGTTTACAAATTTCCGCCCTGGCCGGCCGGATATTGAGGGCGGCACACTTCCCGGTCACGGTGGACGGGAACAGCATTCAGCTTAACGGCTCCGAGTTCACAGTCGATCCTGCCTGCATGGGCCTTCAAATGACGGGTTTCGCCTTGCTGGTGGTCATTTTCCTCACGGTTCATTATCAGACGCAGGTCCGCCGGTCCCTGCCTCCTCTATATCAGGTACTGCTAGTGCTCCTCGCATTTGTGTTGAACACCGCAGGTAACTTTATGCGCATCATCCTGCTTGTAGCATTGCACATTGCCCCAGCCAAAGCTCTTCATGACGTTACCGGTGTCGTTTGCCTGGCAGTTTATGTAGTAGTTCCGTTGGTCTTAATTGTCCGGCACACACACAGGCGCTGGGGTAAACCGGTTTTTGCAGAGCATACAACCAAGGAAAATCATTCGCGATTGCTGATACCAGGCCATTGGGCACTGCTGGTTATCTGTGCATTCTTTTGTTTTCAGAAACCAGTCGTGAATATCAGATCATCCAAAGCCTCCCAAGCAGTTGCCCGCGAGGGTTACGCGATGCAGCAACTCCAAACGGGCGTCACGCAGTTCAGAAACGAACACGCACTTGTTTACATTAAACCAATTCCTGCATTCTACTCCACAGAACACAGCCCTGTAACGTGTTGGACGGGCTCCGGCTACCATCTGAGCCGCATCTCCAAGAAACAGATCGCGGGCACGGTAGTGTATGTAGGTAGGTTGAAAAAAGGTAATGACGAGCTGCTTACCGCCTGGTGGCTATCCGACGGGCAATATGCAACAATCAGCCAGGTGGATTGGCGCTGGAAAAGCCTGACCGAAAACAGCCATTTTCAACTGGTCAATGTAACGGCTGACGATCCGACCCAACTCGATACGGAACTAAAACGATGGTTACCGGCGATTTGAGGGTATATTGACCCGAAAAACGTCTTTTCGAGAAAAAAAGTCAGGACAATCAATGAAAAAAACAGCACGTATCCTTACCGTTTTCAGCCTGCTCGCATTATCAGTTCCATCTATGGCGCAAACAGAAACCATGAATCTTTGGCCGGAAGGCAAAGTCCCCAATTTTAAAAAGAGTGATATAGAAGAGAAATCAGTTACCGACGCACAAGGTATCCTGCGCATCAGCGGCGTAACGGTCCCTACGATTGCAGCATACATTGCCCCCAAAGAGAAAGCGACGGGAGCAGCAGTGATGATCTGTCCCGGCGGCGGTTACGGCATACTGGCCGCTTCGCACGAAGGCAGTGATTTTGCCAAATGGTTCAATGAGCGCGGCATTTCAGCATTTGTGCTGAAATATCGTCTGCCCAATGAAAAAGCAATGGCCCACCAACACGAAGTCCCGTTGATGGACGCTATGCAGGCTATGAAACTAATCCGCCAAAATGCAGCCAAATGGGGCATCGACGTAAACAAGATCGGTGTAATGGGTTTCTCTGCGGGCGGTCACCTGGCAGCTACGCTTTCGACGCATCACAATATGGGCGAAAAAGCATCTGCGGATGGCAAGCCAAACTTTTCGATATTGATTTACCCCGTGATCTCGCTCACACCCGCCCTCGCGCACGGAGGTTCGCGCGATAACCTGCTCGGACCTGAAAAATCGGACGAGCTAATCAAATATTACTCAAACGAATTGCAGGTTTCGGATCAGACACCGCCCGCGTTCCTCGTTCACGCCATGGACGATACGGGCGTACCGGTCGAAAACAGCATCGAATATTACCTGGCGCTGAAAAAGAAGAAGATTCCTGCCGAAATACATTTGTACCCGAAAGGCGGCCACGGCTACGGCATGCGTACCGAAGGTAAAGGCTCTCTTGCCAACTGGCCTGCTGCCATGGAAGGCTGGCTGAAAGCGATGGGATACCAGAAAAATTGACCTCGGCGACGAATTAATCCCTAGTTTTGAAGAAAAATCAACGCTAGGGATTATTCAGTTTATGAATGCTTTCAACCGCCTGGTGATCAGCAAGCGATCACTCCTCTTTATTGTACTGGCCATTGCCGTCTTTGCTACGCTTCAATCGGTATTCTCCCATCCCAAAACCTTTGCGAACCAACCGCAACTTTACACTACCTACAACAACTACGTCATTTTCAAGCAGTCCTTCTTTCACTTGATCGAGGGAAAAAACCTGTACAGATGGCATGTCGACGAGCACTGGGACCTGTTCAAATACAGCCCGGCATTCGCACTCGTTTTTGGCATACTTTCTATTATGCCCACATTTGTCGGCCTGTTTTTCTGGAACCTGATCAATGTATCGGTGCTTTTCTTTTCGGTTTATTTTCTTCCCAAAATCGATTTACGGACAAAGGGACTGATGGTTTCTTTTATGCTCGTAGAACTCCTTACCGCCACGCAAAACGAACAAAGTAACGCCCTGATCGCCGGCTTGCTGCTTTTTGCATTCGGTTTTCTGGAAAGGGATAAATACTGGATGGCCTCGCTGTGCATCGTGTCGACGATCTTTATCAAACTATTCGGCATTGTTGCCCTGGCATTGTACCTGCTCTATCCGAACAAACTCAAACTGGCCTACACGACCGCCGCATGGGTTATTTTGCTTACCATATTACCGATCGTCGCTGTAACGCCCGAGCAATTTGTGGTGCTGTATAAAACCTGGTGGAAGCTCCTCGCCGCCGACCGCGACTTTTCCGACGGCCTCTCCGTAATAGGCTGGTTAAAAATCTGGTTCTCGCTGAATGTGAATAAAACTTACGTCAATCTCGCCGGAATGGTTCTGTTCTGCCTGCCGCTACTCAAAATCAAATCATACGGCAACTTTGTTTTCCGCGCATTAATGTTGGCTTCGGTACTGGTGTGGGTAGTGATTTTCAACCACCGCGCCGAATCGCCGACATTTATCATTGCCATTGCGGGCGTGGCGGTATGGTACTACATGCAGGCGCCAACGAGACTAAACTATGCGCTGCTCGTGCTGGCATTTGTATTCACCACTTTATCGCCTACCGATCTGTTTCCACCATTTATCCGAAACACGTACTTCTGGCCGTATGTCGTGAAGGCCGTGCCCTGCATTCTTATCTGGGGAAAGATTATCTATGATCTGCTCTTTACCGAACTGCTTCCCCGGCCAATAGAAGCGGAGTTGACATCATGAGGTAATTACAAAAAAGCGTTACAGGAACGCTGCGGCGACATCCTGTAACGCTAAACTAGGGTGACTTGAATTAATTCACACCTAAAAGCGTGCGGTTTACTTCACGCACTTCTTTCGTAGACAGATAAATGCTCTTAACGATTTTCTCGTAGTCGTTGGAAATTTCGAGCGTATAAACGCCATCACTCATTTCATCAAACTTTATTTTCCGGCCGGTTTTCGTAATATACTTCGGCACGAATTCCTCGTGAAGCAGATTTCCCTTGCTGTCCATCAGGCGAATCGCCACTTTTTCACCTTTCTCTTTTTCCATCATCACATTCATCGACATCGTGTCGCGCACGCGGTACATCCCTACGCGAAACTTTTCACAAGTGTTGTTTTTACATTCCGCTTTCGGCGAAACAATCGGATCGGCCTGCACCTGGGCAGCGACGGTAAATAATGCGAACGTAGCAGCAACGGCGGTTTTTAAGATGTTTGGCATGGCTCTTGAAGGTTAACAGATTGGTAAGTTGATTTCGAACCAATGAGGTAACCGATCAGGCCATTGTTGCATACAAAGTTTAGACGGTAAAATAGGAGGTTAAGCGGTACTATCCTCCAATTGCAGCGTCCCGGAGAATCATTGAGGAGTTCTTTGTGAAAATATCCGTTCCTATGGGTATTGGTTTTTAGTATATTTGGAAAAGCCAAACATTCCAGACCATGTCGATAACCTATCATATCAGGATCAAAAAGGAATATGCTGCTTCGGTCATCGAGGACTTGCAGAAGATGGACGCGGTTGAGATTATAAAAGAGACCAACAAAGAAATTGTCCAGGATTGGCAAAAGACCGAAGTAGAGCAACGCATTGAAAAGTATCGCAACAATCCCGAACTTCTGATTGATGAACAAGAAGTCTTTAAAATGTTGGACGCCGACTAAATGGCTTTTTACAGACTGAAATTTACCCCGGAAGCATTGCAAGACATTACCAACGCCTCGGAATATTACGAGAAACAAAAGATAGGCCTTGGAAAACGGTTCCGCATGCTCTTAAAAGACAAATTGATGATGATTAGAGAGTCGCCATTAATTTATGCATTGAGATATGCAGACGTGAGATTTGCCTTGGTTGACTTCTTCCCTTACAGCATTCATTTTAGCGTTAATCAGCGAAATAATATTGTCCAAGTTCACGCGGTATTGTGCCAGTATCGCGATCCTATGAAATTTTGGAAAGGATTTGGGGATTAGCCCCCAATCGCAATCATCTCCCTATTCTGCTCATATTCCGTCTTGGCTTGCTGTTCGGAAAAGCTGGCGTGGCCGCCGTGGGCGAAGTGCTTTTTTTGGAAATGTGTGTAAATGAGCTGGCGAACATCTTCGCCCTTGCGTAATGGTGTCAGGAGATCCACCTCGGATGTGTCGAAAAGGCAGTTTTTGAGCTTTCCGTCGGCGGTGAGACGGATGCGGTTGCAACCTTCGCAGAACGGGTGGGTTACAGTGCCAATAATGCCGAAAGTACCGGCGCCGCCATTTGCCTGAAATCGACGGGCAGTATCGTGCAACTCACCAGCGACTGGCTGGAATTCAAACTCCTGACCAATACTGGCGAGCAGATCCGCATAAGAAACGATTTTGGACAAATCCCATTGATTACCCTTGAAAGGCATGAATTCGATAAAACGGACGTGCAGGTTAGGTTCCGTGAGCGTCATCCGCACAAAATCATTGACCTCATCATCATTCGTTCCCCGCATAACCACCATATTCAATTTCACCACAAAGCCTTCATCGAGGAGCAAGCGGATGTGGTCCAATGTTTTGCCAAAATGATCACGCTTGGTAATGGACCGAAATCGCTCTTCTTGCAGCGTATCCAGGCTCACGTTCAACGAAGTAGCCCCGGCTGCTTTCAATTCCGGTATGTACTGATCTATATAAACGGCGTTGGTAGTCAGCGTGAGTGAAGCAGGAAGCTTGCCGAGATCAGAAATGATTTCACCGGCATCCTTGCGGACCAGCGGCTCCCCCCCGGTAAGCCGGATTTTCTCTACGCCCATTTCCACAAACAGGCCTGCCAGATAAGCGATTTCATCAGCCTGCATGAGCCATTTGGAAGGCATGAATTGCATATCCTCCTGTGGCATACAATAGGTACAACGAAGATTGCACTTATCCGTCAGTGAAATGCGCAGATAAGTATGCTTGCGACCAAATGTATCTACAATAGGCAATGCCATCGGTTGTTGCTAATCGTGTTTTTTACCTTCTAAAACATTAAAAACGTGCAAAACATGCGGAAAGAGCGCATCAATGTATTCTGTTACGCCGCCGGTGCTGCCAGGCATGGTAATGACGAGCATTTCACCAATAAAACCGGCCGCTGACCGCGACAGCATCGAAGTCGGGACGCGCTCCTGCCCATACTGGCGTGCGGTTTCGGCAATACCCGGGATTTCCCGGTCAAGCAGCTCCGAAACTGCCTCCGGCGTTACATCGCGGGGCGACAAACCGGTACCGCCGGTAATGAGTACCATATCATATCCTGCGCCTTGCAATGCATGTAATTTATTCTGAATGCCCGCTTTGTCGTCGGCGATGATGCTGTAATCGCTAACTTCCAGTTTGAAGGCTTTTAGTTTTTCGATAATCCTCTTGCCGGATCTGTCTTCGCCGATGCCATTTGAAATACTGTCGGAGCAAACTACCACCGCGGTTTTCAAGCCTTCCGGCGCGGGTTTGCGGTCGCTTTTCCCTCCCTTTTTTTCCAATAACCGGATATTCCGTATTTCCACACCTTTATCAATCGGTTTGAGCATATCGTACATCGTAAGTGCCACTACTGACGCCCCGTGCATGGCTTCCACCTCAACGCCCGTTTTGTATATTGTTTTAACTGTCAATTCAATAACGATTGTCAAATCTTCAATCCGATATTGAACTCCGGTATATTCGACGGGAATCGGATGACAGTCAGGCAGCAAATCGGGCGTTTTCTTGACGGCCAAAAAGCCCGCCGCCTTGGCCATTTCAAAAACATCGCCTTTCGGCACACTCCGGTTTTGAATCGCCTCCACAGTCTCCGGCTTGCTCACCTGCACAATAGCTTGCGCTGTGGCAATGCGGAGTGTGTTGGTTTTATGGGTAATGTCGACCATTTATGATTTTGAATGATTGAATGATCGAATGATTGAATGATTAAATTCCTTTTATTCGGTCATTCAATCATTCAGTCATCCAATCATTAATTAGTATTCTCCTTCCAGACATGCTGCCCCTCGCCCACCAGCTCCTTCCCAAAAATGGGCACATTGGCTTTAATTTCTTCCACAATATATTCCGAAGCCTCGAATGCCGCCTTGCGGTGCGGGGATGATACGAACACAAAAAGGCTGATCTCGCCCGTGGGCACAAGGCCCAGGCTGTGGTATATGTGCATACACGTGAGCTCAAATCTGGCAAATGCTGCCTCACGGATGTCGTGGAATGCCTGCTCTGCCATTTCTTCGTAGGCCGTGTAGTCGATGCCCGTTACGGCACCGCCTTCCTTCTGGTCTGCGCGAATTTGCCCAAGAAAGATCGCGTGCGCACCAATACCCGTTTTGGACTGGTGGCTCGCTATCGACTTCGCGACAAAATCGGGGCTGATCGGCCCCTGAACAAAGACCTTTTTGGTTTTATGTGCTTTTTCCATGTCCTGCTGTTATCCTCCCGCAAACGGTGGGAGCAATGCGATCTCCGCCGGGGTTTCTATTAAAACAAAATCCTCCGAAATTTTCTGGTTGACCGCGATCTTGAATTTTTTATCGCGCATAGCGGGGTACTTGTCCAGCACTTGCGCACGGAATTGTCCTACCGTCAAACCGCCAGCCGTATTCCAGACTTCGTCCGACAGCCCGGCAGTCTCCGCCAGCATTCCAAAATATTTGACTTGAAAACTCATTGGTACCTTATATCCATTCGATTCAATAACCCGTATCCGGTTCGCAGGGTTCAGAGCGGAAGTAAATGTACCTCCACCAGCTCGTCCGCTTCGACCCTATTTTGTGACACAGGTAGGTAAATAATTGCATTCGCAACCGCAAACGAGCCTATTACGAATGATTCCTGCCCATCGAGCGATACCACTTCGCCACCTTCCACCCGCGCTTTCAAAAACTCATCACGCTCGCCGTCGAAACGGTAAGCGTGCCGTAAAGGCAGTCTTACCGACCTTAGGAACGGCTCTTTACTGCCCATTATTTTCTTCAATGCAGGTAATACATACTCATAATAACAAACCAGCGACGACGCAGGGTTACCGGGCAATGCGAAAATCAGCTTTTCACCTTTTTTACCAAACAAAAGTGGCTTACCGGGCTTTTGTCTTACTTTGTAAAAAATCGTCTCGGCTCCCAACGCTTCCAATGCTTTACCAACAAAATCGTAATCGCCTACCGAAATCCCGCCCGAAGCGAGAATGACATCGTATTCTTCCAGCAACGCTCCCAATGCCGCTACCGTAGCATCAAGGTCGTCCGAAGCGTAGCTTATCGCAACCTCGACAATCCCCGCTTGCTCCAATGCAGCTTGCAGCATCGCGGAATTGGACTCATATATCTTCCCGGGGACCAATGCTTCCCCGGCTCTCAGCAATTCATCACCGGTAACCAATAAACCAATCCGCGGCTTGGCGTGTACAGTTACCTCATTCACATTCATTCCCTTCAAAAAACCGACGGCACCTGGTGAAATGAGCGTCCCCGTGCGCAATGCGACCGCTCCCTGAGCTATCTGCTGCCCTGCCCGGCGGACATTTTTGCCTTCGGCAACCGGAAATTCATGGATTTGTACGGAACCGCTCGCCAACGAGGTATTTTCCTGCATCACCACCGCGGTTGCACCATCGGGTACGGGCGCCCCTGTGAATATGCGCACGGCAGTACCTGCGTTCACAGCCGGCAAATCGGCCTGACCAGCCTTCGATTCCCCCACGAGACGCAGCGATGTCCCGGCTTCGGTTACATCGGAATGCACAATTGCGTATCCGTCCATCGACGACTGCCTGAACGGCGGAAGCGCTATCGGCGAAACCACATCAGCCGCCAGATAACTGCCTATGGCCTGTTCCAATGGTATTTGCACCGCTGGCAGCGTTACGGTATTTGCAATAATTCTCTCTTTTGCCTCGTTGACTGTGACCATATTTCAAAAAATACCATACAGAAAATGCAAGTTAACACATTAGCGAGTGCAAATGGAACAGTTTGAAATTGTCGTCCGAAACGCGACTTTGCCCAACAATTGGCGACATTTTCTACAATAATACCATTATCCCCACAGAATGCAGCTTTGTAACCAACTGACCATCAATAGGTAAAACTTATACTAAAAAGCCAGCCTCTTGCTATAATTACATTCAAAGCAGAAGTTTGCGTTTTGTGCTAAGCGCCTTTTACCAATTAAAATTTTACGTTCTGTCCGCCTGGCGCAGTTTTTATTCAGGATCACTTGCCGGAGACAAAACGTGACGTTCTTATTTTTGTCCTAGAATTACTTTCATCAAACCCCTATAAATCAGTTTTTTACCCCAGATTAAAATTTTATTTATTCAATACCGTTATCTTTGCACTTCGGCCCAGTGCCTAAAATGATGTTTCACGAAATACAAAATGCATGATTAGACTTATCTTTATGGCCTTCTCAATCGCGATATTCGGCAAGGGTCCGGTGAGCGAGGTGGAGGTGGAAAAGAAGGAGCTGAAAGAAACAACCATCATTGATTCAGATCTTCTTGCTATTGACTTCTGTGGCGAAGCCGTTCCTTTATCAGAGCTTCGAATCGCCGAGCGATATCAAAACATGATCAGAAATTACGACAATCCCACTTTTCGTAAGCTGATGACCACAACGAAAAAGAGGATGCGGATCATCGAACCCATTCTCGAGAAGTACGGAGTACCAGCCGATTTTAAGTATATTCCTTTGATAGAGAGCGCTATGAAAGATGAGGTCACTTCTCATCGCGGCGCAGCCGGATACTGGCAACTGATGCCTTCTACGGCAAAGTCTCTCGGGCTGGTTGTAAACGAAACCAGGGACGACCGCAAACATTTGGTCAAATCGACCCACGCGGCAGGCAAATACCTCCGCGACCTGTATAAACAACTGGGTTCCTGGACATTGGTAGCTGCTGCTTACAACGCAGGCCCGACGCACATCCAAAACCGGATGGATTCGCAGAATAAAGATGATTATTTCAAACTCCGCCTCAATTCGGAGACTGCGCGGTACCTCTATAAAATCCTCGCTGTAAAAGAATGGTTCTCCAACCCCGAAAGAAGCCGCGAATGGGGCAGCGGTGATGTGGTCGACCGACTTTCTGCCTTCAAGATCGAGCAGAAAAAAGCGGCAGCATTGGCAAAGGCCGAAACTGAGCCCAAGGCAGGGTCATAACCTCCGTTATTTTATTTGAAAGTTCATAAGAAGAAAAGGATACATTATCCTTTTCTTTGTGTTAGTATAGGAAGGGCACAAAGCTGCCCTGCTTATTTTTCATACCTCTTTAATACTCACTTTTGACATGACAAAAGCGGAAATGATCACTGACAAGGGCACAATGCTCATCGAATTCTACGATGAAGATGCTCCTAACACTGTGAAAAACTTTGTTGATCTCTCTAAAAAAGGCTTTTATGACGGTGTTATTTTTCACCGTGTAATTCCTGACTTCGTGATCCAGGGCGGCGACCCTACCGGTACCGGCCGTGGAGGTCCTGGCTACAAAATCGATTGCGAACTCACCGGCGGCAACCAGTACCACGACCGTGGCGTGCTTTCCATGGCACACGCTGGCCGCAACACCGGCGGTTCACAATTCTTCATCTGCCACAGTCGCAATAACACTGCGCACCTCGACAGGAACCACACCTGCTTCGGTCGCGTGGTAGAAGGCATTGAAACGGTTGACCTGATCCGTCAGGGTGACAAGATCCAGAAAATCACGATCATCGAAGAGGCGTAAGCACTCGATGATTACTAACAAAAAGGGGGCGGAATTGACTTCCGGCCCCTTTTTATGCTACATGACGGCTATCTCACCAAAAATGGCCGTACAGGTAAGAAATAATCGCAATGACCACGATAGCACCGGTAACGAAGCCGCGATGCGGCATAAACATCGATGCATCGATAGCGAGCCCTTTTTTCTCGTCAGGCAGTAGCAGACCGAGAATAACCATTACCACTACACATATCAGGAATACAAGACCCATCCGGTCGAGGAACGGAACTTGCGTCCAGTCGGCAAACGGGAAATAGTTGTTGTGCATCGCGAGTGCGATCAGGAACCCGCCCACGATCGCGAACAATGCGCCCGCGGAATTGGTACGTTTCCAGAAGAAGCCCATAATGAACGATGCGAAAATCCCCGGCGACAGCAGACCTGTCATCTCCTGGATAAATTGGAAACCACCTTTTTTATCGATGCCCATATATGGCGACACGACGATCGCGAGGATCATCGAGATCACTACCACCGCACGACCAATGCGTACGAGGGTCTTCTCGTCGGCGTTTTTACCAATGTAGTTTTTGAAAATATCCAGGGTAAAAATCGTCGAAATGCTATTCGCTTTACCGGCCAGGGACGCCACTACGGCAGCTGTCAATGCGGCGAACGACAGACCTTTCAAACCGGTTGGAAGCAAGTTCAAGAGCACCGGATAAGCCTTGTCTGCATTAATCACGCCATCTTCACCGAGCATTTCCGCCTGGAACATGCCCTTGCTGTACAATGCATAAGCTGCAATACCGGGCAATACCACGATCACCGGCATCAACAATTTCAGGAAAGCAGCGAAAAGGATACCGTTACGGGCTGTCTTCAAATCTGCTCCCAGGGCGCGCTGGGTAATGTATTGGTTACAACCCCAGTAGTTCAGGTTCACGATCCACATCCCACCGAGCAATACTGCCAGGCCAGGCAGCTGCATATAGAATGGGCTGGATTTAGGAAAAATCATGTGAAAGTGATCGTCGTGATTTTCACGCATTACTTTGAAACCCTGCGCGATACCTTCCACACCTGCATTGTCAGACACCAGGTTAATCGCGAGATAGGTCGTAGCCAGACCACCGATCACAAGGAAGAAAACCTGAATTACGTCTGTAAAACCGATCACCTTCATCCCGCCGATTGTAATTATAATGGCGAAAACCGCGAGGGCGATCATACAAAACTGGAAATCAAGCCCCGAAATCCCTGAAACGGCCAACGCTCCCAAATACAGGATCGACGTGAGATTCACAAGGATGTATAATGCCAGCCAAAACACCGCCATAATCAAGCTCACCGATTGGTTATATCGCTGGCTAAGGAACTGGGGCATGGTGTAAATCTTGTTTTTGAGATAGATAGGCATAAAAAAGACGGCCACTATAATCAGTGTTGCCGCCGCCATCCATTCATAAGTCGAAATTCCAAGACCCATCGAAAAGCCGTTTCCTGACATCCCGATAAACTGCTCAGCCGAAATATTCGAAGCGATCAACGACGCGCCGATCGCCCACCAGGTGAGGGAGCCTTCTGCCAGAAAGAAGTCCTTTGTTGATTCAACCTTTGATTTTTTCCGCTGATAAATCCAATAACCGTAACCGGAGACTACAATGAAGTAAAAGAAGAAAACGACATAATCCAGTGTTTGTAATTGTTGCATTTCAAATAATAAAATAGATGAATGAATGAGATTGATCAGTTTAGATTGAAACGTACATTATTTTCAAAAAAAAGTGCAAAATCCGAACGGGCGTGCCAATATTCCATCCCGTTTTAAAAAGGAGCGCATAAATATAGCCTGTAAGCACCTATTCGTAATGCTTTACTCTGATATTTTCTTTGAATCTTTAAAATGGTGTGGACTCATCAGCCCGTATGCTTCTTCAAAAGGGGCTCCGTTTTGCATTTTTGTGATAAAACACTGCAAACCAGCTTCTCTGCGCAGCAACAGCCAGTAGGAAACTTCCATTCCGGCGGTCATGTAGGCACTCATGACGTGCTTTTGTCCTCCTCCAAAAAACTCCCGCATGGTGGAAATGTCTTTAAGTAAAAGCAGGTCGCGACCATTGCGCGTATAGTAACGCCACTCGTACCTATACGCGCGGTAACGATCACGCGGCTCAGTTTCGCTCACAAAGCGTCGGTCGAGCATCAATGCCAGGCCTTCGTTGAACCATTGGGGAATGTCGTTCGTCGTACGCCACCAGCCGATGCGTTTCAGCAATTCGATATGGCTCATTTCGTGGGCAATCACGTCGGTATTCATGCCCTGAGCACTCAGGATCACATAGGAACTGCCCCACGGTGTGCCGATGCTGCACCCGGCGCCTTCGGTGCTGCTGCAATATTTCTGGTATTGCTGCGGGGTTTGGCAAATGATGATTTTCGGACTGGACTTTCTGCCTTGATAAAAGGAATCAATGCGAGCTTCGGCGAGCGCGATAGTGCTTTTGAGAGTTTTGTGTTTTTTCGGATTGATATCCGGGCTGAAATAAACCTTTTTATCTGTTGACTTGAAGTTGGAAAATGCGATGAGCTCGCAGTGGAAGATTTGCGGATAGAGGAAAAAGAGGCTACCCAACAGGATGATGAATCCGGTCAGAAGGAATCTGATGAGTTTCCGGAGTGGGTTCAAGGGGTATGTTTTTTTGCCACGAAGAACACGAACCTACACGAAGGACAATTCGTGCCTTTTTCGTGCCTTCGTGGCAATTTAATTCTTAATGCTTAAAGTGACGAACCCCGGTAGTTACCATCGCAAGCCCATTCGCATTGCAATAATCCACCGAATCCTTGTCACGAATAGAACCGCCCGGCTGAACCACCGCAGTAATACCTGCATGATGCGCGATCTCCACGCAGTCTGCAAATGGGAAGAATGCGTCCGAAGCCATCACCGCCCCGTTCAGATCAAAGCCAAATGCCTTGGCCTTCTCGATCGCCTGGCGCAATGCGTCCACACGTGAAGTTTGGCCGGTACCGCTAGCGAGCAATTGGTTTTCTTTTGCCAGAACGATGGTATTCGACTTGGTATGCTTGCAAACTTTCAATGCAAATTCAAGGGCAGTAACCTCGCTGGCAGTAGGCGCCTTCTCGGTAACCGTCGTAAACTGCGCCGCAACTTCGGTTGCAAGGTCTTTATCTTGTACCAACACCCCATTCAAAATAGTTTTGAACATAATTTGTGGCAATACCACATTATTACGCTTCAACAAAATGCGGTTCTTTTTCGATTTCAAAAGCGTTAATGCCTCTTCATCGTAAGCCGGGGCGATCAGGATTTCCATAAACAGCTTGTTCAGCTCCTCAGCAGTCGCCAGATCAACTTTTGTATTGGTAATAACCACACCACCAAATGCAGAAACCGGATCGCAGGCCAGCGCGTTGTCATAAGCTTCTTTCGCAGTTGGCGCGGTGGCGATACCACAGGCATTGGTATGCTTAATGATCGCGAATGTCGGCTGAGCGTCAGCGAACTCGTCGATCAGGCTTACGCACGCATCCACGTCCACGAGGTTGTTGTATGAAAGTTCTTTTCCGTGCAGTTTGTCGAAAATGCCTTCCAGGTCGCCATAGTACTTAGCGCTCTGGTGCGGGTTTTCGCCGTAACGGAGTGTTTGCGAAGTAAGTTTAGTGAAATCGAAGAGTTCCTTATCCGTTGTTTCTTTTCCGGATGTGAAGAAGCTGTTGATCGCGCCATCGTAATGCGACGAAACTCCAAATGCCAGACCTGCATAGTAACGCCGGTCTTCGATATCGGTAGCGCCTGCTTTTGCATTCAAAAGCTCCACTACCTCCGCGTACTGACTGCGGGATGATACGATGAGTGTATCTTTAAAATTTTTCGCCGTTGCGCGGATCAGGGAGATACCGCCTATGTCAATCTTCTCGATAATGTCCTCCTCGCTCGCGCCGGATGCCACCGTTTCCTCGAAAGGATAGAGGTCCACCACCACCATGTCGATGGCAGGGATGTTGTATTGCGCTGCCTGTGCTACATCGCCTGCGTCGTCGCGGCGGTATAAAATACCACCCATAATAGCAGGGTGAAGCGTTTTAACACGCCCGCCGAAAATCGAGGGATAACCGGTCAGCTCTTCGGCAGCGGTCACGGGAATGTTGAGATTTTCAATGAAAGTCTGAGTTCCCCCGGTGGAGTACAGCTTTACGCCGTTATTATGCAGGAGGCGGACCAAAGGCTCAAGTCCGTCTTTGTAATAAACAGAAATAAGCGCGGATTGGATTTTTTTAGACATTGTGCAACGTTTGCTCTAAGATTACAAATTCGGGATTTTGCTTACATTCGGCATTTCGGCTCGTCCCATGTTGAAAAATAAACCGCAAAGATAGCCGAAAAATCAACGAAACCGGCAGCGGAACAGACGAAAATCAAAACGTTATCATTCTGAAACCAAGTTTAAAAAGCCAACACTATGAACCTAGACCTGACCGGAAAAACAGCACTGGTATGCGGGAGCACACAGGGCATCGGGCTCGCAGCCGCCGTTGAAATTGCATTACTGGGCGCAAATGTGACCCTCGTGGCCCGGAACGAAGAAAAACTGCGCGAAGCCGTCGAAGACCTGGACACCTCGCTCGGCCAGCTCCACCGGTATGTGGTAGCCGATTTCGCTGACCATGAGGCCGTGAAATCCGCCATCGAAAACTACCTCCGCCTCTGCCCGGATGTCCATATTCTCGTTAACAACACCGGTGGCCCCTCAGGCGGTCCAATCATTGAAGCGGAAGCCGACCAATTCCTGAAAACTTTTCAAATGCACGTGATCAACAACCAGTTTCTGGCACAATCGGTGGTGCCGTCGATGAAAAAGGAAGGTTTTGGCCGCATAGTCAACATCATTAGCACCTCGGTAAAGCAGCCAATCATCGGTCTCGGGGTCTCCAACACCATCCGAGGTGCCGTCGCGAGCTGGGCCAAAACGTTATCGCTCGAACTCGGGCAATATGGCATTACCGTCAACAATGTATTACCCGGCTACACTGAAACAGCACGGCTCGACTCGGTGCTGGAAATGCGAAGCAAAAATCAAGGCAAAACCAGAGAGCAAGTCGCCGAAGAACTGAAAGCCGGCATTCCGATCCGGCGGTTTAGTGAGGCTAAAGAAGTTGCCGCGGCTGTGGCGTTTCTGGCCAGTCCGGCAGCGGCGAGCATTAGCGGGGTGAGTCTGGCGGTGGATGGGGGAAGGACGGAAAGTTTGTAACTATCCAAGATGATTTAGTATTTAAGTATACTTTAATATATTTGAATGCTAAATCTCCCCTTATGACTCGACCTCTTCTCTTAATCTTAACTGTATTGCTGTCAATCAATGCTTTATGCCAGACAGATTCCGTATTTCTGCATGAAAATCCTGAACCTGTTTTAGGCAAAGTCTTAATTAACCATAAAAGCGGGAAAGCAAGTGTAAAAGGTGCCGGTCACACGACTGCTACATTTCTTTTCAATGAGATCCGCAGAATCAGGCTGGGCAATGGCGGAACCTATATAAGTGAGAACCCGAAATCCCAGGTGCAGCTGCTGCTATTGCTTGTTGAAGGAAAGTTCAGCCTGCTTTTTAACGAGAAGGAGCGGTTGTACTATGTGCGCACAAATGATTCGCTGCTTGTCATTTCACAGGCACATTTCAAGCGGGCATTACCGCTAATTTTTGGGAAGGAGCTAACCGACGGATATTACATCAAATCCAACACTGCGCCCAACTACACCGCTAAATATCTTAAAAAGTTGACTTCCTACGCGAACATGCTAAGCCATTCATCGGAAGTCATCCATGAACAAACCATCAATCAATTTAAGGTACGGGTGAGCTTAGGGCTCCTTGCCGGATTTGGCTACAACAGGACGGCATTTGATGTGAGGGCAGGCGACATCGGCGGCAGAGTAGTTTACAAAAAGTCTCCCTATATGTCTGGAACTTCAATGCCTCTCGGGCTGAGCCTGGATATTGCGCTGGCCAAAAGGATGAGCATTCGGTTCGACGGGTATCGGAACAATCTTTCGATCCAAAACCTGAATATTAACGACTTTGGAGATGCTCGAATCGCTTTTCCAAATTATCTGCTGCACCCCGAACTCTACGACCCCAGCCTGCAACTGACTGAGTTATCTTACAAAACCTGGCAGATTGATATTGCCGGAAGCTATACAATTATCCGCCCCGACAGAAGCAAATTAACACCATACTTGTTCGCAGGCCCAAGCATTGTCAGGCTGAAGAGTGCGGAAATGGGGCTTTCCACACGTTACCGCGAGACAGAAGATGCGCCGTATAACAGGATAACAGGTTATGTTTTACTCGACCGGCCTGTTCATATGATTGGATTCAACGCCGGCCTGGGTGCACAATACCATACGGGCAAACGATGGACATTCCGATTGGCGGTCAAATTCGTCGGCGGTATTTACACGAAGATTTCTCATACCAGGATGTCTCCAAAAGTCAAAAATGAGACTACCAAACCCGACAATACCTGGAACTTCGGGGGTAACGTTTTTTCGAATGTATATGATCAATACACCCGAAACCTCAGCGTCAACGGAGGCGCTTATTTCCGGTTATAGATATTATTTTTTCTCCTTAATCACCATCAACCTGTCATCGTTACGCGCGGCCACAACCGCCGTACCAGTTTTCAGTTGAATGCGCTTTGACCGCTTCACTTGCCCACGAACTTGCAGGCCATTAAGCGGCTCGGGGGCAAAGTTGCAGTTCCCTTTGTTGATAAGCACCGTGCCGTAGTCTGCATCGTAACGGCCCATTTGAATATTGCAGTCGTAAAAATTACCCATCAGCAGTACGTCCGGCAGTTTGTCGCCGTTGGCGTCGATGATCTGTGCATCGTAGAATGGCCCCCATTGCGCACGCCCGGGCAATGCGCTCATCGTGAAATTTCCTTTACCGTCGTTTACGAGAATCGCATTATGAAAATAATCGGCCGCGAGAATTTGGGATTTCTCAAGTTTATCAGCTCCGACAATATCAGCGAGACTGGCTTTTGCAAACTCGGTAGCATAAATGTACTTTTTCCGGATTACAGGCATTTGCTTCTCCATTTCCATTTTCGTGGGAAAAAGCGCCTCCTTACCATTCAGAAACGTGGTCAATAAAGGTTCCTTACGACCGTTGCCATCAAAATCATTGATGTACATTTTCACTGGTTCCTGTGCCGAGGCTTTCAAACGACTGTTAAGGCCCAGGTTACCCGCCAGAATATCCAGGTCGCCATCGCCGTTAAAGTCATAAGGCATCGCGAAATTCCACCAGCCTTTACGGTCGGTGAGCACTTTCTTCTCAAATGCATTACCGCTTCTTTCAAAAACACAAATGCCGTCCCATTCCAGTGCTAACACAATGTCCTGCTTACCATCTTTATTCATATCCGCGAGTCGCGCGCTGCGTACATAGCCGATTGTCGCCAATTCGGGTGCATACCGGGCAGTGACGTCAGAAAACTTACCGGTACCATCGTTTTGAAGCAGGTAGGAACGTGGTTTTTCTCCGTAATTAAGCGGGACAGCCCTCCCACCGATGAAAAGATCGACGCGACCGTCGCCCGTAAAATCAAAGGGGACAATGCAAGAGGCGGTCACGAAAATGTTGGTAAATGCATCCTCTTTCGGCGTGAGGTTCCCTTTACCATCGTTTAGGTAAATGCGCGGCCTCTGGTAGGGTGAGTTGTTGCTGAACTCGTTCCCCCCTGTTGCCACCACAAGGTCGGGGTGCCCGTCTTTATTCACATCGGCCCACTCTGCATCCACCTCCTCATAAGTGCTATCGCTGATGAATGCAGGCTGCTGCAATTCCGTGAATCTCCCGGCAACATTCTGGACAAACAAATGGCTCCGCAGCATTTTCGACGAGCCGACATAAATATCTTCGAGGCCGTCGTGATTAATATCTGCAACTGCTATCGCCGGGCCTTCGGCCGTTACTTCGAACGGGATCAGTGAATTCCGGTCAAACTCAATGAAATTATTCTCTTCGTGCCGGAAATCCAGTCCTAGCTTACCTGAAATGTCTTCAAATGCAAAAGCCTTGCTTTCCTTGCTCTGCCTGAATGCGGCGTAGTCAAAAACAGGCAATCCTTGTCTATAAGTAATGGATAACGAATCGGTCAAATCCTCTGTCTTAAGAACCTGATAACGATTATCCGGCCAGATCACTACCATGGAATCAATCTCCGCCTTCTCACCGAGCCCTATGTTCAAGGGCACTTCCATGCTCGACTGAAACCCGCGCACCGGAAATTTCTCGTAGCTCAGCACATTATCCTTTTTAAACACAAGACATTTCGCCCCGATCGCATTCAGATTTCCTTCTTTGCCTTTAAGATACAGGCGCAGAAAGTCGTGCTTCAACTTCTTGCTGTTCAGATTTTCGTAAACAAAAGCCTTCTCATTGATATTGTTCGTCACAATATCCAGATCGCCATCGTTGTCCAGGTCTGCATAAACAGCTCCGTTGGAATACGATATTTTATCATTTTTGATATTTGGGGCCAAATCATCAAACGAAAGCGCTCCTTTGTTACGAAAGAACTTATTGGGCAACTTGATTTCCGGCAGCTTGTCGGCCAGGCCGGGGTCATTTTCATCGAAATTTTTGTTGCGGATCTTTTCCTGTACCACGTCGTCGGATACGAACTTGATGTAGTCTGTGTCGTTCATCCGCTTCGGAATGCCATTCGAAATGAATAGATCCTTCAAGCCATCATTGTCAAAATCCGCGAACAGCGCCGCCCATGACCAGTCCGTCGCATGCATGCCTGCGAAGGCTCCAATCTCGCTGAAAGTGCCGTTTCCGTTGTTGAATTGCAGGTTATTCCGCGCAAACTGGTAGTTATATCCCTGTCGAATCTTATATTTGAAAATACTGTAACTATCCTCCCCTTCTGATTTTTTCAGGATTTCGTAGTCGGAAGGAAGCATATCCAACGACACGATTTCCGGCAACGCATCATTATTCAGATCGCCAATATCGACGCCCATCGAAAACTGGCTCGTGTGCATCAAAGCTGAATCCGTTTGATCGCTGAAACGACCATTTTTCTGATTGATATACAAATAGTCATTCTCGTGGAAATCGTTGCCAATGTACATATCCGGATAGCCATCAAAATTGATGTCGCCTACCCCGAGACCCAACCCATAGCCCAAAGCTGAGCTGTGAATGCCCGCCTCCTTCGTGATTTCTACGAACTTGCCGTTCTCGTTGCGGAACAATTTATCGCCCGCGAGCGGATGTACAGTGTCTTTGAATAGATCGCGCCGCCCGAACGTGCCGTTCTGATGGACCGAATGGTTGAGTTGGAACATATCCAGGTCGCCGTCCAGGTCATAGTCGAAAAACAATGCCTGTGTGCCGAAAACAACCAGATCGAGGCCGTATTCCTTGGATCTTTCCTCGTAAACAGGAATGCCTTCCGGCGTGATTCTCTGGCATTCAAATAGCAGGTTATGGCCTTTCATATTCTCAAAATCGCCAACCTGACTAATGTAAATGTCCAGCAAACCGTCCTGGTTAATGTCCACCACGGAAACCCCGTTGGACCATCCCTTATCCGCCGAAAAATGGGCTTTTGCCGTTACATCCTCGAATTTCAAGCCCGAGCGGTTCAGGTAAATGCGGTTAGGTTCCTGATTGCCGGTAAAGCACAGGTCTATCAAGCCGTCGTTGTTCAGGTCACCGGCACCGACACCCCCTCCATTATAGAAGTACATATAATAGAAGATATTGAAATCCTTCGTCGGTTTGAGGGTGTTGGAAAAATCGATCCCCGTGCGCTCGGCAGTATGCAGCTCAAAATCATAATCAACCGGTTCCTCTTTTCCACCGCAGGCGAATGCTAGCGCCGCTAAAAAGACCA
Source organism: Dyadobacter sp. SRI_021 (assembly GCF_057586235.1). NCBI lineage: Bacteria > Pseudomonadati > Bacteroidota > Cytophagia > Cytophagales > Spirosomataceae > Dyadobacter > Dyadobacter sp. SRI_021. Next base: position 1,037,668 of record NZ_JBYCZM010000001.1, read on the forward strand.
TCCGGCACTTTTTCAATATCGAATCAAATGAATGAGGATTCAGCAAAACGAATTACAGTTTGTTGATTTTAAATAAAACCGGCGCGGCATTGTTGACAAGATTAATGAGGTAAGGCTGTCCCGCGATTCGGATCGGGCTGATTTGCTTCACTTCGCCATCCAGTGCGTAACCGCTCTGAACGGCCTGTAAAACCTCGAATTGCATATTGCCCTTGTTGATCAGCACATTGCCCCGGCATGCATCGAGGCTTCCAAGCTGCGGAATAAAATGCGTGAAATTGCCCCCCACAATGAGGTCAGGCTTACCATCATGGTTTACATCTTCGCTTTGAATCGCATTCAGGCACGAAAACTGCGCCATATAAGGCAATGCAACGAGCTTAAACTGCCCCTTGCCATTATTCATTGCGACGGCAGATTGCAGGTAAGTCACCGATTTTTCCACCGCTGATTTCAGCAGATCTGCCGGGAAAAGTTCTTGCACAGTGAGCACTGCGTACTCCGAATGTTTAATGCTCTTCTTTTTCAGAAACGGAAACTGGGTAGTCATTTCACGTTTCAGTAACACAGGCAGGTCTTTGGAATCGACCGTTTTGGAAATGACTTTCTCGATCGTACCATTTTTGTTAAAGTCGTTAATCCAGATTTTCAGGGGCGCATCCGCGTTCGCTTTGAGTGAAAAGTTCTCACCTATGTTGCCCAGGACCAGATCCTGGTAACCATCGCCGTTGAAATCACCCGTTTTGAGCGCGCCCCAGAAGCCCGAATAACCTTCAAGGCCAGTGGCAATCTTCTTAAATGCACCGTTTGAAAACTTGAATGCCGCAGGCGCCATCCAGTCGCCTACTACCACCAGTTCCTTCTGTCCGTCTCCATCGACATCGACCCATGCTGCGTCGCGCACCATTCCCACTTTGGCCAGTTCAGGCGCGATCGCTTTTGCTACTTCTTTAAAAACACCATTCCCATCGTTCTGATAAATGTAGCTCCGGGGACTGGAACCATATTCACGCGGGACGCTCCGACTGCCGACAAACAAATCGATATCACCGTCGCGGTCGTAGTCTTCGGCGACGATTACCGCCGTGTTCATCGCATTAGGCGGTAATGCGCGGTTATTAAGCGTAAAATTACCTTTTCCGTCGTTCAGGTACAGGCGTGTGGGTAGGTCGGGGCTTGACACAAGGCTTTCATTGCCTCCGCTTCCGACCACGAGATCACGGTCGCCATCGCCATCCGCATCGAAAAACAACGCGGCAGTGTCCTCAAATCCGGCCAGGTCGCTGAATACCTTTTGCGGTGATTTTATAAACTGCCCCCCTTTTTGGAAATACAATTGCCCACCCTGGCCTTTACCACCGCACACATAAATATCATCCAGTCCGTCGCCATTCACATCACCAATTGCCGCCTTCGGGCCCTCCTGCGACAGCATAACGGGGATATTCCGCTCATTATAAAAATCCTCGTAGCGATTTTCCTGGTGTGGCAGAAGCCCTAGTTCCGCAACATTGGTGAGCAATAATGGCCGAAAAACGGGTGGCATTCCGGATCCAAGTGATGCATCTTTAATTGAAAAGGCATATGTTGTATCCACCGACAGACTAACCTTACGAGTAGTTTTCCGATCAGGCCAGACGACGCGAACAGAGTCCACCACATTAATTTGTCCTAAACCAATAGTCAGCGGATATTCGGTACTTGACTGGAAACCACGTGCAGGGTTCAGCTGCTTGCTAAAAATCTGGTGCCCGGCGTACACTTCAATTTTTGAACCGATCGCATACGTATTTTTCCCTTCTCCGCTAAGCTTGAATTTAATGTAATGATGATTTTTCTTTTTAGTTTCAGACTTATTCCGATAAACAAAACACGTCTGATTCACATTATTCACCACGAGATCAAGATCTCCATCATTGTCAAGATCTGCATACGCAGCACCATTGGAAAAAGACTTTGTACCAAAACCAAATTCTTCTGCTCTTTCCTTAAATCGCAGATTTCCCTCGTTATGAAAAAAATTGTTCGCAATCGGAGTGGAGGGCATTCTATCGATGATGTTCTGCATTTGTTGCCGCTCGCCGGATAACACCATTTTTTGAGTTACTTCATTTGCAAAAAAATCGATAAAGTCCTGATCAATTACATCATGTAAAATTCCATTACTTACGAATATGTCAGTTTTGGAGTCATTATCGGCATCAAACATCAATGCACCCCAGCTCCAATCGCTTGCAGCCAGTCCTGAGTAATGAGCAATTTCGCTGAATGTCCCGTCCTGGTTATTGAATTGCAGGCTATTTTGCATGAATTGGTTATGAAACCCCTTCTCCTTTTTTAAATTCAGGATATAATGGTTTTCAAAAGACGTAGTGGTTCTAAGCCTGTATTCATCCAGCGGAAGCATATCCGTAACAAAAATCTCGGGATAGCCATCGTTATTGATATCGGCCATATCCGCTCCCATGGACGCCATGCTCGTATGTTTAATCCTTTTTTCCAGTTCTTCCGAAAATGTCCCGTTCTTTTGATTAATGTATAAATAGTCTCTTTCAAAAAAATCATTGGAAATGTATATATCAGGATAATTATCCCCATTTATATCACCCACAGTTACACCCAGTCCGAAACCAATCAGGCTACCATATATTCCCGCTTCTTCACTTACGTCCGTAAAGTTTCCATTGTCGTTGCGTAGTAGCTTATCACCTCCGCCTTTCAGATAATCTTTTACAGGCCAATCCTTCGCCCTCAAGGCTCGATTATTGGCATAGTTGAGAGTATTCACCGGAATAAAACTATTGTTCAAAATGTAGGCATCTAAGTCTCCATCCAAATCATAGTCAAAAAAGGCTGCATGTGTTGTATAACCGGTTTCATTAAGTCCGTACTTCTCCGCGCACTCAGTAAAAGTCAAATCGCCATTATTAATATAAAGCGCATTCCCTTGTTGGTTAACAAATTTGCGGTAACCTGCATTACAAACATAAATATCAAGCAAACCATCCGCATTAACATCCACCATTACAACACCTGTACTCCATTTTGATGGCTCCGCAACACCTGCCTTCTCGGTAATATCTTCAAATTTCCAGCCTCCTTTATTCAGATAGAGCTTATTCTCGCCCATATTTGCTGTAAAGTAAATATCTTGTAGGCCATCGTTATTAATATCACCGACAGCCACCCCTCCCCCGTTGTAAAAATTGCGATAATTGAAAATATTTACTTCCTCAGAATCCTCGACGGAGTTTTCAAAATCGATTCCCGTATCAGACTTCGGGACCAATTCAAAAAGTACTTGATCATTTTTTTCTTTACATGAAACTAATGTCAGTGAGATCGGCAGGAACAGTCGAACAAAAAATTTACTCAACGGATGCATCAGAGAATGAAATATCATTAAAAAAACAACAAATACTGTTGAAAACCTGAATTACTGAAAGTCCTCCCATTTCATGTCGAGGAACAAAACATTTGGTTGTTTAAATACGATTGAGCCGCTAATATCCATAAGATTCCTATCAAGCTCGAATCCATTGTACTTTCCGCACTTTCCGTTAATCTTCATAATCAGCCCATCTTTGGTCAGCTCCGTAATTTCAATTGTCCCGCTCGACATCAAATAACCCTCACCAATTCTGTTTTGTTTGTCAATAATTCTACCAATCATGAAGCGGCAATCATTCCGGTTAGCCTCCAATACTTCATATTTCATCGGAAATTGCTTGTACCACTGCGGGGCATAAAAACCAAGCATGATTTGCCCTTCAAACTGATCGGAGATATTGAGACTAAACCGATCTCTTTCTACTTGAATGTTTCCGCCGAACAAGCTCTCATTGGAATAAAACCACTTTCCACCGATTTGAATAGAAACCTTCGCCTGATTTCCTTTCAAAGTACCTAATACTTGCTTCTCGTCAGGCGCGCTCCCAACATTACCAGAGCATGAAGCAATAAAGGCAATAAAAATGCAAAGACTTAATAACTGAATCCTCATATATAAAAAATGAAAGCAAAAATACTCACAGAGAGTATTTTTGCTTCTTATTTATTAACCTGACCAGCTTACTATCCTAGTTATAACCTGGATTCTGAGTAAAATTCGGGTTTGAGATAATGGCGGTAGATGGGATCGGGAAAAGCACTGTGTGCGGCTCCTTTACGATAGCCCCTTCACCATTAATATACTTTTCAAATCTAATTTCGACTGTTCTTTTGCCACCCTCCCAGTACATCTCTCTTCCGATTTCATCAAAAAGACCGTCTAACGTCAAAGTAGTCAAAGCTTTTGCACCTCTCGCAGTTCTCAGTTCGTTAATCAATTTCAACGCTCCGGCAACATCACCGCTTCTGAACATCGCTTCCGCCTTCGCGAGATATACTTCTGCATAGCGGAGCAAAACGTATTCGCCCGCAGTTGCCGGGTGATATTTAATTACACGAATACCTTTTTCCGTGGCTGCGCCAGTTAAAGGAACATCTCTTGTAAACACCAACGGTTTTTGCGATCTGGTATCGATCACATCCTGGATTTTTATCTTGCCAGCAGCATCTTTCACATAAACACCGTCGGCGTCTTTAACAGGCCCCCTTTGTTGACCGATCAAAAACCCTTTTCCAAGCCATGAATACTGAGAACCATCCTCCGTCGGCTTTACACCTTTCCGGACATCGCCATCCTCAAATTTATCATAGAAGTCCGCGAGCGTCGTAAACCCGTTCCATCCGCTGGGATCCTGGCTGTAATGCAGTGTCATCATCCAACGGTTTTCCGGTGTACCTTCGATACTCACGAAAATCACTTCCGAAGCCGCCGTTTTTGAAAAGTTATTGAAATAATCCTTTTCGAGAGCATAGCCATCTGCCGTAACGGCGTCGGCATACTTGATTACTTTTTCCATATCCGCTTTATCGAAAGCATATGGCCCCTCAGGTTTCGCCGATTTGTACACTGCTTTATTAAGATACAGCCTGGCCAGCAGTGTATTTGCAGCAGCCTTCGACGCAACGCCATTTGTGGCAGACGGACCTCGCTTCGACAAATTGGGAAGCGCTTCTTCCAGATCCTTAACGATAAAATCGAATGCTTCCGACCGCGTCATTACTTTGGGATTCACATCTACTCCATCCGTTACATTTCTGAATGGAACTTGTCCCCAGAAATCCATAACATGAAACATGTGAAACGCCCTCAAAAATTTAGCCTCAGCCGCCTGAGCCGGTGTGGGATTTGATGCTATAATTTCAGTTGCCTTGTAAGCACGCTGGTTAAGCAAATTCCAAGATTCTCTGATCGCCTGGTGAGTAGCGTCCCACGAGTGAGAATCCAACGTCCTCCATACCCCGTTATCTCCCCAGTCGACTCCCCGGGTCGGCGGGATCATCTCTGCCGACGTGTGCTCGCCAAGCGCATAGATGTTATTTTGGTCGGGATACGTACCAAGATCCTTGTAAGCAGACACCAACAAAATCGCAGGATCACCGGGAGTAAAACCGGCCCCGGTTGCTTGGAGAATGGAATCTTTTTCTTCCGTAACCAAATCGGTGCAAGAGGCAAAAGACAGGGCTGCAATGCCGGCAAGTACTAATCTATATTTTTTACTTTTCATAAGAACTGACATTAAAATGAGATGTTAGCACCAATAGTCCACGTTCTGGCCCTTGGATAGGAAGTGTAATCGATTCCAAAGGAAGGAATGTCATTCAACTGTTTGTTTGTGCTTACTTCCGGGTCCTGCCCACTGTATTTAGTAAATACCAGTAAATTCTGACCCGTAATATACAATCTTAGGCTTGAGAAAATTTTGTTTCCCGACAACGCTGGCAATCGATACCCCAGCGTCAGGTTTTGCAACCGAACAAAGTCCCCTTTTTCCAAGAAACGTGTTGACACATCGGGATTATTTGAACCGCTCTCTCCATTTCCTATCACATCTTTCGTCACATTACGTCCACCTTGGAATGAACCGGCAGTGAAAAAGGCATTGGCAGTATTGGAATAAATATAGTTGCCGAACACGCCGTTGAAAAACAGACTTAAGTCGAAGTTCTTATATCTCAAATTATTAGTCAAACCACCAGTAACTTTCGGCAGGGGGCTTTTTCCATTTTGAAATTTTTGAACATCGCCCGAGGGAGGAACGATATTGATCCCATTCTCGTCAAAGCCTACAAAGTCTCTGACGAAGAAAGCGAACAGCGGCTGACCTTCCGCGATGCGTTGGGCAAATGCGCCCGAAAGCCCTTGTCCGTTAATCTCACCTGTATCGTAGGTACCCTTAAGGTTCTTCACAAGGTTCTTATTGTAAGCAACATTAAATAGAACTTCCCAGGAAAAATCCTTTTGATCCACGACCGCCGCGTTAAGGCTCAGTTCTACTCCCCTATTGAGGATATCCGTATCAAGATTGGACCATGTAAATGGAGTAGACGCCGGCTGAGCTGCAACAACTTTAAATAGGAGATCACTTGTATGCTTTTCATAAAAATCGATACTTCCGGACAATCTGCTTTTCAGAACCGCAAAGTCGAGACCTATATTAAGTGCTTTGGTAGTTTCCCATTTCAAGTCAGGATTTCTGAACGAAACATCATTAACCCCACCACCATTGATGTCGCCACTCGTATTAAATGACCAATCTCCGTATCGCTTTCTCAGGTCATACAAGTTATGAGGAATCTCCTGATTACCTGTTATGCCATAACCAACTCGCAACGCCAAGTCGGTGAATACCTCTTTGGGTGCGAAACTCTCCTCTATCAACTTCCATTTAAAGGCTCCTGATGGGAAGTAACCGTATTTATTATTTCCCCCGAACTTGGTGGAGCCGTCTACACGAAGTGTACCGGTAAACAAATATTTATTACTGAAACCCAAGTTGACACGTCCAAAGTAAGATTGCAGTTCATCCTTGGTTGACGATGAATTTTGGATAAGTGTTCCGTCTTTCCCGCTGACAACAGAAGCAAGGTTATTAATCATCAAATCCAGGTCACTGGTTTGAAAATTATACGCCGCAACATTCTTGGTTGCCTTCTCGAAACTCTGGTAAGAATATCCTGCCAGTGCATTCAAAGACATCGAACCAAATTCCTTATCGTAAGTAAAGTAGTTTTCCCACAATCTGTTGTTTGTTTCTATATCCCGCACATAAGCACGACCCTTACCCGCGTTTCCTTCAATAATCAAGTCTCTCGAATACGCTGATTTCCTGCTGGAAAATGATTGATCGAAACCTAGAACCGTTTTGAATTTCAATCCTTTCACGATTTCAAGTTCCGCGTTAATGTTGCCCAACGCACGCAAAGTATTGGTGTTATCCCTGGACATATTCAGGAACGCCAATGGGTTCGGTTCTGTCTGGCCGGGCTGGTAATATTTACCATCCTTCATGATGGGATTCGTGGGATTCGTTTTGATCATCCCTCCGAGCAGATCCCCCGTAAATCCGGAATTTTCAGAGATGGGAACTCCCTTGTCCTGCGTATTTGCCAAATTAAGATTACTCCCAATCGTAAGACGATCCTGAATAAATTTTTTTGTACCGTTAAATCCTATACTATATCTTTTAATCCCTGACTTCTCAATTATCCCGTTCTGGTTGAAGTAGCCAAGAGAAAAACGGTAGTTTCCACTCGCATCTCCCCCTCCGTAAGAAAGATTATGCTGATTAGTGAATGCAGTCCTTAGCAGTTCCTTCTGCCAATCGGTTGCCCCCCCCGCGTTTTGACCGCCCGCAGCCACGTATTCCTCGGCAGAAAGCAAATCATATTTTTTGGTTATTGTACTTACTCCCAGAGAGTAGCCATAATCCAGCGTCCCTTTACCTTTACCTTTTTTGGTTGTTATAAGTACAACCCCGTTTGCTCCTCTCGAACCATAAATCGCTGTGGCCGACGCATCCTTGAGAATGTCTATACTTGCAATATCGTCTGGATTCAGAAAATTCAGCGGGTTTTTGGCAGCCTGCCGTCCAACCCCTGCTGCATCTCCACCTCCCGAAACATCATCTCCGCTCAAAGGGACACCATCTATCACGAACAGCGGATTGTTTCCTCCGCGCACGGATGTCGTTCCCCGAATCCTGACGTTGATCCCCCCGCCCGGCTCTCCGCTTGACTGGGATATCTGCACCCCGGCCACGCGCCCCTGCATCAGTTGTTCAGGAGATGTCACGATACCTTTCTGAAAGTCTTTCGAACCCAATGCCGAAACCGCACCGGTCGCATCTTTCTTCTTCACAGTTCCGTACCCAACCACCACAACTTCCTCCAACGCTTTCACGTCTTCCGAAAGCACCACGTCCACCACCGATTTGTTGCCTACCTGCACATCCTTCGTTTCGTAGCCAATAGCGCTGAAAGTGAGGGTTGCATTGCCGGGAACGCTGATCTGGTAGTTTCCTTCTACGTCAGTATTGGTACCTTTTGTGGTTCCCTTTACCGTAATTGTCACACCGGGAATACCTCCGGTTTTTGCGTCAGTAACTTTGCCGGACACATTTACGTCCTGTGCCAGCACTTTTCCGCCGATACCCACTATGGCGAACAGCAAGGCAAAAATTCCGACATTGAAATAGAATGGTCTTGTCTTGCCGCGGGGGATACGTACACCCGGGAGCTCATGCTGACGAAGTACATGAAAGGATAAATTCATCATAGGTTAGATATTAATTAGGTCAGATTGCTAGCCGCTTTGTATTATTTTGACATCACTTCCATTTTTAGCTCGGTAAATCCTCTTAGAAGCCTCAAAAGGTACTTTTACTGAACTTTTGTTTGAAATAATATAAAATAAACATCGCCACTTGTACAAAATAATATAAAATGCTCGGATAATGCAATACAAACCAAGCAGATATCCACCCCGAAAATGATTTAATTTCGAACAATAGTTACATATCTGTTTTAAGTCCAAATTAAGTATTTGAGAAGTACAAATACAGGCACATATGCAGCTATTTTTAATTCCGATTTAACCGCTTCACGCCACTTAGCCAACATTTTGCTGGACTTCCTTCACGGTTGTGCGTAACTTTGAGTCCGTTATTTTTCCAGTTAATTGCATTTATGACATCCCCGTCTCCAATATCAGATGCAGATCTGAGTTTGCTTGCACAAAGCCTCGAGGGTGACCTCTTCTACGACAATACCATGCGGACGTTATATGCAACCGACGCATCTGCCTATCGTGAAATGCCGCTTGCCGTCGCTATCCCTCAATCGATCGGCGATCTCAAGACCCTCATCTCGTATGCCACGGAAAAGAAAGTTTCGCTGGTTCCCCGTACTGCAGGCACCTCGCTCGCGGGCCAGGTAGTAGGTAACGGTATAATAGTAGACGTTTCGAAAAATTTCAATAAGATCCTTGAAATAAACGCGGAGGAACGCTGGGTACGCGTGCAGCCGGGCGTCGTGCGCGACGAGCTGAACATGGCCCTCAAACCCTATGGACTGTATTTTGGGCCTGAAACCTCCACCGCCAACCGTGCGATGATCGGCGGGATGGTTGGAAACAATTCGTGCGGTTCTAACTCGATCGTATACGGAAGCACGCGCGAGCATTTGCTGGAAGTAAAGGCGATACTGGCTGACGGCAGCGATGCGGAGTTCAAGAAGGTGAGTAGCAGCGAATTGCAGTCGCTCCTGAGCGATGCCCGCCAGAAAAACGGCAGCGCTTCGCTCCTGGATAAAATATACCTCAAAACGGATGCCATCCTGAACTCGCCGGAAAACCAGGCCGAGATCCGGAAAAACTTCCCTAAGCCTTCGGTAGAGCGCCGTAATACAGGTTATGCCCTCGACATGCTCCTGAACATGGAGCCTTACACGACGGGCACAGGTGCCGACAAGCCATTTAATATGTGCAGTCTGATCGCCGGGTCGGAAGGTACACTGTGTTTTCTTACGGAAATTAAGGTGAACCTGGTGCCGCTGCCACCGAAAACGCAGGGCCTCGTGTGCGTGCATTGCGACACGATCGACGAGGCGTTACGGGCGACCATCCTAACACTCAAATACGGCCCGCAGGCAGTGGAACTGATCGATGAATATGTCCTGGAATGCGCCGCTACCAACGTGGAACAGCGGAAAAATGCATTCTTCGTCAAGAACAAGCCTGACGGAAAGTTTCCCGCGATCCTGGTCGTAGACCTTTCCCGCGAGACAAAGGAGGAAGTGGAACAGCTGGCTGCCGATCTGGAAAAAGAATTCAGAGCAGCAGGTATTGGCTTTCACTATCCGTTACTGTTCGGTGATGATACCAAAAAGATATGGACGCTGCGGAAAGCCGGGCTGGGCTTGCTGGGCAATATCCCCGGCGACGAAAAGGCGGTTGCCGTAATCGAAGACACGGCGATCGACGTCTACGATCAGCCCGAATATATCCGTGAATTCAACGAGATATTGAAAAAACACGGGATGTCGGCGGTGCATTATGCGCACGCAGGCTCGGGAGAACTGCATTTGAGGCCGATTATCAACCTCAAAACCAGTGAAGGACACCGCCAGTTCAGGATGATTGCGGAAGAGATTGCGGATTTGGTGAAGAAATATGATGGCTCGCTCTCCGGCGAACATGGCGACGGCCGCCTACGCGGGGAGTTTATCCCTAAAATGGTGGGCCAGCATAACTACCAGCTTTTCAAGGACATCAAGAAAACCTGGGACCCCAACAACATTTTCAACCCGGGCAAGATCGTCGACACAGCGCCGATGGACACGTTTCTCCGGTACGAGGCCGATCAGAAAACGCCCGCATTCAAAACGAACTTTCGTTTCTACGACCAGGATATCCTGCAACACGCCGAGCAATGTAATGGCTCTGGCGACTGCCGGAAAACGCATTTGAGCGGCGGCACCATGTGTCCGAGCTTCATGGCAACGCGCAACGAAAAGGACACCACCCGCGCCCGTGCGAACATCCTGCGTGAGATGCTCACGCGCTCACCTAAGGAGAACCGTTTCGACAACAAGGAGATCAAGGAAGTCTACGACCTCTGCCTCGCTTGCAAGGGCTGCAAAGGAGAATGTCCTTCGAATGTGGACGTTGCGAAACTGAAAATGGAGTTTTTACAGCAATATCATGACGCCAACGGTATCCCCCTGCGCTCATGGCTCGTTGGCAACTTCTCCAAAATGACCGGCCTCGCCAGCTACGTTCCATGGGCATACAACCTGATTTTCAAGAATGCGCCACTCCGTAAAATTGCAAATACGATCGTAGGTTTCCACCCCGAACGCACCATGCCGCTGCTGCACAGCACGACATTGAAAAAATGGTATGACCAACGGAAGAAAAGCGCTCCAAAATCGGAGCGGAAAGTCTACCTTTTCTGCGATGAGTTTACCAATTATAATGATGTAGAAATTGGCAAAACGGCTATTCTCGCATTGGAAAAGCTCGGTTATGAGGTAACTATCCCAAATCATGGGCCTTCCGGGCGGCCGCAGCTATCCAAAGGCTTGCTGAGAGACGCAAAGAAAATCGCCGAAGAGAATATCCGCATGCTGAAAGACCTTATCTCACACGACACGCCGCTGGTCGGCATCGAACCGTCGGCGATCCTCACATTCCGCGACGAATATCCCGATCTGGTCAGCGATGAACTGGTGGAAGACACGAAAAAGGTCGCTCAGAATGCATTGCAGTTCGACGAGTTCATAGCCCGTGAAATCGAGCTCAAAAACATTACGAAAAATCAATTCACAAAAGAAAAACGGCTCATCAAGCTGCATGGACATTGTCAGCAAAAAGCCATTTCGAGCGTAATACCGACGAAAAAAATGCTTTCGCTGCCCGAAAACTACACCGTACAACTCATTCCATCGGGATGCTGCGGTATGGCCGGCTCATTCGGATATGAAAAAGAGCATTTCGACATTTCCATGCAAATCGGTGAGCTCGTACTCTTCCCGACCGTGCGGCAGCAGCCGGAGGAAGTGATTATCGCCGCCCCCGGTACCAGCTGCCGCCACCAGATTCACGACGGAACCGGCCGCAAGGCACTGCACCCGGCGGAAATCCTTTGGAATGCATTGGTTTAACATATTTGGAATGCATATAGCAAATGGCCGGCAGACGTAATTTGCCGGCCATTGCTTTTAGTTGGAGATAAACGGCGCTTTCCGCAGCCAGGTATCATCTGTTAACTGATCGATCATAAAACCGGCAATATCCGCGGCGTCGATCCTGGATCCGGGCGAATCGGTTGCGCTTACCCTCACTTCTGCGCGGTTTCCATTGAATTCAATGTACGGCACCCGCACCATGATCCATTCGACGCTACTTTCCGCCAACACCGAATAGGATTTCTGGCGATCATTATGAATGGCCGGAAACGTAGTACGCATCCACTCGGTCGCTTTCGCCGTTTCTTTACTCTTCCGGTCTGTTGGCGTATCGACATTCAGTCCAGCCAGCACAACATACCGCACCGGTCGCGTGCCTATGGCATTCAGTACATTAATACTCGCCTGGCTCGCGACTAGCGGCTCGTCCTGTCGCTGTCCCGCTGTGTTCAAAACAGCGTCGCAGCCTTCCAGCAGTGCGTCCACAGCCACCGGATTGAGTACGTCGCCGTGCACGATTTCAATCAAAGGACTTTGAATTGTAAATCGCTCAGGATGCCTGAGTAACAATTTCAGCGAATAACCCTTTTCAAGGAGTTGATTGACAAGATATTGACCTGTACGGCCTCCGCCGCCAATCACCGCTATTTTTTGTATTCTTTCCATTTCTCTCTGATAAAATTTGGATGTAGCAAACTACCCCGAACGAACAGCCCGGGAGGATCACAGAAGAGCGGGGCTCAATTCTGTGTTGAAGCGGTATTTTATCAGGAGATTTTAATGTGGCAAAGGTAAGTCACAGGCCGAAACAAGCTGAAAAATACAACTAGAACTTTTCAAAATACGACTTTTTAGGAATAGATTCCCAAAAAGTCGTATTTTTTTAGGAATACATTCCCAAAAAGTTGTTATTTTAAGAAAACACAATGCCGCTATGGTCACACGAAATCTTCAAACCATACTTGAAAAAAAGTTATATGACGGCAAAGCCATTATCCTGACAGGTGCCAGGCAGGTGGGCAAAACAACATTACTGCAAAGCCTTTTCGGCAACACCGACGACACACTTTGGCTAAACGGTGACGAAGCGGATGTACGGGCGTTGTTTGACAATGCTACCTCTACCCGACTTAAAAACCTGTTTGCCGGAAAGAAAAACATCGTCATCGACGAAGCTCAGCGTATTGCTGACATTGGTGTAAAATTAAAACAGATCACCGATAATATTCCCGGAGTTCAATTGGTGGCTACCGGAAGTTCTTCTTTTGAACTTGCCAATAAAATCAACGAACCGCTTACCGGTCGGAAATGGGAGTACCAAATGTTCCCGCTTTCGTTCGGTGAAATGGTAAATCACCACGGCCTGATTGATGAACGGAGGCTGCTGCCTCAACGGCTACTTTACGGGTACTATCCTGATATCGTCAATAACCCTGGCGAGGAAAAGGAGATTTTGAAACAACTCTCGGATAGCTATTTGTACAAAGACATATTGACTTGGGAGAACATTCAGAAACCCGAAAAGCTGTTGCGTCTGTTGCAAGCACTCGCATTCCAGGTAGGATCTCAGGTTTCTTACAATGAACTGGGAACAATGTGCGGTCTCGATAATAAGACAGTTGAAAAATACATTAGCCTGCTCGAACAGGTTTTCATCATTTTTCGTCTCAGCTCATTCAGTCGAAATTTGCGTAACGAGCTCAAAAGCAGTCGAAAAATCTACTTTTATGACAACGGTATCAGAAATGCTCTGATCGCCAATTTCAGCCAGCCAGAGCTGAGAACCGACATTGGAGCGTTATGGGAAAACTTCATTATTTCGGAACGAATAAAGTTTGTCAACTACAATGGAATTTGGGCAAATCAATATTACTGGCGCACCAAGGAACAAAATGAAATCGATTATCTGGAAGATATCGATGGTAAGCTGCATGCCTACGAATTCAAGTGGAGCTCCAAAGCGAAGGCTTTTTTATCCAAAACATTCAGTAATGCCTATCCCGGCAGCGAGTTTAAAATTATCCATCCCGGCAACTTCGACGAATTTATTCTCTAATTCCTCCCCCAATTAATATTCATCGTAGTCCCTATCCGAAAAGCAGTATGTTTATACTTAAACCCTTCAAAACTATTTACCACTTCCAAGCGAAGGGGAAAGCGGATGCCAATATCCAGCCCATACCCTAGCTCCCCATAATTATCGGAATCCGGCGTGGCGAGATAGTGCAGCAAGAAGTTCTCCTTCACGCCCAGAATGCGGAACCAGGGAATTTGGGTTAGCAGAAACTGACGCAGTTCGGTGAGTAGATGGGCTTCAAAAAAATTATGAGAGGTGCTGTATTTGTAATAATCCAGCATCCGGAATGTACCAACAGGATCGCCAAACTGGAAGAAAAAGCGGTTGCCTGCAAAATGCTGGTAATCGGGAAACTGCAGACTGTCCCGGTTGAGAAAACTCCCCGCGGCAAGCTTATAACGCAGGCGGCTTCGGACACCGATGTCGAAGCCATGCTCAATGCCGACGCGGACAAAATCGAAATCGACATCACTGCCCAATACATTGCGGATACCCTTCCGGTAACCAACCGACAGTTTCGGCGAATCGTCGTCATAATACGAGGTCTTGCCACCGCGGGTGCGGTACTTTTGCCAGGGCTTGTAGGAAGCCGCAATGCCGACGGTCAATGCCTGGTGGGGACGCATGGGCGTAGGCAGAGTTTTCGCATCCATCTCCGTCTCGACGTTGTAGGGAGCGTTGGAAGTATATTCGCGCCGTTTCCAGTCGATCCACCGGTACGGCGACGTCTTTTCGAGGTTCGGTAAAGCCGAGCGGTCCGCGTACTCAACGCTCGCTTTTATTTCGAAATGCTCATTTTCCCGGCCGTTTTTGAAATCGATCCGCAAGAAATCCTTTTGATACTCTTTAATAAAATTTTGCTCCAGAAACAGCGTCGTGAATGTGTTCAGCAGCGGATGCATCGGGCTCTCTCCATTAAACTGCGCAATACCCCGGCCGCCTGAAACGCTGATAGTGTTACGGGCCCAGCTATAATCGCCCACTCCGGTCACGAGCAGCTTATTGCGCCCAAACGAATACCGAGTCAACCCTCCCAGTGACCATTCCTGATCACTCTTGACAACTTCTGACTTCCCACCACCATTACCACCAGTCTTGTTGCGCCCGCCCGAATGCCGCAGCTTCAGTCCTGCCCCATTCAGCACCAGTCCCTCTACCGTATTCACCTGCACACCCGGCAATGGCCCGATGTAATCCAGTCGGTAAGGACTCTCCTTTCCGAAGCGGAAATTATGCCCGGCAAGCAGATCCCCGACACCAAATTTACCCTCTTTCTTCGGTTTAAGCGTATCACCCTTGCTCGCTTTTAAGCTATCTTTCTGTTTTTCGGAACCTTCATTCACAATCACCAGACTATCCAGCCGTGTATAGCTCTTCACCTCCGATACGGTAAGCGGTACGGTCCGGAGGGAATCCCAAAAAGCCATACTCCGTTTATTAGCCATGGAATCCACCTGCGTAGAATCCTCGCGACTCATTTTCAAGTCTACATCCTGGCCTTTCTTCTTCTTTTCTTTGAGCTCCTGCTTTTCATATTCCTTCATCATTTTTCGCAGGTTTTTAGCCGAAAACTCCTTCTGCCTGCTCACTATCTGCTCCATATTCTGCGCTTTGATCTCCCGCCCGGTCAATCGCACCTTTCTTGCTTCCTCAGCATATTTCTTGTCGTCGATCACGACAATATCAGGCTTGAAGGTAGGGTTAATTTTGACATTCGTGAACGACTGCGAAATGACGAAATCACCTTTCCCCTTGAAACCATAAATACCTCCCTCCACATGAAACTGTTGGTTAACCGGCATCCAGACACCCTGCACGGGGCTGTATACCTGCTTTATATTGAGCCGAAAACCTGTATTCACCGTCTGCAAATCCAGACTGTAAATGCTCCATTCACCTTCGATGATCTGGATTGTGCCACGGTACACCCCCTCCCCCCAATTGCGGGGTGTCACTTTGATTTTATTCACTTCAATGCCATTCTCGCGGAATGCGCCCAGGTATTCGAATTTATAATAGGCAAATGCACGCGGCGAGAGCGGCGAAACAGCTTTCACCACTTCCGGCTGATAGAAGCTCGCCAGCAAGTACATATTCGGATCGGCGATGTTCTTATCCATGCTGCTGCGCGTGGCGATTACCCGCTGTTTGTACACGTTAGGCTGCCGGAACGTGACCTCTGAGACCGTCTCATTCAGCATCGGAACGCCCTTTTTGAAATTGGCCTCCTTCTCCATTTCCTTCAACTCCTTTTTATAGAGGAACTCCATGGGCAAATCCGTGACTACAAACGACGATTTGGAATACACTTTGGCCGTGTAGGCATCCACTTGGAGGAAATGGTAACGGCTTTTAGCAATAGCGCTCCGCATAATCGTGTACGCCGGGTCCTCATCCCGGGCACCAATGCGCACTTCGCCCAGGCTGAGTGCCTGCTCCTCCATCGTCAGGTCGAAGGTTAGCATTTTATCCTCGACGGTAAAGCCCTTTTGCCCGGTTTTGTAACCCAGGTATTGAAAGATTACCTCATAATATCCGGGCTTCAAATCGAGCTGATAACGGCCTTCCTCATTCGAAATCGTGCTGATGCTCGTGCCTTTGACAATGATGGCAGCAAAGGGAAGCGGCTCCCCTTTTTTGGTTTTGATAATACCCTTCACCCCGCTGGCGGGCGCCTGTGCGAAGGCAGTAAGGGATGTTGTGATGACCAGATAAAACGTGAGCAGGTACTGTTTGAGCATACGGTTTTCAGCAAGTCGGATGAATGTCTTTGTATCGGCTAGATGCTTTTAAAGATAATCCGGTTGCTTTGAAAAGAAAATCCGCTCATCACATAGTTACAAATCCGAAAACTCCCAGGCGCTTTGGTAGGCGTTCAGCCCTTCGGCATAGGCGACGAAATCTTCGTAAAAAGGCAATACCGAAAGCGTTGCGCTATCGCCGATCACGACGAGTTTCTTGCGCGCTCGGGTCATGGCCACGTTCATCCGGCGAATGTCCGCGAGGAAGCCGATCTGCCCTTCGGTATTGCTGCGGGTCATGCTGATGTACACCACATCCCGCTCCTGGCCCTGGAAGCTATCGATGGTATTGACGGCTATTTTATCCAAATAAGGTTTCAGATCGGGTGCGTGTGCGAGCTGGTCTTTGAGAATATTGATCTGCTCTTTGTAAGGCGAAATAATGGCTATACTGGGAAAATCCTCTGTTTTAGCATTACGCTGCACAAATTCCATCGCCAGTTGCGACAAATGCCTGAAAAGAAACGCAGCCTCTTCCGGGTTCGTCGAGCTCGTACCTTCCATCTTTTCATCAAAACCACACCCGGCGGTATCGATAAACGCCAGCGGTGCCTCGCCGTCGAACAGCCCACGGCTCGCCACCGATTCGTGGGCTTTCAGTTGATTATTATAAAACACTTTGGAAGAATAACCCATGATCGCCTCGTTCATCCGGTACTGCTCTTCCAGCAGCACCACGGATTCGGGGTGCAAGGCGACGCATTTTTCAAGCAAAGTAGTGGCCAAACCTCCCTTCGCGGCGTCTTCCGATTTAATGGTCGGAGGCAGCTGCAAATGGTCGCCAGCGAATACCACTTTCTCGGCTTTCAGGATCGGGATCCAGCAGGCAGGTTCCAAAGCCTGCCCGGCCTCGTCGATCACGACGGTTCGGTACTTCATATTCCGGACAGTGAAATGGTTCGATCCCACCAACGTCGCTGTCACCACCTGCGTTTTGGTCAGGAGGTCGTCGATGATGTATTGCTCCATGTTCGCGACGTCCTTCATAATGCGATGCGCCTCGTCGAACAATGCCTTCCGCTGGTCACGCTCGGCTTTCCCGAAATGGCGCTTGTACTTATGCGCCATGTTTTTGTATTCGTTGGCCTGCTTTTTCAATGCCTTAATATCCTTCACACTCGCATGTGAGGACATTTTGTTATCCAAAGTCAGCGCCGATAACCGCTCCGAAACACGCACCGGATTTCCCACCCGAAGCACATTCAAGCCTTCCTCGCTCAACTTCTCACTCAGCAAATCCACCGCGGTATTGCTCGGCGCGACCACCAAAACAGGCCTGTTATCCTTTTTGACCAATGCCTTGACCGCCTGTACCAAAGTAGTGGTTTTCCCCGTGCCCGGGGGCCCGTGCACGATCGCGAGCTCCTGCGCGGAAAGGATATTCTGAACGGCGCGCTGCTGCGATGGGTTCAATTTCGGGAGGTGAACAGGGTAAATGTCCTTATCAAAGGCCGGAGCTTTCTCCCCCGTCAATACTTTAATCAAATGCCCCTCTTTTTCCGACGAACCAATGGAATCTGCCGCCTTCAATGCGGCCTGCATTTCGTCATAACTATTATCATCGAAAAGCAGGTCGATCCCCAGCTTACCTTCGCGTGACCATTCGGGCAATTCGTCGGTTCGCAATGTGATTTTCAACCTGTTACCTCCCTGGTGCGAGATCACCCCCTCGACCCGGTCTTTTTTGGGCTCATGATTACTGAACAAAACGGCCGGCATTCCGAAACGCAGTTGGTGCGGCAAATCCTGGTGCGTAGTACGTTCCACTTCTACGGTGAGGTAATCACCGCGGCTCATTTCCTGGCCGCGAATGGCAATCGGGTACCATGCCAACCCGGCGGCACGGCGTTCGGAGACGGAAGAACGTTCGATCAATCGCTGGTACGATTGCTTGTCTTCTTCCCTTTCTATTTTGAGTAATTCGAGTAGTCGCTTGAAGTAATCCATTTACAAATTAAATAAACCGGCCGCTTAATGCATCACACCGGCATCTGCCCCCTGCTGCACGTCCACTTTGTTGGTGATAAACCGCCTGCCCACTACCAGCACGATCAGCGCCAGCGTAGCCGACCCGGCCATAGCACCTACCATCGGAATGATCGAAGGCTCTTCGAACAGACTGATCCCAATGGAAATCAATGTACCTGCTCCCATTTGAAATGCGCCCATCAATGCCGACGCACTACCCGCATTACGTGTGAAGGGCGCGAGCGAAAGCGCGGCCGCATTCGGGTACGTGTAACCCACACAGCAAAGGAAAAGGAACAAAAATACGAGTGTGGAAGTAAGCGTCAATGCCCCGTTTAAAGCTGCGGCAAGAAAGGCAAATCCAATCACAGCCTGGCATATCAACGCCACATTGATAACCTGCTCGGAGGAAAATCTTCTCAACATGAGCGTATTAACCTGCCCCGAACCGATAAAACCAACAGACAGGAACGCGAAAATCCAGCCATACACCTTGCCATCCACGTGAAATACCTCCATGAACACGATCGGCGAACCTGAAACATAGGCAAACAAACCTGCGAATGCTACGGCACCGGTAATAGAATAGGTGTAAAACTGCGGCTCCCGGAGCACTTCCAGGAAGTTCATAATAATCGGCCTCGGTTTGAGCGAAAGCGTTTTGTCGGGCTTGTAGCTATCGGGCAGCCATAATGCAGTGGCGGCGAAAATGGCTACGCCCATAACGGTCAATATCACAAACACGGCATGCCAGCCGAATGCGTCGGTAACATAACCCCCGACGGTCGGTGCGATCATCGGGGAAAAACCTACAACCAGCAGCAAGAGCGAGAACACCTTGGCATTTTCACTCACAGGGAAAAGGTCGCGTACCATGGCTACTGAAGCCACAGTCGCTGCACAACTGCCAATAGCCTGGATGATGCGTAAAACAATCAGTTGTTCTACACTCGTAGCGACCGCGCACCCGGCAGATGCCAGAATGTAAACGGCCAAACCGATAAACAGCGGCTTCTTCCGCCCGAACCGGTCAAGTAACGGCCCGTATAGCAGCTGCCCCAGCGATATTCCGACAAAATATCCCGACAATGTCTGCGAAACTTTGGCAGCGGTGGTATTTAGATCACGCGCAATAGCCGGAAACCCCGGCAGGTACATATCGATTGAAAAAGGGCCAAGCGCAGTCAGGCTCCCCAGAATGAGGATCAGAAAAAAATAAGTCTTTTTGGACATGAAATTTTGTGGTGTGGAGAAATTCGGTGTCTGGGTAACACGTAACGGCGCGGGAGGGTTCGGCCACAGCCCACAAAAAAGGCCCCGGTATGTGCCGGGACCCTGCTTTTATTTTCATGGCAACAGACCGGAGATCATGCTGCGACCCAATTGAGTTTCTTCTGCACCTCTTTTTCGCTTTCGCTTACCGCATAGGGCACCTTGTTTTTCAGGTAAATGATGCAGCCTTGCCCTTTTTTATTGGGAGTAATTTTAAGAACGTCTTCTCTATGGATGATAATATTAATGAGCTTTTGCCCAAGCAATTTGAAAGTACCTTTCTGTACCATGTCCTTCTAAATGAAAAAAGTTAATGCTTATGCAATTCCACTAATCGAATCTCCCGATTTCAGATAGAGCAGGAAATAGTCCTTTGAAATAGGGAAATAGCCAAGGTCGGTTCGGTTACTTAATTGTAGAAAATCAGCCACTTCTCTCTGCGCTTCCGATTCAGATCTGGCACCTGTAACGGTAAGCACTGCGCCGGGTTTCAAGCTTTTCGCTGGGTTGTTACCTAGTGTCGCTACCATAGTTATATCCGATTTAAGAGTTAGTCTTGTTGTGAAATTGTTTCGGGAAGCAGCTATTAAAAAGACATGCCAGATTCCCGGGCACAACTAACGTATAAGGATAACTTGGAGAGGCCTGCGTGGTAACTTTCAAGGAATATAGAAATACAAACGATTGATTACAAGCATTTTGTAAATTTCTACAAAAAATTTATACAAGCTATCGAAATAGTCCCATCAAGAATGTGCCGGCTGTCCGTTTTTGAGGAAATGTTATCAATTTGATCGTACCCGTTATCGGCATTTCGTACCAGGCTTCGGAGAAGTTGCCTGATTATAGAATCGTTTCAGTTAGCACGCACCAGGCTTCGAAGAAGCCAACTGTTTATAGAATCATTGTAGGTCATGGCTCCCTCGGAGCCTCCTGCATACAACCACGGTATTGCGGACACTAAAGGAGGCTCCGATGGAGCCGGACAAATGCATTAAATCCAGATTTGCTATAAACAGGAGGCTTCTCCGAAGCGCGATTTCCGAATTGCCGGTACTTGCCACGCTGCCAAGGCACGGATTTTGCTCTTACCGCATTTTCAATCAGTAAGCATTATGAGAGCAATATGGTCCGGGGCCATCGGGTTCGGCTTGGTGAATATCCCCGTCAAACTTTTCAGCGCTGTCCAGGCGAGCGAACTCGACCTCGATATGCTCGACAAAAAAGACCACGCGAACATCCATTTCCAGCGCGTCAATGCCAATACAGGCCGTGAGGTGAAATGGGAAAACATCGTCCGTGGCTATAAGGTTGAGGACAACTATGTAGTGCTCGACGAATCTGATTTTGAAAAGGCGAGCCCTGAAAAATCCAAGATCATCGAAATCGCCGAGTTTGTTGAGGAAAAGGAGATCGACAGCATTTACTATGAAACACCCTATTATCTCCAACCCGAAAAATCGGGCGCGAAACCGTACGCATTGCTGCGCGATGCTTTAAAGAAAACGGGTAAATGCGGGTTGGGCACGTACGTCCTGCGGAACCGAGAGAGCCTCGTGCTCATCAAACCCCAGGACGATTTGCTGATCCTCAACAAAATCCGGTTCGCCGAAGAAATCCGCGACCCCGATGAGCTGAATATCCCCGACGTAAAGATCAAACCTGCCGAAATGAATATGGCTGTGCAACTCATTGAGCAGCTCACGACTGAATTCGACATTACACGCTACAAGGACACTTACAATGAAAAGCTGCTGAAACTGATTATGGCCAAAGCCAAAGGCAAAAAACCGGCTGCTACCAGAATGAAGGTCGTGCATTCGAAAAGCCGTGACCTGATGGCTCAGTTGAAGGAAAGCCTGGCCGCACCTAAAAGAAAAGCATCATGAAAAAGAAAGCGGAGATCACCCACCCCGAGAAAATTTACTGGCCCGACGAGCATATTACGAAAGGCGAACTCATCGACTACTACCGGAATATCGCGCCGTATATTCTACCTTATATGAAAAACCGACCGTTATCGCTGCGCCGGCAGCCCAATGGCATCAGGGATAACGGCTTTTTTCAGAAAGACGCCGGCGATTCGGTGCCGGATTGGATCAAAACGGTTGAAATACTGGCCGAGTCGACCGGAAAAATGGTGAATTACCACGTTGTGAACGACGTGGAAAGCCTACTGTACGTCGCCAATCTGGGCTGCATAGAAATGAACCCGTGGAACTCGACGGTCAACAAACTCGATAACCCGGATTGGGTGGTAATGGACATCGACCCATCGGACAAGAATACGTTCGACGACGTTATCGACGTGGCATTAACTATCAGGCAGATCCTCGACGAAATGGGTATCGAAGGCTTTTGCAAAACCTCCGGTGCCAGCGGAATGCACGTTTATATCCCATTCGGCAAGAAATACGATTACGACCAGGCGCGTGACTTTGCCGAAATGCTCGCGCACATGGTAATTGAGCGCCTGCCCCAAATTACCACGCTCGAAAGGTCGCTTTCGAAACGTAAAAAGAACCAGATTTACGTCGATTACCTGCAAAACCGCATCGGGCAGACGCTCGCCTGTGCGTACAGCGCCCGCCCGAAACCCGGAGCGACGGTCTCCGCACCACTGGAATGGCGTGAGGTTCAGCACGGTCTGAGCCCAAAGGACTTTACGATTAAGAACATCTTCGACCGGCTGGAACAAAAGGGTGACCTGTTCAAGGGAGTGCTGGGCAAGGGCGTCAACCTCAATAAGGTATTGCAAAAATTGTCGGTACCCGCGCAGGATTAGGAGATGATTTGAAGGTGTGCTTATTTTAACCCTTCAAATCAAAACCAATACCATGCGCCTAATCCCTACTCAAAAGAACCTCGGCACGGCGTTGCTGATTGTACTCCTCATTGCCCCATTGTTATTTCTGAATGGCTGCTCGTCCGGAAAAAAGGACGGAGACGACGCCGACTCTACCAGACGGCCGGTCGTGATCGGCTATGTAGGCGGCTTCCACGGCTTGCTGAATACCAGTAATATCGAGGCCAAAATGCTGACGCATATCAATTATGCATTCATTGATATTAAAAATGGAAAGGCGTTTTTGAGCAATGAGAAAACCGACACGACCAATTTCCGGCAGCTTAACCTCCTCAAAGCCGACAATCCCGATCTGAAAATCCTGATCTCGATCGGCGGCTGGGCATGGAGCGAGAATTTCTCCGACGCTGTACTGACCGACTCCTCCCGCAAAGTATTTGCCAAAAGCAGTGTTGAAATCATCAAAAAATACAATCTCGACGGTGTGGATATCGACTGGGAATATCCTGGTCTGCCAGGTGAAGACGGCAACGTTTTCCGTCTCGAAGACAAGCAGAACTACACCGAAATGTTCCACGCGATCCGTAATGAGCTGGATCTGCTGGAAGAGGAAACAGGCAAGAAAAAGCTGCTTACCACTGCTGTGGCCGGTTGGGTGGAGTTCCTGAATGCTACCGAAATGGGTAAAGCCCAGCGTTACCTGGATTACGTAAACCTGATGACCTACGACCTCTTCCAGGGCGACACTGCTGTTCATCATGCGAGCTTGTACCCTTCCAAAATCTACAAAACGGCCAAATCGGTGGATAATGCTGTAAAAGGCTTCCATGCGGCGGGGGTTCCGATGGAAAAACTCGTGGTAGGTCTTCCATTCTACGGCAGGATGTTTACGGTTGCCAAGTTGGAAAAAGGACTGGGACAGAAACAGATCAAACAGCAATACATCGACGGCTATACCTACATCAAAGACAGCCTGGTTAACAAAAAAGGCTACAAAGAATACCGCGACACTGTGGCGAAAGCACCTTACCTGCTGAATGCGGAAACCGGCGATGTACTAAGCTACGATGACGAGGAGTCGGTAAGGGAAAAATGCAAATATGTGCTGGCCAACAAGTTGGGCGGGGTGATGTTCTGGGAGTATGATTCGGATCCCAAAAAGTACTTGCTTAACGAGATTGACAAGTCATTAAAGTAACATCTTGCACCTGGCTAGCTGAGCCGGCCAGTCAGGTGGCCATCTTGCCGCTTGGCTAGCTGAGCTGGCTAGTCAGGCGGCCATCTTGCCGCTTGGCCAGGGGTTGAAACCCCTGGTTGGAGGATATCGTGCGTGCCGCTGGCACTGCCTTTTTTGTGTTTGATGTTTTTTGTTCTAAAAGAGCGTCCAGCTGTTGATTTCGTGATATCCTTCGGTTAATGCGCCTATTCGGAACCGGTTCACATACTCATGTGCGTAGCGTGTGGGCTCGGGTAGGCGATGCTTTCTCATGCATTGGAGCGCGAGGGCGAGGCTGTCTTCGAGACTCATTTGATGGCCTGGCGAAATGAACACCGGCTTTACGTTATCTTTCGTCCTTACCGCGTAGCCGATCACATCTCCCTTATCGGTTACGGGCGTGTATTCGCCCTTGAAATTGCCCGGCTCGGCGTATTTCCCAGCGAGTTTTTTCTTGGCGCAGCCCATGGTGACTGCGCCAGTAATGACACCGAAATGCGAAGCGATACCCATTCTGCGGGCGTGGAGAATGCCGTTTCCGTCAAACATGATAACATCAGGTTTCACTGGAAGTTGCTCATAGGCTTTCAGAATCGACGGAATTTCCCGGAATGCGAGATAACCGGGTACATAGGGAAATATCGTGCTGCTTTTCACCAGCGAATAGGCAATGGGCCGAAGTTCAGGGTAGTTGAGCACCACTAATCCGGCGTAGACGGTTTCACTATAAAGTGCAAGGGAAATGTCAGCGCCTGCGATCGTTTTGATGTCTTTTCGAAATGGTTCCAGGTTTAATTGCCCGCGAAGCTGCTGCTGAACAAGCGTCGCTTCGGAAATAGTAAGCTGATCGTAATTTAGCTCCGGCGTGATCACCATACGGTTCAGTGAGTCTGGCATGATGCTTCGTGGTTGTATCCAAAATCTATTTTCCATGGCGTTCAAAAACCACGCCACCTTCATTTGGAAACAGAACAGCCCATTATCGTGCCGACTTTTTGCTCACGCTGGTCAGCGTCAGATAACCCAGTACACCTGAGAGGATCGAACCGGTGAGGATCGAGAATTTCGCCTCCGCCAAAACCAGAGCCTCGCCAGGGAACGACAGCAAGGCGATAAACACCGACATCGTAAAGCCGATGCCGCCCAGCATTCCTACACCGATAATATGCGCCCACCCTGCCCGGCTCGGCATGCTGCTGATACCCAATTTCACCGTCAGCCAGGAAAGCAAACTGATACCCAACGGCTTACCCACTACCAATCCGAGAATAATCCCCAGCCCAAGTTTAGTAGTAAGCCCTTCAAGCATGCCCGATTCGAAGGTAATGTTGGTATTGGCCAATGCAAAAACCGGCATGATTACAAAATTCACCGGCTTCATCAGGGCATGCTCCAGTTTTTCGAGTGGCGACTCCTGGGCGTCGGGTGTGGTCGGAATTGCGAAGGCTGTGAGCACGCCAGCGATTGTGGCATGTACACCCGAGTGATGCACAAAATACCAGATAAACACGCCCGGAATAAGGTAGGCCGCCAGGCTCTTGACGCCTGCACGATTCATCACCAGCAATCCGCCGAAAATAGCCCCCGCGTAAAGCAGGTAGTTATAATGCAGCTCGGAGGAATAGAAAATGGCGATCACCAGAATGGCCATAAGGTCGTCGACAATAGCGAGAGCTGCGAGGAAAATTTTGAGCGAAGGCGGCACCTTGTTCCCCAGCATGGTGATAATCGCAATGGCAAAAGCAATGTCCGTCGCCATGGGAATACCCCAGCCGGCAGCGGTGGGCTCGCCCTGATTGGTTAAAAAGTAGATCGCCGCCGGAGCCAACACCCCTCCTAATGCCGCAAAAATGGGTAACGCCGCCTTTTTAAACGACGATAACTCACCCTCGACGAGCTCCCGCTTGATCTCCAATCCCACAAGCAGAAAGAAAATGGCCATCAGCCCGTCGTTGATCCACAAAAGCGCGGGATAGCGCAAATGGATGCTTTCGGTATGAAAACCCAACTCCGTGTTGAGCAGGTTTCCGAGCGCGTCCGCAAGGGATGAATTGGCGATTATGAGCGAGATGATCACGCAAATGATCAGTATCGCGCCGCCCAGCGACTCCGACTGTACAAATTCCTTGAAAGGTTTGAGGTTGATGATTTTAGCCATACCGGCAATATAGCAAATTGCGGCAAAACGTAATTAAACAAAATATTGTATTTTTCAAATAAAAACCATCTTATTAACATGTTGGATAATATTTGAATATTTCAAAATACAAGTAGACCACAAACGCCATTAAATCACTCATCAACAATAAAAACCATTCACATAACCGTTTGATCATTCATTGAATAAATATAGAGTCATTCATAAAATACCATTTATATTTGCATCATCAAATAAGACAAAGACAAGAATAAAAAATAAATAGAGCTATGAAAACTTTGATCACGACCTTCGTTAGCGTTGTCGCATTGACCAGTTCAGTTGCATTTGCAGACGACAATAAATCAGCTAATACAATCAAGAATGCGTTGCCAGCGTCAACCCCGGTTATAGAGACACCGGCACCACCGAAAGCGACTAAAGTGAACCCATATAATACGCAAACACCGGCTCAGAAAGCAGCCATCGTGGAGCTTAAAACGACAAAATAGGTTTTAGTAAAAATTGAAAGGTGAAATTGAGATGTTAAAAAGGAGGGCACTTGCACCTCCTTTTTTTTATGCCCTTTCAGCAATAATCAGGCCGCAGCAAACGGCGTACCGACTTTGGAAGCCGAACGCCCCGACCGGTATTTATCGAAGTAGATATTGCTGGCAGCGAGCAACAACAGCCCGAGACAGAATTGCAGGTATGAAAACTGCATCAACACCCGCGACCAGCTCAGGTCTTTCATGAAAAATTCCTTGTAAAGCAGCAGTCCTACGCTGCCCATATAGCCGATACTTTCGCAGATGTATACAAAATACCCTGCATTCGCTTTGATGCGATACAATGCGATCATCCGCTCGAAAACGACTGTCTGCAGCACAGTATAAGCCAGGAACAAGCCCAAACCCACCATCAGCATCCAGTCGAAACCACTAATCACCGACTTTTCGAACAGCAACGTCCCTACGCCGATCAGGGTAATCCCTGCAAAGAGAATGAGGTAGGTGAGCTTGAAGCCCGTGAGGTTGTCCCGCACAAATGCCAGTCCGCCAATGATTACCAGCACTACGATACCCGTGATCATTTCGGTGGTGGTGAGCACACTGCTACCCCAATGCGAATCGATCTCGTTCCAGATTTCGATGGTAAAATTGTCGCGGAAATCGCGCACTACTACCAGTGTGGCGTAGAAAATGACGAGACAAATAATCGGGAAGCCAAATTGCCGCATCACGAGCCGCTTGTCCGCGCTCGTCATAGGGACGCGCTCTGTACGCAAGGCAATGTCTTCGGCTGTCGGCTTGGGGATCACCGAAAGCATCCATACGAACATCAGAAACAGCGGCAGGAAAAGCAGTCCCATAAAAAACGGCATCCAGAACTCCGAGATACCGGGAAATAAGCCGTGGACTTCAATATAGGTCGTTTTGAGAATCCCCGACGCCACCACTACACTTATATTCAACCCCATTGCCAGCATTTCGGTAAACCGACGCCCCTCCAGAAAGCTGAACACCACGCCATAAACCATCCCGAGCGGCAAGCCATTCATGAACATAAAAACGAAATTGTAGGGATACGGGACCAACCCGAAACAGAGCAATGCAAGCTCGGCAATGAGGATCAGCCCGATCACCAGCTTGACCCGCGCATTATGCTTTAATTCAGAAATCACTTTAATCCCCGCAAATTTGGAGAGCGTGTACCCCGCCACTTGCGAAATGATCAGAATTGCCTTGTAACTCACCTCGCCGAGTTCGAGCCCCTGGTAAAGTCCCGCATTAAACGGCTTGCGAAAAGCGTACATGCAGAAATAAGTCCCAAAGGAAGCGACAACCGCCCAACTGACAAAAAACGTATTCGATCGCGTAAGTGCTTCTTTCAGGCGCATATGGTTAAGTGTTGAGTTTTCTATACCAAAACCGAAGCCGTTTCGATGGCTTTTTCCAGAATCTGCAATGCTTCTCTCAGTTGCTCGCGGGTGATAATGAGCGGCGGCGAAAGCTGCACCACATTCCCTTGCGACACCTTGAAGCTCAAACCGTTTTTCAGGCATTCGTACATCACCGTTTCGGCTTCCTGCACAGCCTTTTCCTTCGTCCCGCGGTCTTTCACCAGTTCCACGCCCCATAGTAGACCGATACCGCGCACCTCGCCGATAAGCGGATATTTGTCTTTCAGTTTTTCCAGCTCCACACGCATAAATTCCTCATCGGCATTCACTTTGGCAAGCAGGTCGTTTTGCTCGATAAAATCCAGCATTGCCAATGCCGCCACGCTCCCCAGCGGGCTTTTCTCATGCGTGAAATGTCCCAACGAAACACTCTGCGCCACATTATAGCTATCACGCGCCACGATGGCGGCCATCGGCATCACACCACCTCCCAACCCTTTACCCAGGCACACAATATCCGGCTCAAAGCCGTAATGCTCGAAGGCAAACATCTTTCCCGTCCGCCCGAATGCGATCGGAATTTCGTCCAGAATCAGGAGCACTTTATGTTTGGTGCAAATCTCCCGTACACGCTGCCAATAGGCTTGCGAAGGGATCTGTACATCGGTATTACGGATAGTTTCAACCACAAAAGCACCGATATCACCTTCTTTTTCAATGACATATTCGAGATAGTCGGCATAAGGAACGTCGCCGTTTCCGGCCGCAGCAAACGGACCGCGGTAAGTCATTGGCGGCGGAATGCGCTCCACACCGGGCATCAGCGGCCCCATATCTTTCCGGAAATCGAGTTCGCCACCTGCAGAAATGGCATCCAGCGAAGCGCCATGAAACGAATCCCAGAGCGACACTACCTTATGCCTGCCCGTCACGATGCGGGCCAGTTTCAAAGCCATGCTGATCGCCGATGTGCCTCCCGGTGCAAAAAGTACTCGATTGAGATCTCCGGGCATGAGATTACCAAGCTTTTTGGCCAACTCAATGGCCGGAATATTGGTATACCTGCGCGGTGAAAACGGGAGGATATCCATTTGCGCTTTCAGCTTTTCGATCACATAAGGATGCCGGTAACCAAGCTGGTGCACATTATTACCGTGAAAATCCATGTAGCGCTTGCCCTGCACGTCGGTCAGGTAAATGCCTTCGCAGGAAACGAGCACATCCAGGCAGGGCGTCGAAAGCGACTGATGGAGAAAATACTCCGCATCTTCGTGCAGGTAGCCCGACGTTTCGGAGTCGCTGATGACCGCATACCAGTCCTGACGCGCGGATGATAAATTAATGTCGCCTTCCGTTCGGTTGTGTACAGCTGCCATGCGCAGGGTTCAGGGTTTTATGCTTTGAGCCAATTTACGGTTTTTCGCCGAGCCAGAGGTTTTTAGGTTCATCAAACCCATTTAAACCCGGCTTCACCGGACGACCGATCCACGCATAAGGCTGCTCTACTCCCAGCACAAATGCGATCGTCGAAGCAAGGTCGTAAGTATAAACTTGCTGTTGAATGGAATAGCCTTTCTTTACACCGGCCCCATAAAATACTCCTGCTATCTCCGCCTCCTGCGGTGTTGCGCCGCCATGACCTTTGCCTATTCCGCCGTGGTCGGCCCAGAGGATTACCAGCGTCTTTTCGGCAATGCCGGCATCCTTAATGCCCGCCAGAATTTTACCGATCAATGAATCCGCCTTCGTAACGGACTGATAATACGGCACTGAACCATGGCCGTCGTGATGGCCGGCGTGGTCTACGTGATCGAAATGCACGAAACCCAATACCGGCTTTTTGTTTTTGATATACTGAATAAAATCAGTTGCAGTAGAATCTTCGGTTGAGAAGTGCTTGTCGTAATTCACCGCATTCTTCTGGAATAATCTCCCGAAACCACTCCAATGGTATACTGCACCAATTTCAGCATTGGGCTTTGCTTTGTGTAAAATGCTGAAAATCGTCGGGAAGCGGCCGTCGGCCTCCTGCACGATGGGCGGGAGCGTATGTTTGTCCAACTCCCAGTCATTATTGATAATCCCGTGCTGCTCCGGGCCTGCGCCCATGATCATCGACGCCCAGTTCTGGCTGCTTGCAGAGGTAAGCACCGTCCGCACGTTCCATTTCACCGCACCGTTGGCCACCATCCGGTCGATATTCGGCGTTTCCGCCTTTTTGATACCATCGGGACTCAATCCATCGACACCAATCACAATGACGTGTTCAATACCCGTCGGCTTTTCGTCAGACCCGGCCTGTCCCGACGAAGCTTCTTCGAACCGGGGATGAAATGCAGTCAGCAGCAATGTGGCCGCCAGCGCACAGGAAATTTTTGCAAGCATATATCGGAATTTAGGATTGGTAAGTTCCACCAACAACTTCATCGCAAAGTCCAAACGAAAGGGTCATGCCGTTTCCACCGAGGCCATTGATGATCGTCACGCCGCTTTCCGGCTTTAAAACAATCTCCGTGGCACCATTCGTCATCTTAGGATAGATCCCGTGCCAGCTCTGGAACACTTTCGGCGATTTAAACTGCGCGAATGTACCCAGGTAGTCGAGGATCATAGTATTGATAAACTCCCGGTCGAAAGGATCGAAAGTGAGCGCATATTCATGCGAATCACCTACCGTGATCTCACCCAGACCGTTTTGCGACGCCATGACATGAATACCCCATTTGAGGTATTCGGCATATTCGCTTTCATACCGGGCCTTCAGGCCGGGCAGTGACGCCGCCGCTTTGAACCCATGATAGTGAATGAAAGACAATCCCCCGCATAGCGCAGGGCCAATGCGCCAGTCGTCAGGCTGCGCTTCAAGGCGCATCATCTGCAACTTGCATTTGATCAGCGGTGCCGCCGAAAACTGTTCGGGGTAAAGCGTTTCAAAATCCTGGCCGCTGCAAACGAAGATCTCGTCAGCAGACCAGCTTTTCGAACCCGAAAACACAGCAGGATAGGTCACCTTCGAAATCGCTGTATTCCAGGTAAATGTAACACCTAATGCGGCAGTAAGGTAACCGGGAATTGCCGCAATGGCTTCACGCGGGTCGACGATCATTTCATCCGCCGAATACAACGACCCCAGCAATCCGTCAGGATTCACAGCCGGCGATTTCGCGAGCGTTTGTTCTGCATTCAGGAAACTCACAGGACGATAAGGGCTAACCTCCACAAACTGCTGGATCACTTCCAACTCATCCTGTTGGTAGGCCATATGCAGGCTTCCCGCTTCTTGTGACCAGCATTTCGCGCCTTCCAGCACCTCTTTCCAGATGCTTTTAGCGTGCAAGGCCCTCTCATATAATGTACCTTCCGGCTGGCCGATCGGCCATACCATCCCAAAATTGCGGATGGATGCCCCCACGGCTTGCGAAGAACGCTCGATAACTGTTACCTGGTAACCCCTTGTGGCCAAAGCCCTTGCCGTCGCCAACCCTACTATCCCCGCGCCGATGACAATCGCAGATTTGCTCATGCTTTTAAATCTGATATGAATGTGAGTGAATGAATCTTAGACAGCCATTTCGTGACTGGCCGAGATGATGCCCGGCACTTCGGCGATATCGTCAATGATATGCGTAGGCTTGTAAGGCAGCAGTTCCTCGCGGGTAAATGCGCCGGTCGTAACTCCGATCACATACTTGCAGCCTGCATTAATCCCTTCGTTGATATCTACTTCGGTATCACCTACTTTGGCAACACACTCGGCCGATGTAACTCCCAATTCAGCCATGATTTTACGGATCATGTCAGGGTAAGGGCGCCCGTAAGGCACTTCATCGCTGGCTACGAGGCAATCGATTTTATCTTTCCAACCTAGCCGGCTCACGATCACATCCGCAATGTCGCGGGAGAAACCGGTATTCAGTGCAATTTTAACACCTCGCCCGCGGAGCGCGGCAAAAGTCTCTTCCACATGCGGCAGCGGTGCAATTTCGGTGGTCGTTTGATAGAACGCGATCATCCCGTTCACAAAATGGGTATGAATGGTATCCACCAGTTCCGCCGTAATCTTCGACTTGTCGGACTCGCGCACTTCGAGCATCATTTTAATTGCCAGCGGCTTCTCGTAACCCATCAGCGGGTTCACATGCTCGATCGCGATCTCATATCCCTGCGATCGCATCGCCTGCTGAAATGCAATCCCTACAAAATTTTTATCCTTGACAGTCGTACCTGCCATATCGAAAACTACCAGTTCTATCGACATCTTACTTGGTATAATTGGTGAACTAATACTAAACTTTGTCATAAGCCATGTCTGCCTTTTGGCGGGAAGGCTATTCAAGCCAAAATGTTTAGCAGAATTTAACTTTCATATTCCACCGACCCCAAAGCAACATTGGTTTACAGCTGAAAAATACCGCAAATCCCTTTAACGAACAAGCAAAAGTTAACTAATATTTAAAATTAGGCATAACAAAACCTCGAACACCGCAAAGCTAGTGAACTAACCCCGATTAAAAGTTAAGTAAATGTTAATTAATATTTAACAAGAAGAATATCCTGAAAAGGCTATTGAGCCTCGTTGAAGAAGTAAATAACGAGCAGTACCGCCTCGTCACAGTCACTGCATTTGAGGTTGTGCAGTTCGTTCGCATCAAAAAACATGGAATCGCCCTGATTCAGGATGTATTTATTTTTCCCAACGGTATATTCCACCGCGCCTGAAAGCACATACTTAAATTCGAATGCATTGGTACGCACCATCGGCCGCTTCGCGTCCTTTTCGAGGCGCAGCAGCACCACGTCGATATGATTATCCTTGAATTGCTTGCTAAAAATGCGCTGATAGAAGTACCCTTTTGCGTTTTCTTTAGTAAAAGGTTGGTACTCCTCCTTCCGTCGGACCAGCACATTTTCGCCCGGCGCAGTGGAAATGATATCCTTGAAAAACACGTTCAGGTCAATATCCAATGCCTTGATCAACCCCAGCATCACCGGTAGCGATGGAATCGTCCGGCTGTTTTCAATCTGGGACACAAGGCTTTTCGTCACGCCCGCTTCGTCGGCAATCTCCTGAAGGGTAACTCCCTTACTTTTCCTGATTTCCTTTAATTTGTTGCTGATCTGAAAAAGAATGTCCTCCTGCATAGTGCTGAGCGTGATAAGGGATTAAGTTCGTTGGATACAGGTACAAAGTAAATCCTAATTTTGATCTAAAAATAGAAAATCTCCCGGTTGCGGCCTCCGGGAGATTTCCATACTATACGTAAAAAGCCATCATCGCGTCACATGAGCAAGTCCGTAACCGGTTTATGGCTGAGACTTTCCTTTACCTCTTTCATCAACGCCTCCATCGACAACAGCGTCGCCCGATGCAAGTTCGGACCGAAGCTCACACGTGCTACACCGAGTGTTTGAAGCACATCCAAATCAGGCGCATCACTTTTGGCAATTACATTGATAGGTACCTTCAATGCATTCACCAACGTCTTGAGCGTCTCTTCCCCCGTCGCGAAGATCGGGTAAATGCCGTCAGCACCCGCTTCCAGGTACGCCCGCCCGCGCTCGATCGCCAGTGCCAGCTTTTGGTCTTCCGACAATTCGGGATTCACGAGAAAAATATCCGTACGGGCATTGATAAACAGCCTCGTATTTTCCCTTTCTGCTACCCGCCCGATCACTTTCAGCTTCTCCACCTGCTCACCCACCGGCAGCAGTTCATGCGTACGCACATCGGAATCCTCGATATTGATACCCGCGACACCAGCGGCGATGAGGCGACGAATATTCGACCTCAGCATTTCGTTGTCGGCTGCATAACCCGCTTCGATATCTACCGTAACCGGCACGTTTACCGTTTTTACGATTTGAGCTACAATGCCCAGCAGGAAATCAAACGGGATCCGCTCGCCATCCTCGTAGCCATGGGCACGCGCAATGGCGGCACTAGCCGTAGCCACTGCCGGATAGCCCAGTTTTTCGAGCAATACTGCGCCGGCAGCGTCCCAAATATTAGGCAGCACGAGCATTCTCCCACTATGATGCAGCTTTTTGAGCAAATCGGCTTTTTCCGACTGGCTGCTCATCTGGATAGGGCGACTGTTAAACATAACTCTCCTGAGGATTAACCGCCACCTGGTCGGTGATCATGATACGATTCCAGGCGCTGATCGCCACCACACCCATTACCACAGCTTTGGTATATTCTTCCCCGAGCAGGGCTACTGCCCGCCCATAGACCTCGTCGCTCACACCCTGGCTGATGAGCGTCACTTGTTCGGTGAGTGCCAGAATTGCCTTTTCTTCTTCCGTGTAAATATTCGCCTCTCGCCAGGCGCTTAACATATAGATACGCTGCTCGCTCACGCCCATTTCGCGGGCCTGACGTGCATGCATGTCCAGGCAAAACCCGCACCCATTAATCTGCGAGGCGCGGATTTTGATCAGTTTGTAATGCACTTTGTCGAGACTTGTGGAAGCCACGTACTTTTCAAGTTCCCGCACGGCCGCGAAGGCCTTTGGGGTTAGTTCACTGGTTGGTTTGCGGTGGGACATAGCTAATGTTGAATGAGTGAATGAGTGAATGATTGGATGACTGAATGAGGGAGTATAATATTCAGTCATTCAGCCATTCAGTCATTCAAAATTAAAATCCACCCGGACTACCTCTGTGATCCATTCTAACATATTTTGAATAGTCCAATATCCGTCAAAAGCCGGTCGCTTCGAAATTAAAAAGCGATTAATTCGAGCTCCCCGGAAACTTTCACCGTCGCATCTGTTATTTGAATTTTATAATATTACACTATGAGCCATACTGAATCAATCCAGGAATTCTACCGTCGCGTACCACAAGCCAATCCAACGGACTTGTCGCTGAACAATGCCGGCATCGGACATTTCAATGTATTTGAGAGGAATTCGTGCTATAAAAAGACGCCGTACAGCCGCCGCGACTTTTATAAAGTTTCGTTCATTATAGGCACGGGCCGCCTGCATTATGCCGACAAATGGATCGAGATAGACCGTCCCGCATTGCTTTTTTCTAACCCGATGGTGCCCTACTCGTGGGAAGCGATCTCGGAATCGCAGCTGGGCTGGTTTACCTTATTTACCGAAACGTTCGTCCATCCCACTGAGCGCAAAGACTTTTTACAGGATTCACCGCTATTCAAAATCGGAGCGAATCCGGTGTATTTTGTGAATGAACTGCAGCAAAAAGAGCTTTCCCTGATCTTCAAAAAGATGATGGCAGAAATCGAATCGGATTACCAGCATAAATACGGCATGCTGCGTAACTACCTGCACCTGATCATCCATGAAGCCATGAAAATGCAGCCGGCCGAGACATTTGAGCGACAAATCAATGCTTCGGCCAGGATCACTTCATTATTTATGGAGCTGCTCGAACGTCAATTCCCGATCGACACCCCCGAGAATGCATTGCGCCTGAAAACCGCCAATGATTATGCCCAAAGCCTCTCGATACATGCCAACCATTTGAACCGCTCGGTTAAGGAAATTACCGGAAAGACCACCACGGAGCACATTTCGGCACGCATTACCAAGGAAGCCCAGGCGCTGCTCAACCATACCAACTGGAACGTGTCGGAAATCGCTTACAGCCTGGGCTTCGAATACCCTGCCTATTTCAACATTTTCTTTAAAAAACAGACCGGCCTCACCCCTGGAAACGTACGCGCAAAGGCTGTGTGATTTTTATAAAGATCTGTTTGAAAACTATAAAGCGACACCCGCCGCTCAAGAGTAGCTTTGTACCATCAGGATTATCCTGAATACTGCATTATCCACCCGGCCATAAGCCAATAGCCAACAAACAAATGCAATACAGAAGCCTTGGAAAAACAGAAGAAAAATTATCAGCCATCGGATTAGGCTGCATGGGCATGAGCTTCGCTTATGGCCCCACCGACGACACCGAGAGCATTGCCACGCTGCACCGCGCCCTCGACCTCGGCATCAATTTTTGGGACACCGCCGACATGTACGCCGACGGTGAAAACGAGAAACTGATATCACAAGTGTTGGTACCGAACCGCGACAAGATTTTCATAGCCACCAAATTCGGGTTCCGCTACGGCGACAAGACTGGCACACCCCGCAACTCCGCCGGCGCCTACTTCGACGGTTCACCCGCCTGGATGAAGGTCGCCGTGGAAAACAGCCTGAAAAGGCTGAAAATTGACACCATCGACCTTTATTACGCCCACCGCGTTGATCCGAATGTGCCTGTGGAAGAAATGGTTGGTGCCATGGCCGAGCTGGTGAAGGAAGGCAAAGTCCGTTACCTGGGTCTGAGTGAAGCTTCCGCGGCATCCATTCGCAAAGCCCATGCCGTGCATCCGATCGCCGCATTGCAAAGCGAATATTCGGTCATTACCCGCGATGTGGAAGGAACGATCCTCGATACAATCCGCGAGTTGGGCATTTCGCTGGTCCCTTATTCACCATTGGCCAGAGGGCTCGTCACCAATACACTGAATACAGAAACACTTGCAGAAAGCGACTTCCGCCGCACCTTGCCACGGTACCAGGGAGATGTAGCCGATAATAATGCCAAACTTGTAAGCGGCTTTGCCGAAATCGCTGCGGACAAGCAATGCACGCCTGCGCAACTCGCGCTTGCATGGGTGCTCGCACAAGGCGACGACATTATCCCGATCCCAGGTACTAAAAAACGCAAATACCTGGAAGAGAACGCCGGCGCACTCGAGGTAAGCCTTTCAGCCGAAGACCTGAAAACCATCGACGCCCTCATTGCCCGCTACCCCGACACCGGAGCAAGGTACAGTGAAGGCGCCCTGAAAATGGTTAATCATTAAATAGTTTTCAATGAAGGATCGTAAAAGGTTCTCCAAAGCGCTACGGCTTCCTCGACCGTCTCGGGCGGGGAAGCCAGGTAGCTTTTAATCTTAGCCAGGTTCTCGGAGTGCGCTTCCTTCGCTGAATATTTAACCAAATTCACCAGCAGCTTATCGATCTCGGTAGTATCGTTCCGCCAGTTTTTGCTGTATTTCCCGAACCATTCTTCGTTCAGAAAAACCACTCCTGAATACCGGTAAACGTCCGAAAAGCCGAACGCATCAATCACAATCGGCTCAGTGGGCCATTCTGCATTCAATTCTTTGTCGCTGTATCGCTCGCGACCGTCGCCGAGGAGGGCGATAAACCTGTATGTTTTTACCATGGTGACAATTATTTCCGCTCAATATATTTCGCCGGATTTACTGCAACAAGTGATCGTGTAAAAATTGTTATACCTGTCCCGTGCTCTTTTCGGGGATGATTGTGACAATGGGAATGTTAGCTAATTTTACGCCCATACCAAGGAATAATTGTCAGATGATCCGAATTTCCCAGCTCCCGCTCATACAGAACCCCGGCCAGTTTTATGCCACGGAACATATCCTGCTCGTGGATGTCCTCCTCGTAGGCGACGCACCACGACAGATGCGGGAATATATCAAAAACACCCACGGAGGATTTATTTACGATAAAAAGACCTACATCCCGATCACATTGACGGGTACGCCCGAGAGCCTACTTGCTAACGCGGGCAAACCGATCGTTTTCAAATTTGACCGTGGCTTTGAGAACCATTACCATTTCGACGGTAACCTCAATGCCCTGCTCTGGCATAAAAAGTTGTACAACATTTCATCGCTTATCGACCAGTCCTCAGTCCAGTTCGAACGGGAAGAAGATTTCATCATACAACGCTACCTGACCGGCTACCGTGAATACGTCGAACCCGAAACCGAAGAAAAGCTCCTGTCCATTCCGGTGCAAAGCCCTGCTATCGGGTTAAAAGCAATGAGGGGCTTGAAGCCTGTCAGGAAGGATTCCGCCGGTGCTTAAAGCACCTTCTTTTTAATCGCTTTCCCCCAAAACTCGCCCAGTACAGCGACACCATCTACGTTGGGATGCAGGTAAAACACGCCCTGCTGTCCATTTTCGGGCTTGAAGAGTTTGAGGTAATGTTTTTTGAAGTATTTAAATGCTTTGGTATCCCCTTTGAAAACACGTCCGGGTTCGGTGGTTTTGTATTCCCTGATCAACGCATCGAGCTCCGGAACATACGTTTGAAGCCGCTCCAACCCCTCCGCCAGATATTTTGACCGATTATAGGTATTGGTGCTGTACCAGATCGGGTGATGAATGATGACTTTGCTTCCCGGATACCGTTTCAGCAGCTCTGAAACGATTGTCTGCATATTCTTTTTATAGCTTTCCTTTGAAACCGGCGAGCCGTTTGGACCTTGTATCGCACTGTCATTAGTCCCGAGCTTCATCGAGAACAATAGCTGATGGTCTTTTTTGAGATACAAACTATCGGCAGCGGTAGTGGCTAGCGTGAAATACTTGCCTGTCTCCGGGAGCCAGTCTACCGTAGTGGAACCGCTGCGCCCGACGTTCGCGTACAAGACGTCGTCGATGCCCTTTTGTGCTTTCAAATAGTTGACGGCGTGTGTAGGTGGAGGAAAACCGTTGTCTCCGCCCTTACCTTGAGTAATGCTATTGCCGATAAAGACAATGCTCAGCTTGGCCTGGGAGAAAACGTTGAGGGAAGTCAGGAGAAATACAGCAGCAAGTGTTAGAATCTTCATTGAATATGCCGGATTGAGACTTATAAACTTTTCGGATATGTTTAAGAAAAGACCGGCACCGCAAATACTACCGAAAAAAACGGCTATCATTTTACCAGCACTTTCATGAGTTCTGTCAGGCTGACGGAGAACGGCAGGCCGGATGCCCGGTTGGCGCGGTAGCCGGGAAGCCGTGTCACATCCCAGCGCATCCCCGCAAACTCCGGCTCAACTTCCGGATCTGTGGCATACACCAGATACAATTCCCGGGAGGGCGCCGGATATCCCTTTTGTATCAAATCTTGTTTAGAAAACAACCTCGGCGCCCTGTTATGCAGCTTGAAGAGCATACCCGACAGCGGCTGGCCCGGTCCGTGCAGCAGCAGATACCGCGCATTCACTTCGGCTACGCCCAGTGACAGCGACCCGCTTCTGGCGCCGGTGCGGAAATTGTACAGATTGTGCGTTCGGATCCAGTTGAGATGCTCGCCGTTCTTGTAATATCCGACCAACACAAAAGTTTCGTCGGGAATCAGATCACGGTTTTTACCAAACGCTTCCGGCAGCAGCTCTCTCATATCCGCCGATGCCTGATTGTTGTAAATATCAAAACTACGGAACGCAACTTTTTCACGTTGCGAAGCCCGGTTCTGAAAATGCGCTACGACGTCGAGCAGAAAGCGTTTCAGTTCCTCGCGGCCACTATCGGTTTTAGAGGGCCGTATCGCGAATGCGCCCAGGCCCGGAATCAGTTCATGGAACCCTTTTCTCTTGTAAACCTTCCCATCTGCGCCCGGGTAGAGCACATATGCGCCCGCAGTCCGGCGTATGGCGTCCTTATAGCTATGCATTTTTAACAGATCGTCCCGCGTGTGATCAGGTTGAGGCTCACCCGAAGCGAGCCGTACCTCATCTTCTCCAAATACGCCCGCCACCGATTCTACCTTATATTTGGCATCAAAATGAATGTGCACGATTAGTTCCTCGGTTTCGGCCTGGGCCTGCGTAACGCCGGCGGGCCAGATCGACAATGTAAAATCCGGCCGCATTCCGGTGGTCCAGCTGCCGGCCTGCGGATAATCGTTGTGCCCGGAAAAAGACCTGTTGAAACTGAATTCCACATTGAGCTTCCGGGAACCAGCATCGAAAACACCACTGACCGGCAAATGATGACCTTGTTTGAGTTGCAACCCCAATCCATTTTTCGTTGGCTTCACCAGATTACCTATATGCGCCGGTTCTATGGCAAATACACTTTTTACAATATCAAGCAGTTCGAAAAACAGCCAGTACTCGTACAGCACGGCAACATCCTTTTTCCCTGCATGATACACATCGTCGCCACCGCGCCAAACCAGTCGCGCAGCCAGATCGAACATCAGCCACACCCGCAGGATTTGTTTATACCCTTCTTTCCGGACCAGGCCAGGACCATTCAATACAAGTCGGACCGGCTTTCCTATCTCTTTAAACAACGGGGCCGAAAGCATCTGATTCAAATGGTTTTCCAATACGGCAGCCTCGTGCCAGAAGCGGCTACGCTCCGGCGCAATCCGCTTAATATGGTTCACAAAGCCCGCAAAAACCTCCAACGCGTGCTTTACGAAGCGGTTTTCGGGCGTATCCAAGGAGTCGGTTTTCGAACCGACCGTTATCCGGGAGGGTATCGAAACCATTCGTTTTTTAAGGATATGGTGATCCGAAAGCACAATGCGATTGCCTCTTTTTCTCAGCTGATTTAGAGTACTCCGATCAGCGCGCCCAGCGTTTCGGATATCCTTTTCTGCTTCTTGCCCCTGCCATTTCATGATCGGATTCCGCACTATTTTCTGAAATGCTATTTCAAACCTCCGGCTCATGAGCACGGCATTCACGAATGCAAACCGCTGGTAGAGCGTCTGCGGATCGGTCTGGTAGTCGGGTGTGAAGGGATGAGTAACGGGCGCGTTGTAGTAGAACAACAAATCGGTGCAGTGCTCGGTGATTCCTTCCAGCATCAGGCGATAGTCGGTTCGATAGCTGGCTTTTTTAGAGCGGATTTCTACTTTTATTTCTCCGCAACAGGCGTTATCCGAAAGCCGCAGCACTTCGATCGTCAGCGTACCTACATAAACATGCGGTGTAAGCCGTCCCATTGCCAGATTGATGCGGGAAGGTACCACGGCTGGTGACGACCGAAGCACAAAATCACCCAGCACCTCATATTCATAAAAACAACCTTCCAGCAATTGGATACGTGCCTCGCCATGCTCAAATGCTTCCCATTCGTCCAGTTCAAAAATGGTCGGTTCATTGCGTTCTTCGGCGATAATGTGCACCGAAACAACCCCGTCGGTCGTTTCGGCGCTTATCAGGAGCTCATTCCCCTCCATCAGGCTTCCGCAAAACTGGCGAAGCCATGATCGATCAGGTTTCTGTAAATGCGCCTGATTTTCTCCAATGCCGCCGGGTAATACACCTCTTCCGGACCCAATAAATCTTTCTTACCCGCCAGGTAGTCGTCCAGCAGGTCCGGATCAGCCAAACAACGCTTGCCTAACGCTTTCAACACGGGTTCCAGCTTCCTGCGGGAGCCGTAGATTTTAGGTAAAAGCTTTTGCATCAAAGCCGCGTCCATCACTTTCTGCACCGGCCATTTGGCCCCAAGTTGGTGGATCACCCCCGCGAACCGCAGGATTTCGGCAGCACTCCGGTAGCCGAATTCTGCTCCCGCCGGCTTTAGTATTTCAAACAATGCCAGCAATTCATCGGAGAGCTGCGCCCGAACCGGGCTTTCCGGCACACTGTTGCGCGCCATAGCCACGAATGCCTCGGCCACATCTGCCCCATTTCCCGCGAGGCTGCCGGCGGCAGGGATTGGCCCGGATTTCAGAAATTTCTGCATTTCCTCTTTCAGGATACTGAACTCGATCACACTGGCCCGGTCGAGTACCTTGGGACTGAACATGTAAGTCGTTTCATCAATATTCACCGTTCCAACGATAAACAAATTGGGCGTTACCCGAACGCGCGGCGGCACCCCACCGGCAGTTTCATTATGCAGACGGATGGGCTCACCCGACTCCATTCCGCTCAGAAAATCGGCAAAATACCGTTCGACATGGCTCAGGTTCATTTCATCGAGGATCAGGAAATACGGTTTATCCGCATTGATTTCGGCGGATATCAGCAGATCTACGACGCCGCTTTCGGGCTTTACGTATTGTCCAGGTTCGAGCGCATTCGGAAAGCCCAGGAGTGGCTCACGGTTGGTCCAATCGGCTCCTACCGGCACCAGACAGATCTGATCTTCCGTTTCACAAATCCATTGTGCAAATGCATGCGCCAACCGCGTCTTTCCGGCACCTGAAAGGCCCGTCAGGATTACAAATGGCTTTGCTATGAGTGCCGCTGTAAACCGAAGTACGAGCTCCGGATCGATTTGCAGGCCGCATTCCAACGCCATTTGATGAAATGCCTGATAGTCAAACTGCGGGTGCCCGGTTATGCTGCCCGAAAGGGTAGCCTTATAAATACCCAACATCTCCTGTAAATCCGCCTCAACTTGCTGTTTATCCAGATCCGCAACTTCATAAACCCGGAATACGAACGAGCCGCCGTATCTTGCCGGCTTGCCCAGCCCATGCCTTTTAAAATAACTATTGATCGTTTCCGCGTCGGATTGCTGCCACGGTATTTCGGGAGAAAGTGTTTCGCTTACGCCAAAGGCCAATACCAATAACTGTTGGCTTTTGTAAAAAAGATAGAATGGATAAATGCCATTGCTGATGTGCTGCCCGGGCGCCAGAAATGCGATCCACGGCACCCGCGCAGGATTGCCTTTTCCAAAACTGATCTTGATTTTGAGCCCTTCCAGCTTGCCAGCGAAGTGAGAGGTTTTGAGGTTTTCGGTCTGGCATTGCGCCAGAAAGCGGGTGAGCTGTTCGAAAAATTCCATGAAATAGTGTGTTAGGGAACCAATCATTCAAGTGGCTTAAAGATGAATGATATTTTGTTCTCTCCCAAACGCATCCGCCCTTTCAGACGAATTTATAACCCTGGTTATTAAGCTGATAGAGAATCAGTCACACTAATTCATGAATTTCCGGAAAAGCCAGATCAGCAGGTTCAGCAAACCGCTGAGGAGTAACATGGTGGTAATCGGGAAGTAGAACCGAAAATTTTCCTTTTCAACACGAATGTCGCCCGGCAACCGGCCAAGCCAATGCAGTTTGTCGCTGAGAAAATACACGACAACACCCACCAGTATCACCAACAGGCCAATGATAATGAGATATTTACCCGTTACCTGAGACATTTTATTCGATATTACCCAACGCCAGATCAATATGCGCCAGGTGATGTTTCACATGCCATACCGACATCGCCAGTGCCTGCCTCTGATCGAGCCAGAACCCGCGGACGGGGTGCAAATAACGACGCGCGAATTGTTCGTCGTTTAACGTTCCCGCAAGGTAGGCGTAACGGGCATGCGTTCCTTCCAAAATGGCCAAAGAGGCCTCGATGGGCACATTCAGGGAATCGGGTGTAAAGGCCCAGGCGTTCATATCGATGAGTGTTACCTCATTATAATCCGGTTCGGTGATCGCCTTTTTCATCCGCAGGTAATGCACAAACTGCAAGTCGGCCACGTGGTGAACAAGCTGCCGGATATTCCAACTTCCCTCCCGATATGTTTTCAACAAATCCTCATCCGAGAGGTTCCCGACCCGCTTTCGGTATTCTTCCGGAATTTCGGCAATAATGCGTATGAATTCGCGGACTTCGTCGCCGGAATAAGCCTCTTTCAACGCAACAGGGCCAATAGGATAGCGGCGATCGGTCATACGCTCTTCTTTCTTTTCGATTCAACAAAGAGGGCACCCGCGATCAACCCTATAAGCAATAGCGAGCTCACAAGGTCGATTTTACTACCCACGGCCACTGATACTGGCTCGAAACGGAACTTGATCGTGTGTTTGCCCGCAGGTACACGCAGCGCACGCAACACGTAATTGGCCCGCAACATATCCGCAGGTTTGTCGTCGATCGTCACTTTCCATTCGTTGCGGACATTGTAATAAATCTCCGAAAACACTGCCAATCCTTCCGCGTTTGAGTTGGTTTCATACACCAGTTCGTTCGGTTTGTAGGATACCAGGCTGATTTTAGCCGTCGAGTCGGCACCTGCTTTAAGGCCTTCCAGTTTGGATGCAAAACGCTGGTCGATCACGGCTTCCGTACGCAGGTTCACCGTGCGCAACGCGGCCATTTCGGCATCCGCATTCGGCACAACTTTAAAGGACTTCACAAACCACGCGTGGCCGTAGGCCTGCGGGTTGGGCTGCGCAACTTTGTTACCTTGCTGGTCCGGCGTGATGAAATACTTGGCATTCAGCATATTCAGCACTTCCATATTGGGCTTTTCGGTAAAGAACTGATTTTCAAAAAGCTCCTGGTAGCGGCGCATTTTGGCAGCATGATACCCGCCCAGCGATTTATGAAAATAAGATGCCTGTGCGCTGTTGAACGGCCCTCCCTGAGAAGCCACGTCATACACCCGATAGTCCGGATCGGTATCGCGGAGGATTTGCTCGTCGGCCGGCGACGGGGTAGTAACACTCTGAGCCACGTAAGCGCTTACAAAGTCATCGTTGTTGAGGTACCTCTTATCCACTCCGAATAAATCAAAAATAACCAGCACAAGCAGCACGCCGTAAAATACTGTCGATTTGAGCTTATCCTGGGCATAGAACCATACCAGCCCTGCGGCCAATGCTATGAATATCAATCCACGGATCGCATCGCCCTTCATGAGGCCTTCACGGTCCTGGATGACAGCATTCATGATCTGTTGACCAAATGCCTGATCTTGTGCCATTTGTGCAAACTGCTGTGAGAACTGCGCATCGTTAAGCCCTTTGAAGCTGAAAAACAACCCCGGCAATAATGCC
This sequence comes from Dyadobacter sp. SRI_021, assembly GCF_057586235.1. Classification (NCBI taxonomy): domain Bacteria; kingdom Pseudomonadati; phylum Bacteroidota; class Cytophagia; order Cytophagales; family Spirosomataceae; genus Dyadobacter; species Dyadobacter sp. SRI_021. Next base: position 1,082,457 of record NZ_JBYCZM010000001.1, read on the forward strand.
ATAATCAGCATCAGCCCTCCGGTAATGGCTGTTGATATCAGGAAAGGCTTCTGTAATTCTTTTGCAGTAATCTTTTTTTGAGCTATGGTCACCAATGCTAAAACGCCTACGAGCACCATCAGAAGTTGTGCCAGCGAGATCACCATCGTCATCGCCCGGAACTTGTTGAACATTGGGAAGTAATCGAAAAACAGGTAATTGATACCAGCCAAACTCTTTCCAAGCGCCCAGATCACGTAAAGCACAATCACCCCCGCAGCCCAGTATTTCAATGGGCTTTTAACAATAAACAACCCAAGCACAAACAGGAAGAATACAATAGCGCCAATGTAGTTGGGGCCACCCATAATCGGCTGATCACCCCAGTAGAGCGGCAATTGCTGAACTATGTTCTGAGCAGTAGCAGCGTCAACACCGCGACCTGTAAGCGTTTTGTAAGTTTCGGATGTATTCGACAGCGGACCGTACGAAGCACCTCCGTACGCGTTCGGAATCACCAGGGTAAGCAATTCCCCCACGCCATAGCTGTACGTGAATGCGTATTCTTTATCCAGCCCGGTGCCCTTTTTAGCAGCAGCATCCTTGCCCGTTGTCGTAAGCTCCGATTTCCCGCGGATCGTTTCCTTGGTATAGTCATAAGCGTTCCAGAGCCTCGTCGTGTGCGTGCCAACGGCAACAACCGCCGCCAGGGCAAGCCCTCCCAGGATCATCACCAGGTCTTTTGCAAGGCCTTTTTTAATCAGGGTGATACTTTCCATGATTACCAGGATTATGATACCAATCCCGAGATAGTAGGTAATCTGCACGTGGTTGGCATACAGTTCCAGCGAAAGGAAAAATGCGGTAAGCGCCGCTCCTGCCAGCCAATTACGGCGAAATGCCAGTATCACACCGGCAAGCACGCCCGGCGCATACATGATCGCGATCACCTGCGAAATGTGCCCTGCTTCCAGGTTAATGACGTTAAAACAGGAGAATGAGAATGCCACCGCGCCTATTGCCGCGAGCCAGCCGCCCGCCCCGAGTACCAGGAACAGCACATAAGCGCTCACCATGCCGATCAGGAAATAGTTGGCCGGTGCCGGGAGCAATTTGTTCACCGCCTGCCCGATTTTGGTGGGAATACTGGTAGGATAGTCGGCCGAGACAAGGTAGGCCGGCATCCCGGCGAACATGCCGTTGGTCCACCACGACCGTTCACGGGTTTGCTTATAGTAATCCATTACCTCCCGCGCACCGCCCAGCGCCTGGATCTCGTCGGTTGCGCTGAGTTTCTTGCCTTGCAGCACCGGTGAAACGTAAGCGACGGACAAGATCATAAAACCGATGACAGCTACCAGGTGTGGCCAGAGACGTTGCCACGAGAACAGATTTTTCATTTTGGTAATATTAAGCTACGGGTTGATTTCGGATGAAAGCGGTACCGCACACGGCCCGCCTTAAATATGACTTTTCAAACAGTAATAGTAGCAACGAACGTCGGTTAAGGGATATTAAATTTCCATTAACCGGCGCAAATATAGGAGTATTGGTATATGTTTGAGATGCTAAAAACGAATCTTGTTCCGGCATTTTTTTAACATAATTAAGAATCAAGGCATATATTTTAAGAAAATACCGGATAAATTTGCGGAAATTGTGCCTTTAAGGTTCAATACGGAGCTGTACATAGAAAGATTAGAAGTAACCCGAAATTATTAAATGAAACGAATTGGAGTTTTTACCTCAGGAGGAGATGCCCCTGGTATGAACGCCTGCATCCGGGCGGTAGTACGCGGAGCATGCTACCATGGTATTGAAGTATTTGGAATCAGAAGAGGATATAGCGGAATGATCGCAGGAGATGTCTACAAGATGGAGTCTCATTCGGTCAGCAATATAGTTCAAAGAGGAGGTACCATCCTTAAATCAGCAAGAAGCAAGGAATTTATGACTCCCGAAGGCCGCAAGAAGGCATACGACAACTTGCAGGCACTCGGAATCGAAGGACTGATCGCCATTGGCGGTAACGGTACGTTCACCGGCGCGATGATCTTTGGCAACGAGTACGGTATCCCTACCGTAGGCGCTCCCGGAACGATCGACAACGATTTGTACGGAACCGACTATACCATTGGTTTCGATACCGCCGTGAACACCGCATTGGACGCGATCGACCGTATCCGTGATACTGCCAGCTCACACGACCGTATCTTCTTCATCGAAGTAATGGGCCGTGACTCGGGTTATATCGCTATCCAGTCGGGCATTGCAGGTGGTGCGGAACTTGTGATGGTTCCCGAAGTCCTGACCCCGATCTCGCAGGTTGTGGAAACTCTGAAACAGGGATGGAGCCGTTCGAAATCATCATCCATCATTATCGTGGCGGAAGGCGATGAAGAAGGCAGCGCGCAGGAAGTAGCCGATAAAATTAAGGTGCAGGTGGATGAGAACGCGGACATCCGTGTAACCACACTGGGTCATACCCAGCGCGGAGGAACACCGTCTGCTTACGACCGTATCCTGGCAAGCCGCCTCGGATTGGGTGCATTGGAAGGCCTCATCGCAGGACAAAAGAATGTAATGGCCGGCATCATCAACAATGAGCTGGTTTATACGCCTTTCGAAGATACTATCAGACTTCCCAAGCCGATCAACGAGGATTTGTTGAGAATGGTGAAGATCCTGAGTGTATAACACAGGTAAGATCTAGCAGTAACCCACTGCTTTGTAGGCTACATACCCTACGATTTCATGCCATAGCATGCAAAAGTAGGCAAAAGCCTCGGGGTCCGGCACCAGTTTATGGATGAAGAACCGGTTATATCCCCCACGAAAGTCGGCCGGGAAGGGGTCAGTTTTGATCCCCATTTTTTCGAAACACCCGGCCGACCGGCGCATGTGAAATGCGGAGGTAATCAGCAGGTATTTTCCGGAAGGAAACATTTTATTCAGGATTCGCCCCGAGTACATGGCATTCTCACGCGTGTTGCGCGCTTTTTCCTCGAACAGGATATCTTTTGCCGGCACTCCCCAGCTTACAAGCAGCGACGCCGCCTGGCGTGTCTCGCCCAGCCTCCGGGTCATCAGCATTTCGCCGCTCGTTCCCGTAATCAATATCTTTCTGATCTTGCCGTGCTTGTAGAGCAGGTAGGTTTGCAGGAGCCGGTCACCATGGTTACCCATTGCCGGGTGGTCCTGCCTTGGTGTGCTCATCGTGATCAGCCCGCCGGACAGCAGAATCCCGACGTCATAAGTCTTCTTCACCTCAGCCAAATTGACGAATTTGGGCTCCCACGCATTGATAGCCTTCGTAACCAGGTACGAGTTGGATGCCAGCGCAAACGCCACGATCACGAAACCCAACGCCAGCTTCCGGCGCCGGTTGCTTTTGGTTAAAAATGAATAGATAAGTATAAAAAACACAATGCTGAGTGGCATTATGAGAAAGTCGATCGCTTTGGACAGAAAATAAAACATTTGAATAAGAACCCTGCCGATGTTAACGTTTTGAAGTTAATTTTACAGACTTCAAACTTTGAAATAATCCAATAAACAGCTTTAAAGCAAACTTTTCATAGCCTGATGAGAGATTATACCCGCACTTACCTTCTGCTGCTGCTGGCCGTTTTCGGCCTTTTTTCCTCCGCTTACTCCCAGGGCTACCGCATCGAGGCTACCATTAAGGGATTCCGTGACTCGTCGTTTGTGATCGGGCATTATAATCGGAATGCCACACAATTCGTACCCAAAGACACGGCCAAGGCGGATGCCAATGGAAAAATCGTGTTCGAAGGAAAAACAGCGCTACCCGGTGGCCTTTACGTGATCCTTTTCCCCGGGAACCAAAAAATGATCGAACTAATCTATTCCGGTAAGGAAAACAATATCGCGCTCGAAGCCGACTCTGCCGATGTGAATACCTCCATCAAAATAACCGGCTCCAAAGAAAACGAGCTTTTTTACAACTATCGAAAAGAATTAGCCAAAGGCAGCAAGGAGATCGAAGCGCTCAGCAAGCAAACGACACCAGAGGCACAGGCGCGTATCAAGGCAATCCAGGAGGGATTTGGCACTTATCGTAAGAAACTGCTGTCCGAAAACGCCGGAACTTTCACATCGCAGCTGCTCAAAATGTCGGCCGACCCCGAAATCCCCACGGCTCCGAAATTAGCCAACGGTAAAACCGACTCGATGTGGGTTTTCAACTACTACAAGGCGCACTACTGGGATGCATTCGATTTTTCGGACCCGCGGATCGTGAATACCCCCTTCTTCGAGCCTAAAATAGAGCGGTACTTTAAAAATCTGGTAGTCCAGGTGCCCGATTCGATTATCAAAGATGCCGACCTGATGGTGAAGAAGGTTTCGCCTAACAAGGACCTGAAAGCCTGGACAGTATTTTACATTACCAACCAGTACGAAAATCCCAAAACCGTAGGTACGGAGGCAGTTTGGGTATATATGGCCAATAAATATTACCTCTCCGGCGAAATGGGCGTTTCGGAAGATGTAAAAAAACGCATTGCCGAAAAAGTAGCAACGATGAAGGACTTGCTGGTAAATAAAACTTTCCCGGCCCTGACCCTCACCGATCCTAACGGCAAAAAAGTTAGTGTCCAGAGCATTGATGCCAATTACACCGTGCTATTCTTCTTCGCCCCTACCTGCGGGCACTGCAAGGAAGCGTCCCCAGTGCTGAAAGCGTTCTACGACAAAAACAAGGCCAATGGTATCAAGGTAATGACCATTTCGACGGAACATAATATCGAGGAATGGAAGTCCTTCGTGAAAACGTATCACCTGGAAGAGCTCATCAACGGCTACGATGCCTTGAACCAGATCGACTTCAACCGGAAATTCGATGTCGTGACAACGCCGACGATCTATATTCTGGATAAAAACAAAAAGATCATCGCCCGCAAAATGCCTGTTGAGCAGCTGGAAGACTTTTTGAATTACTACCAAAACAAAATGGCCAGAAAACTCTGACCATTTTGTTAAGCTCCGATTTCCATATCACTTAAAGGAATGCTACGCAAATGGGCAATTTCACGGCAATGCTTTCGTGCTTGAACGTGAATTTGCCCGTTGCTGCATTTACATCATACACCACTAGGTTGTCCGATCCCTGATTGGCCACGATCAGGTATTTGCCTGTCGGGTCTATATTGAAATCACGTGGCGTAGCGATGGATTTCGTTTGCTGGTCCACCATCTCCAGCTCACCATTGCCCAGTATCCTGAATGCAGTGATCGAGTTATGGCCGCGGTTGGAAACGTAGACAAACTTTCCGTTCGGGTGCAGATGCACGGCAGCGCTTGTGTTCATAGGTCCCGAATAATCCGCGGGGATCGTGGGATAAGTTTTGATTGCTTTAATCACCCCTTTTTTATCGATCGAGCAGGCCGTTACAGTAGCATCGAGCTCGTTGAGCAGGAACAATCGCTTGCCCGAAGGGTGAATGACGAGATGGCGCGGCCCGGCGCCTGGCTTACCTGAAAAAAACGGCTGTGCCGCATTAGGCGTAAGCTTTCCGGCATTAGGATCGATGCTGTAATTCATCACCTTGTCGCTTCCCAAATCGGTTACATACACAAATTTACCATCCGGAGTCGCTGTTGCGAAATGTGCGTGCGCCTTTTCCTGGCGTTTGGCATTCGGGCCAGTGCCGGTATATTGCTCTTTATAAACGGGCGCGCTCAATTTCCCATCGTCACTAATGTTGTAAGCCGAAAAACTTCCGCCGCCATAGTTGGAAACAAAAGCCATTTTGCCTGCCGGATGCACCGACACGTGGCATGGCCCCATTCCTTCCGAGGGCTGGCTATTCAGAAATGTTAACTTTCGGTCGGGCGCTATGGCATATGCCGAGACTTTGTTATCTGACCCGATCGCGTAAATGTGCCGCTTGTTGGGTGAAATGGCTACATAACCCGGCGCGACAGACTTGTTGACGGTATCGATGAGCGTAATCTGACCCGAGGCAAGGTTCAGCTCGCAGCGGGTGATCGAAGAATTCGCTCCCTTATCCTGCGTACCTACGTAAAAAGTAATGTTTCTGTCCTGTGCAAAAGCTTTGAGGCCCGCCGAAAATAATATAACGGATAACAGCAGTTTTTTCATCGTTTGAGTTTAAATGAATCCCTTCAATGCTTGGGAAAGAGTACCCAAAGGCTTTTTTAATGTTAATTTGCCGGATAAGTATCATTAAAATCAAACCAGAAGCCATGAGCACAATTACCTGGCAGGAATTTGAGCAGGTCGACCTGCGCGCCGGAACGATCATTCAGGCCGACGATTTCCCGAAAGCGAGAAAGCCGGCGTACAAGCTACATATCGACCTCGGCCCTGAAATCGGTATTAAACCAAGTTCTGCACAAATTACGAAACGGTACACCAAAGAACAGCTAATAGGCAAACAGGTGCTTTGCGTGGTGAACTTTCCTCCGAAACAAATCGCCGATTTCCGTTCCGAGGTCCTTACAACCGGCTACGTGCTACCCGATGGCGAAGTGATCCTCACAAGCCCCGATTTCCCTGTCCCAAACGGCACACGCCTCGCGTAGAGGCCTGTTTCCATGAATCTTGTAAATCACAGCCAGAATTGTGTAATGCGGCCGGCAGCGTTGGATTTTATTTTTGTATACCAATTCTGAAAGACTATGGAAACGATAACAGATATAAAAAAAGTGACACTCCCGGTCACCGGCATGTCGTGTGCGGCATGTGCCGTGAGCGTGGAGTCTATGCTGGGTCACACTAAAGGGATCACAAATGCGGCGGTAAATTACGCCAATCAGTCGGTATCGGTATCCTACGATCCCGATCTCGTCGACCTTCCCGATATGGACCGTGTGCTGCAAAGCATCGGTTACGGACTTATCATCGAAGAAAATGAGGAAGACGCGATTGCGGAACAGGAGAAAATTCAGCAGGAGCATTACCAGAAACTGAAAAACAAGGCCATCTATACCGGCATACTCACAGCGCCGGTGGTAGTATTGGGGATGTTCCTCATGGACTGGAAATACGCCAACTACATCATGCTGGCCCTGACAATCCCGGTCCTGTTCATTTTTGGTCGGGATTTCTTCGTGAATGCATGGAAACAGGCGCAGCACGGCAAAGCCAATATGGATACGCTTGTTGCACTCAGTACCGGCGTTGCATTTCTTTTCAGCACATTCAATACATTCTTTCCTGCTTTCTGGCACGCACGCGGCCTACACCCGCACGTGTATTTCGAAGCCGCGGCGGTCATTATCTTCTTCATTTTGCTGGGTAAGCTCATGGAAGAGCGCGCCAAGTCGAATACTTCCGATGCGTTGAAGAAACTGATCGGCTTGCAGCCCAAGACCGTCAGGGTATACCGCGATGGCGCCGAAATAGAAATCCCGGCGCGTGAGGTAATCCTGGGCGACGAAATCATCATCCGGTCCGGGGAAAAAATCCCCGTCGACGGTAAAGTTTTCAGTGGCAGCTCCTTCGTCGACGAGAGCCTCATGACCGGCGAACCGATCCCCGCCGAAAAGAAACCCGGCGACAGCGTCTTTGCAGGAACAATCAACCAAACCGGCAGCTTCACATTCATTGCCGAAAAAGTGGGCAAACAGACGGTTCTGGCGCAAATCATCAAAACCGTGCAAGCCGCTCAGGGCAGCAAGGCACCGGTTCAGCGCCTCGCCGACCGCATTGCCGGGGTGTTCGTACCTGTCGTGATCGGTATTGCGATCCTTACCTTCATTGTGTGGATGGTGTTGGGAGGCGAGAATGCCATTACGCAAGCGATGCTCACGGCGGTCTCTGTGCTGGTAATAGCTTGCCCATGTGCGCTCGGCCTTGCTACACCTACGGCTATGATGGTAGGGGTTGGTAAAGGTGCTGAAAACAATATCCTGATCCGCGACGCCGAAAGTCTGGAAAAGGCTTACAAAGTAGATGCCGTAATCCTCGATAAAACAGGTACGCTCACCGAGGGACGTCCTCAGGTAACCGACTGGCAATGGGTAAGTTCGCTCGTTGATCCACAGACACATCTGGCAGCTGTGAAGGCACTTGAAGCACGTTCTGAGCACCCGCTCGCGCAAGCTATCGTGCAGTACATTGAAAACGATGCAAAAATCGATGTCTCTGACTTCCAATCCATGACGGGAAGCGGGATACGCGGCACCGCAGGCGGTCGCGAATACATCATCGGCACGCTCAAATTTCTCGAAAAAGAGCACGTTCGCATTGCCTCCGAGCTTCAACCTGCCTATGAACTACTCACAGCGCAAGCTAAAACCGTGATCGGAATCGCGATCGACGGGCAACACGCCGGGCTCGTCGCCATCGCCGACCAATTGAAACCGACCTCACGCGAAGCCGTTGAAAAACTACATGCACAGGGCATTGAGGTGCATATGCTCACAGGCGACAATGCGCAGACAGCCGCAGCTGTGGCTGCACAAGTCGGGATCGACAGCTATCAGGCGGAAGTGAAGCCGGATGATAAAATGCAGTTTGTCAAAAAGTTGCAAGCGCAAGGCAAGACCGTTGCAATGGTCGGTGACGGCATCAACGACTCCCAGGCCCTCGCGCAGGCGGACGTGAGCGTAGCCATGGGTAAAGGTTCCGACATTGCCATGGACGTAGCCAAAATGACGCTTATCACCTCGGATCTGCTGGCATTGCCCAAAGCCTTGCGGCTATCCCACAAGACCGTGGTAACGATCAAACAAAACCTCTTCTGGGCGTTTATTTACAATGTTATAGGTATTCCGATCGCCGCCGGTGTCCTCTATCCTATCAATGGCTTCCTCCTCGATCCGATGATCGCCGGCGGTGCCATGGCCCTGAGCTCTGTATCGGTGGTAATGAATAGCTTGCGGTTGAAGGGCGCACGACTGTAAATTTTCTGGGTGGTGAGTCTAATTGTTTTGATTGATCAGGCTTACCACCACCTTTACCATCATATCTTTCTCCATCGGGTTACTTTCAGCGATCATCAGTGTAAGCGCTACCAAAGCGTTGTCAGCCAGCCGTTTTGAACCATCCGATTTGTAAAGGATACTGTTTCGTTCCAGGAACCACACAAAAATCAAAGCCGCAATTCTCTTATTACCATCAGTAAACGAGTGGTTTTTGATGATAAAATAAAGCAGATTCGCGGCCTTCTCTTCGATACTTGGATACAGCTCTACGCCATCGAATGTCTGGTAAATTGTACTGATGGAACTCTTAAAAGAATCATCCTTTTCGTTGCCGAAAAAGGTATGATCTCCGAATTTGCTACGCAAGCCATGGATGGCCGAAATAGCCTCCTCATAAGTGATTACGTAAAGCTGCTTTTCAGATACACGTTCAATCCCTAATGCCTGCTGATCGTATTTTTCAAGTATATCAAGTGCATAGGCATAATCCGTAACCACCTGAATAAGCCCGGTCGCTTCACCAGCCGTCAGTTCTTTGTTGTGAATGACATTCGCGAGTAGGGCGACTGTTTTTTTCAGATTTTCCAGCTGACTCAGCTTTAATTTTTCCTGCGTAGCGAAGCCTTTGATCAGGTAATCTTTCAAAATCCGGTTAGCCCAAATCCGGAACTGCGTTCCCTGCTTCGATTTGACGCGGTAACCAACGGAAATGATTGTATCCAGGCTATAAAAGGCGGTTGGCTTGTCAGAAAAAGGAATGTGCATTTTTTGCACATTCCTTTTTTCATCGAGTTCTCCCTCTTTAAAAACATTGAATATATGCTTCGAGATAACTGATCTCTCCTTTCCAAACAGCTCGGCCATTTGCATCTGCGTAAGCCAGACCGTCTCATTTTGAAGTTGTACCTGAATGGCGAGCTGTCCTTCCTCTGATTCATAGAGCAGAATTTCACCATGCGGTGCGGGAGTGGTTGCGTTCATACGGTGTTTTGTTTAAAATTTCACCATTGATACGCTAACCCACAGATCTGGTAACAGCTTGTAGAACTCTCCCAACTCAACCCAAAAACTCTGTAACACCTCCCCACAATTCTGTAACAAACCCCAAACCGGCACTGCCGATATTTGTAAAACAATTTAACACATAACCTATCCCGCGGGAAACGGGAGATTTTAGTAAACATGGAAACCTTGCAATTCAAAACCAATATCAAATGCGGCGGGTGTGTCGCTTCTGTCACACCGTTCCTGAATGGAGATGAAAATGTTGAAACCTGGGCAGTCGATCTGGAAAGTCCGGACCGTGTGCTGAAAGTCGAAACGAGCCATTCGCCGGAAGAAATTCAGGAGTTGATTAAAAAGGCTGGATATGTAGCCGAAGAAATTGCCTGATAATTAGTATTTTTGGCCCGGAATCTGAATTTCGGGCCAATTCAATAGCCTTTGCCAGCATTCAAATGAAAAACAAACTGCACCAATCGATCACCATCCTGATGGCCTTCCTCGTCCTGCTAAGCAGTACCGGGTTTGTGCTGACAGAGCGCCATTGCGCTGTGATGGGAGGCAAATCGGTGCAGCTCGTAGGCAAGTCCACAGAAACCTCCTCCAAGCCCAAAGTTGCTTCCTCCTGCTGTGCCAAACGCGCGGCATTGAAAATGGCTAAAGGCACATTCTTCGAAAAGGCAGCCTGCTGCAAGGAAAGTAAGAAGCTCGAAAAACTGGAAGTAGCGTCAGTTGATTCGCAATTGCTCGCGAAGTTGCTCAAATCGGTGGCGACAGGGGTCACCTGGGCGGTTACGCGTTACCAGTTTATCCAGGCCGAATGGACGCTTCCTGCCCCCTTCTTTTCCCCCGACATATCCTTCACTTCCCGCCTTCATGGGAGAAGTATGCTCGCATTTATCCAATCGTTCCTGATTTGATATCATTGAATAACAGCCGTTTAATGCAAGATCGCCGCATTTATGTCGACGATTCGGGCAATGAGTCTTTTATTCCAATGAATCCATGTAATCATGAACAAATACCTTCTGGGAGGGTTACTTCTACTCATAACCTCTTCCATCTATGCACAACGTATAACCGGTTCGGTCAACGAACAGGAACCGCAAACCAGGAACCTGAAACCCATCACCGGTGCCAATGTATACTGGTCGGGCACCACGCAGGCTACGGCTACCGATGAAAACGGCCGGTTCAGCATTCCACGTTCGGCGCAATCGGCCTTGCTGGTCGTCAGCTTCGTCGGATTTCGGAACGATACCATCAAAATTGGCCAGGAAAGCGACTTGCAGGTTGTACTGCAAAGCGATCAGACGCTCGACGAAGTGGTAGTCAGGGCTGGAAATACGTCTATCGACAGGCTTTCTCCCCACCAAACAGAAATCATCACAACCCGGGCGTTGGCCAAGGCAGCGTGCTGCAATCTTTCCGAGAGTTTTGAAACCAATGCATCTGTTTCCGTCTCATACAGCGATGCGGTGACAGGCTCCAAACAGATCCAGATGCTTGGACTGAACGGTACTTACATTCAGACCAACGTCGAGAACATTCCTTCCATCCGCGGGCTAGCATCTACATTCGGACTCAATTTCGTTCCCGGAACCTGGATCCAGTCGATTGATGTCGGCAAAGGTGCCGGCTCGGTCGTGAATGGCTATGAATCGATGACCGGGCAGATCAATGTCGAGCTTCAAAAACCGGATACACAGGAAAAACTATATCTGAATACCTACGTCAACAATTTCGGACGCGGGGAAGTGAACCTGAACCTCGCGCACCAGCTGAACAAAAAATGGAGCACCGGACTGCTTACACACGGTAGTACGCTGCGTAACCGCGTCGACAAAAACAACGACGGCTTCCTCGACCTGCCCCTTTACACGCAATACAATGCCGTGAACCGCTGGAAGTATCAGGGCGATAAATTAATGGCCCAATTTGGGGTAAAAGCACTTTATGAAGACCGCCTGGGTGGCCAAAAGAGCTTCGAACGTGAAATGAAAGGCACTACCCAAGCCTATGGTTTCGGTGCCAAAGTGAACCGCTACGAGTTTTTCTCGAAAATTGCACGGTTGTTCCCCGAGCAGCCCTACAAAGGACTTGGCTTGATTCTGAATGCCTCTATTCATGATTCGAAATCCTATTTTGGACTAAATAACTATGATGGAACGCAAAAAACACTTTACGGAAACCTGATTTACCAATCGATTATTGGCAATACCAACCACTCCTACAAAACCGGTATCAGCTACATGCTCGATAATTATGATGAGGTTTACAAGGATATCCGTCTGAAACGGAATGAATCGGTGCCGGGCGCATTTTTTGAATACACTTATAATCACCTCGATAAATTTGTGATGGTAGCCGGCGGACGTGTGGATTTCCACAATCTTTATGGCACGCAATGGACGCCGCGGCTGCATTTGAAATACAACCTTACCGACCAGACGACTTTACGCGCATCAGCGGGCCGGGGGTTCCGGGTCTCAAATCCGCTGGCGGAGTACTATGGAAACCTCGTGAGCTCGCGCAATGTGATTTTCCGCGAAGCCATCCGCCCCGAAGTGTCGTGGAACTACGGTGCCAGTGTTACACAGGAGTTTAAAATCGGTGAAATGAGCGGGAATTTCATCATGGATTTCTACCGGACGGATTTTGAAAACCAACTCGTGGCAGATATGGAAGATCCTCGTTACATTCGCTTTTATAACCTTGAAGGAAAGGCTTATGCCAATAGCTTCCAGGCCGAAGCGAACCTGACGCCCGTCAAACGACTCGAACTGAAACTCGCATACCGCCTTTTCGACGTGAAACAAAGCATCCGCAATGTGTACGACGAGAATACTCTACAGCCGAGAATGATGGTGAGCCGCGACAGGGTACTTTTCAACGCCGGGTATGCCCTGCCTTACGACAAATGGAAATTCGACGCCACTGTGCAGTGGAACGGCAAAAAACGGATTCCCTACATGGGACACGTTCCCGACCACCACGTGCCGACAGACCTGACATCGACCTGGGCTCCATCGTTCTACAATTTCAACGCGCAAATCACACGTACATTCCCAAAATGGGATATTTACCTCGGTGGCGAAAACCTCGCTAATTTCCGTCAGAAAGACCCGATCATGGGTGCCAGCGAGCCATTCGGCCAGCATTTTGATGCGGGAATGGCCTGGGGGCCGGTTGTAGGGCGAATGATTTATGCAGGAATGCGTTATAAGATTATCAGATGATTTGACTATGAAGTTATATATCAAAAATATGGTGTGTGACCGCTGCAAGCGGGTGGTGCGGGAAGAACTGAACGGGCTGGGAATTGATTTGACTTTCGTCGAACTTGGCGAAGTGGAAACCGTAGCGGAGGTAAATACCGATAAGTTGCAACAGGTGAAAACGGTGCTGGAAGCGAATGGTTTCGAGTTGCTCGATGACCGCCGTCTGGCTCTGGTGGAGCATATCAAAACGCTCGTGATCGACGAGGTACAGAATTTGAAAGGTAACAAACCCGCTCAGATGAATTTTTCGGATTATCTGTCGGAAAAGATCGGCTATGAATATTCGTACCTGAGCAACCTGTTTTCTTCCGAAACCGGGCAGACGATCGAGCAATATATCATCGCCCAGAAAGTGGAAAAAGTAAAGGAATGGCTTTCCTACAACGAACTGACTTTAAGCGAAATAGCATGGCGTCTTTCGTACAGCAGCACGGCGCATTTGAGCAACCAGTTCAAAAAAGTGACCGGCATGACGCCCGGAGAGTTCAAAAAAGGCGCACTACAGCGTACTGCGCTCGACCAGGTGGGGAATTAATGATCGGTATCCAATTATTATAAAATATTCGCTATTAATTATTATTAAATTTCCATTATATGAACAAAATCATTGTTACCTCCCTGCTGTTCTTATCCGTTGCATGTTCGGGAAACAAATCTGAAAAAGAGGGCGCGGCTACCGAAACACACGCCGTGAGCGAGAAAAAGTATGCCTGCCCGATGAAATGCGAAGGTGAAAAGACGTATGCAGAGGCTGGCAAATGCCCGGTTTGCAAAATGGAGTTACAGGAAGTAGCACTGGCGGAAACCGATACAACAGCACATCAACACTGATTTTTTAAATTGACCAGATTATGAAAACGACCATTTTGAGCATTATTACCGCCCTGTTGCTGGGCCTGAATATCGCCTACGCCGATGGTACCAAAGAGGTGAAAATCAAGACTTCGGCCATTTGCGAAATGTGCAAGGCGCGCATTGAGCGCAACTTGGGCCTTTCCAAAGGCGTGAAAGAATCGAATCTCGATCTTTCCAGCAAGGTGATTACCGTGAAATATAACCCGGACAAAACCACCGCGGAGGCCATCAAGGCGACGATTAACAAAACCGGCTATGACGCCGACGAGCTACCAGCCAATCAGAAGGCACACGACAAGCTTCCGAACTGCTGCCGCAAAACTGCCGCAGCACATTAGTCACGAAATTACTTCGTCATGTTTCTCAACAAACTCATCTTATTGACGACAGCCGCCGGAATGGTGGCTGCCACAGTCCCTGCATTTGCTCAGCACGAACACCATCAAGAGCCTGCGAAAGACACTACCGGCCATGAAATGCACGATATGAAAAGCATGGATCATGCGCAAATGAGCCACGAGAGCTCATCACACATGACGCATAGCTTCTCATTGAGCCTGCCCATGACCCGCAATGGCTCCGGTACCGGCTGGCAGCCCGACGCCACGCCCATGTACGCCTACATGAAGCATGGGAGTAAATGGAATTACATGCTGCACGGAAGTATTTTCCTGCGGTATACCACCCAAAATTTCAATAACGACGGCAAAAGAGGTTCGGACTCAAAGTTCAGCGCCCCCAACTGGTTTATGGGAATGGCTCAGCGACAGGTAGGCAAAAACGGTTTGCTGAACCTCCGCGCGATGGTTTCTCTCGATCGACTCACCGACGGAGGCGCGGGCTACCCGCTGCTTTTCCAGACCGGCGAGAGCTGGAAAGGCGAGCCGCTTATCGACCGACAGCACCCGCACGACCTTATTTCGGAACTTTCTGTCGGTTATACCCAGCGGATCAATGATAAGGTCGACCTGACGATTTACGCGGGCTATCCCGGCGAGCCAGCGCTTGGCCCTACGGCGTTTATGCACCGGATGTCGGCATTCAACAACCCCGATGCGGTGCTCGGCCATCATTGGCAGGACGCTACGCATATTACATTTGGTGTGGTGACGGCGGGTGTCCGCTATGGTAAATTTAAACTCGAAGGCTCCTCATTTACCGGTCGCGAACCGAACGAAAACCGCTTTGACTTCGATAAGCCGCGCTTCAATTCTTACAGTTACCGGCTATTGTTCAACCCGTCAGCCAATTGGGCGTTACAGGCCTCCAGAGGTTTTATCAAAAGCCCCGAGCCGCGCGAGTCCGACGAGGATGTAGACCGCACGACCGCTTCGATACAGCACTCGGGTAATTTGGAAGGAAAAAACAGATGGATTTCCTCTACGCTTGTATGGGGTTTGAATGATGCCGGCGAACACCACAAGGAACATTCTGTTCTGGCTGAATCCAATCTGCAACTCGACAAATGGGCTCTTTATGGCCGCTATGAATGGGTGCAAAAAAGTGTCGGTGAGTTGGGGTTGGATACAATCTACGGCAGACAGGGGTTCGTAACCCTGCCAGTTTCCATGTTTTCTCTCGGTTTGAACCGGCAGATCGCCTCGTTCAGCAATACTTTATTGCAGGCCGGAGCTCAACTGAGCTTATACAAACCAGATCACCAGTTGGAGCCTTTTTATGGCAAAACGCCGCTTTCCGGGCAGGTGTACCTGCGCATAACTCCCGCGCTCATGCGTATGTGAGGGGGCTTTTTTAGTAGTTTTGGGTTTTAATTTAAACCAAAATACCGCCGTGGCCTGGTACCATACCTATTTCAAAGGACTCCCGCAACGCGCCTGGAAACTGAACCAGGACGAAGAATACACTGATTACGAGGTCGATTTCCTGCGGGATGTACTTGAAATAACGGCGGACAGCAAAGTACTCGACGTATTGGCCGGCTATGGAAGGCACGCTATTCCGCTCGCAGAGCAAGGCACGGCATTGACCTGTATCGATATTTCACAGGAATATTGTGAGGAATTACAGGACATCAGCAGTAAGCAGCAACTGCCGATAGAAGTCATTTGTGCGGATGTGTTGAACTACCAACTCCCCGAAGCCTCATTCGACGCCGCATATTGCTTTGGAAATAGTTTCAGCTTTTTCCCACGGGGAGATATGCAGCTATTTATCAACCAGATTGCCGCAGCATTAAAACCGGGCGCTCACATCGCGATCCACACCGAAAACCTCGCCGAAAGCATCTTGCCTAATTTCCAGACGCGCAACTGGATGCCGGTGCAGGACGACATTGTTTACCTGGCGGAAAACGAGTACCGTGCCGAAGGCAGCTACATTGAGGCTGAACAAACCTTCATTTCCGGCCCTGAGAAAGTGACTCACAGCGTCCGCCAGCACATTTACACCCTCGGCGAGCTTACTTATATGTTTGAACTGGCCGGACTACTCGTGGTAGGCACATTCAGCAACCTCGAAGCGGACCCGTTCATGCTAGGCGATGAGCAATTGTACCTTGTGGCGCGCAAGTAATCAATGCGGGAGCCGCGCGCGGACTAAACCGTAAATCCACGTTCCCGCAATGGCGCTCAGCAAAGTAATGGACACAGCCAGGTAACCTGCACCAATCTGCGCAAACAATGGCCCCGGACAAGCGCCGGTGATGGCCCAGCCGGTACCGAAAAGCACGCCGCCGTAAATCTGTCCTTTGTCAAACGTTTTGTCGGCGATGCTCACCATTTCGCCCGATAATGTTTTGATATTAAACTTCTTAATGAGCCAAATCGAAACGAGCCCGACCACAACCGCCGAGCCGATGACGCCATACATATGAAACGAATCCAGGCGGAACATTTCCTGAATGCGGAACCATGAAATGATCTCTGCTTTCAGAAAAACAATCCCGAAAATAATGCCTACGACCAGGTATTTCAGGTTCGCAGTAAAACCCTCGGCGGATTGCTGGCGGTTTGCGCCGTCGCACCCGTCGATTTTGATATTGTCGAAATCCCTATCGGCAGATTCTTCGAGGGACTGATGTATCTTTTCCATACTATTTCAAGTTTAACGAGCCAGATTGAGCAATAAAGGAAGGAGCAAATGTGTGCTGACAAACCCTCCGATCATAAAACTGACCGTGGCCACCAGCGAGGGCCATTGCAAATTCGAAAGCCCCATGATCGCATGTCCTGACGTGCAACCACCCGCATAACGCGTCCCGAAACCGACTAAGAACCCTCCTAACACAAAGAATATCAGGCCTTTCAAGGTAAATACATTGCTTAAAGCAAAAATATCCGTCGGCATCAGTCCCGAAAAATCCTGCACGCCCATAGCTGCCAGGCTCTGCCGTGTATCCTCGGTCACCACGATAGCATCGGGATTAGCCAGCCAGAAGTTTCCCACAAACCCGCCAACCACGATTCCCGCCACAAAAAACAGGTTCCACGCCTCTTTTCGCCAGTTGTATTTAAAAAACGGCAACCCCGCCGGTATCACCGCCGCGCAGATATGCCGAAACGACGACGATATGCCAAACGACTTATTCCCCAGCAGGAGCAACACCGGCACGGTAAGCCCGATCAGCGGCCCGGCAACGTACCACGGCCAGGGGGATTTGAGCAGTTCGATAATTTCCATGTTAATATATCGGATTAATATAGTATTTAAATATAAAAGAATTCCAATTACTTAACGTTTCCGGATCGCTTTGGATTTGCTTTTAATCTACAAATAATCAATCGAAAATCACGCCTCGGCGAGTACCGGCACGTTGGTTTTGACCACGGCACCGTAACCTCCTTCGATATTCACGACGTCGTCGACGCCGCGGGATTTCAGGATGGAGGCAGCGACCATCGAGCGGTAACCCCCTGCGCAGTGAATATGCAGTTTGCGATCTTTCGGAAATTCCGGCATGAGGTCATTAATGTAATCCAAAGGCAGATTCCGCGCTCCCTCGATATGCCCTGAAGCAAACTCATCCGGCTTGCGCACATCGATTACTTCCAGACTACCCGATTCAAAGCGCCTCGCAAATTCATCGGCACTGACCGATTCGACGGTGTCGATTTCTTTACCAGCCTGCTTCCAGCTCTCGAAACCGCCATTGAGATAGCCAATGGTATAGTCGTACCCTACCCGTGCAAGGCGTGTTACCACTTCTTCCTCTCTACCCGGTTCAGTGATGATCAACAATAATTGTTTCAAATCGGGGATCAATGCACCTACCCATGGGGCAAAACTGCCGTCGATGCCGATATTGATGGAATTGGGAATAAAACCCTTGGCAAAATCCGCCGGTTTGCGGGTATCGAGGATCAATGCCCCGGTATTGTTGGCTTTCGCTTCAAAAGCCTCCGGCGATAATCCCTGATGCCCGCGTTCGAGCACGTCGTCGATGCTTTCGTAGCCGTCACGGTTCATTTTGACGTTTTCCGGGAAATACTGAGGCGGCTCTGTGAGGCCGGCTGTTACTTCCTTAACGAATTCCTCTTTGGTCATGTCCGCGCGTAATGCATAATTGAATCGCTTCTGGTTGCCCAGCGTGTCGGACGTCTCCTTGCTCATATTTTTGCCGCAAGCCGAGCCTGCACCATGGGCAGGGTAAACGATCAAATCGTCCGGCAGCGGCATTATTTTCGAACGGAGGCTGTCGTACAGGATTCCAGCAAGGTCGTCCATCGTCAGATCGCCTTTTTGGGCTAGATCCGGACGACCTACGTCCCCTATGAACAGCGTATCCCCACTGAACAATGCCACCGGCTTGCCGGATTGATCGATAAGCAAATAGCTGGTCGATTCCATCGTATGCCCGGGCGTGTGCAATACCCGGATCACTACGTTACCCAGCTTGAATTCTTCACCGTCTCGGGCGATATAGGCTTTAAAACCGGTTTGCGCACCGGGACCATACACAATCTCCGCGCCGGTCTTTTCCGCCAGATCGATATGGCCGGAAACGAAGTCCGCATGAAAATGGGTTTCAAAAACATACCGGATTTTAGCACCGATTCTCTCGGCTTTCTGAATATAGGGCGCGACTTCGCGCAACGGATCGATCACCGCGGCTTCACCATTTGAAACAATAAAATAAGCGCCCTGCGCCAGGCATCCGGTATATATCTGTTCTATTTTCATGCTTTCCGCGGTTATGTGACGATTTGATTAGTGGTCAGGTGTTGTCAGGTTTGGTCAAGTCTAGTCAGGTAATTGTTAAGAGGGCCAGTTTTAACAGATTTATCGGCAACAGCCAAAACCTCGCAACTAATCATCACAACCCGTAACCATTCCTGACAGTTCCTGACCACACTTGACAACTACTGACAACACCTGACCACACCTGACCACCACTTCTCTACCTCCGCCGTACAAACACCAGACAATACCGCACCACGATCAGAAAACTCCTGACCAAGCCCAACACCATATGACTTCCCCGAATAATTCCAGGCATATTTATACTTTAACGACCTTCCATCCCCCAAGACGGAATCGCCAAATGCCCAGCATGGCCAGGACGGACTCCGCAATGGGTACCGCTGCAAAAACTCCAACCGGTCCGAAATCCAGGATAACGGCCAGTACATACGCAGTAGGGATTTGCACAGCCCAGAACGCGATCAGGTTCAGGACTGTCGGCGTTTTGGTGTCACCCGCGCCATTCAGCGACTGGATCACCACCATCCCATATGCGTAAAACCCATAACCCATACAAAGTACCCGTAATGCCAGCTTCCCCGTTTCCACTACATGCGGCTGGGAACTGAACAGGCTGATAATGTTCTCGGCGCCGACAAACATGACGACTGCAAGGACTCCCAGGAATATCAGGTTAAAAGAAGCGCATTTCCATACCGACGCTTCGGCGCGTTCCGGTTTCTCCGCTCCCAGATTCTGCCCCACCAGCGTTGCGGCTGCATTGGCTAATCCCCACGCCGGCAACAATGTGAACATGATCACACGAATAGCAATGGTATAACCCGCCACCACGTCACTGCCGAACTCGGAAAGAATGCGTGTCAGGAAAATCCAACTCGCGGAGCCGATCAGGAACTGAACCGTACCGCCGGTCGCAATTCTGACGATCGCCTGGATGGTTTCAGGGTTCGGTTTAAGGTCTTCCCAAAGCAAGCCCAACGCCTTTTTACCCTTGGTTAGTGAAAATAGCTGATACCCTACCCCAATGGTACGTCCTGTGGCTGTGGCCAACGCCGCACCTGTTACACCAAGCTCCGGGAATGGCCCGATACCGAAAATCAGGATTGGTCCGAGAAGCATATTGAACCCGTTGGCGATCATCAGCGAACGCATGGCCGTGGCTGCGGCACCCGCTCCGCGCAATGCGCCGCTCAAAGAGTAGAGCAATACCACCACGGGGCTGCTCAGGAACTGGATCCGGGCGAAATTGGTACCCGTTTCGATCACCTTATGATCGGCACCCATCATCCGGAGAATGTCGCCCGCCAGCAGGTAACCTGCCACAGCCGTCACCGACGAGATCGCCAATGAAATGAATATCACCTGTCCAACCGCATGCCGCGCCTGGTCCAGGTTTCCTTCCCCGGTGCGCCGGGCAATGGTAGCCGTAGCCGCCGTGCTAAGACCGATCGCGAGCGAGTACACCAGGGTAATCACGGATTCAGTAAGCCCGACCGTCGCGACAGCCTCAGTACTTACTTTTGAAACAAAGAAAATATCAACCACCGCGAACAGCGACTCCATGACCATTTCCAGGATCATGGGTACGGATAGCAAGAAAATGGCACGGTTGATGCTTCCTTCGGTAAAACTTTCTTCGGAGCCACGAATAGCCTCACGAAGCAGTGTAAACCACTTTTTCATGGATAATAAAAATTTGCAATAATGGATAAATAGAAATTGTGCGACCCGCAATGGGTCGTAAAAAAGTGCCTGTTAAAAGGCGGAGACTGAATTGTGGCTAGGCATTAGCCGAAGATGAGCACCAACATAGGCGTTAAGAATTTCGGCAAAGATACAAAAGTCTTTTCCGAATAATCAAACCAAAAAATGGATTTGTTAAATGCTAAATGTAATTTCACAAATTCCCGCGATGAACTTTTGCGATTGGCAAACCGTTGCAACTCTGCCCCTTTTCCGGCATTTGGGTATGCCATCGCAGGATTTTGAGCCGGAACAAAGACACAAAAACAACAGTGCATGATTGATAAGAAAAAATTATATTCGACAGCTGCCAAAAAGGAAACGGCCGTTCTGGTTGCTGTAAGCACCCAAAAGCAAAACGCCGAAAAGACAAAGGAATACCTGGAAGAACTCGCGTTCCTGGCCACTACGCTCGGCGTAGAGACCGTCCAGACTTTCACGCAAAACCTCGAACGAACCGATATCCGGACTTACACCGGAAAAGGAAAACTCGAAGAAATCCTGATCTACGTCACTGCCAACCCGGTGGACATGATCATTTACGATGACGATCTTACGCCTTCACAGGTCCGCAACCTCGAAGCTGTTTTCAAGGATATCAAGGTCATTGATCGCAGCTTGCTGATCCTCGCCATTTTCGCGATGCGCGCCCAGACAGCTCAGGCAAAATTGCAGGTGGAACTCGCGCAGTACCAATATATGTACCCGCGGCTAACCCGCATGTGGACGCACCTTAGCCGCCAGTCGGGTGCGGGCGTAGGTATGCGAGGTCCCGGTGAAACCGAGCTCGAAACCGACCGCCGGATCGTGAAAGACCGGATTGCATTCCTGAAAGAGAAGCTGGAAAAAGTGGATAAGCAAAGCGTTACCCGCCGTAAAGAACGCGACCGCCTTGTCCGCGTGGCCATTGTAGGTTACACCAACGTAGGTAAATCGACCTTGATGCGTAACCTCTCAAAAGCCGATGTCTTCGCCGAAAACAAACTCTTCGCGACCGTCGATTCAACTGTGCGGAAAGTGAACATGGAGAATATCCCTTTCCTGCTCACAGACACCGTCGGTTTTATCCGCAAATTGCCGACAACACTCATCGAGTCCTTCAAATCGACCCTCGACGAGGTACGCGAAGCGGATATTCTGATGCACGTCGTGGACATTTCGCACGCTTCATTCGAAGAACATCTGGATGTTGTAAACAAAACTCTCGAGGAAATCGGCGCAGCTAACAAACCTTCGATACTGGTTTTCAATAAAATAGACTTGTACAAACCGTCGTACAACGACGAGGATGAAGAAGAAGGCGAAGCGCCATCGACCCAGGACGTGCTCAACCAGCTGAAACGAAGCTACATCGCCGAAAAAGCCGATCACGTAGTTTTCATCTCGGCCCAGGAAAAGGAAAACATCGACGAATTGAAGCGGATGCTATTCTCCCTGGTGAAGGAAAAACACTTCTCCATTTATCCCAACTGGCTGGATCTCGGTTACACGCCAGTAGAAACAGAGGAATAATCATTTGTAATTCAAACGAATTTTTCTCAGTTTTGCACCCCGATTACCGCTAATTGGGCTCGATTCCCGTCGCGGTCACCAAAGTGAAATGTTACGTTCTTTATACATATTGACTGCGTAGTTCAACGGATAGAATAGGAGTTTCCTAAACTCTAGATATGGGTTCGATTCCCGTCGCGGTCACCAAGAATCCACAAGAACACGGCCAAAACCGTGTTCTTGTCGGTTTTAAACGGGTTCTGATGAAGATTAGAAAGTGAGGTTTGATAAGTTGTAGTTATGCTTGTTGAATTTCATGCTACCCGTTTGATACCAGCAATTAGAGACGCCTTTTGAAATAGGTTTGCGGCATATTAAATGCAACAAACGATGTTCAAAGATCAAATTGTAAGGTATAAAGTTATCTATGACAGGAAGAAACAGGCCGCTAAAAAAGGAAAAGCCGTGGTGCAGATCGAAGCTTACCAAAATGGGAACCGAAGTTACTTCTCCACAGGGATTTATCTCTCTCCTGATCAGTGGAATTCAAAGCGGCATGAGCCCAAAGACCCGTTTCAAGCTAAGCAGGTACGTGATGCAATTGCGTACTACGAGAAAATCGAAAGAGAAGTTAGACTTCACAATAGTGGACTATTTTCTCTTAAAGACTTCAAAGCAACCAGCTCGCCGAGCGAAGTTGTCCCCCCGGAGCCAAAGCAGACATTCAACGAATTTTTTGCCGCGCAAATAAAGTCGAGAGACAAGGAGTTGAAGTGGAACACCTACCGGCAACAGATCTCCTGCCTGAATATTCTGAATGAATTCGATGCGGCAATTTCATTCGAGGATCTGAAATACAGAACCATCGATGCCCTTCATCAATTCATGGTTAACAAGGGACACTGTAACAGTACATCAAACAAGCGACACAAGATCATCAGATCCTACATCGCAAAGGCGATTAAACTGGAAATGCTGGATAAGAACCCCTACGACAAGTTCAAGATTCCTGCGCCTGTTGTCAACAAACTCGCACTCCTCGGAAGTGAACTGCGAGCATTGGAAAACCTCACTTTTCCAGAGCCGCATGGAAGGCTAGAACGAGTTCGAGATATGTTCCTTTTTGCCACCTATACCGGGCTGAGATGGAGCGATGTTTTCAAGCTTACCCGGCAAAATCTGATCAAAACGGATAGCGGGATAGTGCTTAACATCAAGGCATCAAAAACAGAAAAGATGTTTCAACTTCCCCTCTGGTTAATGTTCGAAGGCAAAGGCGAAGCGCTTGTCCTTAAGCATTGGCCTTACCTCGAAACTGGGAAGGTTTTTCATAGTCTAAACAACGCTTTTGCCAACCGCGCATTAAAACGGCTTGCCGCCTTGGCTGGCATAAAGAAGCATCTACACTTTCATGTTTCGCGCCATACTGCGGGGACGATATTAGCCAGGACTGCCGGGGTTTTGACGGCAAAGGATGTGTTGCAGCATGCGACGCTCGCTACAACGATGGGATACCTGCACCTTTCTAACGCTGAGAGAAATAAATCACTTGAAAACGTCGAGAATTGGTATTGAATTTAGATTAGAAATGGAAGCAAAGCCAACAGCCAGAGGCCCTTATAAAAAACACAAGACAGGATACAAAATCTCTGTGAGTTACGAATTGTATTCAAGCAAAAAGCAAAATGGCAGCTTTGCAAATCCCCTATATGTCCGCGTAAGAGCAAAAAAGCAACAAAGCTACTTCAAGAGCCAAATTCCGTTTCTTTTTGCATCGACGGATGTCGAGAAAATTAGTCAAGACCCCCTTCTTGGCAGCCTAATTGAGCAGGAAATCGAGCTTATCAAAGGACACCTAGAAAATCACATTGAAGCATTTGGGGAATATTTTCTTATTAGCGATTGGTTAATTGACTTTAAGGAATTTTTGTCTGAGCGAACATTTCCAGACATCGTGGAAAACTATGTTAATCGGGCTTACCATGTAAATTTGATAAGCCAGAAACATATAGATCATGCCGCCTTTAAGCTTTTGATACCCAATAAATCAAAACTGACTGAATCCTTGGCGCTGGCGAAAATCTTGAAAGGTATTGGAGTCGAAGGCCTTGATCAAATTATTTCATGCATCTCTGCACTTTCCAGATTTTCTTCGTTCTTTTTAACTCACGTCGACAAGTGGATAAATCCGGAATTGAAGGCGATGCATGACTCTGGCAGGGCGCTTTTGGCAGATTTCCTTTTCTTCAATGAACATCTTGACAACAAAATCCGCGAATGCAGCATATCAAATGAAGAGCAAATAGCGTCTGATTTACAGATACTTAAAAATTTGCAAAATCTCGAAAAATAAAAAAGTGTTATCAATTATCAATTACTAACACTTTTTAGAAAACATTTTTGTACTATTGCATTGTCATTATGTAATCATAACAATGTAATATGTCACATCTACCCAAATCTTCGATCAACGCAGAAATGCAACTGCAAATCGACAATCTCACTCGCAGAGTCGATTATCTCGCCAGCAAAATCAAATCAAACAGCGACATCCCCAAAAAAGAGTGGTATCGCCCCACGGAGGCCTGTAAATTACTAGGGATTTCCCGCGCAAAATTTGAAGCTTACAAGCGGTCAGGCCTTTTCCCTACACATAAAGTTGGAGGATGCGTATATGTCGCCTCGTCTGATATTTCGGGCTTCTTTTCGAAAATGCTCCGGTAGCAGAAAAACGCTCTCACTTTCACGCCAATACTCATTTTCAGCGACTAAGCGCTAAAAATCCTTTATCCGTCAATTCTCTGAACAGCAAAAAAGCCCGCGTCCTGGCAGACATCGGGCTCAATATCTTCATGTCCAATTTCTCAAAACTAAACACTTATGATCATGGCAAAATTAGCAAAAATCCAAAGAATCCCCATTCCGCAACTTAATTCCGACTCAAAAGCGGCTGGTAGAGTTTCCGTTCTTTTTTGGCAGCATACTAGTAAAAGCACTGTGATTTATTGCAGGCTTACATATAGCGGCAAGCGTTACGATCGCTCAACCGGTTTGAAATGCACGAAAGGCGAGTTTGACACTCAGACACAGCGATTTACTAACAACCACGCTTTCAACACAATACTAGATGATATTGTAGCTCGCGTTCATTCAGCGCAGGCTGATTTCCGCTTAGCTGGCTGCTCAATTAAACTTGAAGAGCTGTGGATGCTGGCTAATGGCATCAGCCCTAAAAAACAGCAAAGCAACCTGCTACACTGCATCGATCGGTTTCACAAACAAAGAACCGAAGAATACGAACTCGGTCGAACCTCACTGGCCACGTTCAAGAAAATGGCTACTTGGAACAAGCTGATAAACTTATTCTCTGCTGAATTGTACGGGAAGGACGGGGAGATACAAGATGTTAAGCCGGCAGACGCACACCGCTTCTTGCTTTGGCTGCAAAAGCGGTTTAATCACTCCAATAACTATGCTTGCATGGTTGTTGAACATTTCAAGCGAATGCTCAATTTCGCCGTTGAAAATGAATGGATTGTCCGTAACCCATTCATGAATTACCGTCGCAAATTTGACAAACTACAAACGGAGCGTCTCACAGAATCAGAAGTTGACAAATTGCGAACGGCAGCAATTTTTGCTCCGGCAGTCAACCACGTCCGAACCGCGTTTATTTTTCAGTGCTACACTGGCTTACCCTACGCGGAATTGGTTCGTGTCTCCGAATCCAACATCATAGCCGAAGAAAAAACAGGGGCTGAATATCTAAAAATAGATCGTTCCAAGACAGGAACTGAGTCTATTATTCCCTTGACCATCGAAGCAAGAAACATCATTAACTCGTTTGCAGATCACCCCGTCAGAAGAGAGAAGGGGTTGCTAATACCCATGATCAGCAATCAGAAATACAACGTCCATTTAAAACAACTGGCTGGGTTGGTAGGCTTAAATAAAACACTCACATCACACGTCGCCCGCCGTACTGCTGCTACTCTCTTTTTGACGAAAGGAGCGCCCTTAGAGTCCGTTTCGGCAATGCTGGGGCATACGAATACGAAAACCACGCAGCGGCATTATTCAGTGACGCGACCGGAAAGAGTTATCAGAGACATCCAAGCCATCACCCCCCTATCAATGGTACCATAATGAAAAATAAGCGAACTATAATAGAAGCACTCAAGCTGCAAAATGACGTCTTGAAAACAAGGCTCGATACTCTACAATCGGAAAATGAATTATTCAAAACCCAGCATGCAAAGCTCTTAAACTTAGCCTCAGAGCAGTTCGCAACGGAGCTCTCCATGCTTAAAAAGCTGATTGAACTGGAAGCTGCCCTAAGCAAAGTGAAGTCGGAAAACGGGAAAAGGTAGTTTTCTCAAACTGATTCAATAACAATCATTTGGCCTGTGGGAGTCACTAACGTTCGGACGATACCGAGCCTTAATTCCTATTACCCATAAGACAGTAACACTTACATGCAGCAAGATGAATAACAATCACTTAACAAGGAATACCAGCGGAAGAAAGCCTCGGATACTAGAAATTCAAGAGTTTCTAAACTCGCGGTACGAGCTCCGCATCAACTGCGTAACTCAAAAAATAGAAAGCCGCCTCACAGGCACCAATGATTACTTCTCTCCTATCGACGAGAATAATTTAATCTATGAGCTATATGAATATGGCTTCACGAAATTCAAAGATGAGTTAAAAGCGCTTCTCGGTTCTTCAAGAATACAGCGCTTTGACCCTTTTAAGCACTATTTCGAGAAACTTCCGGCCTGGAAAGAGACTGACCCGGATTACATCGAAGAACTCGCGTCCTATGTTGAAACGGACAATCCGGACTGGTGGAAGCATATGTTTAAAATGCACCTCGTGCGCTGTGTAGCACAAGCAACCGGCGAATCGGGATTTAACAAGCAATGTCTGACTCTCGTTGGGAAGCAAAACGACGGCAAAACTAGATTCTTGGACTTTCTCATACCTCCCGCCTTGAAGGAATATGCTCGGAAAGGCTTCGATTTTGGTAAGAAAGAGGGGCTTATTGCATTAGTTCAAAACTTCATTATCAACCTGGACGAGCTCGCGTCCTTTGAAAAGAAAGAGCTCAATAATGAATTCAAATCCGTCCTATCCGAATCCACAATCCGATACACTCCTAAGTTTGCGAACTACGAGGCGACGTTCCAGCGACGTGCAAGCTTTGTAGCTTCTACCAACCAAGTTGAGTTTTTGACAGACGAGACCGGGAATGTTCGTTGGCTGCCGTTCATCGTGAACTCGATAAACCATGACAACGGAGGCTCGAACGGTTACTCAAAATTAGACATTAACAAGATATGGGCACAAGCATATGCCCTTTTCAAATCCGGCTTTAACCACCAATTGTCTAAGTCCGAAATACAACAGCAGGAGATAATCAACAAGAACTTTATAAAAGTTTCGGACGAAGTCGACATTATAAGCAGATACATGAAGCCCTCCCATAAAGGGGACATGAATGCCGAATTCAAGACCCCTACGCAGATAAGAGAATATCTTAACGGAAAGACTTCTATAAAGCTTTATACCAATCAGATAGGCCGAGCAATGACCATGCTTGGCTTTCAACGCGTCTCAGGATATACGGATCATAAAATGTCCGTGAAGGGATATTACATTCAAACACTACATTAAAAATTGGTTACCTGCTTACCTAAAAAATTTCAAATAACTAATAATCAATGAATTATATCGACAATTTTCAAGTAGGTAACCATTGTCTCTACTTACCTGCTTACCTGAAACACGGTATAGGTAGGCACGGCAAATTCAGGTAACCATAACTATTGCCTACCTACCTAAGAAATAATAATCTAACGATCTAAATGTCAATCCATTAAACACTTTCAAAATCGGCTTAGGTAAGCAGGTAACCATAATTTTAAATCTCTCGTCGTAAGTCGCGCATTACTGTCTGTGGCGTTCAGCAGTAAGTATACTTTTCCAAGTTTACCGCTAAAAGAAAAAGGACATGCTCATTGAAAAATCAAAAGAGGAATTGAAAGCCATACCGATTTGGGAATATCTCGGCTCATTAGGCTTCTTCCCCGTCCATCAGACAGGCCACGAACTTCAATACTTTTCCCCCATCAGGCAGGAGCAAACCCCGTCATTTTTCGTCAACCGCGTAAAAAATGTGTTTAACGACTTTGCAGGCGAAAGAGGTGACGTTATTCGGCTGGTGTGTCTATTGAAAAATATTGGGTATGTTGAAGCTTGCCAATATCTGTCAACCTGGAATGGCGAGGTAAGTGTTCAGGAATCGTTTGAAGCGCACGGCAAACAAACCGATCCCCAACCAAAATACAATCTCCTAGCGTCCGAAAGTCTAAGTCTAGTTAAAGTCATTAAGCTTGAAAGCCCCGCACTGATACGATACGCCGAAAGCAGATCCATTCCTTTTCTTTTAGCGGCTCGATATTGCTGCGAGGTACATTACCAAAACAAGGGCAAGCAATATTATGCATTAGGGTTCAAAAGCGACAAAGGTGGCTACGAGCTGCGCAACAAAATCGGAGGAAAGGATTTTAAATCTTGTATTGGCTCCAAAGCCACTACGTTGATCCGGGGAACCGATAGCAGTGCGTTGTCTTTATTCGAGGGCTTCTTTGATTTCCTATCAGCATTGGTCTACTACGATGTGCCCGAACCCAGGCACGACGTGCTAGTCCTAAATTCGACGGCCAATCTCAGCACCGCAAAGGAAATCCTTTCTAGTTATCAGAAAATATACACTTTCCTTGATCACGACGCCACGGGCAAAAAGGCCCTGCAACAGCTTGAAAAATGGAAATTTCCATTTCTTGATCGGGCGAGTGTCTACACGGGATTTACGGACTTTTCCGAAATGATCAGCTCGAAGCGCGAAGCACCCACCAACTCAACCAAATAAGTTACTGAAAATCAGCGAACTATGTCATTTTCAAAAAGTTGCACCTTTTTTGCCACGAATTCCCTAGCAAACATTTCAAAATCAAGCAATTACATTTTTTAAAGACATTTTTTAAGGCGAAAATCTCTCTCCTGATCCCGCCCTTTGACATTTTAGAAATTTCCAATTTAATAATTCCGAATATCTGTGACGACTCAAAAACCACCCTAGAAAAACCTGTCCTGTGCTTTTCCAACCTCCAAACCGAATTTTGACACATTCTTTAATTTAACACAACACACTAATGCGAATGCTCATCTTGTCCACCGGGACACCCTCTCGCCACCTTGTCGAAGCTCTCAAGGGGCATCAGTTTGAACGCCACAACCCCGGCGACCTCTATCTTTACGTATCCGAGAGCGTCAATGGGTATGACCGTATCTACAACGGCAAGGCCGATTTACCCACACCGGAGCGCCTTCATGTACGCGGCTTTGACGCCGTCATTAGTCGTATCGGTAGTAACCTCACCTTTGGCGCTACCATCTTGCAGCACATTACCGAGAATCTTGGGATCTATTGCCCGCAAAGCGCCCACGGCTTGCTCCTTGCGCAGGACAAAATGAAAACTGTCATGCGGTTAAGCGCCGAAAGCATTCGCGTCCCTCTCACTGTCTTTGCCCAGAAGGCTTCTCACGTCGACTTTATCATGAAGAAGCTGGGGGATTTACCTGTCATTGCCAAAGTACTCAAAGGCTCACAGGGGATGGGTGTCATGATTTGCAAGGACAAGGAGCAGACTAACACTACTCTTGAGTCCTTTTGGGGTCATGACATTGACATAATGCTTCAACGGTACATCGATACAGGCAGCAAGGATGTCAGAGCCATTGTTGTCGGCGATAAGGTTGTGGTGGCCATGGAACGAACAGGCAATAAAGACTTCAGAGCCAATATCTCGCAAGGCGGCTCCGGGACAAAGATCACGCTGACAACTGACCAAGAGAAAATGTGCGTTCAATCTGCCAAAGTGCTCGGGCTAGAATTTGCCGGTGTAGATATAATGACCGATAAAGAGGGCAAATCCTATGTAATAGAAGTGAACGGAAATCCCGGAACAAAAATCATAGACATCACTGGCCACAACTATTTTATTGACCTCGTGAAACACATCGAAAGCACAGTAAAATCTGGGCGAGCTTCTATAAACGTTAGTGGGGAGAAGCAAACAGCAGGCCTAATAACCACCCAAAATAATTTTTTAGTCGAATCTAAAAAATTATCACAACTTGAGGAATTACAGTTGAAAGAAGCGAAAGGTACGCTGAATTACAACGAGAGAGCTATGCTTATATTCCTCAAATTAAAAGAAGCCGTCTAATCCAAAATATCAGTGTGCGTATTCTAGACGAATACGCACACACGAGTTCTGATCACTACAAACACTAAACATAAATTACAATGAACAAATTTGTTGATGAATCGACGAGAACAAACGCGTGGGGAAATGACGATAGCGAATGGGGCTACACCCGTGGAATCGGCACCTACAAAAAGGGGAATTTTAAAAAAGTGAAGCAGCCCGATTCGGATGAACAAAAACCCAAAGTCGTATCAAGTATGACATGGATTGACTCTGAACGGTATCATGACGAAAATGGCGTCCTGCGGGTAAAAAGAGTAACTTACAAGTATGACGAAGATGGGAACAAGATCATCCTTCCGAACGAATAAGTAGGCCCAAGTAGCCTTACATTCTCGCCTTCCTGTTAAATACGACAAATCTAGTCCAGCTCACAGGAAGGCGAGATTTCAATGCCTATATGGATAAAGTCACACCTCTATATCCAATTCCCATTCGACGTTATATCTACCTTTCAAGATCGCGGGCACTCTCTCCGGCTCGTTGTGTTCTGTAAAAAGGTCGATAGCATCCATAAAAGATTGCTTTGTTTCCGCAACTGTCAAGCCCTCGCCCCAAATACCTGGGGCATTATTGCTATAAGCACCGTACAAATCTTTGCCTTTACTGATGGTTACTTTAATTGTTTCCATATTCGTCAGTGGATTTATTGAAATTAGATAGATTTCCTCTCCTCAATCATCTCAGGCAGAACTCTTTCCATAGAGATCCTTAATCTTTCATGCGCCTCTTTTGCCCTAAGATAGCAAACCAGCTACCTTATTCCGTCTCCCTCATAAGTGTAGTGACTTATGTCTTATCTAATCAACCTCTGGTCGTCGCTCGTAATGATTCTATGTGAGACTCCGCTCACACCAACCAAATGGAAGATATTCAAAATATTTACAACAAATTTCTTCCACATAAATATTGCATTTTATTTTAAAAAAGCAATATTTGCACACAAACGGAAGATAAGTAAGTTTTCCATATATAAATTCTTCCATTTTACTCAAAAATGAAAAAGGACCCATCGACCGAAAACCTATCCCAAGACTTCCTGCAGCTCGCAAAAACCGCATTAACCGGGAGAACCCAGGACATCCATTTAGTTATCCATCGGACCGCAAAAAAATTCAAATCCTTGCATCCCGATTTTACTAATGCATTAACTGACCTGCTTCATGAATCACCAACAAGAACCACGCCCTTACGTAAGCACACCGAAACGCCCTTGCCGGTAGATTTGGATTCCCGACTCCAGTTACTCCGTCTCGAAACCCCCTCCGGTGAGTCAGAACCAATTCTCGGAGAAGATATCAAAGAACATCTTTATCAAGTTATTGCCGAAAGAAAGAACATCAAAGCGTTATCGAAGCACGGCTTACACCCAACCAAATCGCTCTTACTTACTGGCCCTCCAGGCGTAGGCAAAACGATGGCCGCTAAGTGGATTGCTGCCAAACTTAACCGACCGGTCCTGATACTTGATTTGGCGGCGGTCATGAGCAGCTTTCTCGGGCGAACTGGCAATAACATACGATTTGTTCTAGACTATGCAAAAAATACCGAGTGCGTACTATTGCTGGACGAATTCGATTCAATTGCAAAACGAAGGGACGACCAAGGTGAGATTGGCGAATTGAAACGACTAGTCACTGTTTTACTGCAGGAAATCGACGATTGGCCCACTAGCGGACTTCTTGTCGCCGCGACAAATCACCCTGATTTGCTCGATCCCGCTATCTGGCGACGATTTGAAGTTGTTGTTACTTTCAAAAATCCCACTGAAGATCTTATTGAACAACAACTCACCGGATTACTTAACGGACACGTATCCAATGGCATGGAGTGGGCAAAAGTCCTTTCTCACATTTTCCAAGGTCACTCATTTAGCGATATAGAACGCGAGATCAATCAAACGAAAAAGTCGGCAGCAATAGAGGATGGCAAACTATCGGACAAGCTTGAATTATTGTTGGTAGGCGCCATTTCAAATCTAACCCATGATGAAAAGGTTCGCTTGGCAGCTCGTCTATATGACAGTGGTGTAATTTCTCAACGACGCGCGAGCGATCTAACCGGAATTGCTAGAGAAACTATTCGCAAAAATTCAAAAGGTTTAGCAAACAACGATCAGGTAAATTATGAAAAAGATTAACTTCCTTCTTGGGAAGGGCGAGCGCCTTACGGAAGATGTCAGAGTACCCAGTGGGCCTGTCAACAAGCAATCTCCCTACACATTCGAACAAGCCAAGGCCCGCCTACAGCCAATGCTTGAAGAAGTGATCGAGAAACTTGACGCTCTTCCAGATGAAGCGTGCCCAGGCGACTACGCCGTAGCAACACTAACTTTAAATCCAGAATATCTTGCCAAAAGCTACTATCCCGCAGAACTCTTACGCTCCGTGGGTTTAAATGCAATAGGTAGCAAACCGCGTCAAATTCTACCTGCGCAAAAAAGCGGGGGACGCACTCCACAAGAGACAACTACCACGGAACTATTTGTATACGGAAAAAGGCGTGCTTTTAGAAAATGGGTTAGGGAATTACCAAAATGGGACAATCAGCACGAAGCTGCTTCTCAGATAATTAAAATTGAGGAAATATCCTTTCCTGATGCTGAAGATAAAATCAAAAGCGTTTCAAATTCTAAAAAAACTGTCTTCGAGATAGTCCTACATATGAGCGAGGATGCATCTGAAAGATTTGCATTAGCAGCCTTCCGAGAGTATCTAAAATCGCTAGGAGTAAACCCCGATTTCCAAAGGCGTTTTTACGCTGGAAACCTTTGCTTTTTGGAAGTTGAAGCAGCAACGACCCTTGCAGACAAGATTGCACAATTTAGTTTGGTACGCGTAATGCGGCAAATGCCCGAACTGCGACTCTTGCGCCCAACGCTTAGATCGAATGCCCCCAAAAGCACGATAACAGCATTTCCCGGCGGCGGGCCCGTTGATCCTGGGATAAAAGTGGCCATTTTTGACGGTGGAATTCCGGAAGACCATCCGATTTGCGAATGGGCGACTCCATATGAATACCCTGATATGATGCCAGCTTCACCAGAATTGTTAGAACATGGCGTGGGCGTTACGTCTGCCTTTCTGTTTGGACATCTCGATCCTAAGAAACCAACACCTAGACCTTACGCATATGTAGACCATTACCGCGTATTGGATGACATGCCTGGCCAAGATCCATATGAATTGTATGAGGTTCTGGACAGAGTCAATGACATCCTTAAGACCAATAGCTATGATTTTATCAATTTAAGTTTAGGCCCAAGGCTACCTGTGGATGACGACGAAGTTCATGCGTGGACGGCAATACTAGATGAATATCTGAGTGACGGAGAAACGCTGACAACAATTGCCGTTGGCAATGATGGAGAAGGAGATCCGTCTATATTCGCAAATCGTGTCCAAGTACCATCGGATTGCGTCAATGCGATCGCGATCGGAGCCTGTGATGTCCCAGACGATAACTGGCAAAGAGCCTCGTACAGCTCAGTTGGCCCTGGAAGAAGCCCTGGCCTCGTCAAACCAGACCTTGTCGATTTTGGCGGATCAATTCAGCGGCCATTCCTGACCCTTAGTCCTCTTAATGGCAACGAGCTTATACCAACCGGCGGCACAAGCTTTGCAGCACCAAGCGTACTTAGGATGGGCGCTGGCGTAAGAGCTCATTTTGGCAACAATCTTAGTGCACTTGCAATTAGGACTCTCCTGGTACATTGTGCTGAACCGGGCGAATCATCCCCTTACGAAGTCGGATGGGGAAGAGCCCCAAGGGATCTAGACGACATTGTCATATGTGACGACAATGTAATGCGAGTAGTGTTCCAAGGCACCATTACAGCATCAAAATTTGTAAGAGCCCCGATCCCCATCCCAACAGGAACTCTTCCCGGCAAGGTAACGGTCGCAGCGACATTATGCTTTGCAACAATGGTCGATCCACATCATCCAGGCAATTACACGCGAAGCAGCTTAGAAGTCACATTTAGACCCGACAAGACAAAGAAAAAAATTGACGCCGACGGAAACGTCCCGATGCATGCCACTTCAAAAAGCTTTTTTGGGAAAGCCAGGAAACATTTTCAAACGGAAGATGAATTAAGAAAAGACGCTTGGAAATGGGAAAATTGCGTCCATGCCTCCCATACATTTATGGGGAAAACGTTAAACGAACCTGTTTTCGATATTCACTACAACGCAAGAAGCGAAGGCCACAATGAAACCGGACACCAGGAACTTCGTTATGCTCTGGTAGTGACCGTCGAAGCTCCAAAAGTCAAAGATCTTTACGATCAAGTCGTTCGAAGATATGCAACACAGTTGGAGCCGTTAAGGCCACTTGTAGATATTCCAGTTAAACTCAAATGATGCTTGATATATATTAGAACTCGTATCCGTATTAGAATCCGACGTCTGCCCCTTTTACGGCAATAGATGTAAACAAAAAAGCGCCCCTCAGAGACGCTTTTAAATGCCCTACGACTAGGACCGCTTTTTCATGATTTGAGAAACCCCCGATCGTTCTTGTATTTTCGAGTATATTTCCGATGTGTTCTTTGATTGGCTATGATTAATCGATCTGGAAATCTCCCTCTCGCGGTCTAACCCACCACGGGCTTGAGAACCGCTATTCTTGGTTAGCTCCGTTATTTGGTTCAGCGACGTCATGTTCATTAGATATTTGAGGTTCTAAATCTTGATCTGCAATTGCGTTGCCTTGTTCGGCTTCGACCTTCTCGTCAACACTTCTATTCTTAAAAAGTTCGGTGAGTGCAAATATACTTGGTTTGCCACTCTCCCTTCTAACAAGATGGGACAAATTTCGTTCCAGCTTCATTTCGTCATCATCAGCAAAGCGTACTGCTATAGTCCCTCTGAACACCTCTACAGCCTCTTCATAGTCTATAACGAACCCGTGCGATGTATATTCCCCTACAAGTCTGTTGATTAAAGCACTTGTATCTCCCTGTTTACCATTAAGCAGCCTTCGTCCATAATCATCGGCAATGCGTATTGCTCGATTTACCTCACCAAGCTTCAATGGGTCAATTTGGCCCGAAATTGGCGAGATAATGCCAATCGACAACTTGGAAGCGATTTCCGCTGCCGTACGTGTGGAGATTGTAAAACCGCTTTTCCGCTTTAGGCTCATAAAATTCTGCTCAAATGATTCATACAGCCTCTCATTTAGCGCATACAAGCTTTGAAGGTAACTAAGGCCAGAGGTATTTGTCAACTCGTCATCCTTAGTGAGTTGTATATCCAATGGACCTAGCTCTCCAAAATATGACATCACAATCTCATCTGACCCCAAGGCCATGAGCGTCCCAGTACTTTTACATGTCCCAAATATATAAAGCACAATCTTGGTATATCTCCGTTTCAAGTACCTCATTATGCGGAACCCAGCATCTGGGTCTCCGCCATAAGTGGTTAGTATCAGAGAACAACAGTCGCTAGATTTTTCTGATTTTTGAGCTTCCTCAATAAAGCTATCTGCTGAAAAATCAGAAATATCCGCTGAAAGTAAGAATATGTCAGTGGATCTATCCTGTGATATTTTTTGTACGATTTCTTTTAATTCGTCAATCTCCATTTTGAGGGCATTGTTTCATTAGCTAGTGTAAAGTATACGAAAGGTATTCACGATGCATAATGAACTTATTAAACGGTTAGCCTTAAAAAGTAACCGAAAGTGGTATCGCTACAATAAATGCTCGTTTATTCCTCAGGTGTCGTTCCCTCTTCAACTTCTTGGTCAGACGATACTGGGACATAGGTTACCGTCATGTTCTTAATTTGTGCGTAGGGAAGAATTAAAAGCTGTTGATCGATATTAGTGGAAAGATCCGATTTGTTATATGTTTCTCGTCCAACTACGACGTCGTGTGTTTCTTCTGATGATTTATGAGACCACTGCTTTTTTATAGTTTCACGTCTTCGTACACTCGTCAATACAATCCTATCCAAGTTATCGCCATTCTCAGTTAACTCATACTCAAAAAGAAATCCATCATAAATGATTGATTGCTCCTTGGTCTCGACGAGTGCATGTATCTGCACTAAGGGTGATTGACACTCTCCGAAACTACGCTTAAACTCTTGCGTATCTGCAAGTCGCCCAGAAAGCAAATAATACCAGTCGTTATTGAACTTGAAAATATTACTGCGAGTGTCTAGATTAAAGTGATACACTAGAAATCTTAACAAAGCTGCCCCAGCAACTGCTAAGAGCATGGCAAATGCCATATAAAAGGTATAGTTTATAAATTGAGCCCCTAGATTCTCCTGTTCCGCCAAGGAAAGGGCAGTATCTTTTGAGGGGGGTGATAGCAATTTATATAATAACGCATAATCAATATCTCTATAAAGCCACTCGACAATGGTAACGGCAAGAGCATGTATGAAAAAAGCAGGAAGTAGCGACGCTACAACCTGCTCCCACATAGACGCTCTTAAAAACTTGAATTTAATCTTGTTAGCATACTTATTCCCAAGCAATGCCGTGATGTCAGTCTTTGTAAAAATACCCTTAAAATAAGCTACCCGAAAAACAATGCCGGGGTAAATTAGCGAGATAATAATTACTGCACTAAAAATCAGGCTCATCTAAGTAACTTAGAGAATTGAATTTTTTTGACAGTAAATTTCTCACCAGTAGATGACCTAATCGTCACTTCTCCTTTATTTTTACTATCGAGGAAACTTCTTAGCTGGTCATTAGCTTGACGATCTCTCAACAGCCTTGCTGATACTTCAGAAATGGGACCTTTCATAGTGGCTAATGGTTGGTGGTCGGTGCTCATAGACATGGCCCATGAGCTTTTACAACTATAATACCTTGAAAACAAAATCCTTATCACCCAATCACCAAATTTACCGAAATAAGATATAACAACTACAAATTTTTGTTTTCAAGGATAAATTATCTACCCTGACCTATTACTCTTAGTAGAATTGCTCCACTATTTAGTGTGATGCGAACATCATATTCTATAATATTTTCAATATTTTGTTTTGATTTTTCAAGAATAAGACGAAGTTTCAATGAATCCATCTTATTCACACTAATTAGCTTGTTTAAGATAGCTGCTAGTTTACCGCTCTCGAAGCCAATTACCTTCAATCTTTCCTTAACCTCCAAAAAATCATAGAAACGCTCTTTAGCTGTCGAGTTCTTAGTAGTTCTATTCTTGCTCAAGTCCACTGCAATTGTTAAGCGTAGAGGAAGGGGGCGCTCTTGATGTATAATAGCATAAATTTCCCTCACCAACATCCCATTAAAAAAATCTCCATCAGTTGTGTCTGCAATATCTACAACACCATCCTTTATTAACTCTAACTTTCTCATAAACGAAAACTTACATATCAAGACCTTTCCTTATCTATCACAATTTCGTAAAGTCACCACCAGCTATCATTTACCTTACTGTAGAATAAGTCTGCTCGAGTAATCTGCAAACAGCTAAAACTGATATAACCTTTAGTATCTAATTTTGATACCGGTTCGATACCTTCGGAACCAGTTTAATATAGATACTTCTCTACCAACTCATTGCACATTCCCGTCGCGGTCACGAAAGCCAGGCATTATGTCTGGCTTTTTTGCAACATAGGTTG
Source organism: Dyadobacter sp. SRI_021 (assembly GCF_057586235.1). Taxonomy (NCBI): domain Bacteria; kingdom Pseudomonadati; phylum Bacteroidota; class Cytophagia; order Cytophagales; family Spirosomataceae; genus Dyadobacter; species Dyadobacter sp. SRI_021. The sequence goes on from NZ_JBYCZM010000001.1 coordinate 1,120,836, forward strand.
AGATTTTGTTTAGATCTGTCAAAATAAACATCACTAATCTGACCGAATAGAAAGAAAGCTGGAAGGCACCCCATCCACCAGCCAAACTCCATTCTCAGAAACAAGAAACTCGTACCCCGCCTCGCGCATCCCATCGTGTCAACTTCAAAAATCACCGGCTTTCCGTAGCGAGCGCCGACTTTTCGGGCGGTTTCAATATCCATCATCACCTTTCTCAGCTAAGCGATCTGGTCAATTGTGAAAGGACTGAGGAAATGAGGCTTCTTTCCCAACTTTCTCAAAACAAAGCCATTAACTTCCCCTGCCGCGACGTATTAAGATGCTTTAATACAACCAAGCTCCTAACCCCGGGATAATAAAACTTTTACCGGCACCCTTCTCGCGGCCTGAGGCCGGATCCTCTCCCGCGCGAAGGAACATTTAGAAACAGATAACAGATCGATAGCAAGTGCGTCGCATTGCAGGACGCTTCGCGGCTCGACCAAACGGTGTTTTGGGCGTACAACTGTATTGCCCGAGCAAGGGTACCTGTTTGTGAGCTATATGCGACACTATTTGTAGTTTTCAAATGCCACGGAGGCACGAAGGATCACGAAACGTATTCGTGTTCGCTTCGTGCCTCCGTGGCATTATCGATATATATAAAATCAAACATAAATTACGTAATGCAAACGTTTGCATAAATATCCAATTGCAGTTGCATTTTCAGCAATCAATGCTTTATTTTGACTCAAATTCAAGTATTTTATATTTATTAAAATATTTTAAAAATAATTTTTCATCATAAACTTAGATTATTGGAAATGTCAAATATTAACCAAAAGATAAAAGTGGCGATTGTGGGCATCGGAAACTGCGCCAGCTCGCTGGTACAGGGCGTTGAATATTATACCCGCTATTCAGAAAAAACTTCAGGGCTCATGGCTGATAATATCGGTGGCTACCGCGCCGAAAACATCGAGTTTGTCTGCGGCTTCGAGGTCGACGATCGCAAAATCGGGTTAAAATTGAAGGACGCCATTTTCACAAAACCCAATTGCGCGATCGAACTGTACACCGACATTACCACTGAAGCGCCGATTTACCGCTCGCCCGTACTCGACGGCGTTTCCCCGCAAATGCTCGCCTACCCTGCCGACAACCGTTTCGTAGTAAAAGAAGAACTGAAAGAAACCGACCTGCTCACGAGCGGCGAAAGTTATAATGAAGCATTAACGGCCACCATCCGCCAGGAAATCATTGCGCACCTGCGAGCGCACGAAGCCGAGGTGCTGATCAATTACCTGCCGGTGGGATCGCAGTTAGCAACGGAGTTTTATGCAGAAATCTGCCTCGAACTCGGCATTTCGCTGGTGAACTGTATTCCGGTATTTATCGCATCCGACCCGGAATGGGAACAGAAGTTCATTGATGCGGGCATCCCGCTGATCGGCGACGACATGCGAAGCCAGTTTGGGGCCAGTATATTGTCGCAAATGTTGCAGGAACTGGCCTTCGAGCGTGGCCACCACGTGAAAGCCCATATCCAGCGTAACGTAGGCGGCAACACCGACTTCCTGAATATGGAGGACAAAAACCGCCTGAAGTCGAAGAAAATCTCGAAAGAGAATGTGATCCGCGCTCAAAACGACATCCGCGGCATCTCTACGGCCGACAGCTTCCTCCACGCGGGTCCCTCGGAATACATCGCATTTTACGGCGATAACAAAGTAGCCAATTTCCGCCTGGAACTGGAGGGCTTTATGGGCTCGCCAGTGACGCTCGACGCACAACTTTCGGTACAGGATTCGCCCAACTCGGCAGGTGTAGTGATAGATGCTATACGTTATGTGTACGTCGCGCGCGAGATGGGGCTGGTAGGCGCATTACGCGGACCTTCGGCAGCAACGCAAAAGACCCCGCCGCAGCAAATGATGTTCGCCGATGCCACTTATGAATGCCATGCACTGGCCAAACGCGAACTCACTGCATCGACCAGGAAGCAGCTGAAACTAAGCTACGAGCTGGCCGACAAAATGGATTAAAGAGCAGACTTACTTTCGTAAACCCTTACTTTCCTAAACCCTTACCTTCCTGCGACCAGCACCTTTACGCCGCGGTCTTCCAGGGATTTGACGGCCTCGTCCGACACGCCGGCATCGGTCACGATGTACTGCACCTGGTCGAGGTCGCAAATTTTTCCGATCCCCCGTTTGCCAAACTTCGTATGATCGGCAAGCACTACCACAATCTGCGCGGTGCTGATCATCTTCTGATTCAGCCCGGCCTCCGTCAGGTTGCTGATCGACAGCCCAAAATCGAAGTCGATCCCGTCGACACCGATAAAAAGTACGCCGCATGAAATATGGTCGAGAATGTACTCGGCATAGGAACCGGCTACCGACGACGAGTTCTGGCGAATCAGCCCGCCTAGCTGCAACACTTCTACATTCGGCCGGTTACTGAGCTCCAATGTTACCTTCACGGCCGGCGTAATCACCGTAATCTGCTTCGTCGGGTACAGGCAGCGCGCCAGCTCAAACACGGTCGTACCCGATCCGATCATGATTGAATCAGTTTGCCTGATCAGCGTCAACGCTTCACGCGCAATGCTCTGCTTTTCATCGGCGTTGATAAATTCTTTCTCATTGATAGGCCGCTCCACGGCATAGGGATTATTGAGCGAACCTCCGCCGTGTGTCCTGAACAGTAAGTTCTTGTCTTCGAGGAGTTTCAGATCCTTCCGGATCGTCACGCCGGAAACCTGCATTTGCTCGGAGAGCTGCACGATACTCACCGTACCCGCCCTTTTCAGCTCCTGCAAAATGAATTGATGCCTTTCCGTAATAGTCATTTCGATACACTTTGAAAGCAAGTATAGCCATAGTTCCCCGAACACGGAAACCCGCTCACATACCCACTCCCAGCCATCTTGCCAGATTTATTTTTCAAATAGAAATAATACAAGGTAAAGCGTAAAAAGTGCCAGGATTACTACCCTGGGCAGGTATTATCATATTGTTAACATTCGAATTCCCAGGTTTCGTTTGCTTAAATAAACTTTAATTTTGTTTAAATAATTTAATTTCACTTTGTTTGTGTCGCTATTTGGCTATAATATTTCATGATTTTTATATCAATTATACCAAAAAGAACCTCGAAAGGCCTCCAAGGCGCCGGAGACCGATCGAAAAGTGAAATAAATTTTAACACATCATTATGAAAATGTAAAATTTAGATCTACTCAAACTCCCATGAAATCCCTTAACATTTATCTCGCAGCCTTCATGCTGCTGCTGGCGCTACTCTCGGGAGCGCACCGCGTGCACGCGCAGGCCACTGATGCCTCGATTACCGGCACGGTCAAGGACGCCACAAACAATGAACTGCTACCCGGCGCCACCATTACTATCCGCAATGACGCTACAGGCTTTGAAACGCATACCATTACCAATGCCAAAGGTGAATATGCTTTGCACCAGTTGCCTTTGGGTAAACCCTACTCGGTCAGCGCGTCGTTTGTGGGGCTCCAAACAGTGAAACAAACCGGCTATTCGCTCAATTATGGCGATAAACTGAATGTCGACATAATCCTTTCCGCTTCTGAAACTGCTTTGAAGGAGGTTGTTATTTCAGAAAAAGGGTTCGTCAAGGAAGTGCAGCAGGCGGGTGCATCTACCTCCATTACGGCGGCTCAGATCAAGAGCTTACCCAACGAAGGCCGCAATTTCACGCGCCTCAATAACCTGTCCCCCTTGCAGGGAGGCGATAATTTCAGTTTCGGAGGCCAGCGTGCTACCGGCGCGAATGTGACGATCGACGGGATGAACGCCAAGAACCAGTGGACTAACGGTACCGTTGCCGAAGGGCCTTACGCCATTTCCCTGGAAGCAATCCGCGAGTACAAGGTGATTACCAACGATTATGACGTTACCCAGGGCCGGCAATCGGGCGGGGCGATCAGCGCGGTGACCAAAAGCGGTACCAACAAACTGGAAGGCTCGGCATTTCTTTATTTCAGGAACAACACATTATCCAGCGGCTACGACATCCGTGGCGTGAAACGCGAACAGGATTTCAGCAATTATCAGTCAGGTTTCAGCCTTGGCGGGCCCTTGATTAAGGATAAACTGCATTTCTTCGTCGCCTACGACCGTCAGGACGCAAGCCAGCCGCTCGTGATCGCCGATATTAAAAGCGCCGACGACGAGCAACGCTACGGAATCCGGAAAGACACGCTCGACAAGCTGATCCGCATTGCTTCCGAGCTGTATGGATTAAAAGGGCAGCAATACGGCCAGTTCCCCCGCAAGACCACTACCAACACCGCGTTCGTGCGCCTCGACTGGCAGATCAACCAGAAGCACAAGTTGACGCTCCGGAGCAATACTACGCGCTATGTGTCACCCTTCAACGAAGGCGACAACTCGAATATCAACCTGCTGGAATCCTATAACAATTTCAAGGACATTTCGACCACCGCGATGGCCGCTTTGCGCTCGTCGCTCAATCCGAGGCTGACCAACGAGTTCAAGGTACAATATATGTATTCCTACAAACCAAAGACGCCGCAGAGCTACCTGCCGTTTTCGAACATCCCCCGAGCGATCGTTAATGTGACTTCTCCTTTCCCGACCGAGGCTAATCCGAATGCGACGCAAACCAAGTCGGTACAGTTCGGCGGGCAGCGTTTCAGCCCGGAATCCAACCGCATGAAGCAGGTGCATTTGAGCAATACTGCTTACTGGAATACCGATAAGGTTAATTTCACATTCGGTACCGATAATATGCTCACTTACATGGAAACTTACCTTTCCAGCGAGCAAAATGGTCGTTTCTTCTTCAACAGCCTCAGCGACCTGGCCGCATTGCGTCCGTACCGCTACGCACGCGAGGTACCGTTGAAAGGTGCACCGATCGTGGAACAAACCGTACTCGACATTTCCGCATTCGCGCAGGCTGAATATAACCCGATCCGCGACCTGAACCTTGTACTCGGCGTGCGCTACGACGCCACGGCATTCCTGACGAACGGAGATTACAATGCGACCGTCGACAAGACATTAGGCGTGCGGACGGACATTAAACCGCAGGATTGGAACAACATCCAGCCACGTTTCCAGGTAACCTGGGATATGGGCGGCCGCAAGAAGGATATTCTCAAAATCGGCGGGGGTATGTTCTCATCGCAACCGCATTACTACGCGCAAGTGAACAACATCCAGAACAGCGGCACCATGGTAGGTGCGATTGACGTCACCGGTGCAGCCGTTCCGAAACCCGATTTCAATGCCTATCGCAACGATCCGTCCACGATCCCCGGTATTCCGCAGGGCGTGAGCTACATTTCGACGATCAACGCGGTGAACAAGGATTTTCAGGTGCCAACTACGTACAAGGCCAACATTAACTACAACCACTTCTTCGGCGATCGTATCCGCGTGGGTCTGAATGCAATTGTGGGTCGCACGGTGCATAACTATGTGTATGTAGACCGCAACCTGGCCGATAACCCGGCATTCAGGCTCACCAATGAGGATAACCGCGGGGTATTCGTGCCAGCCGCAAGCATTTCTGCCAAAGGCGTGACCGACTGGCTGCAATCCCGCAAGACGGCGGATGTTGGCCGCGTGCTGGAGCTGATTTCTACCGGTAAGTCCAACCAGCTCACATTTGTAGCTGACGCGAGCATTCGCATTGGAAATGACGGGTATGTAAATGCGAGCTATACGATCAACTCGGCGAAGGATAACTCCTCCTACAACTGCTGTGTCGCCAATACCTCCACATTCCTGCCCGTAAAAGACGACCCGCGCAACCTGAACTACGGCTATTCCGACCAGCAGTTCCGCAACAAGCTTGTCATCAACGGCGCAGCACCATCCTGGAAAGGTTTCCAGCTCGGCGCAACGCTCATCGGCATCGGCGGCAGCCGGTATAGCTTCCTGGTAGGCGGCAATACCAGTTTGAATGGTGATTTTGTATTAACCAACGATCTGGCCTACGTATTTGATCCAAACAGTCCGAACACTCCCGAGAACATCCGCAAGGGCATCAGCGACCTGCTGAGCAATCCCGAAACCGACCAGAGCGTGAAGGACTATATCAATTCCAATATCGGGCAGGTAGCCAAGCGGAACGGCGGTTCCAACCCGTTCTACACCACTGTTGACCTGCGTCTGACCAAGGCATTCAGCATTGCCAAAGGCCATAACCTCGAATTTTCGGCCGATGCATTCAACTTCCTGAACATCCTGAACAAGGAATGGGGCCGCAACTACAACCGCGGCAACACCAACCTGCTCAACATTACCGGGTTCGACCAGGCGAAGCAGCAGTACAACTATTCGGTACAGAACATTGCCACCCGGCCGATCGGCGGAACGCCATGGCGCATTCAGCTGGGTGTGAGATATTCGTTTAACTGACCTTTTTCATATTCCTAAATCAATCCCACAATGACACCAACGACACCCTTTGACCGCATCGGATTGCCCAGGCACCTCGCCTGGGGCTATCTGGGCATCCTGATCTTCATGATGGGCGACGGCGTGGAGCAAGGCTGGCTCAGCCCCTACCTTCTAGACCGTGGCATGACGATCCAGCAATCCGCATCGCTCTTCACCGTGTACGGCATTACCATCGCCATTTCGTCGTGGTTTTCGGGCGTCCTCGCCGAAGGCTATGGGCCGCGTAAAGCCATGTTGATGGGCATTTTGCTTTACGTCGTCGGGACCGTCGGTTTTGTGGGACTGGGTATGGAATCGCTGAATTTCCCCGTTATGCTGCTCACTTATGCAGTCAGAGGGTTCGGGTACCCGTTGTTTGCCTATTCGTTTCTGGTTTGGATCACTTATCGCACGCCTGAGAACGCGCTTGGGCGTGCGGTGGGCTGGTTCTGGTTTGTATTTACGGGCGGCCTCAATGTGTTCGGCGCCTATTATTCAAGCTGGGCCATCGAGCGGATCGGCTACCAGAATACCCTTTGGAGCTCCATTTTCTGGGTTTCTGTCGGGGCATTTTTTGCATTGGTTTTGAATAAGGATCAATTCCACTCCACCGGCGAAGCGGCCGGCAAGGCCAAAGAACTTTTGAAAGGCTTTACCATTATCAGAGAAGAACCGAAAGTACTGATCGGCGGCATTGTACGCATTATCAACACCACGGCCCAATTTGCATTTCCGGTATTCCTGCCTACTTACATGGCCGAGCATGGGCTGTCTACCCAGGAATGGCTGTGGATATGGGGCACCATTTTTACGAGTAATATCATTTTTAACCTCATATTCGGCTTCGTCGGCGACCGGTTGGGCTGGCAAAACACCATTATGTGGTTCGGCGGCTTTGGTTGCGGCGTAAGCACCCTGCTCTTTTACTACTCGCCCGCGCTTTTCGACGGCAACTTCTGGCTGATCCTCATCCCAGGCATTCTCTGGGGTGGATTACTCGCCGGGTATGTGCCGCTCTCCGCATTGGTCCCCTCATTGGTAAAAGAAGAAAAAGGCGCCGCCATGGCCATTCTGAACCTCGGCGCGGGTCTCCCCGTATTCATTGGCCCGGCTATCGTCGGCCTGTTTATCGGCTCCATCGGCAGCGAAGGAGTTGCATGGACGCTTGCGGTTTTGTACTTCATCAGCGCCATTTTGACCCGGTTCATAACGCTGCCGCAGGCGAGCGCCGTGGAGGCGGAAATGGTCAGGAATGGTCAGGTATAGTCAAGTATGGTCATTTGTTGTCATTTGTGGTCAGAAGTTGTCATTTGTTGTCAAGTGTAGTGAGGATAGTCATTTGCTTCCAGATAGTCAGAATAGTTCTGGTTTTGAGAAGAATCAATCCATGACAACAAATGACAACCCTTGACAACACCTGACCAAACATGACAACAAATGACCATACTTGACAACAAATGACCACACTTGACAACACCTGGCCAAACATGACCACAAATGACAATACCTGACTACTTCCCCAACATAAATTAAATACCGTCAAACTTTAAAGAACCGTATCGACACCAAACATGAAAATCCTAATCACCGCCCCCTACCACGACAAGGCGCAGCAGGCGTTAAAAGAACAATTCGGAGAAATCATCTATAAGCCATGGAAATTACAGGAGCGCGCTTACAATGAGGACGAACTCATTGCACTACTGACTGAGACCGGAGCAGACGCCCTCATTACCGAGCACGATCACGTTACAGCTGCGGTAATCGAGGCGTTCCCGGATTTACAGTTTATCGGCGTTTGCCGCGGGACGCCCTCCAATGTGGCTGTGGCGACCGCTACGGCCAGAGGCATCCCGGTTTTCAATACTCCCGCACGTAATGCGCAGGCAGTGGCCGAAATGTTCATTGCCAACCTCATCAATCTCCTGCGTAACACGCTCGAAGGCATTGCCTGGCTCGAAGGCGAACACTGGGAGGCCGGCGCGCATACTTCCTATTTGCAGTTCAAGGGGAATGAAATTGCCGGAAAAACAATCGGAATGGTCGGTTTCGGAGCCGTAGGGCAAACTATCGCCAACCTTGTCAAGCATTTTCCGGCCGAAATCCTGTATTACGACCCGTTCTATACTTCCGATGACCCGGATTACAAAAAGGCCAGCCTGGAAGATGTTTTTCGGCTCAGCGACGTGGTATCGATCCATTTGCCTGTGACCAAGGAAACCGAGGGCATGATTGGGGAAGAGCTGATCGGGTTAATGAAAAAAGACGCCATTTTCGTCAACACGGCGCGCGCTGTGGTGGTGAAACGGGAGGCATTACTATCGGCCATCGAAAACAATGCAATCCGCGGTGCGATCCTCGACGTTTTCGACCACGAACCACCTGATGCACTGGATTATAGGCTCATCCACCATAAGAATGTACTCGCTACGCCGCATATCGCGGGGGCTACGTTTGAAGTGGAAGACCACCACGCCGACATTATGAACAAGGCGCTGCGCGGCTTTTATGTGGAAGGCAACCGGAACGTCCGCCAGTTGGTGAACCGCGAAGTATTGTCTGCCAAAACCCATTAATCCCCAAAAAATGACTTTGAAACAGGCATACCTCGTGGCCGATATCGGCACTGGCAATGTACGCGTAGCCATCGCCGACCCCGCCGGTACTATCCTCGGCGTGGCGAGCGGCAATATGCAATACCATAAGGACGAGCGTTACCCCGAATCCATATTTTTCGATCCAGACACGCTTTGGGAGCAAATAAAAAGTCTTGCGAAAACTGCATTAACCCAGGCCGGCATGGTGACCATCACGGCCATTACCGCCACCAGCCAGCGTGAGGGCATCGTAGCGCTCGACAAAAACGGCGCGTCGCTCATCGGCATGCCTAATATCGACCACCGCGGACGCGAATGGGAAAATATTATCCCCGACAAGCACGAAGTTTACATGCTGACAGGCCGTTACCCTACATCGCTTTTTTCGGCATTGAAGCTCGTCGGCGTCCGCGAACGCCGCCCCGGGCTTTGGCAGCAAGTGTCCACATTCGTCAGCATCAGTGATTGGGCGCAGTATATGTTCAGCGGAGTGCAGGGCTATGAGCATTCGCAAGCCTCGGAAACTTTGCTTTACGATGTTGCCCAGGGCGGATGGTCCCAACAACTTTGTGAAAAATACCGGCTCGACGCCTCACTCCTTCCGCCGCTCGTGCATTCCGGATCTGTTTTGGGTAAAATACAACCGGATATTGCAGCCGAACTCAGTATTTCGGAAGCCGCCGTGGTGGTAGTCGGTGGCTCGGATACCCAACTGGCGATCATGAGTCTCGAACCGTCCGTCGAGGATATTGTGATCGTTTCGGGCACCACCACGCCCATCATTAAAATAGCCGACCACTACATTACCGACGCTCAGGAACGCACCTGGACCAACCGGCATACCGACAATGCGAACTTCCTGCTCGAAGCCAACGCGGGCGTTACGGGCCTGAATTACCAGCGGCTGAAAGAAATCTTTTATCCCAATGAACCCTACGAACTGATCGAAACCGAGGTAGCAGCCATTCGCGATACGCATTGTATAGGCGCGCTGGGTTCACTGCTGGCGGGCGAGAAATCACCGCTGATCCGTGGAGGTTTTATTTTCAATACGCCTGTGTCGCACCAGCTCAGCCGGGCGCATTTCGTGTGGGCTACGCTTTGGGATATTGCTTGCAGCATTTCCGAGAACTATCATGTGCTTCGTGAAGTGACGCGCCATGAGCAGGATTATGTGTGGATGTGCGGCGGGGGTGTGCAAAGCAGACTGCTGCGGCAGTTTATCGCCAATTTATTAGGCAAAAAAGTGATGATACGCACCAATTACCGTCAGGCCTCGGTCTCGGGCGGGGTGGTTATCTGCAACAATGCGTTGAACATTCCGAACAATGCAGCGGAGACATTGGAAATTACCCGGCCAGAGGACGACAACATCTGCCGCGAATGGTACGACGAATGGAAAAGCGCTCGGAAAGCATTCAAATCATTGGCGAGAAATTAACGTCAATGATGAAAACGCGACACACATATTTTGGCGCGTACAATATTTCGGGAACGCGAATATTTTGGGAACGGTAATATTGCGGTGTCTACAAGTATTGCGGTGTCGGATATTACCAGGCATTCGCGCCAGGTGCAGCGCACCGCAATATTTGTAGACGGGCCGGACCGTGATTATGGTCGATACCACGCATCGCCATAATTTTATTGTAAATCATATATTTTATTGTCAATCAAAATATTGATCTGTTAAATGCATTCATATTTCATAGGAATCGACGTCGGGACGCAGGGGGTGCGGGTGGTAATGCTCGACGACACAGGCCGAACGGCAGGCAGCAGTGAAAAGGTGTTTCCGCTTACGCAGCATTCGCGCGAGGAACAATCACCGGCATTGTGGTGGGAATCGGTATTTACGTGCTTGCAAAATCTGCTGGTTTCTGTGCGCGAAGTGATCGATCTAAATGCTATCAAGGCTGTTTCGGTTACCTCCACATCCGGCACGGTGATCCCGCTCGATGCGCACGACGAGCCGCTTCATAATGCACTGATGTATTCCGACACCCGCCCTGCCGCGGAAGGAAAATACTGCCGCGAAATCGCCGAACGGTTTCACCCGCAAGGTTACACCGGCTTCAATGCATCCAGCGGCCTGTCGAAAATGGTGTGGTACTCAAACCATTTCACCGAAAAAGCAACGCGGATCAAAACCTGGATCCATGCGGCGGACTTCATTATCGGCAAACTCTGTGGCGACTATTCGGTAACCGATTATACCAATGCGCTGAAATCGGGCTTTGACGTAGGTGCGGGCGAATGGCCGGGTTACCTGACAGAGCATCTGCCGTTGCAGAAAGAATGGCTGCAAAAAGTTGTCCCGTCGGGCACGCAAATCGGTCGCTTACTCCCGGAGTTGAGCGAACAACTCGGCGTAGGGGCGATTCAGGTCATAGCCGGCATGACCGACGGCTGTGCGTCACAGGTGGCTTCCGGTGCAGTGCGACCGGGAGATTGGAATACCACCATAGGTACCACGCTCGTCGTGAAGGGCGTTACTACGCGGGAAGTACGCGATCCGGAAGGCCGGCTGTACAGCCACCGCCACCCCGAAGGCTACTGGATGCCCGGCGGGGCAGGCAATATCGGTGCCGACTGGGTTTCGGCAGGCTTCGCCGACGATCTCCCCGCATTGACCCACGCCGCCTCAGACCTCATTCCCACCGGCCTGATCGCCTATCCTTTGCTGCAACCAGGCGAACGATTCCCGTTCATCGCCCCTCAGGCAAGAGGTTTTACGCCCGAAAATGCTGACCGCCAGGCCACATTCGCCGCCAATATGGAAGGCGTGGCGTTCGTAGAGCGGTATGCGTACGAGATGATCGAAAGCCTCTCGGGCGAGAAGGTGAATGCCGTGTACACCGCCGGCGGCGGCAGCAACAGCGATGTGTGGCTTACCATTCGGGCGAATGTGCTCAACCGCCCCGTACACAAATGCGGTAATGTGACCGGCGCTGCAGGTGCTGCAATCGTTGCTGCCGCAGGCTCCTATTTCGGAACGCTTACCCAGGCGGCGCAGGCTATGACTCGCATTGAGAAGACGATCAGGCCCGAACCGGCGCTGGTAACTGCTTACACGCTGCAATACCGGAATTTTATCCAAACTTTAACCGAAAAAGGTTTTATAGCAGGGCCCGTGCCCGTAACCCATTGACCATGCTTCACGTATATCTGCTCCGCCATGGAGAAACATTCTGGAATGCCGACGGCAACCGCTACTGCGGCGCAACGGACATCGGATTGACCGAAAAAGGCCTCGAACAGGCGCATTTGGCAGCTTCATTGCTGAAAGGCATTGCATTCGACGCGGTGTACACATCTCCACTTCAACGCGCCCATCACACGGCTACCATTGCTTCGGGCAACTACCCGGGCATTACCGTCGACCAACGGCTGATTGAAGCCTCATTCGGCGAATGGGAAGGGAAAACGCGCGCCGAGTTCATCGCCGAAAATCCCGCGCTCTGGGACGCATGGGCGCGCGAGCCCGATTATGCACGCGCGGGCGGCACAGGCGAGACGGCCATCGAGATTGTGACACGCGTCGATAATTTTTTCAATGATATTTTACAAAAACATCCCGACGGGACCGTGCTTGTAGTGGCCCATAATGCGGTGAACCGGTTTTACATGGCCTGGAAATTAGGCATGCCGCTCAAAAACTACCGCCAGATTGTTCAGGAAAATTCTTCGGTAACGCTGTTTAGTCTCGATCCGCAAGGTGAATTCAGTCTTTTAAAACTCAACTGCCGCTCATAATTTTAAAATAATCATGAAAAAGAAACTCCTTAACCCGTTCATATTAACCGCATTGCTCGCCCTTGGCAACCATTTTGCAGGCTATGCGCAGAGCAAGCTCAATGTTCTGAAAATCAAGACTGCGAAGGATTTACACGCCTATTTTCAATTCACCGGCAACGACCCGATACTGATCGCCGGGCACCGCGGCGGGATGGTGAAGGGCTTCCCGGAAAACTCCATTGCCACTTTTGAAAATACATTGAAATACACCCCCGCATTCTTCGAAATCGATCCGCGATTGACCAAGGACAGCGTCATGGTGCTCATGCACGATGCCACGCTCGACCGCACCACCACGGGGACGGGCAAGCTATCGGACTACACTTATGAAGAACTCAAAAAATTCCGCCTCAAAGACGCCGAAGGCAATGTCACCGACTTCACAATCCCGACGCTTTCCGAGGTAATCGAATGGGCGCGCGGCAAAACCGTCCTCAACCTCGACCACAAGGATGTCCCCCTCGCTATGACCGCCGCATTGATCAAAAAGCACAAAGCCGACGCATTTGTGATGCTCACCGTACACAGCGCCGCCGAAATGCAATACTATTTAACTCAAAACAGGAACCACACCTTCTCGGCATTCGTCCGGAATATGAAGGAATACGAAGATTACGAAAAAGCCGGTGTACCCTTCACCCAGATGATCGCCTACATAGGCCCGCACGTAAAGCCGGAGAACAAGGAGTTATATGCATTATTGAACAAAAAAGGCACTATGTGCATGATTTCAGCTGCGTCGTCCTATGACAAACTGGAAACCGCCGAAGAGCGTAAAGCCGCTTACCTGGCCATCGCGAAAGACGGGGCGTCTATTCTGGAATCGGATTTACCGATCGAAGCGGCGGAGGCTGTGAAGGAATATGCGCAGAAGAATAGCCCGAAGCAGAAGTTTTTTGGGAAGAAGTAGCGGGCAGATGCCCCCTCAGACTACTTTATCACTTTAAATCCACCGTGCAACATCGGACGAGCCTCGTTCAAAAACGAACAGGGCTTTTGTCATAAAATAGCCTTAATTCTACTCAAACGGCATTTTCAACACCTGGCAAGATATTTTACATACCGAAATAGATATAATCAATCCGGACACATCCTATGAGACGAAGCGATTTGGGTGAATTTGAAGAAATCGTATTACTGGCCGTGGCAGCACTGGCGCCGGGGGCCTACTCAGTGAGTATTGCCGAAGAGCTCGAAAGCGAAACCGGGCAGACGGTGAGCACCGGGGCAGTACATGCCGCATTGCAGCGGCTCGAACAAAAGGGCTACCTTAGCTCTTACCTCGGCGAAGCTACACAGGAACGCGGCGGACGGCGCAAGCGGCTGTTTAGCATTACGGCCTATGGCGGCAAGGTCCTCCACGAAGCCCGCACCGTGCGGAACAGCCTCTGGAACCGCATTACCCCTTCCGAATTGTCTAAAATGGGCCTCGATTTTTCAAACAGCTGAGCCATGCAACCACTCCCTCCCCGCTGGCTCGATAAGCTGGCTACCCGCATTTGTGCCCCGCACTTGCGCGAAGAACTCCTCGGTGACCTGCACGAGCGTTATGCCTTGCGCCACCGCCGCGCAGGCGCGCATAAAGCCAATTTCTTCTTCCTCCGCGAAGTGGTTGCACTGCTCCGCCCCTCCATTATGAAGCGAAAACCGTCGCCGTATGGCTCGCCATCGGTTTTCAACCGCGATATGCTGGGTAATTATTTCAAAATCGGCTCGCGGGTATTGATGAAAAACAGGGGCTATTCGCTGATCCATTTGACGGGACTTTCCATTGGATTGTGGGCCTGTATGATGGTGGCTACCGTGGTGATCGATAGCCTCTCGTACGACCGGCAGTGGAGCAGGAAAGATGATATTTACAGGATTGTGAGTGTAGATAAAATGGGCGGCGGGTTGTCTGAACGGCATATTTCGTCCCCCTCGTACCTTGCGCCCGCATTGCAGAAAATGTACGCTGAAGTAGAGTCCTGGTCGTCCGTTGAATCCTATCGGCCTCATTTTAAGATACGTCCAGAGGATAACGACGGCATAGAAACCAATATGCTGACGGTAGACACGATGGCGAATAAGATGTTGGGCATTAAACTTGTTGCCGGCAGCCTCGAACGCACTACGCAAAACCGATGGAGTTTGCTCGTCACGCGATCGTATGCAGCCAGGCTACTCCCGGGTCAGAACCCGATAGGCCGGATTATCCACGAAATCCCGACGCTCCATTCGGAGTCCACACCTTATGAAATCACTGGCCTGATCGAAGACCTGCCTTACAACAGCCATCTCCGCACGGACGTGATCCGGCTGAAACGAACTAAGGTGGAACCGCTGACAAATAATGGTATAATTATGTTCGAGCAAAATTACCTGTTGCTCAAACCCGGCACAGATGTGAAAGCATTTACCCGGAAAGTCAACACGTGGTATGCCCGCTTTACTAAAACAGACCAGCGACAGTTCGAATTCCAACCTTTAAAGGACATCTACCTCCGTTCCGATTTCGCGGAGGGGCAAAATGTCAGGGCAAGCATCCGGACGATCTATATCTTCGCGGGCGTTGCATTATTGCTGCTCTTCATCGCCTGCGTCAATTTTGTCAATCTCAGTACGGCCAAAGCATTTGTACGGGTGAAGGAAGCCGGTGTACGGAAAGTACTCAGCGGATCGCGGACGCAGCTCGTCTTGCAGCTTTTGACTGAAACCTTGCTATTATTCGGCATTTCCATCGGCATTGCGGTATTTGCATACTTCTTCACATTGCGCCCGGTCGAAAACTTTCTCGGGCATCGGTTGGTACTCACGTTTACCTCCGATATCCCGATGGCGGGAGGCGCATTGCTGATGTTCCTCCTCACCGCATTGCTCACGGGCCTTTATCCCGCCTGGATAATCTCGGGTTTTAAACCGGCCAACACATTACGCGGCATATTCACAGCGTCGTGGGGGCAAACGGGGATTCGCAAAACACTCGTCGTAGCGCAATTCTCCATTTCGATTATTGTATTGCTCGCTACCATCGTGGTCTGGCAGCAATTCGATCTGATGAAAAATAAAGAGCTCGGCTATGACAAGAACAACTTGATCGGCATCGAGCAGATTTCCTGGAATGGTAAAGGCGAAGCATTCAAGAACGAACTGCAAAGGATACCGGGAGTCATTCGCAGCAGTCTGAGCCTGTGGATGCCCACAGAGGGCGCAGGTTATATGCAGCGCGAGGTCCCCGACCCGGCCCACGCCGGCCGCCGGCTGCGGATCTGGTACATTGCCGGTGATGTGGATTTACCCGCGACTTTGGGATTAAAATTGGTCAAGGGACGCATGTTCAGCAACGGTTTCGCCGATGCACTTAATGCCGATTCCCTACGGGAAAAGGATTTTGTAAAATTTGAAACGGCGCAGATGAACCAGAATTCGCTGATAACTGCCTCAGCCGCTAAAATGCTCGGTATCAAACAGCTGGATGTGCAGGCCGAAAACGTAGAGACGGTACCTGTGGGAATTGTCGGCGATTTCCATAACGAATCGCTTTACGAACCGATGAAGCCAACGCTTATTCTCGCGCAAAAGGCGCCGCAATATGCCGGTATGCTCATCCGCATTGAGCCCGGGACCGAAATACAGGTCGCGGCAGGCATACGAAGGCTCTGGAAACAGTTTTTCCCGGAGAAATTGCTACGTATCAACAACATAGCCGAAAAGCTCAGCCAGCAATATGAATCCGAATCCAAACTCCACCAGCTCTTCCTGTTTTTCAGCGGGCTTACAATGTTCCTTTCGGCGTTAGGCATTTTCGGATTGGTGGTACAGGCCGCCGAACAGCGCGCGAAGGAAGTAGGCATTCGCAAGGTACTGGGCGCGTCGGTGGCCGGTATTGTGGGATTGATCTCAAAAGATTTTGTCAAACTGGTGATCATAGCCATCGTGGTAGCGTCGCCGCTGGCGTGGTATGCGCTGCAAAAATGGCTGGAAAACTATCCTTACCGGACAACGATCCATTGGTGGGTATTCGTCGTGACAGGTTTTGCGGCACTGGCTGTAACAATCGGCACGGTGAGCTTCCAGGCCATCCGCGCCGCGACGGCGGATCCGGTCCGCAGCCTTCGCAACGAATAATCGATTTAGGGAATTAAAGTACAGCCATGCCACTTTAATTCCCCATTTTTAAGCTGCGGGCAGATTGTCCATGCCCTTTTTCAGTTAGCATGACAATTGCATGTTATCTTGCAGCACCAAATCATCGTTCGTAATGCAAATGCTGTCCGCTCTGGGCAAAGCCCGCTATATACCCCTCCTGATACTTTTTACCCTCGCCATCATGCAGTCGTGCCGGAAGAATCCGCAGGACATGACCGACCAGGAGCTGGCAGAGGCGATCAGCAGTAAGGATATTTACCAGGAACTCCTTTCGCAGGCAGGTGAAGCGGGGATCAATACCCAAAAATTTGAAACAAAGGACACTACTGCGCCGGTTTTCGCGCTTCTGGAAGAAATAGCGTTCGGCCACAAGCCTACTATCCGGTTTACCCAGAAGAGAATGAGGGCGGATACCGCATTGATCCGCAATGCAGCCGAAGAACTCGCCAAAGGCCAATCGGTGGAAAAGGTAATGGAACAGCTGGAACCCGTTTTCCCGGTTTACCACAACCTGAAAATCCATTACGACCGGCTGCTCAAGTCGAACAAAAAGGACAGCGCAGCGTATGTTGCACAGACCCTAAATGCCTACCGCTGGATTCGCCGGCAAATCCAGGGCGCTCCGCGGTTTGTGATGGTGAATATCCGGGGCGCTTACCTGACGGCCATGGATTCCGCGGGCAAGAATGTGCTCACCATGCGCACCGTAGTAGGCAAGCGCGACACGCCCACGCCTACGATCGACACCTACGCGACGAGCATTGTGACGCACCCGTATTGGAATGTACCCAAAAGCATTGCGATCAAGGAAATTTTTCCGAAAGCCGCCGCAGATCCCGAATATCTGACCCGCAACCGCATTCAGGTGATTGGGAAGGACGGCCAGGCTATTAACCCAGAGGAACTGGAATGGGGCGAGCTCACCGCCGACAAATTCCCCTACCGCTTTCGCCAGGAAACAGGCGAGGATAATTCATTAGGCTTGTTAAAAGTAGAGATCAAAAACCCGTTAGCCATTTACCTGCACGATACCAATGCGCGGTACCTGTTCAAAAGCAACCAGCGCTGGCGCAGCCACGGATGTGTACGCGTGCAAAAACCGACGGATCTGGCCAATTATATGGCAGGTACCCAGCTGCTCGACAGCGATTTCATGACCGAGCCCGACAGCGTTTCGCACCCGCCGAAATGGCACAAACTGAAAGTGCGCGTACCGGTGTTTCTGCTGTATTTGCCGGCAGACTGTAATGAGAAAGGAGATCTGATGTATTTCCCGGACGTTTACAAACGCGAGGCACCCAATGCCTGAACTTCGGAAATAGCCTCCATTCCGGCGAGTAACGAGGACTTTTCGAGATAATGCTGGTCACCGGAGTAAATAAACAACCCCGCACCATTATACAGCATATTGATCAGCTTTTTGGAATCGGCGATCGAAACCGCGGGGCAACCTAGGCTGCGCCCGAGACGGCCGGTGTTTTTGATAAATGCCTCGCTCACATAATCAGCGCCGTGCATGACGATTGCACGTTCCAATGCACGGTCGTTAATGCCTTTTTCGAGGCCTTCGAGTTTTAATGACAATCCGTGTTTGCCCTGGTACGTGCCTAAGGTTTTGTAAAAACCCAAACTGGATTGGTAGGAAGAATTGGCATTCGAAAAATGCTCGGCAAACTCGTTGCCCGAGTTTCGTCCGTGCGCCACGTAGGTGTTGTAAAGCACCTTCTTTTTCAACAGGTCGATCACATACAACCGCTTGTTACGCGATGACTGTGTAAAATCACAGATCGCCATGATCGGGTTATCGAGTTTGATTTTTTGAAAACCAAACCATGCACAGTAGAATGCACGCTCCGACAAACCCTGCTTTTTCAGCCCCAGCGAGTCGTACAATGAAATCCATTCGGAACGGGTAACAACCGAGTCGGTTTTCGCGACCGGCGTTTTTTTAGTGGTAGAAATATGGGAAACTGAGTCGGCCCGGTGCACACCCAATGAAATGCCTGCTGCTATCAACACCGCTGCCCAAACCCCATGCGCTTTTGTCATTTCCTATTGTTTTATTGAGACTATATGCTTCAAAATCAATCAAGGAGGCGCCGTTAAACGACCCCACCTTAACAGCCCAAAAAGCGCAAATGGTTCCGAAAAATTTCAGAACCATTTACAATGCACTAATAATCAGTCAATTACAAACAACAATTCCTAACCACACCTGACCATTCCTGACAACACATGACAATTCCTGACAACACATGACCATACTTGACAAAACATGACCAGGCCTGACTACTTCTTTTCAATCCCCGCCAAAACCCGCCCTATGTCATTTGCCCGGACCATATAAGAGAGGCTGGCATCCAGATCGCGCTCATCGATCGCGTCCTTGAATTTTTTCAGGAGCTCGATGTAATCGCCCAGTGCCTTGGAGACATTCTTTTTGTTCTGGTCAAAAATAGGCGCCCACATTTGCGGAGAGCTTTTCGCCAGACGCACTGTCGAAGAAAAACCGGTACTCGCCATATCGAAGATCGCGCGCTCGTCGCGCTCCTTATCGAGGACGGTCATACCCAATGCAAAAGAGCTGATATGGCTCAAATGCGACACGTACGCCAAATGCAGATCGTGCTCCACCGGCTTCATATAATGGATCTTCATGCCCACATCCCGCAGGAAGGTTTCCACCAGGCCCAATGAATCGGGGTTGCTCTTTTCCTTGTCGCAGATGATCACGTTTTTATCGATCAAAAGCTCCCTGAATGCCGCGCCCGGCCCCGAGTTTTCGGTACCTGCCATCGGGTGCGCCGCGACGAACTGGCCCCGTTTCGGGTGCTTATCTGCCAGTTTGCAGATCAGCTCCTTGGTAGAACCCAGATCCATGATCGTCCGGCCGTCGGGCAGGTGATCGAGCATATAGGGCAATAACTTGGTAATGACGTCCACGGGCGTGGCGAGCACGTTCAGCTCCGATACTTGCAATGCTTCGTCGAGCGTCAGTATCTCGTCCACGATCCCTTTCGCCAATGCTATTTTCTGATTGACCGACGAATTGTCCACCCCCACGAATTTCACATGCGGGTATTTTTCGCGCAATCCCAGGGCAAACGACCCGCCGAGCAGGCCTACCCCTATGATACTGATGATCATTACTTTAAATTTAAATATCCTGAAATATTACCCTTTAATCCGCTCCACTGCCTGCCAGATTCTTTCCTTTGGCAAGCACAATGACAAACGGATGTATCGCTGGCCTTTCGGACCAAAGATGAAGCCCGGCGCGATGAAAACGTGCTTGTCAACCAGCAGGCTGTTCACGAGCGCTTCCGCCGACTCCGTGGAATCGGGCAGCTTGCCCCAAAGGAACATGCCCTCCTGCTTGTGGTCCCACGTGCAGCCGAGCGTGCGCAGAAGCGCTTCCGAAGCTTCCAGGCGCCCCTGGTACACTGCATTCCGCTCCGCGTGCCATTCTGCCGGGTTGCCCAATGCTTTCGCACCGGCCTCCTGCATCGCAAAAAACATCCCCGAATCGACGTTGCTCTTGATCGTCAGCACCGCGCTAATGTACTCCTTCGAGCCCGAAAGCCAGCCCAAACGCCAGCCCGCCATATTATGCGACTTGCTCATCGAGTTCAGCTCGATAGCCACCTCTTTGGCCCCTTCCACGGAAAGCAGGCTGATCGGCGCTTTTTTGTTCAGGATCAAGCTGTAAGGATTATCATGACAAAGCAATATCCGGTGCTTTTTCGCAAATGCAACCGCCTCTTCGAACAACTCCTGCGTAGCGGGCGCGCCCGTAGGCATATGCGGGTAGTTGAGCCACATGATCTTCGTTTTGGGCGTCACGAGGCTTTCCATCGCATTCCAGTCGGGCTGCCAGCCGTGGTCTTCGCGCAGCGGATATTCCTTCACGACCGCACCGACCATCTGGCTTACGGCGCGGTAGGCCGGGTAACCCAGCTCGGGTACCAGCACCTCGTCGCCGGGGTCCAGGAATGTCAACGATATGTGGGTAATACCCTCTTTGGAACCAATGAGCGGTAATATTTCAGTATTCGGATCGAGTGTTACGCCATAGGTACGATAATAAAAATCTGCAACTGATTTTCTGAAAGCAGGGGTGCCTGTATAAGGCTGATAACCATGTGCCTGCGGTTGATAGGCAGCGGTTGTCAATGCTTCCAGCGTTTCTACTGAGGGCATCATATCCGGGTTTCCGATCCCGAGATTGATGACGTCATGCCCTTCGGCAATCAGTTTGCGCACTTCGGCCAGCTTCACCGAAAAGTAGTATTCCGATGTCTGCCTGGTGCGCTGTGCAGTTTCTATGATCATTATAATGATTAAATTGTGCTTTTAGCCCTTGGCTATCAGCGGTTCAAACGTCCGTCCGGAACAGCCCGGCGAAACGGGGCGCAATTTACGACAATTTCCCGAGGGGACGCTCCACGGAGGCTGCAAGCGGCTATTATTGCAAAACAATATTTCTAAATTGCGGCATGAACAAACTACGTATCCTCATCCTTTTTGCTGCATTGCTGGCTGGTTGCTCCAAACCGTCGGAAAAAATCGTCGTCGCTACCGCTGCCAACGTGCAATATGTGATGAAGGAAATCCAGCAGGAATTCGAGAAGGAATCCGGCAAAAAGATCGAGATCGTGGTCGCCTCTTCCGGCAAACTCACGACGCAGATCCGTGAAGGGGCGCCATTCGACGTATTCGTTTCCGCCGACACCAAATACCCTGAAGAAATTTTCAAAAACGGCGGCTCCGACCTGAAACCGGAAATTTACGCCACCGGCGCATTGGTACTCTGGTCGAAAGACATCCCCGAAGTCGACCTCAAACCGGAAATATTAGCCACCGAGAAAGTCAAAAAAATAGCCGTTCCCAACCCTAAAACCGCACCCTACGGCGAAGCAGCTGTGCAGGCCTTAAAGACATTGAAACTCTACGAACAAACCGAAAGGAAACTCGTATACGGCGAAAGCATCGCGCAAACAGCCCAATACATTACCACAGGCTCTGTGGAAGCAGGTTTCAATGCATTATCCATTGTGCTATCGCCGGAAATGAAGGACAAAGGGCATTATATCATTGTAGATTCAAGCTTGTACAAACCTATTCAGCAAGCGGCTATTCTATTAAAACACAGCGAAGATTCTCCTAAAAAAGCGTCGAGCGAACAATTTTATCAATTCCTTTATTCCGCAAAGGCAAAAGCGATTTTCAAACGGTATGGTTACCAATAATAGTCAGGTATTGTCAAGTGTAGTCAGGAGTTGTCATTTGTAGTCAGGTGTAGTCAAGTGTAGTCAAGTGTAGTCATTCGTGGTCAGGTGTAGTCAAGTGCTGTCATTGATAGTCTGGATTAGTCATGAAACACACATACAACAACATCTGACAACACTTGACAACTCCTGACAAAACTTGACCACACCTGACCATTCACTCATTCAATCATTCAATCATTCAAAATTGGATCCCCAACCACTCCTGCTAACCTTCAAACTAGCCAGCATCACTTCAATTTTGCTGCTGGCAATCGCGTTGCCGATCGCCTACTGGCTGGTTTTCGGGAAGTTTAAAGGCCGGGGCCTCGTGGAGGCGCTGATCGGCATGCCGCTCGTGCTGCCGCCATCGGTGATCGGGTTTTACCTGTTGCTGGCATTCAGCCCGTCGCATTGGTTTGGGGCAATGGTCGAGGAATATCTGGGGTTAAGGCTCGTCTTTTCGTTTCCGGGGCTTGTGATTGCCTCCATTCTGTACAGCCTGCCATTCATGATTTACCCGATCCGCGCGGGCCTGCAGTCGCTGCCGCCTTCGTTGCGGGAGGCATCTTACACGCTGGGCAAAAGCGAATGGCAGACGTTCACGAAAGTACTCCTGCCCAATTGCAAACCGGCCATACTCACGGCATTTGTACTCACATTTGCCCATACGGTCGGCGAGTTCGGCGTGGTACTGATGATCGGCGGTAATATCCCCGGAGTGACCAAAGTGGCGTCCGTAGCGATTTACAATGAGGTGGAAGCCCTGAATTACCCCGCCGCCAATGCTTACGCGATGGTGCTTTTTGCGATCACTTTCGTTATTTTGCTGCTGGTCTATTCCATTAATAACCGACTGCTCCGTGTCCAACAAACTGCTTGACGTCCATATCCGGCATACTTTGCACACCGCGCACGGCATCTTACCGATGGAAGTGGATTTTGCGTTACCGGTCAACAGCATTCTCGCTCTCACCGGGCCCTCGGGTGCAGGAAAAACGACCTTGTTACGGCAAATCGCCGGGTTGGCCATGCCGCAAGCCGGCCGTATTGCTTTTGGTGAAAAACCATGGCTGGACACGGCAGCCCGCGTTCACGTTCCAGCCCAGCAACGGCATATCGGCTTCGTTTTTCAAGATTATGCATTGTTCCCGCATATGACCGTGATGCAAAATCTTGAATTTGCATTGCCCAAGAACCATGATAGCGCGTTGATCGGGCATTTGCTCGACATGGCCGGCCTTACCCAGCTCACCAACCGGAAACCTCACCAGCTCTCAGGTGGGCAGCAGCAACGCGTTGCCCTCGCCCGCGCCCTCGTACGCGAGCCGGAGCTGCTCTTAATGGACGAGCCTTTTGCCGCCCTCGACCCGGATATGCAACTGCAATTGCAGGATTTATTACTCAAACTCCACCGCGAGCGGCCATTTGCCGTCATCCTGGTAACCCACGATATCGGGGAAATTTTCCGTCTCGCCGATCAGGTGGCAGTCATGGAAACCGGCAGGTTGGCCCGTTTCGGAACACCCGCAGAAGTGTATCTGACCGAGCCGGCCCCCTTGAACGGTATGCTATTGCATGGGGAGGTCCTTACCTGCGAGCGCGTGGGCGATGCGCTGGTCGTACATGCGTGGGTCGACAACCGGGTTCGCAAACTCAACTTGCCGCTCCATTTGGAAACGCAGTTGGATCCGGGGCGGAGTTTCACGATCCACTACGCCCCGGATCCTGCCGGAATACGCCTCATAGACCCTTAATTCGCTCACAAATGCCGTAGGGTAACTTTTCAAGTGCATCGTCTTTTTCCCAAAATCCATACTTAACACTAAACCATGAAAGTATTTTTTAAACTGCTGCAAATTGCCATTATCTCGCTTCCGTTACTTGCCATGCGTGCCGACAAGCCCATTCGCGTCGTATTCTTCGGCGATTCCATTACCCAGGCAGGCGTGAGCCCTACCGGCTATATCACCAAAGTAGGCGAAATGTTGAAATCAAAGGGCCAGGACAGCGAATATGAGCTGATCGGCGCCGGAATCGGTGGAAATAAAGTATATGACCTCTATTTAAGGCTCGAAGACGACGTGCTGGCCAAAAAGCCGGATGTGGTATTCATTTACGTGGGTATCAACGACGTCTGGCACAAAGCCTCCTCAGGGACCGGTACCGACCCCGACAAATACGTGAAGTTCTATGAGGCGTTGATCAAAAAACTGAAAGCGCAGAACATTCGTGTGATCGTGTGTACACCTACCGTGATCGGGGAGCGCAATGATAATTCCAACCAGCAGGACGGTGATTTGAACCAGTATTCGAAACTGATCCGCGAAATCGCGACGCGCAACAACCTGCAACTGCTCGACCTGCGCAAGCATTTCCAGGACTACCTGGCCAAAAACAATCCTGAAAACAAGGAAAAAGGCATTCTAACGACTGACCGCGTGCATTTGACGGAGGCGGGCAACCAGTTCCTGGCAGAGAAAATGCTGGAAGCATTGGTACAGAAATAAAATTTGCATTTCCATTAGCGAAGAGAATCCCGGGCGTTCGGCTGCGGGATTTTCTTTTTTGGGAGCCGAAATAACCGTTTGATAACCACTAGCGTTCCTTGAACATTGCTTTCGGAAAGAGTTGGAGATAAGTACAAAATTGAAAACCGGGTAGGCCGCCCTGTTTTACACTTCACCTTATCCCCAATTTTATCCTATGAAACGACACCTCCTGCCGTTATTGATCGCGGCGTCAGTCATTCTCCTGTTTGCCTACGTTTATTTCAACTGTTTTCTCCCAGACCATTTCACCCTATCTGCCGCCAGCGTTTATGATTCAGGCCAGGCACCCTCTGCCAGAAATGCCGATATCCTCATTCCACCCGGTATTGGAGAGGCCATTGCCTCACGCGAGTACCACATTACGTACGACCGCACGAAGCACATGCTCCAAAGCCCCAACCGAAAGCAGAACCTGCGGGCATATTATCGGCCCGGAAGTCTCAGCATTCAAAACCGGGTCGATTCCGCTGGTCATAAGTTCTCTTTTACATTAAAAAATGAAGGTATTCTGGCCGACGGCGGCCTGATTGGCCGGTCCGATCCTGCGGCTCAGCCCGAAATACTGGGGAACAAGCTGCTGATCCGGCACGCAAAATTCGACGAAGAATTTGTCAACAATGAAGATGGCATAAGGCAGAATTTCATCGTTCACGAGGCACCCGCAGGTACGAAGGAATTAAAGGTAAACCTTGCCGTCAAAGGCCTGCAAATTCGGAACGGTGCCGAAAACGAATTGCTGTTTTTTGCCCAAAATAATAAAACCACTCCCAGGCTCATTTACCGCGACCTCAAATGCTGGGATGCCCGTAACAAGCCGCTTACTGCGCATCTGACCGGCCAGGGGCAGCAAATTGTGATCGCCGTGGACGTACGCGGCGCCGCCTATCCGGTAACGATCGACCCGATTGTCGTGAATGGTAGCCCTGGCAATGCGGATGCCCTGCTGGAATCGGATCAGGCCGATGCATTGATGGGTTTTTCCGTAGCTTCCGCTGGTGATGTAAATGGCGACGGTTTTTCCGATGTCCTTGCCGGCGCACCGCATTATGACAACGGGGAGGACAACGAGGGCGTCGTATTGCTCTATTACGGCTCCGCCAACGGGCTTAATCCTGCACCCACGCTTTTTGAAAGCAATCAGGCACATGCTGAAATGGGTTATTCGGTTTCAAGTGCAGGGGATATTAATGCGGATGGTTTCAGTGACATCGCGCTGGGGGCCCCTTTTTATGACAACGGGCAATCTAATGAAGGAGCGGTGTTCGTTCACCTGGGATCTTCCAAAGGGATAAAGCCAAATCCCGTTGTCATACTGGAGGGAGATCAGTTCGGAGCGCAGTTCGGCATTGCTGTTGCACTGGCCGGCGACATCAATAACGATAATTACAGCGATTTAATAGTGGGAACCAACGAATTCGATCAGGGGCAATTGAACGAAGGTGCCGCATTTGTTTACTATGGCTCCGCGGCGGGCATTAATCCTGTGACAGTAACTATCCTGCAAATGAACCAGCCGGTCTCCGGAATGGGCACCTCAGTGGCGGGTGCCGGGGATATCAATGCCGACGGTTTCGGCGATGTGCTTGTCGGTGCGCCGTTTTACGATCAGGGGGAATCCGATGAAGGTGCCGCGTTTGTTTACCTGGGTAGCCCGCAAGGAGCATCATTGGTCCCAACCATGATACAGGGCAACCAGGCCAACGCGCACCTGGGCACCTCGCTGGCTTCCGCAGGCGACCTCAATGGCGACACGTTTTCCGATATTATCATCGGTGCACCGCATTACGATAAAATGTATCCCGACCAGGGGCTGGTCAAAATCTACCTCGGCGCCGCTGGTGGTGTCATTTCCAACACTTCGATAGCTCTCTTAGGACAGCAAATGGACGAGGGATTTGGCCGTGCAGTTGCCTGCGTGGGCGATGTGCAAGCCGATGGTTACGCCGACATCCTGATTGCGAGCCGGATGCGGGGCAAAACCCTGCTCAATGAAGGGGTGGTAACGCTCTTTTCCGGAATTCAGGCCGGTGTGGATAAAAAGCCTGTATCCGTTTTCAAAAGTGGCCAAGCCAACGCTTATCTGGGCCAGTCTCTCGCGAGTGCAGGCGACATCGACGGCGATGGTTTCAGCGACATTGTCATCGGCGCCCATCTCTATGATCACGGAGAGAATAATGAAGGGGCCATCATGGTATGGCACGGTGGCGCATTCCGTCCGGACACTGCCAGCGCAACGGCCCTGCATTCGGTTCAACCGGAATCGCAGTTCGGATATGCGGTATCTGGTGCGGGTGACGTCGATGGTGATGGCTACGACGACATTCTCGTCGGCGCACCGTATTATGACAATGGCCAACCCGAAGAAGGCGCAGCGTTTCTATTTAAAGGAACGTCCAACGGCATCAGCAAAACAGCTGTAAACATGCTCGAAGCCGACCAGTCCGACGCCGGTTTCGGCACATCAGTTTCCGCCGCCGGCGATGTGAATGGTGACGGTTTTGGCGACATTATTATCGGTGCCATGCATTACGATGAAGACGAGGACGAAGAAGGCGCAGCGTTCGTATACCTGGGTTCCCTCTCCGGCCTCAACCCCGTCCCCATCAAACTGGAAAGTAACAAGACCGGAGCCTGGTTTGGATGTGCCGTCGCCCACGCCGGCGACCTCGATAACGACGGCTTTTCCGAAATCATTATTGGCGCGATGAACTACTCCAATGGCCAGTCAGAAGAAGGCGCGCTCTACATATTCCCCGGTTCGCCCAACGGCCCCGATCCCGCGGGGATGAAGATCATCGAAAGCGACCTGGAAGATGCACGGCTCGGCAATGCGGTAGCTCACGCAGGCGATCTGAATGGCGACGGCACCGACGACCTCATTGCAGGTGCATACAGCGTCGGTTCTTACGACGCAGGCGCGATCTTTATCGGGTATGGAAAGGCAAACGCCTTGGATTCGATTTCAATGGATTGCATCAAAGGGACGCAGGATCAGGCGCATTTCGGCTGGGATGTATCCGGCGCAGGCGATGTGAATGGGGATGGCTATTCTGACCTGATCATCGGAGCGCACGGCTATGATAATGGCGATGGCGCCGCGCACATTTACTATGGCTCGCCGGCTGGGATAACCGCCGGAAACGTCACGCATTTGTATGCACATGAAACGGGCATGGCCGCAGCCATGGGCGAGTCCGTCGCGGGCACGGGCGATCTCGATGGCGATGGATACGGCGATGTCATCGTCGGTGAGCCCTGGTTCATCGATGAAAACACCTCGGTGCTAACCGGCATGGCGCTGATCTACTACGGATCACCGGCAGGGATCGACACAAGCCCCCAACGCATTCAGGGCAATGCCAACGACACTTATGATTTCTTCGGCTGGTCGGTAGCAGCAGCCGGCGACGTGAATGCAGATGGGTTTGGTGACCTGATCGCCGGCTCGCCCAATTTCAGCACCGGCCAGACCGACGCGGACGCCGCGTTTGTTTATTATGGAAACAATGGCCGGGGCTTGCGCAACAACATCCGCCTCTACAATTCGGACCTGACCACATCAATGAATTACCAGCAGCACAACAAAACTGATTTTGGTATCGGATTGGCTGCCAGATCATTCCTGGGTGCAAATAAAGGAAAACTGGTGTGGGAGACGGTTGCAAACGGGAACAGTTTCTCGACCGGTGCCAATGGCCGGATCGCCAATAGTACATTCTGCAATGGATCTCAAAAAGGATATTACAACCTGACAGGCGCCGAGCTCAAAAGTGTGGTGTATAAATCAGGCCCCGGAACGAGCTTGAGGGCCCGAATTAGGTATAATGCCGCCCTTGCATTGACAGGGCAGATTTATGGCCCCTGGCGATACCTTAACGGACCTGCGACCGGCGCAACCAGTGCACCGGCACCGCTGATTTCCGCGAACGCATCTCAAGAAACCGCTATTGCATACGTATATCCAAATCCGGCAGCACTCGCATTGCACATTCGAAGCGAAAAAAGTGTGCCTATTGCCGAATCGTCGCTACTCACGACCAACGGCTCGGTGGTCCGAAAGTGGATAAATGATTTTGAGAAACTGGACATCGGGGGAATTCCTTCCGGCCGGTATACCCTCTGCATTCGTTACACCGATGCTACCGCGAGCACCCATTCCATTGTGCTGCACTAATTATCTGGCGGCGACTTTCCAGAGACTACCGAACCACGGGCTAAGCGGTTTTCACCTGAGAATAATCGTTTAACCTTTTTAATTCCCGCACTCACAAAATTTGGGCGCGGGAATATTACCGTAATCCAAAACTATCAATACACACGAGTATGAAAAAGATTTATCAACGGGCCATGGCCGTTGCCCTGGCCGGAACGACTCTCCTCGGAGCAGGGTTGTGGCACCAACACCACCGAATGAGCCCGACCCCTGCCAAACAAGTAACGAAAAACGCCGACACATTACCGACAGGCGTTTCCGAAGCAACGCTGGCAAACATCCGCAGCTCGCTGGAAAAGCAGGAATACCACATTTCCTACGATGAGCAAAAGAAGAAGCTGCAAAGCCCCAACCGCCGGAACAACATCCGGGCCTACTACGAGCCGGGCAAACTCACCGTCCAGACGCGCGTCGACACCACCGGACAGGGCTTTAAAATGGAATTGGTGAATGAAGGCATCTTCGCCGACGGCAAGCTGCTTTATGCCCCTGAAATGGCCGCAAAGGCAGAGCATCACGAAAACAAAGTCCAGATCAATCACAGCGCATTCACGGAGGAGTTTATCAACAACGAAGACGGCGTCCGCCAGAATTTCATCATCGAAAACGCTCCCGAAGGCACACGGCAATTGCAGGTCAGAATGAATGCCAAAGGCCTTAAAGTGGAACAGAGCCCCGGTAACGCGCTGCGCTTCTATTCCGAAACAGCCAAAGGCGAAACCCGCAATGAACTTGTGTACAGTGACCTCAAATGCTGGGACGCTAACAAGAAGCCGTTGAATGCGACACTGGCTTATGCGGACAATCGCATTCAGATCAGCGTGGACGTTGCAGGTGCCGACTATCCCGTCACCATTGACCCGATTATTGCCAATGGTACGCCGCAGAATGCCAACAAGGTAATCCAGATAGATCAGAGCTACATGCACCTAGGCTTCTCCGTATCCAGTGCCGGGGATGTAAATGGAGATGGTTACAGCGATGTGATCGTCGGTGCGCCGGATTATGACAAGGGGCAAAATAACGAAGGGGCCGCATTTGTGTACAAAGGCGACCCGTCGGGGTTAACCCTGACAGCCGTTACGCTGGAATGTAACCAGGCTGATGCTAAAATGGGGTATTCTGTGGCGAGTGCTGGCGATTTTAATGGCGATGGATTTAGTGATGTGATTGTAGGAATACCGTACTATGATGAGGATGCTATCGACCAAGGGCGAGCAAATCTCTATCTTGGTTCCGCTACATTTTTTAGTTCGTCAATCACGGCCTATGATTTTGGTAACGATCACGCGGGGGCTTTACTGGGAATTAATGTAGCAACCGCTGGTGACATTAATGGTGATGGTTTTAGCGATGTCTTGATCGGTGCCACGCAAGATTCCAATGGGCAAAGTAAGGAAGGAACAGTGGCCGTATGCAAAGGCAGCGCCAATGGAAATCTACATTCCGCAGTTACCCTTCTCGAAGCCAACCAGGCCAATGCCCAATTCGGCTACTCCATCGCCCCCGCAGGCGACATCGATGCGGACGGATACAGCGATA
This sequence comes from Dyadobacter sp. SRI_021, assembly GCF_057586235.1. NCBI lineage: Bacteria > Pseudomonadati > Bacteroidota > Cytophagia > Cytophagales > Spirosomataceae > Dyadobacter > Dyadobacter sp. SRI_021. The sequence continues at coordinate 1,151,361 of NZ_JBYCZM010000001.1, forward strand.
TCATCGTAGGCGCGCGCTGGTATACCAATGGACAAGGACAGGATGCGGAAGGTGCGGCCTTCATCTATCGTGGAGGGAGCAACGGTCTTCAGGGAAACCCGACAGTCATAGAAGGTAACCAATACAATGCCGCCATGGGCAACAAAGTGAGCTCGGCCGGCGATGTGAATGGGGACGGGTACAGTGATGTGCTGATCAGCGCTTATTTGTACGATCAAAATGTTGCGAACCAGAAAGACCATGGAATTGTCAATCTGTACCTTGGATCTTCAACCGGCATTAGCTCACAACAGCCGCCATCCAGAACCTTTTTCGGCAAGGACAACGACCATATGGGCTCCTCGATTGCCTGTGCAGGTGACGTAAATGGGGACGGCTATTCTGACATTCTTCTTGGCGCAGAATACTACGATAACGGTCAGTTCAATGAAGGTGGTGTGTTCGTCTATTATGGATCGAAAGGCAATGTGGGAATAGTGGGTGATCCGGTCGCTACGATGGAAAGCAACCAGGGCGATGGCTGGTTCGGCACCGCCGTTGCCAGCGCCGGGGACGTGAATGGGGATGGGTATAGTGATATTCTGATTGGCTGCTACACATTTGACAATGGGCAGAAGGATGAAGGGCATGTATTTGTGTACCATGGCGGTGCGGAAGGGATTGGTAAAAAGGATGCGTTAACAATCACGAACGGCAAGCCGAATGCCCAAATGGGCCTTTCCATAGCGAGTGCAGGTGACGTTAATGCGGATGGCTATGACGACGTTGTCGTGGGGGCACCCTATTTTGATGATGGGCAGGCTAGCGAAGGAGCAGCATTTGTCTATTACGGATCTGTCGACGGATTAATTACCAATACCTATCACCTGTTGCAAAAAGATCAGGCGAACTCTTTCTTTGGCGGCTCCGTTGCAGGCGCAGGAGATACCAATGGAGACGGCTTTGATGACGTCCTCATTGGTGCCAAGGAATATACCATTGGAGAAAGTAATGAAGGGATAGTGTTTTTGTACTTTGGCACAGCATCGGGTATCGATATGAACGTACAACCCAAGGCACTGCAAATGAATAAAGCCGATTCGGATTTTGGTTACGCAGTCGCTGGTGCGGGAGACATCAATCGTGACGGATATGCCGATATTATCATTGGTTCTCCCACCTATATCGCGCAAGGCATAGCTTTGGTTTGCTTCGGAGGAGTCAACGGGCCAGCAAATCAAGTCACCCTTACCGGATTTACCAACACTCATTTTGGTGAAGCAGTGTCCTCGGCAGGTGATGTCAACGGAGATGGGTACGGCGACGTGATCGTAGGTGCCTGGGGTGCAGCGATCGGAGAACAGGGAGAAGGCGCTGCCTACATTTATCACGGAGCATCTTCGGGTCTTGACGCGACTTACGACAAACGTCTGGAAGGTAACCAAGTCGATGCTAATTTCGGCTATTCAGTTGCTTCCGCTGGAGATGTGAATGCGGATGGATATAGTGATGTGATCGTGGGAGCCCGCTATTATGACAAGGGCGAATCCAATGAAGGTGCCGCGATTGTCTATTATGGAACAATCGGAGGTATCAATGACGTCAGCCCTGCGCCCACTTATCTGGAAGCAAACGTCACTGGGGCCTATTTCGGATGGTCGGTCAACAGCGCGGGAGATGTAAATGGGGACGGATACAGTGATGTGATTGTGGGCGCTCCCAGTTTCTCCGTCGGTCAAAGTAATGAGGGAAATGTATTTGTTTACCATGGCTCCCCCAATGGGGTTAAAACAGCCAGTTCATTCAGTAATGAAAGTAATACCGCCGGTAACTTTCTGGGCAAAGCGGTTACGGGAGCCGGTGATGTCAACGGCGATGGGTATAGTGATGTTCTTGTGGGAGCAAATGGCTACAATAACGGACAAGCAGCTGATGCAGGAGCGGCCTTCTTTTATTATGGTAACAATGGCAAAGGATTGCGGAATAATGTACGGCTCTATAATGCTGGCACATCAACTCCAATCAACCACAATAATTTCAACGCCCCGGATTTCAATATCGGGCTATTTATGAAATCATTTTTAGGAGGTGGCAACAAAAATGCTTCGTTTATGAGAGAAGTGAAGGGGGCAGGTACAGCATTTTCAAAAACAGGAAGCAATCCAATCACCAATAGTACGAGTTACTCGCACTTCTCGGATTATGTAAATCTTTCAGCAACGGGGGACCAGTATATACCTTTACAGGACAAAGTAGGAATTTCCACCAAACTCCGCGCACGCGTACGTTACTCGTCCGTGCTCGCCATCACCGGCCAGAGGTACGGCCCGTGGCGCTACGTACAACGCCAGCTCGCAGGCTACAACAATGCCCCGGTACCGGAAGAAGCAATGGCGGAAACGATCAAACGGAAAGCAGAACCGAAAATCGAAACTTCCGTTTCCCTTTTCCCGAACCCGGCTTCGGATCGCCTGTCCATTCAGGCAACGGATCCTTCCGATATCCGGGCGACTCGGCTTTATAATACTAGCGGAACACCCGTTTTCCAATCGCAGCGATACGAAAAAGACATCGACGTAAGCAAACTGCCCGGTGGCGTTTATATCCTCATGCTCAACCGGGCCAGCGGCACACCTACATCGCACCGGGTATTGATCCGGCGATAAGCCCCTCCCCCAACGCCTCCCCCGTGCCGTGGGGAGGCGTTTTACTTTCCATACCGGCTAATCACTCTCATTTGCCCGGCGGCTAAACGGTTTGAAATCCGCTTCGAAGTATCGGTAAAATTTATGCCGGCATTTTGCCCGTAACCGATTGTTTCACTTAAAGGATTTCTGACTATGAAAAGTCGTTACATGCCCATTCTGTACGTAGGAATGGTTTTCGCAGCATTTGCTGCCGGTTTTCACTCCTTGGACCGTCTCAACCGGGCGGTACCACGGAACCCCGTTAAAGCACGGCCAACCTCTAATTTACCAGCTGAGGTTCCCGAAACAACCCTATCGGACATTCGAAATGCGCTCGAGAAACAGGAGTACCACATTTCCTTCGATCCGCAAAAAAAGAAACTGCAAAGCCCCAACCGACGGAACAACATCCGCGCCTACTACGAACCGGGGAAGCTGACCGTCCAGACCCGCGTCGACACTATCGGAGACGGCTTCAAAATGGAATTGGTGAACGAAGGCATATTCGCCGACGGCAAGCTACTTTATACCCCCGAAATGGCCGCAAAGGCAGAGCACCACGAAAACAAAGTCCAGATCAATCACAGCGCATTCACGGAGGAGTTTATCAACAACGAAGACGGCGTCCGCCAGAATTTCATCATCGAAAACGCCCCGCAGGACACCCGGCAATTGCAGGTCAGAATGAACGCCAAAGGCCTGAAAGTGGAACAGAGCCCCGGTAACGCGCTGCGCTTCTTTTCCGAAACAGCCAAAGGCGAAACCCGCAATGAACTTGTGTACAGCGACCTCAAATGCTGGGACGCCAACAAAAAACCGTTGAATGCTACCTTGGCATTTGCGGACAACCGCATTCAGATCAGCGTGGATGTGGCTAATGCGGCTTACCCGGTCACCATTGACCCGATCATCGCCAATGGTACGCCGCAGAATGCCAACAAGGTGCTTGAAATCAATCAGACCTCTATGCACCTGGGCTTCTCCGTATCCAGTGCCGGGGATGTAAATGGAGATGGTTACAGCGATGTGATCGTCGGTGCGCCGGATTATGACAAGGGGCAAAATAACGAAGGGGCCGCATTTGTGTACAAAGGCGACCCGTCGGGGTTGACCCTGACAGCCGTTACGCTGGAAGCCAACCAGGCTGATGCTAAAATGGGATACTCCGTGGCGAGTGCGGGGGATTTCAACGGCGATGGGTTTAGTGATGTGCTGGTAGGGATTCCGTACTACGATGCAAATGCTGTCGACGAAGGACGGGCAAACCTTTATCTGGGATCCGGCACATTTTTTACTTCCGCCATCACCTCTTATGGCTTTGGGAACGGCCATGCCGGCGCTCTTATGGGGATCTCGGTAGCCACAGCAGGGGATGTCGATGGTGACGGATTCAGCGACGTTCTGATCGGCGCAAGTCAGGACTCCGACGGGGAAAGCAAGGAAGGAACTGCAAATCTTTGTTTAGGCAACGCAAATAGCAATTTATTTTCAAAAAAAGTCCCGATTCAAATTGACCAGCCCAACGCCATGTTTGGCTACTCAGTCGCTTCTGCAGGCGACGTAGACGCGGATGGTTATAGCGACATCATCATTGGTGCCCGCTATTATACCAATGGCCAGGGACAGGACGCAGAGGGGGCTGCCTTCATCTTCCGTGGGGGCAGTGGCGTTCTTCAAAGTAATCCGACAATCATAGAAGGCAACCAATACAATGCCGCCATGGGGAACAAGGTAAGCTCGGCTGGAGATGTGAATGGGGATGGATATAGTGATGTGCTGATTAGTGCTTATTTGTATGATGGATTTTATAATGGCCAGTTCAGTAGAGTTGATGCAGGCGTAGTGTATCTGCATCTCGGTTCCTCAACCGGCATTAATACGCAGCCATCTAGCACCTTTACGGGCGAATCTAATGATCACATGGGCTCCTCTATTGCTTGCGCGGGCGATGTAAATGGTGACGGTTATTCCGATATCCTTCTTGGTGCCGAGTACTACGATTACGGTCAGTTTAACGAAGGCGCAGTGTTTGTATACCATGGATCCAAGGATGGAATCCCTAGTTGGGCTTCTCCTGTTTCTCGTTTGGAAAGCAACCAAATCGACGGCTGGTTCGGCACCGCCGTCGCCAGCGCCGGTGATGTGAACGGGGATGGGTACAGTGATATCCTGGTGGGTTGCTATACTTTTGACAACGGTCAGACGGACGAAGGGCATGTGTTTGTTTACCATGGCGGAGCGGAAGGTATTGGTACGAATGGATCGGTAACGCTTTCAGGCAGCGTTACCGATGCCTTGATAGGTTACTCCGTTGCGAGTGCCGGAGACGTAAATAGCGATGGCTTCGATGATGTGATTGTCGGTGCACCGGAGTTTGATTTCAATGGAACAACTGGCGGAGCTGCCTTGGTGTATTATGGATCGATGGATGGGATTCAGCTTGGGAATCAGATCATGTTGAGCAAAAATCAGCCCGACAGCTACTTTGGAACATCTGTAGCCGGGGCTGGCGATATCAATGGTGATGGATATGGTGATATTCTTGTGGGCGCCGATAATTATACCAATGGCCAGACGAGCGAAGGGGCCGCTTTCATATACTTTGGCTCAAATACAGGGATCAATCCCGCATCAGTCAAACAATTGGAGGGCAATATACCGCAACGCGATTTTGGATGTGCAGTTTCAGGTGCGGGCGATCTCAATCGGGATGGTTATGCCGACATCATCATCGGGGACGATGCGTATTCAGCCGGGGAAGGAGGCGAAGGTGCTATACACATCTATTATGGCTCTACCAGCGGCCCTGTCAATGATGCAATTATTGAGTCCAACGTACTATATGCACATATGGGCAACTCCGTTTCTTGTGCCGGCGATGTGAATGGAGACGGATATAGCGACATTGTTGTAGGGGCTTCCGGCTACGACAGTTACAAAGGTGCAGTCTACGTCTTCCATGGCTCCGATCAGGGAATATCGAGTAATAATCCCAAAATTCTGCTGGGTAATCAAATAGGTGCTCAAATGGGCAGGTCCGTTTCAGGAGCCGGGGATGTCAACGGAGATGGATTTAGCGACATTGTAGTAGGGGCACCTTATTTTGACAAACCGGAGGTTGATGAAGGAACTGTCATAGTGTACTACGGCTCATCAAATGGAATTAGTGATGTTAGCCCGGCACCTATTACCCTTGAACAGAATCTCGCAGGTGGCGGATTCGGATTCTCGGTTAAAGGCGCAGGGGACGTGAATGGTGACGGGTACAGCGATATTGTTGCCGGTGCCGCCGATTTTGAAAATGTCGCTGCGATGATTAAAGGAAAAGCATTTGTCTTTCATGGATCGCCCGTAGGGATCAAACCAATAGCAGCATTTAGCGTCGAAAGTAATCAGGATAATGCAAAACTGGGAACCTCCGTTTCCGGCGCAGGAGACGTCAATGGCGACGGGTACAGTGACATTATCGTAGGCGCCCCGCATGCCAACTACAACCAGACTAACGATGTCGGCAGCGCGACGGTTTATTATGGCAACAACGGCAAAGGCCTGAAAAACAACGTTCGGCTATTCAATAGTGATCTGGTAACGCCTCTCAATCACAGCCAATTCAGCCAACAGAATTTTGTAGGCACCTTATCCGCCAAGTCATTTATTGGAAGAAACAAGGGCAAATTCGTCTGGGAAACCATGGGACCGGGCATACCTTTTTCGAAAGTGGGAAACAATCCGATCACAACGAGCAATCAATCGACCGGAGCTTCTGGTAATTTCACCATCATGTCGGGTCTCGCCACCGTAATGGGAGCCTCCATTACCAAAACCGGCGTCGCTACAAAGCTCCGCGTACGCGTACGCTATTCGCCTGTGCTTGCGATCACGGGCCAGATGTATGGTCCTTGGCGGTACCTACAATCCCAATTGGCAGGCTACAACAATGCACCCGTGCCGGAAGAAGCCACAGCCGAAAACACCAACCGGAAGAAAATGGAGGTCGGTAAGGAAGATCCGGGGCTTTCCATCGTCCCCTACCCCAACCCTGTTTCTGACAAGCTGTTCATCAAGGCAGGAAACATGGATCAGATTCGTTCGGTCCGGCTCCTCACACCGACAGGAAGGCTGATTCATCAATCCCAAAATCCGTCGGCGGAAATGGATGTAAGAAACCTGGAACCAGGAATGTATGTGCTCCTTGTCACGCGACGGGATGGTTCACAGAGCTCTCATAAGGTAATTGTAAAAAAATAAATACTCCCGCACTCCCCGAAAGGCGGCGCTTCTCGAACCCGACGAAGGCCGCCTTTCGCCTTAAAATCATTGCTTCATCCATTCGGCTAAACGGATTCGGTAACAGCTTGCCATAAGCGTAAAATTTGACCCGGCATTTGCTAGTACCCAATTTTTTTTAACATAACATCTATTTTAACATGAAACACACTTACAAGTCCATGCTCTTCGCAGCGATGGCCCTGGCGGCAGGAGCCGCGGGTTACTTAGGCATTCATTCCGGGGATGGATTACGGCACCCGCAGGTTCCGGCAGAGCAAACTTCCGGCACCAGCCACGGACAAGTTGCAGGCTTATCGCAGGCAAACATTGAAGGTATCAAAGAAATGATCGCCCGGCAGGAGTACCACATTTCGTATGATGAGGTAACGAATTCCCTCCAAAGTCCGAACCGCATGCAGAACCTTCGGGCGTACTACAAACCGGGAAACTAACCGTACAAAACCGCGTAGATTCGGCCGGGCACAATTTCAGGCTGCACCTGATCAATGAAGGGATTTATGCCGACGGAAGGAAGCTCTTCTCGCCACAATCCGACGCAACCCCGACGAACACCGAAAACAAGCTGCTCATCGACCACAAAGGATTTACCGAAGAGTTTATCAACACCGAAGACGGCGTTCGTCAAAATTTTACTGTTAAAACTGCCCCTGAAAACACGGCCAGCATACAGGTAAGACTCTCTGCCAGAGGCCTCAAAGCAAAGAACGGCGGCAAAAACGAAATCCAATTTTACCATGAGAATGCAAAAGGTGACTTCGAAAACTACTTGTCGTACAGTGATCTGTATTGCTGGGACGCCAACAAAAAACCGCTGGCGGCAACCCTTGCGTACATGAATGACCGTGTAGAAATCAACGTATCGGTAGAAGGAGCCGCGTATCCTGTCACGATCGACCCGATTGTAGCAAATGGTAATCCGAATAATGTCAACAAAACGCTGGAATCAGAGCAGAGCTATGCATGGCTGGGCTATTCTGTCGCCAGCGCAGGGGATGTGAACAAGGACGGGTACAGCGATATCATCGTGGGAGCACCTAAATACGACTGGAATGGTGAGGATGCCGGTGCCGCATTTGTCTTTCCGGGATCGGTTACAGGCGTTACCCTCAGCGCGCAAAGACTCAACCGGAACCAGCCATTTGCGCAAATGGGTTTTTCGGTTTCCAGCGCAGGTGATGTGAACAAAGATGGATACAGCGACGTGATCGTAGGATCTCCTTATTGGGAAGATAGTCCTGCCCAAAATAACGAGGGAGCTGCGTTTCTCTATTTCGGTGGAGCTCCCAACGCACAGAACGCGCCTACTGGTATTAATGCAGGTGTTTATGTAACGCTACAATCGGATCAGCCCGAAGCCAATTTTGGTGTTTCGGTTGCGCTGGCTGGGGACGTTAATGCCGACGGTTGGAGCGACTTCATGGTAGGTGCGCATATGTATGACAAGGATCAGACCAATGAAGGGGTGGCATTTCTCTATTATGGCGCTAACAATCCATCAGGTTATGATTCTCAAAAAACAGAAATACTTGAATCCAACCAGGCTGATGCCATGTTCGGTTATTCGCTTGCCGGTGCCGGGGATATCAATGCAGATGGCGCCAGCGATATTGTAATCGGAGCAAGGCTTTATGATATCAATGCAAACAAAACCAATGAAGGTGCTGCATTCATGTTCAAAGGCAATATCAATTCCACGCCTGTGTCGGCATCACAGCCGCAGGTGATCCTCATGTCCCAAATCGCTACTCCTCAGGCCGACGCCCGTTTTGGTCACACTGTGTCCACAGCCGGAGATGTAAATGGCGATGGTTATGCCGACATTGCCATCGGAGCCTATTATTTTGATGGCGGACTGAGCAATGAGGGCGCTGTATACATCCATTACGGCAATGCAAACGGCGTGAACAATGTGGCCGACAAGGTAATTGAAGGCGAGCAATTTGGTGCCGAGTTTGGCTGGTCGGTTGCGAGTGCCGGCGATGTGAACGGTGATGGCTATGGTGACCTACTGGTAGGCGCCCGGTATTTCGACAATGGGCACCTTAATGAAGGAGGTGCATTTGTGTACCACGGCTCTGCAAACGGTCTGAATACGACCGCAGCAAGTACGATAGAAAGTAATCAGGGCGATGCCTGGCTTGGATTCGCCGTGTCCTCGGCAGGTGACGTAAACGGGGATGGTTACAGCGATATTCTCATTGGCAGTTACGCATTTGATCATGGGCAAACGGACGAAGGGCAGGTGTTTGTATATCATGGCAGTGCGGGAACAATTGGAGCGACACCGAGAGGAGTGTCGAATGGCACTGCATCAGGCGCGCTACTTGGCTCTTCTATTGCCATAATTGGTGATTACAATGGTGATGGGCTGGATGATATAGTGGCTGGCGCACCTAACTTCGATGGCGGGCAGGTAGCAGAAGGAGCGGTATTCCTTTCATTCGGAGATGCAACCACCGGAACAAACTCGATGGTTAAATTGGAATCCAACCAATTGAATGCGAAGTTGGGATGCTCCGTGGCTGGTGCCGGTGACCACAACGGCGACGGGTTTGACGACCTCCTTATAGGCGCGACCGGAGGTACATTTGGTGGAAACACCGGAGTGGCATACGTTTACAACGGTAATGCGCAAGGTACTCTCTCGGCCGGTACTACACTTTATGCTGTTTCGAATAAACTGTTCGGTACGAGCGTCGGCAGCGGGGATATTAACCGGGATGGTTTTACAGATATTATCGTGAGCGCTCCCATTGTCACAAACGGCTTGAAGTCAGAAACAGGTCTGATCGCCGTTTATCCCGGATCCGGTAATGGTGTGACCAATGCGAATTATACCACCATTTATGGACCCAGCGCCGGGACAAAACTGGGAAGCAGCTTAGCTACCGCGGATGTAAACGGCGACGGATTCATGGATATCATTGCCGGGGCTGGATTGTCAAGTGGAGGCGAGGGATCTTTTTATGTATGGCATCGCGGTGCAGGCGGTATCCCGACTGGTACGCTATCGAACTTTCAACTTAAATCCAATACTCCGAATGCAGGTTACGGAGCCTCCATTTCTGCGGCCGGTGATGTCAACGGCGACGGTTTCGGCGACATTATAGTCGGCGCACCTGGCGTCTCCAACGGCCAAAGCAATGAAGGTATTGCAAGAATCTACTATGGGTCGTTGAATGGAATCACATCAGCTTCAAACACCTTGATTGAAGTTAACCAGGCGGAGGCTGCATTTGGCACATCGGTTGCCGGCGCGGGGGATGTGAATGGCGACGGATATGATGACGTGATTGTCGGAGCGCCGTACTATGACGATGCCGTAGCCAATGGCGGAGGTGTCTGGATTTTCCACGGAGCGCAAAATGGCTTGAACACCACAAGCAGCTATTCATTGAAAGGGGAACAGGTGGAAGATCATTTTGGACAGGCCGTTTCCGGTGGAGGAGATTTGAATGGCGATGGGTACAGCGATGTGGTGGTGGGTATACCCGGCTCAGATCAAAGTGGGATGACAAATAATGGAGCTGCGAGGGCCTATTTTGGCAATGATGGCTATGCGGGAAAAAATAAGAGGAACAGCATCCGGTTATATAACACTAATCTCACCCCAATGACTTACAGTCAATCGACGCAGGGTTCGGTCGTCGTAGGCATTTACCCTACATCTTTCCTTGGCCGTAACAATGGTCGACTCGCTTGGAATTATGTTCAAAATGGAACCAGTTTCTCAAAAGTTTCTAATAATCCAATCACCTATAGTACAATCACCGACGGTGCACAAAACTCATTTGGCACATTGCAAGGTATTGAGTTCAAAACTGGTATCACAAAACTATGGACAGTAACAAGAATGCGTGTGCGGTTTAAATATGAACTTTCTACCGCATTGACAGGTCAGGTATATGGGCCCTGGCGTACAGTCCCTGAGTATTTGCTGTACTTGCCAATCGGAAGCGTACCTGAACTAGCTAGCGAAGGAGTCGAAAAAGCAGTGATCCAGGATACTAGACCCGAATACCAAGATCTCGTCTCCGTATATCCTAACCCCGTATCCGACCGCCTCTTTATCCGGTCTACCAACATGGATCAGCTAGCATCGCTCCAACTGATCTCAACGAACGGAACGATGGCATTCACATCCGCCAGGCCGCAAAGCGAAGTAGATGTAAGACACCTCGCAGCCGGATCATACATCCTGGTAATCCACCGCAAGGACGGCTCTAAAACCTCTCACAAGGTTTTGATCAAAAAATAATAGTGCGACTTAGATTTGAAATGCTTCCCGGAAATTCCGGGGAGCATTTTTTATTTCCGAAGGGTCAATGGTTTCTAACCGATCGGACATCGCTTTCTGATTTCGAGCCCGCTCATTATTAATTTGTAAGCTCGATCGGAACAAATACCTCTTCAAATCAAAACCGGACAAGCTTATGAAAAAGCACTACGCTACTATCATTGGAAGTACGGCCGCAATTGCGGCTATTGCAATAATTCTAGTTCTTGCTTCGCTGATCAGTAATCGAGAGGAGCAAACCTTCTCCATTCAACCGGATATGTCAAAGATTTCTTTGAAAAATGATACGACAGGTAGCGCATTAACCAGCATCCAGAATGAAATTGCGAAACGAGAGTATCACATTACCTTCGATTCAACTCATCATGCACTCCAAAGTCCGAACCGACAGCACAACCTTAGGGCCTACTACCGTCCTGGCAAGCTTGCCATTCAGAACCGCATTGACTCCGCAGGCCAAAACTTCCGGATGGAGCTGGTTAATGAAGGAATCTATGCCGACGGATCCCTCATCGCCAAAGCAGAACCGGACGCTGTTTCCCACAACAGTAATGACACGCTGACAATCACACACCAGGGCTTCGCCGAAGAATTCATTAATAATCAGGCGGGTATCCGGCAAAACTTCATAATCACCCGGGTGCCCGCCCATACGCAGCAATTGTCCGTGCGCCTGTCGGTTCGTGGCTTGCATGCACGGCAGCGGGACGACAGTAATTTAATACTATATTCTAATGACGGCGGTAAGAGAACCGATCGCCTCACATACAGCGACTTGAAATGCTGGGATGCAGATGGCAAACCCCTTGCCGCCGACATGACACTTTCGGGACGGCAAATTGAAATCAACGTCGACGTGACCAATGCAGCCTACCCCGTCACTATCGACCCGATCATCGCCAACGGCAGCCCGGCCAACGCCGATAAGACACTGGAAATCAACCAAAGCTATGCATGGCTGGGCTTTTCGGTTTCTACTGCCGGTGATGTCAACGGCGATGGGTACAGCGACGTACTCGTAGGCGCGCCTAAATACGATAACGGACAAGCTGACGAAGGCGCGGCTTTCCTCTATCCCGGAACTGCCGGCGGCATCAGCCTCGCCGCGACCGTCTTGGAATGCAACCAGGCCAATGCACAAATGGGCTACTCGGTGAGTAATGCAGGAGATATCAATAAAGACGGTTTCTCCGACATTATGGTGGGACTACCGTATTACGATGCATCTGTATCCAATGAGAGTGTGGTGATGATCTACAAGGGTTCCGCAAACGGGCTAGTCACCAACAGCCCTTACGTTCTCAAGCTCGACCAGGCAGAGGCTAACCTGGGCATTTCCGTGGCCATGGCGGGCGATGTCAATGGTGATGGCTACTCGGATATGCTGGCCGGTGCCCATCAATTTGACAACGGCCAGTCCAATGAGGGGGTTGGCGTTCTCATACTTGGCGCTCCGAATGGCTTAGGATTAGTAACGTTCCTGGAATGCAACCAACCCAACGCCATGATGGGCTTTGCCGTGGCCAGCGCTGGCGATGTGGATGGCGACGGGTTCAGCGATGTAATGGCCGGAGCGCGGCTTTACAGCAATGGGCAAGCCCTGGAAGGCGCGGCATTTGTTTTCAAAGGCTCGGCAAATGGGCTGATAACCGCTAATCCGACGGTTATTGAAAGTAATCAGGTGGACGCCCGGCTCGGGCATGCGCTCTCGTCCGCAGGTGACGTGAACGGGGACGGATTCAGTGACATCGCCCTCGGTGCCTACCAATTCGACAACGGCAGCACAAACGAAGGAGCCGTCATGATTTACTATGGTTCCGCCATCGGCATTAATAGCGTTCCATCGCTAACATTGGAAAGCGATCAGACTGAGGCACAATTCGGTATCTCAGTTGCTTGCGCGGGCGATGTGAATGCGGACGGCTACGCAGATTTGATAATAGGTTCCCGATACTATGACAAAGGTCAGGCAAATGAAGGGGCCGCATTCATTTATCAGAGCTCCCCGGCCGGGTTGAATCCCGTGCCTGTATCTGTTCTTGAAAGCAATCAGGCCGACGCATGGTTGGGCAGCGCGGTAGCGTCAGCCGGTGACGTGAACGGAGATGGATTTAGCGATGTACTGGTTGGGAGTTATGCTTTTGATCATGGACAGACAGATGAAGGAAGTGTGTTTGCCTGGTATGGTCGAAGTACAGGGATTGATAGCGGCGAACCTCAATTAATTTATTCGACACAGCCCAATTCTGAATTTGGATTCGCTGTCTCGGACGCTGGTGACGTGAATAGAGATGGATTTGGAGACATTATTATTGGAGCACCACTTTTCGACAATGGGCAATCAGATGAAGGGGCTGCTTTTTTATACTATGGGAATGCAATCGGTTTGACAGCTCCAGTAGTCATTGAAAGTGATCAAGAAAATGCGGAATTAGGCAAGTCTGTTGCTAAGGCCGGAGATGTCAATGGAGACGGATTCGATGACTTGATCATAGGTGCCGTATATTATTCAAATAATGAACTTTATGAAGGAGTAGCATTCGTCTTTTACGGTTCGTTGTCAGGAGTCGACAAAAACTCAAAGTCAATTCTTGAAATTAACCAAGCTAACGCCTGGTTTGGCAGATCTGTTGACGGGGCGGGGGATGTGAACGGAGATGGTTATGACGATGTAATCGTTGGGGCTACGGAATACGACAATAATGAAGAAAACGAAGGTGCGGGATTCCTCTATTATGGATCACAGACCGGTATAAATCCTATTCCCGTCAAAGTACTCGAAATAAATAGGAGCGCTGCGCATATGGGATATGCCGTGTCTGGGGCAGGCGACGTTGACGGAGATGGATTCGATGATATCTTAATAGGAGCACCGTTGTTTACAAATCAACAGAACAATGAAGGGGCTGCTCTTCTCTACTATGGCTCAGCAGCAGGGCTGAAAGTTAATCCAATTGTCATTGAAGGAGATCAAATAGACGCAAACATTGGCTATGCGGTTTCAACTGCCGGGGACATCAATGGGGATGGTTTTGCCGATATCCTTATAGGTGCTCCACTTTTTACAATAAGCCAAAACAGTGAAGGAGCTGTTTTTGTGTACTATGGCTCAACGACCGGGGTGTCTATTGCCACAAAAACAACTATCTCGGTAAATCAATTGGCTTATATAGGTTCGTCGGTTTCGTGTGCCGGAGATGTAAATGACGATGGTTATAGTGATATCGTACTTGGGGCAATTCATTATCAAACTTCCAAAATTCTTGGTGGGGCAGCCATTGTGTATTACGGATCTGCCAATGGAGTTTCGCAGGAAAAAACCATCATTACTAGCGACACTGACTTTTCAGAAATGGGTCAGTCAGTTTCAGGCGCAGGTGATATTAATGGTGATGGTGTGAGTGATTTGATAGTCGGGGCTCCGTACTACGGCAATGGGGCCACTAACTTGTTTTACGGCAACGCCACATTAGGCTCCCGTAACAACCTCCGCCTCTACAACACCGACCTCTCCACCCCCATCAACCACACCCAATTCGCCCAAACAAACTTCGGCGCGGGCCTCTTTGTCAAATCCTTCACAGGCAGAAACAAAGGCAAGCTGGTATGGGAAACCAAACCGACAGGGCAGGGCTTTTCCAAAGGCAGCAATAACCGCATTACCAACAGTACCCAATCCACCGCTTCGCAAAATACCTACGCGAATCTGGGAACGACTGGCTTCGAGCTGAAAAATGTGATCGACAAGCAAGGGCCGGGTACCAAGGTACGGGTGCGTGTCAAATATGACCCTGTTTTGGCATTGACCGGGCAATCCTACGGGCCGTGGCGGTATTTACCGGCCTATCTGATGGGAAATAGTACTGCGTCGGTGCCGGAGGAAAAAGGAGGTAATTTATCAGAAACTATCGAAAAGAAAGCAATCCGTTTGGAGGAGGGGAAAGCATCGGAAGTAGCCAAGATTTATCCCAACCCTGTTTCCAGCCGATTGAATATCGATCTCAAAGACAAAGACCAGGTGCAAAGTTTGAGAATCCTCACAGCAACAGGATCGGTGATGTATCAATCAAACGAGCTTCGATCATTTGTAGATGTGAGCAAACTCCCCGAAGGCGCTTACTTCCTGATCATTACGAAAACGGACGGCTCCCATACCACCCGTCAAATACTGATACGCAGATAATACATAAGAACTTCATAAATAAGGTTTAGATGTAATGCAAAAGGCGTCCGCGAAATTCGCGGACGCCTTTTAGTTAAATGCTTGCTGTTTCAAAAGAGACTTATCAGAATGCATTACTCCCACAATTTCGAAGGATAAGCCCCTGCCTCGTGTAATGCATTCAGTGAAGCCTGTACCGATGGCTTGTCTTCAGGATAAGTAACCCCGAACCAGTCCGAAGCGATACGGAATACGCGGCAATCGCCCAGGCCGCTTTTGATGATGTGCGTCATCACGGTCGGGATGTAGAATTCGGCTTTCGGAGTGTTGATATTTTCGCGGGCGTATTTTTCGAAAAGGTCCTTAGTGATCGGGAACATCGAGGGTTTAAAGCCCCAGAAGTTCATCGATACCGGTGTTTCAGGTGCCAACTCGGTACGTGTTTCACCTTCTTCGAAATAAATTACACCGTTTTCTTCAAATATTTTGGTACGTTCCACCACGGATTCGAGGTTGTGATCCTCGCGCTCCACGCATACACCACGTGAGACGGTACCGTTTTCGGAAAGCGTGCGTTTCAGCTCGTAACCGATCATAGCATGCTGCTTGTCGTTGGTGTCCGTTTGCAGGAATCTGGCCATGGTTTCAAATGCATCGCGGCCATAGAAATCGTCGGCATTGATCACGGCAAATGGCGTGTCGGTTTGCTCCCAGGCGCATAGGGTGGCGTGGCCGGTTCCCCATGGTTTGGTACGCTCGACAGTCCCTAGGTCTTCGGGAACGTAGGATTGAACGCCCTGAATCGCGAAGTCGAAGTCGATCTTACCTTTGAGTTTAGGGGCAAAAATTGCTTCGGCGCTGTCCTTGATCTCCTGGCGTACGATGAATACTACTTTTCCAAAACCTGCGCGAATGGCGTCGTATAAAGAATAATCGATGATGGTTTCTCCGTTGGGACCGAACTGGTCGAGCTGCTTGATACCTCCGTACCTGCTACCGATGCCGGCAGCCAAAATCAAAAGAGTTGGTTTCATTCAAATGGATTTAAACGTTCCTTTAATGCGGTGTGTAAAAGACGGTTCAAAATAAACCCATTCAAAACGATAAAAAAAACGCGCTCCGGGTTTCGGAGCGCGTTTTTCCAAAATAAAATATTTTAATAATTTTAATTATACCGCGAAGCTCTCGCCGCATCCGCACGTGCGGGTGGCATTGGGATTGATGAACTGGAATCCTTTCCCGTTCAACCCGTCGGTGAAATCAAGGGTCGTTCCGGCCAGATATAGAAGGCTCTTTTTGTCTACGATAATTTTCACTCCTTTATCCTCGAAGACCATATCGTTCGGCTTCGACTCGGAGTTGAATTCGAGGTTATATGTGAGACCCGAACAACCACCGCCCAACACGCCTACACGAATCTGATAATCGTCTTCAAAACCGTCAGCCTTGCGGAGTTCTACAATCTTATTTTTGGCTGAATCGCTTACCGTAACCATTTTTCTAATGTTTTTATTACCTGTCCAAATTAACGTTTTAACCGAACCTGAAAGTTCAAATTCTGGCCGAAAACACGTAATTCACCCCTAGTCATTACTCGGAGCAGGTCGTGATTTCAGAAAAAATCGCGTAGCGATGTAATATCGGTAGTCAGAAGGTTGTACCCTATTTATCTAAATCCCGTCAGGGATGCCACAACAGATGCCCTGCGGTCCCTGATAATGCCTTGCTGTTACATGCCCAAGGGCATTTCGAGACATTGTAAAGCCTCCATTTTGCTACCAATATTTCATGCCTAACCGCATTTCTCACTACTCGCACGCTCTTTCCGACGCCCCATTCACTCATTCCCCGTTCCACGGCGGATCATTACAATATCACCGCCCCGCCCTGGTTAATGCCTGAAACGTGCACGGCCGATTCAATCCCTGCACTCGCAAACCGCTCCTGCATGGCCTTACCGGCATTTTTCGCGTTCTCAATTCCCCGGCTCAATGCAAACATCGACGGCCCGGCGCCTGAAATACTGCATCCCAGCGCCCCATTGGAGATAGCGGCCTGTTTTACTTCTTTGAACTCCGGAATCAGGATCGAACGAACGGGCTCGATGATCACATCTACCATCGAGCGACTGACCAGATCATAATCCGCTTTCATAAGGCCCGCTACCAGACCCGCCACATTGCCCATTTGAGCGATTGTATTTTTCAAAGAAACTTCATTCCGTAAAATGAAGCGGGCATCTTTGGTATTGATCTCGATATCGGGATGCACGAGCGTGCAATAAAGGTCGTCCGGCACCGGGATCGTGAAGATATCCAATGGGTTATAACTGCGGATCACGACAAAACCGCCCAAAAGCGACGGCCCCACATTATCCGCATGCGCCGAACCGGAAGCAATGCGCTCGCCTTCCATCGCGAACGGCAACAATTCTTTACGGCTCAACGGATTACCCAGTAATTCGTTCATTGCCACCACACCCGCCACCGCGCTCGCCGCGCTGGACCCCATTCCGCTGCCGAGCGGCATATTTTTACGCAAAACCACTTCGCAGCCAAGGTCTGTGATACCCAGATGTTTCAGCAGGGCAAGCATCACCACGGTCACAGAATTCTTCTCCGCCTGACGCGGCAACCGACCTTCATCACCCGTAATGTCGGTAATAACAATCCCCGGCTCGTCCCGCTTGGTCAACTCAACGGTATCTCCCGGCTCCTGGATAGCAAACCCGAAAATATCAAACCCACACGACACATTAGCGACTGTCGCCGGCGCAAAAGCTTTTACTGAATTCACTGTAAGTGGTTGTTTTCTATCCCAAATAGCTACTGATACTCATGATATCCGCGAACACGCCGGATGCGGTCACCTCGGCGCCGGCCCCCGGGCCTTTGATCACGAGCGGGCGATCCTTATAACGTTCCGTAGTGAAGGACACGATGTTGTCGCTGCCCGAAAGCGTGTAAAACGGATGCGAGGCGTCTACGGTTTTGAGCTCGATGGTGGCTTTGCCGTTTTCAAGCGTCGCGATGTAGCGAAGTTTTTCGCCGTTCGCTTCCGCCGCTGCCTGCATATCTGCGAAATACGCGTTCGAGATTTCCAGTTCCCCGAAAAATGCATCCACAGTGGGCGCGTTCAGGCAGTTCGCGGGCAGGATTTGCGAAATTTTCACTTCTTCCGGTTCCAATGCCACCCCTACTTCCCGCGAAAGGATCAGGATTTTACGGCCTACGTCGGCACCGCTGAGGTCGTCGCGCGGGTCGGGCTCGGTGAAACCTTTGGCTTTGGCTTCTCTTACGACATCCACAAAGCGGTTGTCGCCGCCGAAATTGTTGAATATATAGGATAGCGTTCCCGAAAGGATCGCCTCGATTTTCAGGAATTTGTCGCCGCTCGCCATCAATCCCTGAATGGTATTGATGATCGGCAGACCTGCGCCTACGTTGGTTTCGTACAGGAACTTCACGCCGCGCTGCAATGCGGTGCGCTGCAATGCAATGTACTCCGAATAGCTGCCCGAGTTGGCCACTTTATTGGGCGTCACGACGCTGATACTCGCGTCGAGCAGCATATGGTAGTACTGCACAATGTCCTTGTCGGAAGTACAATCCACAAAAACGCTATTCGGCAGGTTGAGCTCGATCATGCGCTGCACGAATGCGGGCAGGCTCGTTTTTACGCCCTCATCCATTACACGGTCGCGCCAGTTTTCAGGCTTGATACCGTCCGGATCGAGGAGCATTTTTTTGGTATTGGATAAACCGGCGATATTCAGGTTCAGCAACTTTTCTTCGCGCAGATACTGGGTCTGGTTGCGTATTTGCTCGATCAGCGTGCCGCCGATTAACCCTACCCCCACAATAAACAAGTTCAGCGAGCGCGTTTCCGATTGGAAGAATACGCCGTGAATCGCGTTCAGCGCTTTGGAAAGATCGCTTTTGGAGATCACCACTGAAATATTGAGCTCCGAAGAACCTTGCGCGGTGGCAACCACATTGATACCGTTTTTACCCAAAGCCGAGAACAGCTTGCCCGAAATACCGGTGTTCTTCTTCATTCCCTCGCCCACAATCGCAACGATCGACAGGTTTTTCTCCACGGAAATCCCATCGATATGCCCCAGACCGATCTCTGTCGCGAATTCTTTTTCGAGTACGTCGATCGCCTTTTGCGCATTCTTCGGATCAATAGAGAAGCAGATCGAATGCTCCGATGACGCCTGCGAAATGAGGATCACGCTGATCGCATTGTTGGATAGTGCGGTAAACAAACGCCCGGAAATACCGGCGACGCCGATCATCCCGCTGCCTTGAATATTCACGAGCGCGATTTCGTCGATCGACGAGATCCCGGTGATCACATACTCCTTACCGTTAGCGGATTTTTGAACATAAGTTCCTTCAAAATCGGTATTGAAAGTATTGAGCACTTTCAGCGTAATATTCTTCGCAAATGCCGGCTGCAGGCTCGGCGGGTAAATCACCTTCGCACCGAAATGCGACAGTTCCATCGCTTCCGCGTAGGAAATGGACGGGATCGTAAATGCATTCGCGACTTTGCGCGGATCGGCGGTCATCATACCGTCGACGTCCGTCCAGATTTCGATCGAATCGGCTTCCAGCGCGGCGCCCAGGATGGATGCCGTATAATCGGAGCCGCCCCGGCCGAGTGTTGTAGTAACGCCCTCGGCAGTGGATGCGATGAAACCCGTGACACATTGCAGCGCCGGGCTTTTCGCGAAATGCTCTAATATTAAATGATTGGTAACTTCAAAATTGACATCACCCATGCCATAAGTAGCATTGGTGCGGATCACCTGGCGCGCGTCGCAGAATTCGGCGGCTACGCCTTTACTTTTGAGGATTTCGGTAATGACCAGCGTAGAGAGGCGTTCGCCGAAACTCATAATGAGGTCGAGGGTGCGTTCCGACAGCTCACGGATCCAGGAGACACCCCGGAGAATGTCTTCCAGCTCATTGAAAAGGCCGCGCACAGCCGCAAATGTGCTACTCTGGTTTTTCACGGGAATCAGCCCGCGCACGACCGCGAAATGCCTTTCTTCCACGCCTTTCAAAAATTCGACATATTCCGTATTGCCGGCGGCTGCCATTTTCCCGATTTCGATGAGCCTGTTCGTGACCCCACCCATGGCAGAAAAAACGACCGTGATACGCTCGCCTTTTGACAGATTTTCTTCGAGGATACTGATTACCGTTTTGATACTGTCGACCGATCCGACAGAGGTGCCGCCAAATTTAAGAACCTTCATTTAAAGCTATATTCGAAATATGCGAATGTGAACGGCGCAGGGCCGCTCATTTTGAACAGAATGCAAATATAGCAATTCAAACGCCGCTTACTTTCAATAATACCCCTAAATGCAGGTGGTTCTGGCGAATTAACCCGACTGCCGGAAGCGCCCATCATCGGTATACCTCACCCTCAGCCAGTTGCCGACGGGTGTAACTTCATATAAACATCTCTTTTAAAAATATTAAATTTTAAATAAAATCATTTTCATCACGGAATATTTCATTAAAACATTTTTTCTCAATCAGATATTTTTTGAAATTAATTAAAAATAGAAGATTATTCTGTTTTAATCAGATTACCTAACTGTTTCACTCCATTACTTAATCAATTATGAAGAAAGTCTTTACATTGGGCTTCTTATGCGCCTTACTGTTCCTCAGCGGAGCTGGTTTTGCGCAAGACCTGAGCATCAAAGGCAAAGTGCAGTCGGCCGACGGGTACCTTCCCGGTGCCAGCATCCTCATCAAGGGCACCAGCCGCGGCAGCACCACGGATACCAACGGCGACTTCACCCTCAGTGCGCCGGCCAATGCGACCCTCGTTATTTCGTTTATCGGTTACAAAACATTGGAAATCCCCGTCGGCTCGAAAACCGTCTTAGACATTACGCTCGAAAACGACGCGACGCAGTTTAACGAGATCGTCGTAACGGCCCTCGGTATTGCCCGTGAGAAGAAGGCCCTGGGCTACGCGGTGCAGGAGGTGAGCGGGAAAACGCTCACACAGGCGAGAGAGACCAACCTCGTCAACTCGCTTTCGGGCCGGTTGGCAGGGGTGCAGGTGACCAATTCCAATGGCGCACCGGGCTCTTCGTCTCGGATGATCATTCGCGGGGCGAGCTCCATCGGCAGCAATAACCAGCCGCTGTTCGTCGTGGACGGCGTACCGGTGGATAACAGTAATTTCGGCTCGGGGACGGGTATCGATTACGGCAATGCCGCCGCAGCGATTAACCCGGACGACGTGGAATCGATCAACGTTCTGAAAGGACCCAGTGCGGCGGCGCTTTACGGCTCGCGCGGGGCTAATGGCGTTGTGTTGATCACAACCAAAAGCGGCAAAGGCACGAAGGGAATCGGAGTTTCTTTTAATTCCAACACGGCATTCGAATCGCCATTCCGCCTTCCGAAATGGCAGAATGAATACGGCCAGGGCGCAAAAGGACTGTTTTCATATGTGGACGGAACCGGCGCGGGGGTGAACGACGGCGTGGATGAAAGCTGGGGACCGAAACTTGACGGCCGGTTGTTGCCGCAATTCGACTCGCCCATTGCTGCAGACGGTACCCGCACGCCTACGCCGTGGGTAGCGCATCCCGATAATGTCGACAAATTCTTCGAAACCGGCCGGACGCTCACCAACAACGTGGCCATTACCGGCGCGAACGACAAAGGAGATTTCCGCCTTTCATTCACCGACCTCGACCAGACAGGCATTTTGCCTAATACCAATTACAAAAGAAGAACAGTTTCATTGAACGCAGGCTGGAATCTTACTAAAAAGCTGAGTATTCGCGCCACTGGCAATTATGTGAACGACGGCAGCGACAACCGGAACAATTTCGGGTTGTACTTCATCTGGTTTGGCCGCCAGGTAGATATGGATAAGCTGAAAGACTACCACAAGCCGGGCAGCATTTATCAATACAACTGGAACGACAATTACTGGACCAACCCCTATTACCTGCTTAATGAGAGCACGCGAGCCAACGAACGCGACAGGTTGTACGGAAATATGTCGGCAACTTACAAGTTTACCGACTGGCTGAGCCTCACAGCACGAACCGGTACCGACTTCTACGAGGATCGTCGCAAGACCAAAACTGCCGCTCGCCAGGCAAAAATCGGGGCATCGGCTTTATATGACGCTTATAATGAGGAGCAAATATTCGTGCGCGAATCTAACTCCGATTTTCTTTTGAATGCGACGCACAAGTTTGGCGAGTTTGATATCGCGGCTAATATCGGCGGTAACCACCGCACCAACTATGCGCAGCGCAACTACATGGGTGCGACCGAGCTCGCGATCCCACGTGTGTACAACCTGGGTAACTCTCGCCAGCGCCCGGTTACGGAAAACAGCTTTATCCGGAAAAGTGTGAACAGTCTTTACGCTTCGGCCAACCTCGGTTTCCGCAACTACCTGTTCGTGGACCTCACTGCCCGCAACGACTGGTCGAGCTCCCTGCCGAGCGACAATCGCTCCTATTTCTACCCTTCCGCGGCTGTAAGTGCAATCATTACCGACATTTTCGACGTAAAATCTGCGGTGTTATCGTTTGCGAAACTTCGTGCAGGCTGGGCGCGCGTGGGTAACGATACCGACCCGTACCGTTTGGCAAGTACTTATAAATACGAAAACCCTTGGGGCAGCACGCCGAGCCTTTCGGAAAACAATGCACTGCTGAATGCCAACCTGAAACCCGAGCTTACCTCTTCCTATGAGATCGGAACGGATATTCGTTTGTGGCAAAACCGCATTGGCCTGGACATTACTTACTATAAAAAGGTCTCTTCCAACCAGATCCTCGATGTAAACATTTCCAATGCAACCGGTTACCTGTCGAAACTGCTGAATGCGGGTAAAATCGAGAACCAGGGTATTGAAATCCAATTGACGGCTTCGCCCGTTAAGACCGAGGCTTTTGAATGGCAAGTAGGTTTAAACTGGGCACGGAACAAGAACAAAGTCGTTTCGCTAGCCAACAACCTTACCACCTATCAGCTGAACACCAGCTATAACCCACTGACGCAGACTACCTCTACCAACAGCTTCCGTGGGCTTTCGGTGGAAGCGCGCGTGGGCCAGCCTTATGGTACTTTCTTCGGAAAGGGCTTCCTGCGCGCCCCGGATGGTCAGATCGTTTACGATGCGCAGGGTTACCCGATGCTCGAATCGTCGAGCCGCGTGCTGGGTAACTTCACACCCGACTGGATTGGCGGCTTCTCGAACACGTTCCGTTACAAAAACCTCTCATTGAGCACATTGATCGACGTAAAACATGGTGGCGACATCTTCTCGCAGTCCATCAACATCGGTCGCTACACAGGGGTATTAGCCGAAACCACCCTGGGACGCGAAGACGGCATTATCGGGCAAGGCGTAGTGAATAAAGGTACTGCTGCAGCGCCTGAATATGTTCCGAACGAAAAACGCATCAGCTCCGAAGAGTACCATCACAAATATTACCTGCTGACCAACAACGAGAATACCATTTTCGACGCGAGCTATGTGAAGCTGCGCGAAGTGAAGCTGACTTACATGCTTTCGGGGCAGGTGTTCAAGAAACTGCCGTTCCGCGACATTGCGATTTCGGTTGTAGGCCGCAACCTGGCGCTACTGAAAAGCAACCTGCCGCACATCGATCCTGAAACAAGCTACTATAACGACGGTAACTTGCAAGGCATCGAAAACGGGCAGATCCCGACGACCAGAACGGTTGGTTTCAATATCAGCTTCAACCTGTAAGCCATTATCCTAACTGATTACAAGCATGAAAAGCATCATACGTTCACTCAAATCCAAAACTTTGCTCGCCGCATCCATCGTTTGCCTTTCGGCATGCACGGGTGATTTCGACGAAGTCAATACCAACAACAACAGTGCTGCGACCGGTACGGCGGACCTTTTCCTCCCACACGGCATCCAGAGCGCGGTCGACCTTTACTGGGGCGGCTCTATCGGACAGGACATCGGCGACGGCTTCTCGCAGCACTGGGCGCGCATTCAGTACACCGATATCGACCAGTACACTGTTTCGGCGGACGTTTACAATACCGGCTGGCAAACACTTTACATCGAATCCCTGGCGGATTTTCAACGCATCATGAAAATCTCCGAAGAGTCGGGCAATACCAACTACAAGGCCGTTGCGATGATTATGCGCTCCTGGGCATTCATGTTGCTGACCGATATATACGGCGACATTCCCTACACCGACGCATTACAGGGCCTGGACGACAAGCTTTTGCCCAAATACGACGCGCAAAAGAACGTGTATGCCGGCATTGTAGCC
Organism: Dyadobacter sp. SRI_021; assembly: GCF_057586235.1. Taxonomy (NCBI): domain Bacteria; kingdom Pseudomonadati; phylum Bacteroidota; class Cytophagia; order Cytophagales; family Spirosomataceae; genus Dyadobacter; species Dyadobacter sp. SRI_021. The sequence continues at coordinate 1,176,104 of NZ_JBYCZM010000001.1, forward strand.
GAGTTGAAAACAGCCAACGACCTGATCGACATTAATGACAAAAGTAAGGCGATTGCCGGCGATATTCTCTTTAATGGCAACCTTACCAAATGGAAGAAATTTGCCAACTCGCTGAGCCTGCGCGTGCTTGCTCGGATGATCGATAAGGCCGACGCACCCATCGATGTAAAATCGGAAGTTACCCGCATTCTCAATGACCCGACAAAATACCCCGTGATGGAGTCGGTGGCTGACAATATCCAGCTCAACTACCTCGACGCGACGAATAACAACAATCCTGTGAACCAGAACCGCAAAACACGCGACGACCACCGCGTGAGCGCCACTTTGGTGACCAAGCTAGCGGCATTGAATGACGGTCGCCTGGCCGTTTATGCCAACAAACCTGCGGATGGAGGTGATTACAAGGGTGTTCCAAACGGGCTGTCATCGTCCGACGCGAATGCATTAGGCCTATCCAAAACCTCGAAAGTAGGCGATTACTTCGTGGCTGCGACCGCTCCGGGTGTGATCATGAGCTATGCCGAACTGCTATTCCTCAAAGCGGAATTCGCCTACAAAGGCATTGCAGCAGCAGGTACCGCTTCTAAAAACTATGCGGACGGCATTACTGCCTCATTTGCGCAATATAAATTGACCGTTCTCGAAGCCTACCTTACAGCCAACGCGCTGAAAACGGGCTCAGAAGCATTTACCCAGATCATGGAGCAGAAATGGATCGCGCTCTTTGGCCAGGGTGTAGAAGCCTGGACCGAGTTCCGCCGAACCGGCATTCCTGCCCTTTCCCCTCCTGTTTTGAATACCAATGGCAACGTCATTCCAACGCGGCTGTCTTATCCTGGTTCCGAGGAATCGCTGAACTACGAGAATTTCTCAGCGGCCCTTACCGCCCAGGGAGGCAAGAATGACATGAAAATGAAGCTTTGGTTTGCAAAATAGTGCATATCCAAACCTGTTAAAAAAGCAAAACGGGTCGATGCGTGCGGCATCCGACCCGTTTTCTTTTAGTATCTGGTATGGTTAAAATGAAATCCCCAATCCCGCACCGATATTCGCAACCCCAACAAACCGCTTTTCGTTAATCGGAATACCTACTTCCGGATAGTTACCCACGCGCACATTCACGGCTACGTTTTTCAGCTCGGCTTCGGTCGCGAGGAAATCGCCCGACAGGTGGAAATACAATGGCCCGGCAATCGGCAAACGCAAGCTTGCACCGGCACCTACACCGAAACCGCTGGTAGAAGCGGGGCTCAAATGCACGAGTATCTGGTTTTCACCGGATTGGAAAGTGCCGGTCATATCCACGGTAGGCGAGGTTACTTGTACATAACCTCCCTGCACATGCCCTTCCAGTTGCACCCTATTGAAATTGAGGAAAATTGCAGGCCCTGCCATGATCGCATTGAACTTCCAGCGCGACACGCGCGTGTCCCACGTATGAGAGCTGGTTTCGTTGATAAAACCTTTGATTTCTTCCACGCGGAGGTCCGCAATGTCCACGATCGGCTGAGGGCGCGTCGTGTTCTTGTTCATACTTCCTGAAAACTTCAACCCAAACCAGCGTGCGATGCGAAAATCATAATTCACCTGACCATAATATCCTGAGCCCGTCAGACCCGCAAAAGGGTCGTTCAGTTTTTCCCTGGCAAGCTCCCCTACCGGCAAGCTGTACCCGGCAGTAACCGAAAAGAAGGACCGGTTATCGTTTTGTGCCTGTGCATCGAGTTGCGTAAATAGGAAAAGTGCAAAAATAAGGATAGAGAAACGTTGGCTGATTTTCATGAATATGGCTGGTTTGTGAGAAGAACTAGTACGTGAAACGAAATTTCCAGCTAAGGTAACATGAAACATCCCCGATTTATTACATTTTAGTTTCACGACTTAGTTTGGGGAAATTTTATCAACACAATGTTATATAAATCGCTCGAAAAGTGCCGAATCCGCGCTGGTATGGAAATGGTAAGGGTTATTTCAAACTAAATCATTCAACCCATGAACAGGCAAGAAACAGATAAGGAAGCAAGGGCCACCAAGAACGTGAAGAACGCCTGGAAGTGGATCGTCGGCATCGGTATCGTTCTTTCGCTGATCGCCTGGTTTGGCGGCTTCTTTAACCACGACAGAAACCTGTCAGGACAGGCTGATAACCCGGCCGACCAGGGCACAACCGCTGTCGACAGCATTGCTTCCGATACCGCCGGTACGCCATTGCGTTCGGATACGGTTTATGAGCACGTGCGCGGTACGCAATAGGGTGCTACTTGATCAGTGCGTCGTATAAAATCTCGACAGGGTGCATGACTTTGCGTCCTGTGCCATCCTTGATCTGATGGCGGCAACTCGTCCCGGCAGCTGCGATGATCACATCCTCGGGCTGCTGCCGGACAGTTGGGAACAGCACCAACTCCCCGATCTGCATCGATACATCGAAATGCTCTTCCTCATAGCCGAACGAACCCGCCATTCCGCAGCAACCCGACGGAATCAGCTGAACATGATAATTTTCCGGCAACTGCAATGCTTTTTTAGAAGCCGTTAACGTCGAAAGTGCTTTCTGATGGCAATGTCCATGCAGCTTGATTAATTGATTTTTACCGACAAATGCAGTTTTCTGAATGCGTTTCGCATCAATCTCACGGGCGATAAATTCCTCAAAGAGCAGTGCATTCTCCGCGATTTTCTGCGCATTGCCTCTTTCTTTTTCCCCTACCAGGTCCACATATTCATCACGGAATGACAAGATCGCCGAGGGCTCAATGCCCACCAACGGAGCGTCGTAAGTGATTTTATCTTTCAGCAAAGCCACATTCCGGATCGCCAGTTTCTGTGCTTCTTTCACAAAACCTTTGGACAAATACGAACGCCCCGATTCCACATGTTCGGGGATAATGACCTCATAACCCAGCTTTTCGAGCATTAATACGGCCTTTTTACCAACCTCAGCATCATTGTAATTGGTAAACTCATCGCAAAACAGATATACCCTGCGCGAATGCGGCGGGACCGCCGGCCTATTCCGCTGATGCTTTTCCCACCAGCTTTTCAATGTCTCTCTGTCCAGCTTCGGCATCGACCTTTCAGGATGGAAACCGACCATTTTATTAGCGATCCTCCGCAATGCCGGCGTCCCGAATATACCGTTGAATGCCCAGGGAGCGATCGAGGCCAGTTTCATTTGCCTTGAAAATCCGGCGATCAGCTTGCTGCGCATCGGCACGCCGTGGCTTTCATAGTATTGCTGCGTGAATTCGGCCTTCATTTTGCCAATGTCTACGCTCGAAGGGCATTCCGATTTACAACCTTTGCAGGACAAGCAAAGGTCGAGTACCTCTTTCACCATTTCCTGGCTCGTTGCCGGAGCCGTTTCCGGTGTGAAATACTGCCGCAGAATGTTCGCCCGGGCACGCGTGGTGTCGCGCTCGCTGCGCGTGGCCATGTAACTCGGGCACATGGTTCCGCCGGTGAGTTCGGTTTTACGACAATCGCCCGAGCCGCTGCATTTTTCAGCGAGGCGAAGAATGCCTTCTTGTCTTGAAAAGTCAAATATGGTCTCGATTTGCGGATTCGGCTTATCCTGCCCGTAGCGCAGGAATTCGTTCATCGGCGGCGTGTCCACGATTTTATTGGCATTGAAAACACCATTGGGATCCCAGATCCGCTTCACCTGCCTGAACATTTCATACACATCCTCACCCATCATGTAAGGAATGAACTCCCCGCGCAAGCGGCCATCGCCATGTTCTCCCGACAATGCGCCGTTGTATTTTTTCACGAGTACAGCGGTATCGGCCAGCACATCACGGAATTGCTGTTTTCCCTCGCTCGTTTTCAGGTTAATCATCGGCTCCACGTGCAGTTCGCCCGCGCCCGCATGGGCGTAGTACGATGCGTGCAAGCCGTGTTTTTCCAGTAGTACCTCCAATTCTTCAATATAAGCGGGCAAATCTTCTACGGCTACCGCGCAGTCTTCGATCAGATTCACCGGCTGTGTGTCGCCCGGCAGGTTCCGTATTAGTCCGAGACCGGCCTTACGGATATCCCAGGCCTTGTTGGCATCGTCCCCGAACAACAACGGATAGGCATATCCGAGGTTTTCCGATTGCAATTGCGCAATTAATGCGGACGCTTTTCGCTCTACTTCCTCTTTAGCAATGCCCCAGAACTCCACCATCAGCATCGCCGCAGGGTCGCCTTGCATAAAAAACCGGTTTTGGGAATACACATTATGGTTTTTGGTAAAATCCATAATGTATTTGTCGACGAGTTCGGAGGCCTTCGGATCATACTGCATGGCTACGCGGTTCGCGTGCAGCGCTTCCGCGAGCGAGCCCGTATGTACACACACGACGCCCACGGCCGCGGGAGGAGCATCGACCAACGCAAGTTTAGCCTCGGTAACGAAGCATAATGTCCCCTCGGAACCAGCAATGAGGTTACAGAGGTTGATATTCCCTTTTTCAAAATTCCTGACCAAGGCGTCCAGCGCATAACCGGAGTTACGGCGGGTGACGGTCGGTTTTGGAAATTGTTTTTTGATTAAGTCCTGGTCAATAGGATTGGATATGAGCCCGAACATGCCTGCCAGAATCGATTGCAGACGCTGGCCTTTGACTTGTTTCTCACGAATTTCACGCGTAAAATCAGCGATGGATTGCTCATTGAAAATCGCTTCGGAACCATCCGAAAGCAACACCTTTACTTCCAGCAAATGGTCGCGCGTGGCGCCCCAGGTGATGGAATGCAGCCCGCACGAGTTGTTCCCGATCATCCCGCCGATCATCGCGCGACTGGCCGTGGAAGTTTCCGGGCCAAAAAGCAGGCCATAGGGTGCAAGGTGTTTGTTCAGATCGTCACGGATCACGCCCGGCTGCACGCGTACCCATTTTTCGTCCGGGTTTACCTCGATAATCTTCCGGAAATGCTTCGAAATATCGACCACAATACCTTTTCCTACCACCTGCCCGGCCAGCGAGGTTCCGGCTGCGCGGGGAATCAATGTTACTTTATTGTTTTGGGCAAAGTCGATCAGCGAACGGATATCCTCCACGGTTTTCGGCAAAGCTACCGCTACCGGCATTTCCTGGTAGACCGATGCATCCGTAGCGTAAACCGTGCGCTGGGCAGTGTGTAAAGTGGAATTATCAAAATACAACTCTCCCTCGAATCGGGCGCGGAGCGTGTTGAACTGGAATTGTGAAACGCGGGTCATAGGAACAATCGATAATCAAAGCGCGAATTTACGGTAGTTGGCCTATTAATGCTTTGAAAAACTGCATGAATGTGCCCGCGACCTACGCTGAATAAGCCGCCGGAGCAGATACCGCCCTGAGTTACGTATATTGGCACAATTTTTACGCCTTCTGTTTTGGGTAAAACAGTTTTTCCTTTCGAACCGATGAAACACATAAACATTCTGATCCTCACACTATTCTGCCTGACCGCATTAGCCCGGGCTGCTTACGCGCAAAATACCGCCAATATTACGGTCACAACGACCAAACAGGCCCCTGTGACCGTTACGCTGGTGCTCGAAGATGTACATTTTCACCCCAATCTGGGCACAGGCCTTGCCGACGCGAAGCTCGACGCAGTGGCCTCGGTAAACTTTGCGGACAAAACGACTGAAAAAACGGTCATTCAGCTCAATGAGCCCAAAATGATGCGCTTGCAATACAGCGGTAACGGTGTAAACAAGACCTGGATGCTCTTTCTGCAACCCGGCGACGACCTCACGATCAACTTCGCCGACAAGGCCGACGTGACTTTCGCAGGCAAGAATGCCGGTTATCAGACATTTTTGAAAAACTATTTTCTGGAAAACCAATACCAGTACCTGCCGGTTTTTGGCTATAAACCTTCACAAATCGACAATAAAAGCGTCGTGCAACAAAGCGACAGCCTGAAAAAAGTGAGGCTTGATGCGTTTGAGAAATTCAAAATGGCGAATCCGGTGGTACCTGCATTCGAAGCATATGTGCTGGCTACCACCGCAACCGAGCCATCACTGACCCGCCAGCTGATTCAGGAGAAAATCATGCGTCGCAATCGGGCAGCGAAACTCGACGCCACGCAGCGTAAGGAACTTGAAGATTTCACATTGACCGACTTCAAAATCCAGCCCGACGACGCACTGCTCAGTCAGGCTTACCGTGACGAGCTCCGCAACTGGGCGCTCATTCCCTCGACCCGTAAATATCCGCTCGAATCGGAAACACGCTATGAAATCAGCCCGGATGCGTTGAAGGATGTATATGCATTCAGCAAGGAAAAGCTGGCTAATTATCCGAAACAGAAAGAATACCTGGCTACCTACTGGCTCAACTACGCGGCGACGGCTATTCCGGGCATCGAAACCGCCAAAGCACTGCTGGCAGACTACAAAACGACATTCCCGCAATCGCCTCACACCGAATACATTTCCAAGCTGATCCAGACCAAAGAATCGTTACAACCGGGCGCCGCCGTCCCGGACATTACCCTGCTCAATACCGACAGCGCCGCGGTAACGGTTTCCTCACTGCAAGGCAAGCCGGTTCTGATGGTATTCTCATTCAGCATCGGACAGCACGAGCCGGGATTGAAGGTTTTAGAAGATAAATATGCCGATAAGGTTACGTTCGCCTACATTTCTGTTGCGACGGGCATCCCGCTTTCTACCTGGAAGCAATATGTAAAGGCGCGTCCAACCGCAAAGCATTTTTGGGCTTCGGATGAAAACATCGAGGTTTTGAAAGAGAAATACGGCATCGATATCCGGTATCCGTTCCTGGTGATCGATGGTGCGGGTAAGATCGTGAACCGCTGGATTCCACAGGAGTTTCCGAACAATAAGACCCTGGAAGCCGAGTTACAGAAAGTAGCAAAATAATGTAAAGCGAAGCTGTGCTGAACAAGCTGGCGCGAAGCTGCGCTTCGTGCCTACCATTCGCAGGCCTCCGGCCGGTCAGACATCCAACATTGTGCAAAAGTCGGCCAGAGGCCTCCACATAGCGTGTGCGAAGCAGGAGCTTCGCACCATCATCCTGTGATTTTGATCGAATGTATCGGCTCCTCGTACTGATACGAAATCCGCAGTTCGCAGTTATCACAAATCTCCTTCACGATCGCCAGTCCGAGCCCCAGCGAATCCGCCCCCGTCGATTCCTTCTTGAACCGCTCGAACAACCGCTCCGGCTCGCTCTTCAACGGATTCCCGGTGTTACTCACCTGCACATAGTCGGAACCCGATTCCAGCCGCAGCTCTCCGCCAGTATAGTTGTGCCGGATTGCATTATTGATCAGGTTCGTAAGCAGAATATCCGCCAGTGCAGGCGACATTACTTTTCTGAAATTTCCTGTCGATTGCAATGAAACGCGGATCTCTTTATGCTGTAAGATATCTTCAAAATCTTTCAACTTATTCAATGCCAGCCCGGAAAGATCCAGCTCTTCCTGCTCGGTAAACTGCTGGTTTTCAATTTTAGCCAACAACAAAAGCCCCTGGTTAAGTCGCGACATCCGTCGTGCGGCATGGTAAATCTCTTCAATCCAGTAAGTATGGTTTTCGCCCAAATCCTTCGATTGGATAAACTGCTCCACCCGCGCATTGATCAGCGCGAGCGGCGTCTGGATTTCGTGGGAAGCATTTTCGGTGAACTCGCGGAGGCTGCGATAGTCGTGCTGCATTTTCGACGCCATCTTCTCCATCACATCCCCCAGCTCGTTAAATTCGGTAATTTCGCTTCGCACGGTTTCCAGCGGCTTGTTTTTCGTCCAGTCGAAATCCTTGATCCTGGCCAATGAATCGTAAAAAGGCTTCCACAGCTTGCCCGACAAAACGCGGTGAAAAAGGAAAGTGCTGACCAATAGCAACCCCAAAAACGCGATCATCGCTGCCGAAATGGCTTCAATCAGCTTGTAGGATTCGATCATCGACTTCCTGATCGCCACGCGGTAGGGCGAGCCGCCGATTAATGTATAAAATGTAAGCTGGCGGAACGGATCGGCGGTTTCGTCGTAGCGGTTGCTGATGAGCGTGTCCGTGAATGCAACTTTGTTGTCAAATTTACCGAACACCGGTACCACTTCAATTTTATTTTCGACAAAGTAAGAATTGTTGCTCCAAGTGTCGTTGCTGCGGACATAGGCTTCAAAATCCTGCTTTTCGACCATCAGCCGGCTCTCCACCTCGTCGTAGATCATGAATTTGATGATCCAGAAAAAAGCAATCCCCACTGCCACATAAATCAGCAGCGAGGCGAGCAGGTAAATGCGGCTGGCTTTTTCGAGCAGTTTCAAGGTGCTGTGAATTTGTATCCTATCCCGTAAATCGATTGAATGTAATCTTTTCCGCCCTTTTCAACGATCTTCCGGCGAAGGTTTTTGATATGAGAATAAACCATATCGAGCGAATCGGCCGAATCCATATTGTCGCCCCAGAGATGTTCCGCAATGGATTCCTTGGTCAACGCCACGTCGATATTGGAAAGAAAATAGAGCAGCAGATCGTACTCCTTTTTAGATAATGTGGTTTCAATATCTTTGATAAAAACCTTTCGGGCAGGCAAGTTAACCCGGATATCCTTCCAGGTCATATCATTACTCCCACCAAAATTCCTGCGCCGGATCAGCGATTTCACCCGGGCATTCAATTCCGAAAGGTGAAAAGGTTTGGTCATGTAATCGTCCGAACCTATTTCCAATCCTTTCAGCTTGTCTTCCAGCGTGTTGCGCGCCGAAATAATGATAATACCTGTTGCGGCGGCGATTTTTTTCAAGGTCTGGATAATGTCGAAGCCATTGCCGTCCGGCAACGTCAGGTCCACAATCGTGCAATCGTACTGATACAAGCTGATTTTCTCATCGGCCTGCCAGAATGTGTTGGCGACCTCGCAAATGAACCCTTCGCGGGAAAGGTAATCGGTGATACTTTCTGCCAGCCCTTTTTCGTCCTCGACAACTAAAATTTTCATTCCTCTTTCAAAAGATACTTTGCAAAAATACACCCTGAAGTTGGAAACATTTAGGAAGTATAATCGGGTAATAAACAGCCCCTTGCAGGGTTCCATTTCCCAAATGTTTCCAGAATTGAGCTCTAATTTCGGCTAAAAATATCTTTAACCCGAATTATGAAGCACTCCCAGTATCATTCGGTTTCCCGCTTTTTTCCGCCGGGAAACGCGCATTCTCCGGCGCACCGGAACTTCAAAATCAAAAACCGGTGGCTTGCATTCTTCTTTGTCGCCTTCGCTTGTATGCAGGCGAACGCGCAGCAAATCAAACTGCACGAAGCATTGGAACAGGGCAAAGGCAATTTTCCGTTCCTGAAAGCCAAACAGGCCGAAATACACGCCGCCGAAAGCCGGATCAAGTCCGTCAAAACCGATTACCTGCCCGCATTTATTGTGCAAGACCAATATACCTACGCCACCAGCAACAGCGTGGCCGGAGCGTTCCTGCCCAACGAGGGTAGCGCATTGTCGCCGTCCGGTGGTATCCGCCCCGAAAACATTTACACGGCCACATTCGGCAGCTTCACCACGGCGCTGGTCGATTGGAAGGTCTTCAATTTTGGAAAAGTGAATGCCAATGTCAATGCCGCCAAAGCAGATCTGGCCCGCAGCCAGGCGGATTATGAAAACGAGCTTTTCCAGCATCAGGTCAAAATCATCGATGCCTATCTGCTGCTTTTGATTAACCAGAAACTGGTAGATGCCCAGCGGCAGAACCTGGAAAGGGCCTCGGTTTTCAAACGCGTTACCGACGCTGCCGTAAGTTCTGGAATGCGCCCGGGCGTCGACAGCTCATTGGCTGCCGCGGAATATGCCAAAGCACAATTGCTGTTACTGGAAAGTCAGCGATCGGAAAAGGCGCAGCGACTCCGGTTTTCGGAGCTGACCGGCGAACTCCGCGATAGCATTCAGGTGGATACCATGAGTTTTTACTCGCAATTGCCTGCGGTCTCCGAAATCGGATCATTCTTGAAAAACCCCGCATTAAAATTCTCCCAAGCCCAAATCGACGCCTCGCTGGCGCGTAGCCTGGCCGTTAAACGCTCCTATTTGCCCTCTGTTTCACTCGTGGGTGCAGGCTGGGGACGTGGTTCGGGCGTTTCAAACAAGGATGATTCCTTCCGCACCGACTTCGGCAGCGGCGTCAAATACCAGGTTTACAACTACCTCGTAGGCGTTTCGACCCGCTGGAACCTCACCAACATTTTCAAGGTCAGAAACGATTACCATGCCGAGCAATTCCAGGTCGAGCGCTTCAAGTCATTATACCAAACCCAGCAGCTGCAACTCGACCGCCAGACGCGCGAATCTGAAATCCAGTTCCAGCTCTCGCTCGCGCAGGCGCGCCTCACACCCGTGCAGCTCGCGGCCGCGCGTACGGCATTCAATCAGGCCGAGGCCCGGTACCAGAGTGGTCTGACCGACCTTTTCACATTGGCACAGAGCGTAAATGCATTGAACCGTGCCGAAGTGGACAAGTTTGTCACCAACGGCAATGCATGGCGCTCGCTGTTACTCAAAGCCGCCGCTGCAGGTGACCTAAGTATGTTCCTAAATCAAATAGCCCAATGACATGCAAACTGTCATGCTGAGCGTACCGGGCCGCCGGACGGTCGAAACATCTCGCACGACGCCATCCTACAAAATGCTTCGAGTGCGCTCAGCATGACAAAATATAAATCTGAACATTATGTATCAACTCATCAGAACTGCCCTCCGACAGCCCATTTCCATTGTGGTAGTCGTGATAGGCATCCTATTCTTCTCGATTCTGTCGATACGGAGCATTCCCGTCGACATTTTTCCCAACCTCGATTTGCCGACCATTTACGTGGTGCAGCCCTACGGAGGTATGGCTCCTGACCAGATGGATGGCTTCATTGCCACCCGCTACCAGGACCACTTCCTGTACGTGTCGGGTATCCGTGATGTGGACGTGAAAACGATCCAGGGGTTATCATTGATCAAACTTTCGTTCTATCCCGGTACCGACATGGCGCAGGCCGCTGCGGAGGTCGCCAACAACGTCTCCCGCGCGAAGGCCTACATGCCCGAAGGTACCGTACCGCCGCAGGTGGTCCGCTTTGATGCCAGCTCAGTGCCGATCGGACAAATGGTATTCGAAAGCGCCTCCCGGTCGCTGAACGAAATCCAGGATTTCGCGTCCTCCCGCGTTCGTCCCATGTTCAGCCGCATCGAAGGGGTTTCCAGCCCACCGCCATTTGGCGGTAACCAGCGCACGATCGTCGTGCGCGTCGATCCCGAGCGCATTAGAAGCTACCATCTGACACCAGAGGAGGTCATCAAATCCATTATTGCCAACAACCAGCCTTCGCCGGCGGGTAACATTCGCATGGGTGACAAGACTTTGATGACACCCGTCAACTCACTGATTAAGAAACCGGAAGATTTTCTGAATATTCCTATCCGCGTTGGAGCCGGGCCTACCGTGTTCATCCGCGATGTGGGGGTGGTGGAAGACGGTGCCGATGTGACCGTGAGTTATGCATTAATCAATGGCCGCCGGGCGGTTTATATTCCTGTTGTTAAAAAATCCGATGCTTCGACGCTCGATGTGGTGAACAATATCCGCGCTGCATTGCCTCAGTTACGCAACGCGGTGCCGGAGGACGTGAAAATTTCCTATGAATTCGACCAGTCGGTGTATGTGACCAACTCATTGAAAAGCCTCATTACCGAGGGGATTCTCGGTGCGTTGCTGACAGGCTTGATGGTGCTCCTTTTCCTCAGAGACTGGCGCAGCGTGATTATCGTCATTGTGACTATTCCTATTTCGATTCTTTCGGCGGTGATATTGATGAATTTGTTTGGGCAAACCATCAACATCATGACATTGAGCGGCTTGGCACTGGCTATCGGTGTACTCGTAGACCAGGCAACAGTGACCATTGAAAACATTCACCAGCACCAGGAAATGGGCAAACCGAAGGAGCAGGCTATTTGGGACGCGTGTAAGGAAATTGCATTCCCCGAGTTTCTGATTTTGCTCGCAATCCTGGCCGTTTTCGCACCGTCGTTTGTCATGAGCGGTATTCCAAGATCTATGTTTTTGCCGCTTTCACTGGCCGTGGGTTTCGCGATGATCGCTTCGTTCTTGCTTTCACAGACATTGGTACCTGTGCTTTCCAACTGGCTTTTGAAAGATCATCCGCACCACGAGGCACCTACTTTGGCATTGGATAACCAGGAGATTGAGGATGTGATCGAAGAAGGAGCGCACCCTTCGCTGCCACCTACCGGTTTCGAAAAATTTAAATTGAAATACCTGAATGTTCTCGGCGGCATTATGGGCAAGCGCCTGATCGTTCCGGTGTACCTCGTCGGTAGCATTGCATTGATTATCGGCGGATTTTTCCTCATTGGCACGGATATTCTGCCGAAAGCGAACAGCCACCAGTTCCAGATGCGCATGCGGGTACCCGATGGCACACGTGTGGAGCGCACGGAAGAGGCTACGTTGAAGGTGCTGAACCTGATTAAATCGGAAGTTGGCAAAGAAAATGTCGAAATATCCTCGGCCTATGTGGGCACTGTGCCTTCCAGCTATGGTACTTCCAACATTTTCGTGTTCAATAGCGGCCCGCATGAGGCGGTCTTGCAGGTTTCTTTGAAAGAAGAGTTTCCCGTGAGGATGGATGCCCTGAAAGAAAAGCTGCGCGCAAGAATAGCCAAAGAAATTCCAAATCTGGCCATTTCATTCGAACCCATCGAACTAGTCGACAAAATCATGAGCCAGGGCGCATCGACGCCGATCGAGGTAAGCGTAGCCGCCAAGGATGTGGAAGAAGCCGGAAGGTTTGCGCGTAAGATTCAAAAGGAAATGCAGCAGATTGCATTCCTCCGCGATGTACAGATTGCCCAGCCATTGGAATACCCGATCCTGGACGTAAAAATCGACCGCGAACGCGCCGGACAATTGGGCATTACCTCTACGCAGGTAGCGCGCTCGATGGTCGCAGCGACGTCTTCCAGCCGTTTTACCGACAAAAACCTCTGGCTCGACGATGCCAAAGGCCTTGCCTACCAGGTCCAGGTGCAGATTCCGGAATACCAGATGACCTCCGTGGAAGACATCGGCACTATTCCTTTGAAAACCGGCGTCAGCAACCCACTGCTCGCTGACGTGGCTACTTTTTCTGAAAAAACAGCACCCGGGGAATACGACCGCGCCGGCCCGAACCGGCTCGTAACCGTCACGGCCAATATCCACAAAAAGGATCTCGGTGCAGCCACTACCGCCGTTCAAAAGGCAATCAAGAATGCAGGCGAGCCGCCACGCGGGGTAATTGTAGAACTGAAAGGGCAAACCGAACTGCTTACTGAAACATTGAGCAGCTTGCAAACGGGTTTGTTAATCGCGGTTGTGATTATGTTCCTCTTGTTGGCGGCTACTTACCAGTCGTTCAAACTATCGCTGGTCGTACTTTCCACTATCCCTGCGGTAGTTGTAGGCTCCATCGGCCTGCTCCTGCTTACCGGTGCGACGCTGAACCTGCAATCCTACATGGGTCTGATCATGTCCGTGGGAGTATCGGTAGCGAATGCGATTTTGATGGTAACCAATGCTGAAAACCTGCGGCTCAAATTGCAGGACGCGCACAAAGCGGTAACCCTCGCAGCCGGTAGCCGGATCCGCCCCATCCTGATGACGAGTATTGCGATGATCGCCGGGATGATCCCGATGGCATCGGGCCTCGGCGAAGGCGGTGACCAGATCGCGCCGCTCGGGCAGGCGGTAATCGGGGGGCTGATCGCCTCTACGTTAGCGTCACTCCTCATTTTACCGGCCGTGTTCACATTGGTGCAGCGCAAAGCGTCCGTCAATTCGGTATCTCTCGACCCCGAGGATCCCGAAAGCAATTTTTTCCGTAAAAAACTCCAAACATCCGTTTCCATGAATACCTTGAAATCCATTCTGATACTGATCACGGTCGCCGCAGGAATGAGCGCGTGCAGCAGCACTGCCGAAACGAGCGACAGCCATGAAGCCAAAACTACGGAGCATGCCGCCAAAGAGCCCGCTGCCGTCGAACTCGCTTACGTCAAAAGCATGAAACCAGCTAAGCAGATTGCGTTGCCAGGCGAATTGAAGCCATGGAACAAGGTGAGCATTCATCCTAAGGTGAAAGGTTTTGTCAAAACAGTAAATGTCGACCGGGGTACGGTTGTCAGAAAAGGCCAGGTATTGGCCATACTGGAAGCGCCGGAAGTGATCTCGGAATTAAGCCAGGCCAAGGCTCAACTGATCGCCGCGGAAGCCGCATTACAGCAAACCACCACGCGGTACCAGGCCAGCGCATTGACATATAGCCGTCTCCAAAAAACCAACCGCACCGAAGGGGCCGTGTCGCTCCATGAACTGGACCTCGCCAAAGCGCGTGCCGCTGCCGACAGCTCCGCTATGGCCGTAGCCCAAGGCAATGTACAAGCCGCGAAATCATTCATGGAAACAAAAACAGAACTTTCCCGCTACCTGACTGTGACTGCGCCATTCGACGGCATTATTACCGAACGGAACATCAGTCCGGGAGCGCTTGTGGGCCCGGGCGAGGGCGGTGCGAAGCCGTTATTTATCCTGGAAGACAACACAAAACTGCGTCTGACGCTTGCAATCCCTGAAAACATGTCGAGTGCCATCCCGAATAAAGGCGAAGTAAGTTTTACGGTTTCGGCGAGCCCTGAAAAGGTTTACAAGGCCGTTTACGCCCGCAGCTCTCGTACGTTGTCCGAAGAAAACCGCTCGATGATGACTGAGTTCGACGTCAACAACCGCTCGAACGAGCTGAAAGCCGGCATGTACGCACAAGTGCAACTCAGCACCGAGCGCACCGGCAATACGCTTTTCGTTCCCACGACCGCGGTCGTCAATTCCAGTGAACAAGTCTTCGTCATCCGCGACAAAGGTAAAAAAGCGGAATGGGTGCCTGTGAAACGCGGTGTCGTGGTCGATACGCTCGTTGAAGTATTCGGTGATCTGCACGATGGCGATGCGATTGTGAAGAAGGCATCTGAGGAGTATCGTAACGGGCAGGACTTGTAAGCTATAACCGTAACATCAGCCGTTCGTTCATTAGAGCGGAGAAGTGGTCCTATTGACAACTTTTCCGCTCTATTTTTGTTTAAAAATGCACACCATTTCATGAATGTGATCAGTTTCAGAAAATTGAAAGAATTTTACGAAATTCATGCTGATTCAAAACCTTATCTGACCTCCTGGTTCAAAACCGTCAGGAAGGCGCACTGGAACGATTTAAATGCTTTGAAAGCAGATTTCAAAAGTGCGGATCTGATCGCAGACAACAGGGTTATTTTCAATGTAAAGGGTAGTCGGTACAGAATGGTAACCCGCATTAGCTTTGAACATAAACGAATTATGATCAAATGGCTGGGAACGCACGCAGAATACGACAGGATTAACGCGAAGACAATTTAGGAGATGGTAGATGTAAAACTGATCGAGACCGAGGAAGAATATAACGAGGCCTTGGCGCGCCTTGATGTGTTATTTGATGCGCCTGTCGGTAGTCAGGAAGCCAAGGAAGCCGAAGTGCTCGCATTGCTGGTCAACCAGTACGAAGAGGTACATTACCCGATCGAAGAACCATCGCCCGAGGACTATGCGAGGATTCGGATGGAGGAATCGGGCCTGAGAGACGATACATAGCCATAAAAAATGCCGGACGTAAGCCCGGCATTTTTTGCTATTTCCCTTTAAAATCACTTCCTGCTATAAGTGTCCAGCGTTGCTTGCGGGAAGGAGCGAAGGATGTCCGCCATGGTGTTTTTGATCATCGTGTTCTGGTCCTCCTTCTTGGTTGGCGCCTTCACTTTGCCGGAAGCCCAGCCTTGCCAGATCATTCTTTCAGTGGATTTCTGATAGATATTGAGGATAAAGCGGCTTTCCTGGTAGTTATAGGTCGAGATGTTGTTACCCCCGCCATACCACCACATGTAAGGCGAATACATGTTGTTGGAACGCACTTGCTGGCGATCCTTCACGTCCGTCATAAACCGCACCACAATTTCGGGGTTTTGCTGATCCAGTTTATAGCCTTTGGCTTCCATCACTTCCACAACGGCATCGCCCAGCCGGCGCCTGTTCAATTCGCTACCCAGCAGCGGGTCCTGCTCCATATTATGCTCGGCCTCCACTTTGAAGGTTTTGAATTGTTTCAGGTTCACTGAGGAGTCGTAATCGTAACTCACTTGAAGGGCATTGCTGCATGCCATCATGAATACACCCGCCACAACCGCCATACCTGCGGATTTTATCAACTTCACTATGGTTTTCATTGTGTTTTAACGTTTGGTTATTGTTATGCTATTCTGACAGTTTCAGAGGGTAAATGGTTTAAATACCTGTGAAACATCTATTAAACTTATAAACAAATAAAACTGATATATCGATCGGTAAAATTCCTTGTTTCAAGACGTTTCAAACGTTTGCATGGCCCATAGTTCATTCTTTTAACCTTACTTGTAAAAACATGTTTCTGTTGCAGTTCACGCAAGGGAAAGTATGACCAAAAACAAAAACGCGCCCGGATTTTGCCGGACGCGATGTACTGGGAATATATAAGGGACCACGAACTTTCAAGACCTATCCTAGACGTGTTTATAGTCAGGATGTTTGTAGGGAGCCCGGTAGGTGCGGGCCAGCAACGCATTAGCCTCTCTATCTCCCACAATTTCGCGTTTTATTGGGTCATAAACAATCGAACGGCCCGTTTTCATCGAAAGATTTGCTAAAATACAGCTTGCCGTCGATATATGCCCTTCCTCAATGTCCGCAACAGGTCGGCCATTGTTATCGATCGCCGCAAGGAAGTCCAGCATGTGAAGGCGTGTCGCGGGTGCCGCATTCAGTTCGATCTTGTCTTCTTTGAGGTCTTCGGGATATTTTTCCTTTTCATAAACGACATCCTTGTGAATCTTCTCGCCCTTGCCTTGCGGAATGAAATCGTAAGCCATGGTACTTGCCCAGAGCGTTCCCTTTTCGCCGTAAAGTGTAAATGACCAGGGATAATCGGGATTGTTCGGTGTGCCCCACGTACGGTGCTGCCAAACGCAATTCAAGCCGTCGTATTCGAAAATCGCTGATTGTGTGTCCGATATATTAGACTTACCTTCCTTCTGCACATAAATACCACCTGTCGACGTGATTTTTTTCGGCCAGCCTAGTTTCAGCATCCAGCGCACCGTGTCGAACATATGCACACACATATCGCCGGTAATACCGTTGCCGTATTCCATGAACGTCCTCCACCAGCGAACATGTGGCGAGCCGTCGTACGGGCGCAGGGGCGCGGGGCCGGTCCATTTTTCATAATCCAGATAACCCGGAACCGCTTCCACCGGCGGGTTGCCATTAGCCCTCATGTGGTAATAGCAGCACATCTCCACATGCGAAATCTTGCCCAACAAACCTGCATCGACGATATTCTTCTTAGCGTCGATCAAATGCGGCGTACTTTTGCGTTGCGTTCCTACCTGTACTACTTTTTTATATTTACGCGCCGCGGCTACCATCGCCTCCCCCTCCATAACATCCACGCTGATCGGCTTCTGCACGTATACGTGCGCGCCGGCTTTCACTGCGTCGATCATTTGCAAGGCGTGCCAATGGTCGGGTGTGCCTATCAGTACAATATCCAGTTCATTTTCCGCAAGCATTTTCTGGTAGTCGCCATACAATTTCGGCGTCTTGCCCGATTTCTGCCGCTGGCTAACCAGCTTACCCGCTTCGTTCAATTGATTTTTATCCACATCGCAAAGCGCAATCACTTCCACGGGCGCAACCTGAATCAATCTGAAAAGATCACTTTTACCATACCAACCTGTACCAATTAACCCTACGCGCCATGTTTTGGCGGGGTTGATCAGGTCCATTCCCTGCGCTCCGAAAGTGGAAAGTGCCAGTGCTGCCGTGGCCCCATGGAGGAAACTACGGCGGTTGATATTGAAAGTATTCATTCGTGATTTTGATTGGTTTTAGGAAAACTGGCAAATGCCATATGGGGATAAAAGGGCGGGAAGCGTGGCGTTTTACTTTTAAGGACAGATTATTTTACATTTGCCGAGCCTACTACTCAACTTCCTGCATTCGATATGGTACCCGCTATCTCCCGATTGTATGGATTTGGAATTTTATCCGTTTTACGCCGACGATGATCGGCTTTATTTTAGATTTTTGAGTGTTAGTCCTGAGCGGACGATCCGGAAGGCAATCATTTTTACTCCTTTATCAGCACACAGAATTTTCAACCTGGCACTTGTCGATGTGCTTCCGGATGGAAGTTTTTGCGACCAGACGATTAGTAATAATGGCGACCTTGAAAAGATTATGGCAACCGTTATTCAGTGTGTTGCACAATTTTTCGAATGCTACACTCAGGCCGACATTTATTTACAGGCCAATACCCCGGCCAAAAACCGACTGTACCGGATCATCATTTCAAGAGAACTTTCAAGAATCAAAAAGTATTACGAAATTTATGGGATAAATGATTCAGTGACAGAACCATTTCAGACAGGAAGAGAATATCATCACTATATCATCAAATTAAGAGGCATATGAAAATCAAAGAAATGTCCATCAAAGAAATGTCCATCAAAGAAAGCAGGGAAAAGCTGTTCGCCGATCCAAAGTTCCAGGCTTTTCTCAAGGTCAAAATTGACGCCGCGGAGAAATTCCTGGCAACTGCCGATTTGAGTGCAATGCGTAAAAATGTCAAAAAGGAGTAATTGTTACTTCAAAAACGCCCCCACATTCTCCTTCGTCACCAGCTGAAACGGAATAAGTACCTCCTTCTCAAAAGCCTCTTTCTTAGCCGCTTTCACTGCCGTTTCAATGGCCCTTCCACCCTGCTCCCTGGCATTCTGGAAAACAGTGGCATCCAATGTTCCTTTCTTCACAGCCTGTAATGCATCGGGAATAGCGTCTACGCTTACAACCAGCACTTTACCTTTTAAACCAGCTGCTTCCAGCGCTTTCACGGCGCCCATGCCCATTTCATCGTTTTGCGCAAAAATGGCGTTGATTTTATCACCGTAAGATTGGATCCAGTTTTCGGTAAGGGACATGCCCTTTGCCCGGTCCCATTCGCCGGTTTGTTCAGCAAGCAGTTTGAGACCAGGATTGGCTTTCAGGATTTCTTTGGCGCCATTGTCCCGCCGGATTTGCGCGGCCTGGCCCATGAAGCCGTGCATCATCAGCACGTTGCCTTTGCCGCCTAGCTTTTCGGCAATGTATTTCATCGCTATGCGCGCCGACTCGGTGTCGTCCGAGCCTACAAATGCGGTCGGTTTGGCAGAAGTTTCGGAGTTGACGTTAATAATGGGAATCTTCGCGTCCATGGCCAGTTTGACTGCCGGTGAACTGGCTTCCACCTCGCAGGGATTCATGATGATCGCGTCCACGCCCTGACCAATAAAGCTCTCCACCTGTTCCACTTGCTTCAAAGCCGAACGTTCGGCGTCCACGGTAATCAGCTCGACGCCCATTTCCCTGGCCTTTGCTTCCATGGCATCGCTCACATTCACGATAAACTCATTTTGCATACTCAGCATGGTAGCACCGATTACGAGCTTATCGCTGCCGCCTTCGCCGGATGCTTTGTCTGATGATTGATTATTACAGCCCGCGAGTAAAGCAGCGGCGATAAGTGTGGTAAAAATTGTGTTACATTTCATAAAGCTATCGGCATTCGGCTGTCGGCCGTCGAAATATATTTCAGTATATCAAAATCAATTCCCCTCCTCCATTCTCCTTCCCCCCTTTCCTCCCCTAGTCAATCCTTCTTCCCAACCCCATCCAGTACCACCGCGCCGATGATAATCATCCCCATTACTACCTGCTGATAATAGGAAGTGACATTCAGCAAATCGAGACTGTTACTGATCACCCCGATCAACAATGCACCGATCAATGTGCCGGTCATGGTTCCGGTGCCGCCCGAGGTGCTGGTACCACCGATAATCGCAGCGGCAATCGCGTCGAGTTCGAATCCGGCGCCAGCGTTAGGTTGCCCGGTGGTAATACGTGACGTGAGCAAGATGCCACCCAATGCAGAAAGCAACCCGCAAATGGTATATACCCACATTTTGACACGCCTTACACGTATGCCCGACGCCCGCGCGGCAGGCTCATTGCCTCCGACCGCATACATGTAGCGTCCGAGAATGGTTTTATTCAGCACTACCGAGCAGATTGCAAATGCGACCAGCAAAATGATAATAGGGAACGGAATACCGGCAATACTCCCACCGCCAATGAAATTGAACTCGTCTGAAAGGTTTGAAACGGGCCGTCCTTTGCTGAGGATCAATGCCAACCCGCGCCCGATGGTCATCGTTCCCAGGGTGACGATGAATGGCGGCACTTTGCTTTTGGTAATCACCAAGCCGTTGAACGCGCCCATAGCCGAACCCACCCCCAGACCAACCAGCAATGGTACCACCAACGGATAGGTATCAGGATGTGCAAAACTCGCGGCCGCAACGCCTGTTACCGCCACCATGGAGCCCAGCGAAAGATCTATGCCGCCTGTTATGATCACAAAAGTGACGCCAAATGCGAGCAATGCATTGATGGACACTTGATTACCAATAATCAGCAAGTTCGAAACGGTAAAAAATTTCGGCGTACTCAACGCCAGCACGACGCATATCAATGCAAATGCGAAAAAGATACCGTATTGGCCTAGTTTGGAGAATCTGTTCATATTATACTTCGGCTGTCGGCTTTCGGCAGTCGAACCTTTTAATTGATGTATTAAATTGCACCCCCATATTCGGCCGACAGCCGACAGCCGACAGCCGACAGCCGACAGCCGACAGCCGACAGCCGACAGCCGACAGCCGCTACGCCACCGCATACTTCATGATCAACTCCTGTGTCGCCTCTGCCCTGGAAAGCAACGCGGTTTGTTTGCCTTTCGATAATACCAGTATCCGGTCGCTGAGTCCCAGGATTTCGGGCAGTTCCGACGATATCATGATCACCGCCATACCCCGATCGGCCAGGCTGCGGATCAGTTTATAAATTTCGAATTTCGCCCCAACGTCGACGCCCCGCGTCGGTTCGTCGAGGATAATGATTTCGGGCGACGCGAGCAATACTTTGCCAATGACGACTTTCTGCTGGTTTCCCCCACTCAAATACGTTACGTGCTGACCGGTTCCGGCCGTTTTGATCTTTAAATCGGCGATCATTTTTGTAGTGACCGATTGCTCGCTGTGTGTGTCAATAAAACCGCCTTTGCGGTGATTGTTCATGCTCGAAAGCGTGATGTTGTCCTTGACCGACATTCTTGGAATAAACCCTAACCCTTTCCTGTCCTCACTCACATACCCGATTCCCCGATCGATCGCCTCACGTGGCGCACGCGCGCGAAGCGGCGATTCTTTCATTGTAATTTCTCCCTCATCCCATTCATCCAGCCCAAATATCGCCCGGGCTATCTCCGTCCTACCCGCTCCCATTAACCCTGCAAGCCCCAGTATTTCACCGGATTTTACATTGAAACTGATATTGGAGAACTTACCCGCTTTCCCCAGATTCCGCACTGAAAGTACTTCCCGCCCAACAGGCTGCATCGCTTCCGGGAACATCTGATCAATTTCCCGGCCCACCATCATGGTAATCAAAGCGTTTTGATCCAGTTCGGCGGCACTTTTGGTACCAATGTATTTCCCATCCCGGAGCACGGTAATGGTGTCCGAGATCCGGAATATCTCGTCCATTTTGTGGGAAATGTAGATCATACTGACGCCCTCAGCCTTCAAATCGCGGATGATCTGGAACAATGTCTCCACCTCCTTATCCGAAATCGCCGAAGTCGGTTCGTCCATGATGATCACTTTGGCATTATTCGAAATAGCCTTCGCAATCTCGACCATTTGCATTTGCGCCACGCTAAGATCTTTCATTTTTGCCTTTGGGGCGATGTTGACGCCTATCCGGTCCAACAATGCGGCCGCCTGCCGGTTGATTTCCGAATCATTCAGCCAACCCGAAAGGATCCCGCTTTTCCCCGAAACTTCCCTTTCCCTTCCCAGGAATATATTCTGCGCCACGGTCAGTTCAGGAATGATAAGGATTTCCTGGTGGATCATGGAAATGCCTTTTTTCAAGGTTTCATTCACATGGCTCCCGATCAGGTTCTCGTTTTCAAGCAAAACTTCACCGGAATCGGGCGCAACAAGACCGATCAATATTTTCATGAAGGTCGATTTCCCTGCACCATTCTCCCCCATCAAGGCATGTACTTCACCCTTTTTCAGGTCAAAATGAATGTTGTCCAGCGCTTTGACGCCAGAGAACGACTTGGAAATCTCCTTAACCCTCAGAATATAATCGGACATAGCAGTATCGAAACTGAGGCTTTAACCTCACCCGCTATGCAGGAACCGGTTAAAGCCTCAGATTATGAATGCATTATTGGATTAACCTTCCCAATGTACGCCGGTATCCTTCCAGCTTTTGGAAGCCGCCGATTCCAGTACTGCTTCACACACTTTCTGTGTTTCGTAAGCGTCGCGGAACGTCGGTGAGCAAGGTTTGCCGGTTTGCAGGCTTTCGAAGAAATCGGCCGCCTGGTGTACAAACGAATGCTCGTAGCCGATGCTGGTACCGGGGATCCACCAACGCTTCATATACGGTTGGTCGCCGTCGGTCACCAGGATCGAACGCCATCCGCGTACGATCGACTGATCGTCGTGATCGAAGTATTCGAGGCGGTTCATATCATGCAAATCCCAACGAATGGAAGCATGCTCGCCATTGATTTCAAAAGTATAAAGCGCCTTGTGACCGCGCGCATAACGCGTAGATTCGAACAAGCCCAGCGAGCCGTTGTCGAAATGGCAGTGGAAAATACAAGCGTCGTCGATACCCACCTTTTGTACTTCGCCGGTACCAGCGTGCTTGCGTTCTTTGATGAATGTCTCAGCCACGGCCGACACATCCTTGATACCACCGTTGATCCACATCGCGGTGTCGATACAGTGCGCGAGCAAGTCGCCGGTAACGCCGGAGCCTGCTGCGTCCACATCAAGGCGCCAGGTAGCGGTACCACCTTGCGGTACGTCCGGGCTGATCGTCCAGTCTTGGAGGAAGTTGGCACGATAATGGAAAATGCGGCCCAGTTTACCTGAATCCACGATTTGTTTAGCCAAAGTCACAGCTGGCACGCGGCGGTAGTTATACCAAACCGTGTTTTTAACACCAGCAGCCTCAATGGCATCCACCATTGTTTTCGCTTCTGCCAATGTACGTGCCAAAGGTTTTTCGCAAAGGATCATTTTGCCCTTGGCAGCAGCAGCCAATGCGATTTCGGCGTGCGTATCGTTTGGTGTACAAATGTCCACCGCGTCGATATCGTCGCGCTCGATGATTTTGCGCCAGTCGGTTTCGTACGATTCGTAGCCCCATTGCTCGGCGAAGGCCTTCACTTTCTCCTCGTTACGGGAACAAACAGCCGCCAGCACGGGGCGGTATTCTAGCTCAGGGAAGAAATCCCCGATTCTTTTATAACCATTGGTATGCGTGCGGCCCATCAAACCGGAACCGATCAGGGCGACGCGAATTTGTTTTTTTTCTGACATTTTGTTGAATGCTTTAGGCTGTAAGCTATAAGCTTTAAGCCTTAGGTTTTGGAATATTTTCGAAAGAGCTTTAAGCTGTAAGCCATATGCATTAAGCACAATTAAGCAAAGTATACGGCCTATTGCTTAAAGCTTACAGCCTCTACGCCTGCCACCCATGCGCGTTCCGCACTTTCACGAGCGCGGCGAGGATGTCGTTCCAGGTTTGCTGCTTGTACATTACCTCGTTCGGGAACATACAACCGTCCCAGCAGATGTGGCGGAATGCTTTGGTGAGCTCGCCTTTTTCATCGCGAAGCCAGAAGCCTGCGTGATGTACGATGTCAAGCTTGCCATTTGGGTCGGTAGCCAGGCAGTGGCGGCCGGTCTTATCGTGTGAGCCCGTTCCGTGAACGGTTCCGTCGTTTTGTGCTACGTGGAAATCGATGGTCCACGGACGCAGCGCGGCAGTCATTTTCTTGAATGCTTCATCCAAAGTAGCGCGGTCGCTCCATTGGAAATCTGCTGGCAGAATGCGGTCTTCCGGCGCATTGTAGCCTAACAGATAAAGGAATGTGTGCGACATATCCGCCTGAAAACCCACATTTGGTCGGTCTGTCGCTTCGAGCGTGTCGATCATCGCTTTCCAGCTATGCATGCCGCCCCAGCAGATCTCACCTTCGGCAGCCAGTCGTTCGCCGAAATCAGCCGCTACATCAGCGGCGCGTCTGAAAGTTTCTGCGATTTGCTTGGTATTGCCTTTCGGGTCAGCCGACCATGCTTCCGGCGATGCGGCCGAGTCGATACGGATCACACCGCCATGACGAATGCCGGCGTCGCGCAATTGCTTGCCGAACTCACATGCCTTGCGCACTTGTTCCACAAATGTGTCACGCGCATCCTTGCTGCCCATTGCGGAACCAGCCCAAACGTTTGCTACCAGGCTACCCGCTTCGAGGTTATATCCCGCCAGCTTGTCGGCCAGTCGCTTGCCGCCGTCCGCGCTGTTCAGATATTCACCGATATGCTCGTCGAAAAGACCGATATCGACACCGTCGAATTTCACACCGTCCACTTCCGCAGCGGCTGTCTTTTCCAGCAATGTATCAAAAGGAATAATAGGCTCTGAGTCAGAACCTTTGCCCACGATACCAGGCCATGTGGCATTGTGGAGCTTAGGGAAATTATTTTCAGGCATGGTTTGAGGAATTTATGGTTAATGACTTCGGCTGTCAGCTGTCGGCTATCGGCTCCAAAAGAGAAAAACCAAATGCTGACAGCCGACGGCCGAAAGCCGAAGTACATTTACAATACCAAATCAGGATTACCCGGACCGAAGTGTTTTAAAATCACGATCGGGTCATTGCTCGACGGGTTGGTGATCGTTACACCTTCGATTGCAGCGGATTCACTTACGAAATATTCGTCGTTGGTCAGCTGTCCGTAGCGGATCAATGCAGGGGTTTCGATGTCCCACACGCCGAACTTGCCGTGGCCTTGCATCACAATCATTCCGTATGCAGCTGCGTCTTTGATGGTAACTGTCTGTCCCGGAAAAACGGTTAGTTCCTTTGCGCTGTAAGCCTCGCTTTTATAGCAAATCCAATTTTCACTATATCCTTCTTTCGCCATCGCAGCGACGTCTTTCACCGGTTTCGGGCGCATGAAATGCTTTTCCATCAAATTAGGATTCACGTTCAAATCCCAGTCGATCACTTCCATCAGCAGATCATAATCGCCAATTCTGTCTTTCGGTGTTCCTTTCCAAAGTAACTCTTCCGGAATAACCGCCTCATTGACCAGCGATTGATACATCGCAAAAATATCGGATGCTTTTTGAGGCTCATAAGTACACAAGCTGCCCGGTGCATGCAACATGCCAGGAGGGATATCCCAGCCTGTTCCCGGCTCCAGACGGAACGCCTGGGAGTAATTGGTAATTTTATTGTCGCCCTTGGTGAAGTTCATCAGACACTCTTTGATCTGCTCTTTGGTGGTGCCGGGTGCGATACCGATGAATGTGTAGGGAAAATCGCCACCGTGGTTGTTCAATTGAGGCGGGAAATAGTAGGCTTCCGGCTTTCCATTCTGGCCCACCATAGCGGCGTGCTCATCGCGGTGGTGAATATGATGCGGAAGCGGCCCCATATTGTCAAAAAACTTGGAGTACATAGGCCAGCTCTTGTATTGATCCCAAAGTCTGTCGCCTATAATCCGGCCTTTCAGCTCTGCTACTGCGTCCCGCAATGTCACCTTTTGAACCCCTGATTCATCTTCCAAAACGATCTGACTCAAACCTTCATTTTCGCCTGTAAGCGGCCCATTTTCCGCAGGAGTTGTGGACGACAACCAACGCTCATCGATCCCACCACGCTCTCCACCCAGCACGTAATAATCGTCGGGGTGCAATTTGATCCTGCGTCCGGGAACGCAAAACGAACGCGGCACCCAGGTCGGTGCCAAACGCAAAATTCCCTTCCCCTGCTCCAACGCCTTCTCAGCTATACTTGAAAGTCCCATTGTTTTTGTATTAAAGAATTGGTTTTGGTTATAAATATGGCGGTGCGTTGCACCGGTTATTTTCGCATTTATCCAATTACCCTCGCGAATCGGATATTCTGAAATGTCGTTTTTCTACGACACGTTCACCTTCAATTCAAATTCCTCAATTTCCTCCTTCGCGGTCAATACGCTCAGTTCGAGGTCATATTCTTTGGTTTCCTCTGGTTGGAGAAAAATCAACGTCCCGTCTTCCCTAGCCTTCGCCTGGCCCGACAACGGGTGCGTACTCGGCTCGATGCCGGTCACATATTCACCCCTGCCCCAATGCTGCCAGTTAGCCAGCCAGGGGAGTTGTTCTTTTTTGAATTTCAATGCGACGGCCAGCCCGAGCTTCTCATTATGCAGCCCACAAATGCTATCGCCGAAAATATCCGCGTCCACGTCGATCAAGGCTACTTCCTCTCCGCTCCCAAGGTGGCTTTCCAGCGGTGCAGGCACCTTTTTGAATGCATTCCCTTCCTTGAAAATTTGTGCATTCTCTTCAAAGCGCGGCCGCCATTGGCCGTTCCACAGGATGTCTGTCCCCTCGTCCACAATCGGCCAACCGAAATTGAAATGGTACAGCAGCATATGCGGTGCCTCAGTATTGGCTTTATTAATCACCTCGTCATGAATGCGCAGCTTTGCCTCGCCTAATGTGGCCGAAATGGTCCGTTTCAACTCCAAACTCGGACCAAATGGACGCGTTTCACGTACGATACCGGTAATGCTCATCTCATATTTGCCCGTGCGCAGGTCTGGTTGGATAATCGAAATGATTTCCGCAGGCTGGTTACCGATCAACCCATGCAAACCGCGGTCTCCGAAGCTGTCAGACTCGGGCCCACCTGCATGCGAGAGGCCGCAGGTAGTAAGCAAGCCTCCGCCGAATGTCCGGAGCCAGTCGATGCCTTTGTCCGAGAATGGCTGCGGATAGGTAACGCCACCGTGGCTGATCCACGCCAGGCTATGCTCGTTGTAAAAAGCCTCAGCAATATCCATCGCCCGGTCTATCACGACCTTGAAGCGCAAGCCACCGCCCGTGTTGATCCACGCAATGCGGGTACCGCGCCCGGCGCCATTGTCCAGCACCGAAGTTTCAATGCCTCCCACCTGAACGTGGTTCGACACTTTGGTTTTCCAGTCTTGCCCAGTACCTTTCGAATTGCCGGTCTCCATTATATCTTAATTAAACTCGTAATTGTCTAAACTTGAGAAAGGCGCAAAATGCCTTATTTTAATAGTTTAACTTCTAAAATGCGGGGTCAGGCCACCGTAACGGCGGCAAGCCAGTTTCTCACGCGGGCATTGAAATCCTCCGTATTTTCAAAATGGAATGCGTGGCCGAGCTTGTCGTACAGAAACAACTCTGCACCGGGAATACCGTTGGCGACCTCTTCGGCCATCCATACCGGCGTAAAGATATCCTCCTTGCCACCGATCACCAATGTAGGCGCATTGATCTTGCCTAAATCCGGCAACGCATTATGGTTAATGCAAGCAACAGCCTGCCCTTCCAATCCGTGCAACGGCTGTGGAAACGGATTGAAAGCGTCGATCCGGCGGCCGTTTTCTAGGTCATCATGCTGTTTCGCATCGTCCCACGACGATTTCGAAAAGATCAGCAATTGAATGTACAAGCTGAATTCCTCCGGCCTGAAACGGGCCTTGGCATTCATAATATGCTGAAAAAGACCTTTGGCATAGTTGTCACAACGCGCCCAGGGGCACATCAGCACGAGCGATTTTACCTTTTTCGGATGCCGGATCGCCAATTGCTGCGCAATAGTACTGCCCATAGAGCAGCCGACGACATTGACATTCTCCAAACCCAGCGAATCCAGCAACCCGGCATAGTCGTCCGCCATTTGCTCGGTCGAGTACGGGCCGGCAGGCTTGTCGGTAAGCC
Organism: Dyadobacter sp. SRI_021; assembly: GCF_057586235.1. NCBI lineage: Bacteria > Pseudomonadati > Bacteroidota > Cytophagia > Cytophagales > Spirosomataceae > Dyadobacter > Dyadobacter sp. SRI_021. The sequence goes on from NZ_JBYCZM010000001.1 coordinate 1,204,154, forward strand.
CCACGCCGCGGTTATCGCCGATAATGCACCGGAAATGATGTTTCCAATCGGCCACATGCACATTCCATACTGCTCCCGGCGCAGTAATGCCCATAATAAGGAGCAATGGCTCGCCGGAACCGCGTTCTTCATAGTAAAAGTTGATACCGTTGGTCTTGATAGTAGGCATATTGTTATGGCTGTCGGCTTTCGGCCGTCGGCTTTCTATAATGTTGATTTTAAACAAAAAACAAAAGTCTGGCTGCCGAGAGCCGACAGCCGAAGTTATTAGCCGACTGCCGATAGCCGAAAGCCGAAGTTCACTTCAGTGCCGGCACCAACTCCTCCTGAATCCACTTCCCGTCGTGCAATGTTACGAAATCCGGATCTTCGAGGGCTTCTTCGCCTTCGTCTTCGCAGATGATCCAGCCTTTATAGTTAATGTCTTTAAGCCACTGGGTTACGCCGAGCAGGTCTACCTTACCTTTACCCATCAATGTAAACTCAGGATTGCCGTCCCAATCTTTGTAATGCACGTGGTTGATCAGCGACTGGTATTCCTTCATTTTCGATAACGGATCCATCCCGCCGTTGATAATGTGACCTACATCGGGCGTCCAGCCGGTTACCGATGCGTCCAGACCTTCGAGTACGATTTTGTAATCCTCCTCGGTGCGGATAATGGAGGTATGTGGGGAATTCGGGTGGTAACTGCAAGGTACGCCTTTGTCGGCAGCGCGACGCGACACGGTGTTGACGATATCCACGAGGCGTTTTTGACGTTCTTCGATATTGTGTCGGCCAGTTGGGATTTGTACCGTATTGAGCACAGCTCCCGGGAAGCGTTGCAGCACCCGAATGGCGTGGTCTGCTACCTCTCGTTCACGTTCGGTTTCTTCGGCTTCGTTCCAGTCCAGTGCGAGCGCCAATGCAGCGAGTTCGATCCCTTGTTCTTTGAGTTTGGCTTCGAGCAGGTCCGGATCCTGAAGATCGCCCATCCAGGTGAAAATCGGTTGGATTCCGGTAAAACCTGCTTTCGCGATGACTTCAATCATGTGTCCTAACCGGCCCTGGTGTGTTTGGCCGCTGTTGCTCATGAACCAGGTGTATACCTCTGATCCAAAGCGAAATGGAAGTTGCTGAGACATTAAAAGTTTATTTTCAATTATTTAAAAATCACTTCGACTTCTTCTTCACTACCTCGCCCGGCATGATCAGCGAATCCCAGCCTGCCAGATCGGAAGGCTTTACATTTGCCTTATACCCATCGAAATTGAATGTGGTTGGCTTGTAGGGACCGACAAACGCAATGTCGTTGTTCGGTTTAATCGCGCTTTCAAGCCCCAAACCCCAGAACATTGCATTCACGACCATTCTTCTGAAACCCTCATTTAACAGATCTTCGGAAGCACCATGTGTAGTGGTGAACGCGCGGCCCTTTTTGCCGCCTTCCATCTGATAATCGCGGATCCAGGCAACCGGCAGTAATTCTTTCGTCGGATCAGCTGGCGAATCGGCCGTCATGCCATTCAATACCTGCCCTTTTGCCAGCACCTTTCCTTTCGGAGCAGCCGTATAGCCGCCCGATTGCACCCACATATCCTTCACACCCCGCATAATCGGGTGGTTTTTCTGCGCCTCGTCGATGATGATTTTCGAAGACTGCTTGTGGTTTGTTCCGTAGTGCGATACCCAGGTTTCCCCCAGGATATATTCCCCAAAACCATCTTTCCAGGCTGTTTTAGGGCCGTTGTAGTTCCAGGTATAATGCTCCCATTTCGGATCATTTTTGATTTCAAATGCGTGGGTCGAAGTCCGGAACGCCACGATAGGCCCGCCGCGCTTGAGGTACTTCTCGAAATGCTGCATTTCCTTGTCTTCAAAATGCGCGAAACGCATGAATAGTACCATCAGATCTGCTTTGTCGAGCACGTCCAGGCCTTTTACGTTCGAACTGCCCGGGAGAATGTAGCCGTTTTCATCGAGCGCGTACACGACCGTACACGTGAACCCGTAGCGTTTGGCCATAATGCGCGCCAGCGCAGGAAGCGATTCTTCACCTCGGTACTCGTGGTCTGTGGCAATAAAAACGATATTTTTACCTACACCGGGGCCTTTATCCCCCTTGTACACGACCCGGTGTTTCGCAGGGTCGTCCTGTGCCTTGGAGGCGAAGGTCACCAGTGCAATGCCGAGCGCCAGCATTGATTTCAAAAGATTTTTCATAAACCCGTACTGAAAAGGTGGTTTAATCAGAGCCCGTGTTTCAGGCCCATTTCGCGGATAAATTTGTAGCCGTTTTCAGCAATATCCCACGGCTCGTTGAACTCCCGCCAAACGCCGATGGCATTGGCAAAACCAGGGTCGTTACGCGAAAATGCCTCGATCGTCAGCCAGCCCTCGTATTTAATAGCCGCCAATGCCGCGAATGCATCGTCCCACTTCACCTGGCCCGTTCCCGGCGTACCGCGGTCGTTCTCACTGATGTGCACGTGCTCGAGCACTGGAGCGATGGTCTGCAATGCGCCCAGGTAGCTTTTCTCCTCAATATTGGAATGGTGCGTGTCAAACATCGCACGCACATTCGGATGATCGGCGGCTTTTACGAGTTTGAGCAGTTGCTCCATGGTATTGCACAGGTAACATTCGAAACGGTTAAGTGCTTCCAGTGCAAACGTAATGTTCGCCTGCGCGGCATAATCCGCTGCCGCATTCAATACTTCCCCGGCTAGTGCGTATTCACGGTCCTCTGCCGGGCGGTTCACGAAAACCGTGTGCGCTGAATGGAACGGCCCGCAAATGACCTTCGAATTGAGATCATAAGCACGGTCCACAGCCCATTTGATTTTGTCCAGAGCCCTTCCACGCACTTCGGCAGAATCGTGTACCGGGTTTTCGTCGGCACCCACTGTCATCACCGCCGTGGTTTCGAGGCCAAGATCTTTCACAAAACTGCCCATTCGCTGATAAGCTGCGGCTTCCTGAGGGCCTAAATAGAACTCGACACCGTCGTATCCAATCGTTTTCAGTCTTTCGATGATCGGAAACAAGTCATCCGAAACTGCCGCCGTCCAGGCCAGCACATTAAATCCAATTTTATTCATTGTTAAGGCTTTACGCTTTAAGCCCCAGGCTATAAGCTTGGCATTAAAGATTTTGTATTAAGCCGACGGCCGACAGCCGACAGCCGATGTTAAATTAATACTGTTTGATGCGCAGGTCTTTGTATTCCACTTTCATAGGCGGACCTACGTGTACCTGTACTCCTAAAAGGCCTTTTTTAGCGCCATTTACCGTGTCGTTGTCGGTAACATCGCTCATCAGGACGCCATTGATGTAGTGTTGCAGGTGATTTCCCTTCACAACGAGGTGGAAAGTGTTCCAGTCTTCACTTTTGATCAATGTCTTCAAAGAATCGGAAGAACCGAGCGAGCCTACCACTTCCAAACCCGTCCAGGCGTTCCTGGACACATTCTTGCGGATGGCTTCCGGTGTTTTTTCGCCGGTATATTCTTTAATAACCGTTTTCTGACCGCGGTAGGCCAGTGTGGTACGCTTGCGTTCTTCGTAATTCTGGCCGGTATAGGCATTTTTACCGTCGATATCAGCCTGGTAGCCCTTCAATGCGAAAGGGACGTCGGTGAGTTGCTCGCTACGGTAGTTGATACCCGAATTACCGGCTGTCGCGATCTTGAAGGAACCTTTCAGCTCAAAATCAGCAGGTTCTCCACCACGCCAGATAATGAATGAGTTGGTTTTCAGGAGTGTTTCAGGGGTGATTTCGCCTACGAGCGAACCATTTTCAACGCGCCAGTATTTCGGATCGCCATCCCAGCCTTTAAGTGTTTTTCCGTCGAAGATGGATTTAAAGCCCTTTTCACTTTTTTGGGCCAAAGTATCGACCTGGCTGGTGAGGGTCATCACGGCGGCCATGAGCATTCCGGCCTTGATAAATCTGAAACTCATTTTGATCGCATTTATAGGTTTAGTGACTCCTGAACAACTGGTTTCCCTTATTGTAAGGGCTATTGGGATATTAACTCCCTCTTAAAAAAGCAGAAATTAATATCCAAAAATTCCTAAAAATATCTGATGCACTATCCTGTACTAACCTGCTTGGCGCGGTTGACGCGAAGCTATGGCTTCGTGCCAACCATATTGCAGAGCTCATGCTCTGCTCTGCACGATGATCGCCGTTCCGACCGGCCGGAGGCCTGCGAATAGTGGGTACGAAGCCGGAGCTTCGCACCAGCGTTATGGCAACGGGTCGCCAGGAGTTTTCGCTGCGGGATCATATATTGCCACTCCTACGCGTGAATCGGCGCAGCCGTAGTAGAGCAGCCATTTTTTCTTATGGTACACCATTCCTTCGATGAAAACGGTTCCTGCTACATATTGCCCACTCTTTTCAAACGGCTCCATCGGACGGAAGAAAGGCGTATCGAGGCGCGCCAGGACTTTGGTAGGGTCATTTTTATCAAATAAAACCTGGCCGGCACAATAGCTGTTGGGCGTAAAACGCTTGTCGCCGTCTTCGCCTTTATCATTCTTCCCATTGTAAAGTAATACGATGCCGTTGTCCGTCAGGATCGCCGGAGGGCCGCATTCGGTGAGGTCGCTATCGAAATAGCCCTTTCTAGGCGAAATGAGGTTCACGAGATCCCCCTTGCTGTCCACCACGGGCTCCCAGTTAATGAGGTCCGTAGAAGTAGCGACATTCACATTGGCTTCTCCGAAATAGAGCCAGTATTTTCCGTTGATTTTGGCGATCACCTGCCGGTCTCCCACGAGTTTGGTCACAATAGAGCCCGATTTCGTCCAGATATTATTGAATTTGCCTTGGTATGCTTCCCTGAACACCGGGCCGTATTTTTCCCATCTGAGCAGATCGCGGGAAGTGGCAACTCCCAGGCGTGCTTTGTCTTTGTTCCATTGTGTGTAGACGACCACATAAAGGCCGTCTTCCGTAACTGCCACGCGCGGGTCCTCGCAACCGCCAGGCCACTCGTTGACTTTCTGGCTATCTTCCGCGGGAAAAAGCACAGGTTCTTTCCTTCGCTTGAAATGGATTCCATCCTCGCTCTCGGCATAGCCCAGGCGCGAGGTCCGCATGCCGATCGCCTTACCGGCTTTGTCTTCGGCGCGGTACAGCACCACGATCTTACCATTTTTTATGGTCGCTGCAGGGTTGAAGGTATCGTTCGATTCCCAATCGACCCGGCGCTTGTTCATCGGGCAGAAAAACCGGGAAGTACTGTCGGGGGAAATGACCGGGTTCACGCCGGCGGGCCGTTTAAAGCCACCGAACGCCCATTCGGGCAGTTTGTTTTCAGTTTGGGCAAATACCTGTCCGGTAAACATCGATGTGCATATAGCGAGGCCCGCGATGAAATTTTTCATAGATTTTCTATCAGTTATCAAATCACATTTGCCAAATATAGATCAAAAAAAATCCGGTCTGATCGCTCAAACCGGATTTTATATCTGTTAAATATTCGCTGATTATTTGTTCGCCACCAGGTTTACATCGAGTGTAAAATCGTTGTCGATCGCCTTGTCGCCAAGGTTTTCGAAGAAGTTGGTCGAACGGAATTTGATGTCGTATTTAGTGCGGTCGATGCTTACTTTCGCATTGGCGGTCACCTTTTTAGCATCTGCCGTTACGGTAGCAGGGAATTTCACATCCTGGGTAATGCCTTTGATCGTCAGCTTGCCGGTTACGTCATAAGCATTACCTCCTTTTGGTGTTACAGAAGAGATCACGAGTTTCGCCTGCGGGTGTTTCTCAACCGAGAAAAAGTCGTCGCTTTTAAGGTGATTGGTCAGTTTACCATTCATTTCCTTATCGGTTACGTCGGTTACCACCAGCGATTTGATGTCGGCTACAAAACTTCCTCCTTTGAGCTTATCATTATCAATCACGAGTGTACCGCTTTCCAGGGGCACGGTTCCCGCGTGTGTTCCTGTTACTTTCTTAGCGCCCCAGTTGATGGTGCTTGCTTTTGTATCTACCTTCAGCGTTTTGTCGGCAGCACTCTTTCCAGGACCGTTGGCAATAGCCGCAACATTGAAAAGCAAACCAGCTGCTGCGAGTACAAACATTCTTTTCATAATAATTTCAATCGTTTAAAGTGTAGAAGAATTGTTTTGAAATATATAAAGAATAAAAAGCACTTAACAAATCATTAACAGGCTTTAACAAACGCATACGCCGTTTCTCAGGAGCGTGTTGCTTCGCCTTCCAGCAATTTCACGCCATCGAATCGTTCTAACAGCTTCTTGCCGTCAATCCAGTCTTCCAGCCCCGATACGGCATTGATATGGCCCTTTTTACCCACATTCACAAAATCACTCCCCCAATTGGCAGCAAACACTTTCGATCGCCCGATCGTGGCGTAAATATCATTCGTACTCGCTACCACGATCGTTTTGAAAGGGATCGTACGCACTGGTATAGGCGTGAAACCGACCACGAAATTCAATCGTTTGGAAAGCTCCGCATCCGCCGGGGCCACCAGCAATGCGCCTTTGATGAGCTCTGAACCATGCTCCTGCGCCCAATGCGCCACGGTAATGCAACCCAGGCTGTGTGCGATAAGAATCGTAGGTTCGGTCAGTTCACTGATCTGCTTTTGCAGCTGAGCCACCCAATCCTGTTTCACGGGCCAGTCCCAGTTGGCCTGCTGTACACGGTCGAAGCGGTCGGGATATTGCTCTTCCCAGATAGTCTGCCAATGCTGCGGGCCTGAGCTCGCGAGCCCCGGTACGGTCAGAAAGCGCACACTCATGATATCATTGGTTTGGTATTCAAATCACTTTTTGTCCATTACACAACGGAAACCGAGGTTGTTGCTTCCGCTGGTTACTTCTCCTTTGCCGCGGCTGCCTGCCTTGTAGCGAATGCAATAGTCGTCGCTGCAAAGGAACGAGCCACCGCGCTGGACTCGCTTTACTGCCCCCGGCTCGTCGGGATCATAGCTATCCGACGGTCCTTTCGGGTTTACAGCAGGGCTTTTCTGGTAGTAATCAGGGCGGTAAAGATCCTCGCACCATTCCCACACATTTCCGTCCATATCATACAAGCCATAAGGATTGGCAGGGAATGACTTGATGGGTGCTGCAGTGAGATAGCCATCTTCTTTGGTGTTCTTGTCGGGGAAACTGCCCTGGTAAATGTTAGCCACCCACTTGCCTCCCGGTTTCAGCTGATCACCCCAGTAATAGGTATGGTTCCCTTTCCCGCCTTGCGCTGCAAATTCCCATTCAGCCTCGGTAGGAAGTCTTTTACCTGCCCATTTCGCATAAGCGGCCGCATCTTCATACGATACATGCACGACCGGGTAATTTTCACGGCCTTTGATCGAGCTGGATGGCCCTTCCGGATGGGCCCAGTTGGCACCCGGCACGTAATTCCACCATTGCAGCGGGTTATCCAGGCTCACGCGTGTAGCCGTAGGCGTGAACACGGCCGAGCCGGGAACGAGCTTATCCGCAGGTACTCCGGGGTAATCCGCCGGGTTCAATGGCCGTTCGGCGACCGTCTTATAATTGGTCGCTTTAACAAAAGCGGCGAATTCGGCATTTGTTACCTCGTGGGCATCTATATAATAGCCATTCACGGTTACTTCGTGCATCGGCCGCGAATCGGGGAATTCGTCGGCACCCATGAGGAACTTGCCACCGGGTATCCACACCATTCCGGTACTGTCACCGGTTCCTTCGGTTACCAGGCTTGCATTACGGATCGCAGACGCGCGCGAAGGCATGCCATCGGCAATGCATGCCGCAAGACTGTCGGCTTTGCGCTTCTCCTCGGCGGTTTGTTTGCTCCCGCAGCTCCACGATGTTACGGCTAGTACGCCTGCCAACCCGCAAAATCCTATTATTGAAAACTTCATATTCCTTGAAAACTCGATTACGCTTTTTTTAACTCCACTTTAAAAACATCCTTCAACGCCTGCCGCGCCGCGTGGTAGCCGCACATCCCATGTACGCCCCCACCCGGAGGCGTGGACGAGGAACAAATGTAAATGCCCTTTGCGGACGTCCGGTAAGGCGAAATACTCAGCACCGGCCGCGAATAGAGCTGCCACACGTCCTGGATACCGCCGTTGATATCCCCTCCGATATAATTCGGGTTATATTGTTCAAATGCGCTGGCATTGGTAATGTGTTTCGCCTTGATCACATCCCTGAAACCCGGCGCATACCGCTCGATCTGGCTTTCCAGGGCATCGGTCATATCACGGTCGTCGCCATTCGGCACATGGCAATAGGCCCATGCTGTATGCTTGCCTTCGGGCGCCCGGGTTTTATCGAAAAGGCTTTGCTGCGCTACCAATGCAAATGGCTTCTCTCCCCGTTTTCCATTTCCCACATTGCGTTCGTACCGCACTATTTCTTCCAATGTATTCCCCAAATGCACTGTACCGGCGCCCCGGCATTCCTCACGATGGAACGGTATCGGCTCGTCCAAGGCCCAATCGACCTTGAAAATCCCCGGACCGTGGCGGTAGGCTTCGAGGCGCCTTTTATACGAAGAACTCAACCTTTCGCCGGCGATGCGCACCAGCTGCTTGGGGGTTACATCCATTAAAATCGCTTTGGCGGAGGGAAGTTCATTCACCGATCCGACCATCCATCCCGTCCGGATCTTGCCTCCCAGCGATTGGTAGTAAGCCGCCAATGCATCCGCAATGCTCTGACTGCCACCCACGGGAATCACCCATCCTTTTATATGCGCCGCCGCCATGAGCATAATGCCAAAGGCCGATGTTGCGATATTGCTCAGCGGCTGGATCGAATGCGCGGCCATTCCGGCCCACAATGCGCGGCCTTCCGCTGTTTTGAACTTCCCGGCCGCCCAGGTAGCGGGTAGCAATGCCTGTAACCCGAAACCTGCAAGGCGGAAAGGTTCTGTCGGCCATTGCAGCGGTCCGAGCAAATCCGGCAGCAACTTCGTAACGGATTCCAACAGGCCGCCCATCCACCGGCGGTAAGTATCCCCATCCGCACCCAACTGCCGGGCCGTCGACTCCACCGATCGGTCGAGCACCGCCACGCGACCGCCATCCAGCGGGTGCGCCGCGTCGTGCGTGGGCTGAACGAATTCCAATCCGAAATCAGCCAGCGGCAACCTTTCAAAAAACGGCGACATCAATGCCATCGGATGTACAGCCGAACAAATGTCGTGGCGGTAACCCGGCAGCGTCAGTTCCGCTGTGCGCATACCGCCGCCGATCGTCTCCTTCCCTTCGATGAGCAATACCGAAAGCCCCGATTCTTGCAAGGTAATAGCAGCCGCAAGCCCGTTAGGACCGGAACCGACCACTATCGCATCGTATTCAGGATTTCGGGTATCTGTCACACTGATCAGGGTTTGGCTGTCGCGAGGATTTTCAATGCCTCGTCGTCCTTGTATTCATTCATCAATGCTTTCAGCTTGATTTTAAGATCGGCCGTCAGCTTTTCGGTTCCTTTTGTTCCGTAAATATTGGAAACCTCTTTCGGGTCTTTCTGCAAATCATACAATTCCCATGAGTCGGCTCCCTGATAAAAATAGACCAGCTTGTAGCGGTTTGTTCTCAACCCGAAATGCGGATACACGTGGTGCGGCTGCGGAAACTCGTAATAGTGGTAGTACGCTTCTTTTCTCCAGGGTGCCTGCGCGGTATGCGTGCCTTTCAGCAATGGTAAGAACGATTTGCCCTGCATATCAGCCGGCGTTTTTACACCCGCGATATTCAATACGGTTGGAGCCCAGTCTATATTTACCACGAGGTCATTCACTTTGGTCCCCGGTTTGATCACGCCCGGATAGCGGATCACAAATGGTGTTTTCAATGACTCTTCATAAATAAAGCGCTTATCGAACCAGCCGTGCTCACCGAGGTAAAAGCCCTGATCGGAAGCATAAATCACGACGGTGTTTTTGGATAACCCACTTTTATCCAGATAGTCGAGCAGTTTGCCGATGTTGCGGTCGAGGGAATTAGCAGTCGAGAAGTAATCGCGCAGGTAACGCTGGAACTTCCACTCGACCAAGGCCTTTCCAGTCAGGTTTTTATCGGTTACCTCTTTGGATACCTTGTCATAGTATGCTTTGAAAACCTTTTTCTGCTCCGCATTGAGTCGGTTATAGAGGAAATCCTTCTCATAATCGACACCTACTTTCAAGTCGAATTTCATGCGCATCGTTTTGTCAATGGTCATATCCTGGTCCGCAGCGGCTTTTCGGCCTTTGTAATCGTCATAAAATGTCGACGGCAGCGGGAAAGTCACATTATCATAGGCGCCAAGGTCCTGCAAATCGGGCATCCACTCGCGGTGCGTAGCTTTATGGCCAACGATCAGAAAAAAAGGCTTGCTATCGTCGCGTTTTTCGAGCCAGCCGGTTGCGAATTGGGTAATAAGGTCGGAAACGTAGCCGGTGTATTGGGTCGTGTCATTGGGCTGTCCGATGAACTCCGGGTTATAGTAATGCCCCTGATCGGGCAATACATTCCAATAATCGAAGCCCGCCGGCAGGCTGTTCAAATGCATTTTACCAATCCAGGCCGTCTGGTAGCCATTGTTACGGAGCGTTTCTGACAGCAACGTCTGGCTGGTGTCGAACTTCGTCCGGTCATTGCGTTTATAGCCATTCAGGTGGCTGTATTTGCCGGTGAGCAATGTTGCACGGCTCGGGCCGCATATCGAGTTGGTTACCAGGTTATTGGTCAGTAATGCACCTTCACGGGCGATGCGGTCGATATTGGGGGTTTTAACAATTTTATTGCCATAAGCACCGATTCCCTGATAAGCATGGTCGTCGGAAAAAATGAAAATAATGTTCGGGCGCCCAGCTGTTTGGGCGTGGCTCGTCGTGACTGACAAGACCATTGCAATCAGGCCGAAAAAGGCCTTCAAAGTCAACTTCGCAGGGTGGTTAAGAATAGCAAACATGAAATACTCTATATAATAGGTAGACAAAATAAACTTATGCGAAATCAATTCGCAAGCGTTTCGCCGGAATTACTTTACGAAGCCGGTTTCCGCCGGGTTTAAAATTACAAATTGATGATTTGTTTTCACTATCCTGTGATTTTAAAAGCAAAAAAGCCCGAGACGAATATTTCGCCCCGGGCTCTTCGACTATTTCGTTCAGGTTACTTGGTTTTTTTATCAATGGCTTCGGCCATTTCCAGATGGTGTCTCAAAGTCGGAAGTTTACCTTCCGCCCAGGCCTTCACATCAGGATCTTTGGCTTCTTTCGCAGCCTCTTCAAACTCACTGATATCCTCCTTATGGTCGTCTACCATAAAGGAAATATAGGCTTTATCAAATTCCTTACCCTGCTTTTTGGCAAGGTCATCGTACTTTTTCTGTTTGTCGTCACTCAGCATTGCGGGAAGGGTGATGTTTTTCTGAGCGGCGAGTGTTTTCAGTTCTTCGCCTGCCTTCGAATGGTCTTTCATCATCATTTCCCCGAATTTCTTCACATCGGCGCTGGCGGCATTTTTCTGTGCGAGCTCCCCGAGTTGTACCTCCATTAATCCGCCATCGGCGGCTGCCACGGCAAACTCAGAGTCATCTTCCAATGCCGTAGTGTCCAGTTTCGCTTCATTCTGCTCTTCTGCAACTTCTTTGCTATCCTCTGTCTTGGTGTTATTACAATTCGTAAACGCCAGCACAGTCGCTGCCATAAGGATACTCCATGCGATCTTTTTCATGATAGGTTTTCATTTTTTGATGATATGAGCCCTAAAAATTAAAAAACTATGCCATCCCGACCGAAAAACGGATATTTTTGTCGCCATCCGTAGACAAAACAACGTCCTTCGGGTTGTTCTGCCGTTTCCAAACCTACCTCTACCCTAGTTAATGAGCCCTTTTACCCCTTTACGGATTATACTGGCCGACGACGACCATGACGACACCTTTCTTTTTCAGGAAGCGCTGGAACAGATTTCACTGGAAACAGACCTTTCCATTGCTGAAAATGGGGCGGAACTTCTCCAAATATTAAAAGAAGCAGACGGCAAGCCCGACATCATATTTCTGGATATGAATATGCCCGTCAAAAACGGACTCGAATGCCTGGAAGAAATCCGCAGTACAGAAGGGTATGAGCAAGTACCGATCGTGGTACTTTCGACTTCGGTCTCCCAACATCTGTGGGAATCGGCTTATCGCAATGGCGCCAGCCTGTATATCCAGAAACCCAATAGCTTCAACAGCCTGATAGACGTCCTCAAGAAATGCCTGCTCGACAGGACGGGTGCGACGATGCCGGAGCGGGTGGAACAATTTTTGATTACTAATTAATCTTACAAGTTTCAATTTGCATTCAGTATGAGTGAAGCAACTGCTTTCGACACAGAGCAAGAATTATTTTTCAAACGATTAAGACAAGAAACGGCGGAAAGCCACCAGAAACTGGAAGGCAACCCGATTTCCAAGGCGATACTCTCTCCCTTCGTTTCCGTAAAGGATTATCAGACTTACCTGGCTGCCCTTTTCGGGCTGACCATTGCCTGCGAGGATCAGATATTTCCTATTATTTCACACGTTATCACTGATTTGGCCGACCGTTACAAATCAAGGCTGATCATCGACGACCTCCTCGCGACGGGGCTTTCGGAAGCCGAGATCGATGCGTTGCCGGTATACCGTTTCGAATTTTCGACCGTTGCCGAGGCGCTGGGGATTATGTACGTGCTGGAAGGCTCCACATTGGGCGGAAAGGTCTTATACCGGCATATCCATGAAGTGCTCGGCCTCACGCCCGAAAATGGCGCCTCCTATTTCTGGGGATATGGCCCACACACAGGGAATCTGTGGAAAAGTTTCATCTCGGCACTTACCCAATTTGTCGACGAACTTGATGAACGGGACGGCGTGATCGGCAGCGCAAAAAAAACTTTTACCATCATTGACAACTGGCTCGGGCAAACCGACCGGTCGTAACTGGTCAGCAGAAATGAATATCAAGGACATTGTGAACCGCGACATTGTCAATCTGACAAATTGCGAAAGTGAACCCATACACATACCGGGCAGCATTCAGCCCCACGGTTTTTTACTGGGAATACAAAGAGGGGCTTTCAGAATCGAGTTCTGCAGTGCCAACAGCGCCGATTTTATCGGCATCGGTCCGGAGAAGGTATTGGGCAGGCATATTTCCGATGTTTTCCCGGAAGAGCAAGCTTCACATTTCGCATTATACGCCGGCGCGGAAGCCATCGACTCCGCGAAGCCATTTGTTTTTACATTAAACGGGGTCTCGTTCAATACCACCGTTCACGGCAGCGGCAATCATGTGATCCTCGAACTCGAACCTTTTCCGGACGGAACTTTGCAGTTGCCGAACTTGTACACGCAGACCCGCAATTTCGTTTCGATCATGGAGAAATCCAGCGGGTTACTCGACCTCTGCCAGGAAATTGCTGACGAAACCCGCAGCATTACCGGCTATGACCGGGTGATGATCTACCGGTTCGATGAACAGTACAATGGAGAGGTAATCGCCGAAAGCCGGCGCGAGGACCTCGTTTCTTTTGCGAACCAGAAATACCCGCATACGGACATACCCGCACAGGCGCGAGAGCTGTACATCCGCAACCCGCTCCGGATGATCGCGGATATCAATTACACGCCCGTTCCGCTGCTGACAATCGACGATTCGCCCGTTAAAAACAATCAATCGCTCGATCTAAGCCTTTCGATTCTGCGGAGCGTCTCACCTATGCACATTGAATATTTAAAAAACATGGGTGTGGGCGCCACACTGACCATTTCGCTGCTCCAAAACCAGAAACTTTGGGGCCTCATCGCCTGCCACCATTACACACCCAAGATATTGCCGCACTATACGCGCCTTTCCGCATTATTGCAAGGACATTTTCTTACGTCCCAAATCGCAGTTCGCGAGGTTGCCGAGGAATACAATATTGGTGAAGAAGTAGATAAAGCGCTCGCGGAAGCGCTCACACTCCTGCACGAGACCGAAAATTTCATGGAAGCCTGCCATCAGTCACCGTGGTTGCTGAAACTCGCGAATGCCACAGGCGTTGCCATTTATCACGAGGGCTTATTGTATACCAACGGCCTGGTCCCCTCGGATGCCGAACTGATTGAACTGTTTGCGTTTTTGTCCGATGCATATCCCAACCAGACATTCGAAACCGATAACCTTTCCGACGTTTATCCAGCCGCGAAAGAGATTTCCAAATATGCCGCCGGGGTGATCTACCATTCGATGGTATCGGGTGATGACGGAATACTGTGGTTGAGACAGGAGAAAGTTGAAACAATCAACTGGGCGGGCAATCCTGATAAGGCTGTTTTGAAGAATGAAGACGGCGTCAGGCTTTCCCCCCGCAAGTCGTTCGAACTCTGGATGGAGATCGTGAAAGATAAGAGCACGCCCTGGCGGAAGTCGGAGATCAATGCGGCTTCGAGCTTTTCCTATGCGTTGCAAAAGCACATTAACTACCGGGTGATCAGGGCGCAGGAGGATCAGAACAGGAGCCTCAATGAAGAGTTACGTCTGGCTAATAAAGAACTCTCCAACCTCAACTGGATTTCGACTCATGATTTAAAGGAACCGCTACGGAAAATTCAGATTTTCGCCTCCAAAGTCCTCGATCGCGAGGATCCGGACTTGTCCGTTCAGGTGAAAGACTCTGTTGAAAGAATGCGTTTTGCCGCCGAAAAAATGCAAATGCTCATCGAAGACATCCTGGCCTACTCGAAGGCAGGCAGCATGGAAAAGGTCTTCGTAATGACTGACCTGAACGAGATCCTGCGGAAGGTTATTTCGGAGTTACGGGATACTATCGAGGAGAAAGAAGCTAGGCTTCATGCCGGAAGCCTGCCCTCCCTGGATATCATCCCTTTCCAGGTGCATCAGCTTTTTATTAACCTGATTGGCAATGCCCTCAAATTCGTCAAACCCGATACACGCCCCGACATCAGCATTACTGCAAGCATTGTGGAGGCCACAGCCATTCCCTCTGAAAAAACCGCAGCAGGCCACTACCATGCCATTGCCTTTCGCGACAACGGGATTGGTTTTGAAGCCGAATACGAAAGCAGGATATTCGATATTTTCCAACGCCTTCATCCGGCGCATAAGTACCCGGGAACCGGCATTGGCCTGGCTATTTGCAAGAAGATTATGGAGAACCATCGAGGGTTTATCGGTGCAAAGTCGGTGTTCGGGGAAGGCTCGGTATTCACCCTGTATTTTCCCGCTATGTAACGCCCCTGGGCCGTGAGTATATTGTTCCTCAGCTTAGCCGCTTTCCGGGTAGGGCTGGGGATTTTTTATGGGAATTGAACGGCGTAATGCAGCCAGCTGCGCATTTTAACTGCACGCCAAGGGCTGGTATTAAATTGTTATGACCTGCGGGAAAAACCAATGGTAAACCACATGTCAGCAGCCGCAGCTCTTGAAATAACCACCGACGAACCTGTACTCACAGCCCGGCAATTCAAAAAATTAAGAAAGAACCCTGCATTGACTGCGGAAGCGGCGGGGCTTCATTACGTCCAGTCCGCGAATGCACCGGGTTATACCCGCAAGGGGAAAGCACCCAGGTTCTACTACACCGACAGCGACGGCCAGCGCTGCAAGGATCCTCAGGCGATCAAACGCATCAAGTCGCTGGTACTTCCGCCCGCCTGGACCAACGTCTGGATCAGTGCCGACCCCGACGCGCATTTGCAAGCCACAGGCATAGACGCGGCCGGTCGGAAACAATATCGTTATCACCCATTCTGGAATCTCATCCGGAACCAGACCAAATATTACAAATTGCTCATGTTCTCGGAAGCCTTACCCGCATTACGCGAGCAAGTGGAGCATGACCTCCGGAAACGTGATTTCGACCTTTCGAAAGCCATTGCGCTGGTGATCAAGCTGATGGACAAAACCTGCATGCGGGTAGGGAATCAGCGCTACAAAATTCTGCACGGATCGTCAGGTATTACCACGCTCGATGCGCGCTGCGCCACGGTTTCCGGCAGCCGCATCCGGTTTGCATTCAAGGGCAAAAAAGGTATCCGGCAAGACATAACCCTGCGCGATAAGCAACTGGCACGGCTGGTCCAACAATGCAAGGAAATGCCCGGAAAAAGGCTTTTTCAATACATCACCGAAACCGGCGGAAGATGTGCCCTGAATGCCCAGCAGGTAAACGACTACATTCGCCGACATACAGGTGCCAATTTTTCAGCGAAGGATTTCCGGACGTGGATGGGCACGGTAACGGCATTCGAATACCTCAGCCACCAGGAACAGCCCGTTTCCCAACGACAACTGACGCGTATCAAAAATACCTGCCTCGATGCGGTAGCCGCACATTTGGGCAATACCCGGGCCGTTTGTAAGAAATATTATGTACATCCAGCCGTTTTCAGAGCTTATGAAAACAACCGCATTCAGCGCTTTCTACAAAAAGAGGTGGAAGAAACCGCCCATTTCTCCGAAACTGAGCAGCGCGTACGTGCATTACTGTCGCGCCCTGGCTAAACAGATAAGTTCTGATCAGATGCAACCATTAGTATACAATCCTTGTCACAAACTATGACATTGATTTTCGAGGACATTATAACGCTTATATAAGAAAAATGGGTGAGACCGGAAGGCTCACCCATTGCTGTTTGGTATCATCGGAAATCATCGCAGGTCCACTACTTCCACGCCCGGATATTGTTTGGCATTGAAAGCGAAGAAGTTGTCGGCCACATTGACGTCGGGCACAAACTGATCTACTTTATAAGTTACTTCCTGCCCATTTTTCTGAAAAATCTTCCAGCTGCTGATCGATTTATCGGCCTTATTCACTTCGATCTGCACCTTATTGACCTGGCTGTTTTTATTCGTCGAGGTCAATTCAACAACTTCGAGTGCCTTGCCAGCTTCCTGCTTTTCTTTTACAAAAGCAGATTTAAAGCCTTTTTTATAGGCTGTATAAATTTTCGTCGGGTCGAGATCGCCGCCGGCAGCGGGGTCGAAATCCTGCAAATTCACTTCATTGGTTTCCTTGATGTAAGTAGCCATCAATTTACCATCATTAAAGATCTCCTGACCTGCCATTTTCAACCGAAACTTCGAACCCTTCACAGTCGCTTCTCCTTTCAGCGGCTTTTCACCCTTGGTAATGTAGGTAAAAAGTGCTTTAAAGGATTTGATCTTCTGGTACTTGCTGCTCATGGCGTTCAGAATCTCCGATGACTTTTTGTCGCCCTGCGCATGAGAAGTGAATGGAGCCAAAATGGAAATCGTCAATACTGCAAGCAAACAAGCACTCTTCTTCAAATTTCTCATATTCAATGATTTAATTCCTACTAAGTTTATACAAACGGGGTTTTAAGTGAAATATTTCAATTTTAGACTTTGCAAAATTACAATGGTTTAACAGCGCCCGGACTAATTTACACCCATTACGCGAAGGTGCTCTTCCAGCATATTAAGGTCATGAAACATCACATCGCGTGCTTTGCTGCCTGTGAACGGACCAACCACTCCGAGCACCTCTAATTGATCCATAATACGGCCCGCGCGGTTGTAGCCGAGCTTCATTTTACGCTGGATCAGCGACGTGCTGCCCTGCTGGTGCGTCACGATCAGTCGTGCGGCATCGGGCAGCAAACTATCGAAATCGTCCGGATTTAGTTCGGCTTTACCTTCTGCCGCATCCTCGCCTTCGTATTCAGGCAACGCATAGGCCTCATCGTAACCACGCTGCCCTCCGATGTACTCGCAAATATCCTCGATTTCACGGGTGTCGATGAACGGACATTGCAAGCGGATCACTTCCGAGTTAATCGCCAGCAGCATATCCCCCTGCCCTACGAGCTGTTCGGCACCGCCCATATCCAGAATCGTCCGGGAATCGATGCTCGATGTTACGCGGAACGACAGACGCGCCGGGAAGTTGGCCTTGATCAAACCCGTGATAACCTTCACCGAAGGCCGTTGCGTGGCTACCACCAGGTGAATACCTACCGCACGTGCCAGCTGCGCCAAACGCGCAATCGGCGTTTCGACCTCCTTACCGGCGGTCATCATCAAATCCGCCAACTCGTCGATCACGAGCACGATATAAGGCAGGAAGCGGTGCCCTTTTTCGGGGTTCAGCCTTCTTGCCGCAAACTTCGCATTGTATTCTTTCAAATTCCGTACCGCGGCCTCTTTCAGCAGGTCGTAGCGCGAATCCATTTCGATACACAGGGAATTCAATGTAAAAATCACCTTTTTGGTATCGGTAATGATCGCCTCTTCCGCATTCGGAAGCTTGGCCAGGAAGTGCCTTTCCAATTTGTTGAAAAGGGTCAATTCCACCTTTTTAGGGTCAACCAGTACGAATTTGAGCTCGGCCGGGTGCTTTTTGTAAATCAGCGAGGCCAGGATCACGTTCAGACCCACTGACTTTCCTTGCCCGGTTGCCCCTGCCATGAGCAAATGGGGCATTTTCGCCAGGTCGGCGATATGGATATCGTTTGAAATGGTTTTACCCAAAACAATCGGCAAATCGTAGGTTGATTTCTGAAAACGGTCGTTCGCAAGTACCGATCGCGCAAAAACCGTCTCCCGGTTCTTGTTCGGCACCTCAATACCGATCGTACCACGGCCTGGCATGGGCGCAATGATACGAATCCCCAGCGCAGCAAGGCTCAATGCGATATCGCCTTCCAGGTTCTTAATTTTGGATATCCGCACCCCTGCTTCCGGGATGATCTCGTAAAGCGTCACCGTTGGCCCGATCGTCGCCTTAATTTTGGATATATTGATACCATAGCTGCCGAGCGTGTCGACAATCTTGGTTTTATTACTTTCCAGCTCTTCCTGGCTTACTTTTTCATGCTGGTTTTCGAATACTTCGTTCAGCAGGTCGATCGTCGGGAAGTGGTATGACGGCAAATCGAGCATCGGATCGTATTGCCCGAATTCGCGCAAAATCGACGCATTCACATCTTCATCCTCGAATTCCTCCTCCGCAGCAACCTTTGCCTGGGTAGTATCCTCCACTTCCAGTTCGAGCAGCGGCTCGGATGGCACGGCCGATACTTCCATCGGCATGACGGGCAAGTCAATGCTGGTCGATGCAGCCGGTACGGCCGGCGCCTGAGGAGTCACCGGCAATATAACCGCAGGATGCGGCACCACGCGGGGCGCCTCTTCTTCGGTATCCAGATCAGAGTCCGGCTGCTCTTCCGGTGCCAGCACCTCGTCGTCATACGTATCATTCACTACCGACACAAATGTGCTTTCGGGAACAGTTTCTTCCTCGGTTTCGACGGGAGCTAGCGAACCGTCACCAGTTTCTTCGGCCGCAACTTCCGGCTTGGAATGCCTCGCCTGCCACGATTCGTACTTATCCCGCACATCATAAAAGAATACCGCGAACACGAACAATGCGAAAAGAATGGGTAATACACTCCCCCATTTCAGCCAATCGAAAAGCGAAACGTTTACCAGGTAGCCGAAACCTCCCGACAGGAAGCTTAGCGTGTTCTCGGTATTACTCATGAGAATGATATAGCCCATCAGCACGCTTACCCAAAGCGTAAAAAAGATCACTTCTTTGGTAGTTCTGCCCAATGGCAATATTTCTCTCCCAAACGCCATTTTCCATCCTGCCACAAAAGGCACGACCGGCAGCAACAATGCGCCCAACCCAAACCAGCGATACACGAAAATGTGTGAAACCACGGCCCCGAGCACCCCCAGAAAATTGCGGGTCTGCCGTCCGGCATCGCGGATAGACTGATGCCCCAGACCGTCCAACACGCTCTGATCCGAAAGACCGGTGACGATGTAGGAAAAAAAAGATGTTTCCAAGATCAATCCCAGTACGATAAAGAATGTGCCCCAGGCCAGCGTATTCTTCGGGCTGGTGAAAATGTGTTCCCAATCGAGGGATACACGAAAGCGGGGAGCTGTGGCCTCCTCCGGTTTCTGGCGCTGTGTGTTACCTCTTGGCTTGTTGACTGACATTTATTTCAATTCCGGGAATGCGTGAAGTGCTGTGTTTTCTGATTTTACTTCCTGACCAATGCTTTGCAGATCCTGCTGACCACACCGGGTCCTTCGTAAATAAAGCCGGTATAAAGCTGAATCAGGCCGGCGCCTGCGTTAATTTTCTCCAAAGCGTTTCCGGGAGTAGCGATACCGCCGACTCCGATAACGGGAAATGCATGATTGGATTGTTCACAAAGGTAACGAATTACTTCCGTCGAGCGATGTGTCAACGGCGCACCGCTCAATCCACCCGCACCTATTTGCGCCACTTCGGCCTGATCGGTTACAAGTCCTTCGCGGCTGATCGTCGTGTTGGTAGCGATGACGCCGGCAATGCCGGTTTCCTTTACAATATCGATAATATCGTCCAGCTGGCTTGTCGTCAAGTCCGGCGCTATTTTCAGGAAAATCGGTTTCGGGTTAGCTTTCTCCCTGTTTTTGGTTTGCAGTTCTTTCAAAATCTCGGTTAGCGGCCCTTTCTCTTGCAAATCACGCAAGCCGGGCGTATTCGGCGAGCTTACATTCACTACAAAATAATCCACCACATCGAACAGCTCGCGAAAGCAGATCAGGTAATCGCTCAGCGCCTGCTCGTTCGGGGTATCTTTGTTTTTACCAATATTCCCTCCTACCAGGATTTTAGATTTCCTTTTCGCCAATTTCGCCGCAGCTACCTGCACTCCCTTGTTATTGAAACCCATGCGATTGATCAGTGCCTTATCCCTTTTGAGACGGAACAGGCGCGGCTTGTCATTTCCCGGCTGAGGGCGCGGCGTCACCGTCCCGATCTCGATATACCCGAAACCCAACGCTTCCAGCTGGTCCACCATTTCGGCATTCTTATCGAACCCTGCGGCCAGTCCTACCGGGTTACGGAACCGCAAACCGGCCACTTCCTGCACCAGGTCAGGATGCTCGTAGGTGTACATCGCACGCATGATCTGCGGCACGAAAGGGATTTTAAAAGCGAAATGCAGCGCTTCGCACACAAAATGGTGAATGCGCTCAGCGTCAAACAGGAAAAGTATAGGGGAGATCAGAATCTTATACATCCTGCAAAAATAGAATGTTTCGCAGGAAGGGGGAGGGAGGTGGGGGAATTTTATTTTAAGTCTTGCAGTAGTTGTTTCAAATGGCCGTCAGTGATCGATACGGTTTCCGACTTGTCGTAAATGCTCATAAGGAAGACACATTTGTCTACAATTTTGACATGCGTTATCAGCCTGCCGCCTCCACTTTTGCCTGCGCCCTTGCTTTTAATCGCGAAACGGATTTTGTAGCAGTTTTTGAAAACCTCCGTCCCCATCCACGGATTTTCTTGCAGCATGTCGCCCAATTTATCTACGTCTTCCTGCAACGAAGGATATTTTTTCAAAAGTCGTTTAAATTCTTTTCTAAAATGTAGTGTGGTAATGATCTCAAAGCTCATTCAGAAACTCTTTTAAAGTTCATTCAGAAACTCCTTTAGTGTCTTAGGTTTGATCTTTCCTTCCTGAATCAATTTCACTTCTGCAAATCCTCTCTTGATACTCTCCGCAATATCCTCCGCGGTTAGCTTTTTCTCAACGCTCTTTTTCTCCTGCTGAGTTTGCTTCGCTTTCTCCTTTACTGTGATCCGAGGTTCCATTTGACTTCTGTTGTTTTGATGCAAAACAAATATAACCAAAAAAAGCACCCCGCCGTGGCGGAATGCTTTTACCAATGTGCAAACTAACAGCCTCACTTCTTCTCCGGCCACACATACTCGAACTTGCCGTTGATAGGCGCGCCGAAGTAGTTGACCCCCAGGAAATCGAGGCGTTTTTTGTGAACTTCCATGCGTTTGTTGAAATCTTCGAAGTTCTTACCCTCTTTCGAAGTCCAGCCTACTTCGGCCAATGCGGTAGCGCGGGGCCATACCATATATTGTACGTAGGCAGGGGTTTTCATGTATTCGGTCCATACGTTGCCTTGCACACCGAGGATATGCTTCGCTTCGTCAGCTGAAAGTTCCGCTGGGGTTGGCTCATAGGAATAGGACTCGGCGAGGTCGGTGAAGCCGCCGATCGCTATGGGCTGCGTTTTAGCTTCGGCCTGATAATGGTCGAGATAGCAGAAGTTGCCGGGCGTCATGATGACGTCGTGGCGTTCTTTCGCAGCGGCGATACCGCCTTCAATGCCGCGCCAGCTCATTACCGTTGCATTTGGTGAAAGCCCGCCTTCGAGGATTTCATCCCAGCCGATCATGCGGCGGCCTTTCGCAGTAATAAACTTGTCAATCCGCTTGATCACATAGCTTTGCAGACCGTGTTCATCTTTCAAACCTTCCTTTTGAATGATGCCTTGGGCAAAACGGCTTTCCTTCCACTGCACTTTCGGGCATTCGTCGCCGCCGATGTGGATGTATTTGCTCGGGAAAAGGTCAATTACCTCGGTCAACACGTCTTCCAGAAACTTGAAAGTCTCCTCACGCGGCATGAAAACGTCGTCGTAAACACCCCATCTGGTGCCAACTTCATAAATTTTATCAGGATTGTTACCCAGTTGCGGATAAGCTGCCAATGCTGCCAGCGCGTGCCCCGGCATTTCGATTTCCGGAATCACGTTCACAAAGCGGTCCTCGGCATATTTAATTACTTCTTTGATTTCACCCTGCGTGTAGAAACCCTCATAAGGCTTGCCATCGTACTTCTGATCGCCGTAATGGCCCTTCATGGTCTCCTTGCGTTTCGAGCTGATGGTTTTCAGTTCAGGATATTTCTTGATCTCGATGCGCCAGCCCTGGTCGTCGGTGAGGTGCCAGTGAAACTGGTTCTGCTTGTGCAATGCGATCAGGTCGATGTACTTTTTAACAAACTCGATCGGCATGAAATGACGGCAAACGTCGAGCATCAGCCCGCGGTAAGCGTAGCGCGGCACATCTTTGATTGTCACATAGGGAACTACCCATTTTACCCCAGCAACCGGCGTTTCGCTGAATACTTCGGCCGGCAACAGTTGCAGCAGGGTTTGTACTCCATAGAATGCCCCTTTGGCAGTTTGCGCCTGGATCGTTACCCCTTTGGGTGTCGAAAGCAAGCGATAGCCTTCTTCGCCAAGGCTGGCATCCGCTGATACCGCAAGGGTAATATCACCCTTGCCTTTCGCGGTAGAAACAGCTTGTCCGGTGGCTTTGCCTAGTTGTGCGGCCAGCATCTCTGCCACGTGCGACCATTTGGCATCGGCAGGCGCGCCGATCTTCGTTTTGGCTTTGAGCGTCCATGCACCTTTGGCGGTCAGGACCTGGGTTGGTTTGGGGATCACGTTAATCTGCGCCATTGCCGAGTGTACGAGCACGCAACAGATTAGTCCAAAAAGGAAACGTTTCATGAATTAGGAATTCCGGTATTTATTAAAAATATTTAAAAATACTGCAAGTTATCGTATTCCTATTTTAAAATACTGCGAATCTTAAATTTTTTATAATTTTATGTAATTATCTCAAAAAAGGGTACGTTACCATAAATAGATGTAACTTTGTACTCATTAAAGCTTTACAGCTTGGTTTAGTTACATTTCAAAATGTCCGACCAGCATATTTACCCTGCTTGGCTCCTAATAAAATCTAAATCCTATACCCGTGAAAAGAAGTCTGTTGCTGAACAGCATTGCCCTACTTTTACCTGCACATTTACTTCTCGCTAATCCTGGTACCCGCCCGCTCCCTCTGAATGGTACAAAATCACAGCGTGTCCTCGGTGGTAAGCTTGTGGGCAAAATCGTCGAAGGCCCTAACAATGCCGGGGTCGCATTTGCTACCGTAGCCCTGTTGATGCCCAAAGATTCGTCGCTCGTTAACGGCGCGGTGGCGGACGAGAACGGGGCGTTTGTCATCGCAGAGGTGGCGCCGGGGAATTACCTTCTACGGGTGACGAATATGGGTTACCAAACACTCTACCGCCCGAATGTCAAACTGGCGGCCGAAGCCAGTCTGCTCGATCTGGGGAGCATTACGGTGCTACCCGAAGCGCAAAAGCTCGCCGAAGTGGTGGTGAAAGGCGAAAAGACCATGATCGTCGACGATATCGACAAGAAAATCGTCAATATCGGCAAGGATATGCTTGCGACGAGTAATAACGTGAGCGACCTGCTGGAAAAGGTGCCTGCCGTTTCCCTCGATGAAAATGGCAATCCACAAGTGCGCGGAAAGGGAAATGTGGTGGTACTCATCGACGGGAAGCCGTCCAACCTATATGGGAGCGATCTCCCGACGATTTTGCAATCTTTCCCCGCGAACCTGATCGAGCGGATCGATGTAATGACGACACCTTCCGCAAAATATGAAGGCGAGGGTGCATCAGGGGTGATTGACATCATTACCAAAAAGACGAAGATCCGGGGCATGAACGGTGGTGCCCGGCTGAGCATCGGAAATAGAAACAACAATGCGGCGTCGGGTAACCTGAGTTATAAAGTAGGCAAATTCGGCTTGAATGCGTCGCTGAGCGGACAAACCCGCGCCATGACCTGGGAGAGGACTTTGAGCCGCGACAACTTCGTCACCGAATCGACTTCGCATCTGCAGCAGGACGGTACCGGCGGCAACAAAGGCAAGAATGCATTCGGGCGCGTCGGGGTCAATTATGATTTCAACGACAGAAACTCCATCGAAGCCGGCGTAAACTACTCGCGCGATAACAACCGCAACAACAGCAATGTCCTCAACGAGACGACGCTCGCGTCGGGAGTGGTATCGGAAACTTTCCGCCGCCTGAACAATAGCAAGGGCAATGGCAACAACCTCAACTTCAACTTCGATTATCGCCTGAAATTTGCTGAAAAAGACCATCAGCTCAATTTTAATTCGAGCTACTCGCTCGGCGGCTCCGACGGAGAATCGTATTTCTCGCAGGAAAGCACCGTCGACAGCCTGCTGCGCAATCAGCAAAACCTTCGCAATAACGACCGTCATTCTCTTTTCCTGAATGCCGACTATACCTGGCCCATTACCCCGAAAGCGACTCTGGAAGCCGGGGTACGCTCACGCAGCAGCTCAAATGACAATGTGAACGCATTCTATAACCTCGACCGCGAGACCAACAGCTACGTTTTTGATAACAACATCAGCAATGTATTCGGCTACAAGGATGCTACCTATACCGGGTTCATGACATTCTCGCAAAAAACCGATCTCTGGGGTGTGCGGGCCGGATTGCGGGTGACCGACTACAATCAGGATATCAACCAGATCAGCCGCAACCAGGATTTCAGCGTACATTTCCTGACGCTCGTACCGTCGTTCGCGGTAACGCGCAAATTGGGAGAGTCTTCGCAGATGAAGCTGAATTACAGCCGTCGTGTGCAGCGTCCCGAAGCCGACTGGCTGAACCCTTATACCGACGTTTCGGATCCGCGCAACGTCAAAACCGGTAACCCGAACCTTCGTCCGGAGTTTACACACAAGGCTGAAATGGGTTATTCCAACTATGAAGCCAATGGCGGCTGGGGCCCTTCACTTTTCATGGATTACTCCAACAATGCGATCACACAGATCCGCACGATCGACGAGACTGGCGTTTCGCTCACCAGATACGACAATGTTGGTCGCGAATTCTCATATGGCTTTGAAACCGATTTCTCTCAAAAGCTCTTCGGAGACGTGCTGAAAATCAATGGCAGCGGCCGCGTTTTCCGTAGCGAAGTGGTATCGGCTGTCGCTGGGATCGACAACCGGACCTGGAGCTACTCGGGTAACCTCAATGCATTCATTTCGCTCCCGGCCGACTTCCGCGCATCCGCCTACGTGAACTACGAAGGCCCGCGGGCAATCGCACAAGGAACACGTGACGGCGTTTTCATTGCCAATATGGGTATCCGCAAGGATTTACTGGAAAAGAAAGCGACCATTTCGTTCAATGTGCAGGACATCTTCCTCTCCCGGAATTACAGAAGCCAGCTAAATACCGTTACTTATTCGCAGTCGTCGAACTGGCACCAGACCAACCGCCTGGTGAACGTGACATTTCAATACAGATTCGGCAAAATTTCCGCAAGCGGCGACGATGCCTGATCCAAACGGCAATAATTGTTAATATATGTGAAAAGGAAGGGTCGGTTCGGTCCTTCCTTTTCATTTACAAGCAGTTCGCGATAGGCTCAGAAAGCGCCGCTACAATGATTTCTCCCTGGATTCGGCGCCATGGAACGGTTTTTGCAAATAGCTCGCGCAGGAGTCGATTAATTTTGCTTATTTAAACCCCGAACACGTGAAGTGATCTAAAAATCGGAATTCCTGACATTCGGAATTCCGGAAGATCAAAAACTTTAAACAAAATTTTTACACCGATGAAAAAAATCAAAATGCTGGCCGCGCTGCTATTGATAGCGGCTGGTTCTTACGCACAAAAATTGCCCGCTGACTCCATATTTTCACAATTTTACAAGGCAACGGGCGGCAAAGCCTTATGGGATGGCGTAAAATCCTATAACTTGACAAGAAGCTATTCCGCGGCAGCAGCCACTCCATACAATGCTGTGATTACCGCCTCCATTCCCGAGCAGTCGATTTATAAAAACAAAACCATCATGAAACGCAGTTTTGTATACACCGTGAAGGGAGACCAGGGATGGATCAAGGTGCCGATCGGGCAGAGAGTGGATGTGAAAGACCTCAGCCAGGCCGAACAACAGAACATGCGGATGGAATTGTACGATAACCTCGTACCGTTCATCAATTACAAAAATCGCGGACTAATCGCTACCACCGTCGGTACCGAAACGCTCAACGGTGTGCAGGTAAACAATGTCGAATTGCAGGGTAAAGGTGTAAAATACAACCTCTATTTCGATGCTAAATCAGGCCTGCTCGTTCGTCAGAAAATGAACCAGGCGGGCGTGGAAACGACCAGCGATTTATCCGATTATGCCAAATCTGCCTACGGTATTTTGTACCCTACCAAAATCGTGGAACTTAACAGTTCCGATAAGAAGCCTGTGACGATCAAATCGGCGCTGACAGTGAACGAAAATGTAAACGTCGAACTGTTTAAAAGATAACAAAAGACGCATTATGCTGTCCTAACGACCTGCCAGCCGGATGTCACCGGCATCTGGGCTGGCGGGTTTATTGAAAACCAAGATTCTCAACGCCTCGATATGGCGGAAAACAGCCAGGGATGAAGAAAGCACTGAAAGTATTGGCCATAATAATCCTGACAGTTTTGATTCTGGTTGGCGTGTTGATCTGGGGAATCCAGACACCGTTCGGCCAGAATTTTTTAACGTCCCAGGCAAATTCCTTTTTGCGTAAAAAACTCAAAACCAAGGTCAATATCGAAAAAATCCGCTTTGACATTCCCGACTGGGTATTGCTCGAAGGTGTCTATTTCGAAGATTTACACGGCGACACCCTCGTTGCAGGCAAGCGCCTGTACGTAGACCTTGATATGTACAGCCTCATCAACGGCGACATTGGCATTAACAAAGTGGAACTGGAAGACGTGAATGCCCATATCAATCGCGTTTTGCCCGATACAACATTCAATTTCCAGTTTATTGTCGATGCATTTGCAGGTACTGACACGGAAGTCGACACGACGCCGTCGAAACCGCTCAAAATGCGCCTGGATCAGATTTCATTGAAAAAGGTCCGATTCTCTTACCGCGACGCAGTGATCGGCACAGATGCCTCGGGGAACATCGATTCAGCCGTTGTCAAGTTCGATAAATTCAACCCGACGATTTCACAGTATCACCTCACCAACACGGCATTGCATAACAGCCAGGTGAAGCTGAGAATGTACCCTGCTGTGAAAGTGGCTGCCGCCGGCCCCGAGCCGAAGCCGGACCCGGCCGATTCGCTGGATATTAAAGCGGGCGATATCGATATCCGGCAGTTCAAATGGGAGTTTGACGATGAAACATCTGGATTGAAAAACGGTATGACCATCGGGAAACTGGCGGGGCATGTGAACAGCGTTTATATGGGCAGCCAGCGTGTGGACGTAAAGAATGTTTCGCTGCAAAACATGTCGCTTTTTGCAGAATTTGCCAAAAAGCCGAAAACAAAAGAGGAAAAGAAGGACACTGCCTCAATTAACACAGAAACTCCCGGTTGGTATGTAAAAGTGGGAGAAATCAAACTGGCGGACAATGATATCCGGTACGACGATTTCAATTCCCCTGCTGTGCCCAAAGGTCTCGACTACGCACACCTCAACATCAGAGACCTGAATGTAGATTTGCGGGATTTCCTTTTCTCGCCGAAAAACATCGCAGGTGCATTAAAATCCGCCTCATTCAAAGAAAAAAGCGGCTTTCGCCTTGATGCATTCCGTACCGACTTTGCTTATGGCGACCAGGAAACCTACCTCCGCAACCTGTATCTCAAAACTCCTAATACCCTTTTGCGCGACGAGCTGAGCCTGCGTTACAAAAGCCTCGACCAGCTCACTAACGACATTGGCAAGGTAAAACTCAAACTACGTCTCACCGACAGCCGCATTGCATTCGCGGACATTCTGCTTTTGGTGCCGGATCTGGCCAAAACCCCGCCATTCGACAAGGAACCGAACGGCATTGTAAAAGGTACTGGCCAGATCACCGGATCGGTAGACGACATGCTTATCTCCAAGGCGAGATTTACTATGCTCGACGGCACCGTGCTGAGTACGGATGGCCGGCTGAGGGGCCTCCCCGACGCAGAAAAGCTCGCGATGGATTTGAATATTAACGAAATATCCTCTACCAGGGCCGATTTGCTCAAAATGCTGCCCGACAGCACAGTCCCCGCTTCGATCGAACTGCCCGACGCGATTAAGATCTCCGGGAAAGTGCATGGATCAATGGAAAACCTCACCCTGGCAACGACCATAAACTCTTCATTTGGCACGGGAACTTTCTCGGGTAATCTCAAAAACATCACCGATAGCCTTCGGGCGCAATATAACGGCACACTCACGCTCGCGGAATTTGACCTGGGCAAGCTCACTAAGCAACCACCGGCTGAAATGGGCAAACTTACGCTACGTGCCGATGTGGATGGGACAGGGTATGCGCCGAAAACGATGAAGGCAAAGCTGGACGGCAATATTGAAAGCGCAGATATTAAAGGTTATGTCTACCAAAACCTGAAATTGAAAGGTGATATCGACCATGGCCTGGCCAATATTTCGGCGAATATGGACGATCGTAATATTGATCTCGACCTGAATGCACAGGCTGACTTATCCAAAGAATATCCCTCGGTGAAAGCCGACCTCGAAGTGGCAAACCTGGACCTTACAGCCCTGAATCTGTACGCAGATTCATTAGAGGTAAAAGGAAGCATTAAGGTAGATATGCCTTCAACTAATCCCGAAAACCCGCTGGGGAGCGTGGATCTCGACAGCCTGACACTGGTGCATCACCGCAAGCCGATCGGCATTTCCAATATCCATGCGCAGTTGACCGATTCCAGCGGCGGCAAACAGGCTTATATTGAATCGCCGATTCTGAAAGCCAAAATGACCGGCCAGTATTCTTACACAGAAATTGGCGACGCGATCCTGACCGAGATAGGAAAGCATTTCAAATCACCCGACCTGACTTATAAGGAAATTACCAAGCCGGTGAATTTCGCACTGGATGCTACGCTGACCAACCACCCGGCCATTCAGATTTTCGTGCCCGAAATACGGGAAATGAAGGCGATCCAGCTGCATGCGCAAATGGATAACCAGAAGGACTCCTCCCTCGTAGCCCGTCTGAATATACCGATGATCAATTATGACAGCACCATCGTAGAGCGAGTGGCGGTGAATTTCAGCACCACGGAAGCCAATGCGGCTTTGAATGCGAATGTAGGCCAGGTCAATACCGGCGGTTTCAGAATGCAGAATGCTTCGCTGGCTAGCCAGATCGTCAACAATGATGTCAAATTCGATTTCGTCGTCCGCGACTCTGTGAATACCGAACGGCACGCTGTAAAAGGCGATCTGGCCGTCAACAACAACCAATATCGCCTCAACCTGCGCGACGACCTGCTCCTGAATTACGACAAATGGGAGGCAGACACAGCGGGCTACGTGCAATACGCGTCCGACAGCGTGTACGTGAAGAACCTGGCCATCACCAACAAAGGGCAGTCGTTGAAGATCAACTCTACTTCCGAAGCACCTAACAGCCCGCTCGACATCGAAATGTCTAACATCTCCATCGGCCCGCTGATCGAGATCGCTACGCTCGATTCGACGCTCGCGACCGGTACATTGAATGGAAAGGTGCTACTCAGCAACTACATGAGCGCGCCGGTGTACACGGGCGAATTGACGATCAATAACCTGGCGGTAACTAAAATACCGGTTGGCGACCTGGCGCTGAAATCGACGAATGAGACCGAAAACCTGATCCGCGTGGCGATGTCGCTCGTGAGCGACCAGAACGACGTAAGCCTCCGGGGAAGCTATAACCTGAAATCCGAAAGTCCGATGGATTTCAAAATGGATTTGAAAAAACTCAGTGCCAAAACGATCGAGGCATTCAGTTTGGGTGAATTAAAACGTGCAGAAGGCAATCTGACCGGCGATATTGCTATTACCGGCGCAACCGACAGCCCCAGGCTCGACGGCGCCGTGAACTTTGACAATGTGGCGTTCAACGCAACACAGTTGGGATCGCGGTATTCGCTCGGGGGGCAGAAGATTCAGTTCAAGGGGCAGAATATCAATTTTAACAACTTCACTGTAACCGACTCGCTGAACCAGGCGATGAAGATTAATGGAAACGTGAGCATTGCGAAGCTGCCGGATGTGGGGTATAATCTCAATATTTCTGCTAAAAATTTCAACGTCCTGAATTCGACCCAGAAAGAGAATGAACTGTTTTTCGGGAAAGCCAATATTGACGCTAACCTGACCGTAAAAGGCCAGGGTTCGAATTCCGTGATCGACGGTAACGTGAAAGTAGATCCGGGAAGCAATATCACCGTAGTAATGCCCAGCGACGCTACCGAAGCCGGTGACGCTACCAAAGGTGTGATCGAGTTTGTAGACATGAGCAATGGTGTCGAGGCCGTTAAAAAGGATTCTGTGGAAGCGGCGCAAAACGTGACGGTGGATTTCGCTTCGCAGATTTCGCTGGATATCGATGTAGACGATAAATCGGAATTTAAAGTCGTGATCGATGAGCTGAATGGCGACAACATCCGGCTGAAAGGGAATGCACAGCTGAATACGGGTGTGGCGCCGAACGGGCAGCTCTTCCTTCTCGGCTCTTATGACCTGACGGAAGGCTCCTACGACCTGACGCTGCAAATCCTGAAACGGCAGTTTAAGATCAAAAAGGGAAGTACACTCCTCTGGACCGGTGACCCGATGAGAGCCGATTTAAACATTACCGCTTCATATCCAGTCATGGTCGATCCGGGTTCCATTGACGCCAAATTCCAGGGCGCGAGCAAGATACCAATAGAAGTGCAAATCGTAATCACGGGAAACCTCACAACGCCCAATATCGCATTCCATATCGCCATACCTGAAAATTCTGTCGACAAGTCGGTTGAAGACGGCATCGCCGCACAGACATTCTGGAAAGATATGCAGAACAATCCGTCCGAGGCGAACAAGCAGGCTTTCGCATTGCTTATCACCAACAAATTCATCACCGACCAATCGACGGCCGGCTTCAATATCGGTTCCAGCGCGGAGGCGGTGGCCCGCCAAAGCGTAAGCCAGCTGCTCACCGACCAGCTCAATAACCTGGCCTCCGACCTCGTCAAGGGTGTTGATCTCAACATCGGCCTGAATTCCACGGCCGACCAGACCACCGGTGCCCGCACCGACCTGAACGTGGGCCTGAGCAAGGCATTCCTGAACAACCGGTTGAAAATTTCGGTAGGCAAGAACTTCGAGCTCGAAAGCAAAGGCAATTCGGGTAATTCAACCGAAGTATTCGACAACATCGCCCTTGACTACTCTATCAGTAAAGACGGCAGGTATATGTTCCGGGGCTATCGGAAAAACCAGTACCAGTCGATTCTGGAAGGTTTCATTATCGAAACCGGGGTGAGTTTTATCATTACTGCGGATTATGACCTGTTCCGCGAAATTTTCCAAAAGCAGCACAATGAAAAATAACATAGGATATATACTGGCGATCTGTATTTTCCTGGGTGGCTGCTCGGTCAACAGATATGTACCCGAGGGCCAGAGCATTTATGTTGGCAACAAGGTCAATGTGCAGCCTGACAGTATTTCCAAACCCAATGTATCGGGTATAGCCGATCAGTTGGAAGAGCTGATCAAGCCGCCGGTAAACAAAACCATTTTCGGCTTTCCATGGAAGGTATGGTTTTACTACTGGATCGGCGAACCGAAAGATGAAGGCGGGCTGCGGAGCTGGTTCCGGAAAAAGCTCGGAGAACCACCGCGTTATGCGACACAGCGCATTGTAGATATCAATGCAGCCAATATGGTTGCGTTTCTGGACAATGAAGGCTACTACCGTTCCAATGTCAAAGGCAAGGTTATACCTAACAAAAACAAAAGAAAACGCACGGCGATCACGGAATTCGATGCCTATGTGATGCCGCGTTATGTGATCAACGAGGTTAATTACGTCGTGCCCGACAGTTCGCTCTTCAACCGCGACCTGGTTTTGGCCAAACAAAAAACCTTACTGAAAAAAGGTGACCCGATCCGCCTCGAAGTGATCACAACCGAACGTACGCGCATCGACCAGGAGTTGAAAGGGAAGGGATATTACTATTTCAACCCCGATTATCTGATCGTAAAAGTCGACTCCACTATTGGCCGCGCCGATTCCACGTTGGGGCCGCAACAGGTTAACCTTTTTCTCGAAGTTAAGAAGGAAACGGCCCAGACTTCTCTGAAACAATATTATATCAACCGCATTTACGTCAATACCGGTACCGAGGAAAACAAGCAAGCCGACTCCACGGGCCTCGCTGCGCGCGGACCATTACGCCGGGGCATTACCGTCACGGATCCCGGGCACCGTTACAAACGCAGGATATTCTACGATGCCATTGGTTTCAGGAGGGGAAATTTGTATACCAACACCATGCACGACGTATCGCTGCAAAGGCTGATCAACCTTCAAAACTTCCGGTTCGTTAAAAACCGTTTCGACCTCGTTCCCCGCTCCGATTCCGCATTGCTGGATGTATACTACGACCTTTCGCCGATGAAGAAAAAGTCGCTGCAGACTATTCTTTCCGCGAGTACCAAATCCAACAACCTGGGCGGATCACAGCTGGACGTGACATGGCGTAACCGTAATTTCTTCCGTGGCGCGGAAATGCTGGCAG
Source organism: Dyadobacter sp. SRI_021 (assembly GCF_057586235.1). Taxonomy (NCBI): domain Bacteria; kingdom Pseudomonadati; phylum Bacteroidota; class Cytophagia; order Cytophagales; family Spirosomataceae; genus Dyadobacter; species Dyadobacter sp. SRI_021. The sequence continues at coordinate 1,237,408 of NZ_JBYCZM010000001.1, forward strand.
TCAACGCATATTTTGGATTTGACGTACAGCTCGGTGGAAGCCGCACCACTTCCAACAATATCGGAAACGAATACATCCGGTATGGTGCCAAAGCCGATTTGTCGTTCCCCAGGTTTATCATCCCGTTCGTAAGAATAAGACCTGAAAAGAGCCAGGCTTTGCCCAAAACCATTCTCTCACTGGCCTATGAAAACCGGATACAGCGCAACTTTTATACCACCCGCTCCATCCGGGGGGACTGGTCGTATATATGGCGCCGCAATTCAGAGGTGGAGCATACACTCACGCCGATATCCATCAACTTTGTAGAACCGAGGAATATCAATACGGAGCTGCTCGGGGAAATCGCAACGGATCCGAATACCAACCCAACGGACATCGACCGCCTTTTCAGGCTTGTGGATACCAAGTTCTTTATCATGGGGTCGAACTACTCGGTATCCTACCGCCCCACCCCAAGGCCATTCAGCAAAAACCAGGTCGCGATGCTTGGTGGCGTCGAATGGGGAGGGAATGTTTTAACTATGCTGACGAAGAAAAACCCGGAAGGCTACCCGAGAGAATTTCTCAGAGTACCCATCCTGCAATATGTGAAGGTAGATGGCGATGTAAGGTACTACCGCACGATCACCCCTTCGATTAAATGGGCGAACCGCATTCTCGTGGGAGCAGCCAAACCCTATGGCAACTCGAAAACGATGCCTATGCCGCAATTCAAACAGTATTTTGCAGGCGGTAGTACGGGGATCAGGGCATTTCGTCCTCGGTCACTGGGACCCGGCGCCGTTGCCCCAGATACATTATCCATTCGCTTGATCGGCTACCAGTCTTTTGCTGATATCCGCATGGAATTTAATTCGGAAGTACGGATGAAATTCACCGATATTATTAACGGCGCCATTTTTGTAGATGCCGGAAATATCTGGTCGTTCGGCGATAGTACCCGCGCCGCCTACCCGGGTACGGCATTAATCAGCAATAAATTTTTGAAACAAGTGGCTGTCGGCGGCGGCATTGGCCTACGTCTGGATTTCTCTTACCTGATTTTCCGCCTCGACCTCGCAACACCTTTCCGCAAGCCATGGTATGTGAACGAGGTTAAAAATGTGAGCGATGAAGGCGTTGTGGAATACAAAAATCCATGGGTATTCAACGAAATCAATTTCGGAAGCCGGGCTTGGAGGAAGGAGAATCTGATATTAAATATTGCTGTCGGGTTACCATTCTAGACGGATCAGGTATCACCTGATCTCCTGGCAAAGTTCTATCAGAACGCCGTTCGCGCTTTTAGGATGCACGAAGCAAACCAGCTTATTGTCGGCCCCGCGTTTCGGGATTTCGTTCAACAATACAAATCCGGCGTTGCGAAGGCGTTCCATTTCCGCGGCGATGTTTTCCACTTCGAACGCAATGTGATGAATTCCCTCGCCTTTCTTCTCAATGAAGCGGGCGATGGCACTGTCGGGACCGGAAGCTTCCAGTAATTCTATTTTGGTTTGGTTTACCTTAAAAAACGAAGTGGTAACCTGCTCCGATTCGACTGCCTCGCGTTTGTAAGGAACTGTATTGAGCAATGCAGAATACAATGACTCTGCCGCTGAGAGGTCGCCGACAGCAATACCAATATGCTCTACATTCTTCATAGCAGGAAACATTATTCAACTCTTAAACTCTAAACTCAAAACCTATTTCCGGTTGTCGTCCCCTGCCATGATACTCAGGTAACTCTCAAAACGGCTCAGTGCAATCTTCCCTTCCGAGACAGCCTCTTTTACCGCGCACCCAGGTTCATTAATATGCCGGCAATTGTTGAAGCGGCATTGATTAAGCAGATCACGCATTTCAGGGAAGTAGTGGCTGATCTCCTCCTTTTCCATATCGGCCAGCCCAAGTTCTTTGATACCCGGCGAATCGATGATGAATGTATCCTTTTCGAGTTCAAACATTTCAGCAAAAGTGGTGGTATGCACCCCTTTGTTCGCGAATGTGGAAACTTCCTGTGTTTTGATATCCAGATCTGGCGCGATCGCATTCACGAGCGTCGACTTACCTACGCCTGAGTGCCCTGAAAGCAACGAGACTTTTCCCTTGAGCAGGGCCTTGAACTCACTGAGACCAACTTCATGCAATGCCGTTGTGGTCAGGCACCGATAACCTAGGCTTGAGTATAACTGCATAAGCTCGGCCTGAAAAGCCTTCATTTCGTTGTTCAGCAAGTCCTGTTTGTTGAAAACCAGCACACCCGGAATACGGAACGACTCGATCGCTACCAGGAAACGATCGATAAATCCAAGCGAGGTCCGCGGGAATACCAATGTACAGATCAGGATGGCCTGATCCACATTCGCCGCGATAAGGTGTGCGTGGGCCGTTTTGTGAACCGAGCGACGGATCACATAGTTTTCGCGCGGAACAATCTCATGGATGATCCCGAAGTTTTCACCCTCATTCTCCACCTCAAACTTCACATAGTCTCCTACTGCAATCGGGTTGGTCACTTTCAAGCCCAACGCTTTGAATTTACCCTTCAACCGACACTGCCAGATGTGCCCGTTCCTGCTATCCCTGACGTCGTACCACGAGCCCGTCGAACGAAGCACCAAACCCCTTATTAAACTCATTTGTCTTTCTTTTGGAATCAGCGAATTTAAAAGGACTTTACCAGAAGTCACTAAAAATTAGCCGGGAAGTCAAAACAAGCCCTAAAACAAGTAGTTTTTCGACCTCTCTGATTTTTTACTTGCATTGCATATAACGATCTCCTTCAAGCTGAAAAAATCCTCGTGTTGTGACTGCTGTATTATTAGGAAACGTTTGGCCTATCGCCCGATTTGCTGAATATTTCACAACAAATAATAATATTTTTTAAAATCACACCCGTTTTTTCTGATTATTTCCTACATTAGTACACCAATAGTTAAAGAAAATTAAAAACATCATCCTATAATTTTTTTCGCTCCGCATAATGGACTTAGTGGCAGAAGAACCGAGTTCGGTTATTGATATTCGTAAAAATCGCATTAGAAGCAGCCTTTTGCTGCATCTATATCAGTCCGGCGACACTTCCATTAACAAAATGGCTAAGTTGTTCCATGCGAGTATACCGTCTGCAACCGGAATTGTGAACGATCTGATGCGGGAAGGTTGGATCACCGAGACAGGCACAGGCCCTGCCAGGGCTGGCCGCCCGCCGGTACTTTACGGCTTGAATGCCAAGAAGTACCTTACGCTGATCATGGATATTAACCGCCATGACACCCAACTTTGCATATTCGATTTACACAACCAACTGATCCTTAAAAGAAAAGTTGATATACGCCTCGACGACTCGTCGAATTTCCTGGAAGAGCTTTTTACATCGACCGACGACTTCCTGAAATCCAACAATATCACACGCAGCAAGCTGTGGGGTATCGGTGTTTCAATGCCTGGGTTGATCAACTCTTCACAGGGGATTAACTTAACTTACCTCAACCTGACCCCTCCGGGTGTGCCGCTGGTAACGTACCTCAAAGAGCATTTCGACCTTCCAGTATGCCTTTTCAACGATACGAAGGCTACAACGATCGGCGAGCACCGCTTCGGGTATGCCGTCGATAAGTCCCAGGTGCTGACAATCAATATCGACTGGGGCGTTGGTCTCGGCATTATCATCAATGGAGAGGTTTTCAACGGGGCGTCAGGCTTTGCGGGCGAGTTAGGGCATATTCAGGTGAAACCGGACGGAATGCTTTGCCATTGCGGTAAAGTAGGCTGCCTGGATACGATCACGTCGGCCATTGCATTGATCCGCCAGGCAAAGGACGGCATCAACAGCGGCCGGGCAACGATCCTGAAACAGATCGTGCATGGCAATCTCGATTTACTCGAAACTTCCCATATCATTGAAGCGGTACATGCGGGCGATGAATTTTCGATCGACCTCCTGAGCACCGTGGGTACCGAGTTGGGTAAGGGATTGGCTACGGCCGTTCATTTGTTCAATCCGGAAGTAATTATCGTGGGTGGTTTGCTGGCAGAGGCCGGGCCGTTCATTTCCAACCCAATTGAGCAGGCGATCAACAAATACTGTCTGTCGGATTTCAAAAACCCGCTTTCGATCCACATTTCCAAGCTGGGTTCAAAGGCGCGTTTGCTGGGTACTCAGGCCTACCTGTTCGACAATCTGATTGCAAAAGAATTCTCCTGATATTGAGCAGCTGATGGTGCATTCATTTGTACCATCAGCCCATTGCTTCCCTCACCTTCAGCATGATCAGGTCGGTAGCGCCTGTACCTGACTTCACGTATTCAGCACTTACATTACCTGCATTTCTCGCTTCTGCAGGATTACTCGCCCATATTGTGATAATCTCCAAAAGCTGACTCTCATCTGCGACGGCGAATGCACCACCTTTCTCAATCAAATCCGCTGCTTCCTGGAACCGGTGATAACTTTTATTGCCAAACACAACAGGCAAGCCAAATGTCGCGGCTTCGAGGATGTTATGCAGCCCAGCGCCGAAGGAGCCGCCGATATAGGCCATATCACCATACCGGTAAAGCGAGGAGAGCATTCCGATATTGTTGATAATGAGATAGTCAAACCCTTCCGGATCCTGCCCGGCAGCCACGTCAGAATGCAAAATGGAACGACCGTTCAATTTGGAACGCCAGCCGGCAATTTCCTCAGCTTTGATCTCGTGCGGGGCGATAATCGCTTTTAATTTGCCGTTTAGCGCATTCAGCGAGGGAATGAGTACCTGCATATCCGCATCCCACACGGAGCCAGCGATCAGGCACTGCTCCGCCCCCTTGAAACGCCCGATCTCAGGGAGCTCTCGTGCGTTCGAGGCGATCGCGCGCACACGGTCAAAGCGTGTATCACCTGCGATGCTCGCGGCAGTAATACCAATGCCGGACAAAAGCGAAACCGATGCTTGATTCTGGACAAAGAAATGGTCGAAGTAGCCTAGTTTTTTACGAAAAAAGCTTCCGTAGAATTTGAAAAAGATCTGCCCCGGACGAAAGATCGACGAAAACGAAAGGATATAACTTCCGTTTTTCCGCAATTCCCGCAAGTAGTTGAACCAGAATTCATATTTGATAAAAAACGCAATGCGCGGATTGATAACTTCTACAAACTCCCGTGCATTACCGGGTGTGTCGATCGGCAGATAACAAATAAAATCGGCCCCGGCATAATCCTTCCGGATTTCATAACCCGAGGGCGAGAAAAAAGTAAGCAATATAAAATGGCCGGGATACGCATTCCGATACGCTTCCATGACCGGCCTCCCCTGCTCGAATTCGCCCAGCGACGCAGCATGGAACCACGCTACGGGACGGCCTGCCGCCTGTGCCTTAAACGACGCTCGCAGACGGTCGAGAAGGCCTTTTCGTCCCTCCACGCCGAGCTTTAATTTATGATTGAAAGGTGCAACGAACCGGAATAGAAATGCGAAAACCTGAATGGCGACCTGATAAATAATTTCCACCAAAGGAGTCTGATTAAAAGGACATTAGAAAAGCAATAAGACGCCGTCACTTTGATGCGGCAGAGACCGCCGGCGGGCTTTTTTGTTTCTTTTTTTGTTTAAAGAACATAAATGTACAAAAAACCGTTAAAGTGGTGTCGATATACAGCAGCATACGCTATTATTTTGTACTTTCACTGTTCATACGACACATACTCAGTCACAGAGAATTTATACTAAATAATATGATGCGTGTAAAACTTTTACTTTCAGTAGCTATTCTGTTGGCACTATCGACAGAAATATACGCTCAGCGCAGGTCTGTGAAGAATAACGAGGACGCCGAGGAGACCTATAAATCATTTACCTCTGTGGGCATCACTACCAATACCAACTCCGGGATTCTCGGCGGTGCGGTATTTCGCCAATCGTCGGCGACGGGCACAAAAATGTTCGGAAAGAATGCATACCGCTACCTGGCGCTCGAACTGGTGAACGTAAAACATCCTAAAGAACTTTCCACGCAGGACTTTGTGACAGGCGCACGGCTGGTGTATGGCAAACAAAACTACCTGTTTGTACTGCGCCCGGAGTATGGTCGTGAAATAGCGCTGTTCAGCCGGCAGGACGATGAAGGCATTTCGATTAGCGGTATCCTGGCAGCAGGCCCTTCCCTGGGTTTTGAAAAGCCCTACATGGTTCAGTACAAGGGTTCCGACGGCCGCGTAACCACTGCGCCCTTCGATCCGAACCGGGCGGGCGATATAATCGGCGCAGGCAGTTTTTTCCAGGGATTCGGAAAATCCAAAGTGGTGCCGGGGCTTCACATCAAGACTGCTATGAGCTTCGAACTGAGCGCCTTCCGGGATAATGTAACAGGCGTCGAGGTCGGTTTCATAGCCGAAGCCTTTTCAAGAAAAATTACGATCATGGCGGATGCGCAGAATAAGGCCTTTTTTACATCCGGATACCTGACCCTTTATTTTGGAAGTAAGAAAAGATAATTACCATTACAGATTAATATGATTGAATTGCCAGTAATACCATCGGAACGCAGAAAACGTCCCGATTGGCTCCGGGTTAAACTCCCCGCAGGCCCTGAATTCAGGAAAGTAAGACAGCTGGTCGATAATTATAAACTCCATACCATTTGCGAAAGCGGAAGTTGCCCGAATATGGGAGAATGCTGGGGCGCCGGAACGGCGACCTTCATGATCCTCGGAAATGTGTGTACCAGAAGTTGCAGCTTTTGTGCGGTAGCAACCGGCCGGCCTAATGAATACGATACCGATGAACCACGGCGGGTAGCGGAGGCAATCAAGCTGATGCAGGTAAAGCACGCGGTGATTACGTCCGTGAACCGCGATGAATTGAAAGACAAAGGTGCGGAAATCTGGTATCAGACGGTTCGTCAGGTAAAGGAAAACACCCCTGAAACAACCATCGAAACATTGATCCCTGATGTTAAAAGCAACTGGGATGCGCTCATACACATGATTGAAGCGGGCCAGGAGGTGGTATCCCATAATATGGAGACTGTGGAACGTTTATACCGCGCGGTACGCCCGCAGGCAAAATATGCCCGCAGCCTGGAACAGATCAAGCGTACGAAGGAATTCGGCCAGCGTACCAAATCGGGCATTATGCTCGGCCTTGGTGAAACGCAGGATGAAGTGTACAAAGCAATGGACGACCTGGCCGAAAATGGCCTCGACATCCTTACCTTGGGCCAATACCTTCAACCGACCAAAATGCACCATGAAGTAATCGAATGGATTACGCCTGAAATGTTTGACAATTACCGGGAAGAAGGGTTGAAGCGCGGCTTGAAATACGTCGAATCAGGGCCACTTGTACGTTCCAGCTATCACGCGGAACGCCATGTGAATGTGCCGATCTGAAGCCGGAAACGCTATTGGCAATAAACAGAAAAAGCCGGTGTACCAAGCTACGTCGGCTTTTTCTCGTTTACCTCTTAATTATTCTTTGCCGCCGTTTGCGAAGAGGTATTTGATTCAGTGGTAGAAATACGTAGGTTTATATTATACTATACCACTCACAATCAATGAATTCTCTAACAAAATTCGTCAGACAGACGATCAAGGATGTGAGCCGTCATGTAAATTTCACACGGTCTGTCACATTCAACAACAAACGCTTTAAAATCCCGGTAATTCAAAACATCGGTCTAGCCAATTTCGCCATCGACGGTGACGACTGGTTTTTCCAGCTTGTCAAATCCATCCAAATGCCCACAGGAAGCAGTTTTATCGACGTCGGCGTGAATGTCGGACAATCGCTGATAGCCTTCCGAAGTTATCGCGACAATCCTTATTACGGTTTCGAACCCAGTCCGCATTGTGCTTTCTATCTCAACAAGCTTATTAAAATGAACAACCTCCGGGATGTCCATTTGCTCCCGGTAGGTCTTTCTTCCACCGCTGAAATCCTCAAATTCTATTGCAAAACCGGTGCAGATTCTTCCGCTACGATGATGAGTGACCTCCGGCCCGACCATTATCGCCCCGAGGATGTCAGCTACGTACCTGTATTTCCGTTCGACGATCTCGACCTGAACAAGATCGACGATATCTTCTTTATTAAAATCGACGTAGAAGGCGCCGAGCTGGAAGTGTTGACCGGTTTGCAAAAAACACTCAGAACACACAATCCCGTAATCACCTGCGAAGTACTCGACTGCCACAATGCCGACGCTAATCTCCATGTATTGCAAGAGCGGGCCGGCAAGGTCGTAGAACTGGTTAAAAGCCTGAACTACACCATTTACAGGATCAGGACGGAAAGGGGATTGAATTTTGACAAAATCGAGGAAATTATTCTTAAACAATACGATTCACAAAGTCAATATCTAAATGATTACTTATTTTTGCCGTCTAATAGGAAAATAGAAGAGCTTCTTATGAGGTAATTTTATCACACATTTAAACTTTTCTTTAACTTTTATTTCGTTTCCAATGCCATACTTATTCACCTCGGAGTCCGTATCTGAAGGACATCCTGACAAGGTAGCCGATCAAATATCAGATGCACTGATTGACAATTTCTTAGCATGGGATACCGATAGTAAGGTGGCCTGCGAAACACTGGTAACGACCGGACAAGTAGTTTTGGCCGGCGAGGTAAAAACCAATACTTATCTGGACGTTCAGAAGATCACCCGCGAAGTGATCAGACGTATTGGTTACACGAAGAGTGAATACATGTTTGAAGCCAATTCCTGCGGTATCCTCTCTGCGATCCACGACCAGAGTGCGGATATCAATCAGGGTGTAGACCGTGCAGCAGCAGCCGAAGATTTCGAATCTAAAGCAAATGCACAGGGGGCTGGTGACCAGGGTATGATGTTCGGGTATGCTACACGTGAGACAGCGAACTATATGCCGCTTGCACTCGACCTGGCGCATAAGATCCTGCAAGAGATGTCATACATCCGCAACAACGAGCCTTCACTGATCCCTTACCTGCGTCCTGATGCGAAATCACAGGTAACGATCGAATATAGCGACGACAATGTGCCACTGCGTATCGATACCATCGTGGTTTCGACCCAGCACGACGACTTCGACACCGAAGAAGCGATGCTTGCGAAAATCAAAAGCGATATTATCAATATTGTAATCCCTCGCGTGAAGGCAAAATTGACGCCTGAGCTGCAAAAGCTGTTCACAGGCGACATTACGCACCACATCAACCCAACCGGTAAATTTGTAATCGGTGGGCCTCACGGAGACACAGGTCTTACAGGCCGCAAAATCATCGTAGATACTTACGGTGGAAAAGGCGCACACGGTGGTGGTGCATTCTCCGGTAAAGATCCTTCTAAAGTGGACCGTTCCGCGGCATATGCGACACGGCACATAGCGAAAAACATGGTAGCTTCCGGCTTGTGCGACGAAGTACTCGTTCAGGTTTCTTACGCGATTGGTGTTGCTGAGCCTTGCGGTTTGTACGTAAATACCTACGGTACTGCGAAAGTTGCTGACAACGACGGTGCTATTGCCGCGAAAATTGGCGAAATCTTCGACATGCGTCCTTACGCAGTGGAGCAACGCCTGAAACTGCGCAACCCGATCTATTCCGAAACAGCGGCATATGGCCACATGGGACGCAAGAACGAAATCGTTAAGAAATCTTTCAAAGGCGCCAACGGCGAAGAAAAAGAAGTCGAAGTGGAACTTTTCACCTGGGAAAAACTTGATTTCGTAGATGCCATCAAAGCGAAATTCGCACTTTAAGCACTTCACTCATAGAAAACGAAAAGAGGTCGGCAGCGATGCCGGCCTCTTTTCGTCTTTACAGGGATATTTTTGCCCTAATGCATCCCCGTTTTTCCAAACATGAAATTTAAAGGCACATTTCCTAATAATTACCTCTGATAAGCCGTTCTCAACAGGCCGCCCCACTCATTTAACCCGCGCATTCCGCGCGTCTCAATGCAATCTCACAAAATCAAATTCACGAATCCGGAAAAAAGTACCTTTTTTCCCACCCTCAGACATCGTATCGATCAACATTTCTCTGCCAATGATCTTTGTAAATCGGGCGGAGCGGGTATTATCTACAAAGCCATATTCATGCTAAGCCTCTATCTGGTACCGTATGCATTCATTCTTTCCAATCAATTCAACCTGCTGGTCATGGCAGGTTTGGCGATGGTCATGGGTTTGGGCGTCGCCGGGGTCGGCATGTCGGTCATGCACGATGCTATCCACGGCTCCCTTTCAACCGCCAACCGGCTGAACAAGATTTTTGGTGCTTCTATTTACCTGCTAGGCGGGAACGCCTACAACTGGGAAGTACAGCACAACCGGCTGCATCACACTTATACCAATATCCATGAAGTAGACGAAGACATTACCGGCAAGTTTTTGCTGCGGCTTTCATTTCAGGAGAAGCAGAAGTTCATCCACCGTTTTCAGCATATTTACGCATTTGTTCTGTACAGCCTCATGACGCTCTCATTTCTATGGAAAGACTTCAAGGAGATCGGCATCTTCAACCGAATGGCTAAATCGGGGATGACCAAGCCATTTCCAAGAAAAGAATTGATACGACTGGTGGCAACCAAATTGGCATACATTGCCTTCATTTTCATCATTCCGCTCTGCTTTACCTCACTTTCATTCGGAGAATGGCTCGCAGGCTTTTTGATCATGCATGGCACGGCCGGTATGATATTAAGTACGATATTTCAAATGGCGCACGTCGTAGAAGGTGCGGAACAACCTGAGCCGGATTCTTCGGGCTGTATCGAGAATGCCTGGGCTGTTCATCAACTACAAACCACGTCTAATTTTGCCGGAAAAAACCGTATTCTTTCGTGGTTCATCGGCGGTCTCGATTACCAGATCGAACACCACCTTTTCCCTTCCATTTCGCACATTCATTACCACGCATTATCTCCGATTGTAAAAGCTACCGCATTGGAATTCGGATTGATTTACAATGCAAAACCCAATTTCCGCAACGCATTAAGCTCGCACGTGAGGATGTTAAAAAATATGGGAACGCGGTAGTTTCGCGAAATTAGGTTAGCAATTCCGGGAAGGTCTCGGCCCTTATAACCTCGACTTTCGGAAAATCTATGGATGCCAACACGTCGAAATGGCGATCGTTACTGACCAGATAGTCAGCCCCTGCACTCATAGCACAATGATATTTTTCAAATCCTCCTCACTCACCTGCCGTGCATATAGTTGCAGCAGTTCCTGTTGAAGGTTTGTAAAATTCGATTTCGATGTAGCTTGCATGGTAAATAGCTATCTATACCAAAGTTAACAAACCCCGGCCGCATAGTCAACCACTGCCTGGCTACTCAGAAATGCGCCGGCTCTTCCAGCTCGCTATCCCTTGCCACACGTTCGATCATTTTCATTTTCTCGAAGTTTTTAGGCCGTGAGAAGAATGTGTAAATGGCGGGGATGACGTACAATGTCAGTACGAGCGAGAATAGCAGCCCTCCCATAATCACAATCCCCATGGACATCCGGCTTCGACCGGCCGAACCGAGCGCCATCGCGATGGGTAATGCGCCGAGGACTGTCGCCAAACTGGTCATCAGAATGGGCCTGAAACGCATTGTAGCGGCTTCCAGCGCAGCTTCCTGGATGCTCCGCCCCTGCTCGCGGAGCTGGTTGGCGAATTCGACGATCAGGATACCGTTCTTCGTTACGAGACCAATGAGCATGATCATGCCGATCTGGCTGAAAATGTTAAGCGTTTGGTCGAAAAACCACAGCGAAAATACCGCCCCGCCGATTGCCAGAGGTACGGTGAACATAATGATAAAAGGATCCACGAAACTCTCGAACTGCGCTGCCAGAATGAAATAGATCAATATCAAAGCGAGGAAGAACGAAAACATCGTATTTGATGAACTTTCGGCATAGTCACGGGAAGAACCACTCAATGCGGTCTGGATCGTCTCGTCATTCAATTTATCACGGATACGGTCCATCGCTGCGATACCGTCGCCGATGGTTTTGCCCGGCGCAAGTGCCGCCTGTACCGTGGCACTCATGTATCGATTAAAATGGAAAAGCTGCGGCGGGCTGCTTTCCTCTTCCGCTTTCACAATGTTATCGAGCTGCACGAGCTGGCCTGTATTTGTCTTGACAAACATGCTCTTCAAATCCAGCGGCTCGTCACGATTGGCGCGGTCGTACTGGCCAATTACCTGGTACTGGCGGCCATTCATGGTGAAATAGCCAAAGCGCTGCCCGGCAAATGCCAGCTGCATCGTCTGCGCTACGTCCTGCACGGAAACACCGAGCGATTTTGCTTTCTCACGATCGATCCTGATCTGGATTTCAGGCTTGCTGAATTTCAGGTTGACATCCGTAATCGCGAAAGTGGGGTCCTCCGACACCTCTTCCATGAACTTGGGAAGGTACTCCCGCAATTTTTCAAAATCCGGCGCCTGGATTACGTACTGAATCGGCAAACCGCCCCTCGAATCCACCGAAATCGTCTGTTGCTGCACGACAAACGACTTGGCATCGGGCATTTGTTTGAGTTTCTTATTAATATAGTCCGCGATCTCCTGCTGCGATTCCTTCCTCAATTTCTTATCAACCAGTGCAATACGGCCGCTACCGGTATTGGCAGCACCCAGACCCGAGTTTCCGGGCGACGTGATCAGCATCAGCCCTTTTTTGCCCGGCATCGAATCCATCAGCATATTGCCTACTTCCTGCACATAACGGTCCGTAAACTCGAACGAAGAACCTTCCGGCGCCGTCATGTTGATACGGAACCAGTTCCGATCATCCAGCGGGGCCAATTCGGATTGAAGGTCCTTTCCAAAAAACCAGATCATCCCCAGCGTGATCGCTACCAGTGGTACGGCCACCCAGCGCATTTTCAGGAACCTCGCCAATGCATTACCGTAGTCGTTGGTGATCTTTTCGAAAAACGGCTCGGTCTTTTCGTAAAACCAGCTTTTCTTGTGCGTTTTGCGGACAAGGTACGCATTCAGCATTGGCGTGAGCGTCAGTGAAACGAATGCTGAGATCAATACAGCAGCGGAAATAACGATACCGAACTCCCGGAACAGTTTTCCTACAAAACCCTCCATAAAAATCACCGGCAAAAACACGGACGCCAGTGTAATAGAGGTGGATAATACCGCAAATATGATTTCATTCGAGCCTTTAATGGCCGCCTCAATCGGGCTCATTCCTTGCTCTATCTTCTTGAAAATATTCTCCGTGACCACAATCCCGTCATCGACCACGAGCCCGGTCGCGAGCACGATCGCGAGCAGCGTGAGCACATTCACGGAAAAGCCCATGATGTACATAATGAAGAAGGTGCCAATGAGCGAAACGGGGATGTCGATGAGCGGACGGAAGGCAATAAGCCAGTCGCGGAAGAAGAGGTAAATGATAATTACCACAAGCACGATGGCTATCAGTAATGTTTCGCCAACTTCTTCAATCGAACGCTCCACGAAAATGGTGTTGTCGATCAGCGTATCGAGCTTGTAATCTTTCGGAAGCTCCTTTTTGATGGACTCCATCCGCTTGTTAACTTCCTTGGCGATATTGAGGTAGTTAGCACCCGGCATCGGCGAAATCGCCAGACCGATCATTGGCACATTATCCAGGCGCAGGATCGTTTCCTCATTCTCAGGCCCCAGCGTCGCCGAACCGATATCTTTCAAGTGGATCGTCTGCGTAGCCGAGTTTTTGATGATCATTTCATTAAAATCCTCTTCGGTACGAAAGCGGCCGATCGTCTTCACGGTCAGCTCGGTATTATCACCGGCCAGCTTTCCACTCGGCAACTCCACATTCTCCTTATCGAGCGCGGTTTTCACATCCTGGGTGGTAATGCCCAGCGAAGCCATTTTGACCGGATCCATCCATATGCGCATCGCATATCTCTTCTGTCCGAAAATACGGATTTCACTCACGCCTTCAATCGTCTGGAGGCGTTGAGCGATTACGTTTTCGGCATAGTCACTCACCTCCAGGTGCGAGCGCGTATTGCTGGTGAAAGTCAGCACAATAATAGGCTCCGAGTTGGCATCGGCCTTGCTGACCACCGGCGGACCATCGATATCGAGCGGTAATGTCCGGGACGCGGAACCGACCTTGTCGCGCACGTCGTTCGCGGCGCGTTCCATGTCCACACCAATGTCGAATTCAACCGTGATCTGGCTCGTACCCTGGCTGCTGGTAGAGCTGATCGACTTGATGCCCTCGATGCTGTTCAACTGCTTTTCGAGCGGCTCGGTGATCTGCGATTCGATAATATCGGCATTCGCACCGGTGTAACTCGTGCGAATGGAAACCACCGGCGGGTCGATCGACGGAAATTCCCGCATCCCGAGGAACTTGTATCCCAGGAATCCGAACAAAATAATGAGCAGGTTCATCACAATCGCGAGAACCGGCCTTTTGATGGAAAGGGTTGATATGCTCATAGGTTGACCTTCACGGCGGTGTTAGGTTTGATCGCGATGATTCCCGAAGTAATCAGCGAATCACCGGGCTGCAAGCCGTCTATGATCTGGATTTTTTTGTCGGTGCGCAGGCCTGTCGTCACCATCGCCTCCTGGGCTTTGCCGTCTTTTACAACAAACACTTTTTTACCCTTCAAAACCGGCACAATGGCTTCCGTTGGGATCATCATGGCAGAGCGGTTGGCATCGAGGTCGGCCAACACCTTCACGAACATACCCGGTACGAACCGGCCTTCGGGATTGTTCGCGAGCGCACGAACACGCAACGTACGAAGGTTTTCGTCCACTTTCGGGTCGATGGCCAAAATTCTGGCAGTGTAAGTCGACGGGTCGCCGTCGAGGTTGAATTTGACCGGACTCCCCACCCGGATGCTCGGACTGTACTTTTCAGGAACCGTGAAATCGATTTTAACGGGATTGCTCTGGACAATCGTTACGATGGGCGTACCCGGCGCGAGGTATGCGCCTTCGCTAATGAATTTCAATCCGATACGACCGCTGAACGGTGCGCGAACCTCCGTTTTTTCCAGCTGTGCTTCTATTACTTCCTTTTCTGCTTCCAGGACCCGGATATTATTGGAGGTAACATCGTATTCTTCCAGATTAATCGCCTCTACGTTCAGCAACTTCTTCTGCCGTGCTTCTATCTTTTTACTCAGATCCTGGTTATAAGCAACCTTCTGTAATTGCGCATGTAACTCACGGTCATTAATTTTCGCGATCAGCTGTCCTTTGGTGACGTATGAACCTTCCTTGATGTCGAGTTTCACCAACCTGCCCGATATCTCCGCCATCAGGTTGACCTCCTCGTTGGGCAGCACGGTACCGGAGGCAAAAATCTGGTTTTCAATGGATTCTCTACCCACAATAAAAACATTCACCGGCACGGCCCCGCCGGCGGACTTTGCATTCTTCCCCTCACCCCCTTTTTTCGCATCGGAGCCTTTGCCTTCACCGGGTTTCGAAAAAATAAACAATTTCCCCAAAACCAGTGCGACGATGATTCCCGCCACCAACATGATCGTACGCATAGAGTTTACCTAAAAATAAAATTCGTTCAAGAAGAGCAGTATTAAGTTATATTTCGCAGAAGCACTATTTAAAGATACTTCATATTGCAAAAAGAGGCAATGTAGATATTTTATACTTCTGCAAGGCAAGCCTTTCCCCGGTTGTTTGCTGAATGACGTTTTCCGGCTGCTCAATGCCGCTTTTGGCGCCGCGACGTTTTACTATCTTTATCCTATTCATCACAAACCCAATGATTCGCAAGATGAAAATAGCGTACACCTCCGGTTACTATCTGATCATCACCATTATTATATCATTAACTATGCACACTTACGGACAAGACCCGGTTAAGAATTACAATGCAGAATGGAAAAAGGCCGATGAGCTCATGGGTAAGGGGCTTGATAAGGATGCGCTCCAACAAGTGAAGAAAATATACGGCCTCGCGAAGCAGGAAAAGCAGGACGCACAAGTCATTAAAGCGGCTGTGTATATGACCCAATTGCAGACTGAAAACCGAGAAAACAATTCCATCGCGTCTGTTAAAGAACTGGAACAGGAAATGGCAGCAAGTACCGGTCCCACCCGCTCGATTCTAACAAGTCTCGTCGCATCGGAATATTACACATATTACCAGACTTTCCGCTGGCAATTGTACAACCGGACCACCACCGTGGCCTTCGATAAAAAAGACATTGCCACCTGGGGAACCGAGGATTTTCACCAAAAAATAGGCGCATTGTTTCTCGAATCCATACGGGAAGAAGCGATTTTAAAGAAAACAAGGCTGGACATTTACGACGCGATCATTACCAAAGGCAATATGCGCCAGCTACGCCCGACGTTGTTTGATTTACTCGCATTCCGGGCATTGGCGTACTTCTCTTCAGATGAACGAAACGTCAAAAAGCCGGCATATGCATTTGAAATCAATACGGCGTCCGCATTCGATCCGGCGGCGGATTTTATACACAGGAAATTTGAAACTAAGGACTCCGCTTCGCTGGAACATTACGCATTGCTGCTCTATCAGAAGCTGATTGCATTTCACATCGAAGACAAAGATCCGGGTGCGTTGATCGATGTGGATCTGGCGAGGTTGCAGTATGTCAGACAAAAATCGGTGCATCCCGATAAAGACGACCTCTATTTTATGGCCGTAGGACATATAGCAGATCAGTACCAAACGACACCGGCCGCTGCACAAGCCTGGTATCTCAAAGCGGCCTGGCTCAATGAAAAAGCGGATCAATACAAGCCGGGCAGGGATTCGGCCGGGCAATTCGAGCGGGTAAAGGCATTGGAAATCTGCCGGCAGGTAATGCGCGACAATCCCGATACGGAAGGCGGTGTGAATGCATTCAATCTTTCCAAAACGATTACCCGCCAAAACCTTGCATTGTCGGTAGAAATGGTCAACAGCATTGCCAAGCCATTCCGGGTGCTGGTCAAATACCGGAACTTCAACAAACTGTATTTCCGGGTGATCAAACTCAATGAGTTCTTGCGGAAAAAACTCGAAGATGATCAGCAGAACACAAAATGGGCGACATTAGCCACCGCAAAGTCTGAGAAGTCGTGGGAGCAGCCTCTTTTGGATAAACAAGATTACCAAGAGCATTCTGTGGAAGCGAAGGTCGACGGCCTGCCATCCGGCGAATACATTTTGCTAACCAGTACCGCGCCGGATTTCCGGCAGACCAACGCATTAACCGGAGCAGCTATATTTTATGTTTCCGACATCAGTTTCATTCAAAAAGGGGATGATTTCTTTCTTTTGAACCGCGAAACCGGAGAGCCATTGCCCGGCGCCAAAGTGCAGCTCTGGCAGAAGCGTTATGACTACAATACAAGGAGTTATACCAAAAACAAAGGCACCCTTCTTACCGCCGACAAGGACGCTCACTTCAAACGGCACATCCGGCAAGTGAACTACGGAGAGCAGCACATGCTGGATATCACCTATGGAAACGATCGTTTGTTCGTGCAGGAAAATACGAACCGGTATTATTACAATGAAGATGTCGAACCGGCAAGCGACGAAGATAAAGAGCGTATTTACCTGTTCACCGACCGGAGCCTGTACCGCCCGGGCCAAACGGTGTATTACAAAGGCATTGTCGCAGAGGGCGACGATGTACTCCGCAGCCAGCAGGAGGAATTTACGGCAGTACTCTACAATGCAAATGCTGAACACGTTGCCGAAGCGAAACATCACGTGAACGCCTTTGGAAGTTTCTCGGGTTCGTTTGTCATCCCCGGCAATGGGTTGACAGGAAACTTCTACATTCAGGTAAGGGACAATTTTCGCGTTGATTTTCATGTGGAAGAATACAAACGTCCCCGTTTTGCAGTCGAATTCGATACGCTGAAAGCCACCTATAAGGTAAATGACACCATTAAAGTGAGCGGCAAGGCGATCGCTTATGCCGGAAACCCCATCGACGCAGCGGTAGTGAAATATCGGATCGTGCGCGCGCCGCGCTTCCCTTATGCGTGGGCGCGGAAACGCTGGTGGGTATCCGAAGAGCCGATGGAGATCGCGCATGGTGAAGCAGTTACCGACGCGTCGGGGCAGTTCCAAATAGATTTCGAGGCCATTCCGGACCGTAAAGTCGATCCAAAAACAGATCCGCTATTTGAATACACCATTCACGCGGACGTGACGGACAGCAATGGTGAAACACGGAGTGCAGAAACAGTGGTGCCAGTCGGCTATAAATCATACGTACTGAAAGCCGAAATCCCCTCCGTAATGGAAACCGGCCAATTCAAAACGTTGGCCATTCGCACTGAAAACCTTGCAGGCGCATTTGCCCCCGCCGAAGTTACTATCCGGATCTCGCGAATCACGCCTGAAAACCGGCTCATCCGGAACCGCTATTGGGAGCGGCCTGACCTTTTTGTAATGTCCAAGAGTGAATTCATTGCCAGCTTCCCGCACGACGAATACGATCGCGAAACGGAAATGGAGAATTGGGAAAAAGCAGGCTCGCCAGTGGCAAAAACTGTACAATTACAGTCCGGCAGCCCAGTGCCGGTTTCCGAGTTTAATCTTCTGGCAGGTTTCTATCAAATAGAAATCAGTAGCACGAATGCTGCTGGTGAAAAACTAACCGAGGTGAAATACACCGAACTCAAGGATTTCGGAGCGAAGAAACCTGCATACCCTCAGTACGTGGCTGCAACGGCGGCCACCGCCGCCGAGCCGGGCGAAAAAGCGTCTTATGCATTCGGCACTTCTGCTGACAAAGCATTCGTAATCAGCACCAACAGCCGCAAATCGGGCCCCGCTGGTTTTTCATTCCTTACATTCAATCAAGAGCTTAAGACATTCGACTACACGCCAAGGGAAGAAGATCGCGGCGGCTATCAAATAGATTACGCATTTGTAAAACACAACCGCATTCATACCCATACAGAAAGCATCGCGGTTCCCTGGACAAACAAGGATCTGAAAATGGAATATGTGACATTCCGCGACAAGACGCTGCCTGGCAGCAAGGAAACGTGGAAAGTTAAAATCAGTGGTTATAAAAAAGAACAAGTTGCCGCCGAAATGCTCGCAAGCATGTACGACGCCTCGCTCGACCAGTTTTACCCCCATCAATGGCGGAAGCCGTACATCTGGCCCGTACACATGGGCCTCGGCAGCTGGACCGGCAGCGGAAATTTCGACGATACGAATGCCGAGGTTATTTATGGCCATACTGAGAACTATAAGTACTTCGAAAAACGGTATGACGAACTGATTTTTAATCCTTACAAAAGAAGACTTTCAAGGAACCGAATGGCTGTAAGAGGTGCAGTTGAATTCAAAAAATCCGAAGCGACGGGCGGTGCCGCAATGCCGCAGGCCGCTCCAATAATCGCAGAAGAAATGGCCGATTCGAGTGTAATGCTCGGCGAACCTGATGCAAATGAAGTGGGGAAAGTCGGGTATGGCTTCAACAAGGGCGGGCAGCAAGCGGCCTCGGAGAAACAGTATTCCCCCGCCATCCGCACCAACTTCAACGAGACCGCATTCTTCCTGCCTGACCTAAAAACCGACAGCGAGGGCAACATTTCCTTCTCGTTCACCATGCCAGAAGCGCTCACGCGGTGGAAGTTCCAGGCGCTCGCGCATACGCAGGAACTGGTATTGGGTTACAGCAGCAAGGAGATCATCACGCAGAAAGACCTGATGGTACAGCCGAATGCACCGCGGTTCTTCCGCGAAGGTGACCGGTTCAGCTTCCCGGTGAAAGTGGTGAACCTGAGCAGCGCAATCGCAAATGGAGAAGTTTCGCTTTTGTTGTTTGACTCTGAAACGAATGAGTCGCTGGATCAGCTGTTCCACAACAACAGGTCATCGAGCCCGTTTTCAGTTGCCGCAGGGCAAAGCAGCACCACATTTTTTACACTCGAAATACCGAAAGGTTTTACCAAAATGGTCACCTGGCGGGCAGTGGCGAAAGCCGGGAACCTGTCGGATGGGGAAGAAAACACGTTGCCCGTCCTGCCAAACCGAATGCTGGTGACGGAGAGCATACCGCTATCGATGAAAGGCAGCGGCGCAAAACACTTTACGTTTGAAAAACTGCTTGCATCATCCAAATCCAAAACGCTTGCGCACCAATCTGTCACTGTCGAATACAGCAGCAACCCGGCCTGGTACGCGGTGCAGTCCCTGCCTTATTTGATGGAATATCCCTACGAATGCGCCGAGCAAACGTGGAACCGCTATTATGCCAACTCGTTGGCTTCACATATTGTAAATGCTTCACCTCGGATTGCAGAGGTATTCAAATCCTGGAAGGGTACTGATGCGCTGCAAAGTAATCTGACTAAAAACCAGGAACTGAAATCGTTATTGATCCAGGAAACTCCTTGGGTATTGGTTTCTAAAAACGAGGAAGAACAAAGACGAAATATCGCATTGTTGTTCGACCTGGCTAAAATGGAGAACGAGCTGAATGCGGCCGTCCGTAAATTACAGGAAATGCAAAGCCCTAACGGCGGTTTTGTGTGGTTCAAAGGTGGGCCCGACGATCGCTATATGACGCAGTATATTGTTACCGGCATCGGCCATTTGCAGAGAATCAATGCATTGCCTGCTTCGCAATCGGAAAACATTCAAGCAATCCTCGAAAAGGCCCTACCTTACCTAGACAAGCGCATTGAGGAGGATTATAACAGACTCGTCAAGTCCAAATCGAACCTGAAACAATATACGCCCGGCCCGGTTGAAATACAATACCTCTACGCGCGGAGTTTTTTCGCAAAAGCCATTCCGGCCACGGCACAAAAGGCATACCAATACTATCGCGAACGGGCAAGGCTTACCTGGGTTTCGCAACCCAAGCTGCTGCAAGGCATGATCGCATTGCTATGCCATCGGACGAACGACAATAAAACGGCCGGCCAGATCCTGGAATCGTTGCGGCAAACGGCTGTTAGAAATGACGAACTAGGCATGTATTGGAAGACCAATCAGCGCGGCTGGTGGTGGCATGAGGCGCCTATCGAGCGCCAGGCATTGCTTGTTGAAGCATTTCAGGAAATCAGTAATGACCAACAGACCGTTGGGGAACTGAAAACCTGGCTCCTCAAAAACAAGCAGACAAGCAGCTGGGAAAGTACCAAAGCCACAGCAGAGGCTTGTTATGCATTGCTTTTGAATGGAAGCGATTGGCTCGCTGAATCCCCGCAGGCTACGGTCCGTGTTGGGAATATCGAGGTTAGCTCTAAAGACCAAAAGACAGAGCTTGGTACCGGTTATATGAAACAAACGATCGACACCGGCATCACCCCACAGATGGGCAATATCGACGTGGTGGTCAATGGCAGTTCCGGATCCTCTCTACCCAGTGGGGGCGCCGTTTACTGGCAATATTTCGAAGATCTCGACAAGATCACATTTGCAGAGACGCCGCTAAAACTCTCCAAACAGCTATTTGTAGAAGCCAATACCGACTCTGGCCCCGTCCTCACGCCTGTACGCGAAGGCGACGCGGTGAAGGTGGGTGATAAGATTAAAGTCCGTATTGAATTGCGTGTCGACCGGGATATGGAATACGTGCATATGAAAGACATGCGGGCGTCGGGGCTGGAGCCGGTGAATGTGCTGAGCGGCTACCGCTGGCAGGGTAGCCTCGGGTACTACGAAAGCACGCGCGACGCCAGCACGAATTTCTTCTTCAATGCTTTGCGAAAAGGAACTTATGTGTTCGAATATCCGCTTTTTATTACACACGAGGGCGATTTCAGCAACGGTATCACGACGATCCAATGCATGTACGCGCCGGAGTTCACAGCCCACAGCGAGGGCGTCAGATTAAAAGTATTACCCAACAAGTAACATGCCGATACAACTTATTCAAGCGACCATCAACGATCTGGAAACCGTCAGACAAATTGGAATAGACACTTTTTATGAATCGTTCGCATCGGTCAACACCGAGGAAAACATGGCACATTACCTGAAAACAGGATTCAGTGTCGAAAAGGTCGCCTCCGAGCTGGGCAATGCGGATTCGGAATTCCATCTGGCCTACGATGGCGACGATCTGATCGGTTATCTCAAAGTAAACCACGGCCCCGCCCAAAGTGAACTGAAAGATGATACCGCGTTGGAAATCGAACGGATATATGTGCTTCGGGCATGGCAGGGGTTGAAAGTCGGGCAGTTATTGTATAACAAAGCCATCGACATCGCCCGCGAGCGTGGTTACGCGTATGTGTGGCTGGGCGTGTGGGAAGAGAATGAAAATGCGATCGGCTTTTACAAACGGAATGGCTTCACGGCGTTCGATAAACACCTTTTCACGCTCGGGGACGATATTCAGACCGACATTATGATGCGGAAGGAGCTATAAGCACATGGCACAGAAGGCATTCGAGTTACTTGACTGCCTCCTGAATTTTCAGAATTGCGCTCGCAAACGCTTCCATATCCTCCTTCTCTCCCAACATCGCATGTTGGAGAATCCATACCGCGTCGGTATCACAAGCCTGCTCTGCGACGGGGCAAAAGGTATGGCTGTAATCCGCGCTGTCCGGAATGGCGTAGCATAGGAAGGTTTTGTTCTGAAAAAGAGGCTGCTTGTACAGCGGATGCGGATAACCCTTGAAACTAGGCACACCTTCGGCCGCCAGCATCGCCGCAAATTCGCTTTTAGGCAGCCCTCCGAATTTCGTCGCATCGTATTTGAATATGTAAATATGATAGCCGTGCAGGGTGATGGTATCGTTGCGTTTCAGAGACGAAATCCCTTCAATTTTTTCCAACAAGTCATTCAAATATAAACCATTGGCATTCCTTCGCCGGGTTTGTTCTTCCAGACGTTTGAGTTGTTCTGTCAGCAGCACAGCCTGCATTTGGGTAATGCGGTAATTGCAGCCCGGATTGTAATGCTCGTACCACTGCCCGCCCTCGATCCGGCCTACGTTGCGCAGCGAATGCATCATTGCATACAATTCATCGTCGTCGGTGATGACAATGCCCCCCTCGCCCGAAGTCAGATTCTTGGACGACTGGAAACTGAAACTCCCCACGTGTCCGATCGAGCCCAGTTTTTTTCCCTTGTACTCAGCCCCGTGCCCATGCGCGGCGTCTTCGATCACTTTGACATTATGCCGTTGCGCTATGTCCATGATTGCATCCATATCGCAAGCCAACCCGCCGAAATGGACGGGAATGATCGCTTTCGTGCGCGGCGTTATCGCTGCCTCGATGGCTGCCGGGCTGATGTTGTAGGTTTCGGGATCGATATCCACAAAAACAGGCACACAGTTGCATTCGATTACCGAGGAGGCGGTGGTGATGAACGTGTAAGGCGGCACGATCACTTCGTCGCCAGGCCTCACGCCGCACGCCATCAGCGCCAGCCGGAGCGATACCGAACCATTGACGCACGTAATCGCATATTTGCTTCCACAATAATCCGCGAATGCCCGTTCAAAGCGCTCCACCTCGTCCCCGCAGTCGGGGTTACCCCATTTGCCTCCCGCGACAATTGCCGCGACTGCATTCACCTCATTTTCATTATAAATGGGCCAGGGAAATGTCTTGTCGATCGTTTTGGGGCCGCCGTTGATCGCGAGCTGATCTCTTTTGCTGCTCATGGGTCTTATGTTCCGGAAATGTCCTGTCCGTTTTTAGGGAGAATACTATTCCAAAAGCGAATCGGGCTATTTCCTCCTCAAATGGGGTATCATTATAGTCTTTTTAGGCGGCAATCCAGTATTTATCCCACAAACCCTTAGTCGCATTCCGTTCATGAATAACAGACAATTACTTTATGCCCTGCTCGTTGCAGGCATCTCATTAGGCACCGCCTGGGCCATACGCGGCCAGTTTGGACACGAGCAAGGCGCCGCATGGGCCGGTGGCATTGGCGGATTAAGCATCGTTCTCATCGCCAAGCGCAAAGACTGGTACGCTAAGGCATTTCAGCTCGCATTGGCTTCGGCCGCCGGCTGGGGCATCGGGGGCATTATCAGCTACGGAATCGTCGTCGGCTATGCACGTGGGCTCGAATTCGGGAATGTTTATTATGGATTTCTGATGCTAGGTATTATCGGCGGGCTATTCGGGCTGATAGGCGGCGGGTTATTCGGGCTTACACTCGCTTTCTCGCGTGAAAAGCCGGTACAATGGCCGCAATTGATCACCGAAATGACCGTAGGCGCCATCCTGTTTTACTACCTGCTGATCGAACAGCTCGGCTGGCTCATGACCCCTCCGCGGTCGGAAGCCTGGGCTGCCTGTTTCGGTATGACCATCGCGCTGTTCTGGTATATGATCCGTCACAAGCAGCATTCTGCCATGAGGCTGGCCGTTTTCGCCGGGCTCGGTGGCGGTTTTGGGTTCGCGTTCGGTAACTTCCTGCAAGTGATGGGTAACGTTTCCGGTATTCATTTCAATTTCTGGAATGTGATGGAATATTCGATCGGCTTTTTTGGCGGCGCAGGAATGGCCTACGGCACATTTACTTCGGAGTGGGAAACCACCGAAACGCAGGCATCCCGCTCGCGGCTGCTCGCACCTATTGTCATCCTGACGCTCATCATTCCGTTCATTGTATGGGATCAATCATTTAAAACACAAAGGCTGGTTGAAACAATCCAGAGTTTTAATCCGCTTGCCAATGCTACCCGTATTACCACTTACGTGCAGTGGGTGGCGTTGCTGCTGGTGCTTGCTTTTGCAGGTTATACCCTATTTAAATATTACGTTCGGGTAAAAACACCGTTTTGGGAGCTCCAATACGAGGATATCCAACGGTTCTTCTTCCTTAACCTCGGTCTATATACGATTTACAGCATCCTCATTACCTGCGCGTTCATGAGCCTGTACCGCATCGAACAATACCTTTACATTCTGAACATGGCCGTTCTGAGCCTTCTCGTCAAAAAAACACAAGCATCGTTCACAGATCGCGGGCTGAATATCAGCCGCTGGGCCGTCAACTTGATATTCATCGTCGCCATTTTCGCCATCCTTACCGTCGTCGCTATCACCACACACGGCGAGTTGAATGGGGCTAACAGGCGGTTTGAATAGCTCCAAACGCAAAAAAGAAAAAGAGTCATTCCGAAGATTTTCAGAATGACTCTTTTTTGGCAGTTAGCGACGTAATCCTAATTCTTTCAATTCGCGAATCACCTTCTCGGGTTCGTCGGTTTGGATGATATTAGCTCCCAACCTGGTGAGCTCTTTGAGCCTTTCACGGGCATTACCTTTTCTGATTTCCGCATCCGGCTTGCCTAATGCATTGATCCAAACCCTCGCGCCTTTCTTCCTGATCAGACTGGTAACCTCAGCAGTATAGAAATCCTCATCGATGTGGATCACTTCCGGCTTGAAGCGCGTTAATGCCGAATCTGCCATCGCCAGCGAATGAGCCCGCGGCATAAGCATGAACTTTTTCGAAGCAGCGTCTACTTTGGCGAGGATTTCATAATCGCTGTCGAAGAAGAATACAAAATCCTCTCCGCCTACTTTTTTCACCACCTCAATCACCTTTTCGATTTGGTCGGTTTTAAGGTCCAGATCGACCAAAATGCGGCCTTTTGCAATTTGCAGGGCTTCTTCCAATGTCGGGATCGTCTCTTCCGTGACTTTGCCATTGGAAACAAGGCGTAGCTTCCGGAGCGCTTCGAATGTTTGCGTTTCCAGATCGCCCTTACCGGTGGTGGTACGATCCACTTTGCCGTCGTGCATGAGCATTGGAATACCGTCCTTACTCACTTTCACATCAATTTCTATAATATCAACACCCAGTCTGATCGCCTCTCTGATCGCGGGCAGCGAATTTTCCGGCAGTTCATGATGCACGGCCCGGTGCGATGCTACCAGCACATTTTTAGAGGTTGGGCTCAAAAACTCTTTCCTGATGGGACCGACTTGCGCTTGGGTTTTAAAAACAACAGACAATAATAGAATAGCGGGTAGTAAAATGCGGGTCATTATAATTGAAATTGTTGGATACTATTTTGTAATCGTCAGCTCGTCTTTTAACTCGCCCTCGGGATTGTAACATTTATAATGCAGCGTGTTGCCCTTGATCGACACATGCTGGTAAAGCGGGCCGTCTTTGTATCTCACCACAGCATAATCCTCTTTCGGCCAGCGCTTCTGCTTTCCGGGAATGCTGATAGACATCAGGTAAATGGTACCCTTCGCCGGGCTGTCCACTTCCTGGTCATTGAACATCGGTTTCGTACGCAGGTAGTAATGCATGTGCCCACTCATGACCATATCCACATGGTATTTATCGAAAAGCGTGCACCACTCTCGCTTGATCTCGTCATAAGGCTCTTCAAAGTTGTAAGGTGGAAAATGGAACATCGCAAATTTCCATTTGGCTTTCGAATTCCTGAGCTGATTTTCAACCCAGGCGGTCTGCTGCGGCACCGAAAGCGTGGCGTCGATCATCAGAAACAATGCGTCCTGATAATGGAATGCGTAGGTCATTTCGGAGGGCTGGCCAGCAGGGCCATTTTCCGGCAGACTGAACATTTCCTTATACATCCATGCACCAAGACCATCCTGACTATCGTGATTACCAGGCACCGGCATCAATGGCCGCGTGCTGAACGTGGAACCGGCGTGTGCCCATAGCTGATCCCAATCATCTCGGTGCAGACCGGTGGTTACCAGGTCACCGGCTATGGAAAAGAATGCGGTTTCAGGATGCCGCTTGATCGACTTTTGTGCCATATCACCCCAAATAGGCGAATAATGCGTGTCGCCGAACCAGATGAACGAGAAGTCCTTCACACGGTCGGAGGCGGTCTGGAAAGACGACGTCGCCGACCATCGCGCTTGCCCGGTGCCAATCGAATAATGGTAGAGCGAGCCGGGACTCAGCCCTTTCAGCTCTGCGGTAAACCGGTTTACGAACCGGTCGTTCTGCAAAAGCCTGTCTTCCATGTTAAATGCAGAAGCATCCGTAAAAAGTGTGTCGGATGTTCCCGGCTTCCAGTACTTCACTTTACTTCTCAGCACCTTCGGACTGGTACGCCACTGGATGTTTGCGGTGGTGGCCGGATCGCCGCTCCATGTCATTACTACCTGATCGGGTTTTTCCGACGAAGGTGTTGAGGTTCTTCGGAATGCATTCACTAAGTGCGCTTCACGTGCGCGCCCCCGTACGGTTGTGAAGAGTGTCTGGCCTTTCAGTTCTTCCGGGACTTCGGTTAATACGAGGCTGTCCCAATCATGATAAGTAAATGCTCCTTTCTCTATCGTACTTAATGCATATTGAGCAGGCACCACATTCGAAACCGAGAGCTTTTCGGCCTTATTCAGTGGCGCCACGCTGATGAAATACACCGGCCTGTCTTTATCAAAACCATTGATACCAAGCCCTACGTGTCCTTTTTCGAAATCCTTTTGCCAGACTTCATAGGTATATTCTTCGTTCTTAACGAACATCTGTGTTTTCTTAAAACCGCTCTTTTGAAGCCAGAAAGGCGGCACGGCCTGGCCGGTATGCCGCATCAGCGACACCCTCACAGGAACATTCACTTCGAAAGTCCAGAAACGCGTTGCCAGTGTTTCCTTGTCGCGGTCGCTGAGTACGCTCAGGATATAGTTATCCGAAATCGTGTCCAGCTGCGTCGGTGTGAGGGTTTCATAAAACCGCGTCACGGCGCGGTCAATTACCTCTTTCACCGTTCTCTCGGGCTGTTCTCCGTCTGGCGCGAAAGACATCCAGACCAGGCATAGCAATGCCCACCGGCGCAATCTTTTGTTTTTGATCATGGCTATTCCAAGTTTCCCGTCAGTATAGATACATCTATTTCAGGGATTTACAGAACCGACTTATTATTCGTTAAAAACACCCTGGTACTCTCCGTGTACACACTACCCTGGGGCGTTTTGTATTTCAAATCCACATAAAATGCCCGGAAGCCGCTGGCCGGTAACTCAGCGGTTACCTTCACATTGGATTTCTGGCTAATTTTCAAACTCCGGGCTGTCCAGGTATCATTCCGCAAATCCTGGTCCGGCGAATTGGCCGACCACAGGATCACGTCCACCAAGGCATCCGGCGTGGTCTTAATATCCAGATTTACCTTCCGGTTGGCCACCGACTGGCTCCATTTGCATTCGGTATAAGGCCGTTTGTTAATCGTTGCGCCGAAGAATGCGCTCAGTGCTTCCATCGCTTGCTTGCCGTCGCCGAGGTCGTGGCCTGCATTGGGCACGTAATGCAGCATGTTTTTCCCCGGAATCTTATCGAGGTAATTTTTGATATTGTCTACCACCCAATATTCATCGTTCGTTCCCATAAAGATCATTTTCGGCATCGTCAGTTTGGCACGGTATGAGTAGGGGTCGATCATGGCCGTAATGGCCTGGCCGTCGGGCGAGCCAGTCGATTGCGGAATACCCAGTTTTACGTAATCCTCGATCTGGACACTGTAATCGCCCCATGATTTGATCTGATAGTCCAGACTTACCGGCATATTCAGCACATCGATCACCATCGGTGCGATCGCCTCCACGCGCTGGTCGCTTGCGCCTGTGAGCCAGGTTGTCCATCCCCGCTTTGAAGCGCCTGTTACTACGAAGCCATTCACGGTGTGCTTCAATTCCTTTTGAGAAAACTGCTGCACCGCATCCATCGCCTTCACCGCACTTTTGACCATCGGAAAGAGCAGCGGCCAGGTATAGTCCTTATCTTTTTTAAAGTTGTGCAGCGTGTAGGAAATCAATGCATCCTCGGTCAGATCGCCGAAGAACGGCTGGTTGGGCGTCTGTTTCAGCAATGCCACGATGGCCTGGTTGGTTGTAGCCACCGCTCCGAGCGATCCGTACATTTTTTCATCCTTTTTGCTGTTCCAATTGGGCTGTTCGTTGGTATTGGAACCGCCCGTGATAAAGAGCAGCGCGTCGTCGTGCCGGTTTTCTCTCGGTACGATCAACGTCAGCTGGTGCGTCCAGGTGAACTCCCGCCATTTCTGAGAGGTCAGCAGGATCTGGTAAAATGTTAGGTCGTCGCGTTTGAATGTCTCTTTCAACTCCCATTTAAAGGTCTTGTCGCCATTGTTGAGGTAACTCTCCAGGGCGTTTTCCGGCGTCACTTTCTGCGCGTTCGCAAAAACGATCGCTACGAGGGTCAGCAACACGGACTTAACGGCTATTTTCAAAAACATGATCACTCGTATTAGGGTTAAAGATCGATTTACTTGCCCGCCGCGGCGGCGGTCTGCACAGACGCAGCGGGGCTGTCTTTTATTAATTTCAATGCCTGTTCCATATAAATTTCACCGGTCATTTCGCCCAGGCTTGTCCGGCTCACGTACTCATACCGTTTAAAACTGTTGAAATCGACTTTGGTGAGCATATAGCCAAAGGCATCGTTTGTCAGTCCAAAGAGAAACGGCTGTTTGGTATTCATATGCCTTTTAACATAGTAGCCGATATTGGGCAATGCCTCTCCCGGGACCGTCAGCACCTGGGCGGTGCCGATATTGAGCAGGTTAAGCTGCGTCGCAATGCGGTTATCGCCGGCCATTTCATTTTTAATGGGTGATTTTTGAAGGATAAAACGCATAATCTCCGAATCCACCGAAAACTCAATCCTTCGGGAAACGCAATAAATGTCAGGGTTTTCCTGCACCGCCGCGTCCTTCACGATCCGCATCGCCTCGTCGGCCAGCAGTTCGCCAATCCTTTTGCATTCATTCCAATCATTGGCTTCCTTCCCGTTTTCGAGGCGGTTGTCGGCGGTTACCATGCCGCCCTGCGCACCGTTCATAAAAATGGCGGTCCCTCCACCTTGCGATTCAATGCGATCGTATAACGGCCCGCAAAGGTCCGGGCTCAGAATTCCCCTTCCCGACCCGATCACTTCGGGATGAATGGCGTAATTCACGAGCGTGGCAATGGGTTTCCCTTTGTTCGCCCCCGCACTGGCAACCGCCTGGATCACGCCGCAACGGGGATCGTAAAGCTGGTCTGCATAATAGTTGTACGCGATCTTGCCTTTCGCATCGGCTACTGCTATTTTCAATGAAGCATCTTCCAGTTTCTCAACGGCCTCGTTCACGGCGTCGGCAATTTGCTGAACACAACGGTCGAGGTAGGCCATATCGGCAAACGACTCCCCTTTCTCATTGGGAAAGCCATAAGCATCAGGCCCGCTATGCGTATGCGTGGCGCCTATGAGCACGTTGTCGGGCGCGATGCCCTTGATCAGTTTCCGCGATTTGTTGCCCAATGCAGCCGGCCAGCCCAGGTTATCCACATTCACAACAGCAATCCTTACCGCCCCTTTCTCCATGACAAATGCCCTCGCATATAACTCCCCGTTCTTTTGCGTGGCTTTTTTAGGAGTACCAATCCCCCCGGAGACTGGCAAAAGCGGATCGGGCGTGATCACCCGCACAGCTGCCGCAGCCCTGAAATGCTGTCCGAATGCGACCTTGCTCAGGCACAGACATAAAAAGCAAATGAGAATGTTCCTCGCTTTCATTTTTGGGAGTGGTTTACCTGTTAAAACTAAACCGGAACTGAGGGATAGCCCCGACAGCCCCGGTTTTAAATACTCACCTTAAAACAAATATGACTACCACGGCTTGCCGGTTCCTTGCAAAAGCCATTGTTTAGACCATGCGCTGTTGCCGTTGTCGGCCTGCGAATAGTTGGTCACTTCCAGCTTGCTTACGGCAGCTTCCGCATTCGTTTTGTTGATACGCAGTTCATCCTGCATGTAATAGAAGCGTACTGGCAACACTTCGCGCTTAGCCGCAGGGCCGGCTTTCAAAGCAGGCAGGCCGGTCCGACGGAAATCGAACCACGCTTCGGTGGCAGCCGTCCAGCTGGCGATCCATTTCTGTTCGAGCACTTGTTTCAATGTATTGTCGAAAGCCACACCCGGTGTCGCAATGTAAGCGGCATACTTATCGCCTACTGTCCAGGTTGTCATCGAAGCCTTTATTCCGGCTTCGTAACGGTCTTTCGCTACACCGGCGGCCCAGCCTTTCAATGCGGCTTCGGCGAGAATGAAGTTCACTTCCGCAGCCGATATCAGCCGTGCGCGGAGCAACGGGCCTTTTGCTGCTTTGTAAATGTTATTCAGAAACGATACGTGCGGATTGAAGGATGTCTGGCCCGGCGTCGGGTTCAGGTTATAAGCTGACGGCAATGCTGAGAAACTCGGCGGCAAGCCAACGTATTCCGGATCCGTATCAACCAGTGTATTCTTCACTTTGTCCGGCGAAAGAATCCGCTTGCCATCCACGATTTTATCGGTTCCGGCTGGCTGTGTCGGATCTACTACCAATGGAATTTCAACCTTGTTGGCCCAGATTCCCAGGCGCGGGTCTTTCAATGTCTGCAATCTTTCTACCAGTGTAGCGCACATTTTAATGCGGCGGTAGTTGCTGCCGCTGGCGTCGGTCACGGTGTTGGCCGGCCACGAATCCGCTTCACTGTTTCCCGGGAAGCCCATGGTGGCATCATCAGCATTAGAAGTGATGATAGGATAATTTGCTGCATTGGCTACGATTTTCTCGATACCTGCCTTGGCAATATCAGGCTGCTTGGCCGAAATCCGCATGTAGTAGCGAAGCAAAAGCGAATTGGCCATCTTACGCCATTTGGCAGGATCTCCGCCATAGTAAACGTCTACATTGTCGACAATACCTTCATATTCGGCTTTCGATTTCGAAAGCAGCCCGTTTGCTTTTTCCAGGTCGGCGATGATCCCCGCGTAAATCTTATCCTGACTATCGAACGACGGTAGAATGTCGGCTGTCGAACCTGCTTCGCCTTTCAGCGCACTTGTGTAAGGTGCGTCGCCCCAGAGATCGGTAATCAGGCCGAACATGAACGATTTCATTACTAAGGTAACCCCCTGATGAAACTCGTAATTCGCTGCCACTGACCGTTGATACACGAGATCATTGTTGCGCAGTACATCGTAATAGGCATTCCAGCTCTGGTCCCCGCCCCAGTCGTAGTCGTTATGCCCGCTCGACCATGCGTCTTTCTGCGTATGCTGCACTACGCCCGCGATGTCCTGGTACCCCAGGTTGACGTACAACTTCGCAGCCTCCGTCAAAACGGTCGGCAACACCAGGTTAGGATTTACCGTTTCCGGGGCTACCCCATTCGGGTTTTCATTGAGCTCCGTCAGGTCTTTACAGGAAAAGACCATGCATGCCAGCAGCAGCGGTATGATGACGAATTTGTTATGAAGCTTTTTCATGAGTTTATTTATATTAAATAGACTATATGATTCTATATCAGAAAGTTAAACCAAGCTTAAAACCAACAGGTATCACCCACGGAGTTACGTTGTAACGCTCGATGCCCTGCTTGAACTGGGTACCAGCCTGCGCGCCCGACTCTTGCTGGAATGCCTGCTCGGGGTCAATACCGATTTTAGCTTTGGTCCAAAGAATGATGTTGCGGCTGTAAACGGCGATGTTGGCATTTTGCAAGCCCAGGCGTTTTACAAAAGTGGAGGGCAGGTCATATCCGAGCGACACCTCCCGCAATTTCACAAACGAAGCATCGAATGTAGCGGCACGGGTGAAATCCCAGGGGTAGTTGTCGCCGTAAGGAATGTATTTCGTACCAGGTCCGCCCAGGTTTTCAGTATACCCCGTGATTTCGCCGGCTTCGTTGTACTGCGCGATCACACCCGGGTTGAACACCGCGTAGTCGTAGGTATTCCCTCCGTATTCAAACGGGAAACCGCCATACTCTTTGGTAGGACCACCCACGATATTGAATTTGTTTCCGGTAACTACCACCTTGTTATTGTCCACGAGGTAGTTGCGCAGCTGATCGCCGGTCATGCCGTTCGGGTTGATCAGGTTATCCAGGAAGCGTTGGGATTTCAGGTCGGATTCACCGTAACGGTAAGTTTGCGACACGAAATTCCCGCCCTGACGCCAGTCGAACGACATGTTCAGTGTGAAACCTTTGTAGGACAGGGATGTTTGCAAACCCAACAAGAAGTCCGGATTGAAATTACCGATCTTGTTCCTGGTTTTAGAAGCGGAAATCGACTGCCAGGAACCGTTTTCGTCCAGAATAGGGTAGCCATAATAAGGCGAGCTTTTATCTTTCACAGTAACGAGCTCGGCATCGTAAATATCCCCGATCTGCTCGCCTACGTATGTCCATGCGCCACCTTTGGCATCGGTCCAGAGCGTGTAGAATTCAAGTCCGTCCGACAACGACTTGATCGTCGTGCGGTTTCTCGACCAGTTGGCATTGATATCCCAGCGCCAGCCATTTTTGTCGATCGGTGTGCCTCCTAACGTCAATTCAAGTCCTTTGCTCACGAGCAAACCTGCATTGATGTTTTTGGAACTGAAACCGCTGGATCCCGGAAGCTTGGTCGGGATAATCTGGTTGCGGTTCTCCACCTGGTAGTAAGTGGCAGTCAGCCGGACGCGGTTATGGTAGAGATTCAGGTCGAGCCCGTATTCATACGAAGTCGCGATCTCGGGTTTCAGATCGGGAAGCAATATCGATCCCGATTTCGACAAACGCGTAATGCCGTCCCAGGCACCTGAGTTCCCCAAAGTCGCCAGCAAGTTGTACGGCTGCGTATCGTTACCTACCTGCGCCCAGCTACCTCTTGCTTTGAGCAAGCTGATCTGATTAGGCATCCTGAACATCTCATTCAGCAACACGCTCAACGAAGCCGACGGATAGAAGTACGAACGGTTCGCTTTCGGCAACGTACTCGACCAGTCATTACGCGCGGTCAGATCGAGGTAAATCATGTCTTTAAAACCGATATTCGCCAAGCCGTAGGCGCTGAAAACAGCCCTTTTCGAGAGGTAGCTCGAATATGTGAGGTTCTGCGGTGCGATGTTCGACAGCGTATAAAGCCCCGGGATAACCAGCCCGGTACGATTTCCACTCGCCGTACTCAGATCCATGTTTTTCTGGTAACGTGTATTACCACCACCCGACACCGAGAAGCTGAAATTGTTGATATCGCGCTTGTAGCTCAGGAGGAAGTCTGCGTTGCGCTCAAATCTCGAAAGGTTGATTATCCCGTAACCGCCTCGACTGTCGTTGGTATAGCTATTGCCTATCTTCGTCTCACGCTGTTCTCGATAGGTATCGAGCGCGTAGCGACCCATCAGGCTCAAATGCGGTGTAATCTGCCAGTCAGCCTTAACATTCCCGAAAACACGGTCACGGACGAAGCTGTTGTTGACTTCGTAAGCCAGGAACCATGGGTTGTTATAATCGCCCGGGCCTTGCGACAGCTGCTGCAAGCCTTCCTGCCCCGGCACCCAGTAGTTGCGCAGATCGCGGATATCAATGTGAGGAGACACGGCATAGGCCCATTGCAGCGGGTTCGTACCGCGGTTGGTCGCCGGGCGGTTGTTGGAGTTGTTGCGGCTGATATCGACGTTCGTGCTGAGCGTCAGTTTTTTGGCCAGCTTCACCGCCGAATTGATATTCAACGAATTACGGAACAAATCCGAATTTGGGATAATACCGCGGTTGGTCATATTCGAATAGGATAGGCGGTAAGTCACCAAATCATTACTGTTTGAGATTGCTACGCCGTTGGTAGTGGTAATACCGGTGCGTACAAAGTTCTTCACATTATCCGGGTGTGAAACCAGTTCCGTCGGGATCGGTTTGCCATTTGCATCCTTCGGACTGTTCCACTGAATAGCCTTGTAGCCTTTGTCGAGTTCCGGCCCTACCCCGCCGGCAGACCCCTCGTCGATCATCAGCACACCACCTGGATACGGGTTGTTGTCCGGTGTAAAGGGAAGAATACCCGTTGCAAACTTGTGGTGCATGTTCAGGTATTTGTAAGGCTTGTCGAAGACAGTATTAGAGTTCACGGAAACTGTCATTTTTTTCGACTTACTACCGTTTTTAGTAGTAATGAGCACCACCCCGCGGCCTGCGCGCGAACCGTAAAGAGCCGCAGCATTCGGACCTTTCAGAATGGATACGTTTTCGATATCATCGGGGTTAAGGCTTGAAATGGCATTGCCATAGTCAACCCGGTTGTCGTTACCTACCTGGCTCACGTTGTTCAACGTATTGGCAATGGGCACGCCGTCGACTACGAAAAGCGGCTGGTTATCGCTGCTGAGCGACGTAGCTCCGCGGATGATCATACTTACTGACGAACCTGTGCCACCCGTGGAGCTAATTGTAACGCCCGGAACCCTGCCGGCCAGCGAGTTCAGCACATTTTCCTGTGCCACCCGGCTGATGTCTTTGCCATTCACCTCGGCCACCGAATATCCCAGTGAGCGTTTTTCTCGCGAAAGGCCCAAGGCCGTTACCACGGTTTCGTTGAGCGTTTCAACACCTTCCGCCAGCACCACGTCGATCACCGACTGATTTCCTACGATTACCTCCTGGGTTTCATGCCCGATGTAGGAAAATACAAGAACCGGCTTGGAAGCCTCGTTGACATTGATTGAATAATTACCGCCTGCGTCGGTGGAAGTACCAAGCTGGCTCCCCTTCACGACAATACTGACGCCGGGCAGCGCCGCACCGTCTATTTTGGAAGTAACTTTTCCCTTGATGGTCTTGTCGAGATTTCTCGCCGCGAATGCCGGGCCGACGAGCAAAACAGCCACGAAAATGCATAAGAGCAGCTTTCGCAGGCTAGCAGTAAAATT
This sequence comes from Dyadobacter sp. SRI_021, assembly GCF_057586235.1. NCBI lineage: Bacteria > Pseudomonadati > Bacteroidota > Cytophagia > Cytophagales > Spirosomataceae > Dyadobacter > Dyadobacter sp. SRI_021. The sequence continues at coordinate 1,272,994 of NZ_JBYCZM010000001.1, forward strand.
TGGATCCATAGTTTTTGCGTTTAAGGTGATGGGCACTGTTCATGATACTGATAAATAGAGCTTTATGTTAAAAAAATAGAAAACACAACAGACTTATATAATCCGTGTAAGCGGTATTAATAACATGGTATCAGGTGAGTAGCGGATCGCCTTCCGCGAGGTTTGCTCACGGGAAAAAACTTCTTGAAATCCTGCTCACATTACTAGAGATGGTGTCGTTTGGGCTATTCTAACGGATTTGACTTTTTATTTCTGAACAAACTATTGATAGAGGAGAGTGAGTAATTGTAAAATCTGTAATCTGCTATAATTCCTTCGGCCCGGCCTCACCGTTCGGCCGGTTTTCCTTCAATAAACGGTTGAAATAAATTTCGAGGGCGTCGGAGTAAGTTTTACCTCCTTCATCATCAGAAATCCCCGCGAGCAACTCCGCCAGTTCCTCCTCGGATATCTTATTGCTGATAAGCTTGTTAATCAAAATTTCAGCCCGGGAGAATGACATGGTGTTAGTTAGTTTTGGTATGTGACAAGGATACTCGCAAAGCTTGCGAACAGACTACTACCATGCGCGGATTTTTTTCCTCACGCCGCTTCTTTTTTGCGAGGCCCGCAGCCTCCAAATTTTCCTGCTTTTCGCCATGTGTTAACGCACCCTGTTCTGCCCTAAACTCAAACTGGCAAAATAGTGCAAGCTAATCCGCGGCTGAATAAGGAAGCTGGTCTTGGTCATGAAGCAGTAGAAGTTGGCAAAATGCCCGACTTCCACGCTAATTAGTCGCTTGTAGCTTATACCTGCATTCATTCCCAGGAAATCACTGCGGTAGCCTTTATTGACGATGCTCGCGTTAAGACCCAAAAAAGGTCGCACCTTTCCGGGGCCGAAGTAGCGTCCCAATCCCATTTCAAGCGTTCTCAACGTCTTTTTGGACAAAGTCCCGGACGGAAATCCCACGGGGAGGCCGGGCGTAAACAAAACACTGGCTTTCACATACCTGTTACGAAACTTGCGTGGAAAGTCCATCCGCAACCCAAAGCCATAGGTAGCCTTGTTGTGAATAACCATCTCCTCTCGCCAGTTCTCAATACCTCCGATGAGCTCCAAGTTGAAAATTAGCCTGTGGTTTTCTGCCAGGTATCGGATACTGTCTTTGGTAAAAAACGCATTGTACGACTTTATATACGCTTTCAAATACTTTTCCTGATATGGCGGCAGGGGTTCGCGGAACCGCTCTGCATCCGCACATAGCATCGCGAGCTGCTTTTTATATTCGTCGTAAACAACCAGGTAATTCCGATCGTTGACCGATTTGTAGAACGGATAGTAGAACAGTTCTTTCAGCTGATGCTGCTTTTCAATAAAGAAACGGGAATGCTGCGTCTGATCCAGGAACTCAAACAATGTTGCCACGCCGCCACTCACCACTTCCTGCAAAAACACCGTCGTTGAGTCCCTGGCCTCCAATGACGGTGCAAGCATATACGATTGCATGAGGCTAATATTCAATATCCCGATTTTCCTGCTCTTATAAATTTCCTTTGCCGCAACAAGTCCAAAACCAGCAATACGCTCCGCCGCGCAAGTCGATACCTCGCCATTCAGATTTTTAAACGCAATACGCTCCGGACTCGTCGCCCAACTCTCATCCCGGACAAGTCCCCATATAGTGTCTTTTTCATTAGTAATGATGTACCCATCGACAAACTTGCCCTGAGCGAAGGCTTGTGACAGTGTGATTAATTGAATTATGACGAGGTAAGTGATTATATAATGGAAGTAGTGTGTATAGTTCTTCATAATGTATGTTGAATGTGTTTTTAATAGCTACATGCGCACAGCGCGCGGCACGAGTATGAAAGTGTCTCCCGTTCCGCACTAGTTAAGCTCCGGAGTTCAACTAGTGCTATGCCGGCAAACATATACTGCTGCCGCTTGCTTGAAACTATATAATTATCAAGCAGCCCTTTTCGACCACCAAACGGCCTGATGTTCGGCGGGAACCCCTATTTTTGCTAAAATTTTATCATATTAACAGAAAGTATCGTTTCTATACCGAAACTCGGAACCGTGAAGAATGAACCCTAAGAAGTGCTGTCAGGAGATTTACTTTCTGCTTTTTATCCTGTTTTTTTCCCCTTTCGCCTCCGGCCAGACGGTCGTTGCCGACAGTGCCGGCAATGTGATCGTAGGCGACATTACGGTGGAAGGGAACCATCGTACCCGTACAGGCATCATCATGCGCGAAATGGCGATCCAGCGGGGCGATTCACTTACGACCGAAACGCTCCGGGAAAAGCTCGAAATTGACCGCAGGAAGGTGATTAATACCAACCTGTTCGTCACCGTTGACCTCCTGACCAAACCAAATCCAGACTCGGTTCATACCGACATACGCATTGTGGTGAAGGAACGCTGGTATTTTATTATGCTCCCGGTTTTCCAGCTCGCCGACCGAAATTTCAACGAGTGGTGGTACGAACGCAAGCGGGATCTTTCCAGAACCACTTACGGCGTATACCTTAGTTACGGTAATGTGACAGGACGGGCCGACAAGCTCCGTTTCCTGGCTGAATTCGGCTTCATCCCCAAGTTCGAACTAGCGTATACGTTGCCGTACATCGACAAAGCACAGAAGACGGGAATTACCGTCGGAACGTCGTATTCAATTAATAAAAATACCGCGTTCAGAACCTGGCGTGACAAGCTGCAATACCTCAGCAGCGAGGAAATCAACCGGGAACGGTTCTACACCTACGTGAGTCTGACGCGACGTAACAAGTATTATACATTCCATTCGGTGGACCTCCGGTGGAGTTACCTTACTATCTCCGACACGGTAGCAAAGCTCAACCCCAATTACCTTTTGAATGGGGATAAACGGCAACGCTATTTCCAATTGACCTACACGTACAGCTACGACAAGCGTGACAATGCGCAGTATGCATTGCAGGGCCAGACTGCCGGGTTACAAATTTCCAAAACCGGACTCCTGCCTTCCGACGACGTCAACACGCTGTACCTCTACGGATCCTATCGTAAATTCATTCCGCTTGGCAAGAAATGGTTTTTCAACACCAATGTCCGGGGACGAGTATCGTTTCCAAAGCGCCAGCCTTACACCCAAACCGTGGGCCTGGGCTATCGCAACGATCTCGTACGCGGGTATGAGCTCTATGTGATCGACGGGCAGGACTATGCATTGATCAAGAATGAATTGAAATACAGGCTTTTCTCGATCCAAAAGCATTTTTCATTCATACCTGTGAGACAATTCAACACCATTCCGCTGGCGGCCTATATCAACACTTTTGCGGATGCAGGTTATGTCAAAAACAGCTATCCGGAATTCAGCAATACCAAATTGGGCAACTCGACATTGTATGGTGCCGGGGCAGGACTGGACGTGGTGACATTCTATAATATCGTCGCGCGCTTCAATGTAACCCTGAACGGCTTGGGCGAACGCCGGTTCTTTTTTAACCTCGCAAGAGAGTTTTAACCGGAGTTCCGAAAGTGTTAAATATGTATAAATTGCAATTGACCCACAATCGAACTAGTTACAAGGCACGATAATTTCTCAACTTTAATTAACCGCATGACACAACCTCTACGATTATGAATACGCTGAAAAACGGAATCGCATTGCTGGCGATGGCATTACTCGCTTCGGCTTGCGACACTAAAACAAACGAAAAAACCGAGGCGGCGGCAGACTCGGTGGTCCTGCACGAAGCTGCTCCTGCTGACCTGAACAGCGACCAGTCGGCACTGTTGAAAACGATCCTCGGACCAGCCGAGCAGAATCCCGCCGGTGTAGTTCTGAGAGGCATTGCATTCGGTGATGCAGTTGCCAAAGTGAAGGCCACCGAAACCTTCGAGATGTTTGAAGAAACACCCGACCATCTAGGATACACTTCGGAAACGGCGCAACTGGAAACCATCGACGTGCAGTATTTTCTGACACCAGAAAAGAAGGTGAACAAGATCACGATCGACGTTTACCTGAACAGTCCGGATGCTACGAAACAGCTCTGGAATGCCAGCAAACAGTATTTTAGTGAGATCTATGCTTCCCCGAAAGAAGAAACCAAAAAGATCACCTGGAACAGCAAGACGATCAGGATGGACATGGAGGATGTTTCGGAAGGGAAAGATTATGGACTGAAATTTCAATTCTTCCCGGCCGACAAAAACGTTCTGGCCGCCAAATAACACCTATGAAAACCAAAAGATCAATTATCCTGGGCGCGTTGTGCCTTATTGCACTGAATGTTTGTGCGCAAAAATCTTCCAAAAAAGACGAGGTGATCACCATCGCTACCGACAAGGGCACGATGCGCTTCATTCTTTTCGACGAAACGCCGAAGCACAAGGCCAATTTCATAAAACTCGCCAAGGACAAATTCTATAACGGGCTCCTTTTCCACCGCGTCATCGACGACTTCATGATCCAGGGCGGCGACCCCAATTCCCGTAATGCAAAGCCCGACGAAATGCTGGGCCGCGGCGACAACGGCTATAAGATACCTGCCGAATTCAATGGAAAACTATTCCATCAAAAGGGTGCATTGGCTGCTGCGCGCGATAACAACCCTCAAAAAGAGTCCAGCGGATGCCAGTTTTATATTGTGGAAGGCCGCAAATGGAGCAAGGCCGACCTCGAAAAGCAATCTGCTCGCGCAGCACGCAAGCTGACGGACGCTCAGAAGAAAGTGTACGAGACCATCGGCGGCACACCGCACCTGGATGGTGCATATACCGTTTTCGGCCAGTTGATTGACGGTATGGACGTAATTGACAAGATCGCCTCAGTGGAGAAAGACGAGCGCGACCGCCCCGAAAAGGACATTTTGATGAAAGTGTCTGTCAAGAAGATGAAAAAGAAAAAGATTACCCGCAAATACGGCTGGAAATACGAAGCTTAAATTGGAAAAGAAAAAAATCCTGATCACTGGCTCCAACGGGTTACTGGGGCAAAAACTGGTGGAACTGCTGGTTTCAAAAGCACACATTGAAACAGTTGCCACGGCCAGGGGCGGAAACAGGTTGCCATTCAGCAAGGGATATCGCTATGTCGAAATGGACATCACCGACCCGGATGCGGTTGATCGGATACTTGACGCAGAGCGCCCCAATGTGCTGATCCACACCGCCGCAATGACGAATGTGGACCAATGCGAAGCGGAAAAAGACGCCTGCTGGAAGCTGAATGTCACCGCAACCGAGACGCTGGTAGCAGCCTGTGCGAAATACCAGATCTTTCTGGAACATGTCTCTACCGACTTCATTTTCGACGGCACTTCGGGGCCTTACCGGGAAGAAGACATTCCGAATCCTATTAGTTTTTACGGATGGAGCAAGTACGCAGCCGAAAAGGCCGTCAAATCTTCGGACATTGAGTGGGCCATTGCCCGCACCGTGCTCGTGTACGGGATCGCGCACGACATGAGCCGGAGCAACATCATCCTTTGGGTAAAAAAATCATTGGAGGAAGGCAAGGCTATCAAAGTGGTAACCGACCAATTCCGCACGCCTACGCTAGCCGAAGACCTGGCCATGGGCTGCTTTCTCATCGCGGACCAGGAGGCGAAAGGCATTTACCACATTTCCGGTAAGGATTTCCTGACTCCCTACGAAATGGCGCTCGCTACTGCCGATTACTTTGGACTCGATGCTTCTTTGATTTCCCCTACGGATGCATCGGCATTCACGCAGCCTGCCCGCAGGCCGCCTAGAACCGGTTTTAATCTAACCAAGTCGAGGAATGTGCTGGGGTACGAGCCGCATTCGTTTCGGGAAGGGATCGAGATTTTGGCGGGACAGATTTAAAGTTTTAATGCCACGAAGGCACGAAGAAACACGAAGCATATTCGTGTTTCTTCGTGCCTTCGTGGCATTCTTCACTTTTCTATTTCAGCCAGATTCAATACAAAGCCAGGGAAAAGCGGCTCACCTGAAAGCTGAATATCAAGGCTTGGATATTCGACAATGGCACGTTCAGGTTCGTAAACATACACCTTCTCACCATACCGATCGATCAACCAAGCGAGGCGGCAGCCATTGGACAGATATTCCTGCATTTTGTTTTGCAGGTAAATCAGGCTATCGGATTTAGAACGGATTTCGATTGCGAAATCGGGGCACATTGGAGAAAATCGCTCTTTATCATTTCTAGATAAAGAATCCCATTTTTCACGGCTCACCCAGGCAACATCCGGGGAACGGACTGCCCCGTTCGGAAGCGTGAAGCCTGCCGATGGGCCGAATGCCTTTCCGGATATCTTATTCTCCCGCAACCATGAGCTAAAAAGACCGAGAATGTCGGCATTGAAACTATCTGAAAAACATCCAGCAGGTGACATAAAGATAATGTTGCCTTCGCTGTCCCGTTCAAAACTGAGCGTATCGTTCATCTGGCAAAAACGGAAGAATTCGTCCTCGCTCATGATATCTCCCACAATGAATGTAACAGGCGTGTCCATAACTTAACGATGTCTTTGGAAGTCTTTCAATAATGCTATTTCAAATATAACGATTTGCTGCCAAGGCTACACGGCGGCCAACAGTCAATTTTCACCGGATAGATTCATCGGGATTAACTGCCGGCCGCCACTTTCCTGCGGACTAAAATTTAATTATACAGCAATTCATAATACTCCCGCGCCATTCTGTCGGAATTGAACGGTCCGGAAACGTCGTTCATACTGTTCAAAATCATCCTTTGCCACTTCTTAGGTGCATTGTAGTAAGTCGGGATCACCGTGCTTTGCAGGGTTTTCATCAGATTATCACAATCCTGCTTATTGATATCCTCTCCCTGGGCAACCGGCAGCAGAAACGCATTGTGCCCGTCCTTTGCGAACTCGCAAATCCAACCATCGAATGTGGACAGGTTCAATGCAGCGTTCATTGCCGCCGTCATACCGCTGGTGCCGGAGGCCTCCCGCGTCACGACAGGCGTGTTGAGCCAGATATCGGCACCGTCTTTGAGCATCTTGGACAATGCCAGTTCGTAGCCGGTCAGCACAGCCATATTGGGAAACAAATGGCTCAAATAGAAGAGATGGTTAAACGTCGCAATCGCTCCTTCATCTTTCGGATATGGTTTACCGGCCCATATCACCTGCACCGGCTGTTTCGCATTCTCCATAATCTTTTTAAATCTTTCGAGGTCCCAGACGAGCATATCCGGCCGCTTGTAGGCTGCAAACCGTCGCGCCCACACGATCGTGAGCACATCCGGGTCGAACAGCTTTCCGCTTTGGTCGGCAACGGTCTTGAACAATGTCCTTTTCAACTCCTTTTTACGTGCAACGATCGCGTCGATATCCTTTCCAAGCCTGGCCTTTTCCAAGACGGGGTCAACCCAGTAGGCATTGTTCTGCGCATTGGTAATGTGGCCGATCGGCGCAATTTTGGGATGCGATTTCCACATTTTCCTGGAGACCTCCCCATGCAGTTTCGAAACGCCGTTCGCTTTGCGGCTCAGGCGCAATGCGGCCAATGAGTGGTTGAACACGCTATCCCCTATTCCGCTGATCTTCCCCACCGTTTCGAGGTCGATACCGGAGAAAAAGCCCAGCTGCTCCAGAAAGTGAATGTCATGTTTTTCGTTACCAGCCTCTTCCGGCGTATGCGTCGTAAAAACAACCCGCTTCTGTACCTCGGCGACTTTTTTATATTTCTTATACAAATGGAAAAGGGCTGAAACGGCGTGTGCCTCGTTCAAATGGTATACTTCCGGCTCGTATTGCAGCGCTTCGAGCAGCCGTGCACCACCGATACCGAGCACCATGCATTGCGCCACTTTATAGGTTACGTCGGAATCATACAGCGAATAGCTGATCGCCCGCGTCGACTCATCGTTGCCGTCGGTATCGGTTGTAAGCAGAAATATTGGCGCCGAACCGAATGTTTCCGGGTCGAGGTAATAGGCGGCCACCCAAACGTTTTTGCCCATGATGGGTATCTGAAAGCGGATTTGGGTATCGACCAGGTAGGAATACATTTTCTCCCGGAACTCCGGCTCCATACTGCCGTCTTTCTTACGGCCCTGGTCGTAGTAGCCGTATTTCCACAGCATTCCGATACCCATCAGGTTCTGTTTGAGCGCGTACACGCTGCGCATATGTGAGCCCGCGAGGAAGCCCAAACCGCCCGAGTAAATTTTTAAAGCCTGATCGACAGCAAATTCCATCGAAAAGTAGGCCACCGATTTTTTGTACTGATTATCCGTCGCAAACGGATGACGGTAGGGAAGAGCGAAAGCTTGCTGTGACATTAGAAGCGATTTTGATAGAATAGAAGCATTGCATAAAAAACCCGGCCTATCGAAAAGGGCCGGGTCCAATCATCTTTTAAGGGCCTATTTGCCGAAGAGCCGCGCCCAGAATCCCTTCGCCTTGGTTTTCGTCTCGACGACCTTCTCCGAGGCTTCCTCCTTCAACTCCGCTATTTCCTCCGCTGCCTTCGCTTTCAGTTCAGCAGCCTTGGCCTGCGCTTCGGCCAGCTTCTCGGAAGCGGCCTCTTTTGCATCTTCAAATGCTTCGGCCGCATCCTCCCTGATATCCTCATACTTGTCTGCTGCGGCCACTTTAATATCCTCGAACTTCTCCGAGGCAACTTCCTTAATATCTTCAAACTTGTCGGCCGCGGCCTCTTTCAAGTCCCCGAATTTCTCTGCTGCTGCATCTGTCAGTCCCGCGAGTTTCGCTGCGAAACCGGATTGCACCTCCTCGACTTTTTCCACAACTTCCTCTTTTACAGCATCTACCTTAGCCGCAGCCTCTTCTTTCACGTCCTCCACTGCTTCCCCTGCAGCCGCTGCCTTGGTCTCGGCCTGCGCTTTGAGGTCGTCGATCGTTTCGTAAACTTCGGTCTTAATGCCATCCGCGGCTTCCTCGGCTTTCATCTCTACGGCAGCCACTTCTTCTTTCACTGCTTCGGTAGCTTCATTCTTCACTTCCTGCGCCTCTTCCACAATTGCATCTTTGGCATCGGCAGCAGTGGTTTTGAGTTCTTCAACTTTATTTTCCAGCGATTCTTTTGCATCTTCTGGTGTAGGTTCGGTATTCTCGGCCATGGGAAATGAGGTTTTAAGGTAAGAACAGTTGATACGATGAATGCGTAAGCTACAAAGGAGTTGCCAAGGTTGCAAGCAATACCCGCAGCTTTGTACTAGGTTAACCTTCTAACCATCAAATTTTTAACCAACCCATAAAATGGCTCCGGCTGCAATGTGCGCCAGTTATTGAGGTGCAGCGTACCACCGAAATTGATATAATAATCGAGCCGGTACTTCTTCCACTGCTCTTCCACATGCTCGCGGAAATTAATGGCGACAATCCAGCCGTCCTCCACGTCGTCAAACCATTCTGCATAATAGTCGTCCTCATTGCCTCCGTGAAAATCGAGCACATTTTCGCCCAGTAATATAAACTGGTTAATGCCCTGGTTCGTTAGCGGGTCAATGACCTGCCTTTTGAAGAACATGATGTCGTTATGCAGCGCGTCGTTCCATTCCCCGAACATTTCGATGATCACAAAGTGCTTATTGTAATCTGCAAACAGGATTTTCACATACAGCGTTTCCGACCCGATATCATCCCACAACGGGTGGATGTAGTAGCCGTAGATCGCATTTTCGTAATAATCCAGGTTATAGGTACGGCCATAGAAGGGCGAACGCTCGTCGTGGCTGGCCACATAATGCTTTTCCCAATTATAATAGGGTTCTATCTCCTGCATGGCAACGGTTTTGGGGTGACATTGAAAGCGAATATAAATGAAAACAGAAAAGACCTAATCTATGTTTCCAATCATTTAAGGCTTAAAACTAATATGCCGGCATTATGTGCCAGTGACCAGATTTAATTACGCTAGTGGGTCATAAATTAAAACGGGCTGCCTCTATTTGAAGCAGCCCGTTTCGGCATTCTATCTCTTCCGAATCCTACAACTCGCGGATCCAGATATTGCGGAAGCTGGTCGTGTTGTTGTGGTCCTGCAACTTGATAGGGCCTTTCCCGTGCGGCTCGATCGTCGGTTGGCCGATGTAAGGAGTAGTCCCCTGGATTGCGGTGTGGTTTTGAACCAATACACCGTTATGGATAACGGTAATGTATGGCGGATGTGTCATCTGGCCGTCTTTGTTGAAATGCGGCTGGGTATAGATCACATCATAGGTCTGCCATTCACCCGGGCCAACCGATGCATTTACAAGCGGCATTGTTTGCTTGTAGATCGAGCCAGCCTGACCGTTGGAATAGGTCGGGTTGTTGTAGCTGTCAAGCACTTGCAGTTCGTAGATTCCCTGCATGAAAATACCGCTGTTACCACGGCCTTGTCCGTTTCCATCCACTTTTGCAGGGGTCCTCCATTCGATGTGCAGTTGGTAGTCACCGAATGTTTGCTTGGTTTGGATGTCGCCTGATTTAGGGGCTACGGTCATGGCGCCGTCGGCCACGGTCCAGGGAGCGGCCGATTTACCGTCTTTTCCTGAAACCCACTGGTCGAGGTTCTTACCATCGAACAGGACGATCGCATCGGAAGGGGCTGTGAAGCCTGAAACCGCCGAAGACCCTTTACCGGGCGTCACCACGCGGGGAACAGGATTCCACAATTCGCTGGACTCAGGAGTTTGCTTCGCAGGCTGCAATTGCGCGTGTGCGGCAAAGGCAGCAGCCATGCTGAACGCGGTAAGCATCAATTTTTTCATTTGAAAGGTAACCGTTTTAGTCTAAAAACTCTTTGAAATAGTATCAAAACACAACATTAAGGAAAAAGCAACAACAAAAAGGATTCTCATCTATATAAATGTAATTTTCCCGATTCTTATCACGTAATTTGCAGGGCTAAAGGCATTCGTAGCCTGGATTGCTAATCTAAAACCGACTAAGCTTACTGCAAGTATGTCTAAAACCAACCGTTCACTTTTTCAATTAATCGCCTCTGGGGTAGCGGCTTTTGCCATGCACACCGCCTACGCCCAGCAGCCTATTCCCCTCGACGACCTCAGTGCTTTTACGACCAAGTCCAGTGACTGGAAAATCGTCGGCAATGCATCGGCCGATCTCACCAAGGAAAACGCGCTGCTAACCAGCCCAGGTAAAGGTGTGCTGGCCTGCCTCCACGAAAAAGGCAAGTATGGCAGCGACTATGAACTGATTTCCAACTTCAAACACGGCGATCTCGACCTTGAACTGGATTTCATGATGAGCAAAGGTTCCAACTCGGGAATCTATCTGCAAGGCAACTACGAAGTACAGCTTTTCGACAGCTGGGGTAAAAAAGGTGCTAAATACAACGACTGCGGTGGTATTTACGAGCGCTGGAACGACTCCAAGCCGGAAGGCGAAAAAGGCTACGAAGGATATGCACCGCGTTTCAACGTGGCCAAAGCGCCAGGTTTGTGGCAGCATATCAAAATCTCCTACCAGGCTCCCCGTTTCGACGCCAGCGGTAAGAAAATTGCGAATGCGGTATTCCTTTCAGTGGTACTGAATGGTGTGACAATTCATGAGAACGTAGAAGTTAGCGGCCCTACCCGGGGTTCACTCACGGCTGAGGACGTGCCAATGGGCCCGATCCGCATCCAGGGTGACCACGGTTCACTGGCGATCCGCAATATTGTAGTTAACAATTTTGACAAGAAACCGGCGACTCTTTCCGAACTGACCTATAAAACGTATTACGGTGGTCTATCGGAAACCGAAGACCTTTCAAAACTCACTCCTGCTGAAACCGGCAAATCGGAATCGCTTAACTGGGAAATTTTGAAAGAAAACAACAATTACTCCTTCGTTTACAACGGCCGTTTGAATGCAGCCAGCGAAGGTGAATACACTTTCCGTTTGCAGGCTTCGGGTAATGCTTACCTGAAAATTGACGGTAAGGATGTGATCAAGCCAGAGTGGAAATCGAACAATGAATTCCGTGTGGGCAAAGTGAACCTGACCGCAGGCGACCATAAGCTCGAATTTTTTAACAACAAGAGAGATGGCTGGATGCGTCCGGTATTGGGGCTTTGGGTAAGTGGACCAGGCTTCCGTGAAATCGCTTTCCATTCGAAAAGCTCGGCGATGGGCGGCGGTTCTACCGACCCAATCCTGATCCAGGCATCTACCAACACCATTACCCGCTCTTTCATGGATTTCCGCAAGGATGAAAAAGCGAAAAGAACCCGCGTAGTTCATGCGGTTTCGGTCGGCAGCCCGGCAAGCCTGCATTATACATACGACCTCGACAAAGGCGCGATCCTGCAAGTTTGGCGCGGTGAGTTCCTCGATGCTACCCCAATGTGGCACGACCGCGGTGACGGCTCTTCGCGCCCGCGCGGCAGCGTGACGTTGCTTGGCGACGATATGTTCCTGGGTAAATCAGGGAAATCTAAATGGGAAGCGGACACAACCGGCAGCGGTTACCGTCCGAAAGGTTACGTACTCGACGATTCGGATGTTCCTACATTCCAGTACCAGGCATTCGGTTCTTCCATCACCGACTACGTTTCTGTCGTGAACAACCAGTACTTCGAGCGCATTGTGAAGGTGAATAACCCTGCCAAAGACCTCGTAGCACGCCTGGCTGATGGTGCATCTATCGAAAAAATCTCGGAAGGACTTTATGCGGTAGACGACAAATCGTACTACATCCAGCTGGCCGACAAGAAACTTAAACCAGAAATCAGAGGTGCCAAAGGCGAGCAGGAACTCATCGTGCCTGTCACCAACGGCGAAGTGAAGTATTCTATCCTGTTCTGATTTAAACCTTATTATTCCTGATTGAACAATGAAAAAACTTGCTCATATAGCATTTGCTCTTTTGGCCTCCCTGTCTACGCTGAAAGCGCAGGAGTCTCCGAAAGAAGAAGATTTTTACAAGATCGTCACCCCACCGATTCCCGAAGGCATTATCCTTGAAGTAGGTGGTTTGACAACGATGCCAAATGGCTCCCTGGCGATTTCAACCCGCCGTGGTGAGGTCTGGATCGTGGATAACCCTACCAGCCGTACGCCGTACTTCCGCAAGTTCGCGACCGGTTTGCACGAAATCCTTGGTCTGGCTTACAAAGAAGGCGCACTGTACTGCGCACAACGCGGCGAATTGACCAAGCTCGTTGACAAAAACGGCGACGGCAAAGCGGATGTTTACGAAACCGTGTACGCATGGCCGCTTTCAGGTCACTACCACGAATACTCGTTCGGTCCTAAACTGGCTCCGGATGGCAGTTTCTTCGTGAGTGGTAACGTTGCATTCGGTGACGAAGAATGGTGGAGAGGCGAAAGCCGCGTTCCAGGTCGTGGCTGGATTTTCCACATCACCAACGACGGCAAATACGAACCGTACGCAACCGGCGTGCGCTCCCCCGCGGGTATCAGCATGCTGAACGGCGAGCTGTTCTACACCGACAACCAGGGCGACTGGATGGGTACCGGTGCGATTTTCCAGGTAAAAAAAGGTGGCTTCATGGGTCACCCGGCAGGATTGAAATGGGCCGGATTGCCTAACTCTCCTGTAAAACTGACTGAAAAGCAATTCTTCGCAGAGCGTGACAACCGCCAGCACCGCAACGAACAAGGGCGCGCGATCAAGCCTGAAAATACATTGGGAGAAGAACCACAGTTCCTGTACCAATTGAAACAGAAATACGACATGGTACAGCTTCCGGCTGTATGGTTGCCTTATGGCGTACACGGCGTTTCTACCTCTGAATTGATCCTCGACGATACCAAAGGGAACTTCGGGCCATTTACAGGCCAGGTTTTCGTAGGCGACCAGGGACAAAGCAACATTATGCGTGTTGTTTTGGAAAAAGTAAAAGGAGAATATCAGGGCGCTAGTATCGGTTTCCGTAGCGGATTCCAGTCGGGTGTGTTGCGTATGGCGTTCGATAAGGACGGATCGATGTTCGTAGGCGAAACCAACCGGGGTTGGGGCTCAGCCGGTGATGCCAACCAGGGCTTGCAGCGTTTGGTATGGAATGGCAAAATGCCTTTTGAAATGTACACTGTGAAAGCACAGCCTGACGGTTTCGAAATCGAATTCACTATGCCGGTTGACCGTAAATCGGCGGAAGATCTGGATTCTTACAAAGTGAGCAGCTACCTGTACAAGCATTACCCAGTTTACGGTAGCCCGCAAATCAACCTGGAAGATGTGAAAATTACCGGTGTGAAGGTATCCGATGACAACAAGAAAGTACGTATCGTGCTCGAAGGAATGCGTCAATATTACGTACACAAGATCTCTCTGGAAGGCGTTCGCTCGGCTTCAAACAGCTGGTCGCTCGTACACCCGGATGCGTATTACACGCTGAACAACATTCCTGACGGTGAAAGATTGAAGGTTTCCGACCTGAAAACTACCCGTTCGGGCAAAGCACAGGCATCTGTTTCGGCTGAACCTGCAAAAGAACACGTTTCTCCGGATGGTAAAGGCAAAGCAACCCCTGCAAAAGCCGGGGCAGCAGCCAAAGCGCCAACCTGGGAAGAAGTGAAGCCATTGCTGGCGAAAAACACTTGCCTTGCTTGCCACGCGCCGGACAAAAAGGTAGTAGGACCTTCTTACGCTGACGTTGCGAAACGCAAATACAGCAACGAGAAGATCGTAGAGCTGATTTACGCGCCGAAGCCTGAAAACTGGCCTGACTACGCTACGCCAATGGCGCCTATGCCCCAGGTTCCTAAGGCGGAAGCGGCTAAAATCGCGGCGTGGATCAATTCACTTGCGAAATAATCGTAATGGTACCGGGCTCGGCCCGGCATTAGTCCAAAAGGCTGCTTCCCCATCGGAGGCAGCCTTTTTTTAGTTGACGATCAGCCTGTTCAGAATACATTTTAATGCATTATCTTCACATTGCGAACCAGACTAATGCAGTACAAATCGCACGTTTTATCCTTGAAAATGCGTTAGTTGTAATTGAATGTAACTAAAACTATGTTTACGCTGCGTGGCCCGTCTTTCTTGAATTCGGTAAAAGGAAAAGTCGTTGTAGGCTTTTTCATTGCCTCTCTCGCCCTGGCTGCATCCTGGGTAACCAGCAAGCTGGCATTCGACAATATGCTCACCACGCTGGATACGCTCTCCACTCCGGATGACAAGATGCGGCTGGTTAATAAGATATTTCAGGACATCCTTACGCTCGATCACCTTCAGAACGAACGAAAGCTGAAAGGGGAAGAACTCAACGACGAGGTACTTGCCCAATCGGTGGAATTGATCGCCACGCTCGATACCCTCAGTTATCTTAGCCTGGAAGACCCGTTGCAGGTAATCCGGATCGATTCCATGAAGAAGATCCTCAAAGAACGCGAGAAGATCTATGGCGACTATGTGAAGGTGCGGTCCAAACTGGTGAGCAACAAAGCACTGGAAGACGAGGTTAAATCAATTTCCGGATTGATTACCACGAAGACAGTCAAACCAGACAGCACGGTGGTGAAAACCGAAAAACGTACGACTACGACCACTGTTTACACCGAAGTACCCGACACCAGCCAGAAAGCCAGCACCAAAAAAGGCTTTCTCAGCAGGGTATTCCGTGGAAATAAAAAGAACCAGGCACCAGCCAAAGAACCGACAAAACTGGTGCAGAAACAGGAAGTGAATGTACAGGTCGACACGATCCGCGTGGCCAAAAAGGACAGCACAATCGAAAAAGTAGGCGAGGCCGTTCACGCCATCGAAAAATCACAGAAAAAACGGGCGGTAACATTCGTCGACAGGGAGCAGGAGCTGGCAACGGCCGGCAACTCCCTTGTAAAGCAACTGCTAGGTGTTATGCAGGATGTTCAACGGGACGTAATGCAGGATTCCAATAAAAACAACGCCAAGGCGAAGAGCATGGTGGAAGGTAGCGTGAATTATCTTGAATGGATCATGCTGGGTTTCTTTTTCCTGACAGCAGTAATGGCCTACTTCATTTTCACAGACATTACCAAAAGCAACGATTACCGCCAGCAGCTCGAAGAAGCCAAAGAAGAAGCCGAATACCACAGCATGGCCAAACAACGGTTCCTGGCTAACATGAGCCATGAGATCCGCACCCCCCTGCAATCGATCATCGGCTATGCGGAAGCATTGAAAAACGAAGAGAAACCGCGGAAGCAAGACCTCGAAACGCTGCATTCGGCCTCGGAGCACTTGCTATACCTTGTTAACGAAGTGCTCGATTACAGCCGCATCATTTCCGACCGCTTTACATTCGAGGACAGGGTATTTTCTATTAATTCACTCCTGAATGAGGTAGTACAGGTACTCAGGCCGAATGCCATATCCAAAGGTTTGGTATTGAGGCTCGAAAACTCCCTGAAACCCAACCTGTACCTGCACGGCGACCCTTTCCGACTGCGGCAGGTACTGTACAATTTGCTGACTAATGCAATAAAGTTCACCGAGAACGGCGAAGTAGTCCTCAAAGTAGCTGGTCATGAAAGCGGTAATCTTGTTAAAATCGAATACCAGATTTCCGATACAGGTATCGGACTGTCGAAAGAGCAAACAGAACGCATTTTTAACCAATTCGAGCAGGCCGATCCCTCCATTCAGCGTCGTTATGGCGGTACAGGACTCGGCCTCAGCATTGTAAAGGCGTTGGTAGAAGGCATGTCGGGTAGTATCCATGTCACCAGTAAGCCGGGAGAAGGCACGACTTTTTTTGTCACCACCAGTATGAAAAAGGCAGACACACTGGAATTGACAGAAGAAGCGCCGGAACGGAACTATCGGATTAATGGTAAAGTCTGGCTCGTAGACGACGATGCCTTTATTCTCAAATGGTGCTCTTCGGTACTCGAAATGAACGGCATTCAGCATGCTGCATTCTCCTCGGCTGAGGAGGTGCTGAGCCGGCCATGGAATGATGAGGTCAAATTCGTGCTCACGGATATGCGCATGTCGGGCATGAATGGGGCCGAGCTTGTGAAGCGCCTCCGCAAATCGGCACCAGAGGATGTAAAATTCTTCGTTCTCACTGCTCAGGCATTGCCGGAGGAACGCAAAAAACTACTGAGTATGGGTTTCGACGGTTACCTGATGAAACCTTTCCATTCCAGAGATCTGCTGGAATTACTCGAATCGTCCTCGGCACCGGAAAGAGATTCTCCCGCGGTTATACCCGCAGAGGCGAAGCCGGGAAACGGCTGCACAGCCCACAACCTGGATTTTGATTTCACGATGCTCACCGAAATGACTTTCGGCGACGAAAGCCTGTTGCGTGAAATCCTCGACCAGTTTGTGAAAGATTCCCGCGCCGATATTGAGTCACTCCGGCAGCATATTACTGCCAACGAGCCCGATTATACACAAGAACTGATGCACCGCATGGCCGGCCGCACCGGGCAAATCGGCGCCCGTGACCTGTCGGCAAGGTTCAGGAACCTGGAAATCGCATTGCGTGAGAACGCTGCGGAAGTCTCGGAAAAAGAAATGACGCAGGTCGTGAATGACGCTGCGTCAGTGATTGAGCAAGTAGAGGAAAAAGCGCTCTCTTACTCGATATGATATTTTTCGATTTTATAATACAAAGTCTTGCGATCGATATTCAATAATTTGGCCGCTTTGCTTTTGTTGTAGCGCACTTCCTGCAATACCTTTTCGATCATTTCTTTCTCATGCGTCTCCTGCAATGCCTTCAAGTCAGAACCGGGAGCAGGTTTCTGCTGGTCTTCCATAGCGGTAATCATTTCCGACGGCAATGCACTTAATGTAGCCACCTCTTCTTTGGACAAGAGCACCAGGCGCTTGATCACATTGTTGAGCTCACGGAGGTTACCGGGCCAGTCGTATTTCTGAAAAACATCCATGACCTCTTTCGAAAGCTCCCGCACATTGCGGTCGAGCTCTTCATTGGCTTTATCTACAAAATGCTGGACAAAAATCGGCAGGTCTTCGCCGCGCTTGCGCAATGCAGGCACTTCGATTTTAAATTCATTCAAACGGTGATAAAGGTCTTCGCGGAAATCACCTGCTGCTGCGCTGGAAATCAGGTCCTCATTGGTCGCTGCAATGAGGCGCACATCTACTTTCACCTGCTGAGTACTGCCAATCGGAACGATAATACGCTCTTGTAATGCGCGGAGCAGCTTGATCTGCACATCGTAGCTCAGGTTTCCGATCTCATCGAGGAATAGCGTACCGCCATCTGCCGCTTCGAACTGCCCAATCTTATCCTGCAATGCACCGGTAAATGCCCCTTTTTTATGACCGAAAAGTTCACTGGCTGCCAGGTCTTTCGACAACGAACCACAGTCGATCGCTACGAACGGCCCGTCGGCGCGCTTGCTGAGGCGGTGAATCGACTTCGCCACATGCTCCTTGCCGGTACCGCTTTCTCCCTGGATAATCACCGACATATCTGTTGGTGCCACCAGGCGCACATATTCGAAAAGTTGTTTGGCAACTTTGCTTTTACCTTCGATATAATCAAGTGATTGTTTCTCCGTCTTGGAACTATTTTTGGCTTTCGGCGCAGTCTTCACGCTCGTCACCTCTCCTTTGTTCAGCGCTTCCCTGAGTACCATAAGCAGTTCTTCCGGATTCACCGGCTTGGTGATATAATCGAAAGCCCCGATTTGCATGGCGGTTACAGCAGTCCTCACATCGTGAAAACTGGTCATGATAAAGGCCGGGGTACGGTTTCCTTCGCTTCTGAGCGTTTTGAGAAAATCTACGGAATTACCATCCGGTAGACGGTAATCGAGCATCAGCACTTCCAACGGCCCGTCGGAATTACTCTTTCCGAGTGCTTCTCTCGCCTCTTTTATGTTTGTACAAACTTTTACCTGATGACCATGCTTGCCGAGGAAATTGGTGAGCAACTTTGAAAATGTAGAATCGTCTTCAACGAGGAGCAGATGAGCCATGGGTGATACTATTTCTAAGAAAAATAAATACTATTAAACGAGTGGGTATTATGTAAAAGTACAAAAAACAAACACCAAAAAGCCGGAGAAGTCTCCGGCTTTTCATTATGAGCCTGTCAGACGCCGGGAATGGCCTTTTACTAGTCGATTTTCTTCCCGTACTTGTCCAGATTAAGTGTAGATGTTTCTTCCGCTCGTTTGATATTTACTTCGTAATACTGTGAGTTATCGTCCCGCGTGACCAGGTATGCGCTGGTTACTTTCCATTCGGCATAGGAGCCGGACAAGGTACTTTTAACAGCCTCCGGAAGGTCTTCCGGGCGCACGGCAACCTTGCTATGTTCGGCAATAACGGCCACATCCGCAAGAGATTGTACGGCTGCCTCAGCATCCGGGGTCACTACTGCTAGCAAGAGGGCAAAGGTTGTCGGGGTTATTCGCATGATGGATCGGGCATTTAATTTTTAACGTAAACTAAAAGAGATATTCGTGCCAATGGGAATATGCTACAAAAAAAGTTGATAATCAGATATTAACCAATTTTACCTCGCAACTATGTAGCCAGACGTAACGGGAGCTATGCCTCAGGTTGTGGAATTTCACATCAGTTATGTGAAATTTAATAATCACTTTGACCACATACACGGATCTTATTACCCAAACTAAAAAAAATTCAAATTTTTTTACCCATTATTGTTTTGTTCGGAACATATTGTCTTATATTTGCGTAGTAATTATTTATCTGCAATAAGTAGCACAACTACTACACACCACCAGAGACTTAACGCTATACATTCATATATTGAATTATATCTCAGGCATTATTTACTCAACGTTATTTAAGAATTCCATCGGTTAGTCTGAAACATCAAGAGTCCCCACCCGGGACTCTTTTTGCGTTTTTAAACCCACATCATTTCGGCTTCCTTCCTCCTTTTTCTCAAAGCCCGATCTAAAGCAATCCATCCCACGTAGGTCTGTCAAAACTCTTCCGACATACGGAGAGTGGCTCAATAACCTTTTATTGCTATGAACAAACACACGAAAACGAAGAACACCTCCCGCAATGGAGAAGGGGAAATTACCTCACTTGTTAACAGGCGACTCTTTCTGCGCTCGGCAGGATTAGCCACATCGTTAGGTACCATCGTGATCGCTGCGGGTTGCAACGACGATGATGACGACCCGATGATTCCCGGCACTGGCGACACCGTCGATCTCGGCTCGGGTGACATTGGTGTGCTCAATTACGCATATGCGCTGGAACAACTCGAAGCCGCGTTTTACACACAAGTGGTACAAACGCCTTACAATGGTATCACCGACGCAGAGAAAGCCATCCTGACCGACATCCGCGACCACGAGATCATTCATCGGGACTTCTTCAAGGCTGCATTGGGTGACAAGGCTATCAAGGGACTAACCCCTAACTTCGCCGCCATCGACTTCACCAAAAAAGAGGCCGTTCTTGGGGCTGCCAAATTATTCGAAGACACCGGCGTAGCCGCCTACAATGGCGCCGGAAAGCTCATCAAAGATCCGAATTACCTTTTGCTTGCAGGCAAGATCGTCTCCGTGGAGGCCCGTCACGCGGCCGTTATCCGTGACTTGATCAACCCGAAATCCGCCGATTTTGCCGGAGACGACATCATCGACGCCAACGGAATGGATAAGGCCATCGCGCCTGCCGACATTCTCGCGGCAGTTAAGGGCTACGTGAAGGATACCATCACCGGTGCCAACATAGGTAAATAATCATTCACACTAATAGGAGGCAGAGACAATGGATATTTTCAAAATCATACATCAGTTTCAGCAAATTGACGGTGATGCAGTCGGGAGACTCGAATACGCGTCGCGCCGCCACTTTATGAACAAAATAGGAAGCAAGTTGGCCTCGGCGGCAATCCCTACCACATTCGCGGCAATCGTCAACAAGGCATTCGCACAGTCGGCAGCCGCTGTGGACGTGCTGAATTATGCCCTGACGCTGGAATACCTCGAAGACGAGTTTTACAAAGCCGGCAATGCGGCTGCAAACCTCATTCCGGCATCCGACAAGGCCATTTTCATGCAAATCGGTAAACACGAAACGCAGCACGTGGCATTTCTGGTGAAAGCGCTCGGGAGCAAAGCCATTGCAAAGCCAACTTTCGATTTCCAGTACGGCGGTGCATTCGGCGATGTATTTACCAACTACAAAACGTTTGTAACCGTGTCGAGTGCGCTTGAAGATACGGGCGTACGTGCCTACAAGGGCCAGGCGGGTGCGTTAATCGCCGACCCGCAGATTCTCGAATACGCATTGCAAGTGCATTCCATCGAGGCGCGGCACGCAGCTGTGGCGAGGCGGCTTGCTGCCACCTTGTTGGGCAACACAGCGATGAAAGGATGGATCACAGGCAAGGAAGGCGCAGTAGCCGCCATCTACGCCGGCGAAGATAACATGACGCAAGGCGGAGTAAACCTCAAAGGACTCGCTTCCAAGAGCGATGCCGCCATTACCGAGGCGTTTGACGAGCCGCTGACCAAGGAGGCGGTACTCGCAATTGCCGGGCCATTCATCAAAAAATAATCGCACCGATAACGTAAACTTTCCCTGTTAGGCTTATACATGCACTTTTCAAAGAGCTATGGCTCAGAGTGCCCTACTACACACTATTATGAATCAGGAGGTTACCGGCAACGGTAGCCTCTTTTTTATAGGTAAACAACCCGATTTGGCCCGAAATAATGGTTTAAGCCGCTCGGTTTATGTAAATTTGGAAATAATGTTTTACAAGTTTTCCTGAACCAGTTAATGAATTCCGAATTAAACAGAAGAGATTTTCTCAGAAAAGGGAGCCTCACGGCACTAGTTACAGCAATGGGCAGCCAGATCGTTTTTGCTAACCGGATGCCCGCCGGGTACCGTCCTATTTTCCTCGATGAGAAAGATGCGTTGAAAGGCAAGAATGCGGAAATGATCGTGCAGGGCGATAGACCCTGGAACGTGGAAACGCCGGTACATTTGCTCGACGACCGTATAACACCGGTCGAAAATATGTTCATCCGTAACAACGGTCTTGTTCCGGAAAAAATAGATGCAGCCAACTGGACGCTGACAATCGACGGCGAGTCGGTGAAAGCACCTAAGACCTACACATTGGCCGACCTCAAAAAGAAATTCAAACAATATACTTATCAGCTGGTGCTGGAATGCGGCGGAAACGGTCGCTCGGGCTATCAGCCACAAGCCTCGGGTAATCAATGGGGCCAGGGTGCAGTGCATTGCGCACAATGGACGGGCGTACGGCTGAAAGACATTTTGAATGACGTAGGCATTCAAAGCGATGCCGTATATATAGGTTACCACGGCAAAGACCTCCACCTGAGCCGCGATCCAAAAAAAGAAGCGATCTCGCGCGGCGTGCCCATTGCGAAAGCCATGGAAGACGAGACGCTCATTGCATGGCAGATGAATGGCAAGGACATTCCCGAATTCCACGGCTACCCGCTCCGGCTCGTGATCGGTGGCTGGCCTGCTTCGGTTTCCGGGAAGTGGCTGAGCGGCATTTCGGTACGGAACAAGGTACACGACGGCCCTAAAATGGAAGGCCACAGCTACAAACTGCCCCGCAACCCGGTAGCGCCTGGTACTGAAATTCCGGCTACCGATGAATATTACAAAATCATCGAATCCATGCCGGTGAAATCATTGATCACCTATCCCAAGACCGGTGCGATGATCGACCCGGGGAAGGAGCTCGCATTGCGCGGACACGCGTGGGCGGGAGACCATTCCGTTAAAAAAGTAGAGGTTTCGATTGATTTCGGGGCTACCTGGAAAGAATGTAAACTCGAAGCGCCGGTGAACCGCCTGGCGTGGCAGCATTGGAATACCCATATTAAATTTCCGACTAACGGATATTATGAAATATGGGTGAAAGCCACCGACGAAACCGGCGTTGCGCAACCAATGCTGGCACCGGCCTGGAACCCTGGTGGGTATCTGAACAATGCTTGTGAAAGAATTGCCGTGAAAGTAGGATAATGTACCACAATGCTCCCGGGCAAATACGATAGTTTATGAAAGTCCTTTTAATTGCCATGCTCGGCGCGGGTATTGTTTTTCAAACCCTCCCCGAAATACCGGCCAAACGTCACAATGCGGGCGCGGCAGTGGCCGATACCACTAAAAAAGATCCCGAAACGGGACTCATCGTGGACGAAAACCTGTACATGGTGAAAGCGCAATGTACCAATTGCCATTCAACCAAGCTGATCACGGCTAACCGTTTTACACGCGACGGCTGGAAGCAGAAGATCCGCTGGATGCAAGCCAACCACAACCTATGGGAGCTGGGCGATGCCGAGAAACCGGTACTCGATTATCTCGAAAAAAATTATTCGCCAACTGCCTCAGTGGCAAGGAGAGCGCCTTTGAAGGACATCAAATGGTACAAACTGGAACAACACTGATCGGAAACAATAGCTATCTTTGGCACTCAAACTTTATGAATATTACGCGTGCCTGATTTCCGTTTTCTCGTTTCCCGATTTGCATTTTCCAGCCTGCTGTTCCTCGTTCTCACAAGCACCCCGACCATGCTCGCGTCGTGCGCGCTCGCATCTGAAGAAGGCCGGCAACTAACCAGTAACAGCGATTTACCTAATCCACTCAAAGCGGAAGTGATCGGGATCCAGGATGGTGATACGATCGAGCTCAAATATATTTATTCCGGCAAAAGGGCGGGGCGCAGAATGGGCAAGAATGTGCGGATACGTCTGCAGCATATCAACTGCCCGGAACGCAATATGCCTTTTTACAACAATGCGAAGCAGTTTACGAGCGAAAAATGCTTCCGGAAGGTGGTTAGTATCCGTCACAAAGGTGAATTCGATAAATATGGCCGCTTGTTAGGTGAAGTGGTACTACCGGATGGTAAGGTGCTAAATAAGGAATTGGTCAAGAAAGGCCTGGCCGTGCATTTCAAAAAGTATTCGCACGATCAGGAATATGCCAAACTTGAAATAGCCGCTAACAAACAAAAAATAGGCATCTGGACCCAGCCTGGAATGGAACTGGGGCATTTGTAATAATATGGAGCATTCGTCGGTAGCACTTTTTCAGATCCTTTATCAGAATGAAACTTTGTTTCAGCTGGAAGATCGTGTGCCGACCGAACATTCCATACATGCCGCGGCAGAATTTCAGTCCGCATCACAGGTACCCGAACCTGCCCATGTACAGGCGCCCGTGTCCTCATTGCCGGCGACACCTGCGGTTCCGACGCAGCCTCCCATCTCATTGCAGGCAGCAACGCCGGCAGTACCGACCAACACCCCTGCATTACCTCTGACACCAGCAGTACCGGCCCCAACGCCTGTAAATACGCTCGTTCATGCGCCTTCCCCTGCGTTCCCCGCATTGAAGCACAAGGTACTTGTCCTCACCGATGAGCCGAAGCAGGAGGAAATGCTCATGTCCGAAGCATTATTCCTTGATAATATCCTCAAAGCCGTCGGCCATTCGCTCGAAACGAGCGATGTCTTGAATTTCAGTTTCATGCCCGGCCAGGATGCGCGTAAGGTGCTTTCGGGTAAAAAGACCCACTTTTTCATATCGTTTGGCGTACCGCTGATCAAGCTCAATCTCGACCTCTTGCTGGTGCCTTATACGCCTAAGAATCTGGAAGGTATATGGTTCCTGCTCGTCGATCCGCTCGTGGTGATCGAGGCCGACCGGAACCTCAAGAAGAAACTCTGGCAAGCGTTACAGAAGATGTTCGAAATGTCCTAATTCCCAGGCGCTTACCTATTTTAATAGCCGGTCATCACAATATTATAGCGAATTTGTTTGTTTTCATGGATAATCGCAGGCTAACCCATGAAAAACTATGGCCAAACTGACTGAATTAATTGCCGGCTGGTTTCGTCCGAGAGAGTCCGACGAAAACGAATTTTACGATGATGAGCCTGTTCAGGCGAACGACACCCCTACTCGATCAGTGGAACAAAATCCGATCAATCAACCAACCGTTACCCACAACAGGCAACCGGTAATGGCTGCTGCGCCGCAGTCTCAGCAACCAGCCTTTCAGGCACCTATGCAGGCCGCATCTCAGCCGGCCGCACAGCCCGTACCTCAACCATTTGTAACGCAGTCGACAGCGGCCCAGCCCATTCCGCAAAATCCGGAGCCACAAAGCGTGGAGGTTCCTATTCCGTACTGGCTCGAAGACGAGGACACATTGCGTGATGAGGGCGTGCTTTTCGGCCTTTCGGAGTCCGACCCGCACGAGAAAACCGACATTATTCACAAATATTTCTCAAACCTGGCCGCGTGGCATATTGCGGATATCGAGCAGCATAACGAGCGCATTCAGGAGCTGAATCTTTTCATTGGTCAGAAACAAAACCGGATCGATGAATTGCAGGAACGACTGAAAACACCGGGCTCCCGTACGGAAGGCGAACATCATCTCCCGCGCACGCTCATAGGCATTACACTATGCGCGGCCATGTGCGTGGGTAACTTCTTCCTGATCCGCGAGTCGCTCAAACCCGCGTTTGCGGATAATTCGTGGATCGCGCTGGGTGTATTTCTGGCGGGGATGTTCAGCTTGTTCGGCCGCATTTCGCTTTTCCACGATACCGATTCGAAAGTGACCTGGAAATCGCTGCTGGAAGAAATAGGATTGCCGTTCGCATCTGCCTTGTTCGTGTTTGCGAATGTAATTACGTACCAGACTTGGTGGCAGGCGTTTGCGTTGTTCGTTTTCGTGTTTTTCCTCTTCCTTTTTGCTGGAAAACTCCTGCTCAGCAACATTACCGTGCTGCGTAATGACCTGCAAGTTTGGTTAAATATTCGTCGCGATCGCCAGGATTTTGTTGAAAATAACTACAACTGGGAGTCGGAATGCCAAACATTACAGGAGGAGATCGATAATCTGCGGGTAAATAAATGGCAGGTACTCCGCGAGCAGAGCCACGCCGAGACCGAGCGCGACCGCCTTTTTGCCAAGCGGGACATGCTGATCAAGCTTTTTGAGAGCGAATTTTACCTTGCGCGCCGCATGAAAAACGAGCTGACCACCCGGCAGCTTAACCTGATCCAGAAGGGCAAATAGTGGCGGAAAGATGATCAGGCGGTGCGCCGATGGCGCGGTTTTTTACCTTAACTCACATTCGATCAACCCTAAATAGGATCATGAACGAGCAAAATCTAAATGAAAACGGAGATTACCAACACGGTTACACACGTGGAATGGAAGGTATCGACCGTGAAGTATATGAGAATTATTTGTCCAGTAATGTAAATCATGGCTGGATCCAGGACCGGCTCAATGAGAAGAGACAAGAGCTCACGGAAACGCGGTCACGGAATCAGCAGGCGCTGACAGAACACAAAGCTGCATATGGAAGACTGCAAAACGAGGTAATGGGCCTCAACAATGCAGCCACGCAAATGAAGGACATGGAACGCTCGATCAACGAAATCGACACGCAGACGGAGGAGTTGAAAGAGAAACGTGCTGAGAAAGCGCCTTCCTATTCGCTTATCGCCGGCTTGATCTTCCTCGCCGCCGGTATTTCATTCATCGCCGGTGACCTGATTATCTCGCATGAAATCGTAGCGTATGCATTAAATATCCGGAACTCCAACGAGGCCTGGGCATTTGCGATCGGTTTGGCGATGCTTTCGGTATTGTTGAAACCGGCCTATGACCGACTGGTGGAAGAACCTTACCACAAGGATGAATCGCCGAAAGCGAAATCGCGGTACGCGGGTTTCAAGCTGGTATTATCCATTTTCGCGATCGTTACGCTGATCGTGCTCGGCTGGTTCCGGTACGAAGCCTACCGCACGGATAAGCTGAAAGAGGCGATCAACAAATCGGTTAAAAACCTGCAATTGAATGCGGTGGACCCATTGACCGGTGCGCCGGTAGATAGTCCAGCCCTGACCAAAAAAATCGAGCAGGCATTGCAAAATTCCGATCAGCTTAACCTCGACCTCGTAAACAGTCCGTGGGCATTGCTGTCGTTCGTGTTGAGCGGCGTGCTATTCGCGATCGCGGGTGCGGTATCGCTGGGTATGGCGTTGCCGGTGTTGCAAGGCTTCTGGTACCGCTGGTTGCAGGTCGACCCGAAACTATGGCGACTCCGCAGAAGAAGAAAGCGGATCCTGAAACAAATGGAGCCTTTGCAGCAGACTGTTACGCAGCACATGACTCAGAAAACCGTTCTGGAAAACGAAATCGAGCTTTTGCCTAAACTGGAAGAGCTGAAAGCGGAGGAAGCGAAAATCAGGGCCGAAATAGAGGCGCTGGAAAATGAACGCAAGCAAGCATTGACCGACAGCCGTATTCAATCGTTCGGCGACGGTTATGCACACGGACAGGTAACCCGCGATGTGATGAACGAGGAAGAATACGATGCCTGGCGCAACAGCCATCTGACGGTTTCGAACCTCGCATTACGTGCCAAATCGAATGCCTCCGCCGATCGTGCCGTGCCGCGTACCCGCAGCACGGGAATGCGTCCGCACCAGGCCATCCGCAAGGCAATCACCGACCGCTTTGACGAAAACAATTTATAGTTTCTTAAATTGGGGGGCTCATTTCCTTTATTATGATTTTGACCCCCCATTTAAGAATTATCTCCTGCGACGATACGCTTTATGATGCTATCCGCATGGGAAACAATACATTAGCCCGCGTTATGGGTGTAAACGTCCCTAAAAAGTGGACGGATTTCCGCGATACTTTTACACCATCTTATCACCGTTGGAAAGCCCACCCGCCATTGCGCGACTGGTGGGTTTATCTCATTATACACGTTCCTGACAATATGCTGATCGGCTCCTGTGGCTACAAGGGCGAACCCGATTCGAATGGCGCAGTAGAGATTGGCTATGAAATCATTCCGTCGTACCGGGAGAAAGGGTTAGGCACGGAAACGGCCAAAGGCCTGACGGATCACGCGTTTCAGCACCCATCCGTACGTAAGGTGATCGCTCACACGCTGGCAGAAGAGAATGCTTCCGGGCACATTCTGGAAAAGTTGGGTTTTGCCCAGATCGAGGATGTCAACGACCCCGACGAAGGGTTGCTCTGGCGCTGGGAAATTAACCGCCGATAATCGGAATGTCCGCGATCTAACTCAAATTCGCGGGTTTTCAAGGTCAAAAATAAATTGGATTGGTTCGATATTTTTTTGGCTTAATTGATTATCTTAATTCACAAATAGTCATTCTTACCCTTTGCTCTGAAATTATGGTCTCGATCTCGAAGGATACCTATCCATGGCTTAAAAACTACCCGGAAGGCATTCCCTATGAAATAAATCCCGATGCGTACTCGTCCTTACTCGAACTGATGGAGTCGAGTTTCCGGGAAAATGCTGATAAGGCTGCTTTTACGAATATGGATAAAAAGCTGACTTTCGGGCAATTGGATGAACTTTCAAAGAATTTTGCCGCCTACCTCCAAAGCATCGGCCTGAAACAGGGTGACCGCATTGCCTTACAAATGCCTAATCTGCTACAATACCCCGTCGTGATGATGGGCTCGCTGCGCGCAGGGCTAACAATCGTGAATACAAACCCCTTGTACACGCCGCGTGAAATGCAGCACCAGTTCAAGGATTCGGGAGCGAAGGCAATTGTCATACTGGCCAATTTTGCGTCAAACCTGGAAAAGGTCATTGCCAATACTGATATCGAGCACGTAATCATTTCCGAAATCGGCGATATGCTGGGCTTTCCTAAAAAGCTGATCGTGAATGCCGTGGTGAAATACGTGAAGAAGATGGTGCCTGCTTACCACCTTAAAAACACAGTGACACTCGCCCAGGCCCTATTGGCCGGCTCCGGCGTCACTTATCAGAGACCGAACGTTTCCGGTCTCGATATCGCATTTATTCAATATACCGGGGGTACCACTGGTGTATCTAAAGGCGCCATGCTTACGCACAGGAACCTGATCGCCAATGTGGAGGGCATTAATGAATGGCTGATGTCCAAAATGCGCAACTCGGAAACAACCGGGCAGTTGACGCTCATCGCCGCGTTACCGCTGTATCACGTCTTTGCTATGACAATCAACGGGTTGTGCGGTATCAAATGGGGAGCATTGAATGTGCTGATCACCAACCCGAAAGATATTCCTGCATTTATTAAAGAACTCAAAAAATACACTTTCCATATTTTCCCGGGCTTGAATACCCTCTTTAATGGCTTGCTGAACAACCCGGAATTTGCTTCGGTCGATTTCTCGAACCTTAAAATAACGATCGCGGGCGGCATGGCGCTGCAAAAGATCGTCGCGGAGCGCTGGGAAAAAGCGACCGGCTGCCCGCTGGTGGAAGGCTATGGACTTTCCGAAACCTCGCCGGTACTCTCGGTGAACCCCTTGAACGGCAAACACAAGCAAGGTACCATCGGCTTGCCCTTCCCGAGTACCGAAATGCGTATACTTGGTGAGGACGACAAATGGCTGCCGGTAGGAGAGCGCGGCGAAATCTGCGCGAAAGGCCCGCAGATTATGTTGGGCTACTACAACCGCCCCGATGAAACCGCCAAAGTAATCCTCGAAGACGAATCTGGCCGCTGGTTCAAAACGGGAGACATCGGTATCGAGGACCCTGACGGTTTCTTCAAGATCGTAGACCGGAAAAAGGATATGATCCTCGTTTCGGGTTTCAACGTTTATCCCAATGAAATAGAAGATGTGGTAGCCCAATGCCCCGGCGTTGCGGAGGTGGCCTGTGTGGGCATCCCGGACGAAAAATCAGGGGAAATGGTGAAAATTTTCGTAGTCAAAAAAGACCCCGAACTGACTGAGGAAAAGGTAAAAGCATACTGCAAGGAAAACCTCACGGGCTACAAGAATCCCCGGCAGATCGAGTTCCGGAAAGAGCTTCCCAAAACCAATGTAGGCAAGATCCTCCGCCGCGCGCTGCGCGAGGAAGAAATGGCGAAAGTTAGCCACTAGGACCGCAAACGGGCGAAGGTTTAGTATATTTAGGCAAACAAGTTCTCAACCTTGAATGCAAATCTATATGAATCTACACCGGAAAACTTTGGTATTACTACATGGTCATGGCATAGATGACACGATTTGGGACAGCCTCGACGCTGCGATCAACGACTCTTACACGGTAGTAAGACCGAACATTTCGTTACTTACTTCCTGCCATTCGGTGGAGGAATATGCGGACGAACTGCATCGCTTCCTGACCAACGCCAACATTCAGAAATGTACATTGATCGGCCATTCGATGGGAGGCTATATTTCTCTTGCATTTGCTGAAAAATACCCCGATATGCTTGAAGGTTTCGGGCTTTTCCATTCCACAGCGTACGCCGATGATGATGCGAAGAAACATCAGCGCGGCCAGATGATCGACCTGCTAAGGACCTACGGCACCGAGTCCTTCGTCAAAAGTACTGCCGCAAACCTTTTCGGTGAGCGTTATAAAGAACTTTATCCGGAGCGTATCAAAGAACATATCGCATATTTTGGGAAACTCCCGGCCGAAGCGCTCATCGCCGGTATCACAGCCATGCGCAACCGCCCCGACCGCACCGCGGTGCTATCCGGCCTGCCCTTCCCTGTTTTGTTCATCATCGGAATGCAGGACAAGCTAATCCCCTTCGAGAGCGTCATCGAACTCGCCGAATATCCGAAAAAGAGCTATCCGCTGATCTTCGCCGAAGCAGGTCATATGGGCATGGTGGAACGTCCGGATGCCACGGCCAGGATGATCAATTGGTATATGAGTAAAATTTAACAGAAGAAAAAGGAGAATTTCTCATCAAAAACAGGCCATTATGCGTTACCACTGATATACTAATGGCCTGTTTATCTTTTAGCTATGCAAAAATCTATCCCTTCCCTTTCATTTCGATACCTTGGCTTCCTGCTCATTTGGAGCCTGCTAATCCTCAACTCATGTAAGGATGATGATACCAAACTGGTACCGCCTACCGAGGAGAATGTCTATTTGAAGGAAAGTACTTCGATTACGACGTTAACCAAAGAACAAATCATTCAAAAAGCCGGAACATTAGGCGGGTTGGCGAGTGCGTATGTAAAAAATGGGGTTAGGGTTTATAAAATCACCTACAAAACCAAAAACACCGATGGCGCTGAAATAACTGCTTCCGGAGCGCTGGTATTGCCCGTGGTTACGGGCCCGGTATCAATGATCAGCGTGCAGCATGGAACCATCACCAACAAGAATGAAGCACCATCCCTCTTCCAGGATGGTACTGAGGGGGCATCGTTCGGGTCTCTTTTTGGCTCAATGGGGTATATTATAGCATATCCCGACTACATTGGCTATGGCGCTTCCGACAATCTCCCGCACCCGTACGAGCATGCTGCGAGCCTCGCATCGGCATCCCTGGATATGATCCGCGCCTGCAAAGAATTTCTAAGAGGCCAAACAGAAGTCAAATGGGATGAGAAATTATACATTGCAGGCTACTCGGAAGGCGGATACGCGACGATGGCACTGCAGAAGAAGATCGAAGAAGAGGCTGCGTCGGAATTCAATCTTCGGGCGTCGAGTTGCGGGGCAGGTGCATACGATAAAACCGCGTTCATGAAATACATCATCAATTCTCCCACGCAAGGCATTTCATCTTACAACTCCCTGTACCTGTGGGTGCTATTGACGTATGACAGAATATATAAGCTGAATAAACCATCCACATACTATTTCACCGATAAGTACGCGTCCCAAATCGCAAAAAACGGCGTTAATGTGGCAATCAACGAAAGTTTCAGCAACATCCTCAACGATTCTTTCAAAAGACAACTCAACGACGGTACCGATAAGGGATTCATCGATGCCATTGCTGATAACGATGTTTACAATTGGAAGCCGAAAACGCCGACAAGGCTCTATCATGGCGATGCGGATCAGCTGGTTTTCTTTTTCAATTCCCAGAATGCCTACAATGCAATGCAAAAACTGGGCGCTACCAACGTGGAGCTGTTCAAGTATCCGACAGGCACTCATAGCAGCACAGTTCTTTTCTTTCTCACCGGCACTCAGGATTTTTTCGCCAATATTCAGTAAATATTCAGATATATTTGCATCCCACTAGTTTCATAGGGTAAATATGCTTTTTGCAACCAAGTTTTCTACATTTTCTTTCCGGCGGGCATTCTTTCAGTCCGTTCGATGTTGTTGATTTACGCTTTCCGAAAGTCGCCGGACCGCCGGTAACTTTGTATACGTACCTTTTTTGAATCACAACATCACGAATACACCATGTCATCATTACTGGATCTGGTAGGCAATACACCCCTGGTTGAATTACGAAGAGTTAATCCCAATCCCAACGTCCGCATATTCGGCAAGCTGGAAGGCAACAATCCCGGCGGCAGCGTGAAAGACCGCGCGGCGTACAGCATGATCAAAGGCGCGCTCGAACGCGGCGAAATAAAGCCCGGCATGAAGCTCGTAGAAGCTACCAGTGGCAATACCGGCATTGCACTGGCCATGATCGCCCGGCTTTTCGACCTCGAAATAGAGCTACTGATGCCGCAGAGCTCCACCCGCGAACGCGTGCTCACGATGGAGGCATTCGGAGCAAAGGTGATCCTCACGGAAACGATGGAAAGCGCCCGCGACCTGGCCGAAGAAAAAGCGGCCGCCGGCGATTATTTCATGCTCAACCAATTTGCCAATCCCGATAACTGGAAAGCGCATTACCGGACCACAGGGCCGGAAATTTACCGCGATACCGATCAGCAGATCACCCACTTCGTATCTTCAATGGGGACGACCGGCACCATTATGGGGGTATCGCGCTATTTGAAAGAGCAAAACAGCAACATCCAGATCGTAGGCTGCCAGCCCAACGACGGGTCGAATATTCCTGGCATCCGCAAATGGCCGGTGGAATATCTCCCAAAAATATTTGAAAAAGAGCGCGTAGACCGCGTGATCGAAGTGTCGCAGGACGATGCCACACTCACTACCCGCCGACTGGCCAACGAAGAGGCAATTTTTGCCGGAATGAGCAGCGGAGGCGCTGCCTGGGCCGCCATAGAGCTGGCGAAGGAATTGAAAGAAGGCGTGATCGTCTTCATCATCTGCGACCGCGGCGACCGATACTTGTCGAGCGAGCTGTTTGGGTAGAACTTCGGCTATCGGCTGTCGGCTATCAAACTAAAAAAGCCGACCGCCGATAGCCGACGGCCGAAGTACCTTAAAACCATCCCGATCCCAGATTCCGGAAAGGCCAGGGAATAGCTACCAGGATAATGATCAGGGCCAATGCGTAGAAGTACAATACCGTCCGGTGCTTGTCGGCACCGGTGAGCTTCTTCGAGCGCACCCTTCCCACAGTAATGAGCACAATGGCGATCAGCATCATGAATACGTGTTCTATCGAATAAAACCGAAATACTTTCTCGCTGATCAGATCGAAGTTAACTTTGGGGCTCATGAAATACAGCACCAGTCCGATCAACAACTGAGTGTGGGTTGCGATGAGGGTAAAGAGGTACAGCTTGCTGTCGTCCTGGCTGCCCTTCTGCCAGTTGGAGTACGCCGTAAAAATCGCTGCAATCAAAAGTCCTAACACCACATAACGGAGCCCCGAATGGGCGTGTAGAAGAATATTCATGATAATACTGGTTACGGTGAATAAGTATATGCATGCAAATGTAACTCGCAAACATAAATTTTTATAAAATGATCGTCTATAACATCACAGTCAATATCAGTTACCAGGCCGAAAAAGATTGGCTGCATTATATGAAATCGGTGTATATCCCGGAAATCAATGCTACGGAGCTACCGCTGGAATGCAAGCTGCTGCGGCTTCTCACCGAGATCGAGAACGAAGGTTCGACCTACACTACCCAGTTTAAATTCAGGACGATGGAAGATTTTCTGGCATATCAAACCCATTTTCAACCGGCCATGCAGGAGCGCCATCACGAGCTTTTCAACGGGCAATATGTCTCTTTCAGGACACTTTTGGAAGAGGCGTAAGACCCGTATACGTGGTTTTTACAGGCAAATAAATGTACCTTAAAAACCACGGTTATTACTTGACATTAACTTAATATTTCCTTTTATTTAATCTACCGTTAAGGCAGATTCAACCAGGAGATCAGCCCGGATAGTACGCGTTTTTTATAACTATCCGAAGATGAATAAACCTCCGGTCCGAAATCTGGAAAACGGTTGGAAATATGTTTTACTTTAAAATGATGTGTGCTTATGAGACTGCAGATGCAAGCAATTCACTTTGATGCCGATCCCAAATTGCTGACATTTATTCAGCAAAAATTGGATAAACTGGATACGTTCTATGACCGGATCACCAGTGGAGAGGTATTCCTTAAGCTCGACAGGAATGAAAACACCAAGTTGCATACCAAACTCCTCGAAGTGAAGCTCTATGTGCCCGGCGGGACGATGTTTGTGAGGGAGCAGGGAACCACCTTTGAAGAAGCAACCGACTTAGCAATAGATACCCTGAAAATGCAGGTTAAAAAATTCAAAAATAAAAGGAACAATGCCAGGGCTCCGAAAGCCCTTGACGGACTATCCGAAGACAATGGGGTAGTCGTGCTGGCCGAAGATATAGAAGAATAGACCAGCGTTCAATTTGAAGCAGGAAGCCGCCTACCGTCAGGCGGCTTTTTGCGTTTTAGATGTATTTTTGAAATTCCAATCTAAGTAAATGACCCATTTATGCAAATAGAACCTGTTGTCGACTCGACATTCGACCATCTTTTCAAATTCACGCAAGAGCAAGTGCAGGCATTCGCTGATCTGACTGGTGATAACAACCCGGTCCATCTCGATGCTGAATACGCTGCCACCACGCAGTTCAAAAAACCGATTATCCACGGAATGCTGGGTATCACGGTTTTCACGAAAGTACTCGGCACGCAGTTCCCCGGTTTCGGCTCCATTTATCTGAAGCAAACCGTGGAGTTTTTGCGACCCATGTATGTCGAAACGGAGTATCGCGCCGTTTTCAAGATCGTATCCATCAATCCAGCCAAGCATATCGCGGAAATATCCACCGAGATTTACGACGCCACTACCAAAAAGATCGCCGTCCGTGGTATTGCCACGATGGTGAACGAAGCAAAATTCTGAAAAAGGAAAAGCCCCGGCGATCATCGTCGGGGCTTTTAAAGTCTTCCGTGTGCTTGCTGATTATTCGCCTGCGTTCTTTTTGTTCTGAACTTCCGCGCGAATATCCTGAGCCAACGTTTTCAGGTCCTGCATGCCCTTACGTACACGAGTTCCGGCAGCCTGGTTACCTTTGTTATAGAACTTATCGAAATCGCCCTCCAGTGAAAGAACCAGTTCTTTTACTTCATCGAATCTTGCCATGTTTTCTTTGTTTTTTAGTTTTAAAAAATGCCTCTCACACGCTAAAAACGCATGTTTTGACCGAAATTTAGTAATTAAAACCATTTAAGCAACCCAAAAAACAAAAAAAAACACTTCTAAAATACAATTAAACACCCAACCAAAGATAATACACTCATTAACAATGAGTTAAGATTGGCAGGTTTTATTGTCCGATAGTAAATAAAAAAGAGAGCTTTTTCAAAAAAAGCCCTCTGTACGCAAAAAAAGCGGTTTTATAACTATTCCACGACTTCTTGTACTGCGTCGCTCTGGTAAACTCTGTTTTTGAGTTTTTCGGCGAGCGTCGTGAAAGCGTTCAGCGTATATTCAACATCTTCGAGCGTATGCGAAGCAGTCGGAATGATGCGGAGCATGATCTGGCCCTTCGGTACTACCGGGTAAACCACGATCGAACAGAAAACTCCCATGTTCTCGCGCAAGTCGCGCACCATGCGGGTAACCTCAGGCACACCGCCCTCGCTGTGAAGGAAAACCGGTGTTACAGGCGACTCAGTTTCACCGATATTGAAGCCACGGGCACGCAAACCGTCCTGCATAGCCCTGACGTTTTCCCAAAGCTTCGCACGCAGTTCCGGCATTTGCTTGATCATCTCAAGACGTTTGCGGCCGCCTTCTACGTAAGGCATCGGGAGTGCCTTCGCGTAGGTTTGCGAACGCATATTGTATTTGAGGAACATGATGATTTCCGGATCGTTCGAAGCGATGAACGCTCCGATAGCCGCCATCGACTTCGCGAATGTAGAAAAATAAAGGTCAATTTCGTCTTGCACACCCAGCAACTCGCCTACACCGGCACCAGTTTCGCCCATTGTGCCGAAGCCGTGCGCGTCGTCTACGAGCAAACGGAAGCTGTATTTCTTTTTCAATTCGGCAATGGCTTTCAGATCGCCTACTTTACCTGACATTCCAAAAACGCCTTCGGTAATCACCAACACGCCGCCGCCTTTCTCCTCTGCGAGTTTGGTCGCACGGATCAGATTCTTTTCAAGGCTCACCATGTCGTTATGGTTGAACTTGTAATATTCACCCAGTTTCGCTTTGTGCAGGCGGATACCATCGATCAGACATGCGTGCGATTCGGCGTCGTATACGATCACGTCGCGGTGGTCGCAAAGACATTCGATCGCGGACATGACGCCCTGGTAACCGTAGTTGAGGAGGAATGCATCTGTTTTACCGACAAACTGCGCCAGTTCCTTTTCAAAAATCTCATGCAGGGTAGAGTTTCCCGACATCATCCTTGCGCCCATCGGGTACGCGAGGCCCCATTTGGCAGCGGCTTCGGCATCCGCTTTACGAACCTCCGGATGGTTCGCCAGACCCAGGTAATTATTGAGACTCCAGTTCAGCACTTCCCGTCCCATAAATCTCATGCGCGGCCCAAGCTCTCCTTCCAGCATCGGAAACGAAAAATAATGGTGGCTGTTCAGCATTTTGGCTGGCGTTCCGATCGGACCTGAGTTGTTGCGCAATTTCTCGAAAATATCCACTCTCTCTTTTTTTATGTGGGTAACTGATGATTTAAATGTTAGATAAATGCAAAAATAAAAAATTTACATTTAACTAAAAAAAGACCTTCGTCATTGCAACCTACGGTAAGTTAGTAAATTAATGGGAAGAGTGCCTTTATTCGGCACTCGGTATTCCAAACCTTACCACCATTTTTATGCCCCAAATCCGAAAAATTCTAATCGCCAATCGGGGCGAAATTGCTTTGAGAATCATGCGTACCGCACGGGAAATGGACATCGCGACAGTCGCCGTGTTCAGCGAGGCGGATCGTGCGTCCCCGCACGTACGCTACGCCGACGAAGCCGTGTGCATAGGCGCGGCCCCATCTTCTGAGTCCTATCTGAATATTGATAAAATCCTGAAAGTCTGCGAAGAACTGGGCGTCGACGCGATCCATCCAGGCTATGGGTTTCTCTCCGAAAATGCAGGTTTTGCGAAACGGGTAAAGGAGGCCGGGCTGATCTTCATAGGTCCTTCGCCGGAATCAATCGAGATCATGGGAAGTAAGCTCGCTGCGAAGCGAGCGGCTTCGAAGTACAATATCCCGATGGTACCCGGCACACCGGACGCCATCGACGACCGCAACGAGGCCAAACGCATTGCCGACAGCATTGGTTACCCGATTCTCATCAAAGCCAGCGCCGGCGGTGGCGGGAAAGGCATGCGCGTCGTAGAAAACGAAGCAGAATTCGACGAGCAAATGGACCGGGCAGTGAGCGAGGCACAGGCGGCATTCGGAGACGGGTCCGTTTTCATTGAAAAATACATTACCTCGCCGAAGCACATTGAAATCCAGGTCCTGGGCGACCATCATGGCAACATTATCCACCTTTTCGAAAGAGAATGCTCTATTCAGCGGCGGCATCAGAAAGTGGTGGAAGAAGCACCGTCGATCTCCATTACCCCTGAAATTCGCGAGGAAATGGGACGCTGCGCAGTGGACGTCGCACGCTCCTGCAACTATTACGGGGCGGGTACAGTAGAGTTTATCATGGATGAGAACCGGCATTTCTACTTCCTCGAAATGAATACCCGCTTGCAGGTAGAGCACCCGGTAACGGAAATGATCACCGGCGTGGACCTGGTAAAAGAGATGATCAGAATCGCGGAAGGACAACCCCTGGCCATCGCACAGGAAAATTTACAGATCCGCGGTCATGCCATTGAAATCAGGGTTTACGCCGAGGACGCGTCCAATCATTTCCTACCCGACATCGGCACTTTGCATACGTACGTGAAGCCTGACGGCAATGGCGTGCGGGTGGACGATGGTTTTGAACAGGGCATGGAAATCCCGATCTACTACGATCCGATGATCGCCAAGCTGATTACTTATGGCGAAAACCGGGAAACGGCGATTCGGAAAATGATGAGAGCCATTGACGAATACCAGATTACGGGTGTGCAGACCACGCTTCCATTCTGCCGGTTTGTGATGCAGCACGAAGTATTCGTGAACGGCAGCTTCGATACCAATTTTGTGAGCCGGCATTTCAATCCGGATGTGTTAAGTACAAAAAACGATGAAGAGGTCGCGGGCCTTGCAGCGCTGATCTCCGCCCTTCTTAGCGATACTTTGCATGAAAGCAAACCTGTTCAGAATGAGGAAGTGAATGCAAATGCATCCAAATGGAGAGCTCGCCGCTTCACGGCACATTAAAACTGTCGTATTTCTTGAAATTTTTTAAAAAAATTCCTACTTTTGCGGTCTTATTTTAGATAAGGGCTGATTATACAAATTTTTTGGGCAATTTGAAACGCCTGCAAGTATTCCCGCTATGAAATTTTCTTTGAAAGGTGAATGCTTATCTAGTTAATAATTGCTATAATTCAGTTGTAATAAGTGCCGGAATCCGCCAGAAATCGGGATTTACCCTTTTTTCCTGACATTATCTACGACCAAAGAAATTCACAGAATATCCAGCTATGAAGCTATCCGAATTTAAGTTTGATCTTCCCCAGAGTTTAATCGCACTTCATCCTTCCGACCGCGGAGAGTCCCGCCTGATGGTCGTTCACCGGAAAACAGGAGAAATTGAACATAAAACATTCGCCGATGTGATCAATTATTTTGACGACGGCGATGTAATGGCTATCAACGATACGAAGGTATTCCCTGCCCGCCTTTACGGCCAAAAGGAGAAAACCGGCGCGAAAATCGAAGTTTTCCTGTTGCGCGAATTGAACCGTGAAATGCGCCTTTGGGATGTTCTGGTTGATCCAGCACGTAAAATCCGTGTGGGTAACAAGCTGTATTTCGGCGACAGCGACCTGGTAGCTGAGGTAATCGATAATACCACTTCCCGCGGCCGTACGATCCGTTTCCTTTACGACGGCGACAACGACGCGTTTATGAAGCTGGTCGACGAGCTGGGCGAAACTCCGCTTCCTCCCGAAATTATCTCCCGCCGCAAGGTGGAAAGCGCCGATCGCGAGCGTTTCCAAACCATTTTTGCGGAGCACGTAGGTGCCGTAGCCGCCCCCACTGCCGGTATGCACTTCACCAAAGCCATCATGAAGCGCCTGGAAATCAAAGGGGTTAGCTTCGCTCCTGTTACTTTGCACGTAGGTTTAGGCACATTCCGCACCGTAGACGTGGAAGATCTGACCAAACACAAAACCGACTCCGAAAACTACCGCATTACACAAAGTACCGCCGACGTTGTGAATAAGGCAATTGATGGTAAAAAGCGTATTTGCGCGGTGGGTACCACGTCTTTGAGAGCTATCGAGTCGTCGGTGTCAGCGAGCGGCCATTTGAAACCGGTGGAAGGCTGGACGGACAAGTTCGTGTTTCCTCCGTACGATTTCAAGATTGCCAATGCATTGCTATCGAATTTCCAGCTGCCCGAATCGATCCTTTTGATGGCCGCTTGCGCCTTCGGAGGTTTTGATCTGGTGATGAAAGCTTATGATATCGCCATCAAGGAGAAATACAAATTCTTCACGTACGGCGATGCGATGCTGATCATTTAACATACAACCCTGAAATCCAATGGTCATTTATGATCAGCGACGCCCGTCCTGAGCCGTAAATGACCATTTTTTATGAGTCCTGAATCCAATGCAAGAATACGTCATCATCGTGGCCGGCGGAACCGGAAGCCGCATGAAAAGTGATATCCCGAAACAGTTTCTCTCCGTAAACGGCGTGCCCGTGCTGATGCACACGATCCGTGCATTTGCCGGTTATTCGCCCAACCTGCGCATTATCGTAGTACTACCATCAGAGCAGTTCGGTTTTTGGGAAGAATTGTGTAAAAAACATAGCTTCGCCATCGCCCATCAGCTGGTAGCGGGCGGCAAAACCCGTTTTCACTCGGTCAAAAACGGATTGAATTGCATTGTCGAGCAGGACGAATTCCTCGTGGCGGTTCACGACGGCGTTAGGCCGGTTATTTCGCGGGAGATTATCGCCGAGAGTTTTACAAAAGCCGCATCACACGGCGCTGCGGTGGTGAGTGTACCTTTGAAAGATTCCATTCGGATTGTGGGCCAGAACGAAGGCAACAAGGCGATGGACCGCACGCTCTTCCGACTTATCCAGACCCCCCAAACTTTTAGATCGTCGTGGATGAAAGCCGCATTTACCGCCGATTACCACGAATCGTTCACGGATTGCGCGAGCGTGCTCGAAGCCTGGGGTTACCACATCCAGCTTATCGATGGCGCTTACGAGAATATTAAAATCACAACACCGGAAGACCTTCGCTGGGCGGAAATTTACCTCACAGCCACTTCTTAAACCATTCGAAGGCCTCCTTCTGCATATCTGCGTCAAATTTGTGCGGCCCGTCGTAAAAACTGGCTTTATATTTGTCGGAGGCCCCCGCTTTTTTGAAAACTTCTGTCAGGATAGCATCCGCAGCCTTCATTTCTGGAAGTGTGTACAGTTCGTCCTGGTTATTGTTTAAAACTAATGTAGGTAATGGCACCCTCAGGCCCAGAATCTCGGGAAAATCAAGGTACTTGGGCAGCAACGGCGTGTAGGTCATCCAGGTATGATTGAATGATTTATTCAAGATCAAATCCTTCCAGGTCGTCATAAAACCGACGCAAACGGCGCATTTAATGCGGGGATCGAGGCCGGCCAGGTACACCGTGCGTAAACCACCTCCCGAAAGCCCGCCGCAGCCAAGGCGGTTGGCATCTACTTCTTTCCGGTCTGCCAGAATATCGAGCGCAACTTGATCTTCTGCCAGAAACACACCCGGCCAGGTGGTACCGGCCGAAAACAGCGATTTGGACATCACATGCTCATGCTCCGATGACCACGCATTGTAAGTCTTGATATTCTCGGGTTTTTCGGGATCTACGTCCGATTTGCCTTCAGTGCTTACGGCGCCCCAGTTCAGTCCTTTTGTGTCTTCATAATAGACCCGGCGGCTACCGAACGCAAAAGTATCATGCACCAACACCACGTGACCTTGCTTTGCAACCTCATTCGCCCAAGCCTTACCACCGTAATCCGTTTCCTGATGCTCTTTCAATATCGGATGCTGGTCACCGGAAGTTTTGACAATCTTTCTTAATCCGAAATACTTCATTCCCGCATGATCATGAAGTCCCAGAATGCCCGGCAAAGGTTTGGTAACGCCTGCCGGTCTGAGCAAAACCGCTTCGGTAGGCCGCCCGTAAGGTAATTGCCACGATAGTTCTTCTATTTCCAGTCCATCGTAGGTATACTTTTTCTTGACAGTAACCTTTGGCAATGCCGGTTTCGCAGGAGCAGACACCAACTCTATCGTTTTCGCCAAAGCTTCTTTCCGCCAGGCATCGATATTATCCCATTTTTTATTACGAAAAGAAAGCGGAGGCTGCGCCGGAAGCAATGAGGCGGCCCAGGGACCATAAGCGCCGATAAGGCTTTTATCTGATGCCATAGAAAGCGGATTATTACTGTGTGTATTAAAAATCGGAGCTGCTGCGGTTACCGGAGCGTCACCCGCCATCGACAGCGCTACCGAACCGGCAGTGTTTTTTAAAAACGATCTTCGGGATATTTCACCAGCATTGCGTTCCGTGTCGACGGTTTTCATAGGCTATACTTTAACGAATATTTTATGACGATACAAGAAGTAGAGGAACAGCCATACCAGCACAAAACCGCCCAACGTGTTGTACACCTCGTGCCAGTTTTCCGGCGCATGTTTATAGATGCCCGCAAAAAGCAGTCGCGATGATTCGTTGAAATCCACAAACCGCACGGCCAGGTAAATAACCAATGAATTCAGCCCTATTACGCGGAAGAAAAACGCCCATCTGTGGTACCCCTGCACATCGATGATCCAGTAAAACAATGCAAGCATCACAAACGCCATTCCCGAAGTAAGCATAATAAACGAGCTCGACCAGAGGTGTTTGTTGATAGGAAACACGAAATTCCAGACCAGTCCGATAACGATTCCCGCAAAACCGAATAGGAATAGTTTTCTGAGTTTGGGATTTGCATTGCCTTGTCCCAGCAAAATGTCACCCGCCACCGTTCCAAAAAGTGTGAGACATATCGCCGGAAATTGGGTAAGTAATGCGAGCTCGTCGTAAGTACCCTGCTTCAATATGCCCGGCATGAAATTACGATCAATCCATCCCACCAGGTTTCCCTCAAAGGATAGGTCGCCGCTGCCAAAGCCCGGCACAGGCACTACTAGCAATGTCAAATAATAAGCGACCAGGATGCCCGCAGCAATATACAACCGTTGATTTGCCCCACATTTCATATACAAAATAGCGGAAATAAACGTCGCGAGCCCGATGCGCCCGAGCACGCTTCCGTAGCGTATATGTGCGGGGTCGAAAATATCCATCGGCGCATTCTTGTCAAGAATACCCAATGCGATCAGGATCAGCATCCGCTTGAACACTTTATTTCTGATCACTGAAGGTGAAATACCCTTCGCCAAGCCGCCCGTGACGCTGAATGCGAGCGAGGTACCGGCCAGGAAAAGAAACAACGGGAAGATAAAATCGTAAAATGTAAAGCCATTCCACGCCGGGTGCTCGAACTGCGCAGCGACAGCGTCGATGAACGGAATGCCCGTCTTTCCGCCCAACGTGGCTATAAACTGCCCGCCACCTGCGATCATCAGCATATCGAATCCCCGCAATGCGTCGATCGACGCCAGCCGGCCCGGTGCATTGGATTGCTTTACTTCTTTTGGAACAACAATAGACGGTGCTTCCATAGGTTTAGGGATAACGGTTTGGAATAGAAGCTACTGTACCACTATTTTTTACCCGTAAGGGCGCTGCTATTTCGGCATTTCGATATTTTTATCGGCAGTTTCGATGGCCGACAGCAAGCTGGCCGATTCTCTGTCCAGGAAAAACGTACAATTCGGATGAAGCTGCAAAATACTCGCCGGGAATGCATTGCTAACCTCGTTTTCCAGGCTATTCTTAACTGCTACCGCTTTTCTTTCATCGGGAACCGAGCAAATGATGTGCGTCGATTTCATGATCTGCCGCACCGACATACTGATTGCCTGCAACGGCACTTCTTCCAATGATCCAAACCACCCCTCACCCATTTGCTGACGGCGGCAAGGCTCGTCGAGGTTTACTACTAAATACGGCGAATCTGTCTCAAAATCAGCCGGAGGATCGTTGAAAGCCAAATGTCCATTCTCGCCAATGCCTACCAGCGCTACGTCTATCGGGCGCTCACCAATTTCCCGGGCCAGGTATTCCAGTTCCTTTTCCAGATTTCCTTCTCCATTAATAAGATACGAAGCGCGCAAAGAAGGCACTCTCGACAAAAACCGCTCGGCCAGATATTTCCGGAAACTCGCCGGATGTGTCACGGGTAGGCCAATATATTCATCCAAATGAAACATCGTGACTTTCGACCAGTCAATATCCTTCTCTTCGATCAGCTGGTTCAATGTTTCAAACTGGCTTGTTCCCGTTGCCAGAATTACATTGGCATACCCCTGCCGGGTAATCGTGTCCCGGATAATCATGGCGGCATATGCCCCCGCACTTTGCCCTAGCTCCTCCTTTGTCTCCGAAATAATAACTTTCATACGCTTTTATGATTTTACTTCTGTATTACCGCCCTCCTTCAATGCAATGTCCACGGGCTTGTTTTTCTTCCACGAACCATTGGTAAAGTCCGGCACATCGATTGAATTCGATCTGTTCGCCACCGACCATTCCGTTAAAGGCGATATCACACTCCATGACGCTGCATCGTATACGTCCTGGTCCAATGGCAGCCCGTTGCGGAGGC
This sequence comes from Dyadobacter sp. SRI_021, assembly GCF_057586235.1. Classification (NCBI taxonomy): domain Bacteria; kingdom Pseudomonadati; phylum Bacteroidota; class Cytophagia; order Cytophagales; family Spirosomataceae; genus Dyadobacter; species Dyadobacter sp. SRI_021. Next base: position 1,317,002 of record NZ_JBYCZM010000001.1, read on the forward strand.
AGTCAATCAATCGCCAGTCCATCAGGAAGTCCATTCCCCCGTGACCACCTACCTTTTTCGCCAATGCACCTACGCGCTTCACGATTTCGGGCTGATATTGCTGTTCAAGCGCTTTGAATTCCTCAGGTTTAATCCAGTCGTGCCCGTGCGAAATGCGGCCCTGCGTGCCATCTTCGGGCAGCGGATATTTTTGAGCGGCACCTTTCGTACCGCTGATCAGGTGTAGGCGTGAATAGGGCCGGGGAGAAGAGACATCGTGTTGTAACATGATAGTCTTTCCCTTATTCGTTTTGATAACGGAAGTATTCATATTGCCACGGAACGATTTTCCTGCAAATTGCTTGAAATCGGGGTCTTTGGCAGCCAGTTCGTTGGCCCTCGCCTGCAACATATAGTCGTTGCTGCTCATCGAGACCAGATAATCCATTTTATCGCCACGATTGATATCCAATACCTGGGCAATCGGGCCGAGTCCATGCATCGGGTACAAATTCCCATTCCGCCGGTTCTCCTTCAAGCGCCAGAGTTCGAAACGTTTGTCCTTTTGGAAAAGTGATTCGAAAATGTCGTGGATATAGGCGCCTTCAACGTGTACAATTTCTCCGAAATAGCCTTGCCGGGCCATATTTAATGTAAGTAATTCAAAAAAATCGTAGCAACAGTTTTCCAGCATCATGCAATGCTTTTTGGTTCGCTCGGAAGTTTCAACCAGCTTCCAACAGTCTTCAACCGTGGTAGCTGCCGGGATTTCCGTCGCGACATGTTTGCCGTGCTCCATCGCGTACAGCGCCATGGGTGTATGCAGGTTCCATGGCGTGCAAATGTAGATTAAATCGATGTCGTCACGCTCGCACATCTTCTTCCAGGCGTCGGGTGAACCGGAATAGGCATCCGGTGTGTGTCCGGCATCCGTCAGGAACTTCTTTGCATTGTTGGCCTTTTCAGGCACAATATCAGCCACGCCCTTCACATGCACACTCGCAAGGTGCACAATACGCTTAATGGCCCCGCCCCCACGGTTTCCCATACCGATATAGCCTATACGCACCGTATCCATTTTGGGCGCTGCATAACCGCTCATGTTGAAGAGCTGCTTTTTGTCGGTTGGAACGATGATCCCCGGTTCACCAGTAACTTTCGCATTGGCTCCCGCTATGCCAAGCGTGCCCAAACCGGCTATTTTCAAAAATTCCCGCTTTTTCATTTGCTTTGAGTCGTTGTACAATCCAAAAAAACGTTTGCAATCGTACAATTTTACAATGATTTATAGCGGCATTCCAGATATTTGCTTTAAATAGTAGCGAGAACGTTATCGAAACCAGAATTTCATTCCATGCCATGAAGCGGTTAGTTCAATGACAAGAAGATTAACTACGATCAAAGACATAGCGAAAGCACTCGGAATATCGGTAGCAACGGTCTCGCGGGCGATGAGGGATACTTACGATGTAAGTGCAGAAACGAGGCAACTGGTGCTCGATACGGCTGCCAAAATGAATTATCGCCCCAATTTTAATGCGACCGGGCTGGTCAAAAGCGGGACACATAAGATTGCCGTGATCATTCCGGCTATTACCAATTACTACTTCTCTACTGTCATCACGGGTATTCAGGAATATGCTTTGGAACAAAATTATCAGGTAATGCTGTACCTGACGAATGATTCGGCTTATTGGGAAACGAAAGTTGTTCGTGAACTATCCCTGAGCAGCGTCGACGGCCTGCTTGCCTGCATTACCTATGAAACAACCGATTTCAGCCATTTTGAGGAGCTGATCGAAGCCGACGTGCCTTTGGTATTCTTCGACCGCGTCCCTGAGGCTGTCAGAACATCTGCTATCGTTCAGGACGATTACACCGGCGCCTGCATGGCCACCGAGCATCTGATTGCCCAAGGTTATTCCAAAATCGCCCACCTCGCCGGCCCACCAGGCCTAAATCTAACCCAACAAAGGCTCCGAGGCTATCTCGATACATTGAAAAAGCACAATCTCGAATCATACGGAGTAATCCACTCCGGTTTCAGCGATGAGAACGGGCGCCAGGACATAGAAATATTGTCTAACAGCACATCACCGCCGGACGCAATCTTCTCCGTGAACGACCGTAAGGCATTCGGCGTGATCTTATGGCTGCGGGAGCACGGTATTTTGGTAGGTGAAGAAGTGGGGGTTATAGGTTTCACCAACGATCCAACGTCCAAAATCATATCACCATCTCTTTCTACAATTGCTGAGCCCGCCTATGAAATTGGCCGCAAAAGCTGCGAGGTACTGATCAGGCATATTCAAAAGCAGAGTTATCCAACACAGGAAATTTCACTGCCTACGGAGCTAATTGTGCGGGAATCTACAAGGAGGGGTAGGTAATGGAACCGAACAAAGCCCCC